>JBLNBO010000001.1:0-3084 GCA_050260055.1 Ignavibacteriales bacterium
GTAGGCCAGATCTATCCTTCCATACTGAAAAATGCGGTTGAAGATATGATTAATCATGGGGAAGAGTGCATAAGAAAAAGTACTCCAATAGGTCAGGACATCACAGGGTACGTCTGAATCACCTCTAACTGGGATACAGATATTTTCAACCTTTTACACTTTAGAGTGTGTAATAGGTATCAGGGGTAGCATGCATCAAGCAGTTTTTCCAGATTGATCGTTTTGTGAGATTAGATTTCTTGCGATCCTTATTACAGGAGTTGAGAATGCTCTCTATGTTAAGGAAACCTTATTAAAGGACACTAAACTCTTCCAGGAAACCGTGCGGGTAACCCTCAAATTTGATTTTTTAGTCCTTTAAACAATTATTTCCTGGTACCTACTTCGAAACTGTTTCTTATATATATGAATTGATATCGTTTATTATATGATATCCTGAACATATTGATATCAAAAAGAGATTATGCATGTGATATTAGAGAGATACCTTTAATACATATCTTAAAAGTTAAAAATTGATTAAAATTTAAATAAAGGCTAATGGTGGAAAACAGGGTAGATTATGTATAAACAGCTATAAGGTGAGAATATATGTTCTGTAATCAATGCCAGGAAACGTTTAACTCAACGGGTTGTACGAAAAACGGGGTATGTGGTAAGAAAGGGGAAGTTGCAGATCTTCAGGACAAACTTATCTACGTTCTCAAAAGTATTTCTTTCTATAATCTTAAAGCAAGGGCTGCGGGTTTAAATGAAGAAGCAACAGACAGGTTCATTCTAGACGGTTTCTTTGCAACTCTTACGAACACGAATTTTGACAAGAAGGAAATTGAAAATCTAATAAAGAAAGGTTTTGAACTCAGGGACAGAATTAAAGCGAAACTTCCTTCGGGAATGATAGATACTGAAAAAGATCTGCTTGCGGTAGCTACAGTCACCCTTGAAAATATAGGAAGTTTAGATGTTGCTGTTCACTCAACTGAAAACGAAGACATCCGGTCCCTGAGAGAACTTCTCACCTACGGATTGAAGGGGATGTCTGCTTACGCTCACCATGCTTACATCCTTGGTTATAAAGATGAAGCAATTTTCGAGTTCATAGAAAAAGGGCTGGTTTCTACCATTGACGACAGCTTAGGGGTACAAGACCTTATTGACCTTGTCATGGAGTGCGGACAGAAAGGCGTATTAACTCTTGCTTTACTCGATAAGGCAAATACTGAAACTTATGGAAACCCTGAGCCTACAACTGTTAATATAGGCGTTAGAAACAAACCAGGAATTCTTATCAGTGGGCATGACCTTCGAGACCTGGAACAGCTTCTTGAGCAGACAAAGGGCACAGGAATTGATGTTTATACTCATGGAGAAATGTTACCTGCTAATTCCTATCCTGCATTTAAAAAATACGATAATTTCGCAGGTAATTATGGGAATGCCTGGTGGAAACAGAATGAGGAGTTCGATAAGTTCAACGGTCCGATTCTCCTGACTACAAACTGTATAATTCCGCCTAGAGAGTCGTACAAAAATCGGATTTATACGACAGGGGTGGTAGGGTTTGAAGGACTTACTCATATATATGAGAAAGAAGATGGTACAAAGGACTTCTCACCTCTGATTGAACAGGCAAAAATTAGCAAGCCACCAGAACAGCTTGAAAGCGGTACAATTATTGGAGGGTTTGCACATGAAGCAGCTCTTTCAGTAGCGGATAAAATTATAGATGCTGTGAAAGCTGGAAAGATCAGCAGGTTCATGGTTATGGCAGGTTGTGACGGCAGGCACAAGGAAAGGGCTTACTACGCTGATTTTGCTAAAGCTCTACCCAAAGATACTGTTATTCTTACGGCTGGTTGCGCCAAATATCGCTATAACAAGCTGGGTCTTGGAGACATAGGAGGAATCCCGAGAGTTATCGATGCGGGACAGTGTAATGACTCTTACTCGCTTGTAGTAATCGCTCAGAAGCTTGCTGAGGCTTTTGGACTTAAGGATATAAACGATCTGCCGGTTTCATATAATATTGCATGGTACGAGCAAAAAGCCGTTCTTGTGCTCCTCGCTTTGCTTAGCCTGGGAGTAAAGAATATTACCCTCGGTCCAACGATTCCAGCCTGTCTTTCTCCGAATGTCCTTAAAGTACTGGTAGAAAAATTCAATATTCGACCTCACACAACTGTCGAAGAAGATATGAAAGTGCTTCTGAAACAAGCATGAAAGATGTGTAGTCTTTTGAAACATACATTAGGTATCAGATATGGATAAAGTATACACAGATCTTCAATATGCTGAGAATGAGTTTTTCCGTGCCTATAATCTTGCTTTAAATATGGCTGGTAGTGTTGAGGGTACAAAAGCAAGAGTTGAAAAGATACGCGCAGAATCGGACCTTGAAGAATCGGGATTTTATCAAGAGTTGCAAAACGGAATTAAAAAAATTAGCGAAAAAATTTTAAAAAATGTACCACATGCTGTACTTGAAGGAAGATCAGAAGATGAAACAGAGATGGCTATAGAGCTTTTGAGAAAACAATATGCTGCTAAAAAAATGAAAGTTTTAGAAGCTGCAACGATTAAACTTAGAGCCGTAGCTCTCGGTCGTTAAATGATGCAATAACATTTTGTTATTACATCAATATTTTCAGCCGGCTTCCTCATACTTTATTATGTTTTTTTCTTTTGGACGGATATGAAATTCTCTGAATAACAGACACAAAAAATGAAATTGCTTTTCACCTTCTCTTTTTTTGACTATTGATCTCCGAATTACACTGGGCAGTAAGGTCGTTTTCATTTCTGGTTTTCCAATACTGTCAAATACTAATCAGTGAATACCATTGAAGGCTTAGTGTCCAGGCGCGGAAATGAAAAAGGAGTATGGGGAACCAGTTTTTCTTCCGTTCTTTCATGCTATAAAAGGGACTTATTTAGAGATTGACATACTGGTCCCTTGTTCTCGATATTGCACATGTACATTTAGGCAGGGATGTATAAAGAGAAAGTTTATCATATACTATGTGTTTCAGGTAATTCAATATCGGTTCAAAAATAATCTAAATTGATACTTATTTAAGATAATGT
>JBLNBO010000002.1:0-6191 GCA_050260055.1 Ignavibacteriales bacterium
TGACATAATTGTGACAATGGATTCAGATGGCCAGCATAATCCTGCCGAGATCCCAAAGTTAGTAGCTCCAATAATTGAAGGCGAGGCTGAGATGGTAAACGGCAGCCGATATATAAACGGCCTGGATGAAAATACTCCTGTATACCGTCGCATCGGCCAGACCATCCTAGATAAGTTCACTAATGTACACGCAGGCCTGAAGATTACGGACTCACAGAGCGGTTTTCGCGCTTTTTCCGCTTCAACAATTGAAATTTCCGCTTCAATGCGCAGGGCATGGCAATAGAAAGCGAAATGTTGACTGATGCAGGAGAAGCTAGCCTCCAAATTGAAGAAGTCGAAAAATCACACAATTGGTATGCAGCATAACATTACATTTTCAGGCAGAAGAGGATTGGTTCTAGAGGGGTCGTTTGCAATGGATAATGTTATCAAGGTATCAGTTATAGTCTGCTCATATTCACAGGAGAGGTATTTAGATACTATCGAGACGATAGAATCTTTGGTTAGACAATCCTATCAAAATATCGAAATTGTTTTAGTGGTCGATAGAAATTTAGATTTATTCAATGGATTCAGTAGATCTGATTGTTTAAAGTCATTAAATAATCTTAAAATAGGTTTTTCTAATTTGCCTGGTTTATCGAATGCTCGAAATAAAGGAGTCAAACTGTCATCTGGGAATATCATTGCGTTTATTGATGATGATGCTGTCGCAGATGCAGATTGGATTTCTAATTTAGTAATTTTATATAAGGATCCACAAGTAGTCGGTGTGGGAGGTCCTATGAAACCCTTATGGATTTCAGGTAAATGCACGTGGATTCCAGAGGAGTTTTATTGGACGATGGGTTGTTCTTATAGAAGCCAAAAAAACACAGTTCATTGTGTAAGGAGTAATTTCGGTTCTAATATGTCATTTAGAAGTGATATCTTTGAAGAGGTTGGCCTTTTTGATGACAGATTTGGTCTGGTAGATAACATTATGAGAACCGGAGAAGAAACCGAATTTAGTATTAGAATTTTGAATAAGTTGAAAGAATCAAAAATAATGTATACTCCAGATGCTATCGTCTATCATAAAATCTATAGATTCCGTAAATCTTTTTCATTTTTGATGAAAAGATGCTATGCGTACGGTTGTGCGATAGTAAACATAGGAAAATCAAAAAAATTAATAGATGATCAACTAGAATCAACAGAGACAAAATTTTTAAATTATCTTCTTAAATATTCTTTCCTCGAAAGACTGAAAAATATTAATATCAACATTGCGAATATTATTGCGTTGTTCATATTCTGTACAGCTGTTTTCGTAGGTTATGTCGGTGGTAGATTCATCCAATTAATTAGCTTATTCAAGAGCCACTTTACTCTTAATCATTAAGAGTAATTTTTGAGTAGCTGACTATCTTATAAACTTTAGAGTGCAAGGTATAATAAAAGTAAATGGATTCTGGAAGGAATTTTAATTTTACCCAAAGAAACACAAATAAATAAAATTAAGAGAATTTTCTCTGACTCTTTATATCAAAATTCTATATACCTGATGTTAACATATATTTTCGGAACAGGATCTGGATTCTTCTTTTGGATCATTGCTGCAAAGCTTTATTCATCTGATCAGATAGGCCTAGCGGTTGCCATTATATCTTGCATGTCTCTTATATCGATGTTTTCGAGATTAGGTTTTGATGTAGGAATTATTCGATATCTACCAAGCACAGGTAATAAAAATCAAATGATAAATTCCTGCCTTACAATAACATCAGTTGTATCAGTGCTATTTTGCATTTTATTTTTAGCGGGACTTGATATATTATCTCCAAAACTTATTTTTTTAAGAGATAACATAAGTTATATGATTATATTCATACTATTTACAGTTGCAACTAGTATATCATTTATTCAAAGTAGTGTTTTTATAGCATTAAGATATTCAAAGTACTCCTTAATACAAATATTATTTGCGACTCCCAGGATTTTAATACTTCCCTTAATTATAATGTATGGACTGTTTGGGATGTATCTCGCATATGGGATGGGGATATTAGCTGCCAGTATCATAGGAATTAACTCTATTTCAAAGATAGATAAAACTTATAAGTTTAAGCCCAGTTTCAAAAAAGATATTTTCAAAGAAATATTCAATTACTCATTTAAGAATTATATATCCATTATATTTGAAGGAATTCCTACTTATATACTCCCATTACTAGTAGTAAACATTTTGGGAACTCAACAAAACGCTTACTTTTACATTGCTTGGTGTTTTTCTTCATTTATTCAAATGATTCCTCAATCAACAGCGACTTCTCTTCTAGCAGAAGGCTCAAATAAAGATAGTACCAGAAAAGACCCAATTGTAGCAATTAAGTTTATTTACTCGTTACTATTACCAGTAATTGTCGTAGTATTTTTATTTGGAAAATATATTTTACTAATTTTTGGAGGAGAATATTCCGCAAACTCTTTTAATTTACTTAAGATACTTTCTATTGCAAGTATTCCTTTTACTCTAAACATTATATATATTTCTATTAAAAGAATAGAACGACATATAGAACCAGTAATTTACATGTATTCTTTTTTAGGAATATTTTCAATTGTGTTTTCAATCTTACTAGTTAAGTGGTTAGGACTTAATGGAATTGGCGTTTCTTGGCTTTTAGTAAATAGCATTTTAGTAATAATTATATGGAAAGATATTTTTAAATTATTAGGACTTACACCCCAGACGTACATAGACATACAAAATCAAGCACAATAGACTTTAATTCCAAATATATTTTTTTTCGAATTTGAGAGCCTCACTATTTAGAGAACATTAAAAAATACCACCCATTATTGTATATAACGGATCTCTCCATACTAATTATTTCTGAATTAGTACCATGCATCAATCGATAAAAATATTCTGATTTGCTGTACGCAAATATATCATAATTCTTTTCAATGTCTGAATTGTAATCCTTTTTAATATCTGAATTGTTTTCAGACACATAATTTTCGAAGAAATTAAATCCGACTTCTTGTGATACAGGGAAATTGATATAAGAATCCTTACCATACGAATAAAGGGGATATGTTATGAAAATGAGTAACAGAAAAACAATAAAAAATACCTTAATAACTTTGGATGAAAATTTAAATTGGGTGTTCAATGAATTTAAGGAATAACCAATATATAAGGAAATGCATAACATTGAATAATTTAAAGTTCGGCTAATTAGATTTTCTGTATCCGAACCCCCAAAAAGCAAAATAGACAAAGTAGAGGATAACAAGATTAAAGCTAAAATTAAAAAGGAATATTTTTTGAGAAAATTAGGATCTTTTAACGTATTCATTTTGCTTATATTGAAGGGACTAAAATTTGTAATATATATATCAAGTATAATCAGAATCAGCACAATTAATCCGTATAATGTATACTTATACATGGTTAAATTTTGTATCCATGAAAAAGTTGCTACTAAATTTCCAGAACCAGTTGTATATGTAGAAGTATAATTGAGATTTTTACTTTCCATCGTCAAAATATTACTTATTGTTTTGATGATTCCTGTACCCATAAAACAAGAATCTGATACTATCCATGTAAACCAGAGAATAAAAAGGGCACAAATTTTTTTTGGATCTATATCCAGAACATTTTCCAGAACATTTGATTTTAACAACTTTATATAAAAATAAAAGAATACAAGAAATGCCATCAGTATAACAGGGTGTATTGCGTGACTTAATACAAGTGCAAGCGTAATTATAAGAAACGAAAATCTAAAATTCCATTTCTTTAAAGTACATAAAAACAATGAAACTAAGACTAGTATAATTCCTAAGGAATTGGGAGTGATTGATACTTCAATAATTTGTGAAGGAATTGCGAATATAACTGAAATAAAAGCTACTTTTGGATCAAAAAAACGAGCTGCAAATAGATACCAGATGGTAAAAATCCCTACAAGAACCAGCGGAGCGAAAATAAATCTCGAAAATAAAAATAAGTTAACATCAGCTAATGAATGAATGATATAAAACAGCATATAAGGAACAGGGAAACTTTTGGGATATGACAGCATAATAGAATTTGATAATACTTCTGGAAGTAAAGTCGAACTTTGTACAACGCCAAAAGTATCGGGAAAACGACATGAAGTGGATAAAAAGTATGGAGTCGAGTCTGTAACTAAGACCAAGTAAAAGATAAAAGTAAGATGAAGTAACTTACCTTTTAAATCGCAATATAATATAACTGAAAATAGTAATAAATATCCAATAATAATCATATTGAGCCAGGGTGAAACCCCTCTTACGAGCCAAAGAGGGTCTGAGCTTCTTAGATTCTGAATATAATTCCAATTACTAGATATACAAAATATCCACAGTGAAAATAACAACGTGGACAAAGCGAAAACTGTTAAGCGTAATAAATTCTTGTTCAAGTTATGCTCCTTCTACTTACTAATTAATCTAACTTCACTGACTCTGTGAAGTCTTCGGGCAATTGGGTATTTTTTCCAGCTAGTTTAACCTAATAGCCGCTGATTCTCAAACAAATTTATAAAATTGTCGCAGTAGTTATTTCTAGTCTGCTTTGAATATATAAAAGCTTTATGCACTAAAAAATTATAGAATTATTTAATAATAATTAAAGATATCGAGGAATATTGAAAGAAGTGTAATATAAATAATTACTTATTTATTTGTAAATAATATTTTTACTGATGATAGTTAATATATAGCACAAACTTCTAAGTATACATACTGAAAACAGATTCTTAAATATTTATTTGCATATTCTCCATATATATGATCGTAATTTTCAAAAAATAGTTGGCATCAATATCATTAGGTTCTATCATAAACGACATAAATATTTTGTAAATTTTGGCAAAATAAATATTACTAGCTGGGATAAAAATGCCGTTATTTTCAGTAGTTATTCCTCTATACAATAAAGAACCTCATATTCAGAGGACAATAAATTCAGTATTAGCTCAGAAAATCCAAGACTTTGAAATAATTGTTGTAGATGATGGTTCAACAGACAATAGTGTTGAAGTGATCAAAAGGTTTAAAGAACAAAGGATTCGATTGATCAAGCAAAAAAATGCTGGGGTATCTGCAGCACGCAATAGAGGAATTAAAGAGACTAAAGCTGATCTCATAGCTTTTTTAGACGCAGATGATGAGTGGACGCCTAGTTTTCTGGAAACAGTATTGAGATTGAGAGAAAAGTACCCAGAAGCTGGTGCATACGTCACGGCCTATGAAAAATGTGATGTAAAAGGAAAGAGATTAAGACCTTCGTATAAAAAAATTCCTCCTGCTCCCTGGGAAGGGCTGCTGTCAAATTATTTTTTGATTGCATCACTACAGGAAATGCCAATATCTACGTCGGCAATTTGTATTCCTAAATCAGTACTTACGGAATTTGGGGGTTTTCAAGAGGGATTACTGGTATGGGAAGACTCTGAGTTATGGGGAAAAATTGCTCTAAAGTATAAAATTGCATTTAGTCATGAGATGGGGAGCATATACCATATAGGTGCAATCAATAGATCTTCTCACAAAAAATATCCCGTTAGCGAACATCCTTTTACAAAAACTGCACTTGAGAAGATTAGAAACAACGAAGTGCCCTTTGAAATTTTAGAAGATTTGAAAAATTATGTTGCATTTTTACAAATTCTCTTTGCTTTCCGAAATATAAGAGACGGAAATCATATAAAAGCCTTTAAAGTTCTGTCCATATATAAAACAAGATTATTACATCCGAAAATGATAGGTGGACTTTTTACAACCTTAAGACATAGATAATGAGTGGACGCCTATTTTTCTGACACGATACCAAAATCTAGTGATGAACTTAAAATTAAAAATCACTAAATTTTGAAAATGGTCACATTTCTTTGAACGTTACCTTTTAACTGATTCCGATAGATCTCGAATATTAAGTTTGATTGAAGACTGAATTATTCTTGGAAATTCAACGTAAAATCAAAAAATGCAAAAATCACTAGATTTTGGAACTGGGTCGTGTACGTGAGTTATTGATTAATTCTGAAAAAACAAGTACATCTATCTTATTTGAGGAAAATATAGAGAGAGTCTTGTGCATATGTTTTCAATAACTCACACCCACTACCTGAGATTCTTCTATTTAAAAATAGAATGAAGTTACAGTC
>JBLNBO010000003.1:0-249960 GCA_050260055.1 Ignavibacteriales bacterium
TCAATCCACGCACCCGCGTAGGGTGCGACTTTTAAATATGTTATTGCATTATCATATCTCTTGTTTCAATCCACGCACCCGCGTAGGGTGCGACGTGCACGATACAGCGATATTACTCAAGTTCACCACATGTTTCAATCCACGCACCCGCGTAGGGTGCGACGAAGTTGTAATTGCTTCAGTTCAAAGCCTTATAAGTTTCAATCCACGCACCCGCGTAGGGTGCGACAGCATTCGCAAAAAAACAATCAATTCCAATACTTTTATAAACTCTTTTCGCGAATGTATTACAAAAATTAGATTTTAAAATTAAAAAACGTACGAAAATCTTTCAAGTTCTTTTAAATCAATCTCTGCGAACCCAACAAGAAATTCATGTCCACTTTACCTTCGCAGATTATGTTATCAAAATTCCTTCCGGGTCATATGCACACTTTGCTCCAAAATGCTCAACTCTGGTCTTCCATTTATCACCCAAAAAATAATACCTCAAACTATCCATGGATGGATCAACCGTTTTTTCCAAAATACTTCTTAGCTCTGCAAATTGCGCTGGTTCTACCAAGCATTCAAAGACAGAATTTTGTACTCTTTGTCCTTTATTGATACATGCTTTCGCAACCTTTCTCAATCGGCTTCTTCCTGCTTTTGTCTCCGTATTTACATCATAAGTGATAAGCACCATCATCCTTTAAATCACCTACTTCCATAAGAATGGAGGATATTCATCCAAGTCACCTCTGAGATACCTAGCTAATAACAATGCTTGCACGTAAGGCAACAATCCTATACTAATCTTTTCTTCTAAAAATGGATGCGTAATTTCTTCTTGCTTTCGCTTTTGCCAAGCAGTCAATACTTCTTTCCTTGTGTCGGCATCCATAAGAACTCCTCCGCTTTCTTTTTGGTTAAATCCCTTTTCAGTTATTTGCTTTCTGTTAATCATCGATAGAACAAGCCTGTCCACTAGAAAAGCTCTTAGCTCTTCCATTAAATCAAGAGCAAGCGAAGCTCTTCCCGGTCTGTCCCGGTGTAAAAAACCTACATAAGGGTCTAGCCCTACACTTTCCAGCGCAGACTGTACGTCATGTGCAAGTATGGTATAAAGAAATGAAAGCATAGCATTAAGATTATCCAGCGGAGGTCTTTTATTCCTGTCATTCATAAAGAAAAATTCTTTTTGCTGGACAATTAATTCATCAAAAACTCCAAAGTATTCCCTTGCACAGTCTCCTTCAACTCCTCGAATATCTTCTAAAGACGTGCAATCTTGCAATTTTCTAATTCCACTTTTTATGTAATTAGAGACTTTTTCAAGAGCCTTAACATTAACACGCAGCGCATGGTCTCTGATTCCTCTTTCAATAACGACTCTCGAATTAGCTAGTTTTCCAGTAATGCAATTTTTAGCTATCTGCAAACATTCACTTTCATTATCTGAACATTGAAACTGCTTTTTCCTTAATAAAACATTTCCGTGGACACCACCTGTGACCCTTGCCAGAAATTTACCGTATGGACTAAAGAAACTCAAGCCAACATTCTTTTCCGCACAAAACCCCATCAATGCCGGGCTTGCTCCCATATAGCCAAAACAAACAATGCTTTCAATATTATGCACAGGTATACGAAACTTTTCGCTTCCTTCTGCCTGTATCACAATGTTTTCACCATCCAGCGAAAGATATGACTCCGGAGTAGTAACATATAAAACATTTAGAAATTTTTTCATAGCATCTCATTCTCCAAATAATCTCTGACATACTTTCCCACGCTTTTTTGTTTGTTTCCTATTTCCGGTACGCAAACATCTACCAGCGAACACGCATTGCAACTTTTTTTCTTCGTACTTACTTTAGGCGTATATTGTCTTTCAAAGGTTTTATGCATTTGCTCTGAAAGGCTTTGAACTTGTTTCCGCAATCCTTCGTTAAAAATGGCTTTAGTCCTATGTTTTGTTTCTCCGTAAAATATATAGCCATATTCAATGTTTGTGCAAAGCATTTCTTCAAGGCAAATTGCCTGAGCACAAAGCTGTACTTCGTCAATAATGTCTTTTTTGGGACTTCCTCTTTTATACTCAACAGGACCAGGCAGCCATTTCCCTTTACGCCCAGTTAGGGTAATTCCTTTTTCATCGGCATAAAATTCAACCACGTCTGCAACTCCGAAGAGCCCAAGATTATAGGACGAAACCGGAACAGCACGCGCAGTAAGAACATCTCCTCTCGCTTCAAAAAAGTCGGGATTGTCCACTCTTTTATGCAGTTGTTTGCCTTCTACGGTTCGCAGGTTTTCATTCCACTGCTTTTCAATATGTATCAGCGCCCATTGTCTGGGGCAAAAAGCATAATGCTGTATTCCGGAGAGGGCTAGCAAATCTTCGTCGGTGTAACAGGTAATCATAGTTGTTCAATCAAGGATACTCCTTGAGGCACTTTAGCTTTATTCACTTCAATAGTGTAGTCGCTATAGCAACGTGCTGGCTTGTCTATTTCATTTTTGTTAACGCTAATTAAATCAAATAACTTATGTGCTGGTGCATTGCCAAGCTCATTATCATGTTTAAATACAAATAATTTGCGAACTGACATTTTCCCTCTTGCAGCTGCATGGTCATGTTCAAACATATTTATTATAGCTTCCCACAAAAGCTCCAAATCATTTTCTGTAAACCCTGTTCTGGCAGCAATATTTGCGGACACATATCCCTCTGTTTTATATAGTGCGTAAGGTACTATATGTTTTCTGCCCATTTTGGATTTCTTTTCATCTTCATTTGCATACGTGCAACTTGTAATTGTTAACTCGCTTGGCACTATTGGATCAATGCTTCGTGCAAAATTAATCTGCACCGGTCCTCTGACCTGTCCGCAGTTGTACTTTAGCGACATTACAGCTCCAAAGGTTCTGATATCATAAAAATTGTTACACATAAAATTCGTTATTATTTTAAATTCTTCTTTTTCGGGCTCTCCTGTTCCCGCAGGCACTTTTATTCCCGTTTTTTCGTATGCCCATCTTCTGTTTGTATCAAGCGGAGTTCCCTCTTTAACATAAATTTTATACTTTTCGGCATCATTTTTTGCAATCTCAACATAATTTCTGATTTTTCTTTTTATACAAACGTCTGTAACTAAACCATAGTTGGTTTCTGCATCAATACGAGGCATATTTCCTGCGTCAGGGTCTCCATTTGGATTTCCGTTCTCAACATCAAACAACACAACAAATTCGTACCTGTTTTTTATAATTTCATTCATTCTCATTTTCCCCCTTTAATTTTTCTTTTACTTGTTTCTCCCATAACTTCGGCTTTTGCTGATAATATCCTAGAGTAAATAACCCCTGCTGATCTAACGAAAGATGTGATGGAAACTGCTCGATATTATTCATAACAGATTCTATTCTTTTATCGTTTATATGCCCATATTCTGCCTTTAAAATATGATGCTGGGCAAGTCTCAATAATATAGGAAAAACCGCTTTAGGAGTAGACATCGCTGAAGAAAAATACCTTGCCCTTATTGTTTCATTTCCTGCATCTTTCTGCGTTTTTTCTAAAATTGCAAATAATCTTCCAAGCAAATATGCAATATCTGTGGTTTCTTCGTTTAATGCCACTGTCAGAACCTCCTTCATTTTTTGGTTGCTTGTTATTCTTGCTTTTCTTAATAGATATGCCTTTATAATTGAAGCCCGAACATAGAAGTTGACTGATTCATCACAGTCTGTCTTCACTCTTCGCACGATTGATGTATAAAGTGACTGCGGATATATCCCTGCGCTAAGAATGGCCCGCATTATTGCTCCTGCTAATAAAGGTTGAGCCTCCTTATCGCTACTCTTGGGTGAAACCGTTTCTCTAAGAATCTGCCAGATTGGAATATTGTCTGGTCTATTCTCAAAATCTTTTATTATTTCCATATCCTTGTAGTGTTGTACCGTTTTTTCTACAAAATTACCAAATGTATCTCCATGAAAAAACCGAACCGATATCCTGCTTGCATTAGGTGATAAACCCAAGATGTAAAATTTTGTCAAAGGGTTTACTTCAGCATGAATATTGCTTGGTATCCCTTTACCTTCTTTGGCCGATTTTAAAACACCTTCAATCGTTTTTTCAGTCTTAATATCTCTGACAATCTTATCATCCTCTTGTAATGCTTTTGGGTTCAATAATTGCATGGCAAGATTCGGGTATATGTCATTGGGACTTTCTGCCCAAAAAACTGTAGTAGCATCACCAATTTGAATTTTTTGTTTTTGATTTGAAAGCATATGATTTAAGACAGTAGTATAAGAAAAGGCAATCTTTTTACTTATTGGTGAATTATAACTTTGAGTTTTTCCATAAGATTCAAACGCAGTGCTTCCTTTATCTACTGCCACAAGCGTCCACCCATTAGGGGCTAACTGCTTTGAATACAATCCTTTCAAACTGTTATGTATTCTTTCTATTTTCGCTATATCCCCTGTTATAAGACACTGTCCCATAATATTATCATCTTCTTTAGTTTTATACTTTTCCCATAATGTCTTGACTTCTAAATCATTATGTATGTAACCTTTTTCTCCATCCAATCTAAATATAAGATTATTACCTTCAAGGATCTCCGCCAAATATTCCTTTAATGATGGATTTTCAGTAATTTTATTTGCATCCCACTTATTTATAAATGATATAATTGCTTTTGCCGCTTTTCCCTGAGCCTTATTTAAAACATTATTATGTAATTCCTTAAAACTTTCAAATTCTTTCTTGCAGACTTTAGAATCCTTATCGATTCCTAATACATATTTGTTATTATCACACAAGAAATTTGGGGGAGCTTTTGTTCCAGATCTTTTAATTTGCTCTGGAACTATCATTAATCTAGGAACTAGCTTCTTACCATTATTGATTTCGTCTTTTAGTGAAATAACATCAAGTAATTCACCATCTTTAGAAATATTAAGAGCAAAACCCACTTTGGCAACACTATACCCGTATAAAGGTATCTCGCTTTTTTCATCTTCTGCAAGTATTTCATAATACTTATTCAAAGCATTTATAATCAATCATTTTTCACCTCACTTTCAGTAAATCTTTTACATCAATTATTCCATTCTGCATTACCGCCCTGAAAAACACAGGGGACATGTCTCTTTGAAAATCAATATCCCAAAGCATCCAGCCTAAATCGGTTTCTTTTTTATTACTGTAAAATCCATCTATCTGCTCGCTTTCTGCCGGTTCAAAACTCGCCGGAAATTCCCTCGTGCCAAAGCATGGCTGATGATAGCATTGTCCTTGTTTTATTCGCCTTATTGCAATGTTGTAATGCTTCTCTGGCGTATCTTCAGCGCCGGCCTTATCAGTCATTTCGAAATGTGCCTCTATAACGTAACAAACGTCTTTAAGAACCATTGCTGCTCTTTGCTGCCTGTCTTTTGTGATATCCTGATAAAATTGGCTGTCGTTGCCGTTTAATGCTCCGCTTGCCTTGGATGATGAAATTTTTTGACTTACTTCATTTCGTCTAATGTTTGTGAATTTAATTTCATTAACAACATGAATTTTATCTACTACCCACCTTATAGCTGGTTTCCAGTAAATTGCTTCGATTATTCCCCTTGCCGCAGAGGGGGTAATAACGTCATAGCTAACTCGTTCAACTTTCATTTCAGGCCTAGTAAAGCAAGCGTAATCACCATAAATTTTTATTTTTATTCCATATCCCATTTATTTCCCTCCTCTCTATACAAAAATTGCTTCTCCAAATGTATCTTTGGGCAAAATAAGACCTGTATTGCTGTCATAGTTTCTTTCAATATCATCAAGAACAATAAAACTATCATTTATTATTTCAACCGCTGAATTCCTGCATAATGCCTTATATTCATATTCATAGATTGATACCGTAAATTGCTGCAATCTCCTTGCTAAACTTAGTGGATATTTACTGAATCTTGCAGCATTTATAAGTCTTTCAGCTTCTTCATTATAAGGAATTATAATAGGATAGGTGTTGCTTTCAATTAACCTGAATTCCCTTGCTGCAGTTTGAAAATCAAATTCCAGAGAGGCTCCTCTCTCTTCGAAGTAATCCAAAATCCCTTTCTTATCTAACGCATCTTTGCCTTCGAATTCATACAACATCTTAAAATAACAATCAATTGCGTCTATGGATATTGGGTCTTTATGTTCTCTTAATATAATCTCTGCAACTTTTGCAGTTCTTTCAAGGTATCCTCTTACCTTAGAATATTCCGAACAGGGTTTAAAAACGAAAACACTTCCTCTCTTTAAATTCCCTTCGCGATTACATCTGCCCGCAGATTGTACAATAGAGTC
The DNA here is from genome assembly GCA_050260055.1 of Ignavibacteriales bacterium. Taxonomy (GTDB): domain Bacteria; phylum Bacillota; class Clostridia; order Acetivibrionales; family UBA4821; genus JBLMYQ01. The sequence continues at coordinate 6,338 of JBLNBO010000003.1, forward strand.
AATTCCTGCAATAGCTCTATAGACAACAGGAAAATCAACATCGACACCTGCCTCTATTAGCTGTGTTGAAACTACTTTACAATTTCTCTTTTCTTTGAGAGATTTCCTTATTTCCTTAAGAGTTTCTTGTCTATGTATTGGACACATTAAAGTACTTAGATGAAAAGCTCTACCTTCTAACGTATTGAAAATTTCCTTGGCATGCTTTCTTGTATTAACTATACAAAGCACTTGTTCTTTTTTGTTCAGCTCATCTACTAACTCAAAATCATTAAGTTCTCCTCTGTTAATTACATCGACTTTTTTAAAATCGTTATATAATTCATACGGGTTCTCCATTATTTCAAACGGCTTCAGCGTATCTGGAAACATTTCATTTATTGATGGTTGTGTCGCTGTACAAAGAATTGCAGTTGAATTATAATTTTGCACCAACTCGGAAATAGCTAAAACACATGGTTTTAAATACTGTAAAGGAAGCATTTGTGCTTCATCAAATATAATTACACTTTTAGCGAGATTATGAATTTTTCTGCATCTTGAACTCTTATTTGAAAATAGCGATTCAAAAAATTGCACATTAGTTGTAACAACTATTGGTATATCCCAGTTTTCAGAAGCAAGTTTTAGTTTTTCATTAATAAGTTGTACTTGTTCAGAATCAGCACTCTCATATTGAAAATTGCTATGATGTTCTAATACATTTTCGTCTCCTAAAACATCTTTAAATACTTTAGCGTTTTGCTCTATTATACTTGTATATGGAATCACATAAATTATTCTCTCAAGCTCATTCTTTGCAGCATGATTTAAAGCAAAGGCTAAAGAGGAATACGTTTTTCCTCCGCCCGTTGGAACAGTTAAAGAATATAATCCTGGTTTATTATCAGAAATACTGAGACATCTCACGAGAATTTCTTTCCGTTTTATATTAATTTTCGTATTTGCACATACAAGATTTCTTAAGAACTTATTTAATATATCTCTCATCTCGACAACATTGTTATCACTTCCTCTTTTCTTTACTGCTTCATTAATATATGTTTCAGTGTCAATAAAATCAGCATCTACCAAGCAAGAAAAAAGGAATCTTATGAAAAATGAAATCGTAAAGCTTTCATGTCCTTTTATCTGAGTCAAAGGTATTTTTGTAAATGGTTTCAATACACTAAAATCTAACTCATTTTTATATGCACCACAATCTTCTATTTTTGCCTTTTTTAGTCTAGAGCATAATGTTCCTTCTGTCTTTGCCGCGCTGCCATAATCAAGAATGCCACTGTGGTGACCAGTTATGCAGTAAGCTAATAATCGTCCAAATATTTCTCCATAAATATTAACAGCCTCTTTCGCCCCAGCTGTAGAATGGTCTACTCTGATAACCTTCCCCCTTAATTTCTCTTGAAAATCTTGAGAATATTTGCCCAGATCATGTAATAAACCACAAGCATATCCAAACTCATGAGCATTTATCTTTGAAGCATTTTGTGCGGCTAATTTAGCGGTTCCGGTTAAGTGTTCAATAATTGTTTGCCATCCTTTTTCATTTTTCTCAGATGAGTGTGCATAATAGTTCATTTTGATTATCCTTTTACCTTTGTTTTTTTGCATAATAAAAAATCTTCAAAGGGCAGACTATTCCTATTAGATCCCTTTAAAGATTTTTCTCTATCTTGTATTATTCTACATCTTTGGAAATCTTTCGTCAAATTTATATTTAATAAATATCATCTTTCTCTTCTTCAACCTCATCAATAGTTTGATACCTTCTACCAAGCAAATCATCCTCTCTAGCAATTAAAGGATTAAGCCAATCTGCTTTTTGCTTCGCCCATTCAATATACTCTATACTTTTTTCAACCAGACTTCTATCATCAATATTTTTAAGCTCTTCTTTTAAAGCAGAAATATATTCGTATATTTTTTTAGCCTTATAGTAATCATTAGAATTTGAAATAAGTACATTAATTTTTTGACGTTCTTGCTGACATTTCTGTTCATAGATTCTACGTTTTTCTTGTTCTTCTCTTCGTCTTGCTTCTTCAATCTCCCTCTCTTCTCGCCTGATTTTTGCATCATTAATTGTATCTATAATTGCAATAATGATATTACCTATTTCATTTTCAAGCATTTTCTTTTCACTATCATGCCAATTCTTCCTTTTTGCAACGTATTCATCAATTATAAACCATAACTTCCCCGTATAAACGAACTCACTTTTTGGTGCGAATGAATAACCATATTTTTTCTCCTCTTCTAGCTCCTTTTCCGTAAGCACATGCGGTATCATGGTCTGCTTTTCTTTAATTATAATATCAGCTTTATCTTGCCCAAGCCCCACATACATAACATTATCCCATACACAAGGCGTGTAGTTATAATATCGATCCGCTTTTGGTGCATAAATTCCAATTGTATATCCCAATTTTTCGAGTGATTTAAAAAGAGTATCCAGAAACCTATATACCCTATCCTCCATATTATCTGTTATATTTAGCTTTAAAACTCCCGATGCTGATGGTTTAGTACTTTCTTTCCTTGATTTATAATACTGAATTGTATCTCTGATAAGTGGATGTGGCCTTTCTAATTTGTCTGGAATAGTTATTGAGGCACATAGCTTGTTTACTTCTTGTCTCTTCTCTTCCGACAGGAAATGAAACTTTTCTTTTTTTATTGAATCCGAGGATGTATTCGTTGGTTTTTCGGAATAATCACGTACAACTATTTTATCTTTGCCTTTATGTTTAGGAAGCTTAGGTATCGACATTTCCGCACCAGCATAAATCTTCGCCCAATATCCTCTTCCTGGAACTGGTACATTTAGTTTTTTACACATCTTTTTTAGTGCAACATCTGAAACATTATATCTTTCAGCCACTTTTACCATCGGTTCAGTCCATACTTCTTTGTACAGTTTTTCTCTATCATATACCCGTTCAACCATAAACTCACTTCCTAAATTGTTAGATTTCTATTCACCATATTTCCTTATTATTTTACATTACTATTCACAATTTCACTATATTGAAAAACACCTTAAAACAGAAAAGACCTCCTTTAATTAAAGAGGTCTTCTCCTTCAGCTTGCTGGGCAACTTGGTCAGTCACTTGGCCAATAAAAAATGTCAGCTCTTTTTCTTAAACTTTATGAAATCAACCCCTTTCGTTACATTGTTATGGTACTTTTTAATATATTTCCACAACTCATTCCATTTCCTTTTCAATCTCTGAAATCCCTTTAACAACCATTTCAATTAGGTTGCTTGCTCCGATTTGTGAATAATTTTCTTTATAATCCGCCATCTCCCTTAGATTCATTCCTCTTTCAAGAGTAATATATACATCCTGAGATAACAAACCTGTATCTATGTATAATTCTTTAAATGCAAGCTTTAATGCTGCATGGCTTTCTTCTCTATATCCAGCCTTATATATAAGCGCCCTTACGCCGTGAAATATTGCGTAGTATGCTTGAATGGTTGCCCATTTGTAATTTTCATCTTCATAGCTTCTTTTGGCTGACTCCAAATCCTTTTTAGCTATGTTATATTCTTTCTCGCACATTTCAGCCGAATAGGTCCCTCTTTTTAACTTACCTTTTTCTAATAATTCAGCAATTTTACTCATCACTCGCCTCCCACATCTGTATTCCTTTCATTATCTCTTTATAAAAAACGGCATCATTTTTCTCCATCTCCATAAATTCAATTATATCAAAGATTACTGGTTTTATTTCTCGTTCTAATTTATATTCAGATACTATCTTCATCACAGTATCTTTTTCCGTCTCATCCGCCAAGACAAGAAGATCAATATCACTTTCGGCATTATCTTCGCCCCTTGCGCAACTGCCAAATAAGATAATTTTACGGCTGTGAGGTTTTAATTGTTCAACCAATTCTTTAACATCAAGCAAATTATCGAATACCCTGAAGGATTTAATAATCGGATTTTCTTTATCAACACTATAAATAACAGACTTGCCTAGTCTTCTAGCCGCCACCAATCCTAATGTTTCAAATTGTTTCAATATCGTATGGACACTTCCTGCCGAGAGAGATAATTCATTTGCAACATTCAAGGATATATTATCTTTAAAGACATTTTTAGATAAATAGGATAGAACCAGCATTGGATTTTTATTAAACATATTTTCTTTTATGTTTTGCATTTCGATTCCTCGTTTCATTATAATGAAAACACGTTCATTTAATTGAATATATTTTCATTATAATGAAAGTATAAAATTTGTCAATAGAATTAAAACAATATAAAAAAGAACTCCTTTTTTCAGAAGTTCTTGTCCGGCAGGTAGTTATCTCGTATTCCAAAATCAATTTCCCCCAGGGTACGTCGAAACCCATCCACCGGCCGCCAAATCCCTCTCCCCATGTATCCTTATGCACTATTTTAAAAAGTCCTATCGGCGTTGGGGTACTTTGTTTCCCAGTTGCAACAAGGTATTGCTTTATGCAGATTTTATCTTCAAACAGGTATAACCTGTTTGCTTCAACATCGACGAGAATCATATACTTTGAAGCCTGCTTAACACTTGCTGTTTCGCGGTTTAATAAAAAAGGAACCAGCATTGATAAGATTCCAATTACAGTAACAAGAACCGCTATAATAAAAAGCTTTTTATTGGATAAAAACAAAAGAACCACCTCAGAAATATGTCAGTCGTCACTAATCCCATAGACATTCTATGCAGAAATAAGTGATGCTATGACCTCGGATAAGGTGATTGATTTTATTTCCTCACTTATAAGGTTAATCCTAATCAAGAAGGCTCTTGATTGGATAATTGGAAAAGACATGGCATAAGTAAATTTATAAGAAAAAACATATCATTTAGAAGACTGATATGTTTTTTCGTTCTCTGCATATATTTTTTTTAGTCTCACTTTTTCTTCTTCGTCATCGCACCAATATTTTAAGTTTAATAATGCAATTATAGCTAAAGTTTCTTTTTTTAGATTTTGCTCACTTATAGGAATATCAGTACTTATTTCTTTTACATAGTTTTTATCTTTTTCTCGTTCAAAAAATTCTCTTAATTTTGGTGGTATTTTATTTACAGTATAATCATCTAAAATTTTTAAAAAAGCATCTATTTCTGAGTACGCTTGCCTTGTCGCCAATGGTATGTACATAGTTTTCCTCCTATGTTAACGCCCTATTGATTTATTTTCCGGTTTCTTTTCAACTCTTTCTCCTTCAATCCTTGAAATATCTTGGAGTTGCTGAGTTAATTCACCTGTCCGTGTAGAGCTTTCCGTTGCTTCAATTGCACTTTCTAACACATTCCCTTGTGTATTATCTTTTTGCTTATCAAATATTTTAATAAAGCTGTCAAAATCATGTACCTTTGTTAAATCAACACCACTTTCTTTAGACCAACCTTTAACGCGTGAAATATTTTCGGGAGATGTAATAATAGCAAATAGTCTTTCTGGTTCTTCCTTAAAAGATACGTTTCCCATCATCATAGATTGTCCAATTTCTTCATCTTTTTCATCTTTTGGCAATAATACGAAAATACATCCCGCTGGTAAGTTCTGGTTTCCGCCCAAATCGGAATATCCATGTACAGTAGTATCTATTGTATCTTTAGTGGTTACTGATACTTGCCCCTCAGCGTCATAACTTGTCTCTATTCCGATTCTATCAACTGATGAAGATAGCTCTCCTGATTGCAAAATACGCTCTGCAGTATATATTGGACAACCGTGAAAACGTAACGGCAAATCGTTGGGAACTGTTTCTTTTATTCTTTTAGGAAACTCCTTATATTGTCTTGATCTATATGACATGTCTTCTTCATTTTCTGGTCTTAAAAATTCTAATTTATCTGATATCTGTTCAAGCGCACGTTTCTTCATGGCTATAGCTTTCATTGCTATTTCAAGCCTTTGTTCTTTTCTGTCTATTTCGCTATTTTCTATACTGTTATATTTTTCTTTTGCCTCTGCCAATCTCTCTTCTGCTAATTCTTTATTTCTAATTAAATTGCTTTTTTGTTTTTCGAAATTATCCATATTATTTTATAATCCCTTTCAAGATTTTTATCAATAATATCAGTTAATTATCAAATCAGTTAAATGATTCCCCTATATCCATTATAACATTATCCCAGTATTGCTTGCCATACTCTTTGAATGTTTCAATAGCATCAATGTTTTGATTGGATAAAAACAAAAGAACCACCTCAGAAATATATTTATGAAAGGCGGCTGAATATCATAAGATTATCATTAAATCCTTTAAATCGACTTTCGATTAGGTTACTTTTTTAATAAGTTCAAAGTATTGATTTGCATTATTCCTATATGCAAAAAATGCTGTTGTAAGCGGAATATAGCCAAGCTCTCTTAATTTGTTATAAGGCATTATTTTATAATTCTTTTTACTATATCTGCCGGTTGCAGCATAACGAAGTTTTTCCTGAATGAATGCATCAAGTTGTTTCAAACTCTCGGAAGAATTTAAAAGAGGAAAGAACCATTGCGCCCAGCAAAAGTTTTTACTTCTTCCTCGCTTTCCATAAAGCTTACGATTCAAATACTTTATTAGTATCCTTACTGTTTTTTCACCATTAAATTGATATTTCATTCTGCTCCGGTTTAAATATCTGGTTATCCTTGTTACTTTATATTTTAATTTTTTAATTGTCATATCAGATAAATCGATAATTCCATTATCATATTTGAACCCTAGGTATTCCCACGCTTCTCCCGGCTTGGCAAGTTTTGTTTTATTATTATTGATTGTCAATTCATTTTCAACTAGGTATTTTTCTATATATTCCTTATTAACATGTACATCCTTTTCCGGTGAAAAAAATATAATATCATCGGAATAGCGTGCATAGGTAATACCTTTATCTTTAAAATAGTCGTCTAAAGGTTTTAGGAATATATTTGAAAGATATGGGGCTAACGGAGTACCCGCCATTACGCCTTTTTTCGCCGAGCTTGTCGCTACATTATCAATAATTACGTTCTGGTCTAGCAAGAGCTGTTCTAATAGATTAAACAAGGGCTTATCGTTTTTTATTTCTGGTGGAAGGGTACTTAAAAAAGAATTGATATTTATACTGTTAAAATAGTCTTGAATATCTAGCTTGAAACAGTGTTTTCCAATTAACTCTCTATCAATCATTAATGCCTTAAAGGCAGTTTTGGAGCTCTTCTTTTTTTGAAAAGAATGGCATAATTCTGAAATCGAATCAGAAAGATTTGCATTTAATATCTTATTAACCACTTTTAATAGAAGTTCATCTTTTAGAGGGAAAATATAGATTGTCTTTTTTTTAGATGTATCTTTTTTGTTTATTTTATACTGTGTAGGCAGGGAAAATCTGTATTGGCTGGCAAGAACAGCTTTTGCAACATTAAGATATTCGCCGCTGTCAACAATTTCTTTAAACTTTAATGCCTTATCTTTTTTATTAAAATTTTTAATCTCAAATTCATGTATAGTCTCTTCCCAAAGACTCTTGTTGAGAATATCTTTTAGTATATTACCCGACATTTTCCTGCCTCTAATTATTAAAAATAAAATAAAAAATACAAGGGAGAGGAATTTTGAAATTCCATAGGAATACAAGAATATACAAAGAATGTTCGCCTTCACAAACAACAATATCCTTTGCTTCTTCCCATTGAAGGCACTCGTAAACGAGTATCTCCCTTGCAGGAAGATAATACCACAATGGTATAGCACCGTCAATCAGTGGGGAAATTTGCCGAAAACCTTCAATATATTTTTTACTAAATTTATAGTGCAATTTAAAAATCAATGTTGCATATTTTTTCATACAAAGTATAATATATCTAATAACATCATAAAATCATCTATGAACCAGAGAGTAATTGGAGCCAATAATTTCAGCGAGCCAGGGAATGGTGCGAGCCTGGTAATTAAACATCAATGAAGAGAGCTGGGGAGATGTCTCCTGAAACTAAGTATGGAGAACGTATGCCTGCGTTAAAGGCTTCAAGTGAGTATATTCAATATACTAATTAGAGTGGCACCACGGAAGCCCCGTCTCTTTATCAGAGATAGGGCTTTTTTTTATATAAATTTACCGCGGAATTTATATTTGGGTGGAAAATTCATTAAGAAAGGAATGGTGAATTATGAACAAAGAAAAAATTGTATTAGCATATTCCGGAGGTTTGGATACATCAATAATAATCCCCTGGCTGAAAGAGAATTATAATTGTGAAGTAATAGCTGTGGCTGCAGACCTTGGGCAAGGGGAAGAACTCGAAGGCCTGAATGAAAAGGCAATAAAAACTGGCGCCAGTAAAATTTATATTGAAGACTTAAAGGATGAATTTATTAATGATTTCATTTTCCCTACACTCCAGGCAGGAGCAATTTATGAAGGAAAATACCTGCTCGGAACTTCTTTTGCAAGGCCGGTAATCGCAAAAAAATTAGTTGAGATAGCCAAAAAAGAGCAAGCTTCTGCAATAGCACATGGGGCAACCGGCAAAGGAAATGACCAGGTAAGGTTTGAACTGACTGTTAAAGCATTAGCCCCCGAGCTTAAAATAATCGCACCTTGGAGAATCTGGGATATAAAATCACGGGAAGATGCAATTGACTTTGCTGCAAAAAGAAATATCCCAATAACCGCTACAAAAGAAAAAATCTACAGCAGAGACCGCAATCTTTGGCATCTAAGCCATGAAGGCGGAGAATTAGAAGATCCATGGAATAGCCCGAATTATGATGGAATGCTTCAAATGTCGGTCACCCCGGAAAAAGCTCCAGACAGTCCAACATATATAGAAATATATTTTGAAGAAGGCATTCCCAAGAAGATTGACGGAAAAGAAATGCCGCCTTTTGAGCTTATCAGCTATCTAAATAAAATCGGAGGCGAAAATGGAATCGGAATAGTGGATATGGTTGAGAATAGGCTTGTAGGTATGAAATCAAGGGGAGTATATGAAACTCCAGGCGGCGCCATACTTTATTATGCCCATCATGAACTTGAACTGCTTTGTTTAGATAGAGAGACCTTGCATTATAAGCAAATTGTTGCAAACAAGTTTTCAGAATTAGTGTATTTTGGACAATGGTATACACCTCTTAGAGAAGCAATAAGCGCATTTGTGTCATCAACGCAAAAAACAGTAACAGGAACAGTTAAGCTGAAACTTTATAAAGGCAATATTGTTTCAGCTGGTGCAAAATCCGATTATTCTTTATATAACCAAGAGCTTTCAACCTTTGGAGAAGATGAAATATACAATCAAAAAGATGCAGAAGGCTTTATAAATCTATTTGGCTTGCCATTAAAGGTCAGAGCACTAACCATGCATGGCAAAAAATAAATTATTTTTACCTTCCTCTCCCAATGCTTCTTGGGAGAGGGATTAAGGGTAAGGGTTAGAAAAAGGAGAGGAAACTATGAAATTATGGTCAGGCCGGTTTAAGTCCAATACTGATAAATCTGTCGATGATTTTAATTCATCAATCAAATTCGACTTTAGGCTTTACAAGCAAGACATAGCAGGCAGTATTGCCCACGCAAAAATGCTTGCTCAAGTCGGCATTATTGAAAAAAGTGAGTCCGAATCAATAATAAAAACTTTGAATGAAATCCTTTTGGATATAGAAGCAGGAAAGGTTGATTTTGAGATTGATGCAGAAGACATTCATATGAATGTCGAAAAGATTCTTATTGAAAGAATTGGCGATGTTGGTAAAAAACTTCACACTGCGAGAAGCCGAAATGACCAAGTAGCTTTGGATATCAGAATGTACTTAAAGGAAGAGGCCGAAAGCATCATTAGTCTTGTGTTGGATTTTGAAAAGATGCTTTTAAACATTGCAAAATCAAATACTCAAACCATCATGCCCGGCTATACACATCTTCAAAGAGCCCAACCTATTACATTTGCTCATCATATAATGGCTTATTTTGAGATGTTTAAAAGAGACCTGGAACGATTAAAAGATGCGTACAAGAGAATTAATGTTATGCCTTTAGGGGCAGGAGCACTTGCAGGAACTACTTACCCAATCGACAGGCTTTATACCGCAAAAGAGCTTGGCTTCCCTGAAATATGCCAGAATAGCATTGATGCTGTAAGCGACCGGGATTTTGTTCTTGAACTTAATTTTGTTCTGTCTTTAATAATGATGCATTTAAGCAGATTCAGCGAGGAAGTAATCCTTTGGTCTTCCAGCGAGTTTAGTTTTGTTGAGCTTGATGATGCCTTTAGTACAGGCAGCAGCATAATGCCTCAAAAGAAAAACCCTGATATTGCCGAGCTTGTAAGGGGCAAAACCGGGAGGGTTTATGGAAACCTGGTATCCCTTTTAACAATTATGAAAGCTTTACCTTTAGCATACAACAAGGATATGCAGGAAGATAAAGAAGCCATATTCGATTCGATTGATACAGTAAAAATGTGCCTGCCTATCTTTAGTAAAATGCTTGAAACAGCCAAGGTTAATAAAAGCATTATGTTTAACGCTGCAAGCAAAGGCTTTTTAAATGCCACTGACTTGGCTGATTATTTAGTTAAAAAAGGCATGCCTTTTAGAGATGCCCATTCAGTATCAGGAAAGATTGTGGCTTTTTGCATAGAGAATGAAAAAGAAATTACCAACCTTTTATTATCTGAATTGAAAAACTTTTCCGAAATAATTGAGAATGATATTTTTAAAAGCATTTCAATAGAGAATTGTGTGAACACGAGGAAGAGTATTGGCGGACCCGCGCAGCAGCTTGTTTCTGAAAGCATTGATAAAGGTTATGCATATTTAAGTTGTTTTGAGTCTAATTAATCATGTTTCATTATTAAAAGAGCTTGAAACTATTACAGTTTCAAGCTCTTTCTCTTCTACAATCCCATTGACTCCAAAAAGTCCTGCTTATAAAGTTCAAATTTTTCAAGAACCTTCTTTACATCATCCGGGTCGACAACCCTTGAATAAACACAATTTTCCGAAGGCTCCCTGGTTACTCTGAAAAATTCAACATCATTACCGTCACACGGGAACCGGACTTCACACTCCCAATCAGCTTTTCTTTCTTCCTCAATACACAGTGTAATATAGATTTTGTGATACATTTTTTCATTTCCTTGATCGTCTACAATGACCACAGAATCATCTTCCCTATATTGAGAAAGTTTTTGCATGGTTTTTGCAGCAGCTTCATTCAACACTCGCTGAGTTTCTCGATAATCATACGGACCTTTCATCGATTTCACTATTTTGTAAATTTCTACTGCCTCCGGAGAAGGCTTATTTCCTTCCATTCTACTCCTCCTTCCATACGTTCAAAAATGACGTATAACAACCTCAAACATCCTACATTTGCAATTGCATCTGAAAATCTAGAAAACTTAAACAATGCTTATAATCTATCATTCAGCTTTGTAAGTGTCAATAATTTACAAATTAAATATTTATTTAAAAAACTAACCTCCTGCATTTTTATTTACAAGAGGTTAGTTTTGCATGTTATATATCCATTGAATTTAATATTTTCTTTAATTCGCCGAGCTCATCCTTCGACAGCGTAACACCTTTTCCCATCTTTTCATTCCCTTCCGACCAATCTCTGATGTCATATTTTGCTTCTCTCCCATTCCAGCTAATCAGGTTGAATTCTTTTTTCCACCCCTTGGTAGATTCCCCGATTACTCCAACTTTTTTGATAATGTCATAGCTAATTTCGGACATGATTCATTCCTCCCAGTCAATATTATAATGTTTATTATAGAACGTCTGTTCGTATTTATTGTATTCCATATTTTTTTATTTGTAAATAGTTTTTTATTAAATTCATTTTTCTATACCTTCATGGCTTAAAGCAGATTCTCCCACCAGTTTAACAAGGCGGATATTCCTTTTGTATTAAATATATTCAAAATATCTTCAATAGGCTTTAGGCATAGAGTAAGTATTGTTATCATAGAAATCCATACTATCAGAATAATTACCCCTGTTTGCAATGCAAGCTTGCCTTTTAGAAAGAAATATTCTCTGCCATCTTTTTTCCCAGCAATCGCAATAGCATGAGTATGATTACTTTTAGCAAACAATTCAGCATAATACCAATTATCAAACCAAAATCTTATTCCGCTTTCACTACAGTTTAACATGTTTACTGCTTTAGACCGATTTGCATGATTATCTTCGAGCGGAGACAGCCTTAATATTAAGTTTAACAGCAACGCAGAAGCAGCTGTGACAACAGAGCCAATAACCGTTGCAGCAGTCCATGAAACACTTGTGCTTCTGAAATCCAGCCACAGCATAGCAATAATGCCAAATAGCAATGGCAGTGCAATAAATAGGCTCTTTTTCATAATAAATTCAGTCATATGTTGTTTGCATTTTTTGCATATAGGGAAATGTGAGTAGATTAACTTATACTTTTGATAAAGAGATTCATTCTTATTAAATTTATATTTTACTTTTATTTTTCGCTCAGCTTCATTCAAACAACATACACATGTCCAGGGAATAGTAAAATTTGCATTGCTTACATAAACCTCATATGTGTTATCTGAGATATTCTTTTCTATCGTTTTTTTCATCATATCGTCAGTGAAATATTCATATGTGTCTGATGAATAAGAATTATTGTTGTTTAAATTGTTATTAGAATCGCCGGCATAAGTCTCTTTATAATAATTCTCTTTAGCTTGGTTTACTTCGGCTTGTTGATAATAGTTTTCGTTTGAATAATCTTTTCCCGTTTGTTGATAGTTATTTCCTTTAGCGTAATTTCCCGCATTTTGCTGATAATAATTATTATCAGGCTGTGTATAGTAATTATCTTTTGAATAGCTTGTTTGGGTTTGTTTACTAGAATTAGCTTTAGTGCTTTCATATTCATTGTTTTTAGATTCATTTGCCTTTTGCTTTTTTGTGTTTTCCAAATCATACAGCTTGTCATACTCACTTTTACTATCAGAATCCTTTAGCACATCATATGCTTCATTAATCAGCTTCATTTTTTCCGCTGTTCCTCCCAAATCGGGATGATTCTTTTTGGCTAATGCTTTATATGCGAAAGAAATTACTTCAGGTTCAGCATTTCTATCTATCTGAAGAATTAAATAGTAATTTTTAAGTTTTGAATTTTCGTAAAACCCTGACGTGTTCATGCTTCCTCCTGCTAAAAATTTCTTCCTCAATTATGTCTTATAACAAACCCGCAGTCCTATAATAAATTATACCACAAACATATCCTTATGCTATCACCAACCTTTAATCAGTATTTTGTTGCTATTTAAAATTAAAATATTATATAATATTTTAAATATTGTTACCCTTTTGTTTTTATTTGTTCACAGTTGAACAATTTGTCGGAAGCATGTTGAAATCTGATAAAGATTTTGGTTGTTAAAAAAGGAGGTAAAATTATGAAAGGCTGGAAGTATCTTTTTAAGGAAAGAGAATATTATTTTCTTTTGATGACTGATGTCATTACTGCTCTGCTGAACTATGCAAAACCTGGGTGGATAGCATACTGCCTTATACCGCCTATAGATGCTGGAAAAATGATTGAACTTGTAATAGGAATGGCCATCATAGGTTTTGCTTATGACTTGATAATGGGTTTTCAATCTGTTCGGAATAATAAATTCAATACAAATATTGAAATAAGCATCAAAGCTGATACGTTTTCCCAATTGATGAAAGTGCCGACTCAGAAGATTATCCAGGCTGATAATGGCACAGTAGAAACCATTATTAATAACTCTATAAAAGCAGTAACAAGAATTAAATTATTTATCACACAAGTCGTGTATACTGCTATCGGTTTTACAGGATTATTTATAGTCATTTTAACCCAATCCCGTTTTATTGCTTTATTATCTTTCATGCTAATTTCTTTAGCTGTGTTTATTAATTACAAAGCAAACAAACGGGAACAACAATTGTTTAACAACTATGTTGATGAAGAGAAAAGACATGATGGTTTCATTAATAATCTGTACAATAATATTTTAACCATTATGAAGCTAGAAAAGGGGGCTTTCTTCAATAATCTAGAAAAGTCAAGCATTATAAGTCTGTTTAAAAAAGAAGAAGAAGAACTTAAATTCTTCTTTACAAAAAGATTGGCTTTAGGATTATTAATGAATCTTTATTTGATTGTACTGGTAGTTGATGCAATAATCAGGTTAAAGAATGGAGATGCTTCTGCAGCCGGTTATATTATTTTCTACCTGGGAACAGTCGACAGAATAAGGATGGAAATAGAACGAAGCCAGGATATTATGACTGCGGTTATTGAACAGAAAAAAGCAAATGAAGATATTGATGACTTCTTCAAAGATAACGAAGAGAAAAAGGTATCTCCAAAGACCTGGAATACTTTTGCTATCAATAGCCTGAGTTTTAGTTATCAATCATCCGCCAACAGCATTTATGTACCATTGTTTGATATTAAGAAAGGTGAAATTGTTAGTATAATGGGGGAATCCGGGCAGGGCAAATCTACCTTTCTGAGTATCCTGGCCGGGTATCTCAAGAAAAACATGGGCAAAATAACGTTGGACGGCAAGAGCTGGTTTTATGGTATTCCCAACTCGGAGTATGTATCACAAACCATGGCCCTTTTCAATATCAGCTTATGGGATAACATTTGTCTCGGTGCCGATATTCCTAAAGAAAAGGTAGATTATTTGTTTGAGAAAGCCGGCTTGAAGGAATGGTTGGATAGCTTACCTGAAGGCTATGAAACAAAAATTGCTGATGATGCAGCCAATATCTCTGATGGCCAAAAGATGAGAATCAAATTTATTAGAGCCATCTTAAGAGACAAAAGTACTTATCTATTGGATGAACCTACTGCGAACCTTGATAACGGTTCCAAAGAATTGATTGTTAAAATGATAAACGAGTTTTTAAAAGACAAGACCATTATTATCTCGACCCATGATCAAGAAATAACCAAAATATGTACCCGGCACTATTATTTTAGCGAAGGTACTTTACACGAGTTGCAGCAATAAATGAAAAACCTCCGGTCAGCGTTAAATAACGCTTGACTGGAGGTTTTTTAACTTGACTGAATAAGGCTAACCTGCGGAATTTAGTTCTCCCTTTAATTTCATCCATTCGCTTTGAACAAAATTCCATTCGTCTTCATCTTTAATATCTCCCAGCATATTGTTTCCTTCAGTATTCTTAATTACTTTAAAAGCCAATACTTCTACTTCTTCCTCTCTGTTCGCCCTTATTTTAAGAGGAAGTAGTGCAATAAAGGTATTTCCGTCTTTCTCAAACTTGGCTGCAAGCTCAAAAAAATACTTTTTACCATCCGGATAAGTAACACTTACAATCGGGAGAGCAGAAAGAATTACATTATCGCCATTCATATTCTTCACTCCTTTCTAACTTCCATCCTTTTTAACAGCAATCCCCATTTTAAAAAATAATAAAAAGAATATTTGCACATCCTGTTATTATAAACAGTCTCACTTCTTATAAGAATAATTTCTCCCACATACTACCACACATTATTTTATATGTCAATTTATGGAATTGATTCTATCTAATTACATATTTTGTGCCCTTCTTTAAATTATTATAAAATTAAACCGTCTCAAAAAGTTCTAATAGCTGATTTGCAACCCTTTCCCAGTTATATTTTTCCTCTGCAAATTTACGGCCGTTTCTTCCCATTTCTATTGATTTATCATTATTTGAAAGAAGATAAGATATTTTTTCTGCAAAAGCATCAGGATTATTATAATCTTTGATAACTAACCCATTTACACCTTCATCAATAACTTCCGCATTTCCGCCTCTATTAGTAGTTATAATGGGAAGGCCTGCAGACATAGCCTCATAGTGCACTCTAGCTAATGGCTCTTTCCATTGGGATGCACAAACGAAAACATCTCCCAGGCAGTAATAATTTTGTATTTCATTCGGCGTTATGAATCCGGTAAATACGACAGGTCCTATAAGATCTTTTGTCATTAGTTGTATCTGTCTTACATAATCATCCACTTCATTGCTTCCGTACCATTTGCTGCCAACAAAAACCAATGCTGTATCACTATGTTTCCTCATTACTGCCTTCATAGCCTTTACCAAGATATGCGCACCTTTCTTAACACTGAATCTTCCTACATATAAAATAACTTTGTAATTTTCAAGTCCAAAGCTCTTTTTCATATCAATCCTGTTTTCCTGGCATTCCGGTGACCAAATTGGCTTATATTGATTTGTATCTACCCCAGAATACACTACATTAAGCTTTCCTTCTGAAGAAGGGTATAATTCCTTTACTCCATCAGCAATAAACTGGCTTACCGTAGTAATAAATTTTACTTTTTCAATAGTTCGAACAGCACGTTCTGGTGAAATTTTTTCAGGCAAAAACATCTCATTATGAAGGCTTAAACTAAATACGCTATCTGGGGCAGATTCACTTAGGGGAATTACCCATAATGGTCTGTTGAAAACATGTATTAAATCATAATCATTCGTAAGTTGTTTTTTTATATTGTTTAAGTATTCAGCAGTCGTCTTTCCTTGTACCCTAATGTATCTAACGTTATCAACAACTTCATTTTTAGGAAGTTCAGCTTCAAGCAGACTAAAAACAGTAATGTCATGAAGCTTTGAGATAATTGGCGTTATTCCATTAATATATATCTGAATTGCCCCTCCCGAAACCGGGGGGACAGGCAGCTTTTCTGTACAAATAAGTGCAATCTTCATGGTTTCCTCCACACTAAAAAAGTTTATTCAATACTTCCAGCTTTGATTGCTCTAATCTTGCAATACTTTCGATATCAGAATTTTTAAGGGACTTGTTCTTTTGAAATAGATTTTTGATTGTTCCAAAAAACCAGTGCGGATATAACAAATCAATTATTAGCAGTTCTAATTCTTTATTATCTAATTCATCAACTCTTTGATAATTTTTTAATATAAAATGAATTTTCTCTGGATTCCATTGATTATAGTTCTCAGCTTGCTTGCCAATGACTTTTCTTAAATCCCTTATTGGCAAATCATAAGTTACTCCATCCAAATCCAATACATAAAGCTCTTCTCCTACAAGGAGGGCATTCCCCTTTCCATAATCCTGATGGCAAAGCGGGCTTTTCTCCGGCTCAATCGATGTAAGAATATCATACGAGCTCTTATTAAGTCTTTCTATTGCCGAATTTGCTATTTCTATCATTGGACCAATCCACTTCAGATAAGTTTTATAGACCGGATACGTTGATTTGGTTTTAGCTGTCTCTTCCCATTCAATCATTCTATTCCTCATATCCTCGTATTGATTAGGCCATTTTCCAAGCTTAGAGGATATTCGTGCATCCGCAGGCGGTAAATACCCTTTTGATGCTAAATGAAACTCAGCTATACCCTTCATTGCATATGCTAAATCTGAAGGATTATTAAAATCCAAATCCCGTCCTTCAATCCATTGATATAATACAAATAACTGCTCCTTATATTCTGTGATAGGCTCTCCGCTCGTATTTAATATTACACTTGGTACTTTCCCGCCATTGTTATAAATATGAATTTGTGCATTTACCGAGAAAACAGCTTTATCAAGCGAATGTTTCAATCTTTTTAGGCATAATATCTGATCCCCGGCGGAAAATTTCCATAAGGTTTTCAAACCATTGTTTTGTATTACAGCTATATTCTCAGGGATAATACAATATTGTAAGAGTACATTTTTAGCCAAATCCATAATACTGATATTTCCGCTTTCAATATCCATGTCTAACCTCCATTAAAATCTTGACCAGTTGCTTAGTGTTGTCATGTCGTTGGAATTATACTTTCAAAATTATTAATTATTTGTTCTGCCAATTTTTCAATTTCACACATTTCTTTTAACCTGCTTAAATATTTCTGCTCAGTCCAGCTTTTTTCACGCTGCTCATAATATTTACTCATAATACCGCTAAATAAATGCGGATATTCAAGTTCTGATTTCAGAATAAGCCACTGTTCATAATCCAATGGGTTTATTTCCTGATACCATAAAAGAATGGTTTTTGCCAGGTCATAATCCCATCTGCCGCTTTTTTTCATGACTTTATTAAGGAACTTTCTAATATCCCTTATGGGAATATCTATTGTTATTGAATCAGTATCTAAAATAAATAAGTTACCCTCTTTATCTAAAACGAGGTTGCCTGCGGCAAAATCCTGATGGCACAAGCATCCTAAGCTGCTCATTCTCCCTGTCCATTCAATATAACATGACTCATTTAATTGTTTAATTGAGCTCTGCATTCTATCGTAGAAGTGCGGGAATTCCTCTAATATCTTAGTTCCAAAGCTGTTATGGTTCTCCATCTGTTTTTCTTCGTTATAAAAAGTTTCTAATTTATTTATATTTTCTTTATGTTCTTTTATCAGGTTTCCTAAATGCACTTTGGGTTTGCAATCATTTGGCGGAATAAACCCAATTGAAGCATTATGAAATTTGGCCAATCCACGAACCATGACCTTTAACTCATGTCTTTTATTATAATCCGGCCTTTCTCCAATAATTGCCTCACTTAATATATAATAATCGGAATTCAAAACCGTATATTTGCAATCTTGGTTATTCTCTATAATTCGGGGAATTTGGACTCCTTTATTCCTTAAATAATTTAATGCTGAAACAATGAATTCTATTGTTTCTTTAGAATTAGGTTGTTTTTTTAGAATTTTCATTCCTTCTTTGGTATCTATCCACCATACCCCTTTTTTGCCTTTATAGGATTCAAGTTTGATATCTGTAACATTGAAATTATATTTTTCAAGAACCTCTTGAACTTCCCTACTATTATTCATGCCTGCCCTCCTTAAAAGTAGTAGTTAATAGAGGAGTACCAGATAAAAACTCTCTCTTATCTGGTACTCAAAGCAATTGGTCTTATTACTTGCTTTCTTCCTCTTCTTCTTCCTCTTCTTCTTCCTCTTCTTCCTCTTCTTCAACATTAGCCCATGAAATCTTTAAGGTTAGGGCCCCTTCTACCTCGTCATCCTCATACTTTATTTTATACTCCAAATCCTTATCAGCTGGCACAACAGCAAGCTGATCTTCTACTCTTAGCTGCCCTTTGGATAAGCTTCTGAATGCATCTTGAACATACTCAAAAACCTCTTTCAAAGAACCAACATTTTTTTCCTGATACTTCATTAATTAACCCCCCTAAAATAATAGTGTTTTTTATATAATATTCAATTTCTATAAATATGTTCTTCCAAGAACTTTAATGTCTTATTTCGCATATATTGCAAACAAATTAATTTATCGAACTCTTTCTCTTTACAAAAACTTTAATCTACAGGAGAAATATCTAATGAATATATGCATTATCGGAGTAGGATATGTTGGGCTAGTTACTGGAACATGTTTGGCAGACTTTGGCCACAATCTTATATGCCATGATATAGATGAAACAAAAATAAGCTCTCTCAAGGCTGGAAAAGTGCCCTTTTTTGAACCCGAATTATCTAATTTGATTAAAAAAAACCTGCAAAGTAAAACCATTGAATTTACTACTGACTTAAAATATTCCATTCAAAATTCAGATTTGATAATGATTTGTATTGGAACTCCTTCAAATCAGAATGGCGAAGCTGATATATCCCAGATTGAAGATGTATCTAAAAAAATTGGTTCTCTGATTAATGATTACAAGGTAATTGCCATAAAAAGCACCGTTCCTGTTGGTACAAATAGGAAAGTCGAAAAAATTATTAGGGAGAATCTAATTAATCCCGTGGATTTTGACGTTGTATCAAACCCTGAATTTTTACGGGAAGGAACCGCTATTTATGATATGTTTAACAGTCATAGGATAATTATAGGAAGCAACAGTAAAAGAGCTGAAAAAGTAATCAAAGATATGTACCTGCCATTTGATAAGCCTATTTATATAACTACAAGGGAAAGTGCCGAACTTATTAAATATGCTTCAAATTGCTTCTTGGCAACAAAAATATCATATATTAATGAAATAGCAAACTTTTGTGAAAAAGTTGGTGCAAACATTCTTGAAGTTGCTGAAGGCATGAGGCTAGATCCCCGAATTGGCAGTATGTTTCTCAATGCCGGAATAGGCTTTGGAGGTTCCTGCTTTCCAAAAGATTTAAAAGCATTATTATCATTTGGAAAGGAAATAGGTTATGATTTTAAAATTATTGAAAAAACCTTGGAAGTAAATGAACTGCAAAAGATACTTCCTATTCACAAGCTGGAAAGTATCCTCGGCAGTTTGAATAATAGAACCATATGCCTCTGGGGATTATCCTTTAAACCTTATACTGATGATATACGAGAATCCCCGGCTCTGGATATTATAGACACCCTTTTAGAAAAAGGCGCCAAAATTAAAACATATGACCCCTTAAGTATGAATAATGTTAAAAAGCTTTATCCTCAATTAAAATATGAAGATGATTGTTATAAGTCAGCAGAATCTGCTGACGGAATAATAGTTGCTACCGAACATGAAGAATTCAAAAATATTGATTTTATTAAAATCAAATCCTTAGCGCACTTGCCAATCATTGTTGATGGAAGGAATATGTTAGATTGCTTATATCTAAGAAGCATTGGCTTTGAGTACTTTGGCATCGGCCATTAATAGGTAATCTGTTAGCGGCGGTAGACATCGGAATAGCTTTCGCTCTCCCGCTGGATATATTCAATTTGCTTTTTTAAACCTTCCATTAAATCAAACTGCGGAGAAAACTTCAACAGCTTAATAAGTTTCTTATTATCAGCGTATGTATCTTTTACATCGCCTTTTTGTTTTTCAATAAATTCAAGCTTTGCTTTTTTACCTATTAGGCTTTCAATAATACTTATAACATCAATGAGCTTTACTATATTTCCTCCTCCAACATTAATTATTTCACCTGATAAGTCGGAATTTGCAGAAAGCAAATTCGCTTTCACTACATCATCGACGTAGGTAAAATCCCTCATTTGGGTTCCATCCCCGAATATTTTTATAGGGTTTTCTGAAAGAATTGAGGTTATAAAATAATGGAATGCCATATCCGGCCTCTGACGAGGCCCATATACTGTAAAATATCTCAAGCACACTGCAGGCACATCATAATTTTCGTGGTAAAGAGAACATAAATTTTCTCCCGCAAGCTTTGTTAATCCATAAGGAGAAAAAGGCTTTGGAAGGGCCTCTTCGCTCATAGGCAAAGTATTTGTATTTCCATATATTGATGAAGATGATGCATAAACAAATTTTTTAATATTTGAACCTTTGACTGCTTCTAAAAGCCTTTGGGTTGCAGATATGTTATTGATAACATACTTAGCAAACCCTTCCCCCCAGCTTCCTCTAACCCCCGGCTGGCCAGCCTGATGAAAGACTACATCAATTCCTTTAATATAGTCATTTAGAGGTATATCAATTAAATCTTCCTGCAGTAATAAAAAATTTGAATGTCCATTTAGTTTTAACAAATTTTTTTCCTTCATTTTTTTGCTGTAATAGTCAGTAAAACAATCTATTCCTACTACATTCCAGTCATATTTTAATAATTCCTCGCATAAATTAGAACCAATAAAACCTGCACAACCCGTTACTAATGCATTTTTGCTAATTGTTATCAACCCCATTTTTTTATGCTGTATAAGAATTATATGATTTACTTTATTTAATTTATGTTTAGAATAAAATTATTAATTAACAATCACACATTTTGTTGCAAAGAATATTATACGTATATAATTAAAAATATAATGAAAGGAAGGTATACATGGAAAAAAAGATTTCTAACCTTCAAGATGATAATAGTATAAGAACCATTATTACTAATGCTGTTTACGGCAAATCTACTCAATCATTCAAAACCACCGTATACATAAGACCTGAACAAACTAAAGTTCCTAATCACGTTTTAGGATGTAATATAACTGGCGCTAAAATCACTGAATGCAGCTTCGAGGATGTTTCAGAAGAAATGGGCAACGTAATTGTAAATGGAAGCTTTGAAATCCACTATTGGTATGAATTGAATAACGATACCTTTGTTGGAAAAACCATTGAAAGATTTTCACAAAAGGTTCCGTTAAAAAACCTGGGAGGAGAATTTTACAGTGACAAACAGGTTATCGGACAATTCTCAAAAGCGCCAAAATCATTAGGAACAATGATACTTAATAAAGAAGGCATCCATACAATAGCTGTAAATGTTGCTTATGAGTTATCAGTAGAAGCTTTTGGTCAGGCTAAGTTAAATATAGTAACATATCAACCTCAAAACGTATTGAAATCAGAACAGACCAGCCAAGAGAAAGAACCTGAATTTGATTTTGAAATCAAGAATGATGACGATGATTAAAAAAGGAAGAACCTGAAACTGCAACAGTTTCAGGTTCTTTTTTGGTTATTTTAAGAATTCAGAAGTTCTTCAAATTCCCGACCTACTTTATCGAATTCATCGGGGTCGTCAATATCTCCCCAGCATTCTTCCCCTTCTTCAATAATAAGTTTCAGGATCCAGAAATACTCATTCTCATCGTCGCCCGGTTCGAATTCTTGGTCCAAAGGAATAACAGCCAGATAAACCTCTCCGTCAAGTTCCATTTCGTCCAGGACTTCAACCCTTACTTCCTCGCCGTCTTCATCAATCAGAATCATAATATCGGCCCGCGAATCTTCCCAGGCTTCGGCGACATACCCCCACTCAATTTCATTTGCAACCTCAACCAGTTTTTCACCATCTTTGCCGCCGGTTATAACTTCGAAGATTGCTAAATCGCTTTCATCCGATTCCGCGAAGGATTCCATAATCCGGTAAGTGCTGTTCCCGCATTGGATATCTCCGACCACTACGAATAAGTATTCCTTGCCTCCCTCCTCTTCAAAGTCGAGCCTCGGTTCGGCAGCTTCTCTGCCCTCAATGGCAAGTTTTCCGTTTTCCTCTGTCATTTCCATCGCTCCCTTCTTTTTTACGTCTTTTTTAATTAGATTTTTTCCTCCCGATAACTATCTAAGATACATTTTCTTCTGCAATTGCAGCTGTGAACATTATTATGAATTTAAATACCAAATCAGTTTATCATTTAGCTTTTTAAGTGTCAATAACAGCCTTATAAGTTTTACAATTTATATATCTCTCCCAACAGCCTTTGCAACAACCTGCAGTTCAGTCATAAGCTGGCTGAATGTATCCGGCTTTAACGACTGTGGTCCATCACAAAGCGCCTTTTCCGGATTTGAATGAACCTCTATTATAAGACCATCTGCACCTGCCGCAGTTGCCGCCTTTGACATAGGACTAACGTATTTCCAAGTACCTGATGCATGGCTTGGGTCAACAATCACTGGCAAATGTGATACCTCTTTGATTACTGGTATTGAGCTTAGATCAAGTGTGTTACGTGTGGCAGTTTCATAGGTTCTTATTCCCCTTTCACAAAGGATTACTTTATCATTCCCCTCAAGCATCATATATTCTGCCGCCATAAGCCATTCTTCTATAGTTGAAGATATTCCCCTCTTCAATAAAACAGGTTTCATGCTTGCTCCGATTTCCTGAAGAAGCCTAAAATTTTGCATATTTCTAGCACCAATCTGGATTATGTCTGCATACTTAGAAACAAGCTCAACATCTCTGGGGTCCATTACTTCGGTTATAACACTCATTCCGGTTATTTCGCGGGCTTCTGCCAGCATTTTAAGGCCGTCTTCCTGCAAACCTTGAAAAGCATAAGGAGAAGTTCTTGGCTTAAAAGCGCCCCCTCGCAATATTTTTGCCCCGGCTTTTTTAACTAGCTTTGCTGTTTCAAAGAAATACTCCTTATTCTCAACCGCACATGGCCCGGCAAAGACTACTATTTCTTTCCCGCCTATTTTTATTCCATTAACATCAATTACTGTATCTTCCTGTTTGTATTCTCTGCTTGCAAGCTTGTATGGTTTCATGATTGGAATAACAGAATCCACTCCTGCCATATCAATAAGAATCCTTGTATCCAGGAGCCTTTTGTCTCCAACTGCTCCAATAACCGTTTTAATCTCTCCATAAATCGGATGAGTTTTAAAACCTAATTCAACCAATTTATTTTCCACATCCTGAATTTGCTCTTGTGTTGCATAATTTTTCATTACAATTATCATGCCGATTCCTCCTTTAAAAATAAAATAAACTCCTAGTCCATAAAGGACCAGGAGTTGTTCTCTGATACCACCTTTAGATAAAGGCAAAGCCACATGTACAGGACTATTCCGATACACTGCTCCTATAACGGTGAACATCCGGCACAGCCTACTCTTAACGGTTCAGCCTGCAGCTCAATGGAGAACTTCAATCATTTCTATCTGTGGAGCTTTCACTATCCTCCACTCGCTGAAAGAATCAAAACAATTTACTTTTCCATTTCATCGTTTTTATCTTATTGGGGCTAATTATAACAGCCATATTTTTTTAAGTCAATTATAAATTATGCAATTTAATAAAAATGTGTGAAAACTCATTGTTTCTTTACCTATAAACATTTTAAAATCCATCTTTTCCATCTATGCTTTTTGCATTTCTCGGATAAGACCTACTATTTCTCAACATTCTTTCAAGTGCTGCATTACATCCTTTAAAACGATCCATTGACATTTCGCCTTCTTTTTCCATAATAACGGCCACAACATCATAAACTTTATTCTCGTCTACACCCGTTTTAAAAAAGAACACCGGCCCCTCGTTTCCAAAATACCTAGGCTTCAATTCTTTTTTCTCTTCATCTGGTTCTTCTTCTATCTTATTTTTTAAGTGTGCATAGATATGCAGTGCTATTTTTGCCTGCTTTTTCTCTTGTCGAGTATGGCTTTTCTTTTCTCTATATGAATCTATTTTACCTTTAATTGCATTCATTAAATCACCAATGTTTTTAAGTTCAGGATTCTGTTTTATTTCATTTTTATGATTATTAGACATTTGCAGAACCCTCCCTTACATAATATTTTAGTAAACATCCTAATATTATTATATCATATAGGAATGGTTGCTAATAGTAAATCTTACACAATTATCCATGTGTGCTTTCTTTTACTTTTTCTATTGAATTATTTTAGTTTTATATTATAATTATAATAATAATTATCAAAACTATGAAGGAGAAGAAGTAACAGTTTGTGGTTACATTAAGAGAGCAGATTGGCTGGTGAAAAATCTGCAGTACACAAATTTCGTGAAATACACTCTGGAGTTTCCTCTTGGACGGGTCTGACCGTTATATCAGATTTGAGGTGCATTGCACAAATTAAGGTGGTACCACGAATCCCAGTTCGTCCTTATCTAAAATAAGACGAATCGGGATTTTTTAGTTTGAAGAAGGTTGTACTACTCGTTTCTGACGTTGTTATATTATAAAAATATAAGGAAGGTGATATTTATGGCAAATGTATTTGATATGTTGGTTGAAAGGGGCTTGGTTCAACAGACAACAAACGAAGAAGAAATCAAAAGAATCCTTGGAAATGAAAAGATTACTTTCTATACAGGCTTTGATCCAACAGCAGACAGCCTTCACGTTGGGCACTTTATGGCTCTTACAGTAATGTCTCATCTGCAAAAAGCTGGTCATAAGCCTATAGTAATTCTTGGCGGTGGAACCGCAATGGTTGGTGACCCTACAGGAAAAACTGATATGAGAAAAATGCTTACAAGAGAGCAAATTCAGCATAATACTGAGAACTTCCGCAAGCAGTTTTCGAAATTTCTTGATTTTAATGATGGAAAAGCTTTAATGCTTGATAACTATGACTGGCTTGGAAATGTAAAATATATTGATTTCCTAAGGGATATCGGGAAATACTTTTCTGTTAATAAAATGCTGACTTATGAATGTTTTAAAACCAGACTGGAAAAGGGATTATCCTTTATCGAATTCAATTATATGCTTATGCAAAGCTATGACTTCCTGCATCTTTTCCAAAAGCACAATTGCGTACTGCAGTTAGGAGGAGATGATCAGTGGGCGAATATTCTAGGCGGAACCGACCTTATAAGAAGGGTTGAGAGCAAAGAAACCTTTGGTCTCACAATTACTCTTCTTACAACCAGCGAAGGAAAGAAAATGGGAAAGACAGAAAGCGGTGCTGTATGGCTAGACCCAGAAAAGACATCGCCATATGATTTCTACCAATACTGGAGAAATGTTGGAGACAACGATGTTGAAAAATGTCTTTCACTTTTAACAACAATTCCAATGGAGGAAGTAAGAACTCTCTGTGCAAATAAAGATGAGAGGATAAACCAAGCAAAAAAGGTTCTTGCCTTTGAACTTACAAAGCTTATTCATGGAGAGGAAGAAGCAAAAAAAGCAGAACAAGCTGCCTCTGCACTTTTTGGAGGAACAAGCAATCTGGCTGAAGCTCCAGGCATTGAAATACCAAAAAGCGAGATTGAAGCCGGAATACCTATTCTCGACCTCATGGTAAAGGCAGACCTCGTACCTTCCAAGAGTGAAGCAAGAAGGGTTGTCCAGCAAGGAGGAGCTTTTGTAAATGACATCGCCGTAAGCGATGTTGGCTATATTATCAATTCAAAAGATATAAAAGACGGATTAATACTTCTAAAGAAAGGCAAAAAATCTTTTGCTAAGATCGAAATAAAATAAGCAGTTCAAACACAAACTGGCAGCATTAAATGCTGCCAGTTTGTGTTGGTATATTATTATGCTAAGCCGTTTAAGAAGATGAGGGATTATATTTTTCTATAAACGGCAGGGGCACACGCTTTATACTTTGTGTCACACTACTTTTATGACATTGTAGCTAGATTAAGCGTTTTTATCAGCATTTCTTCATTAAATGGCTTTGTTATAATTGATTTTGCTCCCTGAATTATTGCTTTTTTGATGTCATTTTCATTATTTGCAGAGGAAACAACAACTATATTTGCTTGCGAGTCATACTCTTTAATCTCTTGTATAGCTTTAATCCCATCTACCCTAGGCATTAAGATATCCATTGTTACAACATCCGGGCTAAGTTCCTTATACTTTTCTAAAGCCTCATTTCCATCTTTAGCTTCGCCCACTACTTCGAATTCATGCTGCTCAAGAACAATTTTTAAATACTCTCTTATTAATAAAGAATCATCAACAACTAACACTTTTTTCATAAATAACACCATCCTTTTAAAATTATAAGTAACCTTGAAAAGTTCTTTATAACAAAATTAAGACTATATTCTTTTAATTGTTTAAAGGGGGAAATCAATTCGAATAGTGTATGAAAATAACTTGAATGAATAATGAATAGTTTGTATGTATGTTTTTTTATGAATAGTATAAATGTTTTGTATTTTTTTGCTGATTAAGTCTAATAATGTAATTTATTGTAACATAATGTTATGTTTTAAAAATACAATTTGTATAAAAAGCTTTTTTTGAGATATGAAATGCATATTTTATTTCATTCAGTATTCATATCCTGCTGTTTGCAATTACTTGTCTTAATGATATATTCACTGCGTATAGTTTCTGATAATTCGATAGGAAACTTTTGATAAAATATAATTACAGCAAAGCTTTGTGAAATTTTCCTATATTATAAAAATAAAAGCCTGTGAAAGAAAAACTTTCACAGGCTTTTTGTTATACCACTGAACAACTTACTTTTCCGATGGTCACATGCTTTGCTTCCTCGCTGAATGTCATTATCTCAATTGCTCTGCTGATTACCTTCGCGACATCTCCTTGTTTTGCATCAATAGAGGCATACCATCCAAAAGGTACTACTTGTCCATTGTCAGTCAACTTCCTATATGCAATTGCTACCGTCTTTTCCTGGTTGATAAATAGTTCTCCTGCAGAAACCTTAGTTCCTAGGTATGTTCTTCTCTTCAAATTACCTGCAGCTTTGGAAAGCTCTTCAAGGGTTTGAAATCTCTTAATTTTGTAAAACCCATTTTTCCAAGCTTCTTTGGCAATCTGGTCTACAGGAGGCTTCTCAATGTGAATTCTTGTTCTGGCATTATTTGCATAAATACAGATACGATCCCCAGGCTCAACCCGTTTGCTTGTACACATTTTTCCTTTCCAAAATACTTCTACATTGCCATTGTACACTCTCCATGAAAGACGCTTGTCTTCGCCTTCCAGTTGGGTCCGTCCTTGGTTTCCGCTTACATTAAATCGATGTTGTTTTCCCAAAAATTCTACCTCCTATCTTTATTACGTCCTTTGAGCGTTGCCAATCATTCTTCTTTGGCCATCTCTCGCCTCCAATCAATCTCAAATCCCGATATAGAAATTCTCTAATCTAAGAACAATAAAATATATAACCCGGAATTCCGGTTACACATCCTTACCGCCACAAAAAAGGCACTGTTACAAAAAAAGTATTTATATATACATGTCATTTTATAATATTCTTACAGCTGTGTCCAGGCAAATAAATCTATATTGAGATTTCTTAAAGTACTGCTGCTCCAGTTCTTCTTGCCTCATTCGCTACAGCCTTTGCAATTATCTTGGGCAAATCAGGGTAAAAAATATCCGGAATAATATAAGACTCGCTTAGTTTATCCTCTGTCATGCAGCCTGACAGAGCCTCTGCAGCAGCAATTTTCATCTCGTAGTTAATCTCTCTTGCACGAACATCCAAGGCACCTCTGAATAATCCCGGGAAAACAAGAGCATTATTGATTTGATTATTGAAGTCAGACCTTCCTGTACCGGTTATTCTTGCCCCTCCTCTTTCAGCTTCACTGGGATAAATCTCCGGTTCCGGGTTTGCAAGCGCAAACACAACTGCGTCTTTATTCATTGTACTTACAGCCTCGGCATTCAATACTCCGCCTGAAGATAATCCAATAAATATGTCTGCCCCTACAATAACGTCCTTTAATTTCCCGATCTTTTTATTAAGATTTGTTACTTTTGAGATGCTTTCTTTTTCAGTATTAAGATTTCCTCTTCCTTCATATATTGCTCCACAGGTATCACAAAGAACTATATCCTTAAAACCTGCACGCAAAAGAATTTTTGCAGTTGCTATAGCTGCTGCCCCTGCTCCATTAATTACTATTGAGACAGCTTCTTTTTTCTTTCCAATAATCTTTAAAGAGTTCATTAGTGCCGCTAATATAACAATCGCCGTCCCATGCTGGTCATCATGAAAGACAGGTATATCAAGCTGTTCCTTTAATCTTCTTTCAATTTCAAAGCAACGCGGAGCAGAAATATCCTCAAGATTTATTCCTCCAAAAGAAGGAGCCATATTCACAATTGTTTGAATAATTTCATCAGAATCTTTAGTCCCAAGGCAAATAGGAATTGCATCTATATCTGCAAAATTTTTAAACAATACTGCTTTCCCTTCCATTACAGGCAAACCAGCTTCAGGTCCTATGTCTCCCAATCCCAGCACTGCAGTACCATCAGTTACAATTGCCACCGTGTTCCATTTCCTGGTATAATCATAAACTTTGTTTTTATCTCCGGCAATTTCTCTGCAGGGCTCCGCAACGCCCGGAGTATAGGCAATAGAAATATCCTCTACCGTTTCCATGGGAACTCTTGAAACAATCTCAATTTTTCCCTGCCACTTCTTATGCTTCTCAAGTGATTCCTTGTGTATGTCCATTTATACTCCTCTATCCTTTCTCTTTCTTTAGTATTGCCAGTTAAATAACAACTAACCCTTTTTGATTATAACATATTGGAAAAAGTGCTGCGGTGATTTACAATTAATATATGAAAAAATATTAACCCGAAAGCGGTGATAAAATGACAGTAGTAATATCGGTAATACTGATTTTAATCTTCATCTATGCAATACTTACTTATAATGCTATGGTTAAAGCAAAAAATATTTTTAAAGAAGCTTGGAGTGGAATAGACGTTCAACTTAAAAGGAGGTTTGATCTTGTACCTAATCTGGTCGAAGTAGTTAAAGGTTACACTTCTCATGAGAAACAAGTCTTAGAAAACATAACTGCAGCAAGAAGCCAAAACACCTCTTTGCAAAACATAAATGAAGTTTCTCAATCAGAGAATCAAATTACAGATTCCATAAAAAGATTATTTGCGGTCGCAGAAGCCTATCCAGACCTTAAAGCAAGTGAAAATTTTATGAATCTTCATAAGAGCCTCGTGACAATCGAAGATGAACTTCAAATGGCACGGAGATATTATAATGGAACAGTAAGAGATTTTAATACAAAGGTTGAGACTTTCCCTAGCAATCTTATAGCAGCAATTTTCAAATTTTCTACTCAACCATTCTTCGAAATAGAATTAGCCACTCAAAGAAATGCACCGGAGGTTAAAATATGAAAAAGATAATATCAAAATCTTCCCTTTTTTCATTTATTACTTTAGCTCTTATCTTAACCTTTTTATGCGGAACTGCTTTCTGCTGGGCAGAAGCTTCACCTGGTGAAAGAATTCTTTCTTATGACAGCAATATAGTAATTAATCCAGATTCATCTTTAATTGTAACCGAAAATATAAAGGTCAAGAGTGAAGGCATAAATATTAAGACAGGAATATACCGTGATTTCCCTACCAAATATACCGGCAAAAGCGGCAAACAATATAGAGTTGGTTTTGAAGTTTTATCTGTAAAAAGAAATGGCGAAAATCAGAATTACCAGATAGAAAATCTCTCAAATGGCAAAAGAGTTTATATGAGGGATAAAGGTATTCTTATTCCCCCTGGTGAATATACCTTTACTTTGCAGTACAAAACCACAAAGCAACTCGGCTTCTTCAAAAACCATGATGAACTTTATTATAATATTACCGGCAACGGCTGGGCTTTCCCAATAGATCAAGCATCTGCCACTATACTTCTGCCATCACCAGTACCTTCTTCTGATATAAAAATCAGCGGGTTTACCGGTTATAAAGATTCAGAGGGAAAAGACTTCAATTATGCAATTAAAGAAGACCAACAAGTTGTTTTTCAAACTACCAGAGGTCTGGCAAAATCCGAAGGGCTTACAATCGTTGTTGGATGGCCAAAAGGGTTGGTGACTCCGCCACCGAAAGAAAAAGAATCTTATAATTATATAGCCTATATATCTTTAGGAGTAATAATAACTTTATTGTATTTTATTCTTGCGTGGAATAAGGTAGGAAAGGACCCAAAAAAAGGAACCATAATCCCTCTCTATTATCCACCGGAAGGCTTTTCTCCGCCTGCATTGAGATATATAAGCAGAATGGGCTTTGATGCAAAAGCATTTTCTTCATCAATTATTAATATGGCTGTAAGCGGCTTTTTAAATATTAAAGAAGAGAGTTCAGGCCTTTTAGGAGGAAAAACCTTTTCTATTATTCGAACCGGCAAAGACCGTTCTGTTCTTTCCCCCGAGGAAGGCTTAATAGCAGATGAGCTTCTTGGCCATCAAGATAGCTTTGATTTTGAACAGACCAATTACAGCCAGGTCAGCTCTGCAACCAACAGCTTGAGCTTATATTTAAGTAAAAACTATAAGAAAAAATACTTTAACACCAACTATGGATACTTCTCCATCGGCTTACTTCTTTCAGTCGTAGGTTATTTGTCAGCAATGTTGAGCCTTGGAGCAGATGCTCTTGCCTTGGTAGGTTTTATTTCGATGTGGCTTACCATATGGAGCATAGGCGTGTCTGTTTTATTATCTCTTTTAATAAAAAGCTGGAAAATGGCAGCCTCACACTCAAAAGGAAGTCTGCCAAGAGCATTATTTTTAACCGTATTTTCTATACCATTTGTAATTGGAGAGATTATAGGGCTAGCTATACTAGCCTTTTCAAAATTCCCTCTATTTTTAGGTTTCCTAATACTATTTTCGTTAAATATTCTGTTCTGGCATTTATTAAAAGCTCCTACTGCAGAAGGAAGAAGCCTTTTAGACAAAATCGAAGGTTTCAAAATGTATTTATCTTATGCTGAAAAGGACGAATTGAATTATTCCGCGCCAGTTGATATGACTCCTGAAACATTTGAAAAATATTTGCCTTTTGCTCTTGCTCTTGATGTTGAAAACCAATGGTCAGAAAAGTTTGCTGCAGCACTTGCAAGCTCTTCAGTAGAACCCGATTACCACCCTGTATGGTATACCGGAGCAGCTTGGAATATTCATGATATGTCAGGCTTCACATCTTCAATCGGAAATGGATTTTCCTCTGCAATTTCTTCATCATCTACTGCACCTGGCTCAAGCAGCGGTTTTTCCGGCGGCAGTTCCGGCGGCGGCGGCGGTGGCGGCGGTGGAGGCGGCTGTTAAAATATTAGTAGAATTTCGTACAAAAAAAAGAAGTTGGTTTCCCAACTTCTTTTTTTGCAGGCTTCCTCGGCTCTTAGCAGCTAATTGACCACAATGCTTTCGCACCATGCATTTTTGGCCTCACAGGGGTGGCGATCGATCTAGCGCTAACAAATTGCGCGCTGTTTGCCCTCAAGGCGATTTTTTGCTGCATCCGTAATCCGCAGGAAGCCAATATTCAGTAATCCGGGATTGGCACGAATCGGAATCTTCGCATTTGTCTCCTCTCCCTTTATTTTTTTTAACGTCCTCGCAGCGTTGCTTTCTTCTACCGCCTAGCTTTTGCAAAAGATCGTGCTAAAGCGCATGCAAGCTTGCTGCTTTTTTTATTTGCCCAACCTAAGAACCTGGTTGGGGCAAACACCACATACTTTGCGGCAATATGTTCGGCCCCCTTCGAATTTTTTCCGGCTTGTGTCCCCCAAAAAACGGGAGCAATTCAGGCTTTATAAAATATTTTTTTCGGGGAAGGCATCTTCGCTAAGTATCAGGTATTCTTATTTTCCTCATCGGCACACGTCCTTTCCGGTACATTCGCCGGCGGCATCCAGGGCTATAAGATTAAAATAATCGATAAGTTGGTTTTGCGGCCAACAATCATATAGCTTTCCTCCTTTCAACGTCTGTTTCTTGAATAACTCAATCAACCCACCTTTCCTTTTATTTTTTTTTAGCATTACTGCCTTTCATTTTACCAATAATGGTATCTTCTGTCAATATCTTTTATTTCGCTAATGATACTAGGTTTAAAGAATATTATACTTTCTTGTTCTCGCAACTTAGTAATGGGGGTATTATTCTTCAAATTATTAATATGCAAAAAAGTGCCCCCTCAAATATCAGATTGTCTTCTAACATCTGGGGTGCACTTTAAAATTAAATATCCTTTATTATTCTATCTTTATTTAAGTTTTTCTCCACAAGAGCCGCAGAATCCAGCATCAGCAGCCAAATCCGCACTGCATTTCGGACATTTTGGAGCTTCTGCAACAGGCGCTTCTACAACTTCCTGTTTTGCGCCGCATTTATTACAGAATTGTACTTCTTTTTCAAGTTCTGCACCACATGCAGAACAAATCTTTACACTTTTTACTTCAAGTATTTTAGCTTTCAATTCTTTGATTGTATTAAGACGTTCTGTGATTTCACTAAATGCATCTCTAAAATCCTCAAGTGAAATTTCGGTTCCTGCAATTGAACTGTCATATACTTTCTTGCCGATTTGTAGGTAAACCTTTTCGATTTTATCTTCTTCAGAACCAATGGACATATTAATTTTTGTGATTTCAACCATTTCTCCTGATTTTTTTGCAGCTGTTTGAGCAGCACCGCTAATTGTTTTTCCCAAATTTTCTAAGAACGACATTTCCCTACCTCCTGAAATTTTAATATTAATTATTGTTGTATTCCATTTCCATTCAATGAATGTCTTTTAAATACAAGATATCCTAAATAGCCAAAGATTAAACCCGCAATAAGAGAGCCAAAGTAAGCACTCAAGTATCTTAAGTGCATAATTATTTCCAATAGCTGAAGACCTGCATAAACAAAGAAACCAATATAAAGAACCTGTTCATGCCTATTTGCGTAAGCAAGCAGTAATCCTAATATAAAACACCAATACGCTAAACTTGATACCAAGGAACCTAAACTAATGAAAGCCGATACTACTAACAGACCTACTCCTCCAAAAACCAACGCCATGTCAATAGGTAAAACGATTTTGAAAAAAGGATGATTGCTGAAAAATGCTTTTAATTCAGCGCTAATATTTTCGTATGTATTCAAAATAACCGCTCCCTTCAATGAATTATTTGCAAAATAATAATATAACAATTTTTTTACTCTGTAAATAACCTACAATATAAACAAAATATTTACAAAATTAATTTATTAATATCATTTAGTTTTTATTCTCTTTCCTAGCAACCTTTTATATTTTATAAAACTCTAATAGTAGCTTGAATAACTAGCTCGGCTTTGATAAACTGTTAATAAATAGTAATATTATATAATTCTAATATTTGGAGGAATATTAATGGAAAAAAGCATTTTTGAAAAAAATAATAAAATTATTATTGATGATAAGGAATATGCTATTGAAAAGGACACCCTTACCGGTTCTGAACTTAGGAGTATGGCTAATCTGGATTCTTCAGCCGAACTATGGCAATCAATACCTGGTGCAAGTAATGATAAATTCATAGAATCCTTTGATATTTTAAAAATTAAAGATGATATGAAATTTATTTCACTAAAGAAAACTATTGGACCTGCTAAATAATATAGAGAAAGCACCTGCTTCTAATCGGTGCTTTTTTAAATATTGCCTTCTGAAGTTTTAATAACCTTTTTGATTCTCTTTTCAAAGTCAGGTCTTGGCAGCATAACTTGATGATTGCATTTTAAGCATTTTATCCTAAAATCCATACCGGTTCGCATTATTTCCCACTGTAAACCTCCGCATGGATGCGGTTTTTTCATTTCTACAATATCCCCTACAAACAGCTTCATTGGCATTATGCCAGCCTCCTTTGAAACAATTGAAAATTAATAAATATCCGCCTGCATAGCAGACGGATATTTGATGTTTTTTATTGTTCAACCCTTGTTAGTATGGTTTCCTGCTTTATTTCCGGAGTTACTATTGTTGCTGCAACTTCCTGCTTTGCCTCTCTCTGCATAACTGCTTCCTTGCTATTATGAGAAATATTTTTATGAATATGTTTTGCAAGAGCCGTCCTAATAACCGTATCTATTGAAGAAGCATAAACAAACTTCATTTGAGTTCTTACCGTTTCAGGAATCTCCTCAACATCCTTCTTGTTTTCCTCAGGAATAATTACAGTCTTAATACCTGCCCTATGAGCAGCAATAACCTTTTCTTTCAGTCCTCCTATCGGAAGCACCCTTCCTCTTAATGTAATTTCACCTGTCATTGCAACATCCTTGCGTATAGGTATTCCGGTAAGAGCAGATATTATTGCTGTACATATAGTTATGCCTGCAGATGGGCCATCTTTCGGTATAGCCCCTTCCGGAACATGTATATGAATATCCAATTTATTATGGAAATCCTTATCTATTCCAAGGTCTTCTGCTTTAGACCTGATATAGCTCATTCCGGCTCTAGCCGACTCTTTCATTACATCGCCAAGATGTCCTGTTAACTCAAGCTTTCCATTGCCGCTCATTAGAGTAACTTCTATATACAGAACTTCTCCTCCTACAGGAGTCCAAGCCATACCTGTTGCAATACCGACTTCGTCCTTTTCATTTGCTTTATCGTATCTGTATTTAGGAATACCAAGGAAGTTATCTAGAGTTCTCTCAGTAATCTTAACTGTTTTCTTCTCTTCTGAAAGAAGTTTCTTTGCTGCACGTCTGCATATTGTAGCAATTTCTCTTTCCAGATTTCTGACACCAGATTCTCTGGTATAACAATTTATTATCTGTTTTACCGCTTCTTCTGTTATTACAACCTGTTTTGCTGTTAGGCCATGTTTCTCAAGCTGTTTTGGAATTAAATACTTTGTACAGATATTAACCTTTTCAACCTCTGTATAGCTTGAGAGGCTGATTATTTCCATTCTGTCAAGAAGAGGCCTTGGTATTGTATCAAGATTGTTTGCTGTTGTCAGGAAAAGAACATCTGACAAATCAAATGGGATTTCAAGATAATGGTCTCTAAAGGAATTATTCTGTTCTCCGTCAAGAACTTCCAGCATGGCAGAGGCAGGATCTCCTCTAAAATCACTATTCATTTTATCAATTTCATCAAGCAGAATCAGTGGGTTTTTAGAACCACCTTGCTTCATTGCCGTAATTATTCTGCCAGGCATAGCGCCAACGTAGGTGCGTCTGTGTCCTCTGATTTCAGCTTCATCTTTAACACCGCCAAGAGACATTCTTACATAATTTCTATTCAATGCCCTTGCAATTGATTTAGCAATTGATGTCTTTCCAACTCCCGGAGGTCCATATAAACAAAGGATAGGTCCTTTTAACTCATTTTTAAGTTTCCTCACAGCTATGTATTCAATTATTCTTTCTTTAACCTTTTCCATTCCATAATGGTCTTCATCTAAAATATCCTGAGCTCTTTTCAGATCAATTATTTCGTCTGTTGTTTTATTCCAAGGCAAATCAATAATCCAATCAAGATAAGTTCTTATTACCGAACCTTCAGCAGAACCCTGCTGCATTTTAGCAAGCCTGTCCAATTCCTTAACAAATTTCTTTTCAGCCTCTTCAGGAAGATTTGCAGCCTCCATCTTCTGCTTGTATTCTTCTATTTCTCCATTTACTCCGTCTTTGTCCCCAAGCTCTGTCTGGATTGCTTTCATCTGTTCGCGTAAATAGTATTCCTTCTGCATCTTATCAATTGATTTTTTAACTCTGGAATTAATATTCTTTTCTATTTCAAGTATTTCCATTTCCTGCAAAAGCATCTCGAGCATGCACTCAAGTCTTCTTCTCGGATGGAATTCGTTTAATATTTCCTGTTTTTGTTCAGCTTTAAGCATTACACTGGCAGCAATACCATCTGCAAGCTTGCCTGGTTCATCTACTGACATAATGCCCAGCATTGTTTCGGGAGAGACTTTGTTGCTTAGTTTTGCATATTCTTCAAAGGTTGTCAAAACCCTTCTCATCAATGCTTCAGTTTCAACCTGATGTGCGTTGTCATCAACGTAGATTTTTTCTACAGTTTCAGCAATAAAGAATGGTTCTTCTTGAAGTATTTCAGAAATTTCAGCTCTGCTTATCCCTTCCACCAGAACTCTTATTGTATCTCCTGGAAGCTTAAGAAGTTGTTTCACTCTTGAGATTGTCCCAACACTAAATACATCTTCCGCACCAGGCGAATCTGTTCTTGCATCTTTTTGCGTAACCAGGAATATAAGCTGGTTGCTAACCATTGCTTCTTCAAGAGCCTTTATTGATTTCATTCTACCTACATCAAAATGTAAAATCATATCAGGAAAAACTGTAAGACCTCTTAACGGCAGAAGCGGTATTATCTGCCTCTTAATTATTTTTTTCTCCCCCATTTACTCAGCCCCTTTATACTTTTGTAGTAACTAAACTGCTCTTTTTGAAAAAAAGAATTATACCTCATCATTCATTTAAGAAATGAAACATTAATAAAAACTTTTTTCATTTGTAATAGAAATGTGAAAATATTGACCGTCTTTTGTGTGAAAAAGATAATATCTAGGTTTAGTCATTATTAATTATATATTAAATATTCATAAATGAAAAGACCTGGCAAAAAAAAGAAAATCAAGGAATTCCATTAAATGAAGCATTAGGAAGCAATTCCTGATGCTTCATTTAGATTTCTTCATTTTGTTATATTCCTTGTGCAGTTAAGACTTCGTTTGAAGGATTCTGACTTATTATATTTTTATTGACAGGTGCATGTCTGCCGAAAACCAGAGTTATAACCTGAAAAATATCATCTACAGGGATTATTTCTATAGGAAAATCTTCAAAGCTTTCCTGCCAGTTGTCTTTGGGAATTATTATCCTCTCGACCCCTGCTTCTTTTGCTGCCTGTATCTTGGCAGGAACACCCCCAACCGGCTTGACCCTTCCCTGAATTGATATTTCTCCCGTAAGTGCAATTGTATTTTCTACTGGAATATTTACTGCAGATGAATAAACTGCAGCAGCAATCGCTATTCCTGCAGAAGGGCCATCAATCGGAATTCCCCCTGGAAAGTTTATGTGTATATCATAATTCTTGCAGTCGATGCCAAGATGTTTTTTCATAACTGTTAAAACATTTTCTATGGATGCTTTTATACAGCTTGTCTTTTCCAGCCTTCTTCCCTTATTATCAACCTCCTCCTTTTCTATCACTCCGGTAACAACTAACGTCCCCTTTTTGTTAGCAGCAGGCATTACACTGGTTTCAATTTCAACAATCATACCTATCTTGGAACCATACACTGCAAGGCCGTTAACATAACCAATCTGCTTTCCCGAACCAACCTTTTTATCAATTCTAAGATTGTAATTTCCAGTCTCAACAACCCATTCAACATCCTTTGCAGTTATAGTGGTTCTTCCTTCAACCAGCGAAATACTTCCCGCTATCTGAATAATATTTACCGCATCTCTTCCATTTGATGCATATTTAGCTACAATTTCGTCGACACCTTCATCTAGGATAAATCCACCTTTTACGCCCGCGTTTGCAGCTATTCTTGCTATTTCAGTGGAAAACAGCGGCCTGAAATAAATCTCTACACATCTAGAACGAAGTGCTGGTGGTATTTCGTCTGCTGAACAGGTTGTTGCTCCAACAAGCCTAAAATCAGCCGGAAGCCCATTCTGAAATATTTCATGAATATGAATCGGAATATTAGTATCCTCTGAACTGTAATAAGCACTTTCGAGAAATACTTTCCTGTCCTCAAGAACTTTTAAAAGCTTATTTATTTGAAGAGAATGAAGCTCTCCAATTTCATCTAAGAAAAGGATTCCTCCATGTGCTTTTGTAACTGCTCCCTGTTTAGGCTGAGGTATCCCTGCCGCTCCGTAAGCGCCTGCACCTTGATAAATAGGGTCATGGACTGAACCGATAAGTGGATCTGCAATTCCCCTTTCGTCAAAACGCAGGGTTGTTGCATCTATTTCAACAAACTTGGCATCCCTCCGGAAAGGCGACCATTTCGTTGATTTTGCTTCTTCAAGAATAACCCTTGCCGCTGCTGTTTTTCCAATCCCAGGAGGGCCATAAATTATAACATGCTGTGGATTAGGACTGCAAAGTGCCGCTCTTAATGCTCTTATTCCTTGCTCTTGACCAATTATTTCATCAAAGCTTGATGGCCGTGTTTTCTCGGATAAAGGAACAGAAAGCTTTATCTCTCTCAGTCTTCTAATCTTGTCCAGTTCTTTCCGCGATTCTTTGTCAATTGCAGATTTGTTGCCCTGCTGGTTTTTTAAAAGGTTAAAAAAATACAACCCAATTACTATTGTAAAAAATAATTGAATAAAAAGTAGAATACCATTAATCATTTGTATCCTCCAAAAATATGTCAAGTTTTAAATATTATTGTCTGAATTGTCATTTTTTATCCCATAAAAAAGGCGAACCTTTTGGTTCGCCTTGATTTCTTGAAATTGTACTATTTTTTTAATCCATCCCGTAAATAGAGAAGGGTTAGGATACCGATTCTCTTTTAATTCTGTTTTTCTTCTGAGACGGCTTTTTTAATGGCTTTTTATTCTCGTTTATAATCAACTCGGGTTTTTCTTTACCTTCTATAGTCTCCTTCTTGATTATACATTTCTCAATGTTATTTATCGAAGGAATCTCATACATTATTTCCAGAATCGACTCTTCAATTATTGCCCTTAAGCCCCTTGCCCCGGTGCTTCTCTCAAGAGCTTTATCAGCAATATACCCCACCGCTTCTTCAGTAAATTCAAGCAATACATCATCCATCTCAAACAGCTTTTGGTATTGTCTTGTAAGCGCATTCTTAGGTTCAAGAAGAATCTTTACAAGTGCCTGCTTATCAAGCTGGTGAAGAGTTACAATAACCGGAAGCCTCCCGACAAATTCAGGTATCATGCCATACTTAAGAAGATCTTGTGGAAGAATATTCTCAAGTATTTCTCCCATATCCTTTTCCTTAGGACTTTCGATTTTAGCACCAAATCCCATGGATTTTTTTCCGGTTCTATTCATTATAATCTTATCTATTCCGTCAAATGCTCCTCCGCATATAAACAGAATATTTGTAGTATCAATCTGAATAAACTCCTGATGCGGATGTTTTCTTCCCCCTTGCGGCGGAACAGAAGCAACCGTACCCTCGAGAATTTTCAATAGTGCCTGTTGAACACCTTCTCCGCTTACATCTCTTGTAATCGAAGGATTCTCTGATTTGCGGGCAATCTTATCTATTTCATCAATATAAACTATTCCCTTTTCTGCTTTTTCGACATCATAATCTGCAGCCTGAATAAGCTTGAGAAGTATGTTTTCAACATCTTCACCAACATATCCGGCCTCCGTCAAAGAAGTAGCATCAGCAATAGCAAAAGGTACATTAAGAATACGAGCTAAAGTCTGAGCAAGCAGTGTCTTGCCGCTTCCTGTAGGACCCATCATTATTATATTGCTCTTTTGAAGTTCAACATCACTGCTTTTATCTTCAGAATTAACTCTTTTGTAGTGGTTATATACTGCAACAGCAAGTGATTTTTTAGCTCTTTCCTGTCCAATAACGTATTGGTCAAGAATATCTTTGATTTCCTTTGGCTTAGGAATATCATTTAGCTCATCGACTTCTCTTGTTTCTTCAAATTCCTCTTCTATTATCTCTGAGCATAACTCAATGCACTCATCGCAAATATAAACCCCTGGCCCTGCTACAAGCCTTTTAACCTGTTCCTGGGTCTTCCCGCAAAATGAACACTTAAGCTGTTTTCTCTCATCAAATCTTGACATAAAGTAATTTCACCCCAGTAATACTTATTATAACCACAAAACTATTTTCTCCTAATCATTATATCATCTATTAATCCATATGTCTTGGCATCTTCAGCCGACATAAAGAAATCCCTGTCTGTGTCTTTTTCAATCTTCTCCAGCGGCTGCCCGGTTCTTTCGCTGAGAATTTGGTTCAACCTTGCTTTTATTTTCAATATCTGTTCTGCATGAATCTTTATATCAGCAGCCTGCCCTTTTGCTCCCCCCATAGGCTGATGAATCATTATCTCACTATTGGGAAGCGCAAATCTTTTGCCTTTTGCTCCTGCTGCAAGAAGGAATGCTCCCATACTGGCAGCCATACCTATACATATTGTGGAAACATCAGGCTTTACATACTGCATGGTATCATAAATTGCCATTCCGGAAGTAACAGATCCCCCCGGGCTGTTTATATATAAATGTATATCCTTTTCCGGATCTTCTGCTTCAAGGAAAAGAAGCTGGGCAACAACCAAGCTGGCAGTAACATCGTTTACTTCATCACTGAGAAAAACAACCCTTTCCTTTAACAGCCTGGAATATATATCATAAGACCTTTCTCCCCTATTGGTCTGCTCAATTACCATAGGTACCAAATTCATCTCCAATTAAAACACCTCCTAAGTTGAAATTACAATTAAAAGTTTAAAATCATTTTTACATATTCAATTCTATCATCAATTGTCAATTTTCATATAATAGCTTATGCTTTTGTATACCCATAATTATACAACAATTATGGTATTAATATACACCTTTTAAGTTAAATATAATATTATAATTTTTTTAATTATGATACTACTTTAGCATTTTTCATTAAAAATTCTATGGTCTTGTCAACCTTAACTTCATCTGTAAGATACTTTATGTCTTCATCTTTCAATTGTTTCTTGAATTCTTCCGGCTGCTGGGAATATGTTTCAGCCAGCTTTGCAATATGAGCATCTACATCTTCCTGCCCAGGTGCAATCTTTTCTTTATTACCTATTTCTTCAAGCGCAAGCTGGGTTTTAACAGCTTTTTCTGCCTGGTCCTTAAACATCTGCCTTACCTTGCCCATATCACTGTTGGTATATTTAAGGTAGCTGTTAAGATTTGCTCCCTGCATGCTTAATCTCCAGTCGAAATCTCTTACCATATAATCAATTTGTCTCTCAATCATTGCCTGTGGAATTTCAACTTCAGTATTTTCTAAAATTTTATCTATAAGCTGGTTCTCCATATCTGTTTTTGCTTTATCCTCATTTGTCTTTTCAAACTTTTCTCTGATGCTCTTCTTTAATTCTTTTAATGTGTCAAA
The DNA here is from genome assembly GCA_050260055.1 of Ignavibacteriales bacterium. Taxonomy (GTDB): domain Bacteria; phylum Bacillota; class Clostridia; order Acetivibrionales; family UBA4821; genus JBLMYQ01. The sequence goes on from JBLNBO010000003.1 coordinate 48,403, forward strand.
TTCACTTACATCCTTTGAGAATTCATCATCAAGCTCCGGAAGCTCTTTTGCTTTTATACCGTTAAGTTTTACCTTAAAGACAGCTTCTTTACCAGCAAGGTTTGGGGAATGATATTCTTCTGGGAATGTAACAGTTATGTCTTTTTCTTCATTTATTTCCATTCCAACAAGTTGTTCTTCAAAGCCTTTAATGAAAGCGCCTGAACCAATTGTAAGTTCATAATTTGTTCCTTTCCCGCCTTCAAAAGCAACTCCATCAACGAATCCTTCAAAATCAATATTTGAAACATCGCTATCCTGAAGCTTTCTATCTTCAATAGTAATTATTCTTGCATTTTTTTCTCTCATTCTATCAAGCTCTTTTTCTATATCTTCTTCAGTAACAACAGTTAATTCTTTCTTTACTTCAATGCCTTTATAACTGCTGATTTCTACCGGCGGCTTAACCGCAACTTCAGCTGTAAATATCAGGTTCTTATCCGAACCAATTTGCACTATATCTATCTCCGGCCTATCCACTGCCATGATATTATTTTCCTCAACTGCTTTATCATATTCTTCTGCAGCAATTATGTTAAATGCATCTTCATATAAAACGCTATCGCCATAGTATTTTTCAACCATGTTTCTTGGAGCTTTCCCTTTTCTAAAGCCCGGAATGCTAAAATGTTTACTGTTCTTTACAAATGCTTTTTGCATTGCCTGAGCAAACTTTTCAGTTTCAATCTCAAATTCCAATTTCACTTTTGCTTTTCCGATTTTCTCGATCTTTACACTCATTTCTTAACAAATCCTCCCTGTAATTTACATACGTATAATATTAAAATCTATATGACATAAGCCATTATATACAAGGTGTCAACACAAATCAACCATTTAATAATAGTAAACACTAACAGCAAGAGGCTCCTAAAGAAAAAACCCCTATTTAATGCGCTTTTGATTATACCGATACAATTATAAAAAGTCAAAGCCAAGTATTATTTTATCTCTTTAACTTTTAAACTGACAGGCAATGCTCCCGACTTGATAAGGGCAGCATCATTTCTTGTTGATTCAGCAGTATATTCAGAACCTTCAATAATTGCACTTCCGCCATCGATTTTATCATTAACCATTGGGGAAGAAAGTTTTTTATCATCAAGATATATGCTTATATAATTCTTGTTTTGCCCTCTCATTTTTGATATTCTTTCAGTTGCATCAGCAAACTTTATTGTTGCTGCCTCGCTGAACTTTAATACAATAACCCATCCGCCTCTACCGCCGCTAATATATTCACTAGAAGCATCAACTATATCATTTCCTTCAATAATAACATTTCCATCAGCATCTTTAAACTGAACTTTAGCTGGTGTTGAAAGTTGTTTTGCAACATCCTGAATATTATCTTTTTTGATGTTTTCAACAACTAACTTTTTATTTTTATTATCAAATATTACTTTTGCATCAAGCATTCCTAATGCCTGTAATCTTTTTCTTATAACTTCCTTACATATGGATAGTTTATCTTCTCCTGCATTATCACTCTCGTATATTATTGACCTATAGGTACTATTATCCTTGCTATCAGTCTTTTCTCTTTTAATCTCTCCTTGTTTTGTTGTATCAGTTTTTCCTATAGTAGTAGCTTGGCATCCTGAGAAAGTAATAACTAATGCTGTTAAAAGGACTGCCATAATGCTTAATTTTTTCATGCTCATCCTCTTCGCCTTCCTTTTATAAAATATTTTTTATTTTGTCTAAGGTTTTAACTGTCAACTATCAACTGTCAACTTTACACTTGCTAAAGTATTCTCTTCGGCATAAAATCCAAATAGTCAGCAGAAGCAAATCTGAAATCTATTCCTTCTATTATACCTTGCCTTGCAGCGCTAAAATCCCCATGAAGATGCCCATATACACAAATTTTCACCGCATATTTTTTCATCACTTCAATAAATCCTTTTTCGCCACAGCTAAATGGCGGGAAATGAAGAGCTGCAATAATATCTTTCTTTCCAGCATCCGTAGCAGATTTAATCGAAAATTCAAGCCTGCTTACCTCACGAAGAAACATCTTTTTGTCGCTTTCTCCCTGGGTCTCTTCACCAGAAGGCCAGCCTCTGGTTCCGCATATAGCCCAATCACCATATTCAAAAAAATTATTGTGAAGAAAAAAGATATTATTGAAAGAGTTCTTAGACAGGAATTTATTCATCTTTGATGCAGTTTCCCACCAGTAATCATGATTGCCCTTTAAAATAATCTTTCTGCCTGGTAGAGAGTCAATAAATTTGAAATCTTCAAAAGCATCATTAATATATGTAGCCCAGCAAACATCTCCTGGAATTAATACCGTGTCTGCCTCAGTTACTGTTTTTGCCCAATTTTCCTGTATTTTTTGAGCATGTCCTTCCCATTTGTCACTAAAAATATCCATCGGCTTATCATTCCCAAGTGACAGATGCATATCAGAAATAGCAAAAAGCGCCATTTTAAACCCCTTAAAAACTGCTAGATTAATGTTCCTGTTTTCCACTTTATATATTAACATCTATATGAATTAATATCAATTCTTTCCAATTAAGTAATATCAACTCTTTTAGAGATATAAACAGGTTTTTACAACTTTTTTAAAGGCATCTTTTAATAACTGATATCCATCTTTTTTGGTAAAAAATATACTGGTTACTTACCAATAATTATATGCTATACTAGCTCTACAAATATAATATTCTAAGGGGGAATATCCTTGAAACGCAGTTTTTTGTTTTTAGTATTCGCAATACTAATTATATCTCTGCCATTTTGCAGCCTCGCACAAGTCAGCACTGCTAAAACAGCACAAATAAGCGGTGATACATATGTAAAATTAAGCGACATAAAAAACATACTCGGTTTTGACTATAAAAAATCTTCTACAAATTCGATAACGGTGACTAAAAAGGGTTCAAACAAAGATTTAATTGGCAATGTCACTCAATCGGTCGTAGCAATAATCGGTGAAGATAAGCAAATGAACTCTGAAATCGTAAACGATTATTACTACAGCAAGATTCCTGCAGGCCTTATGCATGGTTCTGGAGTAATTGTAAGCAAAGACGGGAGAATTATAACCAACAATCATGTTGTTGAAAGCATGAAGGAAATTTACGTTGTGCTATATAACAACAAATCCTATAAGGCCAAACTCTTGTATAGAAATGAAGATTTGGATTTGGCCCTAATCAAGATAAATTGTACAAATCTAAAACCTATGGAATTCGAAAAGATGGAAAATATCAACGCAGGTGATGAAGTAGTTGCAATAGGAACTCCATTGTATTTCGGATGGTCAAACAGTGTTTCTAAAGGCGTAATAAGTGGTCTCAACCGTCCGGTTGATGAAACTTATACCTTCTTACAGACCGATGCAAGCATTAATCCCGGAAACAGCGGCGGACCGCTGATTAATATGAACGGAAAACTGGTAGGTATAAATACTTTAGGAATAGAATGGTTCCAAGGTATAAATTTTTCAATTCCTGTAGAAAACATTGAATATTTTATCAATCATTATAATAAATACGGCAAGGTAAAAAGATGTTATTCCGGCCTTGAATTTGAAGAAAGCTGGCTTGCGCTTGTTGGTATTCCATCCAGCCAAGGCTTAAAAATAATCGGCATTAAAGATGATAGCATTTTCTCACAAGGGCAGGTTGTAGAAGGAGATGTCCTTGAATCAATAGACAAAGCTCCTATAACATCAATTGCAAGTTATAACGAGCTTCTCAAGAAGAAGCTTCCCGGCCAAACTGTAACCATGTCTTTTTCAAGGGGACTTTCCAAGTTTACTGTAAGTGTAAAACTAAAGGATTATCCCGAAACTGTAAAAAAACTTGAAGCAGAATCAAAAACAGCTAGCAAATAATCCGTAGCATCATGCTTTTATGAAAGGAATGATAATTATAATGAAAACCTTCAACTTTAAAAAGTTTCTCGTATTATCCCTAACTGTTTGTATGATTTTTTCAATGACCAGCTCAATAACCTTTGCAAAGGATGATTCGGGTAAAATTGATTTTTATAAAGCTTTCTCAAAAAGCGAAGAGAACATAGATATGATTGGAAACAGGATATATAATTGGTCAATATATCTTCCAAGCGATGCAGTCATTGATAAGAATCCGAAAGCAACTTCTTTCAACATGAGTACCAACAGCTTCAAAGGAAACGTAAATATTAATGTATATAAAAATATTCATAACCTTTCCTTAGAGCAAATATATGCCGCCTCTTTATCAAAAGACAACTCTGACCCATATTATGACTACTATTCATATGATTATAAATGCTCTGCAAAAATCCAGACAGATAAACATAATAACCGCTATATTTCAATTTCCTCTATAACCCCGGAATACTCTTACTATGGGACTTCAGGAGGAGATGAAGAAAAAGGTACTTACAGTGAAGAAAGAACATACCTAGGTAAAAACAACGATATTAGTTATATATATAAAGTTAATATTTCAATGGACCTTACTTTTTATAAACAGCACCAAAACCTTTTTTACAAACTCGCTGATTCTTTTAGAACAACTTTTGATTCTAAAAATCCTAATATTAAGGATTTATCTGATTTAGCTACTTCATACAGAACTTTCGAGAGTAAAATCTATGGTTGGAAAATTGAACTTGCGCCATACTGGAAGCTTCAAAACCAGGAAACTGCAACAACAGTAACATTTAAGCCTTTATATTCATCAGAAGAAATAGGCTCCCAAACAGAATCCTCTGAGCCTGCAGAAAATGGTGAAAACAATAATGTTTCGAATTCGAATCCATCTGAAACCGATACAAAAGATAGCGGCGCATCCGGGCAAGACCAGAATACAGCATCCGAAGACCAATCCGAATCGGGAGATACCGATTCCGAGTCTGCCCAGCAGCCTTCTACAGAAACACCTGCCGATCAGCAAACTTCTGTTAATGATGAAAGCACCGCAAATTCAAAGGTTGAAAAGATAAATGATTCTCTCGCTGTATCATTCATTTCATCCGTACCACAAAATGAAACCTTCACGCAGTGGGCTGAAAAGGAATTTAAGAAAATACGCTCCAGTTATAACAAATCCGTATTTTCCGAATATTCTGTATCACAAGATTCAATTGGTTATAACAATAATAAAAAAGTAATGATTTATAAAATAAAAAATAACAGCCGCGATACTTTTTCAGAAGGTATAATGCTGGTCGAGGGAAATGGTTATAGATATAAGGTTGCTCTAAGAATGAGCGATTCGAAATTCAATGAAGGAGCTGGGAAAGAAAGTTTTTACCGTATGCTAAAATCATTTACCCTTACAGATAAAAAAAGTAGTTTTATAAAGGAAGTAATTCCAGTAGATTCTATTTTGAAAGCTGATTCGCCAAAAACTATATCCTTAAAAGATTTTGATATTAAGATTCCTGCAGATAATAATTGGATTGAGCCTTTTGACATATACGAAGGACAGCTTGAGGATTACTCATATGGATACGATTCAGAATACTCTTCTGAAGAAGACCCTTCTTTAGAACAGCTTACTGTAAACAATCCATCCGCCGGTGTAACTCTTGCTATAAACGCAAGCATAATTGACCAAGAAAATGCTGCGTGGAAAGACTCATACACTTCTTCTCAATATGAATCCACTGACCCAACCCTTAATCGGCAGGCATACATATTTACTTTGAAAGATGATATAGTTTTCAAGTCTATAGAAAAATATGATATAAGAAAAATGGAAGAAGCATCCGCTGGAGATAAGAGAAAATTCTATAATTTCAAAACACTGCTCAATACTTATACTTATGTTATAAAATCCGGTAAGGAAGAATATAAACTGGTTTTCACAATTCCTGTACTAAATACGTGTGAAGAAAATGAAAAGCTTATAGAAGATTTATGGAAAAAGGTGGTCGTAAATAAAACTGCTCTTGGAAATGAAATTAAAGACTGGACGCCAATAGAATTACAAAAGCCATGAATCACCTTTCCCCCTCTCTTAAAATGAGAGGGGGAAAATTTATACCAGAGTTTTAGAAAGGGATGACGTAATCTGCAAAAAAGATATTACTCCTTAAAGCAGTTTTTAACAGAAAAGTTTGGTGAAAAAGTCTATAAGATATCTATAGATGCAGGTTTTTCATGCCCTAACCGGAACAGCTCATCAGGAAATACCGGATGTATTTTCTGTAGTCCTAGAGGTTCAGGAGACTTTGCTGAAAACCCCAGTTTATCTATTTCCGAACAGCTATACGACTCCCAAAAAGGAATCCGTAAATTAGCTGCTGAATATGGAATAAACAAATATATTGCTTACTTTCAGGCGTACACCAATACTTTTGCCTCTGTTCAAGAACTCAGGAAAAAGTACCTTGAAGCAATATCGGTACCAGGAGTTATTGGCATCGCAATAGCAACACGGCCTGATTGCTTAGGCCCGGAAGTTCTGGAGCTTTTATCTGAGTTAAGTCGACAAACATATATATGGGTCGAGCTTGGCTTACAAACAATTCATGAAAAAACCGCAGTGCTAATCAATCGGGGGTATTCCCTTTCCTGCTTTGAAGAAGCCGTTTCCAATTTAAATACTATTGGAATCGATGTAGTATGCCATTTAATCTTTGGCCTTCCGGGAGAAAATAAAGAAGACATGCAAAAGTCAGTTGAATTTATTTCGCATAAAAAACTGCAAGGCGTCAAGCTTCATCTGCTTCATGTTTTAGAAGGGACAGTTCTTGCTCAAATGTATAAAGCTGGTGAGTTTAACACTCTATCCATTGATGAATATGTTGAACTTGTCGTTCGCTCTTTGGAATTGCTCCCGCCAGATTTCGTAATTCACAGATTAACCGGAGATGGCCCGAAGAATTCTTTGATTGCACCAGAATGGAGCAAAAATAAGCGCGAAGTCCTAAATCGGATAGAGAAAGAACTTAACTTCAGAAACATATATCAAGGAAGTCTTTGGAACCAGTATATCTAAACAAAAAACGAAGTCAGTTTTCTCTGACTTCGCCTCATAAATTATGTATTAGTCGTCGCTTCCGCCGGAATCGCTTCCGCTGTCATCCGAGCTGCTATCATCTGAACTACTGTCATCCGAGCCAGCTGCTTCATCAATGGTAGCATCAGCAGTATTCTGAACCTCATTTGTTGTATTATCTACTGGCGCTGTATTATCAACTGTGTCAGTGTTGTCTGTTTCATTTCCTTTTCTCATTAAAAAGAATAAAATAATAACTACTACAACTACTCCAATAATTAATGGTACCATACTCTACATCTCCTGTTCGTTAAAAATTTTCTTTTTACATTATATTCTTTTTGAAGGATTTCCAGAAGTATCCTTCTTTATCAATTATATCATTTATTTTTGAGAATGGAATATCAAATGTGGGAAATCCTGCCGCATATGCTGCAATTTCATATGGCTGGAAAAACAACTGTATTTTATCATCACTAATTATAAAGCTTTGCTCTGGTTTTATTTTCTCAAATGCATCAGGGAAAAACATATTATCAGGCCCTTTGCTCTTTTCTGAAATTTGTTCTTTTACAATAGCGCTTAATTTTTCAATATACTTACTATCTTTTTTGAACAAATCTCCAAGCTTATAGAACGTTCCAGTATTGATATTTATATGATAGCACTCCATATAAGGCATTCCATGCGCCGCTCCAAAAGGATAGTAATATTGATTTTTTGTTACTATAATAAGCTCTTCAGTACTTGTTATATCATAGCTTATATCAACATCTTCCACATAATTGCCATTTTCTTTTCTCGAACCACTGTTATTGCCTACAAATATCTCTTTTAGCTTTTTATTAAGCCCTTCTTCTATCTTTTTATCTGGGTGGTTTGAAAACTGTGGATAACGTATAAGCATATGAATATCCGGCCTAAATTTAGTTTCTTTAACAGCCGCGCCATTCTTAAGGTTATAAGTGTTCTCGCTCTGCCAAATCAGCTTCCCTTCTTTGGAATAATATTTAAGCCCTTCATCAATCTCAGCTTTTATAAGATTGCCAACAACCGTAAGCCTTCCTCTTCCATTAACCACAGGAAATCCTTGCGCTTTTTTGCCATAAATATCAATCAAGAAGGTTGAGTTATCATCGCTTACAGAAATATAACCGTTTTTTACTTCTGCCACATCATAGTAATTAAATCCTGTCAGGAAGGTTCCTTTAGAAGAAACAACAGCCTTTTTTACAAATGCTTCGGCACCAGGTATGGCTCCCTTTTGTCCAACATAGTATAATCCCTCTCCTATGGAAAAAATATCTGAGTACTCAGGCTTGATTGCAAACTCGCCTTTGGTATTTATTACTCCTACTTTTTCATCAGAAAAACTTTCACCTTCATTTACAATTGCATAACCTTTTTCGAATTTGTCTGCACGGCTGAACTTAGGTTCAATAAGAATCTTCCCATCCACTTTTAGGTATCCGAATTTTTCGTTATTATCATCACTAAAAACCAAAATACCTTCTGAAAGCTCGCGAACATTATTGTAATTTAAGAGTGAAATAATTTTACCAGCTTTATCAACTACTATGTATTCTTTATCTTTAATCTTAGCCAAGGCTTTCCCCCCGGCAAAGTCATAAGCAAATACAAACTGGGGCTTAAATAGAAGATTCCCGTTTTTATCAATATAACCATATACCCGTTTTCCTTCTCCGGCATCTTTTACACAAACCGCAAGCCCTTCATGAAAAGTATTTATTTCGTAAGGTGATAAAAATACCGTTTTTCCCTTTTCATCAATTACTTGATACTCATTTCCGTTATAAGTAACTGCACGACCCTCGGAAAAGTCAGAAATATATTGAAACTCCGGGTTAAGCACCATCCTCCCGCTTCTATCAATCAACCCAACCTTTTCCCCTGAATAAATCCTTGCCATGCCATTTTCCATGAAATCTTCGGCCTTATCGAATTGAGGATTAATTACAAAATTGCCGTTTTCATCTATATAACCCCATTTATATTCATTCTGAACCCTGTTATATGCTGGGTAAATGAAATTCTCCTGTTTATTTGTTTCTGGTTGCCCGGGAGTATTCGGGTTTTGCATATCTTTTGGTGTTAAGAACGCTTTTATAATAAAAAACGCTATTAATACTGCCACCGCTAGAATAATTCCAATTAAAACAAGTTTCTTTTTCATAAACCCTCCAAAAAAATTAGATTGCCAGTTTTTTATTCTGGCAACCCAATTATATCAAAAATTTCCCTGATTTCTTTAAAAATTTATTCCTCTTTTTTATTTTTTCTCATTATTCTAACTACAATAATTACTATTACTACGATTACGATAACAGGAGATAGTGTAACCAAAGCAATCAATACCCAGATTATGACTGAGAAAATTGCATTAATTGTCCATATAAAGCCATTCTTCATTGCTTTCCAAATATTTGCCGGAGAGGAAAAATCCCATTTAATTTCTTCTGTTGGCTTAACAGGGTCTTTTTGCTCAAACATTGAAATGTTTACTGTTGCTTCACCTGTAAGCTTATCCCACATCTTTATACTTCCTTCAAGTGATTCAATTTGCCCAGTTATGGTATTCAACTCATTTTGAACCTTTAATATATCAGTAATGGTAACCGCTTTCTTCTGAACTTCTAAAAGCTGATTCCTTCCATTTTTTAAATTTTCAAGCCTTGCAGCTGTATCATAATACTGGTCTGTAATATCATTGCTTGATATTGATGAATTTGAGAGCTTCCCAATACTTGCAAGAAAATCTATAAAAGCATTAAGCTTTTGGGGTGGAACCTTGAAAACAACTCTGATTTGCTTGAATTCACCGTTAAAGTTAACATCTCGGCTGAATTCATACCCGCCATTTTTTTCAACCCACGAAACAACTTTGTTAAAATCATTATCAATGACCTTTGTCTCTAAAGTTATATTAGCATCTTTAATAATTTTCTTTATGCTGAGATTATCCTTTATTCCATTATCGTTTTTCCCTTTTTCTGTTGATTCTAACGCTTCCACAGTCATATTTGAAGACTGATTCTCATAATTTGATGCTTTCACATCCATGGCCATATTGTCCATCTGAGTGCCTGCCATACTAGATAGTTCTTGATTTTTCTGGAATGCCGGAATACTAATGACGATAATAACTGCAATAATTACAAGCATAATTATTCCTGTAATAATAAAGGCAAGGTTTTTCTTAAACATAAAAGTCCCCCCATTTTCTTTTTTTATTTTAGACCACCAAGAAATATAAAAAGTTCCATGAAAGACAAAAACAAAGAGCAGGTTAAACCCGCTCTTTTAAATACTATAAAATAAATTTTTATGCATTGAAACCATTTGAAGAACTTATAAATACTTATTCAAAGTAGTTTCGAGCGCTTCCTTATTCCTCAATCCCACCATCTTTTCAATCATTTCTCCATTTTTAAACACAATAATTGCTGGAATACTCATTATCTGAAATTTTAAAGCAAGGTCTTTTTGCTCATCTACATTAACCTTTGCAACTTTTGCTTTCCCTTCAAAATCTTCAGCTAGTTCATCAATTATCGGTCCAAGCATTCTGCACGGTCCGCACCAAGGCGCCCAGAAATCAACCAGAACAGGCACCTCAGATTTATATACCTCGCTTTCAAAATTATCTTTTGCTAATTGTAGAACTTTTTCGCTTGCCATAATTATTCCTCCTTCTTATCTTAAACTTACTTATCTTAACTTTAAGATTAATCAATAACAGCTTCCATCATCTTTAAAACTTCGCAGAGAATATCCTGAGAATTTTTTTCCTTATCAGTATTTATGCAATTTTCACAGTATTTTTTTATAAGAAGATTGCCTGTATTTTTTAATGCAGAGCGTGCGGCTGATATCTGGACAAGTATTTCTGTACATGCCTTTCCCTCTTCAACCATACGGGCAACACCTTTTATCTGTCCTTCTATCCTGTTTAGCCTGTTTATTATTTCTTTCTTATTATCGCATACGTTATTCATAAAATCACCCCGTATTTATAGCTAAACTATAAACTTTTTATATATTAGTCTTAATATACCCCCCTAGGGTATATTGTATCATCAAAAAATACCTCTGTCAATATTAAAGAAAAAAGCTCTGGTAAAAAATTACCAGAGCTTTTTAGAGTTAATTCATAATATTATGATCGGTTGACCTTTCTTCTGCTGATAAAACTAGCCCTATCAGTTCACCTAATCCTGCCACAATATCCGGCTGCATTTCACAGGCTTGAAGCAATCCTAACGCGGCAACGAAGATTCGCAGGAGACCTTCAACCTCTGCAATTTCATAGCTTATCAAGTCCCGCTCGTCCCGCATTTCAGATGTACCCGCCTTAATTTTTCTACGCGCCTCTGCGCTAGTAAGGTTTCCTATCTTCTCTTGCCTTTTCTCTATAACATCAAGTTCTTTTTCCAATGCCTGGATAAGTTTGCCTGCGGCCGACAGAATAGCCTCATAGCCTTTTTCTTCCTCATTTTCGGTCAATTCAGGTTGGCTTTCAATACTGTTCAGAACCTCCAGACCAATTTTGTCAAAGCAATACTCAAACAGGGCAACTACTCCTACATTAAGTCTGTCGGTTATGTCGGCACCATACCTTTCTGCTACTCTGAAGGCCTTGGCCAGATGCCTAATCAGTATTCTTTCAGAGAATTCGCCGTTGAGTATGTCCTTGAAACGATTATTTTCAGGGATTCTTCCTTTCTCTCTTTGGGTTACCAACAAAACTCTTTTCAGTTCAACCAAATAGTCCTTTTCAATCTTACTTTCCATTATTTTCCCACTCCTTCCTTTTTTACGACAGCACCTAAAAAATTTTTTGGGGCACTAACTGAACTACCTGCAACAAGCATAATAATAAAATGGGACACATTATTATGAAATTTTATCACAACTAATTATTCTTGTAAATAAAAAAACATTTATCAATAAAATAAATCGCATTTTGGCTGATAAATGTTTTAATACTTCCCTATGAACAAAATTGAGCTATTAAGAGAAGAGAATTAAAACTCTCTTCTTTAATATAATTCCCTATAAATTTTACCGATATCTATTCCCTCAAAAACTGAGTCCTGATAAATCTTGAAAAGATGCTCTCTTCCATCCTCCAAATGATGTGAGCTTATTCCATGGTTTATTGACAGTACCGCTTCCATAAATGCGGCAAGATGATCACATACCCGTATCATTTTGCCATCAACAGGCGAAAATTCTTCCTTGTTGAATTCTTCAGTAATCTTCTCCATCTTTTCCGGCTGTCCATTTCGCATTATTTTATTCTCAAATTCCTCTTTTATGAGATACTCTATCTCTTTTTGAATTTCATCTGAAACAAGAGGCATTATTTTTTCTTGCATCTGCATATTCTCGTATTCTTTTATTATCTCTTCAAGCCCTTGCACTGAACGTTTTATAGGTGAAACAATATCTCTTGTCAAAACCTCGGGCAAATCATGAAACAATCCAGCAAAAAAGTTATTATAGATTCTTTTATCGCATGCATTCATTTCTTTAGCCATAAAATAAGAAAGAATAGCAACAATGAACATATGCCCAAGCACTGATGTTTCAGGAACTCTTGGAGACTGCGCCCATCTCCTTTGAAATCTTAATTGCCCGCAAATATCAATAAATCCGAAGGTCTTTTTCTTGAGAGCTATCTTTTGAACCCCGGCAAGGTCATAGTAATCTTCTATCTTATTTTCTATTTCTTCTTTTGTTTTTTCTATTCCATAAAGAAACGGAGCCGAATTATATATCAAATTAAACTCCCAGCTGGTAGCCAAATAATGAGCCGCTCCAAGAATCCTTTTTTCAAGTTTTGAATACTCAGGTTCAGACAAATAACTTTCAAATTTATTTCCAAATTCGTCCGGCAAATCTTTTATATAGCTTTCCAACTGCGTCAAAACCCATGCATTCAGCTTATCCCCTTTTTCGGCCATCATTCTATGAAAAACCGGAGGCTTTATATCTGTAAGCACAATCCTATGAAGGAATTCAAAGATTGCCCCTTCAATAAGCTTTACCCAGTCCACTTTAACACCTTTTCCATCTTCTTCTGATTTTGCAAGTACATAAGCAATTATCATCTTGTGCGCCTGTTTGTCCAGCTCAGTGAAATCAAAAGGCCTCGGCAGATCATTCCACCTAAAAATGCTTGCTGATTCATAAATCTTTTTTATTATTCCAGTAGTAAGCATTATTTTCACTCCTAAACAAATATATTTTTAAGAAATTCATTATTATCAATAATTTCTTTTGCCTTCTCCCTGTTTTCCGGAATATGCAGGAATGTTACCCTGTCAGGCTTTATCGAAGGTGCTGTATCAATTGCCTTCTTAAAATCTTCTGCTTTCATTCCAAGTTCTTTTACATAGTTTGTAAAACCAGTTTCATTAAAAATCTTAAGTATTTTCTCATGCCTATTATCTTGAATAACACTCATAATGTATGTTGCTATTCCCACTTGCACTCCATGAAGCTGCGGAATATCAAGGATTTCATCAAGCGCATGGGAAATAAGATGCTCACTTCCGCTTGCAGGTGCACTATTTCCTGCTATCTCCATTGAAACTCCGCTCATCACAAGCGATTCAACAAGCTCTTCTAAGAAAAATTCATTTTTTATATCACTACAATCCATACGTACAAAGCTGTTAACCGATTTTTCAGCAATTATTGATGCAAAGCCATCAGTTACAGTTTTGCCTTTTTCTTCTTCAAAATCCCAATCACGCAGAGCTGTAATCTTTGAAAGCAAATCGCCGATTCCGGAATATATGAATTTTTCAGGAGAACTCTTTAAAATATCAATATCAACAATAATTCCATATGGCATTTTAGCCGGAACCGATTTCCTTTTTCCATTAATAAAGAAAGAACAGGTAGAGCTTGCAAATCCATCATTTGAAGCAGAAGTAGGAATACTTATGAACTGGATATTATTCAAAAAACTCATATACTTTGCAGTATCAAGAGCCTTTCCTCCGCCAATTCCGAGCACTGCTTGTGTCCTTGAAGGAACTTGAAAAGCCATATGAGTAACATTTTCTATTTCAATATTATCATTATCAAAAGTATTAAGAATATTAATCTCATTTTGTTTTATTGAGTTTACAATTACATCACCAAAAAGGTTTCTTATTCCCTCTCCAAAAACCAAAACAACATTTAAAATGCCCACTCTTTTTAGCATTCCGCCTATATTATAAAACGTACCCCTTCCTATTTCGAGAAGAGAAGGAATAGAAATTCTGTGCGATGGAACTTTCATTTTAATCATTCCCCCGTTCACTTTATTTGTTCTATCTTTAGGATTATATCAGACAGATAGGTTATTCTTCGGAACAGGTATATCTGTTCCCTGCTACTGCAAAACCCCTTGGCTAATAAAATACTCTTCTATTTCTTTGAAAGAACCAATTGGGACGAATGAATATCCTTCATTTGCCAACAGATTTTGAAGCTGCCCCTTGGCAAAAATAACATCTGCTTGTTCTGCCGCCTTCAAATCAGGTCCGCTGTCGCCTGTATAAAAAATTTTCTTTGCCTTGTCCTTAAAATCCTTTACAACAAGCTCCTTGTCCACTCCGTATATATCAGAATAATAAGGGCTGGTATAATCCGGCATAATATGAATCCCTCCATCACGGTATTCACTGGGATTTGAAATGACTTTAACTCCTTCTATGCTATAGTGTTCAAATATTTTTTTTATATAATAATCAGCACCTGCACTAATAATAATAAAATCTCCGCCAGCCTGTCTTATTTTTTCTATAAGTGAAGGCGCATTCATATCAAAAGGGATAGTGAGAATATCTTGGATTACTTCTTCTTCCGAACTGTTCATTGAGGAAAAGACTATATTTAAAAAGTCGACATCCTTCATTTTTTTTGCCTTCCAGTCATTATAAAGCTGAACCCCTTTATCCTGAAGGTGCTTTTCTATGACAATATTATAAAAATCTTTGTTGGTAATTGTATTATCAAAATCGGAAAAAAATATAAATTCTTTCACATATCTCTCCTTATATAAAATTAATAAATTGTTTCTCTTTATTGAAGCATTATTGCTTTATCTATTTCATATTATACTAAAAAAAAGAAAGAACTGCTGACTTTTTTTGTCAGCAGTTCTGGTCTTGGTTACCTGAAAATTGCTTCGAGCAAGATTTTTGCTTTACTTTTTTTTACCTCTTCTTCAATCAAATCTTCAACTTGGTTTCCTGCTACGGCCTTGTTCTCCGCCGCAAAAAACAATAATTCTTTAAGATTCTCAGACTCCTTTTCAACCAGCTCGCCATTGTTATTCATATACAACACATATACGTTCATCACACACTTGATGCTCTTTTGCACTTTCTTGCCAATTATGACATGTGCTCCAGGAGAGAGAGAAAACATTATTTCTTGAAACCTCTGGAGAGGGCCGTCTCCTTTTGCCCAGATGCAGATTCCCCCCGGGAAGATAATGGTTTCCTTGTTAATGTTATACTCGCCAATGTAAGCCGCAGTGACCTTTCTTTCTTCCCCGCCCTGTTCTACAATGCTATTAAAGCATTTTTGCACTTCCATAGCTTGTGTTACAATACGGGAATCCCTTTCTGTCTTTTCTCTGGCATACACCCTGCCGGCTTTCCTGTATAGGATAAAGTTTTCTATGCTGTCTATAGTTCCTTTGAAATTATGCCCGAAAGGAATTACTGCATAACCAAGGCCTACGCAGCCACGTGCTATAAGTATAATCTTATTATTTTTAACTTCTATCGCCATTAAACATCCCTCCTGTTTAATCCTGCACTTTTACCATAAGTAAAGAACAATTCTTCGTCCTACTTTTTCCCCCTTTGTTTCAAATAAGAAACTCGCTAATATTATGAAATTGTCTAAACTAGAAAATTGTATCACAAAAAGAAGTTTTTTACAAGAAAGAACTGCTGACAAAATCAGCAGTTCTTTGGGCTTTTACTTGCCTGGTTTAATTAAAAAACCTTGATAACATTCCTCCTTTGCTTTGGGGACTCTTGGCCATTTTCTCGAGCCTATCCATATCTCTGGACTCTTGCTCAATCAGTTTCCCGTTTTTGTTCATATATAATACGTACTCTTGGGCTCCTCCGCCTCTCTTATTTACGATGATATATGCTCCAGGCAAGAGAGTAAACATAATCTCTCTATACCTGCGCAGAGGACCTTCTCCTTCAGCCGAGACACATACTCCCTCAGGAAACAAAATCGTTTCCATGATAATTTGGTATCCGTTCCTTCTGCTATTATCCTCCACTCTTTTCTCTTCGGCTTGCTCAACAATTTCGCTGTAACGAGAATCAATATATACCACTTTGGTTAGTGCTTGATCGCCGCGATTCTTTTTCCTGGCATATACTTTACCGGATTCCTGGCATAGGACAAAATCCTCCGGCCGATCCGCTTCTTCCCCGTTCGAATCTCTGAGTGGAATAAGTGCATAACCATATCCCCAACAGCCGCTGGCTTTCAATAGAATCTTCCTTTCTTCAACGTCCACCATTGCCATTAAACATCCCTCCTATTTAATTTTAATCCTTCTGTTTTCTGCTTGATACTGGCTAACCCCAGCAAGTTCGGTAATAACCTTAAGGAAATATTCCACATCTTTTGATGTGTTGAAACGGCCGAACGTTAAACGGAGTGTGCTGTTTGCCATCTCCGGCGTAAGCCCCATTGCTATAAGCACATGGGAGGGAATAACCGATTCTCCTCTACAGGCAGAGCCGGTTGAAACCGCAATGTTCCTTTCGCTAAGCTCTTCCAGCAGCTCTCGTGCATCTGCTCCGGGGAAGGTCACATTTAGGTTGCCAGGAAGCCTCCGAACTTGATCCCCATTGAAAATGACTGAAGGAATATTTTTCTTTAACCCTATAGTCATTTGGCTTCTAAGAGAAAGAAGCTTTTCCGCATATGCTTCCTGTTCCTTAACTGCCAGCTCAATGGCGGTTGCCATTCCTACAATTCCAGGCACATTTTCAGTTCCGGCACGCATACCATCTTCCTGTCCTCCTCCACGGATAATAGGCTCGATTTCAGTACCTTCTCTTACATAAAGAGCCCCTATACCCTTCGGCCCATAGAACTTATGGCCTGAGATGGAGAGCATATCGACATTCATGGCTTTGACATTCACCGGAATACTGCCGACCGCCTGAACTGCATCAGTATGGAAAAGGATTCCTCTTTCCCGGGCAATACTTCCAATTTCGGAGATTGGTTGTAAGGTTCCTACTTCATTATTTGCAGTCATTATCGAAATAAGGGTTGTCTGATCCTTTATGGCCTCTATAAGTGCCCGGTATGAAACAACTCCTTTTGCATCGACTGGTAAATAAGTAACCTCAAAACCTTCCAGCTCAAGCTGGTGGCAAGACTCTAAAATTGCTTTATGCTCAATTGCACTGGTTATTATATGATTCCCTTTATCCCTGTTAGCACGGGCTGCGCCCTTGATGGCCCAGTTATCTGACTCTGTTCCGCCAGAAGTAAAGAAGATTTCTTCATCCCTGGATGCACCCAGAGCATTGGCTACACGCTCTCTTGCTCTTCTGATAGACTCTTTGGCGCGCACACCAACTTTATGAAGAGAAGAAGGATTTCCAAAGTCTTCTTTAAAACACGATGCCATAGCATCAACAACACGCTTCCTTGGGGCTGTAGTAGCTGAATGATCAAAATAAACTATTTTTCCCACCATTTTAACCTCCTTTGTCCCAAATAAGGAACTCATTAATATTATTGAATTGTCTAAACCACAAAAGTGTATCATCAAATGGAATTTTTTGCAACAAAAAACAGGCATAACGCCTGTTTTTATATATGGTAATTATTTTGTCCTTTGTTTATCTAGCTTTTCTTCTTTTGAAAGCATAACCAACTTTTTTGTTGGTGCAGTATATATTCTATATTAATTTTATTTTTCCTTCTAAAATTCTAAAAATTTTTACAATATTTTGAGCCGTTGTGGCACAAGGCTTCTACATGTTGTGTGATTTTCTTCTATAAATCAGCAAGCATTGCATATTTATTAAGCTCTTTTGCAAGATTCCCTATTTTCTGAGTAACCTCCATAGACCTCCTAGCACATGCTGCATTCTGTTTATAAATACTATTTAATTCTTCTATAAGGTCGGAAATATTTTTTGCCTTTGCCGCTCCTCTCTTTGCTGTTGTAAATACCACCTCTCCGCTGCTCCCTATGGTTTTCTCAATACTGCTTACAAAAACATTTATATCTTCATTCGTCCTATCTATTACTTCTATAACTTCTTTTGATAAATCCAGACTTTTTTCTGCCAGCTTTTTTATTTCATCTGCAACAATAGAAAACCCTCTCCCTTGTTCGCCTGCTTTTGCCGCTTCAATAGCAGCATTTACAGACAGCAGATTTGCCTGCTCCATTACAATTTCCATAACTTCTTTAATGATGTTAAGTTTTTTTGCATCAGCAGAAATTATTTTTACATATTTAAAAACATCCTGCATGCCTTTTATGGCATGCTTTGTGTAAACACTATCATCTGGATTTACATCTTCTATAAGATTTTCAATTTCCTTTGTCTGCTGTTGGAATATTTCATCTATTGTTCTGATTGCAGCTGTATGCTCTGAGCTATTTGACACAATCTGCTTTACCTGATCATCAACATATGTGGTTTCTTCCATTATTACTGAAACAATCTTAGTTACATGCTTAAAAAGACTTCTATAATCAGAAATAACACCATTTATTATTCTGCTGAGTTCATGAAATTCCTGGAACTTTGAAGCTGCTTCCCCCGGAAGCTTTTCAGCTGCTTCAGGGTTCATTATTCTTGATTTAATATAATCAGTCATTGATAGGATACTTTTTGTAATAATCCTAGAAAAATAAAATGAGATTGCTATACTCGCAATAAAAGCAACGCAAACTACTATTATAAGCATTTTGGTTCTGTCAAAGAGCTGTTTATTTAATACCGAACCATTAACTGCTTGAAACCACAATCCAAAAGCTTCATCTTTGTCATTTTTTAAAACCGAATAAACTCCCCAATAATTTTTATTGTTCAATGATAGTGTTCCTGCATATGGAGCATTTTTTTGTATAGCCTGATTATAAATGGTATCAGGCAAAAATGATCCTCTTAGTACATTCTTATCCTGGCCTGAAAATGATGAAGCTACGGGCTTCTGTTTACAAAATATTATTACTTCTTCATTTGTTAAATCTTTTATCTTCAACAGGAACTCTTCAATTTCGATCTTTCCTGAAGTTATATCTGCCGAAGCCTTGCTCCAATTCCCTTTATAATTGTCAGCAAGATACTCTATCTCCAGTTTGCTGTTTAAAATGACTTTTTCATTGCTCTCTGCTATATTATTCTGCCATATAACCAGAAACGCCGCTTGAGCCATAAGAAAGATTATCACAATACTTATAACTATGTTATAAAGAATTATATTTTTCTTAAGGCTTCCCCTTGATTTATAATGGCTTTTTTTGCTTGAGCTTTCCATACATATTCCTTCTCTTAAAATATTTAGATAACAAAACTGCTCTTTACTATGTCGGCAACATCCATTACCAGCGCAACCCTGCCATCCTCAAGGATTGCTGTTCCTGCAATATTTCTCACCTTGCCCACAATTTTGCTCATTGGCTTTATAATTACCTTCTGGCTCCCAAGGAGTCTGTCAACTACTAATGCGACTCTCTTCTCGGCAAGACCGCAAACAACCGCATATGTTTTTCTGTTATTCTTTTTTGCCGAGGCTCCAAATTTATCATATAGCTTTACCACAGCAATATCCATATCATTTACATCTATGGTTTCCCCCTGCTCTCTTTTAGCTATAAGTTCAGACTGCATACTAAGAACCACATCAACATTAATTGCAGGTATACATAGGATTCTTTTATTTATCTCAAACACTATACAAGGTATTACAGACAACGTTGACGGAATTTTTAACGTAATTTTTGTGCCGCGACCTTTTTCTGATTCGACATCTATTGTTCCATTAACCTTTTTTATACTGTTTAATACAACATCCATTCCGACTCCTCTGCCTGATATATCGGTAATCTTCTCGGCAGTAGAAAAACTCGGAGAAAATATAAGATTGTATATTTCTCTTTTTGTCAGAAGCTTTGCCTGTTCTTCATTAACGATTCCTTTTTTAATGGCTGTTGCCAAAACTTTTTGGTCATCTATTCCCTTTCCATCATCCTCTATTGTTATAATTATCTGCTCGCCTTTTTGCAGGGTAGAAATTCTTATAACTCCCCTTTCCGGCTTTCCCGCAATTAATCTTTCCTGCGGCATCTCAATACCATGGTCAGCAGAATTTCGAAGTATATGTATAAGAGGCCTTACTATTTCCTCTGCTATGTTTTTATCCAATCTGGAGTTTACGTTTTCTATAACAAGATTTATACTCTTTCCTAATGCAATTTCCAAATCCCTTATCATTCTTGGGAAATTTCTAAAGACAGTTTCAATCGGCGTCATGCTTAATTGGATAAACTCATCAAAAAGCCTCTTTATCTCCTTGTCCATATGCTCCAGCATTCCAAATGATTCTATAAACTTTGAATCTTTATTGTACTGTCTTTTTAAGTTTTTATTGAGGCTGAATACATGAGATTGAATCATGACGATTTCACTAATATGATTCATGATATTTTCTATAGAATTTAGATTAACCTTTACAGTTTGAATGGAATCCGCTTTTTGTACTGCTTGTACAGCAATTTGTGCTTGGGTTGGTACAGGCTGTTTTTGAACTGCTTCTTCTCTTTGGGAAACCTGCAAATCTCGCGCCATTTGATTGTCTTTTAATTTTTCAACAAGATCGTCAATCTCAACATTAGTATCCCCTAAAACAAATTTGTCTCTCAACAGCTTGACTCTATCCATGCATTTTAATAGAAGAGTTACTAACTCTGGGGTTATCATCGTTTTGCCATTTTTAATATCTATCATTACGTTTTCTACTGCATGAGTTATTTTTTTCATTCTGTCAAAACCAACCATGGCAGATGAGCCTTTAATATTATGCGCCGCCCTCATTATCTCATTTATAACCCCAATTTCCTGCCCGGTTTTTTCAATCTCTAAAAGGCCTTTATCTATTCTTTCAATATCCTCTTCTAAATCTTCGGCAAACAGGCTTAACGATTCCTGGTCCAGTTCCATGCGAACACTTCCCCTTTACCCTTATAGATTATCCGATTATTTTGTTAAGCTCTATCAATTCCGGAGCTCCTCTAGCCTCAAGGTTAATTTCTTCAGAATTTTTAACACCCACTAAGCAGTCAATCAGTATTCCAACTTTTTCTTCTTTATATCTAACAACCATGATTTTTGCCCTCTTATTAAGCCCATTATCCTGCAATCCCAACCGTTCTTTTATATCTATAATAGGAATTACCTGTGTTCTAAAACGGGTAACCCCTTTAATATGCTTAGGTGTATCCGGCAGTTGGATTATCTCATCAAGACTAATGACTTCTTCCATTGATGCTATATCAAGCAAAAAATCCTGTGAACTCATTTTGAATTGTATATAACGGTTTATAAGGCTCTTTTCTTCTTCCATTAATAGTTACACTCCACAAAGGTTCCTAAATAAATTTTAAAGCAGCAGCCTTTTATATGTTAATTATTCCATATTTGTATAAATAAAGCAACAAGGCTAAAAATAAAAGACCCAAGCTTACTGCTTGAGCCCCTTAAGATTGTAATCTCTTAAATCCGTATCCCAACCTTTTCAATTACTTATTTTAATTCATACAATCTCTTTTGTTATAGCTTCCACAGAAGCCGTATCTTTTCGTCCTTCTTTTTGCTCCGATAAGGAGATAATCAGCCTTTCCTCTTTTTTAAACACTCCTTATACTAGCTTCAAACCCTGTCCATTTAATAATCGTCCTCACTAAATTGCCGACACTTATCGGCTTTTCCACAAGAGCATCAAAGCCCTTTTCCTTATAATCCGGCATAAATGCAAAAGTTACAACAATTATCGGAACTTTTGAACCGGTTTCCCGCACGCCTTTTGCCAGCTGATCGCCTCTAAACGGCATATTAAAATCGGTTAAAATCAAGCCGATTTTCTCAGGCTCAGCCGTGAATATATCCAGTGCAATATCACCATTTTCTGCTTCCATGTAACAATACTCCGGCTCCCTAAAAACTTTTTTTAAAAAATTTTGTAGAACCTCCCTATTTGTTTTTTCGTCATCCACAATCAAAATCGTCTTCTGCTTTTCCATCCTAACACCTCCATTTCAACATCCAAAAACTGAGATACAACAGCTTTCACGTTCCTTTAATTATATTTTTCATTATTATTTAAAAAGTATTATACCATCCATTTACAGATATAAGCAAGAGAATCATTATTCGCCATTTTATTATGTAATATTACTTTTCTTGCAGCTATCCAGCTCCCATAATTAAGAAGCTTGAACAAAAGCAATAACTCCTGTAAAATTTATAGATAGATGATACACCTTTAAAAGGAGGATATACTAATGGCCGTAACCCGCTTTGAACCTAAACCAGTAAAAAATAAAATTATTGCACTTTTAGTAGTAGGCTTATTAATTTTCGGGATTACAAAGCTGTTTCCCGATACTCCGCCCGCTTTCCTTAAAAAAACTTTAAATAAAGCCGAATCTAAAGAGAGCGCAGCTTCTAATAAAATTAAAAACCTTAATGAGCTGTCTGCTAACCCAATAGTTCTTAACAACAGTTTTGAGGTTAGTGAAGTAAAAATAACCTCTGATAATTCTTGGCCTCATATTACAGGAACAGTTAAAAATATATCCAATAAGAATTATAAAGATGTCTCTCTGAAGATTGATACATACAATTCAAAAAATAAATACCTTCAATCACATTATGATGATGCTTTTTTCCTAGAAGCAGGTCAATCATGGAAATTCGATGTGTTAATACTTGATGAAGGCACGACAACTTATAAAATAGCAGAAATACAAGCGTCTGATATAACCGGCAAGGATACTTCTACCCCTGGCCTTAAAATTGTGAGCTCTCGTTTAATAAGTGAGGGATCTACCCAGTATATAACCGGAATAATAGAAAACACATCAAAAAAACACTTTGATGAAGCTTCAGTAACCTTGTCCATAATGGATAAAAACGGAATACTTGTGAAGTCATCTATTCCTGATATACTTTGCTTTGAGCCAAGGCAAAAGTGGAAATTCAAAGAAGATATCTATGATCTCACAGCCGGCAGTTATAAAATTATGGAGGTTAAAGGTTCTGAAGACAGTAACACTGAGCATTTTGCTCCTGGCCTTAAGGTAATAAATTCTAATCTTTCTGCAAATGAATATAGTAAAAACATAAAGGGAATTGTAAAAAACAATTCCTCAAGTTATTATTCTTTTGTGTCTCTCACTATAAATGTTTTTGATAAAGATGGATATGTCTTAGAAAGCCTTATAGAAAATCGCAGCGGCCTATTTCCAAACGGTTCATGGAAATTTGATCTTGATACCTTTGTTAAAGATATAGAAAGTTTCAAAGTAGTTGAGATACGTGCAAACAAATAAATAGCAAGGGTTCGAATCCCACATTCTAATAAAAAATGAGCTCTGTCCTTTCGGACGAACTCATTTTTTATTGGCGTGCCTGGAGGGATTCGAACCCCCGACCCACGGCTTAGAAGGCCGTTGCTCTATCCAGCTGAGCTACAGGCACATATTAAATTGCGCAAGAAATATAATAGCATGAACACAAGTATTAGTCAACCTATACATAATAAAAGTTGCTTGGCAAAAACGTAATTGAAAAGCACAATGGAACCATCCGTGCAGAAAATTCAGAAGCAGGTACGGTTTTTAAGATTATCCTAAAAATAAACAAGCCTATTTTGTAAGCTGGCAGAGCATTATTAACAAATAATTTTAATATTAATTGCATAGACTACCAAAATGCCATATGATTATTTATATTTATTTTTCGGAGATTAATATGAATAATTTATTTATAGAAAATTGGTTTCTGATTTTAATAGTTTCAGGCATGTTTTCTGGCTTGAGTTCTTTATATCAGAAGATTTCCCTCAAAGATAAACAGATTGACCCTATTACATTCTGCATATATTTTCAGCTTCTTGTTGGGCTTCTTTCAATCCCTACAGCCTTTTCTCAGCCAATAAAGATTGATTTGAACTGCTTTTCATTCTTAACTATATCTTTAATGGGAATTGTTTATGCCGCTGCAAGCTATCTCTATTTTTACACCTTAAAAAAACTTGAAATGTCTGAATTTAATATATTAATAAGCTCAAGCTTGCTTTTATTGGTCTTTGGCGCATACTTTTTTCTTGGTGAAAAAATAACAAGTTTAAAATTAATTGGTGTATGTTTAATTATCTTAGGTATATCTTTAATATATATAAAGAAAACCGGTTTTTCTAGGTTGGGGAAAGAGCATGCTTTGGTTATTCTATGTGCATTAATCTCTACGGTTGCATCAATCCTTGATAAAATAAATATTAATTACTTCTCAAGCGCTCCTTTATATATGATTTTTTCTTATTTCCTTCCAGCCTTTATATTAATAATGCTAAATCCTATAAAGTCAGTTAAGCAGTTGCTTAACATTCAATTTTTCAAGCTTTCTTTGATATTAAGCATAGTTTTTAATTTCCTTTCAAGTGTATTATTTTTCAAAGTACTACAGATAGGCAGCCAAATCTCCTTGGTTTCGCCAATTCATCATATATCTATAGTCTTCTCCGTATTCTTCGGTATTGTTTTTCTAAAAGAATCTTCCGGCTGGCAAAAGAAAATAGCCGGTTCAATAATAATATTTATTGGAGCCTTCTTCTTAAAATCCTCCATATAATTCATTTTTGCCCGCTCTATTAAAATAATCATAAAAAAGAATAAAAGCGAAAGGTTGAGGAAGACCCTCAACCTTTCGCTTTTATAGCATTTGCAAATATTTCGATAATTTCTACTGTTTCTTCGGGAGTATAATGGACTCTTTTTCTATCATTTTTAACATACTTCTCTAATTCCTCAATGACTATGCTATTGTATTCACCTTGTTTATGGTAGTGAAAAGCCACTCTCCTCAGGAAATTCTTAAGTTTTCCAGAATCCGGCTTTTTAAGGGATTGGGAATTAGCTAGATCCTCGAATATTGTTTTTGGGTCAAAGATTCTGCCTTTTATAACTTCCAGAACAGCCCACTGGAAAGCTCTTCTTGCTTCAAAATTGCTAAGTGTAAATACAGCATCCTTCCTAAATATTTGCTCAGCCTGTTCAATAATAAGTTTAACGTCTTTGTTTTTTATTTCTTCATCATTTTTGAATATATCATTCAAATATTGTATGCAAGCCTTACCTTTATATTTAATATATTTGATGTTTTCCCCAGGCTGATTATGCTCGCCAGCATCAGTTTGGTTTGATTTGATAGAATCAGTAATCAAGGATGGTTCTATAAGTATTGTTACTTTGTCAGGGAAGCAGTATATTCTTTCAACTACTTTTCCTTTTATTGAAACCACTCTTCTTATCTCAGCCATTTTTTTATCTGATTTAACAATTATTGCTTCTGGAAAAACCACAGTATCCCCAATTTGAGGAATAAAGCTTAGATGGCGGCCTTCTTCAATAATCATATTTTTTAATCCAGAAAAGCCAAAAAAAGTTTTGATTAAGCCTTGAAACGAGCTTTCATTTAAAGGGTCTTTTTTGCTGTCCATTCTATTGATACCTCCAAGTTACTATTTCAGCTTTCACCCGTCCTATAAGCAAATTTTTCTGCTTATTCCTTCAACTTCACTCCTTCCAATATTAAATCGAGTATTATAATAAATGTATAATAGTCTATATTTTGACAGATTTTGTATAAAAAGTCAACCAAGTTATCGGGTCCGTCTGTGGGTTCGAATCCCCCTAAACAAGAAAAGACACTTTCGTGTCTTTTCTTATGGCGGAGAGGGTTCGGTCCACTCGTAGGGAGCATCCTCCCTTACGACGGGCCAAAACCGAACCCTGTCACCCTCCTCTGATGTATTCCTTTGAGGAATACTCTCGGGTAATTAAAACTGGTCCATCTGTGGGTTCGAATCCCCCTAAACAAAAAAAGACACTTTCGTGTCTTTTTTTATGGCGGAGAGGGTGGGATTCGAACCCACGTGACGTTGCCGCCAAACTGATTTCGAGTCAGCCCCGTTATGACCACTTCGATACCTCTCCATAATTAATATTTACTTTTTACGCAGTTCTTTGAAAAACTTCTTTAGAACTCCCGCGCACTCTTCTTCCATTATCCCTGTATAAACTTCAACCTTATGATTAAAACCTTTTTCAAAAACATTGATTACCGAACCTGCCGCCCCTGCCTTTATATCATCCGCTCCATAATAAAGTCTTCTTATCCTTGATTGTATTATTGCCCCAGCACACATAGGACATGGCTCAAGTGTAACATATAAATCACAGTCCAAAAGCCTCCATTCTCCAAGCTTCTTTGAAGCCTTCTGAATTGCAAGGATTTCAGCGTGAGCAGTAGTATCTTTTCTTGTTTCCCTAAGATTATGCGCACGGGCAATTATTCTATCATTCTGTACAATCACAGCCCCTATCGGCGCCTCACCTTTTTTATATGCTTTCTCAGCTTCCTGCAAAGCTGCTTTCATATATTTATTATCCATAACTCATCCTTAAGGATTTCATTCCTACAGCAAAGTTAATTCTACAACACTACTATTTAAGCTGTCAAGACCATAGGAAAACTCGCTTATTATAATATAACAAGCGAGTTTTCCTATGCTAATCTTACACTATTGAATTGTATTTGCCATTTCTTCTACTTCGGTTGCTATGGTTTCATAGTCGCTAACCTTTATATCTTTACTTGATTCATAGCCATACTTTTCAGAAACATTCCTTATTATATCTGTATTGGCATTAGCAAGAGCATATAGCCGCTTTCTTTGCGGTTCAGTTATTGTTTTTTCTTCTTTCCCTTCCCCCGAAGAAGCATCTCCTTTTGGCTCGCCGTCTGCCTGCTGCATTTCCTCATTTGTGTATATCCCGCTAAGATCATTTGGAAATGCCTTTCTTAGCGCTAATGCCTCTGCACATTTTCCAAGCATAAGATATGGCATCTTCTGCCACATAAATCCGTGGGTTTCCCCAGGGTAATATTCCTTCCATCTTGCAGTTGCCGTAAATGGGCATCTTTGATTGCTTATCATTTTATAAACTGTAACTGTAGCTTTGTTTGGCGCAATAGCATCCTCCGTATCATAAACCGGGTCATCAATTCCGGCAAGCTGGCCTGTTCTTTCTGCTATTGCCCTATATCCATCAATTCCGGTTTGGACAGTGATTGTGCTTTTAAAACTTCCGTCATTTTGCCTTGTCTTTCTTTTTACAAAATGAATTTGCTTGGTAAGCGGGTCTAATCCAGTTCTTTGGGCTATAAATAAAAACAGTTTAAGCTCATCATCTGTTGCATCTTTAGCCGAAGACGCCCTGATTAACTCAATCTGCTCCGGGTTGAACCCATAAGGAACTTCAATATTGCTTATGCTTATATTTTTATTATTCAAAACTTTCTCCTCCAATTTATTGTTTCAGTATTTACTAACTAATATTAGTTTCTACATAATTTTTAAAAAAATGACACATTTAGAGTAAAAATGAAAGTAAATAAATTGAAAAGAGAAGTCTTATTAATAATTTAAATTTTAACGTATTGGAAAGATTATCTAAAAGATGTATAATATTTATATATGTCTTTATATTATTTTTATCGTACAGCTCACACTTCACAAAATTTTGTAATGTTTTTCATCTTCATACGATTAAAGCTAGCTTTATTAAGATGGCCTTTATAGGTTCTTAGAACTTATAGTCGTTATATAAAAAAGATTCCCCAAAAAGAAAGGAGATAATAAAATGTCAGACAGTATCAAAATGATTAAGGAAACCAAAAAAGGGCTGAACCTATCTGAAGTTACCATTCCACGAGAATTAATTCCTCTCCAGGAACTTCTTGCAGCCAGAGCTCATGATGAATGGGTTTTAGAAATGCTCAAGCAGGAATGGAAGTTTGGGCCGGTCCATGATGAAAGTAAAAAGCAAAGCCCTCTTTTGATGAACTATATCAGTCTTTCTGATGGAGAAAAACAAATCGCGCGGGATAAAGTTCATGATACCATTGCCGTAATGATAGTATATGGTTATGAAATTACTTCTGCGCCAGTTACTTTTCTTGGCCCTCGGAGCTTGTATCCTTATCCGAAGAGCTGAAAAACAAAAACACCTTGCATCGCAAGGTGTTTTTGTTTGGTGCGCCTGAGACGACTCGAACGTCCGGCCTGCGGTTTAGGAAACCGTTGCTCTATCCACTGAGCTACAGGCGCATAGTTTAGCAAAAATTATTTTACATGGCTAGCCGCATTTTGTCAATCCTAACGCATTCGGTAAGCCCTTTTAAGTTTTAAGAATTAATTCTTGTCGACATTCTCCCGCTTTTATGGTAATATCTCTTATCATAATAACTTGACAGGAGAAGAAAATGCCATTTATTCCAGCATACATCTATAATAATAAGCTGTATCTTAATATAACAAACCTGTGTTCAAATAATTGCTCTTTCTGTATCAGGAACAGCTCTCAAGGTGTTGGCCATGATCTTGTGCTGGATAGGGAGCCGAGTTCAAGCGAAGTTCTGGAAGCAATTGAGAAGCTTCCGGTCTCTGAAGAGGTAACCTTTTGCGGCTTCGGCGAGCCCCTATTAAGACCAGAAACACTTATAGAGGTAGCAAAGGAAATAAAAAAGAGATACGGCTCAAAAATTAGAATTAATACAAACGGCCTGGCTGAAAAAACCTTAAATAAAAAAATAATCCCTTCTCTTGAAGGAATCATTGATACTATATCTATTAGCCTTAATGCACATGATGCAGAATCCTACTTTGAGGTTTGCAAGCCTAAAACCGGAACAGCTTCATATCAAGCAGTTATCGATTTCGCGCGTGAGAGCAAGAAATATATCCCTAATGTAGCGCTTTCGGTAGTAGATATTCCCGAAATTGATATAGAAAAGTGCAAGCAAATCGCACAAGAACTTGGCATTGAGCTTAGAATACGCCATCTTATTCCTTAATTATTCTTCCATTATGCCATTTAAAATGAGCAAGCAGGCTAGTTAAGCCAATTCCAATAAATCCTCCAAAAGTATCTATCAAAACATCTGTTACCTTAGCCGCTCTTCCCGGCACAAACGCCTGATGAATCTCGTCTGTTACTGCATAAATCAAGCAAATCAGTATGGAATATAGGAATAACTTCTTATCTTTAATTCCAGTTGAAGATAAAGCTAAACATAATAACATCCCCAACACTGCATATTCCAAAGTATGCGCAATCTTTCTAATAAAGTAATTCCAACCGTTATTCAAAAATTCTCCCTTAAAGCCAAAGTTGTTAGCAATTCTGTTTATTTCTTGAATTACAAAAAGGCTTTGTGTATCTGACTGTATTGCAGGCTTACTGGAGAATTGAAATATTATGCTCATCCAGATTATTGCTAAAAACCAATAAATTATTACTCTTTTTAAGTCCATTAAAAACTCTCCGTCTTTTTTAAGCTTAATTCTTTTTAAACAGCTTTTTGAAGAAACTATCTTTCACTTCTGTCTTTGATTTTTCGCCTTCTTGAGTATTAAGAGCTATTTCAGTATTAGCAAGATACGCAACCCTCTTTATTAGGTTCTGTATGGATGAATTGTATTTATTTTTTTGCTTTACAAATTCATTCGTCTTTTTTTGATTATAATAATCTCTCATGCTTGAAGAATAAACAACACTTATGTGTTCTATCTGGTACATCTTTTTAATTTCGCCGGAATCCGGAAAAACATTATCTTCAAACATATTTATAACATTTATTTCTTTTACATCCTTATGCTGATTGTAGGATTTGTACCATTCTAGTATGTAAGGATTCTGCGTCATAACATTTAGAAACACATCACAGTTAGAGTAAATAAGCCTGCTCAATTCGCTCTGCGTTCCTGCTGTAGTATCCACAATTACAATATCAAAGGTTTTACGCGCAACCTCTATTATTTTTAAAACCTCTTCAGTATTCTTTTTAAGATAATCTGAATTGTCTATACGGCTAGGATTTACAAGTCTTAAATTAGGCTTTAAAACTTCTGTATTTTCAATTAGAAGTTCTGATGTAAGCTCTCTGTTTCGCACTATAGAAATCAAATCATCAATACAATTTGAAGTTTTTCGGTCAACTAAGAACTCCATTTCTCCAAATAAATAATTAAAATCAAATATAAGTATGCTCAATTCCGTGTAATTAGCGAGAGTATATCCGATATTGTAAACAAGAGATGTTATTCCTTGTCCATGTTTGACACTGCCGACTCCAATAAACTTTCCCGTTTTCTCCATCTTGTACCTCCAGATTTTTTATACAAACTAATTATACCAAAAAATCAGATGTAAAGAACCTTTTTTTCAAATTCCCAAGGCTTTACTTATGGCTCTGCTTGTTGTATAATATGGTTTCAGTAAGCATATGCGCCCATAGCTCAGCTGGATAGAGTGTTTGGCTACGAACCAAAAGGTCGGGGGTTCGAATCCCTCTGGGCGTGCCAAAGCAAAAAGGAAAGTACATTCTACAAATGATGTACTTTCCTTTTTCGTTTTAAGTCAATTATCCAATCATTTCTCCATTGAGAACTTTCATGTCTCTTTCTGTAGATTTTATCGCTTCTGCTAATATTCTCTCAGATATATACCGAATATTCTCAAGTATTGCTATTAATTCGTTCTTTTCTTTAGGATATAAATTCAAACTGTTTTGGCTAACGATTTTTAAAATAACCCCCAAAAGAATACCAGTTAGATTTTGGTTTATCTTTTCTTTTTTAGATACTCCTTTAAAAAACATAACCAGCGACACAAGTGGTTTCATTGCCTTTTTGTAAATAGGAAGCAATCCTAACGGTACAAATTGAAAATTTGTTTCTAATTGGCTTAATGCCGCATTAATTTCTACGTTGTCTTTAAATAGGTTATCCCGGTGACTAGCTAGCAAATCCTTAAACAAACTTAAATCTTCGAGTTTTGGGACTTCACTGGAAGTTAGTCTAATGCAAACGTCCCTTTTTGGTAACTCAATTTTTGTTTCTGTTTTGTTTGAATTAAAAATAAACATTTCATCTTCTAATGTTACAGTTATTTTTTCAATTACACCTGTTCTTTTGATTTCTTCAAGGTACGTACTTAAATCAATTTTTTTAACTTCCTTTTTCATAAACATCCTCCTTATTTCTTTTTTATCCTTAAAAACAGATATTAAATTTTTCAAATAACTTATTGACATTCTTATTACCCATCTATGCAAAGACCTTGCTTTGATGCAGACTACAGTCATATATTTTAAAAGCTTATTTCATAAAATTATATCATGATTTTAATATATATGCTAGTATGAATTGGTGTTTTTAGGGATTCAATTTCTAATTTTTCAACATATAAAATAACGTTCCATTATGCCTACGAACCAAAAGGTCGGGGATTCGAACCCTGAGAGGGCGTGAAGCGTTAATGGAACGTCCTAAACGGACGTTTTTAGCTTCGCGTAAGGAGCCGGGACCCGTTCGCGGGTGGCGACGTAGGCAAATGCGAGCTTGCCGAAGCATTTGATAATCCCTCTGACCTGCCATAAAAAACTGCTGACATTATATAATGTCAGCAGTTTTTTTACCTGATTAATAACCCTATGTTAAAAATTGACCCACCAGTTTATAAATCCGAATCTATACCTTCTTTTTTTCAATCTTTTTATCTCCATACTTAATCCTATAATTCTTCCCATTTGAACCCTTGGACTATAAACCAAGCCTTCTTTTTCTCTTTCTTGTTTCTTTTCTCTTAGCTCATCTACCATGCCTTCTAATTCTTCAATCCTCCGAATCACGTTCTTGTCTAATGCCCACTCGTTGATTTTTCTCATTAATTCCGATATTTTTCCCATTATTATTCTACCTCCTTCATTAAATAACGTCTTTTCTTTATCAAATCCTTTATTGTTGTTAACCCTAAATGGTTCCTTTTGTTTAACTACAAATGTGTTTTCCGGAAATAATCCATAAATTCAGGCAGGTCCATTTCTTGTCCGTTTCCACAATCAACACATTGACAAAGTCCGCACTCATCACAATTGCCGAGAATAGCATCTTCATCGAAAGTAAAACATTTGTCTTGAATTTCCTCATAAAGTTTTTTCATATGGTTGAAAACTTCTTCTTTTAAATTGCCTTGTGTCGTTTGAGGCTTAAATTCTTGCCCGGTATAAAACTTACTTTCGAATCCAGCCAATAAATCGGCGAAATTGATTTTTCCACTTATTCCACACTGGAGTGTAATAAAATCAATTAGTTCTTGGTCTTTAAGATTTGCAGAATTGAGTAATGTTTTGATTTCCATAGCGTGGGTAATAATAAGATTTTTCTTTGCAATCTGCGCTGCCGATACCATTTCCATTTTGTTTCCTCCTTTAAAATTTACAACCCTCACCTTTATTAAGGTTTAATCAAGCTTCCGACCTGTCCGCAATATAACATTTTGAACAATTAGGCATATTTTTTCATAAAATATAGATACTTATAGTTTACCAAGAGACAAGTTCTCTGTCAATTTAGAAAACCATAAATTACTTTTTAATTAAGCCGAACATAGCGACTTTAAAGCCTCCGCTTCAGTACTTTTAAATATTATTTTGTTGCCCTTATTAGATTCATAAATCAAAGCCTTTAAGCTCTTACTATTGTATTTTTCGAAATCGCCAATAATTGCAAGAGCCATTCCATAATTCATGTATTTCTGCATTATCTCGCCAGCAATACATGTTTTTAATTCAAAAAAGTCTTCCGTAATGTTTTTCTTATTGATGACTACTTTATCACAATCATAGTTATGCCTAACAGTTGCCATCAAATCTAAAGAGTCTTGCACATTGTTGATGATGATATCTTCACTTGATACAACTGCGATATTTTGACTTTCCATTTTTATTACTTTGATTTCCATGCTTTTCCTCCTTGCACTTTTATGATTATCTGCATTCTCGTTGATTGGGCTGCGGTGCAGTCCTTGTGAGAGTGCATTGTTATATGTAGTAGCGACATTAAATATTCCTTGTAAATTTGCATGCTGGGTATCCAGAACAACCTAAGAACTTACCAAATTTACCTTTTTTCATTGATAAGGCACGGCCACATTTTGGGCAAACTTCGTCATTCTGAACTTCTTCCCCCTTACTTCGTTTTTCTTTTACTACGTTTTCAACAATTTCCTTACCCTTTGATTTGCTCATAATTTCTATAAGTTTTTTTCTATCCCAGAGCTCAATTCCGTTTGAATTTGCTAAATCATATGCGTTTTCTGTAAATGAACTATTGGTAACTACCATTCCTTTATTAGCATCATAGTACTTAATAGCTCCTATTACTTGTTGAATAGCATCAACACCAACATTCATCTTCCATCTTTTTGCCTGAACAACAACTTTTCTGCCGGCCTTCTTCAAAACTAAATCTGCTCCATAATCATCAGTTTTTGGAGTTAAATGTCCACTATAACCTAAATTCTTAAAATGTTCTAATAAGTAGTCTTCAAATACCTCTCCCCGCATATTATCAATTTCATCAATCCCACTTTCAAAAAGCTTCTTCCTTTTATTCTTTTTATATTTACTAATTGCTAGGTATAATAGTCCTAAACTTCCGAGAAAGGTTAACGCTCCTAACCAAATATTAGCTGTCTTCCCCCAAACAAATATGGATAAAATTATTGAGGCACTATAAAAAGTGTCAACAATATCCTCAAATACTGTGGTTTTTTTCCCTCTGCTCACAAAGATTCCTCCCTAAAAAATATGTCGCTATTGCATATAGCATCCCACACTCTCGGCGTCACAGAGTTGGACTTGCAAAGCCCTTCTTCCTCGGTGGCGGCTTGTCCGCCCAGCGATTGGGATGCGGCACAAGCTTCCCGTTGTTGATCGCTCGGTATTGGGGCTGCTCCTCAAATAATGCCAGCAAACCTATACGAGAGTGAATTGTTAAGTGATGTCGGACGTCTAATAATTCAGAAGCAACCATGGATGGGTGCTCCTAATAATTAGTATTAGTTATCGTTTATACAATCAATAAATTTGACACCCAAAGCTGTAAGTTTATGTATTATAGTTGACGGAGTGACACCAAAAACCATCCCATGTACAATTTTCATTTCTACAAAATTAAACTGTAGTAACTTATTCGCATTCCCTTCCAATTCTTTATGTTCTGAAGTATTGATACAATAACCATTGACTAAGTTAGTATTTAAGAAATTTAATAGCTTAATATCATCATTTGTAAGAAAATCTACATATTTTGAAAACATTGAAAATTCATCCCAAGAAATCTTACTCTCAACAAATCCTTTAATTAACTTTGAAATAATATTAGTCCTATTCAATTCTTCAAGCCTATCGAGAATAATTATTATTCTTTCAGTAACCTTATCTTGGAATTTCGGATCCCGCATTTTGTATTTAAATTCATTATATTTTATAGTATCGATACTCTCATTTTTAAACTCACATATAAATTTTATTAGTTTTTTAGTAAAAAATCGTTCTTTAATATTTAAACCTGTCTTGCAGACTGCAACTATTGATTTTATTACAGGTATTTCTTTTGCTACTCCTTCATTAAATAATGAGTCTAGCCCAACTTCAGTTATATCAATTGCAACATCTTTTGTTCCACTAGTTAATTCCTCTGCTAATCCTTTTTGTAAATTTTCAATCTTCATAATTCTCAACCCCTTAAAATATATCCAATTTTTAGAGCAATCGCATATATACGCGTCCCTTTTACGACCAAATTCATCTAACGTCCTGCACTCTCAGCATCACAGAGCTGGACCAGCAAGGCCATTCTCCTTGGCGGCGGCTTGTCCTCCCAGCGATTGGGGTGTGGAGCGGAGCCTTCTTCCTTGCTTTTCTCACCGCGACTTTACGGTAGCGCATTGTTATAAGACGTGTGCCGGGCTCCAAAGCTTAGCGGTCACGGATGGCCGCTTCTTAATCTTTACACCTTACTTTTTTCAGCTTTTCTTTAGTTGCCTCTTCATCATTCACAGATATCTCAGGAAAATTCACAATCTCTCCAGAGGTATTTTTAATCGCTTTTCTACATTCCTTTGAGAATTTAGAATCTTTTGTATCTTTTATATATTTAGCAACATTGAACAAATCAATTGTTCTGATTAGTGCTATATTTGATCGTTTTGCCCCACTAAAGCACTTTTCAGTAAAAAACTCAGTTCTTTCCTCTGGTGACAAGAGCCTGTAGGCATTACCAAAAAGTACCCCTTTAGCATACTCATTAACTTCATCGCGCGCAAAATCTTCTTGAATATTTCTTTCAAGTTGGCTTAATTTTTCTATGTTTATAGCTTTATTATCCCTTCCCTCAGCTTCTCCAATGAATCGCCCTTCATCACCTACAAAAACCACATCAAATTCAGATTCATCATTTTGAAATCCTTCTGCTTTAAAACCCAATATTTCGAGTGCATGAATAATTGATAGTTCAAGAGGTTTTCCCTGTTCATACAATAATCCCCGAAGTAAACCTTCCTTTTCAATCTCTACTTCGATATTAGTTTTTTGTTCCTTAAGCTTTTCAATTTTGTCATTAATAATAGATATCTTTTCAGTTAGCTTATTTTCAATACCAAGCCTAAATTTTCTGTCTTTTGCCCAGGCTGGTAATGGTGATACTGCTGCTCCTTTTTTTATTGCCTTATCAATTTCAATAAGGCAAGATATATACTTTTTGCCAAAAGCTTTTCCTTCCTTCGTCCACTCCCACTCATCTTCATCTTCATCAATATATTTAATGAATTTATTCTCGTCGTATTTAATGGGTGGAATAATTAAAATGGCCCCTTTTGAATTTGTAAATTTCGCTGCAACAGTTTTATTTCCTGATTTGGTAGTTAATAAACTGCTATTAAAATCTCCTTCAAGATAAATTTCAAACGGAGAATATTTCGAGAACCCACCCCAATATGTGGATAGAACACCAATATCTTTTGTAGCCCTAATTTCTTCTCCAGATACCGGAATAACTTTTCCAATTTTAACAGGAAATACATCATAACTATTCAAAGGTCGAACAATATTTGTGTATACTGTTGATTTCCCCGTTCCAGAAGATTGTTTTTCTCCAGTGTAAACACAAACTTCCTCAGGTTTACTTAAAAATATGAATATAGTCTTCCCAGAATCAAAAGCCTCCTTCAACTCTCTTTGCCAGTGCAAAATAACTTCAGAACTTCTAAAAGAATATGTCTGATCTAACACAGGTTTTCCATTATACCTTTCATTATAATGATAATTATAGGGAATACCCGGATTAAATATTATTATGTCCGCATCTAATAATGAACGATCAGATTCTAATGGAATGTATTCATCATCATCACCTGGCAAAGAATAATTTACGCAAAAAATCTTTTTTTCTGACACAAATCATACTCCTCTCCAAAATGTTTTTTGCTACCCCAATAAATGCCATCCGCATGCCACGAGCATGGCTGCGAACACAAATATCCGGCACATGTCCTTATAGCTATTAAATCATCAAACTATGTCGGGTTAAGTTCTTGTACAGCCTGTTAACCGACACATAATCTTTCTTTGTTAATTTCCTAAACTATACCAAAATTCACTATATTTTGCAATCCGTAAAAGTTGTCTTTATGCCTTAGTAAGAGGCAAATCACTCTTCTGCAAAAACTGCTTTTTGGTGTCGCTCTAAAACTTCTCCTAAAAGAAAAACCGTCCTTGAAGGACGGTTTTAAATTAATTTTCATAAGATTGGCTAAGCAATCCCCAGCTCTCTATGCATTCTTTCTATAAGCAGCTTACTTAAATAAGCATACCGTTGGGGAGTCAGATATTCCTCTATCTTCCCAAGAGCTTCTGCGAAACTCTTCCCCTGGACTTCGGCGACATAGCCGTATTCCGAATCCGTGAGCCTGAAAAAGACTCGGCCGTTTTCCATTCTCACCTTGAACTTTTTGCCAGATAATACCCAGGCATCAAGGTAGCTTTCTGCCGCGGATGTTCCAGTAAGGTATACACATTCATACGGAAGCCCGCCTGCGAGATAATCGTTATTAGCTTCTACCAAAGCAGGACGAGCGCTGTAGGACTCGCCGTAACCGACCAGCGTTCCCCGGGAATTCTCAATTCGAATAACACGGAGGCCTCCTCCAGAGCGAAAAGCCCTGATGGTATTGCCATCTCGAAGGCTATCATTCAAGCCTTTGAATCCTCCCGCTTTCTTTCTCAGGGGAATAATCGACAGCAGATACGATACGGTTTCAGAAGCAGAGAATTTTGTAATAATAGCTAAATTCCCTCCGGAGAAACTGATAATATCGCCTTGTGATAAGTCCACTGATAAATCCCCGCCGAAGCTGATTTGGATTAGGGCCTTTTCTTGAGATTCAGGCCGTAAGATTACTTCTCCGTTGTAATAAGTTTCGCAATCGCACTCTTTGTTCCACCAGTTTGCTTTGGTTTTGGCGTTAACTTTGCTGCGAATCTCGACTTCTCTACCAATAACCTGGTTTAGCAAATATCCTACCTGAGGCGCATTTTCTGGGGTCAAGATAACCTTTCTTAATTTCATCCAAGAAACCCTCCTTTTTTTATCCTTTTTTATGAATATCCTGTTTGAGCAATAAGCACACAAAAGAAATTTTATATCTGACAATACTCAGCATCACTTCCTGCATGCACTAATATGAGCTGTTTGCTCTGGCAGCATATTTCATAAATTAAAAAAGAAAACTATTTATATGATACTACGGCTGGAATAAGATTACAATAACTATTTCTATAGCCCAAAAAGCCCGGAAAGTCTAATCTTCTTCTGCAAAAACTGCTTATTGATATTGCTTTAAAGCTTTATCCCAATTCGAGCAATCCAGAAATATATTTAATTTATCCTGTTAAAAAAACCTTCCTAATGATAAAATTTTTTTTAGAAAAGCTGCAACCTTTTTGTAAGTCAACTGTTTTACTTTATGAAAGGGCTAACGGGGGGGTGAAAAATTGGATGAGAGAAAGCTTATAAATGATGCGCGGGCTGGAGACAAGTCTGCTTTTGAAGAACTGATAAAAAGATATTATTTCCCTCTGCAGAAGTTTTTTATAAACCACGACTTGAACCTTTCTACCGCACAGGATTTAACACACGATACAATAATAAAGATAATTGAAAATATAGAAAACTTCATACCTTTTAGGGAATCCAGTTTTTCATGCTGGGTATTCAGAATTGCATACAACAATATGATGAATTATTTCAGCAATCATTCAAACAAAATGATGCCCGAAGATATTGAAGAATACCAGGAAATCAAATCTCCCCTTAAAAGCGTAGAAGAAGAAATTATAGAAAATGAAAACCATTATTTAATAAATGAAGGCCTTAATTTATTAACAAAAGAAGATAAGACAATAATAGTGCTTCACTACATAAATGAACTAAGTTACAAAGAAATTGGAGAAATATTAAGTATAAACGAAAAAAAGGTTAAATGGAAACTTCATAATGCCCTTGAACGTTTAAGAAAGCTCATGAAAAAGGAGGCTTTAATCAATGAAATGTGATGAATTTAAACAAAAAGTTATAGAATTCCTTTCTGAAGATGCGGTTTTGCCTAATGACCTTAAGTCTCATGTAAATGAATGTAAAACATGTAAAGAATTTTTGGTAGACTCAAAATTATTGCTTAAATCCTTTAAGGATAAAAGCTGCGATGTAAGTAATGATATGCAAGAAGTAGAAACCTTTATTACATCAATTAATCCTTTATTAAATAAGAAATCTCTTCAAATAAAGGAAACAAGGCAAACCAGGAAAGAAAGTATTGCTTTAGCTTTGATAACAATCTTCTTCATCGGATTAATCCTCTTTGCACTTTATTCATACTTAATAAATGGCAGCTTATTTTTGATAGCCCTTTTAGCAGTATACACACTTTTCTCATCAATAATATCTTTAATTTTTTTACCAACAATAAGAAAGTATAGGAGGAATGTTTTATGATTAAAAAGATAGGTTCATTCTTTGGAAAAGCCTCTAAAATAATAAGTATAATTTTTTTGGTAATTGCTCTGGTTGGGCTTGCAGGAATGCTGAAAATGAATGCTCTGATTAATGAAGAAATGCCCCAAGAAAACAGTCAGGTTTATAAGACCCTGATTAAATATCTTGATAATGCAGAAACAAACGGATTTGAAAAGATTAAGCCAATTCCTCTTTTAAGTCAACTGGATTCCGTAGGAATAGTAATTACCGATCAGGCAGGCAATATTGTACATAAAACATTTCCGGATAAACCTGACTCTTTGTTTTCAGGAATGACTAAGTTTAATGTCTTTTCAGATTTAGGGGGATTTACCTATATTCTTGATCAGAATGATAATTTAAAATGCTTATTCTTTGGGAAATTCGGAAAAAGCAACATACGGAATCAGCAGAAATTATATGAACTTGGGAACCCTGAATGGAATAACTTTGTTCTTTCTTCTCCAAATAATATTGGAATGAAGCTAACACGTTTAAATAAAGCCTATGTTAATTCGGACGGCAGTTTTTCCCTCTCCCGCGATGAAAAAATGAAAAATCCAGTTGCTTATCCATGCGAAACTATAATAGTGAAGTCAAGCGCAGGAAAGTTCAATCTCTACTTTTTCCGGATGCCGCATTTTGGCTTGTTTGAGATGATAAACGAAGGTTATTTTGCAGAATTTATTATTGACCCATTTTCATTCTTCCAAGAAAATGAATTTAGAGAAATTGTTCTTTCAGACCATGTCAGCATCGTAACAAAACACCAGGTGTATAGAGATATCTTTTTCATAGCTATGATAATTGCTTTACTTATATCCTTAATCTTTGTTGTAGTATGGGTATTCATAGATGCAAAAACAAGAAGTCTCCCCAGGCTTCCATGGGCATTACTGGTTCTTCTTACAAATCTAATCGGCATAATAATCTATCTGATCATAAGACATCCGGGAAGCTCTTCGGCCATTCCTGAAACAAAAAATGTTTAAGTATATCTTTAAAGAAAAAGCTTCGCTGACGCGAAGCTTTTTCTTTAAGCTTTATTCTTCTTCCGGCAAGAGCAGTTCCATTTGTTTAATAAATTCAGCGGCCTCGATGAATTTTTCATCCAACTGGGTGCTTCCGGTGAGTTCTTTGTAATGGCGGCGAATTATTACGACTGTCTGCATAATAAGCTTTATTGAATTGAGCAGCCCTTTTTTGGACTCAACAACATAATACTCTATGCCGCATTCGTCAAGGATTCTTCTGAAGCCCTGGCCCTGCTCTTCAGCAACGTCCCTGTCCCCCTGGGTACGGCCTTCCATCTCAAAGTCAAGGTCTCCGCGGTTTACAAAGATATTAACATTGTTGTACTGCTTGCTATATTCAAGAATAAGGTTCTTGTATGCTTCTGCATAACTTGCCTTCGGATCAAGATAGAACAAGCTTACCAGCGGTGAAGCCTCACTAACAACAATTTCAACCTCTCCATCCAGATTTTCAAGTATCTTGGTATGTTTTCCAAAGATATAAATCTGCCGCTTTAGGGTCCAATACCGTTTTTCCCAGACCAGGCTTTTGGGAAACTCGATTGCAGCTTCAACAACCATTCCGAAGACTTTAAGTATCCACATCAATCCGTACAGCAGAGTACTTTTGCCAGTTCCGGCCCCTCCAAACAGATTTACAACCAACGTCTTTTTGCCCTCATTTTCCATTCCAACCATCTCCTTTTTTACTGTCCTTTGCTTTCTTCGCAACCTTTCTCCCATTTCGGCAGAGCCTTTTTGATAAACCTTAGCAACAAGTGTTTCAGCTAATATAATTTAATATTGGTATATATCTTTAAAATAATATCACACTCTCTTTTAGCGGTCAATGTATAACAGCTATTATCTTCTTTAATTTTCCATTTTCTTCATTGATTTATTACTGTGTATTTTTTGCGTAAAAATATGTAGAAATACTGGAGTAGACTATTTCTCTGTGGTATAATACGTAAGTTGTTTAAATATTAAATTATAAAGGAAGGTATCTCTTTGATTAGCACAAATGGAATCACTCTAAGATATGGCGGCCGTTTATTGTTTGAAGATGTAACTATTAAGTTTACCTCAGGAAACTGTTATGGCCTTATTGGGGCAAACGGCTCTGGTAAATCAACTTTTCTAAAAATACTCTCCGGCGAAGCTGAAGCAAACAGAGGAGAAGTATTAATTACTCCCGGCGAAAGGCTGGCTGTTTTAAAACAAAATCATTTTGAGTTTGATGAATTTGAAGTTATAAAAACAGTAATAATGGGACACCACAGACTTTACGAAATTATGCAGGAAAAAGAAGTCCTGTATTCCAAACCGGATTTTTCTGAAGAAGACGGCATAAAAATCTCTGAATTAGAAAGCGAATTTGCAGAACTTAATGGATGGGATGCTGAAACGCAGGCTGCAATTCTTCTAAATGGCTTAGGTATAAGCGAAGAACTTCATCAAAAACTGACGAAGGAACTGGATGACAATGAAAAGGTTCGAGTTCTTTTAGCTCAAGCTTTGTTTGGTAATCCCGATATTCTACTGCTTGATGAACCTACAAACCATTTGGATCTTGCCTCAATTACCTGGCTTGAAAACTTTTTATATAATTTTGAAAACACAGTTATAGTTGTTTCGCACGACAGGCACTTTTTAAACAAAGTTTGCACACATATTGCAGATATAGACTACGGCAAGATTCAACTATATACTGGCAACTATGACTTCTGGTATGAGTCAAGTCAGCTTGCTCTTCAACAGGCAAGAGATTTAAACAAAAAGACAGAAGCAAAAATTGCGGAGCTGCAGGAGTTCATTCAAAGGTTCAGCGCAAATGCTTCTAAATCAAAGCAGGCTACTTCTCGTAAGAAGCTTTTAGAAAAGCTTACTATCGAAGACATTAAACCATCTTCGCGCAAATATCCGTTTATAGAATTTAAGCCGGACCGGGAAGCTGGAAACGATTTATTAATGGTAACCAATCTATCAAAAGAAATTGCCGGAGAAAAAGTATTAAACAATATCAGCTTTGTAGTAAATAAAGGCGATAAAATTGCTTTTGTAGGTACCAACGGTCTTGCAAAAACTACTTTGTTCAATATTTTAATGGGAGAGGATTCCCCTGACAGCGGAGACTTCAAATGGGGCGTAACAACTTCCCAGGCATATTTTCCGAAAGACAACTCGGAGTTTTTCGATAATGTGGAATTGAATCTTGTTGACTGGCTTAGACAGTACTCTAAAGATCAGACAGAAACATACCTAAGAGGCTTCTTAGGCCGAATGCTGTTTTCGGGTGAAGAATCACAAAAGCAGGCTAAGGTCCTTTCCGGAGGAGAAAAGGTTCGCTGTATGTTGTCAAAAATGATGCTTAATGGTGCAAATGTATTAATGCTTGACGAGCCTACAAATCACCTTGATTTGGAATCCATCACTGCTTTGAATAATGGCCTGATTAATTTCAAAGGCACTATGTTTTTTACATCACACGACCATCAATTTGTTCAAACTGTTGCAAACAGGATAATGGAAATTACTCCAGATGGATTGATTGACAAGCAAATGAGTTATGATGAATATTTGGAAGAGTCAGAAACAAAATAAGGAGAACAAACTATGGAGATAAAAAGCGGTAAATATAAGCATTACAAGGGCGGACTATATCAAGTAATCGGAGTTGCAAAACATAGTGAAACCCTAGAAGATTATGTCGTTTATATGTCTCTTCATGAATGCCGTACCGGAGGCATAGGCTCTTTTTGGATAAGACCAAGATCAATGTTTGAGGAAGTAATCAATCACGAAGGAAAAGACGTTTTTAGATTTGAATATATTGGAGAAAATAATATTCAAGACTCTTAAATAAATAATATCTTTTATACCCATAGGGCGCCAACCC
The DNA here is from genome assembly GCA_050260055.1 of Ignavibacteriales bacterium. Lineage (GTDB taxonomy): Bacteria > Bacillota > Clostridia > Acetivibrionales > UBA4821 > JBLMYQ01. Next base: position 91,608 of record JBLNBO010000003.1, read on the forward strand.
ACTAAGTCTATTATTGTATATTTTAAATCACTCTTGGAGAAACTTTTAAGAATTATTATCCAGGAGTGATTTTTTTGAATTATGAATTAGTTGATGAATTCAGGCTTAACTGGGTTATTACAGTAATTTTGAATATTGCCGCAGGTATAGTATTTGCAGCCGGCTTTTACGGTTTTTTGTATTTATATTTTACATTTTCAACAGATATTCTCGGTGAGAAACTGCTAGCAAATTCTAATCTGTGGATAGCATATGCGGCAGTGCTTTTTCAGGCAGTGCTTCATGAATACAGTCATGGAATCGGTTATAGGCTAAGCGGCGGCAAGGTAAAATACGGAATCAAATGGTTGTGCCCTTATTGTATGGAAAAGTCGGGCCTGTATTATCCAACAAACAATTTTATTTTAACCCTCATACTTCCATTGATAACCGGAACAATTGCGGCAGTATTGGCTTTCATTGCTTTCCCCCAATATCTTTACTATATCGTCATCTGTGTATTAACAAACATCTCCGGTGCGGCCGGAGATATTATGATGCTGTTTTTTATAATATTAAAAAGGAACAGAGGCCAGTATATTAAAGATGAGCCTTACGGGTTCAGTATGTATAGAAGGGTTATCCTTGAATAACCTGCGAATTTTACCTAACAAAAAAGAAGGGTTCTATTTTTCTCCCTTCTCTTTCATATAGTATGTTTCAACCTTCATGTTCAGCGACCATTCTTCAACGCTAATTATCCTTAGTTCTCCCTGTGTTATTTTCATTTTAATTGGACTTGCCTTTAAGTAATTTATAAAATCAATTATATCCTGTTTTTTTCCTGTAACATTAACTCTTATAGGTTGCTTGCCATATTTCTTGCCGGCCTCTGTTTCCTTACCCTGAGCTTCCAGATTTGAGATTTGTAAATTGTGAGCTTTTACATAGTAGTAGAGCTCCAGATTTAATTGATTTATTTGATTTGCATTGGGAATTTGTTTGCCAATATCCTTTAACTCATTTTCCATCTTTGATAGTTTATCAGTGTTTCCTTTAATGTCTTTTCTTATCATATCAAGCTCTGAAAGCTTTTTTGCCTTTTCTTCGATTTTTACTTGAAAGGTATCTATTTTAATAACCTGATTGCTAAAGACATAGGTAAAGTATGCGTACCCGATTCCAGATACGACAAGAATACCAAATATTAATTTTTGCACCCTATTCTTGTCCAATATACTTCCCCCAAATTCCTTCAAAGCTAATTCTTTAAAGCTTAATCTTTCATACTGTACAAGTCTACTTCTATTCTCCCTGAGTAATTTTTTGGATTTGCCTGAATATAAAAGCTCTTGATTACAAGCTTTCTATCAAACCCTTTAAAATAATTTATTGCTGATTTAATCTCATCAAGAGTACCGCTTAACTGAATTGAGAATCTAGTAATATTAAATTTTTCATTTTCAGTAGGGAAGCTCATATCAACATTTTCAGCCTTGATATTGCCTTCTTTTATCAGCTTATACATTTCCATAGTGATATTCCCGCTTTCACTTTTGGAAGGGATTATCTGATTAAGCTGTTTTATCTGCTTCTCATAATCATTAATCATTCTTTTTGCTTCTGTTTTCTTTTCGCTCCAGACTTCTAACTTTTTGGCCTGCTCATATTTGAATTTATATTCATGGTTAAGAACCTCTATCCTCTCATTTGAAATAGAAAGGTAGTATTCATAAACTCCATAGCCGACTCCCAAAAAAACTATTACGGCAAAAATTATCTTCTGGATTTTTTCCTTATTCATATCCTAAGCACCTTTCTTTCCTGTTGTCTAGTTACTGCTAAGCTTTAATTTCCTAAGCTTGAGTTTAAAACTAATCTCTGTTTTCTTATCAGCAATAGGAATGGTAGGCATATCAACCTGCTCAAAAATATTAAGCTTATTTAAGTTGTCGACAAGTGCATTTGCTTCAATAGGATTATTGATAATATAAGACACCGATACCTCGAGTTTGTCATTAAATCCGATGTATGTTATTTCGACTCCTTGAGGTACTGCCGAAGTTAGTTTATCTATAAGGGGAACTATATCAAATTCATTCTTGCTTATTTCCTCAATTATTTTCTTTTTGTTTTCAAGTTTTTCTTTTGCGGCATTTAGATTATTATAAAGGTCTTGAATATCTTTGAAGAATTCAATTTCTCTATCCAGATTATCGATTCTCTCTTGAAGAGAAAATATTTTGAGTTCTGGAACATAATAAATACCAAAAGAAGTAAGGGTAAAGATAGCTGTTGCAAATGCAACTAAAAACATTCTTTGTACAGCCTTCCTTTGTTTAATCACAAAATCAGGCACAAAATTTATATTCTTATTAACTTGCTTCTTTTTCTGCTTCATTTGTCCGACCCTCCCATCAGCAAACCAAAACAACCGAAGTATCTTTCAGGATGGAACTTGCTTTTCATCTTAAGAGGCATTGTAGTTGTCAAAAAGCTCTTAGAAAACTCTGTATTGCCGGGCCTAACCTTTATACCAAGATTGTCTTGTATATACTCTGCGGCTTGGCTTAACATAGCCCCTCTTCCAATAATATATACCTCTTCCAGGCTTTTCCCGTGATGCCTTGTAGAAAAGAAGTTAAGATAGTTTTTCAATGTATCAACGGCAGATGTAAAATCTTCTCCAAGCTCTTCTATCTGAAGATTATTTAAGTGCACTTGCTCATCTATGCCGTCTTCCGGCTTTGGTATGGCAAAGCTGATTATTGAGTTTATAAACAAACTTTTACCTTCAAGCATCAAAAATTCAGTCTGATCATATGTCATATCCATTATTGCACAATCATTGCCAACCAGCTTTATAAATAAATCGCTTACTGCATCAGAGTATATGCTTATAATTTTGGGCTTTAGCTTGCATTTTAAAAATATCTCTGCGTAATATTCTACAGTGCTCTTTGGAATTGCCACCAACAAAACAATGTAGTATGCCTTCTCATCCTTTTCGTTAATTTCCTGAATTTTATAATCAAAAAGATATTCCTCTGGCTTAATTGGGAAATACTGTTTTATGCTAAGCTTCATAAAATTTTTCAAATCTTTAAATTCCATATTAGGGAGTTTGACCACACGGGTAATGATTCCTTTGTCTGAAATGCAAAGCTTGTACTTGTTTTCTTTAAGACCGTTGTTTTTTAAAGCTTTACGAACAAGACCCGCCACAGCTTCCCTGCCTGCAGGGTCCTTGGACCTTGCAAATTCTTCAGGCACATCCAGCTGTACAGCTTTTGCTACTTCTATCTTATTTTTCTTTTTGTTATATCTGCATTCAGTAAACTTATATGTGTTTTCCTGTATACTGATGCACAATTCCCATGAACCTGACATAAGTATCTCCTCTTTTTAGTTGATTTCCTTCCAGTATTGTATGTTAAAGTTAGTATCTTGTTTGATTACCTCTGCTTCAATTTTTCTTTTTGTAGCCCTAAATTTTCCCTCTGATGTTATTTTGTAAGAAGGAACATTTTTTTCTATGACAACAGTAATACTGTGTTCTTCAGGATATTGCGTTTCAAAAGGCTTATTCAAGGTAAAACCCTCGGGAATATGGTCTGGATCGCTTGCCTTTATTATGGCTTCTGCTCTTTCAATTCCACTTTCAGCAATATAATAAGCCTTCATGCGGTTTTCAACTGATTGATGGATTTTTCTCTCAGAGCTGATAAGGGCATATACAGAAGAATACAGTATGCCAATAATGGCTACGATTATTACGACAAATAAAATTATTGCCCCTTCTTGCCCTTTCTTTTCTTTCACTTTTATTCCTCCATATATTTGTCTTTCCTTCCCTCGCCTGATGTGAGAGAAGGAAACAGATGGGTTAGTGAAGCCTTACTGCAGTTGAATATGTTTTATTCTCGCCGCTTCTTTGATTCCCACAAGAAATTGTAATTATTAGGATTTGGTCATTGTCATTATCTCTTTTAATTGAAAATTCTTTTATATTTCCAATAATTTTGTTGCCTTGGATATCTCTTAGCTCTCCATTATTCTTTGAATTATCATAGTAATAGTTTATCTCTCCATCTGAATCAGCCTGATTGGTATTGATTATTACTGCATCATTTTCATTCCTGATTTTAGTTACTGTTCCTTCTGCTCCTATCTCTACAACCAGGCCTGTATTGCTCCTTATTTTTGTAACAATACGGTCTAATGCAATCCTTGCGTCCTGTTTAATTTCAATATCATTCTCTTTTGAATAATACTGCTTAATTTCATGGGTAAAGTATATCATAAAATATCCTATAACCAAACTGAAAATACCAATAGTTACTATTACTTCCAGTAAAGTGAACCCGTTTCTAGAATTTCTCATTTTATCCTCCGGAAAACACAACTATAATTGGTTGCTATAGTATTTTTAATAAGTCACTTTCAACATTGGAATATCCGGTCCTTCCTTACTGCTAAACATAACAATCTTGTTTGATGTCCTGGAATAAATATTTAGACTGAGAGTTTTATCAGAATACTCCTGCTGAGCATATGATGTCACATCTGCAGTACATTGAGCATATGTCGAGGTAACCGAAAATGTGTTTTGAACCCACCAATCGCTAGACGGAGAGTTGCTTTGGGTTATTGTATATTCGCTCCATGAATCATCAGTTACTTTATAAACATACATGGTTATGTTATTGCCGCCAGCGGTATTTTTTCCTTTTAATATCAGCTGAGCGCTCACCGGAGAAGAAGGCAGCCCTGTCATGTCAAACTTTATATATGTTTCTCTAAGTTTGTCTGAAGTTGTTGAAAAAGAGTAACAATCATAAAGGTTCGGGTCTGTTCCATAATTTATGTCCACATACGCGCCGCCTCTAAAGTATGCATCATCAGTAGGGTAAAATATCCTGGTTGTACGAGAAGCAGCCGGGATTACACAGACTTCATTTGAATTAGTACTCTCTCCTTTTGCATTTACTGCACTAACTACATAGTAATACTTTGTATCATTTATAAGATTAATATCCTGATAGGATGTTGATGTTATCCCCGAAACCCTTGTAGTATAAGGCCCTTTAGGATAACTGCTTACTTTGAGCTTGTAGCTTACCGCCCCATCTGAAGCAGTCCAGGTCAGATTTGCCTTTGTATTAATACCTGTACCGACAAGATTCTGCGGCACCTTAGGCACTCCTTCAACCATCTTGACTATTAACTCCGGCTTGTTTGATGCGGCTTCTTTACTGTTGATTGAAACTGTATTCGAAGAGACATTAAGCCCAATACTTATCAGGCCTCCTGCTGTATCTATCTGCTCGGCAATATAATTTGAAACATCAATCTCGTAATACTGCTGGGTAGTATTCATATTGACGGTACCAACTTCACTTTCAAGGATAGGCGCATTGTTCCATGTAATTGACCCCATGCCGCTTTCAATCCAAGTTGTATTTGAAACCTTATATGCCTTTAAATCTATGGAACTTGCAGAGGTCTTTCCATATACTCTTAATTTCGCAGAAACCGGAGTATTATTTGTATAGCCTGCTAGGCTGAACCTTAGATATGTCTTTTTATTATTCACTCCGTCATTAACAACCCCAAGAACTGTATTGGTTCCATAGTTGGTACTTGGATAATAACTTTCAACTCTGGCATCTGCCGCAGGATTTTTGGTTACGGTTATAGCTGTGTTAGGTGTCGCAGATGCCTGATTGGAATCGGCACTTTCTCCGGCAGCATTTATAGCAGAAACAACATAATAATATTCAGTTCCATTTGTCACACTGTTATCAACATAAGCTGCTGACGTTAGTCCTGAAGCCAGAACAGCATATGGCCCTCCATCAGTTGTGCTTCTCTTGATTGTATAACTATCCACCTGCGAAGATGCACTCCATGATAATGTTACTTGTGCATTATCAGGAACAGCTTTTAGGTCCAGCGGAGCATCTGGCTTTTGCAGAGTCTTTAAAATAATAAGCTCCGGCTTATTTGATATACTCTCTTTACTGTTAAAAGAGAGCAGCTTGGCTGAATCTTTGCCTGCATATGCAACGCTCGCAATTTTAGTTCCAGCCATTATAGTTTTAATATAATCAGTTACATTTATCTCTTTATACGATTGAGTATTATCAACTTGTACAGAACCAATTTCTTCTCCTAATGCAGGCGCATTGCTGTAAGTCATTGTGTTTTCTTCCCAATCTGAATCATCAACTTGATATAAACCCATATTAACTGTAGTTGAATCGTCCAGATTGCTTCCATAAACTCTTAAGCGTGCACTTATAATTTCTCCATTCAGATTTGAAAGGTTATATCTTAAATAGGCGATTCTTCTTTCGTTCGAGCCTTCAATATCATTTTTAATTTCCAACTTTGCATTACTGCCATAATTATTTGCCGAATATGTTCCTCCGCGGATATAAGTATCTGCATTCGAGTTTAACGTAACTGTCACACGTTTGTCCGGCGTTGTACTTGCTTCGTTTGAATCGAGGCCTTCTCCTGTAGAGCTTAAAGCAGAAACCACATAATAATAGGTTGTCCCATTAGTCACTGTAGAATCTGTATAGCTTACACTTGTAACATTTGCTATTGTTGTATACGGCCCGCCTGATGTTAGGCTTCTTTTTACATTATAAGTCTCAGCACCTATAACCGTATCCCAGCTAAGTATTGCTTTGCAGTCATCAGGCTCAGCTATAAGATTTTGCGGCGCTGGCGGAGCAGCAGCCGGTGTCCAGACGACTTCGAGCAGAGGCCTGTTGCTTGAAGGATGACGGCTAACTGCTGTAACTGTTGTGCTGTTTGGAGAAGTAAATAAAAATCCGGCAGTCTGATCCCCTGCAAGCTCTGTTTTACAGTAGTTTGTTACATTCAGCTCTACATATCTATTAGTTGAATTGAAAGACAATGTTCCAAGACTGCTTCCTGCTGCTGGAGCATCTGACCATGTAATCCCGGTTTCGGTCCAACCATCATCGGGAACCGTAGATACTTCAGAACTCAGCGTTCCATTAGCAGAACCATATATCCTGAGTTTTGCAGAAATAAGCGTTCCTTGAATTGATGAAAGATCAAACTTTAGGTAAGAGTTATATTTTTGACTGCTGTTATTTCCATTTCTAGCAATAAGTTCATTTGCTGTTCCATAATTGGAAAAAGAATAAAACAGTCCTCCTCTGACATAAGCATCTGCAGTAGGCTCCAGTCCTGTTGTGTTTATTATTATAATTGCATTTGCCTCATTGGATTCAGGCCCGCTGCCATTATCGTTTACTGCCCAGACAATATAGTAATAGCGGATTCCGGCCTCAACATCTGTATCTGTATACATATCAGAGGTGATTCCGCTTGCTATCGCGGTAAAATTGGTTTCGCTTTCTGCTCTTCTTTTTACGCTGTATGAACTTGCATTAATTGCCCTTGACCAATTAAGGGTGATATTCTGAGCCGAAGGTACAGCAGTTAAATTCGTAGTCTCACTTGGAACATCATTTGATAATAAAAGAATATATGTAACAAAAACAAGGTCCTGCATCCCAAGCCGGGTATTTTTGGGATGAACCGTTACTGTTACCTTTTTTAGATTGGTTGTAAGGTAAGGGTCTTCTCCCGAATCATCAACCTCAACAGAATAGCCATTTATGCTGCTGCTTATAAGGCCTGTTTTGTATCTTTCAATGGCTTCCTGCGCAGCATAAAGCATCTTGTCTTTTTCATTCATTTCATTTATGGTTTTTGTAGTAAGGCTTGAATCATAGGCAATATATGCCATACAAATACCAAGGATGGAGATTGAAATCATTATCTCCACCAATGAAATACCGTTATTCTTTTTAAAAAACTTTCTAATACGTGCAGCTAATTCCAACCAAATGACACCTCTCCCGTTTGAGGAGTAATCTTTATATAAATATATACGTTTGATGCCTTAAGATAAATTGTTGTCAAATCAGTAAAAGCAGTTGTCTCATCTGGCTCAAACGGCTTACCTGTACTGTCAAAAACAAATCCTTCTCCTACAGAATTTCCTGATGCATCAACTATTTTTTCACAGGTAATTCCTCCGCTGAAATCAACTCTTTTTATCGTTTTTAAGGTTCTTCCCGTTTCTGAAACTATTATTTGTCTGATTTCATACCAGTTTTCATCAAAATTAAAAAATACTATGTGGTTATCTTTTGTGCTTATGCTAAGCTCCTGGGCATAACGGATATCAGAAACAAGGTTTCTTGCTGATGTGTATAATTTAAAGTCGTTTTTTGAGCCTCCCATCCTTGGTGCGGCAACAACAATAACAATTCCCAAGATGGCTATAACTATCATTATTTCCAGAAGCGTAAAACCTTTATTTTTCATATTGCCCCTCACATTTACTTACCTCCCGATAAAGACCCAATCATATTAAACATTGGAAGCATTACCGAAAGAAGGATTGCCGCAATAACTCCACCCATTATAAGAGTAAACATCGGTTCAAGCAAAGAAATTGCTTTTGCTATTCCCGAATCAAATTTTTCATCATAATAATCCGCTAAATCATTCATAGAATCTGCCAGAGTTCCTGTTTCTTCGCTGATTGAAATAATATTTGTTACCATATTGTCAAAAAACCCGATTTGCTCAAAGCTTGCCGAAAGGGACTCACCCTTATTTATTCTGTCTTTTGCTTCAGAAATTCCTTTGCTGAGCTTCTCATTCCCTACTACCTTTTCAAGCGTATCCATAATTATAAGCATAGGCAAACCCGTGTTTATGAGCATGCCCATTGTTCTTGCCACCCTTGCAGTTAAAAAGTCGACTGCAACCCTTGAAATCATAGGGGTTTTAAACATAAGGTATGTTTTACATCGCACCTTGAATTGATAAGGAACAGCTTTAATGTATAAAACAACTAAAGCCGCAATAGAAAGTAATACTGCAGCCAGATTGTTTGCCACAAAATGCGCGGTTCCCATAAGAATTTTTGTAAGAAGCGGGAGTTCTACCCCATTCTCAGAAATTATTCCAACAAGCTCCGGAAGAACGAAAAAAGTGAAGATGATAATTACAGCAGTAGCGATACATACAAGGATGCATGGATAAATAAGTGCCGAAGAAATCTTCTTTTTGGTTCTGGTTTCTTTCTCATAATACTCAGCCATTTTCTTAAAAATAGAATCAAGATTTCCGCTGACTTCTCCAACCTGAACCATGTTGACAAGAAGCATCGGAAGCCTAAACCCGCAGTTTTTGAATGCATCCGTAAGGGAGCTTCCTTTCTGGATGCTTATATTTAGGCTGTCGGCAAGCTCTTTTACCTTCTTACTGTCTGTCTGGTCTCTAACCATTTGGAGCCCTTTTAATATGCTGATTCCAGACTTTGTTATTATGCTGAGCTGATTGCAAAATGCCGCTATCTCAGATGATGAAATATTCCTGATTTCCTGTTTGCTTGATCTGCTTTTTGCAAATAGGTCTGCCTTTATTTTTATCAGCTTTTGTCCTTCTGCTGCAATCAATTGTCTTACCTCTTCAGGACTTTCTGCATCAATACTGTCGTTTATTATCTCATTATGCTCGTTCAATGCCGAATACTTGTATACTGGCATAGCTTTATCCTTTCTTTTGTATAAACTTCAATCGGTAAAATGCACGGGTAAATGTAAAGGAGTACGGGTAAGGAAATTTTCTCTTTAGGTATTAGTTTGTTGTTACTGCTTTATTTGCAAGTACAGTTCCATTAACATCATGCGGAGTAAATGTGACTCTTAGCTTGCCACTAGCATCAACAAAAGCATCATACTCAACTACTCCTGAGAAATTAGGATCAGTTGTACCAGCCATTGTTATTAACTGTACTGCAGCAGTCATATCAGCTGTTGCGTCTGATTCATAAAGAAAAGCTCTGTTACCTGCTGTAAAAGCTGGAGTATCAGGGTCTGTAGCAGTATCAGCTGCAGCTGTTCCAACAAATGCCACCTTGGTTAATGGATTTTTCATTCCATTTGCACGTAATCTTGAAACAAGTGCGAGTTCAATATCGTCACATCCTGCTTCAGTTCCCTCATATGATTCAATCAATGCTTCTGCTATAGAAGCTGCCATTCTAACGTTTGTATCAAGACCTGCTTCTCTTGCCTGGTTCTTTACTCCTGCAACTCTTGGTATAAGCACGAGTGCAAGAATCCCGATAATAGCTATAGCTATCATTAATTCAATAAGTGTAAAACCTTTATTATTCTTCAACCTTACCCATCCTCCTTTGATTTTTTTATTTACCGTACTCCTTTACAATTACCACTGCATTTTACTTAACTTTCTGTTGTTCTGTTTCATCTCCTTTCCAAATCTTTTTACATAGGCGGATTTCCCCTATAACTCACCTCTATCCCCTCTCTTAAAATAGAGGGGTATTAGACCTTCTTCGAAGAATTTACCCTTTCTTCCCTCTATCTTGAGAGAGGGAAGGTAGATGGGTGAGTTGTCAACTAATTAAGCATAAGTTATCCTTATCATTTCTTCAATCGTGGTTACTCCCTCGAGTATCATATGTTTACAGCTTTCTCTCAAGGTAACCATCCCCTCTGTTACCGCTTGGTCTCTGAGGTTCTCTGTAGGCGTCCTCTGGTCAATAAGAAGCCTCAAATCCTTGGTTATTTCCATAATTTCAAATATGGCCGTCCTGCCTTTATATCCGGAATGTCCGCATAATCTGCATCCTGCTCCTTTATAAATCTTTCTTTCATCATTCAATTCTATACCTAAAAGAGCTAAATCCCTGTCATCAGGAATGTGCTCTTTTTTACAGTGGGGGCAAATCTTTCTGACCAACCTTTGTGCAATTATTCCGATTAAGCTTGAAGATACCAAAAACGGCTCAATGCCCATATCTGTAAGCCTTGAGATTACACCTGGAGCATCGTTTGTGTGGAGGGTGCTCAAAACAAGGTGTCCTGTTAAAGCCGCACGTATTGAAATCTCGGCGGTTTCCGAGTCTCTTATTTCTCCCACCATTACTATATCAGGGTCTTGCCTTAGTATAGACCTCAAGCCTGCTGCAAATGTCAATCCTGCTTTGGAATTAAGCTGAATCTGGTTAATGCCTTTAAGATTGTATTCAACCGGGTCTTCAAGGGTTATTATATTCTTCTTTATATCATTAACTTCCGAAAGAATCGTATATAGCGTAGATGTTTTTCCGCTTCCGGTTGGCCCGGTTACAAGAATTATTCCATACGGTTTTTCAACCAATCTGTCGAATATTGCAAGATTGTGCTCCGATAATCCCAGATTGCTCTTTGAGAGCAGAAAGTTTGTTTTATCAAGCACCCTCATAACGGTTTTTTCTCCGTATATTGTTGGAATTGTTGATACACGGAGGTCAATGTTTCTGTTTTCAATTTTAAAAGCAATTCTTCCATCCTGAGGGACTCTTTTTTCAGCCACATTCATATCAGCCATAACCTTTATTCTGGTGATTATGGCATTAAGCATATTTAGCGGTGATTTCATTATTTCATTTAAGATTCCGTCAACTCTAATCCTTACGCGGATACAGTCATCTTCTGGTTCTATATGTATATCGCTGGCATTATTTCTAATTGAGTTCTCAATTATCGAATTAACGTATTTTACTATTGGTGCATTATCAATCTCTTTTATGCTTTCAGCAGTTTCTGCCTTTGTATCTCCTGACACAAACTCTTTTTCAAATTCCTGTACCGCTTTTTCAGCGTTCTGCTTTCCAAAGTATTTTTCTATAGTTGAATAGATAGCAGCTTCAGAAGAAATGACAGGTTTTATCGGCAAAGCAACTATCAGCTTTATATCTTCAATTGCATAATAGTTCAATGGATCTTTCATAGCAAGGGTTATCTCGCCATTTGCAACTTCAATTGCTGCAACAACATGTTTTCGGCACAATTCTTCGGGAATCATTTTTACAGCTTCGGCATCTATGTAAACCTTTGTAATATCAACATACTGAATTCCGAACTGGGACTCTATAACTTTAAGAATCTGCTCTTCATTCACATAGCCTTCTTTTACAAGGATTTCTCCAAGCTTATCTCCTGTTTCTTTCTGGATTTCCAAAGCCTTTTGTATTTGTTCTTCAGTAACACATCCAGCTTCAACCAGAATTTCTCCCAGCCTTCTTCGTGTATTATACGCCTTGGCATTAAACTGTGCAGGCATAAACATTCCTTCCTTTGTATATCGAATATACCAGTATTTATTTGTAAGTCATGAAACCTTTTAAGAAAAGCAAAAATTGAGAAATTTTTCAATAAAATCTAATTGCAGGAATTATATGCATCAGAATAACTCCCTATGTCCTAGTTTACTTTTAATTATAGCAAAAAATTTCATATTTTGCACTATTTTTTAAGTATAGTTTATTACCTTTTTTTCTAAGTATTTCTAGCCTATGTTTGTTTTTACATTTTTTCTATATCAGCTATTTTTTGAACCCTATTCATATGTCTGCCGCCTGCAAAAACACCATTTAGCCACTCATCGACGATATCCATAGCAAGCCCGATTCCTACTACCCTTTCTCCCATGCAAAGTATATTTGAATCATTATGTTCTCTGCTCATTCTTGCAGAAAACGTATCTCCGCACAAAGCGGCCCTTATGCCTTTTACTTTATTTGCCGCTATGCTTATACCTATTCCTGTGCCGCAAATCAGAATGCCCTTATCATATTCACCCAAAGCTACTGCTTGTGCTGTCTTAACAGCATAATCCGGATAATCGCATGAGTCAGTTGAATACGCCCCCATGTCATTAAATTCAACGCCCTTTTCCGAAAGGTGCTTCTTTACAGCTTCTTTTAAGTTATACCCGCCATGATCGCTTCCTATTGCTATCTTCATCAATTTTCCTCCCAAAATTCAATCTATAATTGATAATTAAGACACTAAAAACATTTTTTCGTAAGCTGTTCAACACTATATATAATGGTGATTATATTCTCAATTTTTTTTGTCATTTGCAGCATTTCTTAACTCAACAACTGCAGCCGCCGGAGAACTAGCACCAAAAATCGCAGTCCCCGCAACAACAATGTCTACTCCTGCCGATGCGGCTTTGTTGATATTGCCTAAAGTTATGCCGCCATCAACCTGGAGTTCTGCCTTAACACCTTTTAATGCCCTTATTTTTTCTTCCATTCCGTCTATATATTCCTGCCCGCCAAAACCGGGATTTACGCTCATTATAAGTATTAGGTCAACATCATTTTTTATATGTTCTATTGCGCTTATCGGAGTAGCTGGATTAAGCGATACTCCCGCTTTTTTCCCAAGGCTCTTTATTTTCTGCACAAGTCTATGTGCGTGGTTCGTAGCTTCTATATGAAAGGTGATTATGTCTGCTCCCGCATCTGCAAACGCTTCAACATAAAGCTCCGGGTTTTCTATCATCAAATGTACATCCAATGGAATTTTCGCATACTTTTTAATAGATTTTACTACAGGAACTCCTATTGTTATATTCGGTACAAAATGCCCGTCCATTACATCAATATGCAGCATATCTGCTCCCGCATCCTCAACTTTTTTAATTTCTTCGCCAAGGTTGGCGAAATCTGCCGATAAAATTGAAGGGGCAATTTTTATTTCTTTCATTGTATTCTCCTTATATTTTTTATTTATAGAGATTATTCTCGCTCGCTAGTGTAACAGTTTAGAAAACGAAGTTTTCTTGTACCTTAGAGGCTTCTGCTTGGTCACTTATGTAACTGTTTAGAAAAAACTCGGGAAAGTTTTTTCTTGTACCCGTGATAGCCTCCGCGGCGAGCGGCGACTTTTCCGCCGATTTTGGTCGGTCAAAATCGGCAATAAAGGATTCTCCAAAGTCACTTTTTAATTTTATTAATGGTAATTAAAGCTATTCCCCAATAGCTTTAATTACCAACCTCTTCTTCCTTTGTCCGTCAAATTCCGCATAATATATCTGCTGCCAAGGTCCCAAATCCAACTTTCCTCTGGTTATAGGCACAGTAACCTCATGCCCTATTAAAAGGCTCTTTAAATGACTATCCCCATTTGATTCGCCAGTGCGATGATGTTTATAATCTTCCTTAAACGGAGCAATTTTTTCCAGCATCTCGTCAATATCATTTATTATTCCGTCTTCTGCATCATTAATATATACTCCTGCAGTAATATGCATAGCAGAGACAAGTATAAATCCCTCTTGAATTCCGCTGCTTTTTACAACTTCTTCAACTTTTTCAGTTATATTTACATATTCTCTATGATTTCTTGTATTGAAATAAAGATATTCGGTTTGGCTTTTCATTTGACACCTCCTTGTTTTGTAAACCTGCTATTCTTATTTATTATAACATTTTTTTTGCAAGTATAAAGTTGTTCTTTTTATGTAATATCAGTTTGTAACACTTTGTATTTGCTTACATAATATGTATTAAAACACTTTGGAGGTAAAGATATGTTTTGTAAGGGTCTTTTTGGTTCAGAAGATAACAACTGTATATGGATAATTCTCGTACTCCTAATCGTATTCTGCTGCTGCAAGGACGAAAAAAAGCACTGCTAGAAAAGGAAACATAAAGGAAGAACGGTAGTGCCGTTCTTCCTTTATGTTTCCTTGCCGTTATCCACTCTTCCAAAACTATGATTGAGTAATATGCAAAAAAATGTTATTATTATTCTTAGTTATTATATTACTTTGAGAGTAAAAACATTAGGTTTGCTTCAATCGACTTAAATTCCCTTCTAATCTTTATATATAGCTCTAGAAAAATTAAAAATAATAATGCAAGCTAGCATAATGTGAAACTTTCCTTTAAGGAGGTATCTTCTTTGCTGTTTGGGGATATAGGTTCTTTACAAGAAGCCATAATCCTTGAGCTTGAAAAGCTATATGACTTTGATATTCAAAAAAACGATTTTATACCAAACACGCTCGTAGTCAAGCTTGCGGAATTTACCGGAATAATAAACAATGAAATAGCTGTATACATAACCCGCAAAGGTAAAGTTGTGGGTGTAGTTGTTGGCGACCATTGTGAGTCTTCCCTTCCCGTCATTGGCAAATTCAAGGGCCAAAACCTGCTTTCTGGGATCAGATGCATTCATACGCATATAACCGAAAACGGCAGTCTTTCCACTGAAGATATTAATGAGCTTTTATCTTGCAGGCTTGATGGCATGGTTTCTATTGGAACAACCAACGGAAAGATTACCAAGCTTATGGCCGCTATTCCTACCATTGGCAATAATTTTTCGATTGAAAAAGCAGACCTTTTTGGTCCTTTTAAGTTTGGTGAAAAAAACTTCTCAATAGTATTTAAGCTTATAGAAGAAATTGACAGCTGTCTTAGAACAAACCCAATTAGATACCCTGTTAAAAGCGAAGAAGAAAAAGCTTTACTGGTTTGTGTTAACAATTCTGCTGGGATTAATGACCGGGGCCTTTTATGCTCCAAATCCCTTTGCGAGCTTGAGCAGATTACTAAAAGCGCTGGTGCGCAAGTAATAGAAAAATTAATCATAAATGTCTCCAGCCCGGATTCTGAATATTATTTAACTGAAAATAAGCTTCCGGAAATTTCTTTAATGTGTGAATTATTAAAACCAGATATGGTTGTTTTTGATAATGAGCTTTCCGGCAAACAGATTAGAAATCTCGAAAGAATATTAAACATAAAAATTATAGACAGGCCGGCTTTGATCCTTGATATATTTTCCAGAAGGGCAGCCTCAAGAGAAAGCAAAATTCAGGTTGAACTGGCACAGCTCAAATATATATTCCCCCGTTTGTGTGAGAGTGGATTGCATCTTCCCGCTTTTGAAAAAGGAATAGGCTTTAGGGCGCCAGGGCAAAAAAAGCTTGAATTTAACAGAAAATCTATCTACACAAGATTACGCACCCTTGCTGAAGATCTTGATGATATAAAAAAGGAATTTTCCGGTCCTAAAGAAAATCGAAGAAGAATACCGACAGCCGCTCTTATTGGCTTTGTCAATTCGGGTAAATCCTCGCTTCTTAATACTATGTGCAACTTAAATGAATCAACCGACGATGCCCTTCTTTCATCTGTAGATTCTGCTGCAAAAAAAGTATCTCTTCCAAATGGAGAACAGATTGCAGTTGTTGATTCGGTTGGTTTTATAAAAGACCTTCCATCTGATTTGAGAGATGCTTTCAAATCAACTCTTGAGGAAATCAAATATGCAGATATTATTATTCACGTAGTTGATTCTACTGTTGATGAAATATATGCCAATCTTACGGATGTTAATAATATACTTCATGATATCGGCGTTGCTAAAAAGCCTACAATAGTTGTGTTTACAAAAACAGATATCAGCAGTGAAAGCAAACGCTATCCTTTCTCACGTTCAATAGAAAACTATGTTGAGGTTTCATCCAAACAAAATACGGGTATTGACAGATTGCTTTATATGATTACAAAAATGCTTTTCTTAAAAACATTTAAAGCTACATTCTTTATACCATATCACGAAAGCTGGATTCTTTCATTCCTGCAGCAAAACTCTAATGTAATAAAAGAAGAATACGAGAAAAAAGGGACAAGAATATCTGCTCATGTGACACCTCATATTTTTGAACAAGTAAAACAGTTTTGCATAAATTCAGATTTGAAAGAAACCTAATTCTAAAAGAATTCTTTACAGTTGTAAATGATTTTTCATTAAAGTATAATTTCCTTAATATACAGGAAATTATACTTTTTTTCGAGGTAATAGTTATGAGAGGATTTGTAAGGGTATCTGCCGCAGTACCAAAAGTAAGGATTACAGATTTTGAATTTAATAGAAAACAGCTTTTCGATTTATGGAAAAAGGCAAATAAGGAAAACAGCGTATTGGTTTGTTTCCCTGAATTAAGTATTACGGCTTATAGTGCAAAAGACCTTTTCGGAAATATGTATCTGCTTAAGCAGGCCGAAGAATCAATTGCATGGCTTCTAGATAAAAGTAAAACTTTTAGCACTCTTGCAGTCTTTGGCCTTCCTATAATATATGAAAACAGCCTATATAACTGCGCTATCGTTATTCAAAAGGGAGAGATTCTTGGTATCGTTCCAAAAAGTTATCTGCCGAACTACGGTGAATTTGAAGAGAGCAGATGGTTCCGCTCAGGAAGGAATGTTCCTTCCGGGGAATATATAGAGTATCTGGGCAGGCAAATTCCCTTTGGAACAGATATACTCTTTTCAGCCTCAAACATTCCAAACTGTAGAATCGGAATTGAAATATGTGAAGACCTCTTTGTACAGGCATCTCCTCACATTTATCAGATAAATTCGGGTGCAACCATTCTTGCAAACCCATCAGCCTCAAACTTTACAATCGGCAAGGCAGAAATAAGGGAATTCCTTGCTAAAAGTGCTTCTGATAAGGGAAAATGCTGCTATATTTATACCTCCGCCTCTCCGGGAGAATCCTCGGAACTTGCCTGGGATGGACATCATTTTATATGCGAAAACGGAAATATTATTGCAAAAGGACCTCGTTTTAGCCGGGATTCTCAACTTCTCTCAACCGACATAGACCTTGAAAGCCTGGTACATGACCGATTGGTTATGGGAACCTTCGGAGATTGTGCAGATACAAACCGCAAGGACTTTCGGCTTATATCATTTGAAGCAGCTTCCCAGGATAATGATCAAAAACTTTTAAGAAAAATCAACCGTTATCCATTTATACCTTCTGACTCTTCAACCCTTTCCCTAAGGTGCTGGGAGGTTTTTGAGATACAAACAAATGCCCTGCGTACAAGGATGGAGAAAATAGGCTGTCAGCGTATAATCCTCGGTGTTTCCGGGGGCTTGGATTCAACTCTCGCCGCTTTATCCGCGTCAAATGCCTTAGATTCTATGGGCCTTTCCCGCAAAAACCTTGTTTGTGTCACAATGCCCGGATTCGGAACAACCGAGGGAACAAAAACCAGTGCCCGCGAACTAGCTATTGCTCTCGGTGCAGAGCTAATAGAAGCTTCCATCGGAGAAATATGCAAGTTGGTACTCCAATCAATCGGCAGTCCGGCGGTTGAAGGAATAACAACTCTCGAACAGCTTTTGTCCAAGTTAAGGGAACACCCCGAAACAGCTGATATTACGGTTGAAAACGTACAATCCAGAGTCAGAACCCTTTTGTTGATGTCATATGCTAACAAGCTTAATGGGTTGGTACTGGGCACCGGAGACCTTTCTGAAAAAGCGCTAGGCTGGTCTACCTATGCCGGAGACCAGATTTCAATGTTTGATATAAACTCAGGAATACCAAAAACCTTGATACAATTCATTATAAAATGGGCAGCTGCAGAAAAGGTTAATCAATGGGCTGTTGCAGACCCTGAGAAATTAACTTCCGTTCTCTTCTCTATTCTTGAAACTCCTATAAGCCCAGAACTTCTGCCTCCCGGTTTTGAGGGACAGATAACCCAGCTTACAGAAGAAAAAATCGGTCCTTATGAACTAAATGATTTTTTCCTATACTGGCATGTGCGTTTTGGTGCCAGCCCTCAAAAAATTATTGACCTTGCAAGAAATGCGTTTGAAAATGTATACGACCTGGAAACAATAAAAAAATGGTTGAGAAATTTCTATATAAGATTCTCGACACAGCAGTTTAAGAGAAATGCTTCTGCTGACGGGCCAAAAATCGGTATGGTAGATTTATCTTCAAGAGTATCCTGGAGAATGTCTACAGATACTGCATGTAAAGATTGGCTGGAGGAAGTAGAGAAATATTCCTAAAGGAGAATAAATAATGAATATTACAGCTTTTGATATTGAAAATTCTGATGCTATAAAGTTTTCTCAAAAATTAGATCAGTACAATGTTAAAACATTCAGCAAAAACATTGCAGAAACTGATATATCCGAATATGCAGATTGTGAAGCAATTTCGGTTTTTGTGCATTCAAATATAACTCGTGGAATAATAGAAAAACTGCCTTCTTTAAGATTTATAGCAACACGTTCCACAGGCTTTGAACATATTGATTTAGAAGCCTGCAAGGAAAAAGGCATTATTGTCTCAAATGTACCTTTCTACGGAGAAAATACTGTTGCTGAACATACTTTTGCATTAATTCTCAGTCTTTCGAGAAATATTCATAAGACATATGTACGGACAATAAATAATAATTTTTCACTGGAAAACTTGCAGGGATTTGATTTAAAAGGAAAAACCCTCGGGGTTATCGGTGCCGGAAAAATCGGTCTTCATGTTATACGAATGGCAAAAGGATTCGGCATGAATGTTCTCGCCTTTGATGTAACAAAAAACAGCTTTATGGCTGAGATTCTAGGATTTGAATATGCTGATATAGATTTTATTCTTAAAAATTCAGACATAATCTCTCTGCATGCTCCATTAAACAAGGCAACCTATCATCTTATTAATAAAGATAATATAGGCATTATTAAAAAAGGTGCTGTAATTGTTAATACTTCAAGAGGAGGACTTATAGAAACAGATGCATTATTAGAAGCATTAGATAGCGGAATAATCTCCGGCGCGGGTTTAGATGTGTTTGAAGGTGAGGAATATATTCTCGAAGAAGGATGCAAGCTCAGGAAAGGGCTCTCTGATGATGTGAAAAAGCTTGTAAATCAAAATTGTGATTTGCTTCACCGCGAAAACGTTGTAATCACTCCTCATAATGCATTTAACAGCATCGAGGCAGTTGAAAGGATATTTGAAACTACAATTGATAATATAAAAGGATTTATTTCAGGCAAGCCAATAAATATTATAAGTTAGCTCTTATAGCTTTTCTTCCTTTTCTTCAAGGATTCTAATCTTTTCATCCTTGATATCAAAAATATACTTAATTAGGCTTCTTTGCTTAACCTCGTGTGCTTCGTAGGTTCCATTTTCATTCTGTCTTAGATATCTAATATCATTTCCAAAGCTGTTTTTGCAAAGTTCAAATACTGCTCTAATATCCATTCTTCCTATCTCCTATGTTATCTTTTGCTGACACTCTGCCGTCTGACAATCATTTGAATTGCCCTTTCTCTGTTTTCCGCCGATAGTGAATTCCCCTTTAGGAAAGGGAGATTATAAGTATAGGTATATGTAATATTAAGAAATATTGGCTCTCCGTAATCAACAGGCTGTTCTGTAGCCGAAACGTCAATTTTTGACTGTTCAAAATGCTCTAACGTCAGCTCATTGACAAGCCTGCTTTTTTCATCCCGGGTTAAATAGCCATATTCCTCCATTATAAAAATATATTTAAGCGACTCTAACGATAATTTTTCATACCATATAAAAGGAAGTATAATATTAACGCAAACAACAACCAGCAACGCTATAAGAAACATTGATATGGCAGTAATAATTGGTGCTCCAACAGATGTAGAACCTCTTTGAGATTTGCAAATCCCCATCGTTATCCCCTTCTTTATAAACCTATTTCAGCACCTTTTGCACTTTAACATTCTGTTTAATCCTAAAGTAAAAAATATCCTTAAACACTTTCCTAAATACTATAGGAGAAACCTTCACTCCTATCTCTGTCTTTATTACTGGCTCATTAGTCGTATCATAATCATACCTAATAATATCGATTTTTTCTATCAGCTTGTTCCCATTCTTTAATTCCTCATCCAATCCATAATTCTGCCTTAGCACTTCCTTAAAGAATTTTAGATATTCTTCGCGGCTTATATCATTTAATCCCTTTCCTTCGGCATCCTTGTTTAAAGCAATTACCGCTGCTCGGTTTATTACAAACATATCAACCTTTATTGTATACATGATGGAATTTATATGATTTACCAAAATAGCGGCAGCTAATAAAAATACTAATGCCGAGGCAAATCCAGTTGCCACTATTATTAAAAGAAGATTTGCTTCTCCCTTTGATTGAGTTCTCAGGTTTTTAATGCTCAACATATGTAGTCGTCTCCCAATAGTTTTTATCAACTGGGTCATGGTCTCCGGGGTTATCTATGTAGGACCTTATATCCCTGTTTAGTAAGGTATCCCATCTTTCAAATATATCGAGCTTTATATCCTTTACTATGCTTCTTGTACCGCTGTATGCTTTTAGCCTTAAAACAAACGGATCTTTTATTCTTTCCAGGAGCCTGCTCTTATCTATTTCAAAAGCATCCTGGCTTTCCTGCCTTAATGTATACCATGAGTGCAATGTTTGCTTTGTCCCATATGGTATTAGGTAGTATGCTGTAAAAATATTGTCATTGCTGCTTAATAGTTTAAAGGCTTTCTCAAATCTTTTAGGGAAGATATAATGTTTTTCAAGCTCCTGCAAAGATGAGAAAGTAAAGGGCGTTTTGCCTCTGTTAACTGGATTTTCCCATTCAAATTTTTTGGTCAGCTTATCCAACATTTTTATTGATGAATCCGCTTCTCCTTCAATAGATGGGCCTATGAAATCAAATTCTATCCTATCAATATATCCTTTGGTAATAATCTTCAGCCCCATCTCCCAGCCCGCCATTAAAAATCCGGCTGAGTCTGCTGCTCTGGTGCTTAATGAGCGGCAGAGGGTTTCAACTATAGGTTTATTCTTATCCCCATTTTCATATTGATATCTCCTTAATTCAACTTTTGATATTTCAATTTTTTCATACAGCATACCAGTATCTGTATCCGTCTCAACAGAGTTACTCGGACCTCTTGCAGTAAATATTCCAGTAGCAAGTCTTCCCGATGCACCTGCCAATCCTTCCGGATATTGTAAATTTCCTGTTTCCCAAACCTTGTGAGAACCATCATTTGAAACCATAACCATGCTATACGGGCTTGCGCCAGGAGAAGGGTCAATGGTTACAGTAACGCTAGTAGCAGCTGCATTTGTCGTGCACCTGGCTTTAAAATTAGTCTTAGTCTCAATACTATCTGGTATATCGCCAATAGGACTTAAGGATAACAGCACATTAAACGGCTGATAATCGCTTTCTGTTCTTCCTGACGCAGAAGAAGCTTTAAACTCGGCCATTCTACGAGTACCGCCTAATTGGTCATAAGACCCATAATCGGCACTTATAGGAATAGTAATGTTATATGTCCAGCATTTAGCCCCTCCTGGATAATCTGCATCAGAATTATCAATGCCTATATATTTCATCGGATATGAATTGCCGAAAACTATTAAATCCATAGTACTAGCTTTCTTTGAACTCTTAGCTGTAGCCGTATATGTTTTACCTTGATAAACATAATAAGGAATGCTGCCTTTGGGATTTAAAAATTCAGGAATGTTTACAAAGAATGTAAGTGTTATCGATGCTTGTAATCCGTTTTTTGCAGTAAGGGTTATTGTATGAGTGCCTTCAGTAATGTTTGAAGGTAGGGCTATTGTTTTTTTCCATACTAATTTCCCAGGTAGATAATCATATAATTTTTCTGGGTGGGGCTTTCCGTTTCTTCTGATGCCGCCATATGTTATATAAGAGCTATAATCTTTTCCGTCATTTGTGTTCTGTCTAAACAATTCAGGATTTGCAATATGATAATTATCACCATATGCACCGCTCATAAAAGTATTTATTTGGTCTAAAGACCATACCCTATCAGTTATAATGGTTTTTCCTGAATTCATGCCTATTTCTGAATATGTTTTATTTTCATTTACATTTTCTTCATATCTTCTCGATCTGAAAGATGGAATACCAGGAACAAATCCTTCCATTGTTCTATCAGCCGTGACCTGAGCGATAAAACTTCCGTTTTGATAAACATTATACTTATTTCCGCTGTAAGTAATAGCAATCGGCAGATTCCAGTAAGGCAAACTTACTCTCTGGTTCCATATCTGTGCATGAGCATAAACACCTTTTACATGAATATTTTCATGGTAATTATGCAGCCAATTGTCAGGCCGCTTATAATAAGAATAATAAAGGCTTCCCTTGCTATCATCAGTAGAATAAAATGTATAATACCCAAGCAAACCAAATTGACTGTTAACCGCTTTGCTGTATGGGTTTATATTGTAAGCTCCTCCATTATAGTTATGACAAATATATTCATATGGGTATACTTCATATCCATAAAGAATCTCTCCGGTTCTTGCAAGCTCCGCATAGTAATTAAATCCCTCTTCATTAACGATCGAACCCCCGGAAGTGCTTGCCCTAAATCCTTTATTATTCAGGTCAGGAATAATTATTGTACCTTCGCTGCTGCATACATAAGGCTGTCCGCTAGTTCTTTCGTAGTCGTTTTTTGTGGTATAATTTTCTCTTGTCCCATCAGCTTTTATATGTTCGACATTTGTTACGTTATCAGTAAAAGGTCTGTCGTTATCTTCTGCTATATAAAAATAACCGCTGGTAGTGTAAATGTTAACTTCATAGGGTTTTTTACCGTTCTTTTCCATTAATCCGCTGCCATAAGAATTTTCAATGTTGTATCCTACCTCATAGCATTCAGGGCTTGAATCGGTTTCTGCATATATATCCAATGTTTCTCCCGGCTGTACTATTGTTTTACTAAGGGTTCCTGTAATATTAATACTTGCATTAGGGTCATTTTCTGCCCTTCCGCTTGTTTGGTTTCGATTGTCAACAGCAATGACCCCGACTTTTAAGTTGAGTAAATCAAGACCTAGCGCAGAAGGGTTCCAATTGTATTCTTTTATTCCTGTACTTTCTCCGAGATAAGTCCATACATTGTTTTTGTTATAGTAATAGCGGTAGCGGATTTGTTCTGGCGGCGTATAGTCATCCGATGATGGGCCATTAATAACTTTTGCAGCAGTTGCAATAACCCCTCCCGGTGTCGTAGGAGGCTTGTCCAGTATAGTCTGCGTTGTAGTGTAACGAATTCTGATTTTACCGTTATAGTTGTATTTCCCACCAGGGATTATTTGCTGTTCCTGATATTCATATGTAACAGAGCCACTGTACAATTTGGCAGGATTGTATGCCAGATAATGCACTACCGTTGTGTAAGGATAGTAATATAGCCCTCCAAACATTCCCCATGTATCAATACCCGCCCAATAATACCAATGATATACTTTGGTTTTTAACTCACCCAAGTATAAAGGATCATAAAACTTATCTTGGCTTTCGCCAGGGTTTAATGCCGATTGGGATTCTCTTGGCGCTTTATATTCAGCATTACCTGTAGTTTTGATGCCTGTAGAAATGATATCGTAAATAACACTTATAGAAGAATTACCTTTTACATTATATTTAATAAAGTCAGATGCTCTAAAAGTTTTACTCCCCACGCCCGACAATCCTAGCTTGTCATAGCATAGAAATAGGTTGTTTTCTCCCGTAGGATAAGACACATTGTTATTGCCCGGGGCTTGTCCAATATAATATCCCCAGAAGTCAACATTAGAAGGCTTAGCATATGTATTTGTTTCTATAAATTTATCTGGTGTTATGTTTGGCAAATCCATAGGGTTGATTTTTACTTTTTTTCGGCCCCCGTTTCCGTCAGGCGTATCGATGTCCAGATTAAGGTGCCGATCTACCCATCTCTTGGGACACGAATATGCCAGATTGGTATTTATTTTTCTTGAAACCTTACCCTCTGTAAAATTAACTGCAATAACACCTGCTTCTTTATTTGATGTATCAATTGTAAAGGTATTACCATTTTTATCAATTTCATTTACATAAGCCGATTTATATGGTGTAACTGTTGCAGTAGCCGCATATGCTTTGTTACGGTTATTTGAAGGAGCCGATATGGTAATGCATTTATCAGATGTACTGTTGTAGTCATATCCGTCCTTGCCCTTTTTGGGATCAACCAATACTTTTAAGGTAGTAGTCCCAATACCAGAAGCGCTTAATAAAGAACCGTCGGCAGAAGATACCCCTGTAATTGCAGTTATACTGTCGCATTCTGAATTAACAGGAATAGATATAATATTATTGCTATCTGCGATTTTATCATCAATATCAATGGTGTCCGTATGAATAATTGTCTTTGCAACAGGCTGACTGCTAGGTGTCCCTCCAATGAGATTAACCGTTACCGCATTGGTATTTATACTTGTACTTTCTACTCTTCCATTATCAGCCTCTGAGGAGATTACTTTCACATTCTTATAGTTAGGTTGGATTGGCACCTGGACAGAAGCTTTCTGCGTATCACTAATGGTCGAAAACCTCAAATCCTGCTCTGCTGTTATATCTTCAGTTATCAGTATGTCTCCAAGAGAAATGGCTGGAAATGTCGCAATCACAAGAGCAAACAACAATATATATGATGTCAGTTTTTTTATATTTTTCATACAACCCTCTAACTTTAATCAATAATTAATAACCATGCATCTATAGTCTGTTGCGTTTACTGTATCTCTCCCACCATATAGCTTTACTTCTCCAGTTGTCGGAAGATTATTTGAAAAAACAATTAACGTATATGTTTGTGTTTTAACTTTATTAGTAAAACAACCCAAATTAGTAGCCTTTCCATAATACCAAGCATTCATTTCTTCAAGGGAACACGTATACTTTAAGCTGTTATAAGAAATACTATTATCATGAAATAGAACATTTCTTAATAATTTTGCATAATCATAGTTCCAAGAACCATTTGATGGAATTTCCCCTGTGTATGAAACAGTAACATTAATTACAATAATGTTTGTATTGTTAAAATTTATACTAAATGGATTTTTAAATATCTTCATTCGCTTTGCTGCCTGCATAATAAAATTCTTATACTTTCCATTGTAATTCTTATCAATATGCTCCCACTCAAGCCAATTAATCTGTTCAGTCAACTCAGGGTTCCTTATTGTCCATCCTTTTACCGTTTTCGTAGTGTCAGGAAGCATGTCAATGTATGTTACATATTCCCCATTGGTATTATAAAAAGGCTTCCTTTCCTGTATATCCTCTGGAGAAACGCTGTAATTCTCCAGCTTGTCCGCATTCTCAATGAATCTCATGATAAACGCAGCCAGCTCTGCTCTGGTTGCATATCTGTTCAATCCTGCAGTATTATCCTCATAACCTTTCAATATACCCTTTTTATATAATATATAAACTGCTTTTTTATGTTTTTGATCCAGTTTCTGTGCATCCTTGAAAACAGGGTACATTGTAACCGTATTATCATTAACCACTGCTTTGGTCTTACTAAAACAGTTAATCAGCATTCTGCATGCCTCGAATCTAGAAATGATTTCTTCCGGCTTTAGTCTTTCACCGTAATCATCTGGTTCGGCAATTCCTTTCTGTTGTGCTATACCAATATATTTACTTGCCCAATGACCAACCGGCACATCCGTATACGTAGAATATACCTCTTGGCTGACAGTATATCCCATGGTCCTAACAAGCGCAGTCATAAACTCTGCCCTGCTCATGTTCTGATCCGGCCTAAATGTTCCATCAGGATAACCCCCTAAAATCTTGCTTTTTTGTGCCGCAAGTTTAATAATTGTACTTTTAGCCCAATGGTTTGCCGGAATATCATTAAAATTCACTCCAATTATATTTGGCTTTGGATTATATTCTATGCTTGCATATGTAGGTGTTGAAAACATTAATAACATTAAGCACACCGCTAATACTTTCTTTTTCATAATAGTTCCTCCCTTAATCTTCCAGCAGCATTGCATATTTATATTAATCTGTGCTATACTATTTATAGAGGGGCTACGGCTCGTCAGGTTTTTGTTCTATTTAACGGTCACTAAGTGCCGTTATTTTTTTATGTTTCTTTCCCTCGAGGAAAATCTTTTAATTATTATAGCGGTCACAACAGCTATAATAATTGGGGAAAGAATATTTTTAAACAACCATACGGTTGTCATACCTACAAAGTATGTAATATCCTTCTCCATAGACTTCACCCCCCCTTCTTTTGTGTTTAACCCCTGCCGAGCCATACGCCCCATGTTTTGCAGAGACACAAAAGAAAGTGCTGAGATGGGCTAACCTGCAACCCAAAGTATTAAAATATAAAGTTATAGTCCTCTTGCTTTTTTCTTTAACTTGATACTAATAAGCTCCTTTTCAAGACCACCTAACAAGTGACTTTTTATCTCCTCAAGCTCGTTATCAGGATTTTTGTCAAAAAATTTATTTTTTATATAGCTATAAAAATAAATGTTAGTGTCTCCGGCTGAAACGAAAAGCTTTTTCTCAATAATTTTGATATCGTTTTCCCCGCATTCATGAAGCATTACCAGTATTACATTATCATAAATATAAACAAAGTCTGTATCCCGCAAACACTTTCTAAGCTTTTCTAAGGTGTCTTGGGCTCTCTCCGAACTAAAATCCCCATCTGCAAATCCAAGAGCTATAAGCCCCAAAGGGGATTGTGAGCGGCTTGCTTTTTTAATTTCTCTTTTTACAAAATCCTCTACGTTTATTTGTATTTCATAACTCTTTTTATTTGCTGCCCCAGCTTTTCTCGCGGAAAGACTTTCAATTACAGACACAAGCCTTTTAGAAAGCATATCAGGGTTATACGGCTTTCTTACTATATCTATGCACCCCAACTTATAACAAAAATTTATAAACCTATCATCTGCGTTTTCATACAATACTACCGGATTCATTCTTCTTAAAATTAATGTATCAAACATTCTCCTTAATTCTTCAATGCTTTTTGGGCAAAGAATAATCAGGTTATATGCTTCTTCATCTGTTTCCTCCGGTATATATTTTTCATATTCAAGAAATACTCCATGTTTTTTTAATTCAACTTCTAATTCTTCATGCCTTAAATCATCAATAATAAGAATTCTCACTATAATCCCCCTTCGTTATATGGCAGTCCTGTAATATCAAAGACACCTTGTCCTTTGCAGTTATTTATCATCAATGCATCTTCATGTCCTACTGAAAAAACTACAGTGTCAACCTTTTCTCTTCTAGCATAATCTCCAAGAGCGACTCCGCTGTTATCAAAAACGCCTAGTACAACTACATTTTCTAAAAGTCTTACTGTACAGTAATCTTCTCCTCCAGTATTACCCTCGCCCGACATATAGAACTCTCTTTTTGAAATAATATTTTTTAACTCAGAATACCTTCCAGTAAAATATAACCTTATAACATCTCCTGTTCTAACCTGATAAGAAATAGCATTCTCTGGGGCTTTTAGTTTTACAGAAATTTTTTCTTTTCCGATTTCAATGGGAATTATTTTTACTTCTCCTTTTGAAGCCATTGCCTGATCAAGTAATATTTCGCCTTTATGAATAGGCTCTATTGAATAATGGTTCTGCACTTCCTCAAGCTTTTTTACGGCTTTTACGTTCATAACCATACTTAAAGGAACATCAACCAACTTAAACATATAGGTATCTAACATTTTGTTAGGCTGGATATCTTTAATCGCCAAAACAACCTTTTCTGTAGGCTCATAATGCACAAATATTCTTTGAATCGCTGTTGTAACAACAAATATTACCAAAGTAAGTACGGCTGACAAAACCAACATATTAAATCTTCTTGTCACTATCTTCACCGCCTAAAAATATTATTTATTTTACTTTTAAAATCAAATTAATTTTTAATCAAAATTTTTTGGCAAAATTCAGCCTCTTCTAAGGCAATCCATTTGAGCTTTACTTCTTTGGAATGGACCTCAAAATGGCTTGCCGTTGTTATCAAAATTTTGCGAGGAAATTGAATTTGATTTTAATTAATTTCTATTTAAAAGGTTCACTTCCCTCTCCTTCAAACCAGGTTGTAATAGTGCTTATCATACTTTCAAAGAACTTTTGCATTTGTGGAAAGAATATTGTAACAATCAAAACCAATATTATTCCTGCAATTAATACTACTTGAAGCATTTCCATTCCAGTTTCTTTTTCTACTTTTACTTTCAGCCATTGATACATCATTCTAAACATTCAAAATTCTCCTCTCAAAAATTATTCAAATATTCTTTTCATCCCTTCCCCAACATCTACGAAAATCGGGAACATGGTTAATGCAAGAAGGTCAATCATAATTACTATTACTCCTACAACTACATATAGGCTTTTTATTTTTGTTTTTATATTTAATCTATCTAAGTATCCTTCCCTTAGTATCTCTGAAAGGTTTCCAAGTGCCTCCTGTGAGCTGCCGCTTAAAATCTGCTGTTTAAGTGCTGATGAAAATAAATCAATTTCTAAAATGTCAAATGTTTGTTGAAATTCCTCTGCAGATTTTTCGATATTGTGTCCCGAAAGCTCATATTCACTGGCAAGCTTTATCATCTCTTTTTTTAAATCCCTGTTTTGGCATACTTCATGAAGTCCCCTTAGCGCATCTCCAAGTGTCATGTTTGCTGACATCTGCAAGAATAAACAATCTACGACATTAAGCATGTCATTGTTTATTGAATTATTTCTGATGATACCGTTTATATAAATATACATATCAAGAGAAAAGAACCCTAAGCCTCCTATAATAAAAGCCATTAAGTAAGAGCCGTAACTTCTAAACCCAAGAATGAAACATATCGCAAAAAGAAATAATTTTGTTATGTAAAATGTATAACCATTCAATCCTAGTGGGCTGCCTTGTTTAATTAACTTTTTTCCTGTTTTCTTGATGAAAAGAATATTATTAATCCATTCTCTGTTTTTTGAAACCTTTGTCTGCTTTGTCTTGTTTTTTCCCTCGAATTTTGTCTGATACCAATTCTTTTTCATCAATACCCTAATCTTTTTAAGCCCAAAATAACAAAACATAAATATTGGAATTAACAAATAGATATTGTATTTATTTACTGATATAAGAGAATTCAATTCAACCTCTTTCCCCCTTTTAAACTAGCTCATGTGACAAAAGGGTCCTTTAGTAATCCAACTTTTTTACTGAATAAGACAGCCATAAAAGAAACCATATGCTCAAAAAATTTGCATTTAATATTAATTGTCCATAAAAAGTGTTTCTCATTATGCTTAGATAATCTGGTTCTGTCATAATGAAATTAAAATATAAGTAAATATCCAGAAATATTAGCAAAAATATTACTATTCTAGCTGAACGCGTTTCTCGTATTCTAATTCTTTTTTCTTTCTGTATCTCTGATATTAATTTTTGAGTCTTATCTATAAGCTCTGTAAAATCTCCTCCGTAAATATAGCAATATTGGACATTCGTAAGAAAAAGCTTGAATTTCTTCATGTTAATCTTATCTCTGAAGTTTGAAAGAGCAGATTCAACATTTATTCCGCTGTTAATTTCAGCAGTAAACTGACAAGTAAAGGTTTTTAGAGGTTCCATACATTTATCTTGGATATTTCTAAAAGCTTCAATAATATCGTTATGTATTCTGGTGCTGTTTTTTAATAAGAGAAGGTAATCGGCTAATATCTTTTCAATTTCTTCCTCTTTTTTTTGAGCCATTATTCCCAAAATTATAATTGGAACAAAAAATCCCGGCAAGCTGGTTATTAGGCCTACAGAAATAACATCAAACAAGTATGTAAAAAGAAGAAAGAAGCCAATTGCAAATATAATACAAGTAATAATAAGAATTGTAGAATTAAAGAATAAAACATAATTTTGTATTCCGCTTTTTTCAATAATTAGCTCAATCTTATAGAACAAGCTTTTATATGCTTTTTTCTTTAACTTATCCCTTCTTAGAATTTTATTTATAATTTGTTTTTTCTGATATTCTGAATTAACACTTTCAGAGAATTCTTTTACATGTTTTCTAAATTCTCTATCCAAAATCTTATTGGCCAGAATGTATGACAGAATGATTATGGGAATAAGAAGTATTATTTCTGTCGCTTCAACAACCATCTTATTCAATAGCTACACCCCCATATAATCTCTGAAACTCTTTCCTGCTAATTTCAATCTTCTGTTTTAACTTACTCTTAGGGTCATGAATTTTAATAAAAATACCCTTTGATTCTCCATCAATAAATTCCTTGGTTTCATATTTGAAAAGATGATTATAATTTATTGCCCTCTTTTGCTTGTCTAATACTATTTCTGAAATCTCTACAACTTTAAAGTTTTTCATATATACAATTAGGTCTATAGACTCTGCCAATAATTGTTTTAAATATTGGTCCGAATACATTTGCGCCTGAGGGTCTCTTTTCATAAGTGTAACAAGCCTGTCCAAAGTCACTTCTGCCGAATCCGAATGAACTGTCGCATATGCACGGTGGCCCGTGCTGACAGCATCAAAAAATACCATCGCCTCAGCACCTTTAAGCTCTCCAACAACTATTACATCATTTGTCATTAAAAGGGCTTGTGATGTGAGCTTTTCAAGCGTAATATTTTTC
The DNA here is from genome assembly GCA_050260055.1 of Ignavibacteriales bacterium. Lineage (GTDB taxonomy): Bacteria > Bacillota > Clostridia > Acetivibrionales > UBA4821 > JBLMYQ01. Next base: position 122,808 of record JBLNBO010000003.1, read on the forward strand.
CCTTCTTTGCGATTATTTAGAATTTGCCTTTGTATAATATTCGGATGATGGCTGAAAAGCTCTGCGGTCTCTTCATTAGATGTTACTGCAAGATTTTCAGGTATTCTATCAATTAAAGCTCTCATTAATGTTGTTTTGCCGCTTCCTCCTTTGCCGGAGATTATAATACTGCAGCCTGCAGTAATGGCCTCCAAAAGAAAATTATATATTTCAAGATTCATCATATAACTATCTCCTGAATAAAGCTCATCAAGGCGGGTGAAAAACTCTGGCCTGTGAATTCTTATTACAAGATTTGGCGGACCAATGTTAACCGGCGGTATTCCGGCTTCAATCCTTAATTTGTTTTTTCTATCACTTACAACCACAATAGGTTTTTCTTCTGTAATTTTCCCTTTATTCTTTAACACACAATATCTAACAAAATTATTATAATCAGCCGGCTCGGAAAAACTGTCCTCTGTCCTAACCCATTTTCCTTTCCTCTTAATGTGAATGTTGTTCCAATCTATAACTCTTATATCTGAAATGTTTTTATCTTCAATATATTTTTGCAGTATATGATATCCAAATAATCTGTCTAAGACTTTTTTTACCAACTCATTTATGTCTATATTTATATGGGCATGGTCACGAAAAATTTTTTCTCTAATAATTCTCTCTATATTTTTATTATTCTCCGATTTTGCTTGGACATCTGAAAGTAAATCTGAATGATAGTTAATTAAATAGTCAATTATTTCACTAACAACTTTATTTACTCTATTAATAGTCACATCAATCTTTTTACATGTTTCAAAAGACTTTTTAAGAGGATCAATTAGCATTTTATATCCTCCTTATGTTCAATTAGTCTTTCTTCTACTTTTTTTAATCTTTTTGAAAATAGTCTGTCAAAAATGCTTCTTTTCCCTACAAAATTTAATTCTTCAACAATCTTTCTGTATATCTCTTTTTCCTTCTCTGTTGCTTTTATTACAAAAGGAACTCCATGATTTAGGCAATATTCATGTTTGTCGTTATAGTCAACGTATTTACATATGTTAAACCCAGTCATCAACTCTTTAATTATTTCCTTCTCAAGTGAATGCTTCCCCTTTTTGTTTATAACAATCTGTATCTTTTTTTTGTTAATACCCCATATATTTAAAAAGATATCTAATATACTTGTAGATTTCTTAATGCATGCTATGTTAGGTTCAATTACAAAATAGATTTTTGTGGCATTCTCTGCAGCAAACTGAGTTGAATCAAGAAAAATGTTGCTGCTTGTATCAATAAATATAAAATCATAAAGCTCTTTTGCTTTTTGCAAAATGCTTTTGTAATATCCTGCATTCAAAGTATTTTGGCAGTCAAAAAGAGATTTGTTTCCTGTTAGAATATCTAAGTTAGGTAAGTTATTATATTTAACAATCATTCCCTCAAATGAATTACTATCAAACCTATCTTTGTCTATGCTGTCAATCATGTAGTTTAGTGATGAATCTTTCCCGCTTCCTATAAAATAGTCCATTCCTTCCGGCTGCCTAGAAACTCCAAAAAAACATTCTAAATTAGGGAATTCAGTATTTAAGTCAATACAAAGAATTTTCGTTTGGGAAATCTTTGCAAGCAAAGCTGCAAATTGTACAAGAAGTGTCGTTTTTCCTGTTCCTCCAGCTCCGGCTACAACAATAATTTCTTGTCTCTGTGTTACTGCAGGTTTTTCGAAAAGTATATGTTTTTCGATAACTTTTGGCTTTTCACTTAATAACTTTTTGAGTGTCTGAATCTCTTTCTTTATTTCATTGGGAATCTCTTTTTCTACTTTTACAATAACTCTCCCTTGATTTTCGACAACCTCAATCAAGTCCGAAATCTGTGCATCTTCATTCACAAGAATATCAAATATCCCTTTTCCATTCAGAAAATTCCTATAATCTTGGTCAATAGAACCTACTATTATAACAATCTTAAAAAACTTATCTATCTTTCTAATCTTCTCAACAAGCATCCTCTTATCATATTTCCCGGGCAGTTCATCGCTTAATACCAGCACATCAGGAATATCTTCCTTTATCACGTTAAGCAATTCTTCCTGCGAACTTATATCATTTCTCTCAATAAGAAAATCCGGATGGTTCTTTCTGAAGTATTCATTCAACACATTATGATTTACCGCTGTAACTACTCTTTTCATGCTTAACCCTTTCCAATTGAAAAGATAAAATCCGAAAAACATTTTAGCAAACCATTGTTTCAATTTTCCGTTTTTTGTATGAAATGCATAATATTTGTTGCAAAAGGTAAAAAATTGCGTTTATATAAAAAATCATGTTGTTTACAAAAAAAGAACCCGGATATCAAAATCCAGGTTCCTTCTGCCAATTCATTATTTAATTAAAATTCCGATACATTAAACATCATCTTATTTATTCTTTCCTGAATTTCCTTATTGGTCAGGCCCAACGTCGCAACTAAAACCTTGGCTAAAATCGACTTTAATTTAAGCATATTTTCAGGTAAATCGCTTTTATCAATCAGATTCCTTCCAGAAAAAGAAATTGCCGCAGAAATACGTTCTCTTGTTCCAAATGCCCATTTGAGAAATTCATAAATACTCATTCTTTCTTCATATTCTTTCTCGCAAATAAGAGCTGAAAAGAAAGCCGCGCGAAAACTGGATTCTTCTGAAGTATTAACCAAAATGAACTCAAGTGCAGAGGTAACATGCACAACGCACTGCCTTGATGCTGGAGATTTACAGCATTCCTGAAATTTGGTAAAAGCATAAAGCCAGTGAAGATTAACATTATCAGGTGTTTTTATCTGCTCCTTATATGTTTGGATAACCTGATTGTAGATATCAATTAATCTAGCAATATCTTCTTCTGATAAATTATTGACATTGTTTTCAATCTTAAAAGAATTCGCCCAAATTGCTATAGAGCCGCTGGTTTTTGAAATATTATTAAGACAAACCTTTATTGTTTCTTTCAAGGTTGCATAGGAATCTCCCATGAACCACTCAGAATGGGTAATATCGAAATCTAACATTACCATGCTCATAACCCAAAGAAAAAAAACCGGGATTTGTTCACGCTTGTTATCGGATATTTTATCAAGGTTGAAATCGGGGCTGATATCTGCCGTGCTTACAATAAACGTTTTATAAAACCTAATGTCTGCAGGCATAGAAATATTATTTTTTTCGATATAATCTCTGTTTACAAGACTCAAATATTCATTTATCGCATATTCGTCCTTGTCTATTGCAATATTTAGAAGTCCAATTACATTTACAGGCATCAAATTACCTCCGTTAAATGGATAATCCAATCAGTATACCCACAAATAAAATTTTACTATAATACAAACAGATTTTAAAGTACCGATAGAAAATATGATTAAATAGTGCTATAATCATAGTAGAAAATTCTTCTTTCTTGTCTATTCCTTGTAAATTTATAATTTAAATAAAGGAGTTTGATTCTATGGGACAAAAAACTAAAAAAATTGTTTTTATTGTTTTAGCAATATATATTATATTGCAAACATTGTTCTTTGTGTTTTATTTTTCTTATTATAAACCCATGAAGATTAAGCAGGCATTGGAAGAAGCTAAAAAGAAGCAAGAAAGCATTGTTAAAAGGCCCGTTGTAGAATACGAAACTGCTACCAATGATAACACGGATGCAAATTCTACTGAAGAAAAGCTAACTGTTATTACTCAGGGTCAGCTGCAGTTGCTGCAGAGAAAAGCTTCAACCCTCGAAGCAACCCTTGCCAGCCGTATTCCAATTAATGATAAACTGATAAGATTTGTTTCAGGTGATACCGCTCAAGAAGTTGATACATCTTTATTTGAGAAAGTTATGATAGGCAATACAACCTATGAGTTTAAACTTGCAGCTTATAAAGGAACCTTTCTTGATTCAGCGACCACCTCATATCTCCTACAGCTTCAGATTCCTGCGCAAGGGGAAATGAAGTCTACCTTTAAGTGGTTTCTTTTTGATACTAATCTTCAACTTGTATGCAAGTTGAATTTAAAGGATAAGGGTCTTGATTTGCCAGGTAAGATCTTCGATCCAAAAGATTACGATAATGACGGAAGGTCTGAGATATTGCTTGAAACAACAAAATATCTCAATCCTGACAACTTTTCCAGCCCGCGCTATTTATTTAAAGTCTTAAATGAGAGACAACTCGTGCTGGTTTGGCGTGAAGAATCTGTTAATAATGATAGGGATACTGGAAAATGCTCTTCTGTAACTAAAATAACTTACGACCAAAACAATCCGCCTCCTCCGAATAACCCTGAGCTTATAAGTATCAAAAAGGTATATGCGAGTACTTTATCCGCAGGCTTTGAAGAAGAGAAAACTACACCAAATTATAATTATTCTGCCCTAAATGCAAATAATAATATTCCGGTAATTTCGAATAAAGTTACTTATGAAGAGATATTGGAATATCCGGATCGTCAGGAAATTTGCAATAAAGTTCTTGATACTTATGTCTATACCTGGGATTTGAACAAAATGGAATTTGTATACACTAAAAAAGAATCCAAAAACCTTGATGTAAATATAGATTAAAACAAAATGATTTTTTAGGAATAATTTTTTAAGCATGAAAAATACTATACCGAAAAGCTTTTTAGAAAAACATTAATTCTTGAAAAATACCAATAATTGATAAAAATATTTAATAAATGATTGATTTCTGCCAATTATAATTTATAATAAATATCAAAATAGTATATTGCATAATGTTGAAATCGTATTGAAAGGAGGATACTAAATTGATGAATTCTTATGCTGAAAATGGACTTGTAGCAGACCATGTTACAAAAAGTGATAAAGAAACCCTAAGCCTTACTTACAATGGACTTCTTTATAATTCCGGCTCAGACGTTGTATACGTACATTATGGTTATGGCACAAAATGGACAAAAAAAGATACAGTTCAAATGAAAAAAACAAAAACTGGCTTCAAAGTTGATATTCCTTTAGCTAAAACCGGAACAATAAACATGGCCTTCAAAGATAATTCCGAAAACTGGGATAACAATAATGGTTCTGATTATTCATTCACTCTTCGCGCTAGCAAATAAACCACCAGGTATTATTATATTAATTTAATCTATTTAAATTCTCTAGAGATAAAAATAGAGCCGTTTTTAATGACTCTATTTTTATCTCCAAAAATGTTTTCTAAATTTGCTCTTTTTTGCAGCTTTTTTCTACTGAAAATGTATTGCTGATTTTAAAAGATAAGATTGTTAAAGAGAGTCCATGATAAATAGAAAATCATATTATAATAACAAAAAGATGCGGTCAGCTTATGGGAAAAATAATATGTATAAATCCGGGTCATGGTGGCAGCGACCCAGGTGCCACTATAGGTGGAATAAACGAAAAAGATATTAATCTTTCAATCTCTCTGTATCAGGCAAAACGGTTTTCAGAATTAGGCTGGGAGGTTGTTCTTACGAGAAATAAAGATATGTTTCTTTCCCTTGCGGATTCGGCAAAAATAGTGCTTAATTCAAAAGCTTCAGTTTGCCTCAGTAATCACTGCAATTCAGCATCAGACTTAGCTGCTTCGGGCTTTGAGGCTATATATGGCCTCAAATCAGATGGTAAGCTGGCGAAAGAAATTTTTAGTAATATTGTAGATACTGGCCTGATTAATGGAAGAAGCACTTTTACTAAAGAAAGCATCAACTCCCCTGGTCAAGATTACTTTTACATAATTAGAGAAACCTCTGGAGTAGAAACAATAATACTTGAGTATGGATTCTTAACAAATGCTAGAGACATGCAAGTTTTATTAGACCTAAAAAAACAGTTTCAACTTGCTGAAGCAGTTGTTAAAGCAGTTTGTGCCTTTTATGGAGAAGCTTATATTCATACAGTTCAAGACCCTGATGCACAGAAAAAAGCAGAAATTGATCAACTGGCAAAGGCAGGGCTGTTGAACGACCCGGAATATTGGAAAGATCGAATTAATGAAAACATGCCTGTATGGGCAGTAACGTCATTGGTTAACCGGCTTAGAGAGATGAAATGAAAATCCTCTTGTGAATAAGTGGAAATACGCAAAGTGTCAAACATAAAATCATTAACATAATATGTATCACGACAATATTTGGGGTGATTTTATGTATTTTGATATAAAATGGATAAAGGATAATGTTTCAAAGCTTGACAGTCCTCTTAGAAAAGAGCTGTTTAACTGCTATAGAAACCAACGCTTAATGCCTTGTTTTTTAAGGGATATACTAAATTCATTAAGATATTCTTTTAAAAAAATCAAGGTAATTGTCCGTTTATCTGAAGACTGCTGTCCTAATAACAGAAGCCTTGCTCTTAAAATCATGAATGAGAAAAGCTCCAAAAAGTCATTTAAACTTGATGGCCTGTATTGTTATCCGGCAAAAATTTCGCCAAAAAAGATTGCCAAATTGCTAGAATATGAAGAAGTAAAAGCCATATACCTCGACCGAAAAGTAAAAGCCTTGCTAGACAAAGCTTCTGCAACAGTTAGGGCTGACTATCCATGGAGAAATAATAAGACGGGAAAGGGAATATCAATAGCAGTAATTGACACTGGAATCTATCCTCATGCTGATTTAATTTGTCCCGAAAATAGAATCATTGCCTTCAAGGATTTTGTGAACAACAAAACCGACCCTTATGATGATAATGGCCATGGTACTCATGTTGCTGGAGATATCTGCGGAAATGGATATTCTTCAAAAGGATTGTATCGTGCACCTGCTTATGAAAGTTTAGTAATCGGAGTAAAAGTCTTGAATAAACAAGGCTCCGGAAATTTATCCGATGTTATTGCCGGTGTCCAATGGTGCATCAATAATAAGGAGAAATACAAAATTAAAATAATAAACCTTTCTTTAGGTTCAGAACCTGTTAGTCCTTATAAAAATGATTTATTATGTGAAGTTTTGGAAAAGGCTTGGGATTCAGAAATTGTCGTATGCGCAGCCGCAGGAAATGATGGCCCGCAAAGCGGGACCATCTCTTCCCCTGGAATTGATCCAAAAATTATTACCGTAGGAGCATCCGATGACAGAAACACCGTATTGCGAGATGATGATAAACCAGCTTCATTTTCCAGCAGAGGCCCAACCATTGATGGGCTCCCGAAACCAGACATACTTTGTCCAGGGTCAAATATTGTCTCTCTGCGTGCTCCAAAATCCTATTATGAAAAAGTAACACAGAGTACATGTATTTCTGATTCATATTCAAGCATGTCCGGAACCTCAATGGCTACACCTATATGTTGTGGAATAATCGCTTTGCTTTTGGAGGCTCGGCCTTCTCTGAAACCAGACGAGGTAAAAGTTATACTAATGAATACCGCCTGGAATATGGGTTTTACGCAAAATGAGCAAGGCACTGGCTGTCCAGACTTAGAAAAGGCAATACAAGCATAAATATAAAGAACAAAGAAACCAGCTCAATAGCTGGTTTCTTTGTTCTCTTAAAATTAATTATGCAGTTTTTAGTGCACCGCTGTATGCAAAGTGTTCAACAGCAATATTGTTTTTCTCGCAAGCAGTGTTGAACTTGTCAAAGATGTCCTCATGCATAAGCAAAACACAGCCAGGAATATTTTTGACAAACTCTTGCATCCCTTCGTCAGTGCCATCAACACTGCCGCCAAAGACAAACCCCTTGCCGCTTTCAAAAACATTGACATTCAGCCTTTTTATACCGTCGTCGCCAATCGCCCCAGACTCTCCGCGCATAAGTTTAAACGGATTCACATAGTTGTCATCTTTCTTTACCACTTCAGCAAATCCAAAATAGTCAAACTCCAAGCACAAATCAATATTAGATCCTGAGTCAAACATAAACTTAAAAGAGATTTTTCCTGTTTCGATTATCTCTTTTGCTGTAATTACGTAGAACCTCGGCCTTTCTTTAACATCCATTTATCAGGACTCCTTTCTTTTGTTTAATCCTTTGTTTCTACTTCCCGAGAAGAAAATATTAATCTCAATATCTTTCTATAAGGAAACCTCCTTACCTTAAAAATATTAAATCTGAAAAAACAATATAAAATAATGGTACCATGATTAGGAAAAATAATCCACAAAATTTTATAAGAAATGCAGCCTTAAATTAGATTATAAAAGGGTTTAATCATTCTATTACTGCAAAGGTAGAGTATGCAAATAAATTTATAAATGGTATAATATTGCATTGTAAAAAGAAATTATCTTCATGGCATCTGTGAGTTTTTTCTGCATAAAGTATGAAACATTAAACAATTTTGGAGGATAATATGGAGCTTGAAAGCATTATAGATAACCTCGAAAAAGAGATTAAAGATTTGTTTTGCTTAGATACCAGCGGACATGACATTTATCATTTAAAAAGAACTCTAAACACAGCCTTGCATATTCATGAAAAAGAAGGCGGAGATAGGCTGGTTATTGCAATTTCAGCTTTCTTACACGATATACATCGAATAATACAGAATGAAACAAAGGAATACTGCCATCCAAGGAATTCTCTTGCCAAAGTAGAAGAGATAATACATAAAGCAGGAATCGACTTGTCTGAAAAACAACTAAAAATGATTCTTCACTGCATTGAATATCATGAAGAATATAGCTTTAACCAAGCAGGCAAAACAGTAAACGATATAGAAACTTTAATATTACAGGATGCAGACAACCTAGATGCAATCGGAGCTATTGGAATAGCAAGAACCTTCGCTTATGGCGGGGCAAACAATATGCCTATATGGAATAATGAGTTGCTAAATGAAGATGAGAAATATGAAGAAAAAATATCTGACGATTCTACAATTCATCACTTCTGCGGAAAACTATTAAAGTTAAAGGATGATATGAATACAGAAACAGCGCAAAAATTGGCTCTTCATAGACATAAATTTATGGAAGCATTCCTTGGCGAGTTTTTTGAAGAATGGAATGGCCGCACTTAAAAATATTTAATTCTTTTGGTACAATATTTGCGTAAGGCTTTACTAATATTGCTAAACCGTATCAATTTTGCCGTAGAAAAATAATGGAAGGAAGATGTTCATGAAATGGAGTGAATTGTACTATAACGATAAAATGCCATCTTTTGAGAATATTGAAAACCATATTGGTGCGGGAGCATCAATATGGAGGGACTTGCTTTCATATGTCGAAAAAGCATATGAGATACAACCAAAAATGTCTTATAGCAAGTGTTCTGCACAGCCGGGTTGGAATGTAAAATATCAAAAGAGCGGCAAATCGCTCTGCACTCTTTATCCAATGGAAGACTTTTTTATTGCATTGGTAGTCATTGGGGCAAAGGAAGAAGAGGAAGTGGAATCTGCATTGGAATCATTCTCGCCCTATATTAAAAGCTTATACCGAAAAACAGCCTTTTCCTGCGGCGGCAGATGGCTCATGGTAGAAGTAAAAGATAAAGCCATTCTTGAGGATGTTAAAAGGCTTATTGCTATAAGGGTAAAGCCCAAAACCGTTTTGAATAAGATTTAAAAGACTTAGAAACACAAAAACCAGCCTATTGGCTGGTTATTTTAATGGTGGTAGGTATAAGGATTATAAAGACCCTACAGCTACTTGCACATTCTTTGGGCTTCTTTATTTTCCTGGCTAAGAGAAACAAATTCGACCTTTATGGCAATCTGGCAATCATAGTATTTTTACCTTAGACCCAGAACTTTGCGCCCCAACCTTTCGGGAGGTTTGCCTTTAGCATAAAGCCTTTATTTCTCCTTATACCCGGTGGAAGTAAGGGCTCTGTAGAAATTATTCTACATTTTTACTCCCTATATTTATTATACAACAACCAAGAAATATTATCAATATATTACAGCAATATTACGAAAATATTTCGCAGGATAACTCTTTATGTTAACAGGTATGTGCCAGTTTGAATTTTTTTATTTCTAGGTGTAAAATGTTTTTGAAAAAAATATCCTTCTAAAATGAACTATCTGCTTTTGAATGCTTCATTTATTTTAATATTGAGGAGGAATTGCAATAATGGAGAACCGGAAAATGTATCTTACCAAATCTTTTACCTTTGATAGTGCACATAATCTTACCGAATATAATACTAAATGTGAAAATCTTCACGGGCATACATATAAGCTAGAAGTAACTGTTATTGGGCCGGTTTCGGAGGAAGGAATGGTTGTAGATTTTTGCGATCTTAAAACTGTGGTAAGTAAAAATATTATTCAAAAGCTTGATCATCAATATCTAAATGAGATAATTCCCGTAAGAACAACCTGTGAGAATGTTTCTTTATGGATATGGAAGGAGCTTGAACCTTATGTAGAACTCCTTAGCTGTAAGCTGCATAAAATTACCCTTTTTGAAACACCAGATTCAAGAGTTGAGCTTGTAAGGGAGAAATAAAAACATGTCTGAATGGGAAAGTCTAATTAAAGAATGCGAAAACTGTAAAAAATGCAGCCTTTCAAAAACAAGAAAGAACGTGGTTGTTGGAGAAGGAAATATTAATGCAAACATAATGTTTATTGGTGAAGCCCCTGGAGCAGATGAGGATGCATCAGGAAGGCCTTTCGTAGGAAAAGCTGGAAAACTGCTCGACTTGGCTTTAAAGTCTTTAGGAATAAACCGAGAAGATTGCTATATTGCTAACATCTGCAAATGCAGGCCTGAGAATAACAGAGTACCTCATGATGATGAAGCTTTTTCCTGCATTCCTTATCTTGAGAAACAGATTTCATTGATTTCCCCAAAAGTGATTGTCTGCTTAGGCGCAACTCCCTTGAAATATCTAATAGATAAAAATGCTCAGATAACAAAACTTAGGGGGAGTTGGATAACAAAAGGCGATAGAATTTATATGCCAACCTTTCACCCTGCCGCTCTACTAAGAGATGAAACTAAAAAGCTTCCTTTTTGGGAAGATCTCAAAAGTGTTAGAGATAAACTAAAAATCAGTTCTGATTAACTTAAAAGAAGTCTTAAAAATAACAAAACCCTCTCATAGTTTTCAAGAGAGGGTTTTGTTATTTCCTATATTGAAGCTGTAATATTATTTACCGCCTGCTGTGCCTGCGTAAGCTCTTGCTGGTTTGCGTTTGTAACCTTGTACCAGCCTTTTTGCGACATTACATCAAAAATCTGTTTCTGGTTTTCTAGCGTTTTTTTCAAAACATCCATGCATTCTGTTCTGAGTTGATTATTTGAACTTTCAAGAATAAGGTTTGTCAATGAAGTTGCGCTCAGCTTATGATTTCCAAGTATTTCACTGGCAATTTCCTTATCTGATAAATTATAGTTCCCTACCATCTTTGTATCCCTCCTTATTGAATATTTGGATTTGAGATATATTTTGCAAGTGTATGGAGATTATTGCTATAGTCCTTGGTAATCTTATCTAACATGGTTTTAATTTGTGGATCTGAGCATATGGCACTTGAGCCAGACATAAAATTTATGCTGCTCTCCATCATTTTAATATTGTCTTGCAGCAACATTAACTCTTTGCTTGTTAACGCCATTTCAATTCCTCCCTTAAAATTTTGTATTAGTATTATTTGCATAAAAATAAAATATATTCAAAATAGCTCCTCTAATTTTTTAAATAACTGATAAAATGATTCTGTTTTGGTATATAATTATGCTAAAAAAGCGGAGGCACGTAAATGATTTTACAAGAGGCAAAAAGACCGTCAAAACTTTATGTTGATTTAGAAGCAATATTACATAATCTAAATGAGATTCGCAGGCTTCTTTCACCCGGCACGGATATAATGGCTGTAATTAAAGCGTCAGCTTATGGCAGCGGCTCTCAAGAAATATCAAGCTTCCTTGTGCAAAGCGGCATTAAAAGATTTGCGGTTGCAATTCCTGAAGAAGCCATTGTTCTTAGACAAGATGGTATAGACAAGCCTATCCTTGTTCTAACTCCTCCAATGTCTTCCGACTTACAGTCTATAGTCGATTATGACTTGATTCCATCAATTTCTGATATTGAGACTGCAAAAGAACTTGACCGGCTTTGTATAGAAAGCAATAAAAATTTAAAGATACACGTTGAGATAGATACCGGGATGGGAAGAACCGGAATTCAGCCCAGCGAAGCAGTTTCTCTGCTGACACAACTCAAAAGCTTATCCTCCCTTGAAATTGAAGGGCTCTTTTCGCATTTTTCCAGTGCTGAGTCAGATTCCATTTACACAGAAAAACAAATAAGTATTTTTAACAAGATTGTTGAAGAACTTAAAAACGAGGGTATTGATATACCTATAAGACATTCATGCAATAGCGCCGGGATTGTTCTTTTTCCTCAGTCCCATTATGAATTTGTGCGGCTAGGCCTAATGCTTTATGGCTATTATCCTGATGAAATCTTGAAAACAAAACTCTTATTGAAACCAAGCCTGACACTAAAAACTGAAATTGTTCATATCAAAGATGTCCCGCCGGAAACATCTATCAGCTATAACCAAACTTTCATTACCAAAAGCGCCTCCCGTATCGCTACATTGCCAATCGGTTATGCGGACGGCTTTAAAAGAGCATTATCAAATAAAGGGTTCGTTCTTATAAATGGCCAGAGAGCGCCAATAATCGGTCGCGTTTGCATGGATTTGACAATGATTGATGTTACAGGCATACCAAATGTAAAAAAAGGAGATGAAGTAGTTATCTTCGATAATGTTAATATTTCCGTAGAAGAGATTGCAAATATGTGTGGAACTATAAGCTACGAAATCATTTCAACCATTAGCCCCCGCATTCCTCGCGTTTATTCATAAAGGAACGTTCACTAAAAGGATATCTTTTTGAGATATCCTTTTTTAATTACGTAATTTTAAGCAAAAATAACAATTCAGTAAATTCTTACAGCAAATTAAAAATTTTTTTGTTTTTCTTAAAAAAATGTTTTCATTTTCGATTTTTTTATTATAGAATATAAAGAAGTATATGGCTATTTGAAATCTAGCTTTTAATATATTTAACATCCAATATTTTTAAATATTTTATATCCTTTAACAATATTCTTTAAAGTATGATATAATTAGGAAACATGCAAATACTAAAATAATCTGAATAAAGTCGAAATACTTATTTTATATTAACATCATTTAACCTATACTTACAAAACGGACATCAAGGAGTAGTAAATATGGAATATAAACCAAACAATCCGTTGATTGTACAAAGCGATAGAACTATAATGGCAGAGGTAAAGAATGATCTCTATGAAGAAGCTAGAGATGCTATTTCGCGTTTCTCGGAAATCATTAAGAGCCCTGAATATATCCACACTTATAGAATAACCCCTCTTTCATTATGGAATGCCGCTGCCAGCGGAATGAAATCGCAGGATATGATTTCGGCTCTTGAAAAATTCGGGAAATACGATCTTCCTGATAATATTAAAAAGGATATTTTAGACTACGTTGGCCGATATGGTAAGGTTAAGCTTCTAAAAGAAGGCGCTGAACTTGTTCTAAAAGCAGAAGACCAGCTTCTTATAACCGAAATAGAAAACAACAAAAAGATTCAACCTTATGTAAAGACAAGAATTGATAATAATACAATTTCTATAAACCCTGATATGCGCGGACACATTAAGCATGCATTGTTGAAGGTCGGCTATCCGGTTGAAGATCTTGCAGGTTATATTGACGGTGCTTTTCTTGATGTTAACTTGAGGGATATTACCACCAAAGGTAGTGCTTTTGGCCTTAGAAAATACCAACAAGAAGCTGTTGATATATTTTATGCCGGCGGTTCATCTTCTGGTGGAAGCGGCGTTATAGTTTTCCCTTGCGGTGCTGGAAAAACTATTGTCGGCATGGGTACAATGGAAAAGCTTAAATGCCAGACTTTAATTCTTACCACTAACATAACAGCCGTAAGGCAATGGAAGAACGAACTCCTTACAAAAACTTACCTTACCGAAGATGATGTTGGCGAATACACTGGCGAAATTAAAGAAATAAAGCCTGTTACTATTTCAACTTATCAGATATTGACCCACAGAAAAGGTAAAAATGTGGAGTTTCCTCATTTTAAGCTTTTCAACTCAATGGAATGGGGTCTTATTATATACGACGAAGTACATTTGCTTCCAGCTCCGGTTTTTAGAGTAACTGCAGAAATCCAGGCAATGAGAAGGCTTGGCCTAACAGCAACACTCGTTAGGGAAGACGGCTTGGAAGAAGATGTTTTTAGCTTAATCGGTCCAAAGAAATATGATGTTCCTTGGAAAGACCTTGAAAGACAAGGTTGGATTGCAGCTGCCTCATGTACAGAAATCAGAGTCCCTATGGAAGGCAATCAAAGGGTCGCTTATGCTATGAGTTCTTCCAAAGAACAATTTAGAATTGCTTCTGAAAACAATAATAAGTACGATGCAATAGAAAAAATCCTAAAAATGCATGCTGATGATAATGTGCTTATTATAGGACAGTATATCAACCAATTAGAAACATTGGTTGAAAAAGTAAATGCACCAATTATTACAGGCAAAACTCCTAACTCCGAAAGAATCAACCTGTATGAACAGTTTAAATCCGGTAAGATTAAAAGACTTATCGTGTCTAAAGTGGCAAATTTTGCTATTGATCTTCCTGATGCAAATGTTGCCATTCAGGTTTCAGGTACTTTCGGTTCAAGACAGGAAGAAGCTCAACGACTAGGCCGTATTTTAAGACCAAAAAGCGACCAGGGTCAAGCTCACTTTTACTCTATTGTGACCAAAGAAACAAAAGACGAAGAATACGCAGCAAACAGACAGCTCTTTTTAACAGAGCAAGGATACAAATATAGAATTATCAATGCGGAGGAATTAAACTAATGAATTACAAGGAGTACATTGAAGGATTAAATCTTGAAAGTCTAAAGATATTGGTAGATAGTCATGGTATAGACTATCTTAATAGTCCTGACTGGAATGGAAATGAACTGATTACGCTTAAAAATACATTGTCAAAAACCTTTGCCAAAGCGGGTTACCTTGAGGATATCTTGACCCAGCTTGATGAACAGCAAAAAAACATTATTAGAATAGTATTCTTCTCTGATGAGGCAGTGGATCAAGACAGCGTCATCAGAAAGTTCAATAATCTTTATGGAAAAGACCTTAATGCAAGGAATATAATTGATTCCCTTTGGCGTATGGGATTAGTTATAAAATTTGAAATGTATTATCGCAACAGGCCGTATATCGCATTGGTTGATGATGTTAG
Source organism: Ignavibacteriales bacterium (assembly GCA_050260055.1). Classification (GTDB taxonomy): domain Bacteria; phylum Bacillota; class Clostridia; order Acetivibrionales; family UBA4821; genus JBLMYQ01. Next base: position 138,036 of record JBLNBO010000003.1, read on the forward strand.
AATAATTGCAGCAAGGTTTATAGTTCAAGGTCTTTTAGGAGAATGGGCCGGCGGAGACTTGGATATACATGTAAACAGCAATCCTTTTGAACTTGCACAGGATATATATGTTTTCCTTTCATATATACACAATAACGAGACCAAGCTTACGGCAAAGAACGTAATATTTAGGAAATCTGCGCAAAAAATCGAAGAACTTTTTATAGAAAAATCAGAATATATGGATGAACCTGAAAGTGAATACTCCGAAAGATTTAATTTTATAAACAATTTCTTATATATGATTGATATGATTACCTACAATGAAGGCAATGTTTATTTAAATAACAGGAAAAATGATGCCTGGCTGAATATAAAATTAATGGATAAGGTAAAGGTTGTTTCAGGTTTCCTTGAAACCTATTATCTTGGCAATAAAAGAGAAATAACCGATGCAGTTAATAAGATAAAATTAATTTTGCTAAATACCTACGATACCCCAATCAGTCTGAATAGCTTTGAAGAATTGATAGAAAAATATCATGCCGATATGAACTTCAACTACCTTAGAAGCAACTATAAAAAGATTCTCAATCACCTTGTCCTGATAGGAATGGTTGAGTTTATGACTGATTCTCAGAATAATATGTTCTTCAGATTGAATAAATACGGTTGGGCTTTTTACTCGAATAGAACAGAAATAATTAACGAAGAAGAAGAAAACCATTTTTACATTCAGCCTAACTTTGAGATAATTGCAACAGTAAACCTGAATCCTGTTCTAAGATGGGAACTTGATAGCTTCTGCGATATTGGAAAAATTGAAAAAACAATACATTACTGGATAACAAAAAATTCTATTCACCGTGCGTTAAGCAATGAAAAAAATATAGATGAAATACTCTCCTTCCTTAAGACTTACAGCAAGAGCGGCGTTCCTCAAAATGTCGAATACACTCTTAAAGAATGGTCGGCAAGCTATGGAAATGTTTATCTTGTAGATATGCTCTTATTAAGATGCAGAACTCCTGAGCTTGCAGCAGAAATTTCATCAATCCAGTCAATGTCAGAAAATATCATTGGAAGGGTAACCGATAAAGACCTAATCCTGAAGAAAACCTTTAGAGATGATGCACTCGATATTTTAGTGAAAAAAGGATATATCGCAAAGCCTCAAATTTCTGAGCCTGATGTTTCTTTTGCAGCTTCTAAAAAGCAATCTCTCTCAATTCTTGATGAAATATTCGGTGAAGATAGCGATGAAGGCAACATTAATCTAGCACAGTTTAATATAGATTCAAGATATTTGGATAAAAATGCACATTACAAGAAAACAATAATGGATATAAAGCCTCCTGCAAAAGGCGAAACCACTAAGCCATCCGCTTCAAAAGTATACAGCCCTTCCACCTATCAGGCTAAGGAGATACTTGAAAAGGCTATCAATCAAAAGAAACCTGTTTTGATTGATTATTATCAGCAAAAATCAGATTCCAGCAAGAAAATCCGCATAGAGCCAATCAAAATTGAAAAAGATGAAAAAGGATGGATGGTCTATGCAAGCAGTAATAATCAAAATTTCATATTTGATATCAATAAAATACAAAGTATTGAATTTTCAAATTTAAATTAAAGCACAAAAAAATAAACCGGAGCTTCTCCGGTTTTATTTTTTATGTTTATATTAATGAGTAATTCCTGTATTTGAAGTCATTTCTCTCAATTTGTCCCTGTCTACTGGCTTTGATTCCAGCATATCCTGAACAGAACCATTATACACAATCCAAGACCCATTTTCATATACTAATGCCGTATTATTTGAGTACATTGGCCTTAAATCAAGAATTCTTCCATCAGGCAGAACTGTAAATTCAACCTTATCAAACATAAGAATCATCTCCTCTTCGAACCAAGACTAGTTCAATAAATAACTTTATTAACATTATTGAAATTATATCATAAAAAGTTTTTTACTACAATTCCTTATTATGCTATAATAAAATTCACTTGGAAATTTTATGAGAAATCATTATTCCGTACTTGCAGAAAGGAATATATTATGAACTATGAATCTATAAAATCAATTTTGTTTTCAGATACTCTCATCCCTGATATATTCTTATCTGAATATCTTCCTGATTCAGAAGGTGATTATGTCAAGGTTTATCTTTACTGCTTGTTTTTAAGTAAATATAAAAAACATGTGCCTGTCGGCGATCTTTCTAAAAAACTCGGAATGGATATTTCAAAGGTGAAACAGGCTATTTCTTATTGGGAAAATATAGGCGTTTTAATTAAAACAGAAAACGGTATTACTTTTTGTGATTTAAAAGAGAAGGAACTTCACAAGCTTTATAGGCCAAAGCTTACTTCTTCCCCAGAAGAAGCCAAAGCTGCTTCTGAAAAGAATCTTAAAAGAAGCCAGGTAATCACCGCTATAAATAATACTTTCTTTCAAGGAATTATGTCTCCAGGCTGGTTTATGGATATTGATTTATGGTTTGAAAAATATGGCTTTGAAGAAGATGTTATGCTTTCGCTGTTTAAATTCTGCTATGATAAAAATAAATTCAGCAGAAACTATATTAATGCTGTAGCTGAAAGCTGGCACCGTAAAGGTATCTGCAACTCTTTTGATTTAGATAATTATTTTATTACTTATGAGAAATGCGATGAGATAAAGAAAAAAGTATGTAAAAAGCTTTCTATCTTCAATAGAATGCTTACAGAATATGAAGAAGCTTACATAGAAAGATGGGTCAGCGATTACGGTTATGGGTTTGATATAATCGAATTGGCTCTTAAGAAAACCACCTCAAAGACAAATCCAAATTTCGATTACATAGATAAAATTTTAAGCGAGTGGAAAAAAGCCGGATTAAAAACACCAATAGAGGTTCAAGATCATATTAAACAGTTTAAACAAGAATCTAAAAAATCTTCTCAAAAAGATTCTTCAAATAAATTTTTCGGTGAAGATTCAAAGATAGACTTAAGTAAGTTTTATAAAAATTTTGATTCAAATTTCTAGGAGATGAGTATGGATAAGCAAGTTTATAGTTTACTTAATTTAGAATATGAAAAAAAAAGAAGTCAGGCTATCTTTGAGGCAGAGCATAAAAAGAATGCTCTTTACAGCAAATATCCTTTATTGCAGGAAATCGATGAGCAAATAAAGCTTCAGAGCATTTCTTCTTTAAAGAGCTTTTTACATAATAGTTTAAAAGCAGAAGCAATGCAAAAAGAACTTTCTGTAAAACTTTTGGAGTTGAAAGAAAAAAGGCAGGCGCTGCTTGTTGCTTATAATATCCCTCCGGAAGCTTTTTCGCCCATATATGAATGTTTAGAATGTAGTGATACAGGATATTTGGACTCCGGTAAAATATGCTCATGTTATAAGCAAAAACTATTAAATCTGGCTTATCGGCAAAACAACATCAATTTAACCTCTTTTGAAAACTTTGAAACTTTTGACGCAAATTTATTTCCTGATAAAGCTGATAAGAATACCTATAACATGGAAATCTCTCCCAGAGAGAATATTTTAAAAGTTAAAAATTATTGTCTTAGATTTATAGATCAATTTGATTCTCCTGATACAAAAAACCTCATGTTTGTCGGAGAAACCGGAAGAGGTAAAACCTTCCTTTCAAATTGTATTGCAAAAGAGTTGATAGATAAAAATAAAACCGTAATTTACCAAACAGCGCCAAGACTTTTTGATTTAATTATTAGCTATAAAATGCGTTTTGAAAGGCCTGAAAATTTTGATGAGCAAGCATATGGAGAGCTTTTTAAGGTCGATTTATTAATAATTGATGATTTAGGCGCTGAAGCTCAAAGCAGCGCAAAGCTTTCAGAGTTTTTTGACATTATCAATACCCGCATACTCAATCTGCCAATCAGGAATACAAAAACAATTCTATCCACAAATTTGCCTCTGGAGAAGTTTCGGGAGCATTATGATCAAAGAATTGTCTCCCGAGTACTTGGAGAATTCGATGTCATACAATTATTCGGAAATGATATTAGACTACAAAAAAAGCGCTAGAAGCGCTTTTTTATTCTATTAATTTTATTCTTCAATCTCTTCGTCCGGAACTCTTGCTATGGTAACCAGAGAAACCTCTCTATCAAACTTCATAAGTGTTACTCCCTGTGTTGCACGGCCAAGTATACTGATTCCTTCCACCCCTTGACGGATAATTATTCCATCTGAGTTAATAAGCATTATATCTCCCGTTTCACCTACAATCTCAATTCCAGCAAGCGGCCCTGTCTTTTCGGTTACTCTATAAGTCAGCACACCCTTGCCTCCGCGCGTTTGAACCTTATATTCAGACAACTCGGTTCTTTTCCCGAATCCGTTTTCGGTTATCCCTAGAAGATATTCATCTTTATTAACAATTGGTTCCATTCCTATGACATAATCGTCCTCGTTAAGCTCTATTCCTTTAACCCCTCCAGAGACCCTTCCTGTCGGCCGAACATTGCTTTCGCTAAACCTTATTGCCATTCCCTGTCTGGTTCCAATAATAACCTCTTGTCTTCCATTTGTAAGTCTGACGTCAATAAGTTCGTCCCCTTCTCTGATAGAAATTGCCTGCAATCCGGTTTTTCTTGTGCTGTCATACTCAGTTATCGATGTCTTCTTTATTATTCCTTGCTTTGTTGCCATAAGAAGGTATTCGCCTTCAACATATTCTTTAATCGGAATTACCGCCTGAACTTTTTCTCCTGGTGAGAGCTGAAGAAGGTTTACTATTGCCATACCTTTAGCCTGTCTGCCCGATTCGGGGATTTCATAAGCTTTCAACCTGTAGACTTTGCCATGAGTAGTAAAGAAAAGAATGAAATGATGCGTAGTTGTGATAAAAAAACGTTCCACAAAATCTTCTTCTCTGGTTACCAGGCCTGAAACTCCCCTGCCTCCTCTTTTTTGGCTCTTATAAGTATCAACAGGCAGTCTCTTTATATATCCAAAATGAGTAAGAGTAATAACACTGGTTTCTTCTTCGATTAAATCTTCAACGTCAATGTCTTCCGCTGCGGAAGTTATCATCGTTCTGCGTGGATTAGCATATTTTTTCTTTATTTCAAGCAATTCTTCTTTAATAATATTAAATATTAGAGCTTCACTTGCTAGAATCTCTTTTAATCTTATTATCTCAGCCAATACTTCTTTATATTCTTCTTCAATTTTTTGACGTTCCAATCCGGTCAATCTTTGCAATCTCATATCAAGAATTGCCTGTGCCTGGATTTCAGAGAGCTTGAAGTTATTCATCAGCCCTTCTTTCGCCTCTGCACCATTTTTTGACCTTCTGATAAGAGCAATGACAGCATCAAGATTGTCTAATGCAATCTTCAACCCTTCTAATATATGCGCCCTGGCTTCTGCTTTATTAAGGTCAAATTTTGTGCGTCTGATTATGATATTTCTCTGGTGTTCCAGATAATAATCTATAATCTCCTTAAGATTAAGTATCCTAGGCTGATTATCAACAAGTGCAAGCGTTATAACGCTGAAGGTTTCCTGAAGCTGCGTGTTTTTATAAAGCTGATTCAAGATTACATTTGCATTTGCATCTCTCTTTAGCTCTATAACTATCCTCATACCATTCCTGTCAGATTCATCCCTAAGGTCAGAAATGCCTTCTATTTTCTTATCTCTAACTAGTTCAGCAATTTTTTCTATAAGTCTGGCTTTATTTACTTGATAAGGAAGCTCTGTAACTATTATCTTCTGTCTGTTCAAAGTCCATTCTTCAATTTCTGCCTTAGAACGGATTACAATTCTTCCTCTGCCTTTCCTGAAAGCATCTCTGATTCCTTCTTTGCCAAGAATCATGGCACCAGTTGGAAAATCAGGTCCTTTAATTATCTTCATTAAATCATCTATGGTTACTTCTTCCTCGCTGTCAATAACCTTTACAATTCCATCTATTACCTCTCCAAGATTATGAGGAGGAATATTTGTCGCCATACCAACAGCAATTCCTGAGGAACCATTAACAAGAAGGTTCGGATATTTTGAAGGTAAAACAGTCGGTTCTTCTTCTGTTCCATCAAAGTTTGGTGTGAAATCTACTGTTTCTTTGTCTATATCTCTAAGCATTTCCATTGCAATTTTTGCAAGTCTTGCCTCTGTGTATCTCATTGCTGCTGGAGGATCTCCGTCAACAGAACCGAAGTTTCCATGCCCTTCTACGAGAGGGTTTCTCATTGAAAAATCCTGCGCCATACGTACAAGACTATCATAAACTGCTGCATCACCATGTGGGTGGTATTTTCTGAGAACTTCTCCGACAGTAGAAACTGCTTTTCTAAACCCCTTATCAGGAGTAAATCCAAGCCCAAGCATTCCATAAAGTATGCGTCTGTGAACAGGCTTCAATCCATCTCTAACATCCGGGAGAGCTCTTCCTACAATTACGCTCATGGCATAATCTATATACGACTTTTTCATTTCATTTTCGATATCTACAGGTATAATTTTTTGATTTTCATATGCTTCCATAATAATGTATCACCTTTAATTTTTTTTTGTTTTTATCCAATAAAATCTGAATGGATGGCTTTAAGAAGCCATAAATATTATACTAAAAGTAGATAAAATATGCAATTTAAATAATTTAAAGCAAATATCTAGATAGTATTTTAGAAATATATTTTTAGCAATTTTTTAATTTGTATGTGCTTAACTGGTTGACATAAATCAATTTTGTAGTATAATAGAAATGATTGGTATTTATATTTATAGTTAATTACAGTTTGCTCATGGTTAAAAGTTTGATTAGGGGGGATGTAGTATTATGGCGAAGCTAAATTGTTTTGAGGCAACGATTGAAGGGTTATCCTTTCAATTCTCCCCGGGTATTAAAATTAATGAAGTCACAAATGGCCAAATGGTAATAAACGGATTCGGAACTATGCTTTTTAATGGTTCTAAGAAAATAACAACCAATAATATTGAAGAAGTCTTTGGTGATGAAAAAGAAGTCTGGGTAGGACAATTAGGAGAAGAGCTCTACATATATCAAGGAGCTGTCACAATGGACAATGCTTTTATTGTTCCCCTTTCCAGATACCCCAATTTAATAAACAACAAATACATTAAATTGTTTTCTCCAAAGGAATCGGTTGTGACTCTCTTGGGAAACGGAAGGGTTTTATCCCGTCTGTTTACTGATTTCGATCAGATAACATATCTTGAAGTTCAGAATGAGAGCGTAATCACTGTTAAAGGAGATAGCTATACTGCTATCTTTGAATGCACCGAAAACGGTTTCAAGGTTTCTTAGCCATTTAAATATGGGGACTGATTATTTCAGTCCCCATATTTTTCAAAAACTTCCTGCCCAAAGAGGCAGAATACTATGCTTAAACGGGAAAATCAACAGAATTTGGATTTTGAAATTATGTTGATTTTCGCATTTAATCTAATCCGGAGGGATTAAAATGGCAGCAGAGAAAAGAATAATTTCAAACGCTTCTGAATTAATAGAAGTAATTAGAGAATCTCCACAATATAAAGCTTTAGCTGATAAAACTCAAATTGTTTTTTCTTTTCCCGATACTGAAAACGTTCTCAACAGGCAAACCCATACTGAGGAAGTGGCAAAAATCTCTGCGAAAATAGCCCGTGGGCTTGGGGAAGATGAAGCATTAGCCGAGTTAATGGGATTATGCCATGATTTGGGGCATACTCCTTTTGGTCATGATGGAGAATATGCAATAAATGAAATCGCGAGAAACTGCGGCTACAGTGCATCGCATATCCAGGATTATTACAATCAAAACAACCCTCAAAACTCATTTAGCATTAGTCATATAAGAACTCTTAGCCAAGACCTGCCTGAAGTGGAAGAAGGCTCTAAGGGGCAGATAGAAAGCTCTTTTGAGCATCACGAGCATTCGCTGAGAGAACTAAATAATATTCTTGATTCTCAAAATATAGAATTGGATTATGACTTAAAGGCTAAGCTTATGTCTGGTATATTGTGCCACAGCGAGTCGCGTGAAACAACTCCGAAAGAAAGAATTGTTCAGATTCCGCGTATTTCCGATAAATTTTATGCTTTTACCGATTTAAGCGATATGATTAATTGCGGTGTAAAAGTAGATGTTAGAGCTTTTTTTGAAAACATGAGTCAAAAAGGGTGTTTTCCGGTAAAACAAAAAAATTCAGAAGAAATGCTGTACGAGCCTTCTGAAGAAGACTTATTGCTCCTTGAGCAAATTGCCGCTGATGCAGAAAGCAGGCCTGATTTTTTAGATATTTATAGAGAAAAGTATGTTGAAGATATAGTCTCCGCTTCAAAAAACTCTGATAAAGTAGATGTATCGAATAACATGCGCAGGACTATGGAATATCTAAAAGCTTTAGCAAAATACATGCGTCAAGAGATGATAATAGAAAAAGAAGAAGGTTTAGCCCAAAGAATGGTTAATGAAGTTTGGGCATACATGGCTGAAAATATTAGAATAGAAAAATATTTACCTAATGGGATGAAAGCAAACAAAGAAATTGAAGCTGCCTTTTTAACCTGCAGTCTTACCGATAATGCTGTTATTGATATGTTTAAATATATAAGTCAAAGCAGGGAATGGGTAGCACGTGTTGGAAGAGGAGAAGTAAAGATTAACCCCGTTGACGAAAAAAAGCCTTACGATGAACAACAGGTACATATTTTGCGTCAAAGACCTGAAATTGTAAGATATATGAATATCGAAGAAGAGTATAAGCATCTTAGAGATGTTCGCGATAAAGGGAAAGCTCCGGCTGAAGTAACCTCTCAAATTGATTCTTTGGGCTCTCGCCTTCAAGAGTTTCATCAGCTTCCGCATAAGAACCGTGCTTTGGACAGATTGAAAATAAAGAAGGAAATATTAGACATTAATGACTCCTTGGGACAAGAAAAAGCCGTTGGACAAACTCCTAGTATAAAGAAGCATCTCCACTCTGTTGGTAAAGGCCGCTAACCATTTTCCTAAGCTTATTATTGCTTTAGCACTAAAATAAGTCTTTCTTGGGGTTGACAAAAAAGAGGCTCTGTATTATACTAAGTTAGCTCGTATAGATATGATACATCGCGGGGTGGAGCAGCACGGTAGCTCGTCGGGCTCATAACCCGAAGGTCAGAGGTTCAAATCCTCTCCCCGCAACCAATTTTTATACGGCGGTGTAGCTCAGGTGGCTAGAGCATACGGTTCATACCCGTAGTGTCGGCGGTTCAAATCCACCCACCGCTACCAAAAGTTATTAACAACCACCAATTGCGGTGGTTTTTTAATTTTATTATTTTATTATTTTATTCTTTATTGCTTTAAGCTTTTTATATATAATGTTTATAATTAAGTTTTAGTAAATATTTTGATACTGTTAAAGTGTTTTTGTAATAAAATATACCTGCTTGTCACAAAGATTTTTTTTCGCCAACTAAATGTGACAAAGAAAATTTCAAACGGTACTATATAATTTACCTGCACAAAAGAAAAACCTTTGAAAGGGGATTATTATGTACCGTAAGATAAATTCATTCTTCAATGAGAGGATTGAAAATGTGAGTTCGCAAGACACAAACCATTCTCCAAAAAAAAATCGTATTAAGCTTGGTTCAATAAGCATCCGTAGTTTAAGCTTGGGCTTTATTGCTTTCATGCTGGGAAGAATCTCCTTAGCCGTAGGAATCGCACCCTTTGGTACTGCTTTTTTTGCTGCAACATACAAAAAGGGTGTTTCGCCATTTACAATAGCAGCAGGTGTTATTATTGGGATACTCTCGTGGTCCTGGAGTCCGGCTCTGATGCTAAAGTTTACTGCATCTGCCGCGCTTTTTGGATTGCTTACGCTTTTTGCAAAATGGTGTAAAGTTAGCGGAGAGCTTATAAATACAATTAAAGTTTTTACATGCGTTTTCCTTGTTAGCATCTTTCCTTTGTTCCTTAATTTTTATCTTTATGATTTCATATTATCTTTATTTGAATCCGCTGTTACCGTTATGCTGTATATCTTATTGAGAAAAGGTATTGGCGTTCTTCTTGCAGACCAAGTTAAAAAGGTTTTTTCTTTTGAAGAAGTTATCAGTCTTGGCTTTATTGGCGCTCTTATAATTGCAGGTATTAGAGATTTCAACATCTTTAGTGCGGAAATCAAAACTATAATATGCGTTTTAATTGTTTTCATCTTTTCAAGAGCAAGGGGAGCTGGTTCAGGCGCTGCAACAGGAGTAACAATGGGCCTGGTTTCATGCCTTGCAGGAACAGCCAACTTCAATATTATAGGTTCGTATGCTTTCAGCGGCTTTCTGTCAGGCATATTCAGAAAGCTTGGAAATATAGGAGTTATCCTTGGTTTTGTCACAGGAAATGCTCTTTTAGCATATTTTTTAAGCGGCTCAATTGATATATTGATTAATATAAGAGATATTATTCTTTCTTCAATCCTTTTTTACGCAATCCCCATGAAATATGCTAATCAAGCAACAAGAATCTTTGAAGACCAGACAATTTCTTTAGACGATAATAATCAAACATTTACTGTCAATCCAACTGTAAGTAAGCTGCATGCTTTCTCAAAAGCAGTGGAAGAGCTTGCTACAACCTTTAATAGCGTTCCCGCTGTAGAAAATACACCAGGAGAAGTTGAAGTATCTAATTTTTTTGATACTGTAGCGGAAAGAGTTTGTAAAGACTGCAACCTTTGTTTATACTGCTGGGATAGAAAGTTCCATAATACTTATCAGTCAATGTTCTCTCTTCTTGAAGTTCTTGAAGCAAACGGAAAAATTGTTTCTTCGGATATTCCTGTCTGCTTTTCCGAAGACTCCTGCGCACGCCCGGATGAATTAATAAGTACTCTTAACAGCCTGTATGAAGTTTATAGGGTCAACTTATTGTGGAAGAAAAAAGTTCAAGAGAGTAGGTCTCTTGTGTCCCAACAACTTGAGGGCGTATCACGAATGATAGCTAACTTGGCTCAAGAAGTCGAAACTGAAACAAGCTCTAAAAAAAACCTTGAACTTAAAATTATAGATGTCCTTGGAAAAAACGGTTATGGTATTAGTGAAATAAGCCTGTCAGCGATTGAAGACGGCAATACAGAAATTTTATTAATCTTAAGTTCCTGTGCCGGGATGAATAAATGTCGAAGCGAGCTTTCCCATTTAATCTCTGACATTCTTGGGAAAAAAGTGATTCCTAAAGGTTTTGTTTGCAATCCTGATTTTACTGGCGGAAGATGCAAAATTACATTTTCAACCGGCGAAGTGTATAACGTCACTGTAGGCATGTCTCGAATAAAAAAAGAAGGCAGCCCTGTTTCTGGCGACAATTATACTTTTATGGAAGCCAAAGACAAAAAATATATCCTTGGCATTAGCGATGGAATGGGCTCTGGAAAAAATGCAGACAGAAACAGCAAGGTTGCCGTGGATTTGTTGGAAAAGTTCCTAGAATCAGGCTTTGATAAGGATATCGCAATAAAGCTGATAAATTCTGTATTGGTCTTAAAAACAGCTGCTGAATCTTATGCAACTATGGATATTTCTGCAATAGACTTGTACTCCGGCAGCGTGGAATTTGTAAAGATTGGTTCCCCTCCCTCATATATTAAGAAAAAGAATACTGTAGAAATTATTAAAGGGGCTTCCCTCCCCGCCGGCTTGCTTGAAAACCTTGACTTAGACCTCTTCCACGGAAAAGTATCAGCCGGAGACTTTATAATAATGGTTACAGATGGAGCTTCCGATTCCAGCTTTAGCGATATCGATTCAGGCGATTGGCTTGCAGATTATATTGATCAGATTGATTCTTCAAATCCCCAGGAGATTGCTGATATAATCATGCATAAAGTAACTTCTAATTATGGCCCTCATATAAAGGATGATGTAACAATTCTGGTAGCCAAAGTTTGGGAGCGGATTTAAGAAAAAATATTATATTTTATTGTTGACAGTGGTCACATTCTGTTGTAACATATATAAGCGAGCTCACGCGGGGTTCGTAGGCAATTAAAACGGGCCATTAGCTCAGTCGGCAGAGCACGTGACTTTTAATCACGGTGTCCCGCGTTCGAATCGCGGATGGCTCACCAAAATATGGCCCATTGGTCAAGCGGTTAAGACATCGCCCTTTCACGGCGGTAACGGGGGTTCGAGTCCCCCATGGGTCACCAATATGCTGGCGTAGCTCAGCTGGTAGAGCAACTGACTTGTAATCAGTAGGTCGCGGGTTCAAATCCCATCGCCAGCTCCAGACAAAAAACCTTGAGAAATCAAGGTTTTTTGTTGTTTAAAAATATCAATATGCAAATCATGTTGACTCCCCCCTAAGGGTAGGGTTTATAATGATTAGGAAGGAAAGATTGCGGGGAAAAACAAATAAAAATCAGCAATTCTGCTAGATTAACTGGATGTCTATAAAAAACTATTATCTATTACCATAAGATTGGTTTACTGCAAGAACCGGAGCGTTCTCCGGGGGAATACCGCTAGAGCAGGATTCATAATAATAGTTAGGAAGGAGGGAAGTAGTGGAAAATCGAATAAAAATCAGTGATTTTGCAAAATTAACTGGATGTACGTTAAAAACTATTATCTATTACCATAAGATTGGTTTACTGCAAGAACCGGAGCGTTCTCCAAGCGGATACCGCTTATACGGTGCGGCGGAGCTAACCCGTATGAAATTAATCAAACACTTAAAATCCTTAGGATTAGATCTAAAGCGTATCAAAGAAGTATTGGGAGATATAAACAATTCCAGAACTTTACGGGAAGTGCTGCAATCCTTGCAAGTTGAGCTTCTAGGCGAGAAAAAAAGTCTTGAAGAACGAATATCAAAAATTGAATTGTTGCTTAGTAAAGATACGGATTTGCTAAATAAAGACGCTTTTGGTTCCTCTTCTTTTCAAATGGTCACAGAGGTATTGGGGTCAGATCAAATTGGTAAATATGCACAAACATGCCCAGGACTCTTTAATCAGCAGCAAAAATTGTTCGGCTTACTGGATGATTTCCAATGGGGTGTAGAGTTTCAGGAAACTTTTCGAGCTCTGGCAGAGTACTTTAAATTAAACCCGCACCAATATCAAATTGCTTTGGATTATGGCTCTCGTCTTGCCAGACTAGACCAGTTGCCCGAAGATGACCCGGAAGTCGAAGCTCTGGCCCGCGAATCTACCAATTTTATCAAAAGTATACCTGAGTTGAAGAAGCTGCTATGCAACCAGCCTGGAATAAAAAAACCTCTTGCAAGCTTATATGATGAGATAGTTGGTGACGTTCTCCCACCGGCCAGGGTGAGGTTTAAGCAGCTTATGGAACAATTTCTCAATCGTCCATAAAGTATAAAGGAGGTAATTTCTATGGAGGCTAATAAAAACTTTTCTAAATCAAAAGCTTATCGTATCCCCATAATTATTGCGATTGTTTTGGGTACCATTTTGTTTCTTCCTGCAGGTTCGCTAAAGTATTGGGAGGGATGGATTTTTTGGTTTGAAACCTTAGCTATGATCATGTTTTTTACTGCTTACTTTCTCAGGAAAGATCCTAAGCTTTTAGAAAGGCGAAATCAAATCAAAGAAAGGGAACCTCAGCCGGGTATCATGCGGCTCTTATCATTGATATATATGGTTGGTTACTTAGTTCCCGGATTTGATTACCGCTTTCATTGGTCGTCCGTACCTGTTTGGATTATTGCTGCATCGTTTGTTTTTATTCTCCTTGGCTATATACTAATATTCTCGGTTTTTAAGGAAAATAGCTATGCTTCTACTATCATTCAAGTTGAAAAGGAACAGCAGGTAATAACTACCGGTCCCTATGCCATAGTTCGTCATCCAATGTACACAGCATTACTGTTAATTTCTTTATTTACTCCGCTTGCGCTTGGCTCCTATTGGGCATTGATAGCTTTTTCTGCCGTTATACCAATGAATGTGTATAGGATAATGAAAGAAGAAAGATTACTGTTGCGGGACCTTCCCGGGTATAAAGATTATTGCTCGAAGACACGCTATCGTTTAATACCATTAATTTGGTAAGTGGTTATAAAGCAACAAAGTCATTTTGATAAAGCCTTCCGTTTATTACACGGAGGGCGTTAATTTTTTGATGTTTTTGCAGGTATATGGCTAAAATTCATTGGAGTTATACATCTCCTTATCCTTAGAAATTAACCTTTTTATTTACTTTTTTATTTGCTTATGATACCATTTATAGAAAATCTATATATAAAATTTAAGACTTCCTATAAATATTTTCAAGGAGGTGGCCGTTTAGTTAAAAGTATATCTTTTGTGTACTTGGTAGCAAATAAAGAAGGAGGTATTTAAATGAGCGTTCCCCCTTGTTTAGGTAAGCCACAGGCTGATGATCGTATATGTTTCTTTTGTAATCTTGATCACCCGGAAATTGCTTTAGCTTGCCAAGAAGAAGTTGCCAAAAAAGAAAGGTTTGCAAAGGCTGTTGAGGATTTCGTAAAAAAGTGTCCACACAGAATTGATGCTTTCGATAGCGGCTATTATAACGGTTGTCTTTTTTATACTGATTTGACCCAGCCGGAGCCCTTTGACTACAAGCTGTGCATGGCAAGATCTTGCCCCAAATTCTTAGAAACCCAAAATAAGTAATTAATAAACGAAAAAGCCTTGAATCAAGGCTTTTTTTGCTATAAAAACTATTTTAATCTTCCTATCTTTATGATATTATATTGTTATAAAATAAACTAATATTTTAAGGAGTAAGTGGTGATACCATGAGTACAGTTTATTATATAATGGCAACGGCAATAATCCTTGGAACCTTTATGTTTTTAATTAAAAGACTTCCAAAATAAGCAGAGAGTCAATCAAAGCTTTTTATATTACGCCTCAAAAAATAGAGGATGCTTATGAAGCATCCTCTTCGATTATATCCTTTATCATATTATTAAAAAAGGTTTGTAATTTTTTATTCCTAACAGCATTATTTTGTCCAGAATGGATATTACATGTACTTCTTTCTCCTAAAAATATGCTTGCGTCTTTTCTTTTGTTATTGATTGAAAGGGTATTATCTGCTCCTGCATCAATTTCTCCCTTGGAAAAATTGCCAATACCAATATAGTTATTTTCTAGAGCAACTACTCTTCCGTCGTCAAAATGCTTAACCGAAAGGCATGCTCCACTCCCCAGGTCTATTGTTCCTGCGTTCATGAAAGTGATAATGACTTGAATTTTACCACGTATTGTTAATATTCCTCTCGAAAACCTTGTAATTTTCACTATTCCGCTTTCTCCAGAAACTATAAGGTGTCCACCAACAAAAGTATCGATCGTGAATTTGTTTCCTTGTTGTTCAATTATTCCTTTGAATCCTTGGCTTTCATATTTCATCAAACCATCCTCCTCTTCTTCTAGAATTTCTTTTTGAAGATAAGATTTTTATTGCTCCGATACATCGGAAAATACCCAATGACAAAAATATGTGTCAAATTCTTAAATCTATTTTTTTTATAATATTCTGATTCTACCAAAAAAAATATCTTTGTTCAACTATCTTTATAATTTTCTTATTCCATTCTTGTTAGAGAATATCGGTCTTTTCCTTATCATAAAGATTTTTGTTTCATAATCCTTTATAAAAAAATTAAATTGTACTATAATAATATGTACATTAAATTCAGTCTTTTTAGAAGACAGCTATCAAGAGGTATTTTCATTGCATAAAAAATTTTTTGATTTCTTTTTTAAGTTAAAAGATAGACTTAATTATATATTCGCCCATGGAGCAGTTTTCTCTTTTTTAAGAGGATTGTCTCCTGTTGCCTTTTTTTTCACTTTTCCCGCATTAATGTTAATTGTTATAGAGTTAATAAACAAAAGAAGTATTATAAAGACTATCATCTGGCCTTTTTGGTCTCCGGTTGAGTTCATTATGAATTATATAATAATTTTATTGATATTCAGTCTCTTTACATCTTTGCTTGGCAGAACAAATTGGAGTGCGCCAATTTCTTTTTCGTTTTTAGCTATCGTTTCATTGATTAGCTCTTATAAGGAAACCATGCTTAGCGAACCTCTTTTCCCTTGGGATATATATATGGTCAAGTTGGTTGTAAATCTGCTTCCATATCTTTATAAATCTTTAAACATACTGAATATTCTATTTGTGTTCCTCTCTATAGGAGTTATTTTTGCTATTACCGTATGCGTTAAGAAGGTTAAAATGCCAATTAAGTTACGGGTTGTTTCCGGTATTGTATCGCTGTTTCTTCTTGTTTCCTTTGCAACCAGCCCGCATCTGACATATGTTTTGTTTCCTAAAATAGGAATAAACAATATGGATTGGATTCAGATGGAGAACTATGATAAAAATGGTTTTTCTCTTGCTTTTATAATGAATATTAAAAATATACTTATAAAGAAGCCGGAAAATTATAATAAGGAAACCCTTTTAAAGAATTTTGACACATTCGCTTCTTCTCGGCCAGTTTCTACAAACAATAGTGCCTCTTATACCGATAAAACTGTCAAGCCGAATGTAATTATGATTATGAGCGAAGCCTTCTGGGACCCCACTTTAATGAAAAAAGTTTCTTTTTCTTCAGAACCAATACCTACATTCAAAGAATTATGCTCTAAATACTCTTCCGGATACCTTCTCTCCCCTTCATATGGTGGAGGAACCTCAAATGTTGAATTTGAGATTCTAACCGGAAATTCAGTAAGCTTTTTGCCTGATGGAAGCAATCCGTATCAGCAATATATTTATAAAGAAACCCCGTCTTTAGCAAGTATCTTTTCAGACAACGGTTATAGTTCTATTGCGGTTCATTCATACTTTAAATGGTTTTTTAACAGGAATATTGTTTATAATTTGATTGGATTTAAAAAGTTTATTGGCATGGATGATTTCACAAATTCAAAAAATAAAGGTTTTTATATTTCAGATGATGATTTCTCTAAAAAAATCATCAGTGAATATAAGAAATCAAAGAAGCCTGCTTTCATATATGCTATATCTATGCAGAATCATGGTCCCTATGATATCAAGCGATATAATAATTCCTTTGACATAACTGTTTCAGGTAAAGCCCTTTCTGCCCAAAACCTCTCTATTCTTCAAGATTATACACAAGGCATTCATGATGCAGATAAATCTCTTAAAACAGTTATTAGTTATTTTCGTAAAGTAAAAGAGCCTACAGTTATTGTTTTCTTTGGTGACCACTTGCCTCTATTAGGAAGTAATTTCTCTGTTTATAGAGAGGCTGGATTTATTAAAGCAGATAAGCCGGACTGGTCAAACGAGGAATATAAAAAAATGTATTCCCCTCCTTATGTTGTTTGGACCAACTATAGTCATGGGAAAGAGGATGTTCAGACCATTGGAACTTCATTTTTTGGAGGATATTTACTAGATTTTGTAGGAATTAAAAAACCCCAATATTTTGAATTTTTAAAACAGCTTAGCGCTCAACTTCCTGGAGACACTAAATACCTAAAAGTCTCTTCTGATAACTCCCTTTACTCCGGGGCGGATCTTCCAAAAAATTTAAAGGCTTTAGAAGATTCTTATTGGCTATTTGAATATGATTTGCTGTTTGGAAAAGGATATTTAAAAGACCTATTCTTTAATACTACAAAACAAAAAAAATAAACCCTCTTGCCAGAGGGCCTTTTTCTACCATTTTCCTTTTTTTATGTGTCCTTCAATTTCAGCTTTTGATCTTTGTTTAATAACCCACGCTTCATTTTTTGCTTTTTCAAATGCTGCCGTACAAGGAGGGTCAAGATTAATGCTTATACCTTCTTTGCTTAATTCGGCAATCCTCATACATAGGTTGCTTATTTCCATATGAATATCATTTGTTCTATCTGATTTATATATTTTTTCAGCTTCTTCAGAAACAATTTCTACAAATTTATCTTTTGGTGCACCACATTTGGGGCAGAAATCCGGTGCTTGATCTCCTTCATGAACAAAACTGCAAACACTGCACCTCCAAAGAGTTTTCATGTTCTACCTCCTCTTTTTTGTTTTGTTTATTTTATATTATTGATGTTCCTTTTTCAAGATTATTCTTGTCTAAATAAAAAAACATATTATATTATTAAAATGATTAAAATATTAAAGGGTGATGATATGAAAGCGATTGAGAAAATGTCTCCTTCTTTAGAAAAAATATTAACAGCAGGATTAGAAAAATCAGAAAGCACTTTAAAGATACCTCTGTTTCAAGCCTCAATTAATCTTTATTATTTTGAGAGCTCCCTCTTTGTTCTATATTCTAAGGAGGATAGCTATACAAAAAAGAAAGTCGTATCTTTATTTGAAATCAAAAATAATGAAAGCTCTTTTCTTTTCAATACCATGAATCAGATTATTGATGACTTAGATAGGTTTGGAGAAGATGAAAAAAGAAAAGAGACATTCGAAGTCTTTTCAAATGTGCTCTCTTTTTGCAAAAAAATATCTTTTGATTGTACCGATTTTGAAATTGCATTAAAAAAATTAGAATAGTAACTTTTGTTAAACGCCGCTGTCTCCGTTGTCAAAAGGTATTCCCGGGTCAGGCCCGTTTGTTGGCAATGTCTCTTCCGGCGAAGTATTTGTTTCTGTTGTTTCCTCAATCTTCGGCTCTTCCTTTTGAACCGGTTTTTTGCTCTTGGTTCCTTTTATAACAATCTTTTGAAGAGGATTATAACTATTTGTAGAAATAATGGTTCTTGAAACAACCTTCCCGTCTTGTTTAATTATTTTGTATGTACTAGCCTTGCAGGCTCTGATTTCTTTCTGCTCTACTTTTGAATATCCCACAGGTTTACTAGGATCTTCTATGACTTTTTCAGGGAGGTAATAGCTTTTTAGTATTTTGGTTTCAAGCTCGATTTTTCTTCCCGGGAACTCATTGATTCCTAATATCCTTATATTTAGAACACCTTCTTTTGCAGAACTAACAATCTTTATAGGAGTCTTATAATTATTTTTAAACTTAAAGTCGATGCTTCCATATGAAACGGTGGCATCTCTTCCTGGAGGAACATAGCCTACAAGCATGTTATGGTTTCTCCTTGAAACTACTTCAAGTCCGGCAAACAAAACTGTATTGTATAAGGTTGTAGAAACCTGGCAGATTCCTCCCCCGAGGCCATCTACTATTTTCCCTCCTACATAAACATGTGCCTTTTTAAATCCCTCTTCAACTGTTCTCTCTCCAACGATATTATTATACGAAAAAACTTCTCCAGGTCCAATGATTACGCCATTAATCTTTGATGCTGCAAGGGCCACATTATTACTTCGGTCTTTTTCCCATTTGCTGTATTTTGTAGTGAAATTGGAAAGCTCGTCTTTAAATAGTGCTTCTTTTAATTCTTGTTCATACGTTTTAGGATATGTAATTTTTAACGGAATTTCAAAGGAGCTTCCTTCCTGGTTCTTTTTTTCTTCATAAAGTTTTTTTGCATATTCAATATCAAAATCTCTTCCTAAAACCGCAGGTTGGAATGTTAATTTATAATTTTTAACTTCAGCAGAAGCATCTTTAACTTCACTGAACACCTGCTTATGTAGAAAATCTATATCTATATCTTCTGGTTCTTCTATAACTACCGGTATTTCTACTTCTCCCGATTCTAATTTCTGAATCTTCTCCATGAGTTGGCTTCTAAGTTTTGCCTCATCAATTTTTTGTCCCTTTTTGCCAATATTGATCTCAATTTTATTTTCTAAAACTTTATATGTATTTGGCTCAAGTTTATTGTTTAGTTTTTCGGAAAACTTTCCTATAATCTGCTGGAATCTGGCCTCATTATAATTATAATCAAGGTCTACCGTCTTTCCTTTCATAGAAACATCTGCAATCCCAAGGAGCCTTTCTATTGCATTTCCTTCTCTTCCTTGATCAAAAGCTGCATCTACTGACTTTTGTATATTAATTGAATCAACAATCTTTGAGGCGGAAATTTTATGATATGTATCACCATTCTTTAAGTCAATTTTCAAGGTTTTCAGACGAGGCTCATAGGTTTGCTTAACAAGCTTAGCTGCTTGGTCAGCTGTCATTCCTGACACGTAAACATCTTGCACATATACCCCTTTATAAATCTTATCATAGCTTAACGTGCTTGCAAGAAGCTGTATGGATAATGCAAGCTGAACTATTGCAAACACAAGGAGTGCAATTATAATAATTCTTTTATTGTTAACAGATTGAAAAAATCTCTGCAAAATAACTTTCATTGATTCCCACCTAGGCCATTCTTTTTTCTTTCACTATTATCGCAACTTTCAACTTTAAAAACAATAGTTTTTTAAATTGTCATAATAATGAAATATTTAAAATTTTTATTTAAAAATGTATTTTTTATTTGAAACTCAAAGATTTTAGGTATATAATCATTATAACCACAGGATTCTTGTTGTAAGGAGTTGATATTAAATGCCATTTGATACAAACAAATATACGTCCTCATCTTTAAATGGAATTAATGTAAACAATTATTCAGACTATGACCTCGACTATATTAGAATGCAGATTAAGAAAAATTCTGAGTCGCTTGAAAGGTCATTAGAAAACTTACGTAAAATAGCAAGCAGAAGAGAAGATGAAATGAGACAGGCAGGAAACAATTAATCCTGCCTCTTTTTTTACTTATTAAAAATTAATGACATTGCTTCGGATCGGGTACGTGCATCTGTTTTTATACTGCCTCTTAATGCTGAGGTTACTGTGCGTGAACCCGGTTTTTTTACGCCCCTCATTGTCATGCAAAGATGTTCAGCTTCAATTATTACGCCAACACCAAGCGGTTTTAATGTATCCATTAATGTATCTGCGATGCTGCTTGTAAGCCTTTCTTGCAGCTGAGGCCTCTTCGCCCAAGCATCCACAACACGTGCAATCTTGCTTAACCCTGAAATTCTACCTTTACAAGGAATATATACTATATGGGCAACTCCATAAAAAGGCAGTAAATGATGCTCACAAATAGATTGTACAGGAATATCTTTAACAATAATCATTTCTTCGTGATTTTCTTCCTGGAAAACTTTCATAACGCTGGAAGGCTCTACGCTCATTCCTTCAAAAATCTCTTCATACATTCTTGAAATTCTATCCGGTGTTTCAATTAATCCTTCTCTGTCAGGATTTTCTCCAATTGCTTCAAGAATTTCTCTTACTGCTTTTTTGATTTTTTGTTTATCAATCATTTCTCTCTCCAAAGTTATTTTACATTATATCAGCTTAATGTTATATTAATTAGGTCTTTCGTCAGTTTTTCAATGAGTTTTTCTTTAAGTCTTCCGTCATCAGGAAATGTAACGCTTGAGGCAATAAGAGCTATTCCTCTGTGTTTTGATTTTATGGTTGAATGAGAATTAAATATACTCTTAATTTTCTGCTCAACAACTACACTTCCCTCTTTATTACAGAAAGGAAGAAGTATTATCATATTGTTAGAGCCGTAATAAAAAACCGTATCTGTATCTCTTAGTTTTGTTCGGGTAATTTTAACCATATCGTTTATTACATCATAAAATTCGTTTGTGTTTTTCATTTTCCCACCTTCATCAACCACAGTCGCTAATAATATGGTTACTGTATGGGTTCCCCTTCCTGCTGCTTTAATCTCTCGAGTAAGCATATCTGAAAAAGTAAACATAAGAACATCTTCCTGCTCTCTTCCTGTATTTCCAAGAATAATGTTCCCCATTAGCTTATCAATCTTTTTAACAACCGTATCGTTGTCATATGGTTTTGCAATAAATTCGCTTACTCCTGCCTCAATCGCTTTAACAATGTATTTTCTATCAGTAAATTTCGAAATAATGGCAATCGGAATAGCTTGATAATGCTCTTTTGATTTGATATTTTTTATTGTCTCAAAATCTGCATAATCTTGAGAAACATATGACCAGAGAATTAGCCGCACTCTTTCTTTGTTTGCGTGAAGATAATTCATGGCTTCTAATCCATCTTTCACATGGACAACTTCTATTCCATGTTCCTTAAGGATGGCGTTTATTTCAATTTTTACAATCCCTACTTCATCAACAAGCAAAATGTCGCCTTTCATTTTTCACCTCTTTACATATGCCTTTTTTCAACATTATTATACATTTGTTTTAATTTCTTTTACAGCCCTATTTGTTTTCTTCTTCAGAATATTGTGAGTGGAAGATTATAATTAGTAGTATCCAATACCTTTTTTATTATTTATTCCCCTTTATCTTAGCCTAGATATTAATATAATAATTGTTTTTTCTTCTAAAAACTTAAAAAATTATTGTCTGCTTTTTGTATCTTTATTATTACCTTTTTGTATAACAAAGAATATATTAGAACAAGGAATTCTTTGCTTATTTCTTGATTATATTGTTCCCGGAGGATATATGGCTGTAAAAGTGCAATTAATAGATAGATTTTCCTTTGAAGATAAAATATTAAGAAATTCTACGCCTGCAGTTATCGTTTTCTATTCTGAAAATTGTCCTTCCTGCAAGGCTTTTTTGTCAAAGCTAGAAATTTTACTTTCCAGGCTTTCATGTAATATAGATTTCTATAAAATCCTTCGTAAAGACGCTGGTTATTTAAATGAAAAATACTGCATAAAAAGCATCCCTACCACGCTTTTGTTTAACAATGGTATTGAGATTTCTAAAGGGATTGTAGGTAATGCTTCTCGAAATGAAATAATTTCATTGATAAAACCTTTTTTAAATAATAATTCTATGACTGAGAAAATTAAAAAAGTTAGTTGTGATGTCCTTATAATTGGAGGCGGTCCTGCAGGCCTCTCTTCAGCAATCTATTCTTCTCGAGAAGGACTAAATACTATAGTTCTTGAAGAGTCCCTTCCGGGAGGAAAGCTCCTCTCTACGGAGAACATCGAAAATTATCCTGGAATAGGTACAATAAAAGGCAAAACCCTTGCCAAAAATATGCTGCTTCAAGCTAAATCTTTTGGAACAGTTATACATTCATTAGAGACTCTTAAAAGTATTTCTCTTCTTCCTTATACAAAAAGAATATCAACAGAAAGCACCGAATATGAAGCAAAAACAGTAATTATTGCAACAGGTGCAGAGCCCCGCAGACTTCCTGCAGAAGATGAAAGTCGTTTTTATGGAAAAGGCGTCCACTACTGCGCAATTTGTGACGGCCCTTTATATAAAAACAAAAATATCATCGTCGTTGGCGGTGGAGATTCAGCCCTTAAAGAAGCTATTTTCTTATCAAAATATGCCGAAAGAATAACCATCATACATCAATTTGAAAACTTTCAAGCTTCTAAAATCATTCAAGAAGAAATACTCAAAAACAAAAGAGTTTCTTTTGTTCTAAATTCGGAAATAAGAAAAATAATTGGTAAAAACAGCCTTTCTGGAACCTTGATTCAAGATACTAGAACCAAGGCTTTCAGAGAGCTTAAAGCAGAAGGCGTTTTCGTATATATAGGCCTATCTCCCAAAAGTGATTTTCTAAAAGGGCAAGTCCTTTTAGATGAAAACGGGTATATCATTGTAGACGAAAACATGGAAACAAATATTAAAGGTGTATTTGCCGCTGGAGATGTTAGAAGAAAGAGCATCCGTCAGGTTTCAACTGCCGTTTCAGATGGCGTAATAGCTGCTCTCTCCGCTTTTGGATATCTAAATTCCTAAAAAATATAATCTTTTATACTTTTTAAGAAGGGTTATTCTTACATATTAAAGAAAACCTTATTAATATTAACCTTTACATTTTCAATGGCTTCTGCATATCCCTTTTTAAAACCTACATCATAGCCAAGAGCTTCTAGCAAATCCTTTGATGGAAATTCTTCTTTAACAAAAAAATCTATAGGTCTGTTGAATTTTTCTGATATTTTAATTAATGTATCTAAATCAGGAACTTTTTTTCCTTTTTCCCATCTTGAAACAGTTACGCGTCCCGCTCCAAACAGTCTTCCGAACTCTTCCATTGTTAATCCGCTTTTATCTCTGACTTCCTTTAATTTTTTACCCATAATGCTATAATCCATAATTTTTTCCCCCTGTATAGAAAATAAAAATCCCTTCATCGAATATTTTAACATAAAACTAAAAAAATGTTAATTATTATTATGAAAACTTTCATTCTTAAACAAATAGATTCTTCTATATGTTCAAAAGAAACAAAATTGAAAAGGAGAAGAAAAATATTCTTCTCCTTTAATTGTTTTGGCTACATTTTAAGATTATTAGTACTTTTTTCTATATATCAAGATTGCTGACATATTTTGCATGTGTCTCGATAAATTCTTTTCTTGGTTCTACTTTATCCCCCATAAGAATTGTAAATATTTCATCTGCAGCTACAGCATCATCAAGCTCAACCCTTAGCAGTGTTCTTTTTTCTGGGTCCATTGTTGTTTCCCAGAGTTGATCAGGATTCATTTCTCCAAGACCCTTATATCTTTGAATATTTACATCGCGGCCTGTCTTTGCAAGTGTTTTTTCCAGCTCTTTATCATTATAAGCATAAATTATTTCTTTTCCTTTTGAGATTTTATAAAGAGGCGGCTGAGCGATATATACATGTCCCTCCTCAATAAGCGGCTTCATATATCTAAAAAAGAAAGTAAGCAAAAGTGTTCTTATGTGTGAGCCATCGACGTCAGCATCAGCCATAAGGATAATCTTATGATATCTTAATTTCTGTACATCAAAATCGTTTCCTATTCCTGCACCAATTGCTGTGATTACAGGTAAAAGCTTATCATTGTTATATATTTTATCCAGTCTCGTTTTTTCTACGTTAAGCATTTTCCCCCAAAGAGGAAGAATTGCTTGAAATTTCCTATCCCTTCCCTGCTTTGCTGATCCTCCCGCAGAATCTCCTTCCACAAGATAAATCTCTGTTAACGCAGGATCTTTTTCTGAGCAATCTGCTAGTTTTCCAGGAAGAGTTGTCCCTTCAAGGGCTGTTTTTCTTCTTGTTAATTCTCTGGCTTTTCTCGCCGCTTCTCTTGCTCTTGCCGCAACAAGACATTTATCCAGAATAGATTTTGCTACTGATGGATTTTCTTCAAAAAAATCAGCAAGTTTTTCATTAACTAAGGTTTCAACAATTCCTCTTACTTCACTGTTACCAAGTTTTGTTTTTGTTTGTCCTTCGAATTGCGGTTCTGTAAGTTTAACACTTACTACAGCTGTTAATCCTTCTCTAACATCTTCTCCCTGAAGATTCTTGTCGTTGTCCTTAATCATATTGTATTTTCTGGCATAATCATTAAAAACTTTTGTCAGTGCTGTCTTAAAACCAACTAAGTGTGTCCCGCCTTCTGTCGTACCAATATTATTTGCAAAGCTAAAAATATTTTCTATATAAGAATCATTATACTGAAGAGCTATTTCTACAGCTGTTGTATCCTTTTTTCCTTCAAAGTATATTGGCTTTTTCATTACAGCTTCTCTGTTTCTATCAATATACTCAACAAAAGAATTGATTCCTCCCTCATAGTAAAGAACCTTCTTGTTGTTTTCTTCTTTCCTTTCGTCAGTAATTACTATTTTTATTCCTTTATTTAAAAAAGCTAGTTCTCTAAGTCTTTGAACAAGTATTTCTTCCTCAAAAACAACCGTTTCAAAAATTTCAGCATCAGGCTTAAAGGTTACCTTTGTACCTCTTTTCTTTGTTGCCTCAATTTTTGTAAGAGGCATAACCGTCTTGCCTCTCTCAAATTTCATTCTGTACATGCTGCCTTCATGAAAAACATCAACTTCCAGCCATTCCGAAAGAGCGTTAACAACAGAGGCTCCAACCCCGTGAAGTCCTCCTGATACTTTATACCCTTCCCCACCGAATTTTCCTCCTGCATGAAGAATTGTAAATACTACTTCAACAGCAGGTATTCCCATTTTAGGTTGGATTCCTATAGGTATGCCTCTTCCGTTATCTTCAACTGTCAACGAATTATCAGTATGAATAATTATATTAATATTGTCGCAATATCCGGCAAGAGCTTCATCTATAGCATTGTCTACTATTTCATATACAAGATGATGAAGTCCTCTGCTTGAAGTGCTTCCAATATACATACCCGGTCTTTTTCTTACAGCTTCTAAACCTTCAAGTACTTGTATAGAGGTTTCATTATAATTTGAGCTTCCTTTGTTAGTGTCCATAGATATTCTTTCCCTCCGTTATCGATTTATCATACGTTTTCAAGCCCTTTAAAAAAGTTTGCTCTTTTCTGAAGGGTTACTGAAGAAATATGTGAAAGATAAATTTTACTTTTCTTTTCTTGTTCTGTGATAATAAAGGATTTCGGAATGTCCTCAGATATATTTTCAATAAAACCTTCTTCCTCGGCTGTTTTCAAAAACTCCTTTGTTATCTTTGAAGTTGTAGTTGTATCAAGGTCTAGAATAGCAATTATACTCTTTACAGGAATCGCAACATCTTTCCCTAAATGAATAAACATAATACCCTCCAATTAATATTCTATGCTTCCATTATTAATTCTGTAATACTTTATATCTCTTAAAAATTCACTATCATCAATTTTTCCTGTACAAGTTATAAATACTTGCACTCCTTTTATATATTCTAAAAGATACTGCCTTCTTTTATTATCAAGCTCAGAAAAAACATCATCCAATAAGAGGACCGGGCTTTCGCTTATTTCTTCCTTTATTACTTCCATTTCTGCAAGCTTAAGAGACAAAACTGCTGTTCTTTGCTGTCCTTGTGATCCATATTTTCCGGCATCTTTTTCATTAATATTAATTATTATATCATCTCTATGGGGACCTATGTGCGTAAAACCTGCTTCAATATCTATATCTTTTGTTTTTTCCAACTCTAATAGAAATTCTTCAACACTAAAATTTTCTTTTATAATTCCTTTAAATGTTGATTTATAATTTATATCAATCTTTTCTTTTCCCTCTGTTAATTTTTCATGTATTTTTTCAGCTTTTTCTTTTAATGTTTTTATATATTCTACTCTTTTTTTAAGTAAGAAAACAGCAGTTTCTGCATACTCCTGATTCCAAATATCCAATGTCTCTTCTAATTCTCTTCTTTTTTTTATCTGTTTTAATAAATTATTTCTTTGTCCCGCAATCTTATAATATTTTTGAAGCGTTAATAAATACGACGCATTTAACTGACAAATTAGTATGTCTAAAAATCTTCTTCTATAATACGGACTTTCTTTAATAATCTTTAGTTCATCAGGAGAGAATAAAACAATAATTAATTTTCCTATTATTTCTCTTGTTTTCTTTATTTCTCTTCCTGAAATTTTAATTCTTTTTTCCTTCTTGTTATTTACTCCAATTTCTATTTTATAACTTCTATCATTCTTATTCAAATCTATTTCCACAAAATAGCCTTCGCTTCCAAATAAAATCATTTCAGAGTCTCTCACTGCTCTTAATGATTTACCTAAAGCACTTAAGTAAATTGCTTCAATTATATTTGTCTTTCCTTGTGCATTATAACCGTATAAAATATTGATACCATTTAAAAATTTAACTTCTGCCTGCGGATAGTTTCTAAAATTAACTAATTTAATTTTATTAACATACATTTATTTTCTCCAATTAAATATTTTCTTCTCTAATCCTAACAGGAAGAATCATATAAATAAATGCTTCTCCTTCTATCGGCCTTATTACACCAGGCGCCATACTTGTTGTAAAATCTATATAAACTTCTTCGCTTTCTATTATTTTTAGTGCATCAATAAAATATTTCGGGTTAAATCCAATTTCAATATCTTTGCCATCTATCTCTGCAGAAAACTCTTCTTTTGCATTACCAATAGTACTGTTGCACATAATAGTAATGATATTATTTTCTGTTTTTAATTTTACAGGGTATTTTTTCTCTTCTCTTGTTAATAAATATATCCTTTCAAAAGCGGACAACAAAATCTCTTTATTTACCTTCATTCTAATCTCTTTTTCTACAGGTATTGCCGCTTTATAGTTTAAAAACTCTCCTTCGAGAATCCTGGATATTATCTTAATATCCTTCATTTCAAATAATGCTTGGTTTTTTGCAACACTAATGCTTATTTCTTCATCATTATTTTGAAGAATTTTAAAAATTTCATTCAATGTCTTTCCGGGAATAACAATATTTAAACTATTTAATTCACCTTCATACTTCTGTCTTCTTAATGATAGCCTAAATCCATCTACAGAAACCATATTTACAAAACCATCAGCTATCTCAAGAAGACATCCCGTAAATATCGGCCTGTTTTCATCTGTGCTTACTGAAAAAATTGTTTGTCTTATCATTTCTTTTAAAGTATTTTGCTTTATTGAAATGGTTTCTTGTGTTTTAACTTCTGGAAGTCTCGGAAATTCATCAGGGTTTAGAGAAACAAGCCTATATAACGAACCTTCACACTCGATAACAAAAACTCCGTTATCTTCAGAATAAAGTACAATGTCTGTGTCAGGCAGTCTTCTAATAATTTCACCAAACATTTTTGATTCTACAACTACGGCACCTTTTTCTCTTATATCAGCTTGTATAATACATTCAATACCTATTTCTAAATCATTAGACGTAAGTTTAATCCCTGAATCCAAGGTTTCAATAAGAATTCCTTCTAGAATAGGTAATGTTGTTTTAGCAGAAACTGCTTTTTGTACAACATTTATTCCTAATGAAAGTTTTTCTTTTTCACAAATAATTTTCATTTTACACCTCTTAAATAATAATAAATTAAATAAAAAAGTAGTAATAGTAGTAAGTATTGTTAATAATGTTGATAACTGTACCTACCCTGCTTCCATTAAAGGTTTTAGCTTTTGGATAACTATTGGATAGTTTGTACCATTTTTCAATAGTTTTATAATAAAAATAAGTAGGAGTATTTTATAAACAAAAAACTATTAACTTATTAACATAAAACTGTTGAATAAATTAAACATTTTTAATTGATTTCGTAATATCATCAATAACGGTTTGTAATTCTGCATTTACCTTTAATTCGTTTGAAATCTTATCACAGGCATGTATTACTGTTGTATGGTCTCTTCCGCCAAATTCTTCTCCAATTTTCGGCAAAGAAATACCGGCAATCTCTCTACAAAGATACATTGCTATTTGTCTTGGATAAGAAATATCTCTGTTTCTTTTTTGAGATTTAAAATCATCCGTTTTTAAATTAAAATATTTTGCAACTGTACTTATTATTAAAGAAGAATTAATTATTTTATTTTTAGAATGAGAAAGAATATCCTTTATTGCTTCTTCCGCTAACTCTGGCGTAATCTGTTTATTATTTAAGGTTGAGTACGCAATAATCCTGTTTATTGCACCTTCTAATTCTCTAATATTAGAATTAATCTTATTTGCTACATAAGAAAGGACTTCATTAGGAATTTCAAGCTTTTCAAGCTGAACTTTCTTTCTTAAAATAGCAATTCGAGTTTCTAAATCAGGAGCTTGAATATCACAAATTAAACCCCATTCAAACCTTGATTTAAGCCTGTCCTCTAAAGGGACAATATCTTTTGGAGGTTTATCGCTGGAGATAATTAATTGTTTATTTGCTTCATAAAGGGCATTAAAGGTGTGAAAAAACTCTTCTTGAGTACGTTCCTTCCCCGCAATGAATTGAATATCGTCAATTAAGAGAACATCAATATTTCTGTATTTTGCCCTGAATTCCTTATTTTTATCATCTTTAATTGCATTAATAAGTTCATTTGTGAAGTTTTCAGATGAAACATAAAGAATTTTAGAAGAAGGATTTTGTTGAAGAATATAATGGCCTATTGCATGCATAAGATGAGTTTTTCCTAGGCCAACACCCCCATAAAGAAAAAGAGGATTATAAGCAGATGCTGGAGCTTCTGCGACTGCAAGACTTGCTGCATGAGCGAATCTATTACTATTTCCAACTACAAAAGTATCAAAGACATATTTAGGATTAAGAAAATTAGTATTTCGAGGTGTGGAATAATTTAATTCCTTCTGCTCCTCTTTTCCTTTTAATTCTTCAACAGAGGAAACTAAAAAAAGGTCATATTCCTTTAGAGAAACTTGCTTTACTGCATTTTTTATTAAAATTGAATACCTTGTTTCTATCATTCCTTTATAAAAGTCAGCAGGAACTTGCAAGGTTAGGGTATTTCCATCTATTGATATTGGGGTTATGGTTTTAATCCAAGTATCAAAGCTTATTTGTGTTAATTCAGATTTTATTAAAGGCAATGCTTTTTCCCAAATGCCATTTACATTAATACTCACTTAAAATCCTCCCGAAAAAGACTCTCTTATATTTGCAGTGTTAATTATATATTAAAAAAATACATTAATAAATAAAAATATGTGGAAAACTTATTAGTTATCAACAGAATTATCCACAAGGTAATAAATTACAGCTAAATATCTTTTGTATATTATTCTATAAATAAGCATGCATAGGTTATCTTTGGTGAGTATTAACTAATATATCAAATATGATAAAAATGTTCAATTGCTAATTATTATTTTTTATAAGCCATAAACTGTTGACAAAAAGCAGTTTCTAGAGTATAATCGCAATGTTATTTTAGCTAAAGCTCAAAAAAATAAAAAGATTATTAATTTTCGAATAAATTGGGAGGAATTTAAAATGTTAAGGACTTTTCAGCCAAACAACAGAAAAAGAAAGAAAGATCATGGATTCCGTAAGAGGATGAAGACTGCAGATGGAAAAGAAGTCTTAAGAAGAAGAAGACTAAAAGGAAGAGCAAAATTAACTGCTTAAGACCGCAATAATGTGGTCTTTTTTTCAAAAAATTTTCCATAAGGAAAAAAGATGAAGAATACAGAATCAATAAAAAAGAATAATGATTTTAAAAAGGTATTTACTAGGGGAAAATGGATTAGGGGAAAATATGTAGTAATATATTTTCTAAGAAATAATTCTGATCTTAACAATTTAGGGATTGCTGTAAGTAAAAAAACTGGCAGCAGTGTAGAGAGAAACAGAATAAAACGTTTAATAAGAGAATGCTATAGACTAAATGAAAGTACTATTGATAAAGGGAAGAATATAATTATTCTATGGAAAAGCAGCGAGAAAGACGTAAGATTTGCTGAATTGGAAAAGGATATAATCGAAATATTTAATAAAAGCGGGCTCAGGAGGAAGAATGAATAGGGGAGCCGCAAAATTGGCAATTATCGCAATTAAATTTTATAAAAGATTTTTATCTCCTTTAAAAGGACAAACATGCAGGTTTTATCCGACTTGTTCGCAATATGCAATTGATGCACTTAGAAAATATGGATTTATAAAAGGGACATTGCTTTTTATGAAAAGAATTGCAAGATGTCACCCGTTTAATCCAGGAGGCTATGATCCGCTTAAATAATATAGAGAAAGAGGAAGGCATATATGTCAACTTTGCTAAATACGATACCTCAGGCGTTAGGCTTTATTTTATATATTCTTTATAATGCAGTATGGTTAAATTTTGGGCTTGCTATAGTAATTCTTACTATAATAATAAGATTTTTATTGATTCCACTTGCAGTTAAGTCATTTAAGTCAACTGCTCAAATGAGCGAGATGCAGCCATTAGTTAATGAATTGCAAAGAAAATATAAAGACGATAAAGAAACCTTAAACAAGGAGCTCACAAAGTTATACCAAGAAAAAAAGATAAACCCATTTGGTGGATGTTTGCCAGTTTTAATCAATTTTATAATTCTATACTCATTGTTTTTAGTTATGACGAAACCTATTACATATATGTATGCTATTCCGCAAATAACATATACAAATACTTTTGAACAGCATATAACAAAGAGCAATTACTACAAAGAGGTAGAATTCCTCGAAAAGCTGCAGAAAGATCCGAGTCTTTTTGCTAAACTCAAAAAGGAATGGAATAAGAATTATAATGATAAAGAACCTATAATGGCAGCAGAGGCAAAAAAGATTACAGCTATGAATTTGTATTTTCTAGGATTGAATATGGGGGATGTACCGAAAATTATTCCGCCTCAAAATGAAAGGAAAAAGTATATAATTCTTTGGCTAATACCGGCGCTAACATTTTGGACCACATATTTAACGGTTAAGCATGGACAAATGCCTAATAACAAGAACGAAATGTCAGATATGCAAAAATCAATGCAAACGAACATGATGATTATGATGCCATTGATGACGCTGTATTTCTCTTTCTATGTACCAGTAGCACTCGGAATTTATTGGATATTGGGGAATGTTTTACAGCTGATACAACAAAAGGCGTTAATAAAGATTTATGGAACAAAGAAGGAGGCCATATAGATGACAAATAGTGTAGAAAAGACAGGTAAAACTATAGAAGAAGCGGTAGCTCTTGCAATTGAAGAAATGGATGTTAAGAGAGAAGAGGTAGAAGTTGAAGTTTTGGATGAAGGCAATAAGGGGCTTTTTGGGCTGCTTGGATCTAAGCAGGCCAAGGTAAAGGTTACAAAAAAGCAAAAAGAAAGCAATAAAGTAAAAGCTTTTCTTGATAATGTCTTTAAAGAAATGGATTTGGATGTTGATGTAGTAATGAGTGAAACCGAAGATGAAATAGATATTGATTTGCAGGGAAAGAATATGGGCGTGATTATAGGAAGAAGAGGAGAAACTCTTGATGCCTTGCAGTATCTTACAAGCATTGTTGCCAACAAAGGGAAGGAAAATTATAAAAAGGTTTTAATAGACACAGAAAATTATAGAAAGAAAAGAGAAGAAACACTTGTAAAGCTCGCAAACAGAATTGCTGAAAGAGTAGTAACTATGAAAAAGAGTATTACTATGGAACCTATGAACCCATATGAACGCAGAATAATACATTCCACGCTTCAAAACAATAAATATATTGAGACCTACAGCGTAGGGGACGAACCAAACAGAAAGGTAGTAATCGCATTGAAGTAAAGCACCTGCAGGTGCTTTTTTTCTAGCTAAGAAAGGAAGAAGAGATAAAAATGAAAGCAAACATAACTTTTGAAGATACAATTGCTGCAATTTCAACACCGTTCGGAAATGGCGGAATAAGCATTATCAGAATTAGCGGCGAAAAGGCATTTAAAATAATTAATAAGATATTTAAACCTATAAAAGAGAACCTGAGCGAGATTAAATCATATACCATAAAATATGGCCATATAGTTAATCCTTTTAAAAATGAAGCAATTGACGAAGTGCTTGTTTCTTTTTTTGTAAAACCAAATACTTATACCAGAGAAGATATTGTTGAAGTTAACTGCCATGGGGGAATGGTAATAGCTAGAGAAGTAATGGAGATGGTTATAAATTGCGGTGCCCGGCTTGCCGAGCCAGGGGAGTTTACTATGCGGGCGTTCCTAAATGGCAGAGTAGATTTATCTCAAGCAGAAGCAGTCATAGATTTGATTAATTCTAAAACAACAACAGCGAGAAAAGCTTCTTTAAAACAACTGGAAGGGAAACTTTCAGGGAAAATCAAAGATATTCGAAGCGGATTAATAGATATAATTACGGACATTGAAGCAGCCATAGATTATCCGGAATATGATATTGAAGAAATTAGCAGAAAAAACATGAGCGATAGACTTGAACTCAGCATAAAAGAGATTGAAAAACTATCTAAGACATATTTCCAAGGGAAAATTTTAAGAGAAGGAATAGAAATTGCAATCATAGGAAGGCCAAATGTCGGAAAGTCATCTTTGCTTAATGCATTAGCAAAAAAAGAAAAAGCCATTATTACAGACATTCCTGGGACTACAAGGGATGTAATTGAAGAATACTTGGAAATAGGCGGAATTGCAGTTAAGATTCTTGATACAGCAGGGTTGAGGGAAACTACTGATAAAATTGAGATGGCAGGAATACAAAGGAGCAAAAAGGCTATCGAGAATGCAGATATAATACTGTTCATCTTTGACGGAAGCGAAGAAATCAAACAGGAAGATAAGGAAATATTGGAGATTATAAAAAATAAAAAAGTAATTGCGGTAATTAATAAAAGCGACCTTAGGAGGGAACTCTCTGAACAAGGACTTGCGGAAATTCTTCCCGGCAGAAAGATTATTAGCACCTCGGCGATAAACGAGGGAGGCCTAGAAGAAATTGAAGAAGCTATAAAAAATATGGTTGTTGGAAATGAAGTTAATTATGATAATGAGATACTCTTAACAAATATAAGACACGAAAGACTGGTAGATGAAGCAAGAGAAGCAGTAGAGGAAGCAGTAAAACTAGTTGTAAAGGGAACACCTGTAGATATAATATCAGTAGTTATCTCTGAAGCTGCAAATAAGATTGGAGAAATTACCGGAGATACAGTTGGAGAAGAAGTCATAAAAAATATTTTTTCTAAGTTCTGTATTGGTAAGTAATAAAGAGAGGGAGACAAATGGAATACAATGCAGGAGAATATGATATAGCCGTAATCGGCGCGGGGCATGCCGGCTGTGAAGCCGCTCTTGCTTCTGCAAGAATGGGCTGCAGCACAGTTTTGTTTTCTATAAACTTAGACAGCATTGCTAATATGCCTTGCAATCCTAGCGTAGGAGGGACAGGCAAAGGGCATCTCGTAAGAGAGATAGATGCGTTAGGCGGAGAAATGGCTAAAAATGCTGACAAGACTTTTATACAATCAAGAATGCTTAATAAAGGAAAAGGACCGGCAGTGTATTCTTTAAGAGTTCAGGCAGATAGGCGCTCTTACCAGATAGAGATGAAAAAAACATTAGAAAAGCAAGATAACCTGGATATAAAACAAGCAGAAGTAACGGAAATAATAGTTTCGGACGGAAAAATATTGGCAGTTAAAACGCATATCGGAGCAATTTATAAGGTTAAATCTGTAGTTGTTACTACGGGAACCTATCTAAAGGGAAAGATTTTTATCGGAGATGTTAGCTATGAAAGCGGCCCGGACGGACTTTTCCCTGCAAAAATATTATCGTCATGTCTAGAAAGACTTGGCATTAAGCTAATGAGATTTAAAACAGGTACGCCGGCAAGAGTCAGCGCAAAAAGCATTAACTTTTCAAAAATGGAAGAGCAGACAGGAGACGAAGTAATTAACCCTTTTTCGTTTGAAAATGAAGAAATAGAAATTAATCAGGTATCATGCTGGCTAACATATACCAATGAAAATACACACAAAATTATAAGAGACAATTTGCATAAAGCGGCACTTTTTTCGGGAGAAATTACAGGTGTAGGGCCACGGTACTGTCCATCTATAGAGTCCAAGGTTACAAATTTTGCAGACAAGGAAAGACACCAGGTTTTTATTGAACCTATGGGATTGAACACAGACGAAATGTATATTCAGGGAATGTCTACAAGCCTGCCGGAAGACGTTCAGCTTTTAATGTATAGATCAATTGCCGGACTTGAAAATGTTAAGATAATGAGACCGGCATATGCTATTGAATATGATTGCATTGAGCCGGTTCAGCTAAACCCAAGTCTTGAGCTAAAAACAATTAAAGGGTTGTTTTTTGCGGGACAGATTAATGGCAGCTCGGGTTACGAAGAAGCTGCTGCACAAGGAATTATTGCAGGGATAAATTCTGCTCAATATATTAAAGAAAAAGAATATATTGTTCTTGGAAGAAATGAGGCATACATTGGAGTATTAATTGATGACCTTGTTACAAAAGGAACACAGGAACCATACAGAATGATGACGTCTAGGGCAGAACACCGGCTTCTTTTGAGACAGGATAATGCAGAACAGAGATTAATTGAAAAAGGATATAGTATTGGGTTAATAACACAAGAAAGATATAATAGATTTTTGCAGAAAGAAAGAAATATTAAGGAAGAAATAAAAAGACTCGAAAATACTGTTGTTGCACCTACAGAACGAGCGAACAAAATACTTAAAAGAGAAGAAACTACGATTATAAAAACAGGAGCAAAAGCTAGCGACTTATTAAAGCGCCCAGAAATTAGTTATAAGATTTTAAAAGAAATAGAAGGAACAGAAACCTTGCTAACCCGTGGAGAGACAGAGCAAGTTGAAATCCGTATAAAATATGAGGGCTATATAAACAGACAGATGCAGCAGGCTCAACAAATGTCAAAGTTAGAAAGCAAAATTATTCCTAAAGAAATATCCTATAAAGAAATCAAGGGTTTGTGCCTTGAAGCGAGGGAAAAACTAGAAGCAATAAAACCTATTTCGGTTGGACAAGCTTCCAGAATTTCTGGAGTATCGCCCGCAGACATATCTGTGTTGATAATATTTCTCGAACAATACAGAAAAAACAATAAAGAAAATGATTAAAAGTAGAGGGAAACAAAAGTGGAATTTAAAAAATATCTAATTGAAGCTGCAGAAAAAATAAATATAATGATTTCGAATGAGCAGGCTGAAAATTTTGAGAAATATAAGGACCTTCTCCTCGAATGGAACAAGGTTATGAATCTTACTGCGGTGATAGAGGAAAAAGAAGTAATAATAAAGCATTTTGTTGACTCGCTTACATGTGCAAAATATATTGACGCAAACCAAAAGGTTATTGATGTGGGAAGCGGAGCAGGATTCCCAGGGATACCGCTAAAGATATTCTATGGAGAACAAATTGATGTTTCTTTGGTTGACGCTTTAGCAAAAAGGTTAAAGTTTCTTGATACAGTCATTGAAAAACTAAAGTTAAGGAAAACAATAACAATACATGCCAGAGCAGAAGATATTGGAAACAACAAAGCGCATAGAGAACAATACGACGTAGTTGTATCAAGAGCAGTGGCAGACCTCGCAATTCTTGTAGAATATTGTTTGCCTTTGGCTAAAAATGGAGGATCTATGCTGGCAATGAAGGGCAAAACTCCGGAAGAGGAAATAGAAAGCGCAAAAAAGGCGATAGAGGTTTTAGGGGGAAAAATTGAGACAATAGAAAGAATAGACTTGCCAACGACAGACATATCTCATACTATCATTGTTATACGTAAGGTTAAGAATACTCCTCTGGGCTATCCTAGAAAGGCTGGAAAGGTTGAAAAAAGCCCAATCAGGTAAAATGTTTCACGTGAAACACAAATTAAAATATAAAAAACTAAAAAAATGTTTCACGTGAAACATTTTTTTAGTTAAAAATATATCAATCAAAAAATATTATGATATAATTTAATTCGATAGAAATTGTTTTTGGCTTAAGGAGGATAAAAAGTGTCGAAAATTATTGCCATAGCCAACCAAAAAGGAGGGGTGGGTAAAACCACTACGGCAGTCAATCTAAGCGCATGTGTAGCATCAAAAGGCAAGAAGGTTTTGCTGATTGATATAGACCCACAAGGAAACGCTACTAGCGGCTTAGGCAAAAGCAAAACTGAGGTAAAAAAGTCAATCTACGATGTTCTTATAAATGAAGAAGATGTTGCAAGCGTAATTATAGATACATGCGTTGAGAATTTAAAAATATGTCCATCCAGCATACAGCTGGCAGGAGCAGAAGTTGAACTGGTCCCGGTTATATCAAGAGAGGGAAGACTTAAAAGAGCAATGGAAAATATAAGAAATGATTTTGATTACATATTTATTGATTGTCCTCCATCATTAGGACTTCTCACAATAAATTCCCTAACTGCTTGCGACACTATTCTTGTCCCGATTCAATGCGAATATTATGCTCTTGAAGGACTGGGACAGCTAATGAGCACAGTAAATCTGGTCAAGAAACATTTGAATACTGCCCTTGAAGTTGAAGGGGTTGTTTTGACTATGTATGATGCTAGAACAAATTTATCTATAGAAGTAGTAGAAGAGGTTAAAAAGCATTTCAAGAACAAGGTTTACAGAACGGTAATTCCTAGAAACGTAAGACTCAGCGAAGCTCCGAGTCATGGCCTTCCAATTATTTTATATGATGATAAATCTAAAGGGGCGGAAAGTTATTTAGATTTAGCCGAAGAAGTAATTGAATACTCAGAAAATTAGATTTGAATTTGTAATATACGGCAGAGGGATTTTTCCTCAAAAATGCCTAGGTTAAGATATGGCATGGGGATTTTACATCACTTAGCATAAAGTTTTGTGAAAGGAAGGATTACAACATGGGGAAAAAGGGACTAGGAAGAGGCCTGGAGGCGCTTATTCCAGGGGCTGTGCAATCTGAAAAAGAGATTGTAGAATTAAAAATAAACGAGGTAGAGCCAAACTCTACACAACCGCGAAGATGTTTCAAGGAGGAAGCACTTGAAACCCTTGCAGAATCAATTAAGCTTCATGGAGTTGTTCAACCTATTATTGTGACAAAAGAAGGCGACAGATATAAAATTGTTGCCGGTGAAAGAAGATGGCGTGCAGCTAGAATAGCTAATATCAAGACAATACCAGCAATAATTAAAGAATATGCAGGCAAAGAAATTCTGGAAGTAGCCCTTATTGAAAACATTCAAAGACAAGACCTGAACCCAATTGAAGAAGCTGAGGCTTTCCAAAGGTTGGTCCAGGAATATAATCTAAAACAAGAAGAGGTTGCAGTTACTGTGGGGAGAAGCCGCTCAACAGTGGCAAATTCTCTTAGATTACTAAATCTTGACAACAGGGTTAAGGAAATGGTTATGTCGGGAGCAATAACAGAAGGACATGCAAGGGTACTTCTTTCAGTTAAGAATCAGGACGAGCAATATAAAATAGCAAAAGATTTTGAAAATGAACTTTTTAGTGTAAGGGAAGCGGAAAAACATATAAAGAAAATCATGACCAACAAGAAGTCTAAAAAGGCGGAGGACACAAAAATAAAAGATATTTTCACGGACATATCAAGCAAGCTTAGAGATACGCTGGGAACAAAGGTGTATATTGATTCGGGAAAAAAGAAAGGGAAAATTGTAATAGAGTATTTTTCTAATCAAGAGCTTGATAGATTAATTGAAATGCTTCTTGGTTTAAGAAGCCAGTAGTTTTGAGAGGTAAGCAGGAAAAATTTTGTGCAATTTATTACTCTCGGGAGGGATTTTAATGCAAAGACATTTAATTGTTGTTATTGATGAGGATTATGAGAATAGAAAGCTTATTAAAGAAGTTTTAGAAAAGGATTATGAAGTTGCTCTTGCTGCTAGCTATGGAGAAGCTGAAGAAATACTTAAGAAACAAAGGGCTCAGGTTATAATTACAGACCAAATGGTAAGCGGAATGACAGGTTTGGATATTCTAAATAGAACCCGAAATTATTCTCCTAACGCCGTAAAAATTATTCTTGCAAGGTATGCAGACGCTGAAATGCTTCTTAATGTAATTAACAATAGCAATGTATTTAGATATATTTTAAAACCTTGGGAGCCATATGAGCTTAAGGTTACAGTTAAAAATGCCATAGAAAAATACGTAATGACAGAAGAAAACAGAACCCTGATTGAAAAACTAAAAGAGAACTATTCAAAAACAGTATTAATGCTTGCTAATGCGCTTGAGGCTAGGGATAAGTTTTCTCAAGGACATTCAGAAAGGGTTGCATATGCTTCCATCTGCATAGCTAAAAGATTTAATACCCCGCAGTATCAGCTAGAGATGTTGTACTCTGCTTGTTTGCTGCATGATATAGGAAAAATCGGAGTGCCGGAAGAGATTTATAGAAAGCCAGGAAAGCTCGATGATGATGATATGATATACATAAAAGCGCATACTACAATAGCAGAAAGGATTCTGGCTCCAATTCCTGCGTTTAAAGAAATGATTCCGATAATAAGGCATCATCATGAAAGAGTAGACGGCAAGGGATATCCGGACGGCCTTGAAGGAGATAAAATACCATTCCTTGCAAGAATAGTAACTGTTGCAGATACTTTTGATGCAATTACGTCTGACAGGCCATATAGAAGCGGAAAAACATTCGAAGAAGCCATGAAGATAATTGAAGAAGAGAAGGGAAAACAACTTGATGCACAGATAGCAGATATATTTTTATCTATGCTTAACGCAAAAAAAATAACTTCTTTATGGGAATTGGAATAAAAAAAGAAATAAATGAGAATATAATGATTTAAAAAGGGAGATGTCTGATGGATTTTCTCAACAGTACAATTCAAATAAATGTATTAGATTTTATATTAATTGGAAGTGCAATATTATTGGTTTTTTTAATTACATTAAGCAATTCTATAAAGATTAAATCTTTTGCAAAAAAACAAGAAAGATTTTTTAGAAGCTTTACAGGGATTAATATTGAAACTTCATTAAATAACTTCTTAGACAAAGTTGAAAAAGTTTATAAAAACGGTATTGAGGTTGAAAATCATTACAAGGAAATTGATAGGAAACTAGTTAAGTGTTTTCAAAAAGTTGGAGTAGTAAGGTACAATGCTTTTGAAAATGTGGGAAGCGATTTAAGCTTTGCAATAGCCCTGCTTGATGCAAACGATGATGGTTTTGTGATAAATGGTGTTTATTCAAGAGATGGCTCTTGCACTTATGCTAAGCCAATAACCAACGGTGAAACCAAATATGTTTTATCTGCCGAAGAAATGCAGGCAATTGACTCAGCTAAAAAAGTAGTAAAAAATTTTCAATAATACTTTAAGAATCGGGTGAACGTTTTGGACAAACAAACTAACAAAAGAAAATATTTATGGGTATATGCTGGAGTTTTATTCTTAAGCGCACTGGCAGTTTTGCTTTTAACTGCTTTTAGCCAGATGAAGCTTACCGGGAATATTGAGGAATATCAGAAAAAAATTAAAGACAATGAGAACAGCATCCGGGATTTTAACATTA
The DNA here is from genome assembly GCA_050260055.1 of Ignavibacteriales bacterium. GTDB lineage: Bacteria > Bacillota > Clostridia > Acetivibrionales > UBA4821 > JBLMYQ01. Next base: position 178,694 of record JBLNBO010000003.1, read on the forward strand.
ATTTAAGTTCAGCAGTAGGGGAAAGGGATGCCTTAAAAAAGAGAATAAAGGAACTTGAAACGGAGAATTTAGCTTTTAAGAGCACTGCTGCAGGAACCAGCAATCAATACGGCCTTTCACAAAAAGATAAAATGCAAGAAGCTTATGAAAACATACTAAAAGCTGACAGCTTGTTTAAAAGCGGTAAAGAGACAGAAAGCGCACAAGCTTTAAAGAATGTAAAAGAAGAATATTTAGGAGAAGAAGCCTTAAAAAAGCTTAAAAGGTTAAAAGACTCTACATATCTTACAGCTACAAAAAGTCTTTATGCAAAAGGGAAACAGGAGTATTCCAAGGGAAATTTCTCTCAAGCAGAAACAGCTCTAAAGGATTCCTTATTTTTTGACAAAACGGCATATTTTGAAGAGAATACGTTGTTTTATTTGGTTATGGTGGAAAGAAAACAACAAAAACCTCAAGAAGCTCAAATGTTTGAAAATATGCTTTCTAAGAAATATCCAAAAAGCAGTTACTTAGAAAAACTAAAAGGATAAAATGGACTGTAGGCATGAATTATAGACAGGAAAAAGGAGCAATTTATCAATTGACATATTAGCTCTTGCGTGTTATATTATTATTTGCGGTTTTACGGAGGGGTGTCCGAGCGGTTTAAGGAGCTGGTCTTGAAAACCAGTGACTCGAAAGAGCCGTGGGTTCGAATCCCACCCCCTCCGCCAAACAACAACTTGAAGAAGTTATGGAATCCCTAAGAAAATGGGTTTCGAACCCGAGAGGGCGCGATGCGTAAAGAAAATGCGGAGCATTTTTAGCTGAGCGTAAGGAGCAGGGACCCGCAAAGGCGGGAGGCGACGTAGGCAAATGCAAGAGAAACGAAGCATTTGGGAATCCCACCCCCTCCGCCAAAAAACAACTTAATATAGTATGGGTAATTCAGAGTTACCCCAAGATTCAATATACGGAGAAGTACCCAAGTAGGTTGAAGGGGGCGGTTTGCTAAACCGTTAGTACTCGCAAGGGTAGCAAGGGTTCGAATCCCTTCTTCTCCGCCAAAGAAAGTGCATTCCTTTTAGAGGATGCACTTTCTTTAGTTGTAGGGATTCGAACCCTTGCTTAATAAAGGAAAAATCACAGATATTGTATTTACCCTTAAAATATGATAGTTTTATATTTGTTGCAATTAAATATTTTATATTTTTTTCCACATAAAGAAAACAGAATGCCATATTGGATAAGAATGAGGAAAAAGGAAAGCATTCAGAATTGAATACCGTTGGACGTTATAAACAACAGAAGTAGAAAGGAGAAGATCTTATGTTTGACACGACTATGCTGATTGAAGCAATAAAAACACAGTGCATCAGGCCGAGCATAATAATGACTATTTTTTGGTCAGTTTTAACCCTGCTTTTTATCATTTTGGACTTTGTTGCAATCAGAAAGTTTATTGACGAGATTTTTCATGGATGGTTTTTAAATTTTGTTAGTATTATACTAGAGGCTATCTTACTATTAAAAACGGGGTTAGCATTTGTTTATACTCTTCCGTTCGCTGTTCTTATACTGTATATTGTGTTTGGCGGCAGCGGAGGCAGAGGCAGCAGAGGCGGAAACAATTCAAGCCCAAGTGCAAGTTCCGGAGGAGGAGAAAATTTTATCGACATTATTAAAAAAATGTGATAAACAAAAACGCGGTAATTACCGCGTCTTTGTTTTGTTTAAAAAGGTAGATTAAAAGGATAAAAAGGAATAATAATACCAAACTGTTTAGAGCCTGAATAATTAAAGATTCTTCCGTCCGAATAAATGTAGCCAACAGGATCAAACCCTTTGAGAATTTTGAAGTCCCCGCCGGTATTTTCAAAAGAAGCAATACACCTTTCGCTACCAGAGGAATCTTTCTCATTCAGATCAAACCGTCTTCTTAACAAATCAATCGTTATTGACCCTATTTCTCTGCCCCAATTATTTTCTCTAACGACATAGAAAGTTGTTTGTTTAATTATAGTACTAATTACAGTAACCCTATTAGGCAAATAGACAAACATAATTCCATCTGACATCAACGTCACTCCTTTCAAGTTTGATTGAAGCGTTTTTTATATAAATGCATGGAAAGCCAAGCAGAAAAATAGAAAAGTTTTTATATGATAATATCATTTTCTTTAAAAAAAATAAAGGTCTTCTTTAACAGATGGGAATAAAAGGATGTATAATTTATAGTCGATTTAAAAGGAATTTGCAGAAATATGTCGAAATATAAAATGTTAAGTCGTTTATAAATTCAAAATTGGGAGGTATTTTTATTATGAAAATAATGGACGTTTTTCACAACAAAAAAGATTATACTAATAGCACCCATACTACTCTTGGTTTATCGTATTTCTTCATTATCCTTTTTCACATTCCTTTTCTTCTTATTTCTGTAGATTCGCCTGTTATGACTTTTGCTACATACGCTGCTATGCTGTTATATGCATTCCTTGTATATATAAACCATATAGGATATCCTAAATTAACTTTAATGCTAGCTTTCGTTTATGCTCTTACATATATGCCTCTGTGCATAATATTTTTTGGCTGGGCAGCAGGAATGCAGTATGTTTATATCAATGTTATCTTACTAGTGTTTTATCAAGAAGAGTTGAAGCTTAAGGAAAAAGTATTTTCCGGCGTATTATTCTTTTTAGTTGTTCTATTTTTAAATATCTACACATCAATGAGTCCTGCAATCATTAAACTTTCTGATTCTACTACTTCAATAATGAGTGCATGTGTTACAATTATGGTCTTTTTAATAATAATATTGATAAATATAAAATATCAACTTATTAGAAATGATTTGGAAAGTAAAACAATGAATTCTCAAGAATTGATTGAGAATATAGAAGAAATGTTTAAAAAGAACTTAAACATTGGAGAGAAAACAAAAGGAATAGTTCAGAATTTTTCAACAACCTTTGATAATAATTTAAAAATACAGAATATGATAGCAAGTGCAACCAATCAGATATCACAGGGAAGTATTCAGAATGCAGAGCGTAATCAGGAAATGGCTTTAAAAATGCATACATTATCGAACATGTTGGAACAGCTAATGTCATTGATAAAACAGATTCACGAGAACTCCCAAAATGTATTTAACCTCAATCAAAACGGGAACAACAGCATTCACCAGTTAACAGAAAAACTAGATTCAAATATAAAATCAACTACTGATTTTAATGAAACAATAAAAGAATTAGATCAGAGAACACAGGAAATCAGCAGTGTAATAGATGTAATTCAAGCAATATCAAGCCAAACAAGCCTTCTTTCATTAAACGCATCGATAGAAGCAGCAAGAGCCGGTGAAGCAGGAAGAGGTTTTGCGGTTGTTGCTGAAGAAGTAAGAAAACTGGCAGACCAATCAAGTGTTTCTATTAGTAAAATAACCAGCATAATAACGGGAGTCCATGCAAGCGTAAATAGTGCAAAAGCTAATATGGAAGAAGTTAAAAATGTTGTAAATGCTCAGAAAGAATTATCAAATAATACAATAAGCGTATTTGATAATATAGAATCTGAAATAAATAACATGGCTGGAGAGATTGAGCAGGCAAACAAGAACATTGAAGAAATAGGCAAGTTTAAGAATAATGTTGTGGATTTAGTTGATGATATTTCTGCTTTACTGGAACAAACAACAGCGCTGGTTGAGGATATGAGCGCAAACATACAAGAACAAAATAGTTCAATGAATAATGCAAAGAATGTTTTAAATACTTTAGTAACCATATCCAATGAATTAACAACTTAAGCACATGCTAATACATAAAAAGAGGAATGCTTTCCTCTTTTTTTTATGCAAAAAATAATTACCTTTTTATATTATAAATAACAAAGAAAATTTGAGAATAAGGTTTTATATTGATTACAGGCATAGTTATAGATATACTTTAGTAAAAAAGAACCTGGAGGGAAAAATGAAGGAGTCAATAAATATTAATACTATTGCAGGTGCTATAGATCATGCAGTCTTAAACCCGATTGATGGGAAAAAGGAAATTATTGAAGCGTGTAAAACAGCAAAAGAATATAAAATAGCATCTCTCTGCGTAAAGCCATCATACGTAAGCTTTACCGCCGAACAATTAAAGGGAACAAATGTCTTGGTATGTACAGTAATAGGATTTCCTCATGGAGGAACAACAACTGCGGTTAAGATTCTAGAAGCGCAAGAAGCCCTTCAAAATGGAGCAAAAGAGATAGATATGGTAATCAATATTGCTAAACTAAAAGAAGGAGATATCAATTACGTAAAAAATGAAATAAGAGTACTTGCAAACTGCGTTCATCAGAACGGAGGGATTTTAAAAGTAATAATTGAAACTGCTTTGCTTACAGAACAAGAGAAAAAGCTTTGCTGCGAAATTATTGATGAAACGGGAGCGGATTATATAAAAACATCAACAGGTTTTGCAAGCGGAGGGGCTTTAATAGAAGACATTAGGTTGTTTAAATCTGTTTTGGGCAGCAGGGTAAAAATTAAGGCCTCTGGAGGCATTAAAAATATCGAGCAGGCTAATGAATTTTTACAAGAAGGCTGCAGCAGATTAGGCACCAGCAAGACGGCGCAAATTCTTTCATCTGTTGAAGCGGATGGCGGGTATTAAAAGATGTGGAAAACCAAAAGCTATTTAAAGAGCAAAAAAGAGATTATATTTGCAATGGTTATTATTTTGAGTATATGCCTAATAACTATAATCGAAATTAACATTTTTCATAAGGGATTTAATACAAAACCTCAAAAAGCAGATGTGATTATTATTTTGGGATGTGCTGTTTGGAAGGACGTTCCCAGTCCTGCTCTTTATGAACGGATATATAAGGCTTACGAGTTATATAAAGAAGGCTATGCCAAAAAAATTATTGCAACAGGAGCGCAAGGCGAAGGAGAGAATATAACAGAAGCAAAGGCGATAAAAAAACAACTGATAAGATTAGGGATAAACGCAAGCGATATTATAGAAGAGGACAAATCAAGCAATACAGTTGAGAATATCAAATTTTCAAAGCGGATTATGCAAAAAAACGGGTTAAAAAAATGTATCATTGTAACTAATTATTTTCACATATATAGAAGCTCAATGATTTCTTTAGATTCTAAACTTGATGCAACTTTTGCAAAAGCAAAGATGCCTGACTCAATACCTTATTTGTTTTCATCGAATATTAAAGAATTATTATCAGTGATAAAATATTATTTTTTAAACACAGGTGAACACTTGAATAAAAAGTAGATTATGCTCAAGAATACTATTTTACCTGTCCGCATAAACATATTATGAAAATATGTACAGGGAGTGGATGAGGTGAAATTGAAAATATTATTGGCCAGTATACTTATAATGGCAACAGGCTGTTCGAGCATTGCAGGACTTGTTAATGATAAAACAAAAAACGCTCAGCCGGTAATAGCTGAAGCAAAAGAGAAGATAAACCAAGATGCAAAAAAAATAGAACCAAAAAAAGATGAGCAGGTTAATATTCTACTGTATTTTGGAGATTCTGAAAGCGCAATGCTTAAAGAAGAAAAAAGAAAAGTTAGATTAAAAGAGGTTTTAGAAGATTCTCCGAAGACAATTATTAATGAATTAATAAAAGGACCGGCGACAAGCAATCTTTTTTCTGCTATACCAGCAGGTACAAAACTTTTATCTGTTAAAAAAGAAGGAGATACAGTTATAGTCGATTTTTCGAAGGAATTTAGGGACAATCACAATGGGGGATCTGCCGGAGAAGCATTGACAATCTTTGCAGTTGTAAATTCTCTTACGGAGATAAAAGATATTGAAAAAGTTCAGTTTATGATTGAGGGAAAAATTGAAAAAGAATTTAAAGGACATTATGAATTCGACAAGCCATTCGAGAGAGAAGAAACAATTATAGTGAAATAAATTACCTTATCAAAATTAACTACCGTATTTCGACATTATGGTATATAATAATTATGTAACCATATTATTCTAATTTTTGGGAGTTGACGTTTATGAAGATTAGAAGCGGAGTACTTACGGTAGTTTTTTTATTTGTATTGACTAGTACAAGCTCTTATGCAGAGAGTTCTTTCTTGGATAAGGTTAAAGATGTTGTTGCGCAGAAAAACATAACACAGGAATATAAAAATCTGATTGGCAACACAGATAATCTTTTAAAAAACCTAAACAACCAAACGCTTAATTTTGATAGTACAAGCATCAAAAAAATATTAGAATCTTCGGAAGAACTTTTTGGAATAAACTCAAATGAAGTAAAGAAGGAAATAAATAAACAGCTTCCAGGAATTATTGAAGGGATTAAGAGCCAGCTTGAGAAAACACCGAACGACACAAAGCTTTTAATAAAGCTGGCAATTGCATACGAATTTGGAGCGCAGTATTCCCTAGCGCTTACTATTGCTGAAAAAGTCCTTTCAAAAGAGCCAAGCAATTATAATGCAGCCATGATTAAAGCGGAATGTTATAAACTTATGGGACAAACAGAAAAAGGAGCTGCATACTTAGAGAAATTTATAAAAGAGCAGAGCAATAACCCAGCCCTTTTGCAGATGCTGGCGTCTTTGAAAATGGATATGGGAGAGGAAGAAAAAGCAATAAAGAGCTTGGAAGGCTCAATTGCAAAATTCCCAGAAGAGAAAGGGTTATATGAAGAGTTAGCAAAGATTTTTAAAGAAGTCGGAGAAAAGGGGATACAGCTTTTTGTTGATGGTAAAGCGGTTGATTTTTCGAAATATGGAAACACCTCGCCTGTAAACAAAAATGGAACTACATTAGTTCCTATAAGAGTAATTGCAGATTATCTTGATGCAGATATTTCATACAGCTCAAAAAACGGAAAAGTAACATTAATCTACAAAGGAAAGACAATTGTACTGCAAGAAAATAAGAAAACTGCAACAGTTAATAATAAAGAAATAAAGGTTGATACTGTTGTTCAAAATATTAAAGGCAGGGTAATGGTTCCATTAAGGTTTGTTTCTGAGCAGTTCTCAAAAGATGTGCAATGGTTTCCTTTCAACAAAGATGGAATAGTATCTATAAACTAAAAATATAGATAAAAAAGAAAACCCCAAAGGGTTTTCTTTTTTATCTATCGTAGTACCATGAATCTATTTTTTCGATAACGCTATCCAATATTTTCTGAGCTTCTGGTAACCCTCCTAAGTTCTCTTGAGCCTGTTTAAAGCCTTGTTTAACAGCGTTTTTTATCTGACCAGCCGCTGATTTATTCTCCCCGCTAAGTTTTTTTGCATAATCAACAATTTTATCAGAGGATTTCTCTATATAATTATTTTCGTCTTGAGTATCTTTTTCAGAAATATTTTTGTATATTTCACTTTCCTGGGTTACCAGCTTATCTACGAAGCGTACCAAGGGTTCAAAAAACTCTTTAGAATGCGTGGAATAAGAAACAAAGCGAAGGGGTTTTCCTGTTGAATAAGTATTAATATTATTTGTATCAGGAATATTACCTGATTGTTGTTCTAAGGAAGCTTCCTTTGCCTTACCCATATCTATAGGAACGCTTATATTATTTTTTACGGGCGATATCATATAAATCCCTCCTCCCCCAAATGTAAATATCTTCCTATATCAATTATCGGCAAATTTTTACAGTAGTTTATATGATATTCAAAATGTTTATTTTCTTTTCATGTAAGAACTTATAATATCTATTATTTCACAATGCTTCTTTTTACAGCAGCATTCAGACCTAAACATTCTGTTTACGTAAAAGTCAAGGCAGCATTCTAGTTCAGAAAAAACTTTTGAGAGACACTTCTTTTCCTTTTCTATCTTTTTACAAAGCAGATTATAATTACTTAACATTTTATTCATGTCAATCTCCAAAAAATATTTCTTTATGCATTATATTTTAATAATAAACCGTTTGTGTTGAAAAACAGATATAAATATTCCAAAACAATAACAAAAAAGAATATTTTGTCTTGCAATGTAAAAAATATGAATATCAAATATATAGAAGAGAGGTATAGATAGTGAGAAAAGCAAAGGCTTCAATTTTGATAACTATTGCATCTTTAATAATTGCTTGGGGCATATATGAATGTCCAACGCCGATAACGACTCTTTCATACTATGATTCAAGAGGCAGCGAAGTTATTAACATACAGACAAGACTTAGAAACTGGGGATATTATAAAGGATATGTTGATGGCATATATGGGTATCAAACATATTCCGCGGTTAAATATTTTCAAGCAAATAATGGACTCAGAATAGATGGAGTTGCAGGAGATGAAACGCTGAGTGCTCTTGGAATATACAGCAAAAGCGCATATTCTTCTGGAGTAAGCGGTAGTTATTCAAGCAATGCGAATCTTTTAGCTCATTTAGTACATGGAGAGGCAAGGGGAGAACCCTATTCCGGCAAAGTAGCCGTTGCTGCCGTAGTTCTAAATAGAATTGAAGACTCAAAATTTCCGAAAACAATTCCGGGAGTAGTATATCAACCGGGAGCTTTTACTGCTGTATCAGATGGACAGATTAATTTAGATCCAGACAGCAGTTCATATAATGCGGCGAGAGATGCTTTAAATGGCTGGGATCCAACCTCAGGGTGCATATATTATTTTAATCCGAATACAGCTACAAGCAGCTGGATATGGTCGAGGCCAATTGTAACAGTGATAGGAAAGCATTATTTTGCAAAATAACGTGCTCCGCTTAACCTTTTCATAAAGAAGAAAAAAGAGCTTGCATAGAAAGTAAATATTTAGTATATACATTCATAAGAAAAGAGTATATAATTACTAATAGCTTTTTGTTTGAATATATTATTGGTCAGGGTCAGAGTTGACATAGACGGTTGTTTCATAATCATAACTGTTCTTGTTTTTACAGGGCAAAAAGGAATTTTAAATTGAGAGGGGATGTTAAAATGAAGTTTTTACTTATTTTATTGTGGATTTTTGTACCTTTGGCAGCAGCAGGCATAACTTTTGCAATTATTATTGGAAGGGCATACCTAAAGGCAAAAAGAAAGAACTTAAAATTAAGAGAAGAAAGCGAAATCCTGATTGCCAGGCTGCAGGAATATCAACAGGAAGCGAGGATTGATTTTCTTACGCAGATTCCAACAAGAAAAAGCATCATGGAATTTCTTGAAAGAGAATGGAATCGGCTCTTGGAAGACCAAAAGGCACCTAAAGAAGAGGTAGAAGCTCTGACCGTGATGATGCTGGATATAGACAATTTTAAACTCTACAATGATGAATATGGGCACTTGCAAGGAGATGAATGCTTAAGGGCAGTATCACTTGCACTTTCCGAATCTTTAAGACCAACAGACAGTATCGGGATTGGGCGATTTGGCGGGGAAGAATTTATTGTTGCTATTGTTGGATTAACCGCAGAAAAGGCTGAAGAGGTTGCTGAGCGGCTCAGAATCAGAATAGCAAAAAAAGCCATTAAGCACAAGGACTCTAATGAAATTAGCTTTGTCACTGTAAGTATAGGCGTAGCTATTGGAATTCCGGGAATAGAATTCGCTTCTGTTGACGATATGATTGATTCAGCGGATAAAGCTCTTTATAAAGCAAAAGACTATGGAAAAAACCAGGTAGAAATGTTTTAAGGCAGGTTATTACCTGCCTTTTCCTTTTGCTTATAATATATTATTTTACAGAAAGGTATTTAAATTTTGAAGTTTTCGGTGTTCCAAATTCATTTTCTTTAAATTCATTGTGACCTCTGGTTAGCGGAATAATATAATCAAGGACATCCTGTTTTACTCCATGACCTTCTGCATTTATCCATTCTCTAGGGATTCTTTTTTCATGATTTGCAATATTTGATAAAGGTGCAAGACCATAGCTTGCAGTATATGGTTCTTGTTTTTCTCTTAAAATTGTAACCATATAGCCTGATTTTCCTTTCACAGCAGCCTGTATTGCTTTCACACCAACCTGGTATGCTTCTTCAACGTCTGTTGCCGATGCAATGTGAGCAGCACATCTTTGCAAAAGGCTGAACTCAATTGTCCTAATTTTTTTGCCCATATTTGAAACGATAGACTTAAGTGCTCCTGCAACGCCACCAAGCTGTGCATGACCGAAAGTATCATGGCATTGTAAAGAATCATTTTGTGCAACATAAATACCGTTTGTATCTCTTATCCCCTCAGAGGCACATATTACTACGTCTCCTTTTTTACTTTGGATTCGGGCAACTTCTTCCTTGAAATGGTCATAATGGAATGGAACCTCAGGAACATAAACAAGGTCAGGACCTTCACCGGTAAGGGTTGGTATAGCACTTGCTGCAGTTAGCCATCCAGCATTTCTTCCCATTATCTCAATAATTGTAATTTGATCGGAAGGGTAAACGGTTGCATCTTTATAGATTTCGGACAAGCTTGTAGAGATATACTTTGCTGCGCTTCCGAAGCCAGGGCAATGGTCGGTTTCAACCAGATCGTTGTCAATTGTTTTAGGAATACCAATAATATTAATTTCATGGCCGGAATCATTAATAAACTTATTAAGCTTATCAGCTGTGTCCATGGAATCATTACCGCCGATATAAAAGAAAAATCTTATATTATACTTCTTAAAGGTGGACAGTATTTTATCATAATCTTCGCCTTCTCCAGGTGCTTTTAGCTTATATCTGCAAGAACCAAGAATTGATGAAGGGGTATTTTTTAAAAACTCAACCTCAGTAGAGTCTTCTTTTCCAAGATCAACAAGGTTATCGTTGATTATACCGAGAATGCCATTTTTTGCACCATATATACCGGTTATTTCCTTATGTTTAAGTGCTTCCTGAATTACTCCGCACAGGCTTGAGTTTATTACTGAAGTAGGACCGCCTGACTGTGCAACTACACAATTTCCAACAAGATTCATATTATCACTCCTATCTTTTATAGTTTTTTTAATTATGGATTAAGATTGAGAAAAAATATTACATTAATGATTTTACAGCAGCAACTATATCTTCGGCAGTTAAACCATAATGTTTCAGCAACTCTGCGGGTTTTCCTGAGCGGCCGAACATATCTTTAACACCTACCATCGCTATTGGGACAGGACAGCTTCTTGCTGTTACTCCAGCAACTGCTTCGCCAAGACCGCCAATAATTGAATGTTCTTCTGCTGTGACAATTCTTCCTGTCTGATATGCCGCATTTATTATTGCATCTTCATCTATAGGTTTTATTGTATGCATATTAATTATTCTCACATTTATTCCTTCTTCTTGAAGAATTTTATGTGCTTTTAAAGCTTCCTGAACCATTAAACCTGTTGCAATTATAGAGGCATCGGTTCCTTCTTGCAAGATGTTTGCTTTTCCTATTTCAAAACGGCAATCTTCTGGTTTTTCATATATAGGAGAAACTGCAAGCCTGCCAAGGCGTAAGTATACAGGGCCTTTGTAGTTTGTAATTGCTTTAACTGCGGCAGTTGTTTCGATTCCATCTGCCGGAGAAATTATTGTCATTCCTGGAACAGCACGCATTAATGCAATATCCTCAACTGATTGATGGGATCCTCCATCTTCACCAACAGAGATACCCGCATGTGTGGCCGCAATTTTCACGTTTAGATTTGGATATGCTATTGAGTTTCTTATTTGGTCAAAAGCTCTTCCGGTTGCGAATATTGCAAAGGTGCTAAAAAATGGAATTTTGCCGCAAGAGGCAAGACCTGCAGAAACTGCAGCAAGATTAGCTTCTGCTATTCCCATATTGAAAAACCTGTCAGGATATTTTTCTGCAAATTTACAAGTAAAAGTGCTTTTACTCAAATCTGCGTCAAGGACAACAATATCGGGGTATTGGTCTCCAATTTCCGCAAGGGTATTGCCATAAGCTTCCCTGGTTGCTATTTTATCTGCCATTATATTGCACCTCCTAGCTCTTTAAGGCGTGATTCCAACTCGGCAATTGCCTGTTTGTATTGTTCTTCATTCGGAGCTTTTCCATGCCAGCCGGCAACGCATTCCATAAAGGAAATACATTTTCCTTTTATTGTTTTACAGATAATAATTGTTGGTTTTCCTTTGATATTTTTAGCTTCATTAATCGCAGGAATTATTTGTTCGAAATTATGACCATCAACCTTTATTACATTCCAACCAAATGAGTGGAATTTCTCATCTACAGGATCAGGGGACATTACTTTTGTAATTGGACCATCAATTTGCAGACCGTTATAGTCAAGAAAAGCTGTAATGTTATCCAGCTTATAATGGGATGCAGACATTGCAGCCTCCCAGACCTGGCCTTCTTCTATTTCTCCGTCGCCAAGCAAAGTATATACTCTATAATCTTTTTTATCTAATTTCCCGGCAAGAGCCATGCCGACAGAGGCAGACAATCCTTGTCCAAGCGAGCCGGTTGACATATCTACCCCGGGAACTTTTTTCATATCAGGATGTCCTTGAAGAAAGCTATCAATATGTCTAAAGTTTTTAAGTTCTTCTTTTGGGAAAAAGCCTCTTTCTGCAAGAGTTGAATAAAGGGCTGGAGAGCAATGCCCTTTTGAAAGGACAAATCTGTCCCTATCTGCCCAAGAAGGGTTAGCTGGTTCAACCTTCATAGCATGAAAGTATAAAGCTGTAAGAATATCCGCGCATGAGAGAGAACCCCCTGGATGGCCTGATTGAGCAAAAAAGACTGCATCTAAAATCCCAATACGAATTTTTGTTGAGAGCATTTCTAACTTTTTTACATCGATTTGGTTCATTTTGCTTTCCTTTCTCTAGATATATTAATTATTTGTGCTATGCGCTGGGGTAAAATACTAAGACTTATTTTCTGCTCCATTCAAAGGGTAATTTGCAATTCTCTAGGGGAAGTTTATATGAGACAAGTACATTTTTATCCCTCTTTAGGATATATATGAACGGCATGCATAACACAAATACCAAAGCCAATTAATAGTATATACTTTTTTTATTAATCCAACAAATTATTATTTTAGTCTAATCCCCCAAATCTTTTGACCGCGGGTTCCAACAACAGCAATATTTTCATAGACAGCAGGGGAACCCTCAATATTTGCGCCAAGAGAAATTCTATTAAGTATTTTACCCTTATTAGGATCTATTAAATACATCATTCCGGCTGAATCGCAATATAGCAGGTATGCTTTCCCTCCTGGAGTGTAAACATCTACAGGTGAACTCCAGGAATAATTTTTAAAGTTTAATTCCCAAATCTTTTTGCCGTTAATTTTATTGAAAGCAGTTAGTTTCCCTCCTGATGGGCCATTGCATCTAGCTATACTGAATATTATCATTCCATCAATAGTACTTTTACCTAGCACAGGCGTTCCAAAAACGCCGCCATTCACGCTGGAATTATAAACACAATTAAAAGATTCCTGCCAAACCAATTTACCTGTTAAAGCATTTATCTTTCTTATATAAGCCTTACCGTTTTTGCCTTGATGGTCTACTTCACAGCCGGTATATAAAAAGACATTATCTCCTTCTTCATCTAAAACGGTTGTCGAATCAGTATCATCAGTTACATTCCTTGCCCATACAGGCTTTAAAGTATTCAAATCAAGGCACTGAAAAATTCCATCATTATCCGCAAAAAAAGCAAGATTTTTATAAATTGCAGCTGAGTTCTCAATTCCCCTTTTTGAAGACTTTTGACCCGAGTAACGATACTTATTGAAAGAAGGCTTAACTGAAATAAGTTTTTTTTCAGGAAGGAATTTTGTGTTCAGCTTAGCAACATAAACAACCCCATTTTCGCCAGGTTCAACTAGTGTATCGGTTTTTGCATCAAGAAGGCTGGTTGAGTCAAAAGCATACCATTTTCTAAGAGAAAAGCTGTCTTTGCCATTAATAAAACAGAGAAGTTTCTGATCAATAAGGTTAAATATTCTATATCCAATAGGAACGGGCTTGTTATGAACAGTTGGAATTCCTTGACCTACATAAAGGAGGGGATAGCCTCTTGGATCAACCGAAACGCTGCCTTTTATGGGACCAGGAGTTTGTATAGCTGGCCTTGTCTGGTCTCCTTTTTCAAGGTCTAGAAAATGGATTTTTCCATCTAGTGCGCCATATAGTACTTCTTTAAGCTCTGATTTCTTTTTCTTTGCAGGGTAAATATTCATAATATTTTTTACTGAATCATCCCATTTTACGATTGCAGGTTGTCCATTCCATCCAACACCTGTCCAACCATCAAGGCTTCCAATCTTATAACTCCAAATAGCTTCCAGTTTTTCTTGCTTTATTTCAGCGCTCCCATACGATGCTGAATTCCTAAAATTATTTCCTCTAAAGCATACAATACCTGGAACAGAAGAGTACTCTGACGGAGAGCCAAAAGATATTCTGTTGTATACCGAGTTTGCAACACTATGAGGTTGAGTACTATAGTTTAAAGGTATTATTCCTGAAGGAAGGGTTAAAAGACTTTTTGAATAACTTGTAATATGTATTGAAAAAGATAATGCCAACAATAATGTAAATATAATTAATAAGAAGGATAAAAGTTTAATATTTTTCATAGATTACTCCTCTTTAGTATAAAGATAATACTTCGGCTTCAATGATACCATAAAAAGGAGAATTGCGAAACATCGATTGTTAATATATGTAAAATTCGTTTGAAGTAATTTGTTAGAAATTTATTAAATTTATATAAAATTCTGGTTTTTGTCGAAAAATATTGATATAATACTTTCATGAATGTAAAAATCTAAAAAACGTACAACTGGAACAATTTTCTAGGCGGGACGATGAGTTCAAAATGACCTTGTGAACTTATGTCCTGCCTATATTTATGCAGTTGGCAATTTGGATGGATGTTTTAAAAGACGTTATAAAGGAGAGATGTTTTTGAAGAAGGACAGTATTGTACAGGACGTGACAAACGTCAAAAGTACGGACAGGCTGAAGCAGGAGATATGGTCAAACTTTTTGACCATAAACCACTCGTTCCTAGTAGAAAGAGAAGGAAAAGTGACCCAAATGATAACCTTTCCGACCCACCAATTGACGAGAACCAGATTTAGTCATACCGGTGATTTACTATGGCTTGTGGAAACAGTATCTCATGCGTTAAATATGTTCACAAGACTGTGTATGGCAATCGCCTTAGGGCATGATATCGGTCATGTGCCCTTCGGACATGATGGAGAACGAACAGTAAAAAAATATCTGAGAGAAGACTTTACCCATGGTTGGATGGGAGTTAGGCTTCTAAAGATATACGGGTTCTCTATCAATTACTGGGTAGCCTATGGAATCGAGAACCACTCTGACGGGGACTTAAAGCTTAACAAGGTTATTAAGTACCCAAGAGGAAGGGCGCGGGAGAGATTCTGTGACCTGGTGGCTATTCTTGATGACGTGGCCTGCGCGTGCAGTGACCCGTTTGATATTATCAGAGAATACTCAAAATCTGATAATGCCCAAATGCGGAGAATTGCAAAGAAGGCAAGATACCTTGTAAAGAAAGTCATGAAGAAGATGGGAATCGAAGCTGAAACTATGGAAGAAGCCCATCAAAAGATTCTGGCGGCTTTTGCACAAAACATCATAGAGAATACCCGCGGCCAGCAGGGAATCTTTATGAGCAAAAAGTACTTCAAGCTGTTCAAGCTCATGAAAAGATTTGTTTATCAGGTTTTTCATAGTTCCCCGTACATCATTGAGCTAAGGGCTGAATGTACTGCAAAGCTTGAAGTCGTAATGGAAGAAGTCGAAAGAATTATGGCCGATAACGAGTATCAAAGCGTGATCAAAGGACAAGTTGATACTTTCTTAGGCCAAGTACATCATGAAGAGGAGGACTCTCTTAAGCAAAAGGTGGTTGACTTTATCTGTACAAGAACGGATAAAGAAATCTGTAATTATCACAAGCAGCTTAAGAAAGCCAGCTAAAAAGAAAGCGGGATTTTCCCGCTTTCTTTTTTTGCAAAAAATTCTATGCTATAATTAATTAATCTTATGATAACTGGAGCTTGTAATGGAGAATTTACTATATCCTGGGGAAAGAATTGACGACCTGCAAATCAAAGGCTTAAAAATAATCCAAAACCCGGAGGGGTTCTGCTTTGGGATGGATGCTGTTTTGCTTTCAGGTTTTGCAAAAATAAAAAAAGGAGCAAGGGTGGTTGATCTTGGTTGTGGAACAGGAGTTATTTCAATCCTGCTTGCCGGAAAAACAGAAGCGGAAAGCATTGTGGGGATAGAGATTCAGGAGAAGGTTGCCAATATGGCACAAAGAAGTGTTATAATGAACCAGATTGATAAAAGGGTAAAGATAATCAACACTGATTTAAAGCAAGGCCCAGAAATATTAGGGCTGTCATCAATGGATGCAGTAGTGTCCAATCCCCCATATCGTACCAAAAATTGCGGAATGGAAAACCCTGATGATGCAAAAGCTATATCAAGACACGAAATTCTTTGCACGCTTGAAGATGTCATAATAGCATCAAAAAAGCTTTTGAAACCAGGTGGGAAGCTTTTTATAGTTCACAGGCCGGACAGGCTTGTTGATTTAATCTGCCTTCTCAGGAAGAATGACATAGAACCCAAAAGACTTAGATTTGTACACTCAAGACCAGAAATAGCCCCAAATATGGTTTTAGTTGAAGCATTAAGGGGAGGCGGAAAACATCTGAAAGTAGAAAAGCCACTTTATATATATGAAGAAGGAACGCGATATTCTCAAGAAGTACTTGAGATATATGGACTCTAATTTTGAAATGGTTTTACTTTGATTAAATTCTTGGAATTAGAACTTCTTGATTAGCGTCTTTGCAGGATTTATTGCCACTTTTTACCGACGAAAATCGGCGAAAAAATATGATATATACAAGAGATAATTTAATATTTTGGGGTTGCTCTAAAGTTATATCTCAAAATAGGAACTTAGAGTTCCTATTTTGGAATCTTTTCCTCTGCATCCCCACTACTAAGCAAGAGATGCTAAAAACTAAATCTTCTTGCTTGCTAGTGTAACAGTTTAGAAAAAACACAGGAAAGTTTTTTCTTGTACCCTAACAGCCTCCGCGGCAAGTGAGCGGCGCCTTTTCCGCCAGTTTTGGGCGATCAAAAGTGGCAAATAAAAGCTGTTTAAGAATTGGAGGAAGTGAGTGCAAGAGCAAATCCTAGGTTTCGCTCTTGAGACGAAAACTTCAAAGTCGCTAACAAAGAACATAAAAAAGGAGAAAAAAATGACTCAACCAGGAACGTTATTCCTTGTTGCAACGCCTATAGGCAATCTTGAAGACATGACTTTGCGCGCAATACGCACGCTTAAGGAGGTTGACCTTATTGCAGCTGAAGATACAAGACAAACCTTAAAACTTTTGAATAATTTTGAAATCTCTAAGCCGTTAACCAGTTTTTACAGACATAATGAGGGAATTAAAAAGGATGTAATAGTTGAACGGCTATTAAAAGGAGAAAATGTCGCACTTGTTTCTGATGCAGGGACGCCCGGTATTTCTGATCCAGGGGAAGAGCTTGTTGCAAGGCTTATTCAAGAAGGAATAAAAGTTGTTCCAATTCCAGGGGCATCAGCGGTTATTTCTGGAGTTATTGTGTCTGGATTGCCTTGCAGCCGATTTGCTTTTGAGGGTTTTCTTCCTATGAATAAACGAGTAAGAAAGGAAAGGCTTGAAAACCTAAAAAGAGAAACTCGGACTATGGTTTTTTATGAAGCGCCTCACAAACTTCTTTACACCTTGAAAGATATATTTGCGGTTTTTGGAGAAAGGCGGATAGCAGTAGCGAGGGAAATTACAAAAATATTTGAAGAAGTGCTGAGAATGAACCTTTCAGAAGCTATTGATTATTATAATAAAAATCAAGCAAGAGGAGAATTTGTTTTAATACTTGAAGGCTCAAATGAAGAACTGTTAGAAGACAAACAAGAAGAGACATTGACAGCAAGCGAAATTGTCGAAAGGTATTTAGAACAGGGAATGGGGAAAAAAGAGGCAATGAAAAAAGCTGCTAAGGAAAAAGGGATTTCCAAAAGAGAGGTTTATAGCAAAATGTTAAAAGAAAAAACCGGCCATCTTGATTGTAAAGATGACCGGTAAACCGTATGGCTGTAAAATAAATAGGAGTTATGATTTAAGTTCTTTTAAGCAGCCAGGACAAACATTTTTGCCTTTGTAAACTACAACGTCTTTTGCGTCTCCACAGAAGATGCAAGCAGGCTCGTATTTCTTTAAGATGATTGTTGCACCATCGACGTAGATTTCGAGAGCATCTTTTTCAGCGATATCAAGAGTTCTTCTAAGCTCAATTGGAAGAACAACGCGCCCTAGCTCATCTACTTTTCTAACAATACCTGTTGATTTCATGAAATATTCCTCCTTAGTCCTCTAACATTTTTCGACATTCTTTGCATTTCTTATAATAACATAAATGTAAAAATACGTCAATATAAAATCACAAATTTTTTAATATTTGGAAATAAATAATTATATGCTACAAAAGAGGGGAAGAGAGTAAAATGCTTGAAATAAGCCAGGAATTAAAGGATTGTCTTGTTAAGGCAAGTCAAAAGATTTCAAAAAAGTATCTGCATGAGATGGTAAAAGACAAACAAATTATCAGGAGAATGATTAATTTAAGAATTGATAAAATACAACAAATTTCGTCAAAAAACGCGGAAAATCTTGTAGAAAAATATGCGCAAAAAGGGATAGTTGCTGTCGATAGTTCTATTTATTCAACTGGAAATTCATACCCTCATTATATTTCAATAATGCAAGCAAAAGCAAGGTCTACAAACAAAAAGGAAAATGAAATTATTAAAGCGGAAGTTTACTCTCCTCTTGTTGAAGATAATAGAAACCAAAACGGAGGATTATCTAAGCAGGAAAAAGATGAAAAGAGCCGTTTGAAAAAGCTTGCTAGGCTTGAGATTAAAACAGCGCATGAAGCATTAAAAAATATGACGGCTTCATTGATAATGGCAAATGGCCCTTTAACAAGGTATAATGATTGCTCAGGGGAAGAATGGGAAGCATTTACCGCAAAAGCGATGGAAACAAATACTATAATTATTGGTATAATAGAAAATGTGAATACAGATGAAACTGCAAAAAGATTTAAAAAACTTATTCCAGAACAGCAAGAAAATGCTTATGATAGGGAAATGCTTTTTGGCGTCCTTGATAAAGGAGAGTATTTTATTCTGAAAGATTGGGAAGACGAAGGTATTAAAAAATGTTTTGTAAGAATGTCTAACAATCCATCTGTAATATGCGTAGAATACCTTGAAAAACAAGAAGAAAAACTTCTAGAGGCTTTGTCTTTATTATTAGCAATCACACCTGAGGATGGAGCAGGAATACCTCTTTGGCTGCAAATAGTTAATTCAGAGGTTTGTATAACTGAAAAATTGGGTAAGAGTCTGATTGAAACATATTTTGAACCTGAAATAAGATATAAAATGATTAGCTCAAAAGAAAAAAAATACTAATTATTACAGGGAGGAAAGGAAAATGCAGGTAGTTGGAATGACCACACAGCAGGAGTTTTGGGTGGCTTCGAAGGAAAGAAGATTTAAGATAAATGAACTGCTTGTTGCTGAAGATAGTTTTCAATCAAAAGTTATTGGGGAAGTAATCGAAGCGAGTTCATACAATAAATACATTCCTTTTTCGGTTGAAAATGAAATGGTTGATGCTTCTATTCTTAAATCCCTTAAAGTACTTGGTTATGATATAAGTTCAGATACAATACATATTGCAAGAGTAAGGCTTATGGTTGAAGCTTCTTATCCAATAGAAACAGGAGCTGTTGTTAGGCCAGCCAAAATTGAAGAATCTCAACAATACCTTCTTCCCAAAAACCCGCACAGGGGATTGGTAATGGGAATTATTAAGAGCACCGAGGATGTTTATCAAGGATTAAGCGTAGACTTGAAAAATATTGTGTATACATTCAAAGAAGGAAATCTCGAGAAACAAAAACAGGTGCCATTTATTTTTGACATTCATAATATTGCCCAATATCCCCATATAGGGGTCTTTGGAGGCTTTGGCTCGGGAAAATCTTATGCAATGAGGGTTTTTCTTGAAGAAATAATGCGAAAAAAGATACCGGCAATAGTGTTTGACCCTCATTATGAGATGGACTTTAGTAATTTATCCATCCAGGGAAGCGAAGAGAATATCTACGCTAATGCATGCAAAATTTTAAAGGTGGGATATAACGTTGGTATCAATTTCCATGGTTTAACGACTGAGGATTTAAAGAGCCTTCTTTCTTACGCAGGAGCCTTGTCCGAGGCAGTAAGTACGTCGGTAGATATACTTAAAAAGAAAAATGACACATTTGATTCTTTTAACCAGAGAGTAGATTTGCTTTGCGAAGGTATGGAATTAGGAAAGCCTAAAATTCAAGAACTTATTTCAGCAACACATAATACCTATGAAAGAGGAAAATTTGAGGACATGATTAATGTCCTAAATGAATATTCAAACCAGGTTACGCTTATGTCGGCAAACATTATTGCATCAAGATTAAAAAGGCTTCAAAGCGAAGGAATATTCAATAGCGATATTTCTCCCATTGAAGAAAGCTTAAAAAGAAGAAAAATTGCCGTAATACAAGGTAATACAAGGATATTACAAGTATTTTCAAGCTATTTGCTGAACACTATTTATAGAAAAAGACGAATATACAAAGATTTTAAAATAAAAAAAGCAACATCTGAATATTTTCCTCCTTTTCTTGTGGTAACTGAAGAAGCACATATTTTTGCACCTAAGAGCTATGAAACATCAACAAAATTTATTTTTAGAGAAATTGCACAGGAAGGGAAAAAATACGGGGTATTTTTATTTCTTGCTACACAAAAACCGGCATTGCTTGATGATGCTGTAATGGCACAGTTAAGTTCCAAATTCATATTCAAAACAGTGAGAGCGTCTGATATTGCTGCAATTAGGGAGGAAACAGACATAGATCCGGAGGAAGCAGCAAGATTGCCTTATCTATGTCCTGGAGATGCTTTCTTTTCATCTGCGACAATGGGAAGAACAATAAGTATAAGAATAAGGGATTCATTTACTGAAAGCTCGCATATTAAAGATCCGTTTGAAGAGTTACAAGAGGTTACACATACGAACGAGCAGGATTTAGTAAAATATATTTTGCCTAAACTTCCTTTTGACGAAGATTCACTGGCTAAGGTTATAGAAGAAATTAACCAAGAGGCAGGAGCAAGATTCGACCAGAATGAGTTTATCAGGAATCTGGACAGTCTTGCGGCACAAAAAAAGATTCAAAAAAGGCAGACACCGTTCGGATGTATTTATGATAAGATTTAAAACGAAAGAATACTTGAATAACTCCCCAATATATTTATTATAGATAAGTGTATTGGGGTTTTTCATGCTGAATTATATATGGGCAGGAATGCTTGTTATTGGTATTGTTACAGGATTTTTAACAGGAAGAGTCGATGAGGTTACCAAGGCTTTGCTTGATTCATCAAAGGGAGCGGTTGATCTTGCTATTGCCCTGCTCGGAGCTCTGTGTTTATGGACCGGAATAATGGAAATTGCTTCGCGAGCAGGTATTATAAGCTCAATTTCCAATTGGGTAAGGCCGGTTACAAAATTTCTTTTTCCAGGAGTCCCTAAAGACCACCCGGCACAAGCATGCATGATAATGAATATGTCTGCAAATTTCCTAGGTCTTGGAAATGCAGCAACTCCTTTGGGGCTAAAGGCTATGAATGAATTGCAAAGGCTAAACAGAGGGAAATCCACGGCAACCGATGATATGTGCATGTTTTTAGTGATTAATACCTGTTCAATACAATTAATACCTGCAACCTTGATTGCCCTTCGTTCCGCGGCGGGGTCTGCCAATCCTTCTGCAATCATCTGTGCTGTATGGATTACTTCATTATTCAGCACTGCTGTGGGAGTAACTGCGGCAAAGATATTTGCGAGGATATGGAAAGAAAAATAAAAAACTCCTCCTTATTGGAGGAGTTTTACTTATTATTCATGTTCTTTTGAATGCTTGTTATAAAAAGATTCAAGGAAATGATGGCATTGTTCAGGTCTATAAAGGCCATTTAAAATTGCTTTGGTCATGTTTGTGCATGAAGCATAGCCACAGGCACCACAATTTTTTATATCTTTCTTCTCGAATTTTCCCATTTGCTCATTTATAATATCTGTTACTTCTGGAGTAGGTTCCTGCAGTGTTTTTGATGACTCCGACTTATCAGTATAGTTCCTCGAGAAGTCGATATCTTCCATATTCTTTAAAGATTCATCAAGCTTAGTCAAATATTCTGTGGAAGAATAATAATTCTTTTGATGATTCTCTAATCTTTCTGATTGCATTTTAAGAATATCATCAGTAGTTCTTTCGTTATAAATGGTTCCAGTGCCTCTATTACAGCCATGGAGGCAGTTGAGAACATCAACTATTACTACATCGCATTCTCCTCTATTAATTTCATCCTCAAGTTCATTAAAGAATTCTTCATATATTTCTACGCCTTCTGTTCTTCTAACCTGATTAAGCTTCAAAGGAACATTGTACCTCTTAAATGTTTCATGAAGTCCTCCTGGCTGAGAGAAGAGGAGGCCTTTTTCTGCTTCTAAGGGGCCATCAAATTCTGCTTTTTGGAAATCTTCGAGATTAATTCCATTATCGGCAAAATACTTTTTGAGACCAGCAATGGTAACATTATAACTAACCATGCCTTTAGTATTTGGATCTTCAAACTCCCGCTTTTTAGCAGCACAAGGGCTTATAAAAGCAAGTTTCAATCCCGGATGATTATGATGAACCCATGCTGCCATATCCATTGTAGGACTCCCTGTTGGAGCCAGATATTGCATAAGATTTGGTTTGTAAAGCTCAATATAAGAAACAACGCAAGGGCAAGGCTGGGCAATAATAGGAGTTTTAGCCCCATTTTTTATAGCTTTTAAATACTGATAAGTAGTTATCTCTGCACCAAATGAGACGTCAAAACTCATAGATACATTAATAGTTTTAAACCAGCCAAGAAGGTTTTTAAGCTGATGAGGGAAATTTACATCTGTGGCTGGAGCCACTAATACGGCAATCTTTTCGCCATTTCTTAAATCGTTAATAAATTTTTCAGTATCATCAACAATATATCTCGCCTTATGCGTACAGGCCTTAACACAAGCGCCGCACCCGATACAAAGATTTGAATTTATTCTTATTCCCTCATTAGCGTCGGATGCATTATTGCAGTACTTTACAGGACAAACGCCAATACATAGATGACAATTAGTGCATTTTTCCTTATCAACCTTAATTACTTCTGGCAGATTTATGTTATTAGACATATTAATCTCCTCCATTAATTATTATTTTATCAATCAAGAAAACTCTTTCCTAACTATTTCCATTGCCTTAATAAATTTTTCAATATTTTCAGGCGAATCAGGAATTTCTACGGCCTTTGGAGATGCTGTACTAGTAAGAATTGCAAGGCGTATTTGAGCTGTAAGACCGCCGAGTTTTTTTGCTTCGGCATACATTTCAACTAATTTTTGTCCCATGGTTTTCACTCCTTTCATTGAATAATAAAAGGTTCAAATTGGAAAGAATGGTATTATAAAGAGAAGTATATTTGAGAATAAAAAGCGTTAAATGGATATATTCTAGAAAGGTATCAAAAATCCTCTTTTTTCGACACCTTTAAACAATTCCAATATTGGATATGTTACTCACATAAGGGAAGTATTTTTTAAATAAAGTTATTAGGAAAACAAAAGAGGAATATTATAAGAAAAAAGAAAAGATTTTTGATATGAACGTGCTTAATTTTATTTCTGTTTCTGCAATTCCTGCAGTCGTTATGCTAATAGTGGTCATAGGAATTATGAATCGTGTAGAAGTTTTCGATTCTTTTACGGAAGGTGCAAAAGAAGGGATAGCTACAACAGTTAGAATTATTCCGCCGCTTGTAGGGTTAATGGTTGCAGTTGGTGTTTTTCGCGCATCTGGAGCTCTCGATATATTAATAAAATTAGTTGCTCCGTTTTTCAATTTCATAGGAATACCTTCAGAAATACTTACTTTGGCTTTGGTTAGGCCAATTTCAGGGAGTGCGGCGCTTGCAGTTGTTGCTGATATTATGAAAATCTTTGGTACAGATTCATTTATAGGCTTAGTAGCTTGTACAATTATGGGTTCTACAGAAACGATATTTTATACGCTCACAGTATATTACGGTTCGGTGGGAATAAAAAAAATAAAATATACGCTATATGCGGCGCTGATTGCGGATACGGTGGGGGTTATTGTTGCAGTCAACCTTTGGAGATTAATTTTCTAGAAAATAATACTCCCTCTCTTGTAAGAGAGGGAGATAAAAGGCGGGTTATAATTTTACTATATCATCACGGTCTGGGCCAGTTCCAAGCATTACAACTTTTGTTTCGCAAAGTTCTTCAATTCTTCTGATATATTTTTGCAGCGGTGCTGGCAAATCTTCGAAGGTTTTACAGCCGGTCAGGGTTTCACCCCATCCCTTAAACTCTTCGTAAATCGGCTTCATTTTTGCCAAATCTTCCAAACTTGCAGGGAAGTCGGTAATAATTTCCCCATCCTTTTCATATGCTGTGCAAAGCATAATCTTATCAAAACTTCCCAAGGTATCAACATGATTCATGACTAACCCGGACAAAGAATTCACTCTTACTGAAAATTTAACCAATACGGAATCAAACCAACCGCATCTTCTAGGCCTTCCAGTTGTTGTTCCATATTCATGCCCTTTTTCGCGGATTAGGTCTCCGGTTGCATCAAGAAGCTCTGTTGGGAAAGGCCCTTTTCCAACACGCGAAGTATAAGCTTTAACAACTCCATAGCATTCATCAATCATTGTAGGGCCAATTCCGGCACCGATACATACCCCGCTTGCTGCAGGATGAGAAGAAGTTACATAAGGGTAAGTCCCATAATCAAGGTCTAGAAGAGAAGATTGTGCGCCTTCAAAAACAACGGTTTTCTTTTGCTTAATTAACTCATAAATAACCTTTGTTGTATCAACTACAAAAGGCTTAAGTTTTTTACCGTATTCGAGATACTGATTAATTATTTCGTCTGCATTTAAAGCTGTTCCATTATATACCTTTTCTATAAGGATGTTCTTAAATTCTACGTTTGCTTTTACTTTTTCAGCAAACACAGAAGGATTCATCAAATCACAAACACGTATTCCGCATCTTTCTGTTTTATCTGCATAAGCAGGTCCAATACCCTTTTTTGTTGTCCCAATATCATTTTTTCCGCGGTAGGATTCCTGAAGATTATCAATTTCTTTATGATAAGGGAAAACGAGATGCGCGCGGTCACTGATCATAAGATTATCAACATTAATTCCTCTTGAAACTAATCTATCCAACTCTTCAATTAAAGAAGCCGGGTCAATTACTACACCATTTCCAATAATACATTTTTTATTTGGATAAAGAATCCCGGAGGGTATTAGATGCAGAGCATATTTTTGACCATTTGAAACCAGTGTATGACCCGCATTGCTTCCACCCGAATATCTGACAACGGCATCAGCTTCTGCGGCAAGAATATCAACAATTTTTCCTTTGCCCTCATCGCCCCATTGTGCACCAATAATTACTTTTGTAGCCATATACAGCCCCCCATATATCAATTTACAATCAAGCTAATCTATCTAGTATTTTCCTTGCAACAAATACTCCTGATGCTGAAGCCTGGGCTAGACCCCTTGTTATTCCTGCACCATCTCCAATTGCAAACAGGTTGTTGATTTGTGTTTCGAGTTTGTCGGATACCTTTACTCTTGATGAATAAAACTTGACTTCAACGCCATAAAGCAAAGTATGCTTAGAATATACGCCAGGTGCAATTTTGTCAAGGGCCTGGAGCATTTCGATTATATCTGTCAGAAATCTATAAGGAAGTACAAGGCTTAAGTCGCCGGGAACTGCTTCAGCCAAAGTAGGTTGAAGCAAACTTCTTTTAATTCTTTCAGGAGTAGAACGTCTGCCATCCAATAAATCGCCAAGTCTCTGAACTATAACACCATCTCCAAGCATATTTGCAAGAGAAGCAACATATTTCCCATAGGCTATTGGAGAATCAAAAGGCGAAGTAAAATCTTTACTTACCAGCAAAGCAAAATTTGTATGGCTGGTCTTCAAGTCTTTATAGCTATGGCCATTAACGGTTTTTAGACCTTCTGTATTTTCGACAACTACCTTTCCGTTTGGATTCATACAAAAAGTCCTAACCCTGTCGTCAAAAGATTTGGTGTAATAAATCAGTTTTGATTCATAAACTGCATCTGCAATTTCTTGCATTACTACAGCGGGAACTTCGACACGAACACCGATGTCAACAGGATTTTTGGCCGTTTCGAGATTTAGTTTCTTAGTAACACTTCTAAACCAGTCTGAACCTTCACGGCCTGGAGCTGCTACAACATATTCAGCAGTAAAGGTTTCTCCCTTGGTTGTTTTAATTCCAGAAACTCTTCCTTCTGAAACCAATATATCGTCAACAGAATCAAGAAAACGAATTTCGATTCTTTCTTTAAGAAATTCCTGCATATTTTTCAAAATCTCATAACATTTATCAGTTCCGAGATGCTTAATCTTTGCAGGTATAAATCTTAAGTCAGAGGCAGCGGCTTTTCTTTCTAGTTCGCGTATTTTTTTGTTATCGGTACCATGAACCTCTGTTGTTCCTCCAAACTCAACATAAATATTATCAATATATTCTATAAGATTCATTAATGCTTCGTCAGTAATATATTCTCCCAAGATTCCACCAAATTCGGTTGTCAAAGTTAGCTTCCCATCGCTAAATGCACCTGCTCCACCCCAGCCTGTCATAATAGAACATGGTTTGCAGCCTATGCATTTTTGGCCTTTATCGCTTGAAACGCAATATCTCTTTTCAATACTTTTCCCTTTTTCTAAAAGCAGGATTTTAATTTGTTTGCCTGACTTGAGAAGTTCAAGCGCGGTGAAGATTCCTGCAGGACCTCCGCCAATAATAATAACGTCATAATCAAATTTTTTGTTCATATTGAGCCACACCTTTGCATTTTATTTAAACATATTAGCAAGCTAATAGTATTTTCTCTAAAATAATACAGAAATAAAAAACATTGTAAAAATCAAAAAATAAATCAGTATCCCATAAAATTATAGCAGAAACACTTTGAAAATTCAAACTTTAGGCTAATTAAAGGTTTTTTGCACATAAAAACACGGCGGCATATGCCGCCGTGCCAGAGTCAGCGATTATGCCTTGCTTTCAAAATAATCATTAAGTTCCTTAACAAGTTTTTCTGGGTCGATACCATGAGCTGTGCATGCATCTTCAAGACTTTCGCCCTGCGCTGAAGGACAGCCAAGGCAATGCATACCGTTTTCAAGGAAAATCGGCACGGTTCCAGCATCTATTCTAAGAATATCTCCAATTAGCATATCAGAACTAACTTTTTGCATAATAACCCTCCTTTCACGCTTTTTACAGCAACGAATTTATTATAACCCAATAACCACTAAAAAAATAGTACTTTTCCATAACAAATAAATGTTTTTATTGAGAGTGCGAAAGTTCTTTGATATAATCATTTTATTTGTATCACGAATATTGTATTGGCTTACTCTCATAAATAATTTTAGGGAGGCGGTTTTCTTGAAGGAAGTAAAGTCAACAAATGAAAATCCTGCTTTATTATTTGAAGGGATGGATGTCAAACCAATCTTGAATCTCTATTTTCAAATTGCGCATTTGAAGCAGATGTATCGCCAGGGGTGGCTGCAAGAAGGAAGGGATGTCCCGGAGGAAAAGTGCGAAAAAGTATCAGGACATAGCCTAGGAGTTGTGATTTTGGCTTTGTTTTTAGCCGTTGAACATTTTCCCAAGCTAAATCTTGAAAAAGTTCTCTGCATGGCAGCTATTCACGATTTGCCAGAAGCTCATCCCAAAGTTGGAGATATTACACCGAGAGACGGGGTTTCAAAAGAAGAAAAACACCAAAGAGAAAAAGAAGCAATGATTGGCTTTGTGAGCGGATTCTCAATGGGAGAAAAAATTCTTGCTCTTTGGAGAGAGTATGAAGCTAATGAGACTCCGGAGGCTCAATTTGTGAATCAGCTTGATAAACTGGAAATGGGGCTTCAGGCCTTGATTTACAGGAAACAAGGGTATGGCAAAGATCTTGTAAACATGCTCAAATATTCTGCTGATAGGGTTATAATTAGCGAAATGGTTGAAATCATTGAGGATGCAGGAAGTCTTCTGGGGGAATAAAAACAAACACTTCTGATTAATTAGTCAGAAGTGTTTGTTTTAAGGAAAATGTTTTCAATTTCTTCTTCTACATGGTCCAATTCCTTTTCCAGCTCATAAGAGGAGCCAAACTTCATTATTTGCCTTAATACTCTTTGCTTATTTTTGCCATACAATGACATAGGATTTAATGCCTGCTCAATTGTGAGCAGATGATTTAAAGCCTCATATGCTTCTTCTAGAAGAAGGTTGAAACAATGCTCTGCATATCCGGATTGATCGATGGCGATAGGATTTTCTTGAAGTTCCTTGGATAGCATTCTTAATTCGGAGATGGCATTAAAAAGCCTCTCTCTTGCAATGCCTGCTCTTCTAATTAGAAAAGCGTATGTAGAGCGAAAAACAAGGGATGCTAATCCGGCAGGCATACTGGACAATTAATACGACCTCCTTTCTTTAAGGTTTTCAAATTATTGAAAAGATACAACGACACTCTAATAAAATACTATCAGAGAAGGCTCTATAGCTTATTGATAATCCTAGATAAAGAATTGAATATACATATTTTAACATAACAATAAAAAAAAGGAACAGCGGAAATTGTTGTCTATAAGTTCTTTTTATATGAAAAATTTATCAGCTGTAATATTTATTTATACAAAAACAAAAAGCAGAGAAAATCTCTGCTTTTTGAGGTTGGTTTTCAGTTTTACCAATTTAACACTGCATCTTTGGATGAGGGGCCCATAAAAGCCCTATCATGAGCTGTAAGCCGTACTGCGTTTGAACCGTATGGTTTCTTCAAAGAAATGGTTGTTCCTGTCTTTGCGTCTACCTGGTTGCTGGCAACCGAAACATCAGCCGCTCCTGAGGTTGTTAAAGAAACGTGATGATACTCAAAGAACAGCTTGCCATGTCCTGTGAATGGGAAATTTGCCGTAACTAAAATTTCATCGCCTTTATCCTCTGCAATCAAAGTAGGCTCGTAAACGCTGTTGCAAGCTATTCCCCAGCCAATGGCACCAAGAATAGCACCAACTACAACAACTACCACAACAAAAGCAAAGATGTTTCCTAGGTTTTCCTTTATATTCACACTTATCCCTCCTGAAAAATTATTCTCTGGAATTACGGTTATACAGAAAGAAAATCCTCCTTTCATCAATTTCCATCTCTCGAAGTGCCGAGATATTACAACAAAAAAAGCAAAAAACTGGAATACAATTAAACATTAGTTTATCATACGCTTGTTAAATATTCAATCTTCAAATACTAATTTAAGTGTAGATATAAGATATTGATTAACAAAAAATTATATGATAAGCTAAGATTTAGCATATAATTCGTTTTTAATATTTTTTGTGTTTTGTTGAGAGTTCGACAAAAAGAAGCAAAGGGGGAATTCTCTTTTTATTATTGTGTTGTTCCGATTTTATTATTTGATTGGGGGGGATAGAATGAAAAAGGTTATTATTACAGCCGGGATTATACTGGCCATTTTGGCTGGTGCATGGACAGTTGCATGTTTTACCTGCTATGAGCCGACACTAATTGCTCAGGATGAAGGCGAGAAGATCACTCTCCAGGCTAATTTTCCTCTTTCCGGGCAGGGAAAAATATACTTTAGTTACCACTGCATATCTTTGAACTACTTTCCTTTCGATGTTTTTCGAAATGACATAACGGTTGGGAAAAATCAAGTAGATGCAGTAAGCGGACAAAAAATTACGGTAACAAAACCCGAAGGAGCAAATTGTGTGAGAATTGAAGCAGAGGATAGAGCTTTATTAGGTCCAGGATCAAAATATTCAATACTAAATTGGTAAGGCAAATAAAAGGAAAAAGCAGAGATGACATATCTCTGCTTTTTTTGGTGCGCCATCGGGGACTCGAACCCAGGGCCCACTGATTAAGAGTCAGTTGCTCTACCAACTGAGCTAATGGCGCATTTATTGACACCTATTTATTATAAAGGCGGTAATATAGGTTGTCAATAGATTTTTCTAGCAATATTAAAGCCCTTCAGCTACCATATCTCCAACTTCACTTGTGCTAAAACCCATTTTTCCAGCGGAGAGACTCTTTAATTTTAACACTGTTTCCATTATTGATTTTTCTATTGCGATTGCTGCAGAATCCTGACCTAACTGTTCAAGCATCATTTGAACCGATGCGATTGCAGCCAGAGGATTTATAACATTCATACCTGTATACTTCGGAGCTGAACCTCCAATCGGCTCGTACATTGATACTCCTTCGGGATTTATGTTTCCGCCTGCGGCAATGCCCATTCCGCCTTGAATTACTGCGCCCAAGTCTGTGATTATGTCTCCAAACATATTATCTGTTACTATTACATCAAAGTACTCGGGATTTTTAACCATCCACATACAGGTTGCATCAACATGGGCATAATCAGCCTGTATATTCGGATATTCTTTTGCTACCTCATAGAAAGTTCTTTCCCAAAGGTCAAATGCGTATGTTAAAACATTGGTTTTTCCGCAAAGAGTAACCTTTTTCTTCTTATTTCTCTTTTTGCAATATTCAAAAGCGAATCTTATACAGCGTTCAACGCCTTTTCTGGTATTTATGGATTCTTGTATTGCAACTTCATCCGGGGTTCCCTTTTTTAAAAAGCCGCCGCCCCCGGTGTATAATCCTTCAGTATTCTCTCTAACTACTACAAAATCAATATCGTCAGGGCCTTTATCTTTTAATGGAGTTTCAACCCCAGCATAAAGCTTGATTGGCCTTAAATTTATATATTGGTCGAGAGCAAATCTAAGATTCAAAAGAATTCCTTTTTCAAGGATACCAGGTTTTACGTCAGGGTGTCCAATTGCACCTAAAAGAACTGCCTGCTTTGTTTTAAGCTTTTCTATCTCATAATCAGGGAGGATTTCTTCAGTCTTTTTATATCTTTCTCCACCAAGATCGAAGTATTCAAGCTCAGTTGAAAAACCAAACTTTTTTCCCGCTGATTCAAGAACCTTTACTGCTTCTTTAACAACCTCTGGGCCTGTTCCATCTCCAGGAAGTACACCAATTTTATAATTAGCCATTATACCACTCCTTGCCTGTTATACTGGGTAAACCAAACTTTTTAAGAATAGTATCAATACAATAGTAATAAGTCAACAAAAAAAGCCCATTAACAGTAAATATTAATAATTTAAAGAATAATATCGTTAAAAAAAATAGAAGAGAACAGCATAAATACGAATGATGGTTATATACATGCACAGGCATTCATATTTAACATAACATGAATTATAAAGCGATTCATGAAAAGGCTTGGGAGAAGGAAATGGAAAATGAAAAGATTATTAATGAGCTAGTATCTCTGTGGGAAAGAGAATATCCTAAACAATCTACGAAGACCATATATACTTTTGATTGGGAAGTAAGGAATATTTATATAAAAAATATTAAAACATTTACACCCAGGAGCATTTTAAAGGCGAAAAGGTATAGAGAATTAATGGAAGAAGGGACGATTTTTCCTCCTATTGTTGTGATACAAAAACAAGGAGATATTGAAAGGTATGTGTTGGTAGACGGCTTCCACAGAATGTGGGCATATAAGAGTTTGGGGATAGAGACTGTAACGGCGTATATAGGAATAAGAAGAAAAAGAAAGATAGAAGCACAGCCAGAAATTTTCATTGATAAGGGGCTGTACAATTCTGAGGGGATGTAGTAAAATGTAAAAGCTGAGCATGGAGAGATGGCTGAGCTGGTCTAAGGCGCACGACTGGAAATCGTGTGTTCGGTTAACCCCGACCGAGGGTTCGAATCCCTCTCTCTCCGCCAAAAAATAAACCCATCCGAAAGGATAGGGTTTATTTTTTTTGTTTGATTGGAAGGGATTCCATCTATAAAAAGGTTAAACTAAATATTCTTTAAGTCCCTTATTTGTTTCTTCGCTAGATACGATATAATCTATATATTGGGCCATATTCGGTTTCCTTAAAGATAGATTCTATCGCGGCATTATATGATGGAGAGTAATTATATAAAGTTAAAAATCATTGCAGAATTGCAGCAAGATTCCTATAAGAGAGAAAGCATTAAAAATGGACTATAGAACAAAACTTCTATAGTCCAAACAAGCGAGCTTTCATTTTGACGTTCAATCATCATCAGATGTATTTATATTTACAAGTAATACCAATATACCAATAGCAATAAGGACTAACGATAAAACGGTTGATAAAGCTGCTTTCAAAAGAAATGCACCTAGTAGTATTAGAAATATTCCTATTATAGCTAAAATAGCAGCAACAAGAGATAATGCGCCACCAAGTCTTGGGAGCAAAACTCCAATTAAAAAGACTATTAATCCTGCGGCAAGCACTGCAGGGCCGACGAAATTTAGGGGCAAACCATAAACGATAGTAAATATGCCAACAACTATTAAAATAATTCCCAAAACTAGCAAGGCGAGTCTGTTTTTCATATTTTTCACCTCCTAAAAAGTGCTTTTGCTTCAATATATGAAAGAATAAACCAAAGGTTACATAAATAGTTTAAAGATGATATAAATTAAGAAAAATTAATTAAAAAATTTGTGCATTTATTAAAATAAAGTGGTAAAATAATATTGGAATTTTATAATCAACTTGACGCTGGGGTGGAAAATGGAAAGAAAAAAAGTAATCATAGTTGAAGATTCTCTTATGATAAGAGACTTACTGCAAAAGGCATTAGAAAAATGCGGATGCAATGTGTGTGCAGTTGCCAAAAATGGAAAAGAGGGAATTGATATATTTAAAACACACATTCCTGATATTGTATTTATGGACTTGAATATGCCTATCATGGATGGGACTGATGCGATAAAAAGCATTAGAGAAATAAACTCTGATGCAAAAATAATTGTCTTAAGCGCTATGGGAGATGACGAAATGATTTCTCAAGTAAAAGCCCTTGGTGTTTCTTCATTTATTAAAAAGCCTTTCGACATTCGCGATATCATATCAGTATTAGCTACCATATAATAGTTATCTGATTTCTTAAAATTTTAATTTTATATTCCAATGAAAAAGAGGTAGATTAATGAATAAAGAGTTTATTCAGCCTTTTGTGGATGGCGTAAAAAGGGTTCTCAAAAAAATGGCGAATATTGAAGCGACAGCAAATGAAGAGTCTTATGAAGAAAAAAACGAGATACAGACAAAAGGAATAACTTCAATAATTTCTTATTCAGGCAAAGTTGGAGGAAGATTTCTAATTGATATGAGCCAAGAAACTGCTATTTCGATAGTTCGCAGAATTAGCGGCACAAGTTATGATTCTGCCAAGGAACAAATGGTTCTTTCAACAATTTCAGAGTTGAATAATATTATTGCCGGAGATGGACTTACGGAAATTAATAATAAATTCCTGATGGGATTAAGACTTGTTCCACCTGTAGTTTTTGCAGGTGATGAGGCGATGGTTTGCCTTGATAAAATCCCTTCAGAATCTGTAAATTTGAAAACAGAATATGGAGATATAAAAATAAATATTGCCTTTGAAAGGAGCCCGGAAGTCAGTGGATGAAGAATATATAAATTCGTTTGTTGAGGCAGTATATACTATTCTGCCTACTTTTGGAATAGAAGATTTGAAAATATCAAACCTTGAAGTTAAAGAAACCATGTTTTCAAATAAGGAAGTTACCGCAGTTGTCGGCTTAACCGGAAGCACCCGGGGTAATATAGCTTACTCTTTTACAACAGACTCAGCAAAGAAATTCGCTTCTGCAATGATGATGGGAATGCCGGTTGAAGAAGTTGATGAGGATGCAAGAAGCGCAATTTCTGAACTATCAAACCTTATTACAGGAAGAGGCTGCAAAATATTATCTAACAGCGAAACATTTACCGATTTTACAACACCAACATTCATAATTGGAAAGAATATTTATTTTTTAATTAGTACTGTAAAAACATTGGCAATCAATGTTGAAACAAGCGCCGGAGATATGCAGGTAAATATTGGTCTTGAAGTCTAAAAAAATAAAGGCTTTCCTCTTTAGGAAAGTCTTTTTCATTTGTGGGAATAATATTATTATAGAAAGTAATTTATAAGGAGTGATTATTGTGAAGCTTAGAAAAATGGAAGTGCTTGCAATATTTTTGGTAATAATATCCTTTGGAGCAGCTTTTTATTTTTATAATATCATGCCAGATAGGCTTGCATCACATTGGAATATCCAAGGGCAAGTAAATGGATACATGTCAAAATTCTGGGGATTGTTTCTAATGCCGTTTATTTCCCTAGGATTGGCAATAATGTTTTTTGCTTTGCCAAGAATAGATCCATTGAAGAAAAATATTGAAGAATTTAGAAAATACTTCGATTGGTTTATAATTATTATCATATTTTTCTTAATGTATATTTATATGCTTACAATACTTTGGAATCTAAATTATAGGTTTAATATGGGGCAGATGCTCACTCCAGCATTGGCAGGTCTTTTCTTTTATTCAGGAATACTGATAGAAAAAGCTAAAATGAATTGGTTTATAGGGATTAAAACACCGTGGACGCTAAGTAGTAAAACAGTTTGGGAAAAAACGCATTATCTTGGAGGAAAACTGTTTAAGATTTCAGCAATAATCTGTCTTGTCGGGCTTGCTTTTCCTAGATATGCCTTCTATTTTGTCCTGGCTCCGATTATCCTTTCGTCAATATATATTATTTATTATTCTTACGCCGAATTTGAAAAGGAAAAGAAATAAGGATTTATCTCCATATATTTTCTACATGCTTCTTTGCTCCAAGGAAATTTATTCGGCCATATTTTTCTAGTACTTTTTGGCCCTTTTCTCCTTTTAGAAAAATTACTTCCCCCGGGCTCACAAACTTGTTCCAATACTTTTGGAAAACAACCGCCCTCTCTTTTAGGTTGAAGGCAGAGGGAAGAGGGTGATAGCTCATCAAAACCGGAGGACATTTATTTAGTCCGTATCTAACCATATAAAGCACTTTAAATAGGGAGGTTTTGGGAACCGGAACCTCATATCTTTCAACTGCATAACGTTGATCGCTTATTGGAGACAGCATTTCTGACAAGGAAGCAGAAAACAGAGTAGAGTCTTTTTCTGAAGCTTCAAGATGTACTCTTATTGTTCCGTCATCTCTTTCGTTTATTACAACTTTATTATCATTTAAGGTATTATCTACCAATCCGCATTCCTTTAAACCATTGAAAATTGCCAATGAAATATCTTTTATTGATGATATTGCATTAATGTTTAGAAATTTCTCGTTACCGTATGAGAGAAAAGAAGAAAAACTTGTATAAGCATTTAAACCAAGAATTCCACCTAAAAATCCAGTAATGTATGCTGTTTCTATGTAGGTTGGAATAAGATATTTAAGTGTTCCCAATAGAACTCCGCTAACTATTGTTGAATATATTGAGGCTTTAAGCTTACTTGCCAATATGCTTTGTTCCTGACCATATACGCTTCCAGCCTTCATTATGATAGGTTTTTCTAATTTCAACTCGCAGCAGCCCATATTTATATTTTCATATGGCTGGCCTATTCCCCATTTCTCATATGCTTTTGCTCTTTCAACAGATTTTGAAAGCATCCTTTGATTTATTTCATTTATTTCTTCAGCTGATAAATGGTTTTCCCCCAGAGAAAGAGAACCATCCAAATGATTTATTCCACATTGAATTTGGCTATCATCGCATATTCCATAAAAGTTTTCATGTTTACGAAATAAACGGGACATATCGTTGTAACCCTTCTCAAGGCCGGGTGCAATACAGATAATATCCCAATTGTTTGCAACTTTTTTGGGCTCAATTTCGCTTTTTCTTATGCTTCTACCGCGCAACTGATTAACCGATGCAAAGGTTGTTACTGTAGACATATCTAAAAGGGTATTTAGATTAATGCTGTCCCAACCTTCTCCAAGAAGACCTCTGGTTCCAATTATGCATTTTGTTATACCCTTTTCAAAAATATAGGTTGTGAAAAGAACGGCGGTTCTAGAACACCAATCCTTTCCTACTCCTACTACTGAACAGAAGGAGCCTGTTATTGAGGGATCAATTGAAAGATCAAACTCAAAAGAGTTTTCTTCAGCCCACTCTTTAGCCAGATTAATAAAGGTCTGTGCCAAATCCTCATCACAAAGAAGATTGCTCCCGGTTACCATAACAGGGTCAAGCTTATCGATTTCCTCATCATTTGTAAGTTCTTTAATTACTCTTATTGCACCGCCGCTTTCTTCATCAAGGAGACTCTCCATTTTTTTAAGGGAAAGGGCATTTGAAAATTCGAAATCAGTAATAATTGCAACGCGAATTTTATCGCCCATAGCTTTCATTTCATTTTTTAGAATTAATTTTAAGGATTCTATCTTGTTCTTGCTGTATGCAAGGATTCTATCTATTGGAGAGCTATAAGCCCGTATACCATTTTCTGACAACACATAGCCAAGGCTTCTTAAAGCTTCTCTGATTTCCTCATATAAAGCTTTATCCTCATCTTTTGAGCTTATTTTTAATAGATTTAAGGCGTAATCTTCAATTAGTGCACACCAATCATCCATGCTCATCTCGGAGTACATAGCTTCTGTAACGGTAATATCCCAGGGGAGCTTACATTGATTTTTTAATAGATACTTTACACCTGCTATTGCAAAGTTGGTACGGGTTTTAAAAAAGTTTGGCCATTCTTGGGCTTCACCGGTTACAAGCTTCCTATTAATTATGCGGTCAGATATCCAAAAATAAAAATCTGAGCTTTGAGAATCAAAAGAAGAGGTTATTTGCTGAAACTTTTGGTGGCTGTTCTTTATAAATTCAAATTCTTCGGGAAGAGGAACGCAGAAATATGCCAAGTCCTGATACGGGGCTAGCATTCCCTCTTTAACCACCGCAGGGGTCGGAATTTGAAAATCTATATTTCCAAGAAGTGCATTATAGCATTCCATCTTTTCCTTATCATCACTTATTGGAGGCGTAGCAGTTAATCCAATTAAGTTTTCAATTTCTAGCTTCTGAGCAATTTCTGCCATTACCAAAGCCCAGTAATTCTGCAAATGATGGCATTCGTCAAAAATCATGGTTTTGACACCAGTCTCTTTAAGGCTTTGTATCAGACTTTTTGCATTTGGATGCAATATTTCAAATAAATCAACCGAAACATCCTGAAGATTCTCATGCCTTAGTTTGATTGTATATTTAGAAAGTTCTTTTGAATAATTTTCTGGATTTGAAGCCTTCATTTTATAAATCCTATCGAGAGATTCCTGGACCGGAATTCCTGAGGATTTACTTAGAGTATCAGCCCAAAGATTTTCAGCAATTATGATTTCTGAATCATCACTGTTATCTGGGATACTTAGGGATTGATATGTAAAAACATTGAGAAAATTTAGATTATTTGAGCTAGAGCTTACAAGAGAATTTAGTTCAATATTTGAACCTTCGGGAATAAACATTTTTGCTTTATCCATCCATTGACCCTGAATGGCTGTATTAGGGCACATTACTAAAGCTGGAACCTTTAGCCTGACCGCCATTTCGATTCCGGCAATGGTTTTTCCTGAACCGGGAGGAGACACAACGTGATATTTAAATCGGGTATTTTTGTTAGATGTGTGAAGACTTTCAAATTGTTCAAGAAGCATTGTCTGGTGCTTGCGAAAGGGGTATTTGAACTTAAGATTTTCTAGAATGCGTAAATCCATTATTTATCCTCCGTACAGGTGTAGTAAATAATTAGAGCTTATTCTTGAAAGTATCATCAAGTACATTATTCAAAGCCATAGCTTCGTTGATTACATCCTCGCTATCTTCAACAAAACTGCTGTCAGAATTGAGATTTAATTGAACGTTAAGGGATTTAAGCAAAGATACAATTTGCGTGAGCTTTTCTCTATTTGCTTTTATTAATTCCGAGGAGGTTGATTCGGAACTTGAATTGTTTAATCCTTCCATGCAATTTGCGTGGTTTTCAGCAAGTTTAAGATAAGTCTCGGTCAAGATGAGGATTTTTTTAACTAAAAGAGCTTTCAGGTCTGCATCTGAACCGCTGGATTTAAAACTTTCCAGTGCATTTTTTTTAATATTTATAACTTCTATAAGCTCTTGCCCAAGTTCTCTACGGCATTTATTAAAAATTCTTTGAAAAAGAGTATTGCATGAATTGCTTAGAGCCTCAATTTCTTTAGAAGCAGATGGCTTTTGAAATTTTGACAGCAGATTATTAAGAAAACCCATATTATATTCTCCTGATTGTTTGTTAATATATAAATTATAACATACTTAACGGCGAAAAGAAAAAGCCCTTAAGGGCTTTTATTTTAAGTCAGAGAACTCAATATTTACAATTTCACTGATTGTCCGGTCGTGAGGAACTATTGGAGATATCTCTGTATAATCAGGAGCAAGATTGGTTGGGAGAGTAATAATGAACGTTGTTCCTTTATCAACTTTGCTTTTTACTGTTATTGTTCCTTCATGCATTTCAACGAGTGATTTTACTAGAGATAAACCTAGCCCGCTTCCTTCGTTTTTTCGAGTTAGAATATTATCAACCTGTCTAAATCTTTCAAAGATTACTTCAAGCATTTCCGGAGGAATTCCTACGCCTGAGTCTTTTACCCGGAGTTCAACATAGGTCCCTCTATCTTTTAAAGAAACAACTATTTTTTCCCCTTCGGGAGTAAATTTAACAGCATTGGATAACAGATTTAATAAGACTCTTTCAATTTTATCAATATCAATCGGCATAATCTTAGATTTCACATTTGAAGTAAATTTCAAATCTATTTTCTTTTGTAAAACAAAGTCGGAAACTGACATGGTTACTTCTCTAATAAGAGCAACAATATCATATTCTTGCAAAGATAGAACCAAATAACCTGTTGTAATTCTGGTTATATCCAAAATATTATTAATAAGCTTTATTAAGCGATTACAGTTCTGTTTCATTATGGATAGATACTTTGAAACCTTTGCTTTCTGTTCTTCATAATTATTTGATGAAGTTGCAGCATTTAGCATTTGAAGAGCCCCAAGAATTACTGTTAATGGAGTCCTGAACTCATGTGACATATTGGCGAAAAATTCTTCTTTCAATCGGGATATTTCTTCAAGTTTTTTGCTGTACATTATTGAATTGGTTATTTCAAAAGCGCTGCAGATAATATGAGTGGTCTCTCCATTGCTATTATGAATTGGAGTACTTATAGCAGTAAAATATCTTTTCTCGCCTTCAATAACTAAAGTAATAGTGGTAATTCTGTTTCGGCTGTTTTCGTTAATAGCCAAATCTGTATAATATTCTTGAATATCAGGAACATCTAAAACTTGTGAAATTATTTTTACATCTTCATCAGATATATTATTTTTATCAATTTTTCTTTTAAGGATTGAGCTTAGAAAATTATTCGTCAGCCTGTTTGAAAGAACAAATTTTAAGCCGGGATAGGTTAAAATATAAACAGGGGCTTCAAGCTGGTCAAGGGCGCTATTTATTAATTCCCACTGCTCTTCGATTTGAGAGGCCTGTTCTTTGATTTGGGTAATGTCATTAAAGGTGGCTAGCCCGAACAAGAAGTTGTTATCTTTATCATAAATTGGTTTTCCGTTAAACAAAAATATACGTTTTTCATATGAAGGGTCTGTAAAATGAACCATATAAACATAGTCTTTTAAAGTAAGCCCTTTATAAACTGATTGAAGAGGATATTCTCCTTTAGGAATACTGCTTCCGTCAAAGTATGTCAAATAAAAGAAATCAAAGATTCCTTCAATATTTTCTATTGGTCTAGTTACATTTAACAGCTTGTATGCGGCTTCATTCCAAAACAGATATTTACCTTCTTTATTACAGAATATAAGGCCTTCAGACATGTTATCAATAACAGCCTCAAGAAGGCTTGATTTTTCTTGATATTTATTTGAGAGGTCTTCTAGATTTTTTCTAGCAAGAACATATTCGGTGATTTCATTACGAACAGAAATACTTCCTACTGGTTTACCTTTTTTGAAATATGGGGCTATGCTGATATTCCACCAGCCGGGCTGCTTTGTGAATGGATCTGTATACATAAATTCTTTTACATGTATAGTTTTGCCGGTATTAATTGCTTCGGAATGGAGCGCGCTAATTTCATCAGTTTCAGGAAAGAGCTCTTCAAGGGTTTTTCCCAAAATGTCATCCATGGAATTGTATCCAAAGTATTCATAAGTATGCTTGTTTGCAAAAATAACCTTTAGGTCTTTCCCGGCTTTTTTGAACACAGTTACACAAGTAAGAGATTCGCTTATAACACTGTTTAATAATAAATTAAAATCATCAGTGTCTATAGGAGAACCATCTATCTGATACTTAATTTTTTCACCATATGTTCTAGAAATTATCTTGCAAGCTTCTTTAAGCTGGTTTTTCAGCATACTTCTATATTCTAGAGAGAGCTTTGTATCTATAAATTCTTTTTTATTAAGGGAGGAGGGAATACGGGGAAGACCAATTGACATATAGCCAATAATATTTTGGCTGTGTCTTATTGGTATTATAATTATATCTATACCGCAGGAACACTTTACCCTTACTGTGCGGGTTTTTGTCGAAAGCTCTATCGGGAGCTTGGATAATTTTCCACAGCAAAGGGTTCCTTCGTGG
Source organism: Ignavibacteriales bacterium (assembly GCA_050260055.1). GTDB lineage: Bacteria > Bacillota > Clostridia > Acetivibrionales > UBA4821 > JBLMYQ01. The sequence goes on from JBLNBO010000003.1 coordinate 219,645, forward strand.
TGTGGTTTATTATCATCTTTTAATGAACAGGCGCAAACGAAGGAAGGATGATATTCCAGTGAAAGGCAAGAGCCATCTCTTTCATAAATGCATACAAATGTTTTTGAAGATTGTATAAGCATTTTCTGTAAAGAAATCAAAAACTCTTTATCGAGAACTTCGCCAAGAGAAATCATAGTTTTCCCTCCAAAAAGGCAATGCTAAAGAATGTAAAAATTAACAGAGTTGTACTTGTTAATTATTATAAATATTTCAGCATTAAAATTCAACATATTAATTCGACTCTATTTGACAAGCGAATAGGTTCTATAAAAAGAGTTGTTATGATTTGCAAGGCTTTACAAAAAAACACAGAAAAAACGCATGAAACTGTTGACACGTCAAGACGGGGCTGTTAATATACTAATAATTAAAAAAATAAAGGCTATGAAGGAAAAAAGTTGCATCCTGTAACTTTTAGAGAGCACATGTTAGGTGAAATTGTGTAGATGGAATGCAAGAATAACTCGTTCCTGAGCTGTAGTTTCGAAGAAATGTAGAAACTGCCGGGGATTCCCGTTATAGAAAAGCCTATAATAAGGGTTCTCAAAAGAGCCAAAGTAGGGTGGTACCACGTAGATTACCCCTTCGTCCCTATATATTCATATACATGGACGAAGGGGTTTTAGTTTAGGAAGCTTTATTTCTAGAATAGATAGGGTAGAATATATAAAAAATAAATGGGCAGCTGCCATATTTAAATAAAGAGGTGTAAAAAATGAAGATGACTGGAGCAAAGGCCATAATAAAGTCACTTGAGATGGAAGGCGTAGATATAGTTTTTGGATACCCTGGTGCAGCAATTTGTCCTGTATATGATGAGTTACCTAATTCTAAAATCAGACACATACTTGTTAGGCAGGAACAAGGGGCGGGACATATGGCAAGCGGTTATTGGCGTGTAACCGGAAAAACAGGAGTATGTATTACTACTTCAGGGCCTGGAGCAACCAACCTAATAACGGGAATTGCAACTGCATATATGGATTCGGTGCCAATGGTTGCAATAACAGGGCAGGTTTCTTCAGAGCTTATTGGAAGAGATGTTTTTCAAGAGGCTGATATTACAGGGGCTACGGCACCTTTTTGCAAGCATAGTTATTTGGTTAAAAACGCACAAGAGCTTCCACGTATCATTAAGGAAGCATTCCATATTGCTTCAACAGGACGGCCAGGGCCGGTTTTGATTGATATACCAATTGATATTCAATTGAAGGAAATAAGCTTTAAATATCCGGAAAGTGTTGATATAAGAGGTTATAAGCCAAATTTCAGAGGACATTCTCTCCAGATAAAAAAGATTATTGAAGCTATGGGAAAAGCTAAAAGACCTGTGATATGTGCAGGAGGAGGTGTCATTACAGCAGACTCGGCAGAAGAGCTTAGGCTGTTCGCTGAAAAAGCGTCAATTCCTGTTGCAAATACATTAATGGGAAAGGGAAGCATATCCTCTAAACATGAGCTATATCTTGGAATGATAGGCTCGCATGGCGTATATGCTGCCAACCAGGCAATGAGAAAAGCGGATTTCCTTCTTATCCTTGGCGCCAGGGCAGGGGACAGGGCAATGGGAACAAATTATGATTTTGCTAAAGATACAGTTGTAGTCCATATTGATATTGACCCTGCTGAAATAGGCAAGAATATTGGTGTTGACATTCCAGTGGTTGGGGATGTTAAACAGATAATGAATGAATTGCTTAAGCTTGCCGAACCAAGGAATAACCATGAGTGGATAGAGCAAATTAATAAGTGGAAAAAGGAAAGACCTCTTAGGGATACCAAAAAGGGAAAAACTAATTTTGTAAAACCCCAATATGTTTTAACAAGGCTCTCCGAAATGGCAGGAGACAATGCTGTGGTTACTACGGAAGTTGGACAGAATCAAATATGGGCAGCAAATTATTATAATACTGCAAATCCAAAGACCTTTATTACTTCAGGCGGTTTAGGAACAATGGGTTATGGCTTGCCTGCTGCAATAGGGGCAAAGTTTGGGAAACCAGAAAAAATGGTTATTGCAATTGCCGGAGATGGAAGTTTTCAGATGAGTATGCAGGAACTAGGAACAATTAAGCAAAATAATCTCGGCATTAAAATAATTATCTTTAATAATCAAAGATTAGGAATGGTTAGAGAACTCCAGAAAATGAAATATGGTGCAAGATATTCTCAGGTTGAACTTAACGCCAACCCGGATTTCATAAAACTGGTTTCTGCATACGGATTCAGTGGAATACGGGTCAAAACAAATGCTGGTGTGGAAAAAGCGCTGCAAGATATGTTGAAGGATGATAAGACTTTCTTAGTGGAATTTATGGTCAACCCTGAAGAAGACACGCTTTAATCAGTGTAAGGTGAAAGGAGGAATTATTATGCCCAAGCATATACTTTCTGTTTTAGTTGAAAATCATGCCGGAGTTTTATCCAGGGTTTCAGGATTATTCAGCCGAAGGGGTTTTAATATTGAGAGCCTTGCTGTAGGAATTACAGAAGATCCTGCAGTATCAAGAATGACAATAATGGTAGATGGAGATGATTACATTGTTGAGCAGATAAGTAAGCAACTTAACAAATTAATAGATGTAATCAAGGTCAGAAAACTTGATGAAAAGGAATCGATAATAAGAGAACTGGTGCTTCTGAAAGTGACTGCTACTGCCGATACTCGTTCGGAAATAATACAGATTGTTGATATTTTTAGAGGAAATATAATAGATGTTTCAAAAAACTCTCTTGCAATAGAAATAACCGGAGATGAAAACAAAATAAATGCTTTTGTTGATATGTTAAGGTGTTTTGGAATAAAGGAAATGGTTAAAACAGGAAGCATATCAATAGAAAGAGGAAATAAAGTAATCAAAGCAGCAAATGATGATGAAGATTAACTCACAGCCTGGCCCCCTCTCTTAAATTGGAGGAGTAATTAGAAAAATGAAAGGAATGATTTCTATGAAAATGTATTATAATTCAGATTGCAATCTTGAACTATTAAAGGGGAAAACCATTGCGATAATTGGTTATGGAAGCCAAGGCCATGCTCATGCTCAAAACCTTAGAGACAGTGGGGTTAAAGTAATAATTGGACTCAGGAGCACCTCTTCCAAAACGGCGGAAATTGCCAGAAATGATGGATTTGAGGTTCTTCAAAATGCGGAGGCAGCAAAAGGAGCCGACCTGATAATGTTTGCATTTCCAGACCAGGAACAGGCAGAAACGTACAAAAAGGATATTGAAAGCAATCTTGCACCAGGAAAAGTGCTAATGTTTGCACACGGATTCAACATCCATTTTAATCAGATTATACCTCCGGCTTTTGTTGATGTAATAATGGTTGCTCCTAAGGGGCCGGGACATACAGTTAGAAGCCAGTATGTCGAAGGAAGGGGAGTTCCCAGCCTAATTGCAATACACCAGGATTCATCAGGGAAAGCCAAAGATTTTGCTTTGGCATATGCAGCGGGAATTGGAGCAGGAAGAGCAGGAATCCTTGAAACAACATTTAAGGAAGAAACAGAAACAGACCTTTTTGGCGAGCAGGCTGTTCTATGCGGAGGAGTAACTGAATTGATAAAGGCAGGATTTGAAACTCTTGTCGAAGCAGGATATCAGCCCGAAATCGCATATTTTGAGTGCTGCCATGAGATGAAGCTTATAATTGACTTGATTAACTCAGGCGGATTGAGCTTTATGAGATATTCAATAAGCGATACAGCGGAATATGGCGACTATGTAACTGGCAAAAGAATTATTACTGAAGAAACCAGAAAAGAAATGAAAAAAGTGCTCTCTGAAATTCAAAACGGAACTTTTGCAAATAAATGGATTCTTGAGAACAAAGCAAATAAGCCTTCGTTCTTATCAATGAGAAGAATAGAATCAGAACATCAAATAGAGAAGGTTGGAACCGAGCTTCGAAAGATGATGAGTTGGCTGAAAAAATAGGGGGAATAATAGTGAGACAAATTAAGATTTTCGATACAACTTTAAGAGATGGGGAGCAGACTCCAGGTGTAAATTTAAACGTGAAAGAGAAACTGGAAATAGCTAGACAGCTTGCGGTTCTAAAAGTAGATATAATAGAAGCCGGATTCCCAATTGCTTCTCCTGGTGATTTTGAAGCAGTAAAAGCGATAGCTCAAGATGTAAAAGGAGTTACAATTTGCGGATTATGCCGTGCACTTGAAAAGGATATAGATAAGGCATGGGAAGCGTTGCAACATGCTGAAAGCCCAAGAATACACACTTTTATTGCAACCTCTGATATTCATATGAAACATAAACTAAAAATGACACCTGAGCAGGTTCTGGAAAGAGCAGTTGCCATGGTTAAATATGCAAAAAGGTTCTGTGGGGATGTTGAGTTCTCTGCCGAAGATGCGGGAAGAACAAACTATGAATTTCTATATAGAATTCTTACGGAGGTAATAAAAGCAGGAGCAACGGTTGTAAATATTCCTGATACAGTAGGTTATACAATGCCTTTTGAGTTTGGAAAGCTGATTAAAGGTGTCCGCGAAAATGTTCCTGGAATTGAAAATGTTGATATAAGTGTACATTGTCATAACGACTTAGGGCTCGCGGTTGCGAACAGCCTTTCGGCTGTTGAAAACGGAGCTGTGCAGGTTGAATGTGCAGTAAATGGTCTTGGAGAAAGAGCTGGAAATGCTTCTCTGGAAGAAGTTGTAATGTCTATAGCAACAAGGAGAGATTATTATAATATTAATTTCAATATTGATACTACAAAAATAAGCAAAACAAGCAGGCTGGTATCAACTATAACAGGTGTAAAATGCCAGCCAAATAAGGCGGTTGTCGGGGCTAATGCATTTGCTCATGAGTCAGGAATTCATCAGCATGGAGTTCTCTCAGAAAAGAGCACATATGAGATAATGACACCTGAATCAATAGGACTTAAACAAAACAAAATGGTGCTTGGCAAACTTTCTGGGAAACATGCATTCGAAGAAAGGCTAAAAGATTTGGGATATAATTTGGCACCTGAAGAAATTGAAGAAGCTTTTGAGAAATTCAAACAGCTTGCTGATAGAAAGAAAGAGATTCTTGACAGAGATATCGAAGCACTTATTCAGGATAAATCAGCAAGTGTTCCACAGATATACGAACTGGACAGTTTTCAGATCAACAGCGGCAACAAGTTGATTTCCACTGCGGTTGTTTCTCTAAAGAAAGATGATGGAATAATTACTGAGGCGGCTACAGGAGATGGCCCGATAGATGCAGCATTTAATGCAATTGAAAGAATTACAGGAATGGAATTAAAGCTTGAAGATTATAATCTAAGGGCTGTAACCGAAGGAAAGGATGCTCTTGGAGAAGTAAATGTAAAAATCTCAATGCTAGAAAAAATGGCTATTGGGCGTGCAATTAGTACAGACATTATAGAGTCAAGCATACTTGCATATTTAAATGCAATAAATAAAATGATTCACCAATATGGAAGATAAAAAGCAAAGAAATATTTTAAAAGGGGGAAGGTTTTTGTCAAAAGTTTATATATATGATTCAACGCTTAGAGATGGAGCACAAGCACAAGGTATTTCCTTTTCGGTAGAGGATAAAATAAAAATTGTTTTAAGACTCGATAAGTTGGGAATAAGTTATGTTGAAGCTGGAAACCCTGGTTCTAACCCAAAAGATATTGAATTCTTTAAAAGAATAAAAGAAATTGAATTAAAAAATGTAAGACTTGCAGCTTTTGGGAGCACAAGAAGAGCAGGGATAAAGGCAAAAGATGATGCAAATGTCCAGTCTCTCTTAAAAGCTGAAACTCCGGTAATTACTATATTCGGAAAGGCTTGGGACTTTCATGTTCTAGAAGTTTTGAGAACTACACTTGATGAAAATATTAATATGATTAAGGACACAATAAAGTTCTTTAAAGAAATGGGCAAGGAAGTAATTTTTGATGCAGAGCATTTTTTTGACGGCTATAACTCTAACCCTGAATATGCATTAAAGACCCTTGAAGCAGCTGCAGAAAGCGGGGCAGAGTGCCTTGTATTGTGTGAAACAAATGGAGGAGTTTTCCCTGATAGAATATATGAGATAACAAAGATTGTTAAAGATAAATTTAAATCAATTGATATAGGTATTCATTGTCACAATGACACTGGGATGGCTGATGCAAATTCAATTTTGGCAGTTAAAGCAGGGGCTTCTCAGGTTCAAGGAACAATTAATGGATTTGGCGAAAGATGCGGAAATGCTAATCTGATAACTATTATTTCAAATCTTCAAATAAAGTTAGGTTATAAATGCATACCTGAAGAAAGCATAGAGAAAATCACATCGACTGCAAGGTATATTAGTGAAATCGCAAACATTATGCATAATGAAAGAGCGCCTTATGTTGGAAATTGTGCCTTTGCTCACAAGGGAGGCATGCATATAGATGCTGTAATGAAAAACTCAACCTCTTTTGAGCATATTAATCCTTCGATTGTTGGAAATGAAAGAAAGGTACTAATGTCCGAAGTTTCGGGAAGAAGTACAATTATTTCTGCAATTAAAGAAGTTGACCCAGGAATTGAAAAGGATTCACCGGAAGCCAAAAAGATTATTGATAGACTTAAACAGTTGGAACACGAAGGATATCAATTTGAAGGGGCTGAAAGTTCTTTTGAATTAGTTATCAGAAAAGAACTTGGCAAACATAAAGACTTTTTTGAATTAGAAGATTTTAAGGTAATAGATACAGATCCTGATAAAAGCGGCTTGAGCGCTTCAGCAATTATTAAAATCAAGGTAGAAGGGATTACAGAAATTACTGCGGCTGAAGGAGACGGTCCTGTAAATGCTCTTGACAAGGCACTTAGAAAAGCGTTGGAAGTATTTTACCCGGAAATATCTAAAATGAGGCTGACAGATTTCAAGGTAAGGGTACTTGATTCGGAATCTGCTACGGCCGCAAAAGTAAGAGTTTTAATTGAGTCTACGAATGGAGAAAAATCGTGGAGTACAGTAGGAGTTTCTACAAACATCATAAATGCAAGCTGGAAAGCATTGGTTGATTCGGTTGAATATATGCTTACAAAAAGTAGTGCGGAGTTAAGTGCTCAGAGTTCATAGGGCAGAGCAACTGTGACCCCCCTGGCCCCCCTAAAAGGGGGCGAAAAGTATTTGTATAAAGAAAGATCTTCAGTCGGTTTCTATTCGCTCCCTTGATAGGGAGGATAGGAGGGTCAACTCTAAAAACACCGAAAGGGGATAAGCTTATGGGAATGACAATGACACAAAAAATATTTGCAGCTCATTCTGGGGTGCAAAGTATAAAAGCAGGGGATTTGATAATGGCCAATGTAGATATGATTCTTGGCAATGACATTACAACTCCTGTTGCTATAAAAGAATTTGAAAAAACGGGCAAAGATAAGGTTTTCGATAAAACAAAAATTTCTATTGTTCCCGACCATTTCACGCCCAATAAGGACATTAAATCTGCAGAGCAAGCAAAAATGGTTAGAGATTTTGCCAAAAAACAAGAGATTGTAAATTACTTCGAAATCGGACAGATGGGAATAGAACATGCGCTGCTTCCGGAAAAAGGTCTGGTTGTTGCTGGAGATATAATAATTGGAGCAGATTCACATACCTGTACTTATGGTGCTCTTGGAGCTTTTTCAACCGGCGTTGGTTCGACAGATATGGCGGCGGCTATGGCTGCAGGAGAAACATGGTTCAAAGTTCCTGAGGCAATAAAATTTGTTTTAAAAGGCAAATTATCAAAATGGGTAAGCGGGAAGGATGTAATCCTTCATATCATTGGAAAGATTGGCGTTGACGGGGCTCTTTATAAGTCTATGGAATTTACCGGAGAAGGGTTAGGTGAGCTTTCTATGGATGATAGGTTTTCCATGGCAAATATGGCTATTGAAGCAGGGGCCAAAAATGGAATATTTGAAGTAGATGAGAGAACTATTGAATATATTAAAGAACATTCGGCAAGGAACTACAGCGTATATAAAGCGGATGAGGATGCAGAGTATTCTGAGACCTACGAAATTGACCTTAGCCAGATTAAACCTACTGTTGCATTTCCGCATCTGCCTGAAAATACCCGGACGATTGACCAGGTTGGCGAAGTAAAGATTGATCAGGTGGTTATTGGTTCTTGTACCAATGGCAGAATTGAAGATATGAGGGTATCCGCGGAAATTTTAAAGGGAAGAAAAGTTGCAGATTGGGTCAGATGCATAATTATTCCCGCGACACAGAAGATTTATCTGCAAGCTGTGAAAGAAGGCTTGGTAGAAATATTTATAAATGCAGGAGCGGCAGTGAGTACACCTACGTGTGGGCCTTGTCTTGGAGGGCATATGGGGATATTGGCCAAAGGCGAAAGAGCTGTAGCAACCACTAATAGAAATTTTGTTGGAAGAATGGGACATACCGAAAGCGAGGTTTATCTGGCAAGTCCTGCTGTTGCAGCGGCATCTGCAGTACTTGGAAGGATTGCAGTACCGGAGGAACTATAACCCTAAAAAGGGTTATAGTTCCTATACATTAGAGAAGAAGGGATTTTGAATTTGGCATCCATTTGAACGGATGAGCTTAGAGATTCTATTCCGAAGGTGCAGACTGAAGCCGAAAAAATGGCAGGATGCCATTTTTAAGTTTAAGCAGCAAGGATGCTGCTGTTAAACTGACGGCGAAAAGTCAAGGTAAGGAATTAGAAGCTCTTGTTTGGGAGTGGGGATGCTAGAGGAGGAGATTCCAAAAGAGGAACCCTAGGTTACCTCTTTTGAGAAATAACTTTAGAGCGACCCGAATAGATATTAAACAAACTATTTGCCGCTTTTCACCGACGAAAATCGGCGGAAAAGTCGCCACTCGCCGTGGCGGCCAGTGTAGGGTACAAGAAAAAACTTTCCCGGGTTTTTTCTAAACAGTTATACTAGCGAGCAATGAGAAGATTTTAGTTTTAATAATTCTAAAAAAGGAGCATAATATGCAAAAAGTCCACGGTAAAGCCATAAAATACGGCGACAATATTGATACCGATGTAATAATCCCTGCTAGATATTTAAATACTTCAGAGTCCAAAGAGCTTGCACAGCACTGCATGGAAGATATCGATAAAGAGTTTGTCAAAAGGGTTCAGCCTGGAGATATAATTGCCGCCGGAAGGAACTTCGGCTGCGGGTCATCAAGAGAGCATGCCCCGATTGCTATAAAAGCTTCCGGTATTTCCTGCGTAATAGCTGAAACATTCGCAAGAATTTTTTACAGAAACTCAATAAATATTGGGCTTCCGATAATCGAATGCGCAGAAGCGGCAAAAGATATTTTAGAAGGCGAATTGATAGAAGTAATCTTTGAAACAGGGGAAATAATAAATAAAACTAAAAACAAAAAATATCAGGCGGCTGCATTTCCTGAGTTTATGCAGGCAATAATAGCCTCTGATGGTTTAATAAATTATATAAAAAATAAAGATACTAAAGGGAAATAGAAAGTTGTAAAAAAATAAAGGTATTTACTTAAGGCTGTTTTATGCTAGAATTGTTTTGTATTATCATTTCTGCAGGTGCTAAAGGAGGCTTTTTGGTGGCTTCATACGATCTAGATAGAGGAAACAGTGGAATAATAAAAGATTATGATAGCAATATCTGTGTTAGTCAGGAACTGAAAGTCGGAGAAAAGGTTCGTGTTAAGCATTTTAATATTTCTGAATATGCAATAACAGAAATAGTTGAGATTTCTGGCAATACCACTTTTAAAATTCGAATATCGCCCAAAATTATAAGAAGTAACGTTTTTGAAGGTGACAGCATCACAATTGTTTACATCAATAATGAGAATGAAGAAAGTCTTGCTGATTGTGTTGTTGAAAAGGCGCAGGCTGAATACCCATCTTATTTTGTTGTAAGATGCATAAGAATTAGGCATTTTAAAGATTGTAGAAAAAACCGTAGATATGAAATTGATGCATGCTGTAATATAATTGATGAAAATAATTCCTGGTTTGGCAACATTAAAAACATTAGCTTCAATGGTTGTAGAATTATGACAAAAGCATCTATAGATGATAGAAAGAATTTTAAATTGGAAGTATTTCTTGGAGAAAACAAAAAATCAGTAATAGACGTAGGTGTTGTAAGAGTTAAAAAACATATGAATTGCAATGAATATGGCCTTATAATTCTGAATATGGATGATGAGTCAAGAAAAGTTCTTACTGATAAAATTAACAGTGTTATAGAGAGTGAAAAAGAATATATATAATTTCTTTGGAATCAAATCAAAAAAACAGAAAAAGGACTTGACGAAGCGGCGGCTATGTGGTAAAGTATTGATGCTTCTCGTTGGGTCTTTTTTTTTATGTTTTAAATATTTAGTTTTAAATAATATATAAATGGTATTAGATATGCGGATGGAGGTGTGCGCAAATGAGAGTAAGAATGACAATGGCATGTACTGAATGCAAGCAGAGAAATTATGATACGATGAAAAACAAAAAAAATGATCCAGATCGTATCGAACTTAAAAAATTCTGCAAATTCTGTCGTAAACATACGTCGCACAAAGAAACAAAATAATTAAGAAGTGCGATGGTTTACAGGAATGGTTTTGGGAAATCCTATTTAATAGGAAAAAATCCAAAAATAATTAAGTGCGGGTGATAAACATGGCAGATAATAGCGGTGCCGACAAGGCAAGAGCTGGAGGATTTAAGAAATATGTCAAGGATACAACTGGGGAATTAAAAAAGGTAATATGGCCGAACAGACAGCAAACCATAAACAATACGATTGCCGTATTAGGTTCTGTTGTGGTAATAGGTCTGCTAATATGGGTTTTTGACTTTGTTCTTAATATCGGTTTAACTAAAATTATCCTTGGTATCAAATAATCAAAAGGGGTACAAACATGTCCGAGAATTCGAGATGGTATGTAGTTCATACTTACTCCGGGTATGAAAACAAAGTAAAAGCTAACTTAGAAAAAATAATTGAAAATAGAGGTCTGCAGGAATTAATACTTGATATAGTTGTACCAATGGAAGAACAGATAGAAATTAAAGATGGAAGAAAGAAAGTATCTTTAAGAAAAGTTTTTCCTGGGTATGTGCTTATAAAGATGGTTATGACAGACGAATCTTGGTATGTTGTTAGAAATACAAGAGGAGTTACCGGATTCGTTGGTCCTGGTTCAAAGCCTGTACCTCTTTCAGAAGACGAAATAAAGACCATGGGCGTTGAGGAAGTAATTCCTACAGTTGACTATGAAGTCGGAGACAATGTAAGGGTTATTTCAGGGCCGTTGGAAAGCTTTATTGGTGTTGTTGAAGAAATAAATATGGAAAAGAAGAAAGTTAGAGTATCTGTTTCGATGTTTGGAAGAGAGACTCCAGTAGAACTTGAGTTATTACAAATACAGAAGTTGTAGATTTTAGTGCAATATTTAGGAGGATATAAAAGATGGCAAAGAAAGTAACTGGATATGTAAAGCTTCAAATTCCTGCAGGCAAGGCTACACCGGCCCCACCAGTCGGCCCAGCATTAGGCCCTCATGGAATAAACATAATGGCTTTCGTTAAAGAATTTAACGAAAAGACTGCAAAGGATGCAGGTTTAATAATACCTGTTGTACTTACAGTTTATGCAGACAAGTCATTCTCGTTCATTACGAAAACACCGCCAGTTGCAGTTCTTCTTAAAAAAGCTGCAAAAATTGAAAGCGGTTCTGCAAAACCACATAAGGATAAGGTTGCAAAAGTATCAAAGGAAATTGTACGCCAGATTGCAGAACAAAAAATGATTGACTTGAATGCAAACACAATTGAAGCAGCAATGAGCATGGTAGCAGGGACTGCAAGAAGCATGGGAATTGTTGTCGAAGAATAATGTCTGTTAACAGTGCAATTTGCAGTAATAGGTTTTAATCTATAAAGGGTTTAACTATCAACTGTCAACTTTACACTATTAACTATAGATGTGGGAGGGTTAACCCCCGCTATTTCACCACAAGGAGGATTTGTATAATGAAAAGAGGAAAGAAGTACCAAGAAAGCGAAAAGCTTTTACAAGAGGTAAAAATCTTTGAACCAGCTGAAGCGTTTGAACTTGTTAAGAAAACGGCTAAAGCAAAATTCGATGAAACAATCGAAGCACATATTAAACTTGGAGTTGATTCCAGACATGCTGACCAACAGGTAAGAGGAGCGGTTGTTCTTCCTCATGGAACAGGAAAAAAGGTTAGAGTTCTTGTTTTTGCAAAGGGAGATAAGGCTAAAGAAGCTGAAACAGGTGGAGCTGATTATGTTGGCGCAGAAGAGCTTGTAACAAAAATTCAAAATGAGAACTGGTTTGACTTTGATGTTATAGTTGCAACTCCTGATATGATGGGAGTAGTCGGAAGATTAGGAAAGGTTTTGGGACCTAAGGGACTTATGCCGAATCCTAAGGCTGGAACAGTTACAATGGATGTTGCAAAAGCTATTACTGATATTAAGGCTGGTAAGATTGAGTACAGATTAGATAAGACAAACATTATCCATTGCCCTATTGGAAAGGCATCTTTCGAGGAAGCAAAGCTTAGAGAGAATTTCAGAACCCTTATGGAAGCAGTTATAAAGGCAAAGCCTGCTGCTGCAAAGGGACAGTATCTTAAAAGTGTAGCAATTTCTTCAACTATGGGGCCTGGTATAAAAATAAATACTACAAAAGTACTGGACTAATCTAAAAAAAGCTGTATAATAATAAAGTGATTTAGCAAAAAATGTTATGCATTTTTTGTTCGTAGACAGCAGGAGCCGTAGGGCTTAAACCGCAAATCCTGCCGAGGACAAAGATTACCGATGTTTGTTTATTTCATTCGGAAATTAACCCTCGTGTCTATGGCATGAGGGTTTTATTTTTTAATAAGGAATTAAAGGAGGTGAATTATTAGTGCCAAGTGAAAAAATCCTAAATTCAAAAAAAGCTGATGTACAAGAGCTCAGTGAAAAGATAAAGAAGTCTCAGTCTTTTGTTATTGCAGATTATAGAGGAATAACAGTTGAAGAGGTTACAAATCTAAGAAATGAGCTTCGTAAGGCGAAAGTTGAATACAAAGTTATCAAGAATACCCTTACAAGATTTGCCGCAGAGGAAAATGGATTAACAGATCTTATTCCTTACCTTGAAGGCCCAACAGCTATAGCAATCAGTTATGATGATATAGTTGCACCAGCAAAGATACTCAGCGATTACCAGAAAAAGAATGATAGATTTAAGCTTAAAGTAGGATATGTAGAAGGAAAAGTCATAAGCGTTGAAGACATTAAGAATCTTGCAAATATTCCGCCTAAAGAAGTCCTTATATCCAAGCTTCTCGGGAGCTTCAACAGTCCTATTACAGGCTTCGTAACTGTATTGAATGAAAACATCAGAGGACTTGCAGCAGTTTTAAATGCAATCGCAGAAAAACAAGGTGCAAAAGCTTAAACCCCCATTCTATATTTCCCATGCAAACGGGAGAAACGAAAAGAATTAATAGGGGCAAAAAAGAAGTAATACGAAGTTTATAACAAAAAACATAAAATTGTTAGAAGCAAGTAGAGCAAGGTATACGAAGCTTATCACAATTTTAATAATAAAAATTATTTGGAGGTATATAAAATGTCAAAAGTAGAAAAATTAATTGAAGAAGTAAAAGGTTTAACAGTACTTGAATTATCAGAAATGGTAAAGGCTTTAGAAAAAGAATTTGGAGTATCAGCAGCAGCTCCTGTAGCAGTTGCAGCAGCTCCTGCAGCTGGTGCTGCAGCAGCAGAAGCAGCAGCAGAACAAACAGAGTTTACAGTTGTTCTTAAAGATGCTGGAGCAGAAAAAATCAAAGTTATTAAAGTTGTAAGAGAATTAACAGGTCTCGGACTTAAAGAAGCTAAAGACCTCGTTGATGGAGCTCCACAAAATGTAAAAGAAAATGTTTCCAAGGAAGAAGCTAATTCCATTAAGGAAAAACTTGCAGAAGCTGGAGCTACTGTAGAATTAAAATAATTAAACCCTAGAATCAAAATACTCCACCCTGAATAGAATTATTTATGAAGGGGGGAGTATTTTTGTTTGACCCTATATTTGGAGAAAAGCTATCTGAAGTACTAAGAGAAAAACAGAGGCTTTTACTATATTATAAGAAGCTTGTTTTGTTTGTAAAGAAAGAGGCAGATAAGGAACAAATCAGCAGCATCATTGAAGAAGAAACAAAACATATCAATATTATAAAAAATATCATAGTTAAAATGTTTGAAGGGCAAGTGAACGCAGACAACCCAAACGATTTTGATAGGGGAATGCAAAGCAGGCTGCTGGAAAAAATAATATATCTAGAAATAAAAATTATAAAAACTATTAAGGATATACTAACATCAGTACAAGATATTAGAATAAAAAACGGGTTATACTATATACTTGCAGATGATCAGAGGCATATAGACACAATTGTTTTTTTGTACTCTAAATATACTTAAAATTATTGACTGGTAAGTAGTGCTGTGCTAATATTAATTACAACTTAGGTTATGGAGAGGGGTTTATCTCCTATAGTCAAAAACTAATAATTGAATAACAAGAAAGAACCTTATCAAGAGAGGTGGAGGGAATGGGCCCTATGAAACCCGGCAACCAAGCGTAAGCTCAGGTGCCAATTCCTACAGAGTAAAATCTGGTAGATGAGGTGATTATTTTATAGTCGCCTCTGCTTTGCAAGAGGTGTTTTGTTTTATTTAAAACGTAGTAAAAGTTAAGGCTAGAAAGGGATATGTTTTTAGTTTAGTAATTATTAGTTTAGAGTTATCATTTTAAATTTACTAAAGGAGGAGTTCCGCATGGTAAGAAAATTATTTACTTCAGAGTCAGTCACAGAGGGGCATCCGGATAAGATGTGCGACCAAATATCTGATGCAGTTCTTGACGCAATATATGAAGAGGACCCATTTGCAAGGGTAGCTTGCGAAACAGCGACAACTACCGGACTTGTGCTTGTAATGGGAGAGATTACAACGCATTGTTATGTAGACATTCCCAAAATAGTAAGAAATACAATCAGAGAAATTGGATACGATCGTGCTAAGTATGGTTTTGACTGTGATACATGCGCAGTAGTTACAACAATAGACGAGCAATCAACAGATATTGCTATGGGTGTTGATAAGGCGCTTGAGACCAAAAGAGGAGAAACAGAAGAAGAGTTTGCAACTATCGGAGCCGGAGATCAAGGAATGATGTTTGGCTTTGCATGTGATGAAACACCTGAATTGATGCCAATGCCAATTTCCTTAGCCCATAAACTCTCTAGGAGACTCACAGAGGTAAGAAAGAATCATACTCTGGCTTATCTTCGTCCAGACGGCAAGACACAAGTAACTGTTGAATATATAAACGATAAGCCGGCAAGAATTGATACCATTGTTGTTTCAACACAGCATGGGCCGGAAGTGGAACATGGTACTATCGAAAAGGATATAATCGAAAATGTAATTCGCCCAATAGTACCTGCGGAGTTAATTGATGCAGAAACCAAATTCTATATTAATCCTACTGGAAGATTCGTGATTGGAGGGCCTCAAGGAGACTCCGGCCTTACCGGAAGGAAGATAATTGTTGATACCTATGGCGGATATGCAAGACATGGAGGAGGAGCTTTTTCTGGAAAAGACCCTACCAAGGTTGATAGATCAGCTGCATATGCTGCAAGATATGTGGCAAAAAATATTGTAGCGGCAGGACTTGCAAAACGCTGTGAAATTCAACTTGCATATGCAATAGGCATTGCTAATCCGGTATCAATAATGGTAGACACCTCTGGGACAGGGATAATAGCCGATGAAAAAATCCAAGAGATTGTAAAAAAGGTATTCGACCTTCGTCCTGCTGCGATTATTCATAATTTAAATTTGAGAAGACCAATATATAAGCAAACGGCAGCTTATGGACATTTTGGAAGAGACGATCTCAAGCTACCTTGGGAAAATATAGATAAAGTTGAAGAAATAAAAAGAGAAACTGAAAAATATAGATAAGTCAACAAAAAAGAGAGTTTCGAGATGAAACTCTCTTTTTTTATTAGATATTATTTATTATATCAACTATAAATAAATCTTTATTTGCTGAAAGGTCTACAATATATGGTTCAAAAATTGGAGGGCCTTCCTTTCGGGAAATAACGTTAACCTTTGGCCTTAGGCCCATAGCACCTTGCTGGTCGGTCTTAATAACACTTCCTATTTCGCCTGTGTTGAGAATTACCATAGTTCCTTCGGGATAAATGGTTATGTTGTTAACAAAGATTTTAGCGAGTTCTGGGTCAAACATTGTACCCGCATTTGCAATTACAAATTCTGCTGCTTCATGAGGCAAAGATTTTCTTTTATAGCATCTATCTGCAGTTAAAGCATCATATACGTCCGAAATTCCTACTATTCTTGCAAGCAAATCAATTTGATTATCTCTAAGACCTGATGGATAACCAGTGCCATTCCATTTTTCGTGGTGCTGACAAGCAATGCTTGCTATCCTGGAGCTTAATCCGTTTGTATTCCTAATAATTTCGAAGCCATATATTGAATGAAGCTTCATAGTTAAAAACTCTTCTTCGGTAAGCTTTCCGGGCTTATTAAGGATCTGGAGAGGAACCTTACATTTGCCTATGTCGTGGAGAATTGCACCCATCCCAAGCTCAGTTAATTCTTCAACAGAAAGGCCCATGCTTTTTCCCGTTATTACTGAAAAAACACAGACATCTACGCTGTGATGAAAAGTATAGTTATCAATGTCCTTCATACCTACCAGCTGCGTAAAGACAGAGTCGTTGTTTATTACTTTGCCTACAATGTCATCAACCGTATCCCTTACAGGAGCTACTTGCAGAGTCCCGCCTTCGGTAACGGTTGTCAAAACATCTTTAATGGTAGAAAACGCCTCATTGTATACTTCTTCTTCATTACGGTCTTCAATAATTGTTAATGGGGCCTCGTCATCAATATAGACATATAGTATACCCAGTGAATTAAGCTTATTTATGTATCTTTGCTGCATGGCAAATCCTTTTAAAAGAAGGAGTCTTCCATCTTCGTGATTATAAACATCTTTTGCAAGTATCATTCCTTGATTTAATTCTGAAACTGGGATTTTTCTCATTTAATTACCTCCACAATTAATTATAGAAGTTGGTTATCTAGGTTGTAACAGATTAAAACATATATGCATACCATAAATCTAGAGGTGAATAGTATGATTATTCAAGTAATTATTTGGGTTTTAGCTCTCTATGGCTTAATAGAAATAATGATTGAAATCTACAAAGCTGTTTTTGTTTTAAATAATGTAAAGGATATGTACATACTTGTTGCTGTAAAAAATCAAGAGGAAAGCATTGAAGGTATTGTCAGGTCAATAGTATTTAAAAATCTTTATGATAAGAACGAAGAAATTTTTAATAATATTATAATAGCAGATATGGGGTCTACCGATAACACAGTAAAAATATTAAAGAAACTGTGTAATGAATACGAGTTCCTGAAGTTAATTGACTGTAGCGAGTCAAATAATATTATGAAAGAAATTCTAAAAGAAAACAATTTTATAGAACTTAAATAAAACTCTATCTACATAATATTTTATCACAATATTCGACATAAGTAAAATATCGGAAATTATAATTATTATTGTTTTTTGCTGGCGCTTTTGTTGTATAATTTATTTTGAACATATTTAAAGTTAAGAGTTCTTGATTGGAGAAAGTCTATGGACATGCTTCAGGGCGAAGTCGAACAAGTAATATATAGAAACGAAACTAATGGATATACTGTATGCTGTATAAAATGTGATGATGGTACTGCAACAATTACAGGAAATCTTTTTAATGTTTCAATTGGTGAGACAATTAAAGTTACGGGGAACTGGATGAATCATCCTAATTATGGCGAACAGTTTAAGGTTGAATCTTTTGAAAGAGAGCTTCCAAAAACTGAGGGAGCAATGATAAAGTTTCTTGGCTCAGGCATTATAAAGGGAATTAGAGAAGCAACTGCTGAAAAAATAATTAAGAAATTTAAAGAAGAAACACTTGATATAATAAAGAATCAACCTGAGAGACTTTCAGAGATTAAAGGGATTAGTATTGTAAAAGCTCTTGAAATAGGACAAGCTTTTGCTGACTATGGGCAATTGTGGGAAGCACTTATTTTTCTTCAGAAATTTGGTGTTACTCCAGCATTCTCAAATAAGATTTATGCTTGTTATGGCGGAGATACCATAGAGCTCATTAAAGAAAACCCTTATAGGTTAGTCGATGAAATTCCTGGAATAGGGTTCAAAACAGCCGATAAAATTGCTATGTTTCTTGGAATAGATCCTCTTTCAAAGAAAAGAGCGAAAGCCTGTATTAAGCATGTGCTTTTGAAAGCAGCCATTGAAAGCGGACATGTATTTCTCCCGCAAGAAAGGCTGGTTGAAGCAGTTATAAACATTCTTGGTTCTGATGAGATGATTGTAAAAGAAGCGATAGAGAATTTATCTGCTGCAGGCGAAGTCGTGTTGGAAACAGAGCAGCAAAGCGCCAATGTGTTTTTAAAAATTTTATATAATGCTGAAAATAATTCAGCCAAGAAGATTGCTGATCTGTCCTTAACCGTTTTTGATGAAACATATAAAGTATTAGAAAGATATCTGGCCGAGATTGAAAAGGAACAGGGAATCGTATTGGTTGACGAACAAAGGACAGCTGTAATTGAGTCAATATTAAACGGTGTGTCTATAATAACCGGCGGACCAGGAACAGGAAAAACAACTATTATTAAAACCATTGTTAAAATACTTGAAAAAATGAAACTAAGCTATGCTTTGGCAGCACCTACCGGAAGGGCGGCTAAAAGATTATCTGAAGCAACCGGAAAAGAAGCAAAGACAATTCACAGACTGCTTGAAATCGGAAGTCAAGGACAAGAAGCCGGTAACATTCTCTCATTAAAAAGAAATTCCGCAGTGATTTTTGAGGATGTTGTAATAATTGATGAGGCTTCAATGGTTGATATTATTCTGATGAACCAATTGCTGGAAGCAATTCCAAGAGGAACCCGTCTTATCATAGTAGGGGACGCTGATCAGCTTCCTGCTGTAGGACCGGGAAATGTCCTTAAAGATCTTATTTCAAGCGGTACTTTGAAAGTGGTAAGACTTAAAGAAATATTTAGGCAGGCTAAGGAAAGCTTGATAGTTGTAAATGCGCATAAGATTAATAATGGCTTTTATCCCGAATATAATAGCGCTGGCGGTGATTTCTTCCTGGTTAGAAGCCGCGGAGAGGAAGAAATTTTACAAAATCTAATTTCTATTTGTTATGATAGATTACCAAATAAAAAGAATTATGATTTTTTTAAGGATATACAAGTATTATCTCCAACGAAAAAAGGAATAATAGGAATCAAAAGTCTGAATTCACGGCTTCAGCAGGTCTTAAATTGTTCTTCGAAAAGCAAAAACGAAAAAACTTTCTCTGAAAATATTTTTCGAGAAGGTGATAAGGTAATGCAAATTAGAAACAACTATGATTTGGCCTGGAGAAAAGATGATGATTCTGGAGAATATGGCTTTGGCGTTTTTAATGGTGATATTGGAATAATATCCAGGATTGATAATAATCAGGGAATTATTATAGTCCAATATGATGAAAGAATAGTGGAGTATTCTTCGGATATTTTGGATGAACTTGAGCTTGCATATGCAGTGACTGTTCATAAAAGTCAGGGAAGTGAATTTGCAGTCGTAGTTATGCCTGTTTATAAAGGAACCCATCTTCTAACAAATAGAAATTTACTTTATACTGCAGTTACACGTGCAAAGGAAATGGTTGTGCTTGTTGGAAGTGAAGAAAATATTAAGCATATGGTTGACAACTGTTTTAATGCAAAAAGATGTTCCTCTTTGGCAGATAAAATCACCTCTTATATCTTGCAGTAATAAAGGGGCTAAGCGTGATTAAATTAGAAAATGGAAAGCTTAATAACTGGTTGAACTTGGTAAACGCAAGGGCGGGTTTGTTTCTTAATCTAATTTTTCCACCGAGGTGCAGTTTTTGCTCACGAATTATGGATTGGTCTGCAAAGGAAAGAGCTTTGCTTTGTCCGGATTGCCTTAAGCAAATACCATTCATTGACAGGCAAGGGTGTAGATATTGCGGTAAAAGTTTGGAAAATGAAACGGCATGTTCTTGCAGGCTTTGTGACCAGAAAATTTACTATTCAACAGCATATAGTGCCTGTGAATATGAAGGAATAATAAGAAAAAACCTTTTGGATTTCAAATTTTCAGGGAAAAATGAGCTATCAAATATTTTTGCATGGCTTATTATTAGGAAGTTACAAATGACAAATGAAAAAAAATTTGATATAATAATAAATGTACCGATGCATGATATAAGTTTAAGAAAAAGAGGGTATAATCAATCAGAACTTATTGCTAAGAATATTGCAAGATTTTATTCTAAGCCGCTTGTCAGGAATGGTCTCATAAAAACTAAAGCTACACTTACTCAGTCAAAATTAGATAAAAAGGATAGAATCAAAAATATCAAAGACGCTTTTAAAATTGGGTCTAAAAGCATCATAAAGAACCAAAGGATATTGCTTGTTGATGATATCCTGACAACAGGTGCAACTGTTAATGAGTGTAGTAAGGTTTTGATAGAAGGCGGCGCTAAAGAAATAATAATAGCAACTATTGCCACTGGAAAAATAAAATTTGAGGAACCTTCAAAAGGGGAGAGAGAATATGGAAATTAGAAACTGTAAAAGATGCGGGAAAATGTATGCTTATATATCTGGAATACCAATATGTGATCAATGTAAGCAAAAAGAGGAAGATGATTTTCAAAAAGTTAAAAAGTATATTTATGAAAATAGAAGTTCTTCGATGAAAGAAATATCGGAGGCTTGCGAAGTAAGCGTGGAAAAGATAACAAGATTTCTAAGGGAAGGCAGATTAGAAATCAAGGAAGACACAAATATTATTTTAGAATGCGAAAATTGTGGCGGTCCAATAAAGACCGGAAGATTTTGTGCAGAGTGCTCAAAGAAACTAGAAAGGGAACTTTCAAGAGCCAGCAATATTCCGGAACCTTCTGATTCTAAAGAAGATGAAGGAGAAGAGAAGAAAAAAGGTGGAGGAATGAGATACCTTAAATCTTAATAATGAGACAATATAAAATTGCTTCTTTTTAAGGGGCAATTTTAATTTGCAAATATTAATAATAAATATTAAAAAAAGTATAAACTATTTAATTATTTATCCGATAAATATAATGAAAGCATAAAATGAATTACTTTATTTATATAGATTTTGGGGTGGTTATTATGAAAATTTGGGGAAACATACCGCAAATACAAGAGGTATACAATAAAAATAAGACTACATCAAAGATTGAGAAATCTTCAAGTGTGTCTTCAAAAAAGGATGCTGTTTCGATATCCAGCGAAGGAAAGGATTTTCAAACTGCTTTAAAAGCCGTGAGAGAAACTCCTGATATTAGAACAGACAGAATTGAAGAAATCAAACAAAAGATGCAGGGCGATAAATATGAAGTCAGCTCATCAGATATTGCAGATAAAATCGTCGATTCAATTTTAGGTAATAAAATCTAAATTTATTCTATGGATAGAATAATATATTTATGGATGATTTGCGGGATGAAAATCCCGCAAAAGTTTTATAAAAGGTGTTTTAAGATTTAAAATGTTAATGGTTAGGGGGGATAATATTGAAACAGGAGCTAATGAATGAATTATTAGGGATTCTAGATAATGAGCTTAATATATATAAGGAAATGCTTGAGCTTTCTAAGCAAAAAACACAGATTATTGTTGAAGGAAAAGTAACTGAACTCGATAAAATAGTGAAAGTAGAGCAAGCTCTTGTAATTCAGATATCCAAAATTGAAAAAAAGAGAGAAGCGATTTTCGAAAGCGCCAGCCATGAAGGCGGTATTAATAAAAACAATTGGAATATTACAGAATTGAAAAAGATTTCAACTCCAGAACAGGGAACTAGACTGGAAAAATATAAAGAAAGCATGTCCAAGATGATTCCGGAATTGACCCGTGTTAATCAAATGAATTCGAAATTAATTACCAATTCTCTTGATTTTATTGAATTTTCGTTAAATTTATTATCAACTGCTGATATTTCAAGCAATAATTATGGCAGTAAGGGTGATACCCTCAATAAAGAGAAAAAGAACCTGTTTGATATAAGATTGTAAAGGGTGATATGTTATGTCTGGTTTTTCTAGTTTGGGAATTGCAAGGTCCGGTCTTTATGCAAGCGAAACAGCCTTGAATATTACAGGGCATAACATTGCTAACGTTAATACTACTGGATTCACAAGACAGCAGGCTATTATTTATTCTGCTGCACCTGATAATTCTTCAAAGTTTCCACAAGGACTAGGCGCAACAATTGAACAAATAAGGCAAATAAGAGATACATTTATTGATAATGTTTATAGAACTGAAAACGAATTGCTTGGTTATAATGAAACCAAGCTTAACACTATTAATGACATTGAGTCGATATTAGGAGAACCAATGACGGATGGTCTGCAGAGTGTGTTCGATGATTTTTGGGATAGTTGGAGTGAACTTTCCAAAAACCCTGAAAGCTTATCGTCGAGGGCTCTTGTAAGACAAAGAGCAGAATCGCTTGTAAATGAAATTAATCATATCGGAGAACAATTAGACAAGTTACAAGATGATTTAAGCTCTGAGATTGAAGTTAAAGTAAATGAAATTAATTCTTTAGCAACCAAGATTGCAGACTTAAATGCTAAGATTTTAAAAACGGAGATTACCGGAGATAGTGCGAATGATTTCAGAGATTCCAGAGCTAATTATATTGATCAGCTATCCAAACTTGTAAATATTGAAGCAACAGAAAGAACAGATGGGATGGTTGATATTGATGTTTCAGGGCATTATCTTGTGTACAAAAATGAAACGTATCAAATGTATGCTGGTGAAAATCAAATAGGAAGCCTTTTTAATGCGCCAAAGTGGAAAGCGGAGGACCAATTAGTTGATGTTAGAGGCGGAGAACTTAAGGGGCTTCTAGAATCAAGAGGAGAATCGGTTATAGGAACAGTTGGAAGTTTAACCAACGGTAGTCCTAATGTAAAAACCGATATTACATTTGCCATAGATTTATCGGATGATACTTTTGGGGCTGGAAACTTAAGTTATGTAAAAGCTCATATAGGGGAATTTATTGACAAATTAGAAAACGAAGGAATTGATTATCAGTTCAATCTTATAACCTATGGAGGAGACGTAGGGGCGGATATGCCGCAGCAGTTTGCAAACAGAGTTGCTTTCGAGGCGGCAATTGCTGGCCTTTCTACAAGGAGTGCTACTACAGATAATGACTTTGATGCTGTTATTACAAGACTCCAAAATAATGTTACTTATAGAGCTGAAGCAAATAAAATGCTGATGGTATTTACAAATGAGTCAATTCAGGGAGATGCTGTTAATTTTAGCGCAGCAGATTTGCAAACTCGAATTGACAGCCTGAATCAAATGGGTATGAAAACATTTGTTGCTTCTAATGCATCATACATAGGTGATACAAATCCAGAACCCGGATGGCAGACTGTTGTAAGCCAAACAGGCGGGAACATATATGATATTGCAGCAGCTGATTTTGAAGAAATAGCTTCTGATGTTAACACTGAAGTTAATCAAACAATAAGCACTATTCAATCCACTGATGACATAATACCAGATATAAAAAAGAGGCTTAATGCATTGGTTAATATCATAGTAAGAGAAATAAACAGCCTTCATAAAGAAGGAAGAGATTTGGACGGGGCTCTTGGGGAGGATTTGTTTGTAAAAATCAATGATGATTTTTCCTTACAAATGGGAAATATTAAGATTAACCCTAATATGACAAACTTAGACAAGCTTGTTGCGGCAAAAACTGCAGCTCAAGGCGATAATAATATGGCGCAAGAAATTGCTGCTTTAAGAAGCATTACGCTATATGGCGACGAATCTGAAAGTCAAAATAGTGATGATTATTATAGGTCTATCATTCTTAAAATTGGGAATGCCGGAAGCGAATTAGAAAGGTTAACCGAGGGGCAATCCAAGCTGGTTTCATCTGCGGAAAATCAAAGAACAGCAATATCAGGAGTGTCAATGGATGAAGAAATGTCAAATATGATTAAGTATCAGTATTCATATAACGCTGCTGCAAGGGTAATTTCGCTTATGGATGAATGCTTTGATAATGTAATAAATAAACTTGGAAATGCGTAAGGTTAAAATGGTTTTTTGACGATATATATTGTGTATGTTTGATTGAAGTTGTTTTAAAACAAGGAGGGAAAAGAATGGGTTCTTCGTTTTTCGGCTTAAATGTTGCAATGACAGGATTATATACCAGTCAAAGGGCTCTGGACATTACTAATCATAATATTACTAATACAAATACTCCTGGCTATTCGAGACAGGTTATTTCTCAGAAAGCCGAAACGCCAACCGCTACAAGTGATGGAACGGGTATGATGGGAAATGGAACGCAGATTACAGGTACGGAGAGGATAAGAGACTCATATCTGGATTTTAAATATTGGAGTGAAAATGTTTCTCTTGGAGAGTGGACAACAAAAGAAACCATGTTGTCTGATATCGAAGCAGTTTTTAACGAACCTTCAGACAGCGGATTTAATACGGTATTAAATGAATTTTATTCCGCTATAGAAGAACTTGAAAAAGACCCAAGCAGTTTAGCAACCAGAGCATTGGTAAGAGAGAAGGGCATTACGCTAACCAATTATTTTAATAGTACGGCTGCAAGCCTCGAAAAGATTCAATCAGATATAAATTATTCGATAAAGTCCAAAGTTGATGAGATTAATTCAATAAGCACACAAATATGTGCATTGAATGAACAGATATATAAGTATGAGCTTCAAGGAGATACGGCGGGTGATTTAAGAGACGAAAGAGGAGTTCTTGTTGATAAACTTTCGAAATTGGCAAATATTTCGGCGCAAGAAGTAGTAATAGGAAAACATGAAAATGGTGCGGATAATGTTAGTTTTCAAATAATAATCGATGGAAAATATTTAGTTAACAACCTAAAAAGCTATAAAATTACATATTCGCAGGATGATGTGAAAAACAATCCTGAAGATATTCCGGGATTATATAATCTTTATTGGGAAGATGGAACCGAATTTGATCCTGGAGGAGGAGAGTTAAAAGGTTATTTGGATGTGAGAGATGGAGCGGGTGATACTAATAATAGTTTTAAAGGAGTTCCATATTATCTCAGGCAAATGAATCAATTTGTAAGAACCTTTGCACGTTCGTTTAATGAAGGTTATGCTGATTATAACAGCAATGGAAGTATTGAGACAGAAGACTTGGATGGAGATGGAGTTCTTGACGCAGGGGAAGATACAGATACAGACGGAGTTCTTGATATAGGAGAGAACAAAATCGGCTTCGCTGATGGTTATGGGTTAGATAATATTGCGGGAGACCTTCGTCCCGGGACAAGATTTTTCACAATAAATGAACAAGATTCGGCAACATTTGTCGGTGCGGCTACTCTTCCTAATGCTATAAGTGCTTTATATAATAATATGACTGCCGGAAACTTTTCCCTCTCTCAAGACGTAATTGACGATTTGGCAAATATATTAACAACAACTACTGCTGGAGAAATCAGCAATAGCGATGTATTATTAAGCATAACTGACTTCCGTCATGATGCTTCACTTTTTGATGAAGGAACACCTGAAGATTTTATGAGTTCTATTATTTCTAATCTTGGAATTGATACACAGGAAGCCGGGAGGGTAGGTTCAAATCAGGCAACAATTGTTAAACAGATTGATAATAGGAGAAGCTCAAACTCAGGAGTTTCACTGGATGAAGAAATGTCAAACATGGTAAAGTTCCAACATGCATATAATGCTTCAGCAAAAATGATTACAACCCTAAGTGAAATATATGATATGCTAATCAATAGAATGGGAAGCTTCTAAACTAGTGCAAAGTTTAAAGTTAAGAAGAAGTAATGGAGGTACAAAAAAATGAGAATCACAAACAATATGTTGGTTAATAACATGATGTATAATATGGGCAATAACCTTGGAAGGCTTGATAAAATCCAACAGCAATTGGCAACAGGTAAAAAGATTTCATCTGCATCAGATGATCCGATTGTTGCTTCAAGGGCATTAAAACTGAGGACGGATGTCTCTGAGATAACGCAATATAATAAAAATGTTAAAGATGCTTCATCATGGTTAGATGTTACTGAATCAACCGTTTCAAATATGAATGATATTTTGCAAAGGGTAAGGGAGCTTTCTGTAGAAGGAGCAAATGGTTCTCTTTCAACCGAAGATGCTCAATCCGTGGCTATAGAAGTAAAGCAGCTTCGGGAACAGATTGTTCAACTTTCAAATACAACTTATGCGGGCAGGTATATTTTTTCAGGGTATAAAACCAACCAGCCGTTAGTTGATAAGAATACCAATCTTTACAACATTCAAGTTGTTAGCGCAGGAGCAGGAAGGGAAGATATAGAATATGAGATTGGAATAGGCGACAAGATGAATGTTAATGTCCTCGGAAGCGAAGTGCTTGGAGGCGCTGGTACGGTAGGGACGGCACCGAAGATGCTTGAAGATTTGGATAATCTAATAGGTGCACTAAATGCAAATAATCCGACTCAAATTAATAGTTCAATAAGTGATATCGATGATAACATTGATAACCTTCTTATGATAGAGGCTGATATTGGAGCAAGGACCAACAGATTAGATTTGACAAAAAATAGACTTGAGGCAAATGAAACTAACTTTACTGAGCTTTTGAGTGAAAACGAAGATGCAGATATGGCTCAAGTAATAATGCAGTTAAAGAGTGAAGAGAATGTTTATAATGCTTCTCTCGCAGGAGGAGCAAGGGTAATTCAGTCTTCTCTTGTAGATTTCTTGAAATAAACAAGCAGGTATTAATATAATCACAAGGATGTGAATATATGAATCTTCTAAGGATAGAACAAACGTATGGAAAGATAGGCATTGATAAGTATCCATCCAAGCTTGAGATAAATAGCAAGCAAGCTAACCTTAACATGCATAAAACATTAGTGCAGGTTGAGATTAATCAAGAGCTTCCAAAAGTAATTATAGACCAGCATGAGTGCTTTGCTTCTGCGGGATTGAAAAACAATTTAGAGCTGGTTCAGGAAGCAGCAGAGGCAGGAAGGCAGCAGGCGCTTGCATATACGGCACAAAAATCTCAAGAAGGAGATAGGTTTGCAAATATTGCAAGTAAGGAAAATACTGTTGCTGCCCTAGCAAAAGAACATAGCTTTGACCAGCATGTCTTTAATATTGATAGTATTCCTAAGGTAAGGCCGAAAATTGATTTTGTTGGAAGATTAGATATTTCTTTTAAAAAAGGGCAGATTACAAATGATGTTGAACAAGGTTATATGAATATGAATTTTTCCAAAGCCCAAATCGAAATGTACGAATTGCAAAAACCATCTGTCAACATTGAATACATTGGAAACAATATTGATTTAAAAATATAATAAAAAATCTAATATGAGAAGGTTTTTAGATTGAATAAACTTAGTTTTTTATATATAATTTAGTAAAGGAAAAAGGATATCAAAAATATCCTTTTTCCTTTACTAGGACAGCAAAGGAGATGATATTTATGAAGGAAATTATTACCAAGATGTGGAAATTAAACAGGGCTATAGTAAGCAGGGGATTCGATAAAGCACTTGAGTGTATTAAAAAAGAAATAAATATCAATATTCTTAAGTATGAAAGCGGCAAGGAATTTCTATCGTGGAAGATTCCAAAAAAGTGGGACGTCGAAGAGGCATATGTTGTTGACTTAGATACAGGGGAAAAAGTCATTAATATGCAGGACAATATTCTTCATGTAGTAGTTGGTTCACTGCCGTTCGAGGCAGAAATAACTAGAGATAAACTAATGAGGCATGTTCATTACGACAAAAAAAGACCAGAATATATTCCATGTGTTTATAAGTATTATGACCAGCTTGATTGGGGTTTCTGCTGTACCAAAGAGCAGTATGAAAGATTGCTTAGAGGTGAAAGGTACAAAGCAGTTATTAAAAGCAGCTATTCTGAAGGGGAGTTGAAGATTGGAGAATATACAGTAAAAGGAAAATCCCCTAATTCTGTATATATCCTATGCCATCTTGATGGTCCTGGACAGGCGAATGATAATCTTTCAGGAGTTGCAGTTTCAATTGAGCTTGCAAAAAAACTGTCAGCCATGGAGCCATATTATACATATAAGTTTCTTTATCTTCCAGGCACTATTGGGCCAATGGCTTACCTTGCAACCAATCCGGGTATAGCAAGTGACGCAATTGGAGCAATCATTCTTGAAATGCTGGGCAATGATAATAACCTTACTCTGCAATATTCATGCGATCAAGGCCAATATATAGACAAAGTTATTTATAATGTGTTGTCGCACGGCGGAAAGACTTTTAATGAAAGACCGTTTAATAGGATTTTCTACAGCGGAGAAAGGGTATTTAACTCACCTGGAGTTGATATTCCAACCTGTTCACTCTCAAGGGCAGATAATAGAAACGACCTGCTTCCTTTCTATGAATACAGAACTAGTGGAGATACTCCTGATAAAATTTCCGAAGAAAAGCTTCAAGAGGCTTTTGAAATTGCAATGAAAGCAATAACTGTACTTGAAAAAGACTTTATTCCTATTAGAAATTATATTGGAATACCATTCCTATCAAAATATGGTTTGTGGAGTGAATGGAAAGACAATCCTGGGTACAGAATAACAATAAATAGTATTTTGTTTAAGCTTGATAATGATGCTACAGTTTTTGAAATTGCTGACGAGCTCGAACTCGATTTTGAAGAGGTGTATAAGTTCGTAGATAAAATGGTTGAAATAGGCTTGCTGTATAAAAAGAGAGTATATTAACAAGGGAGGAAATGAAATGATTTTAAAGACAAAGCACTTCGGTAATGTAGAGATAAACGAGGAAGATATAATAACCTTTTCAAAAGGTATTCCTGGTTTTGAAGGCAGCAAGAAGTTTGTAATACTCCACAAAATTGAAGATGACAACCCATTTAAATGGCTGCAGTCTGTTGATGATGGAAATGTTGCTTTTGTGATAATAAATCCTCAGTCTTTTAAGGAACATTATGAAGTAAAAATTGAACAGGGTGTCTTGGATGAATTGGAAACTGAAAATTTAAAAGACGTACTTGTATACAGTATAGTAACCATTCCGGAGGAAGTATCAAAAATGACAGCGAATCTAAGAGCTCCTGTATTGATAAATGCCAAGAAAAATAAAGGAATGCAGCTTGTCCTTGACGATGAAAGATATGGAGTTAAACACGGCATCCTTGATGAATTCAAGAAGACGGGAGGCAAATAATATGTTGGTACTGACAAGAAGAAGAAATGAATCGATTGTAATTAATGACGATATTGAAATCACAGTTATAGAAGTTCAAAATGATCAGGTAAGAATAGGAATAACTGCTCCTAAAAATGTCTCAATATATAGGAAAGAATTATATACGCAAATACAAGAAGAGAATAAAAAAGCTGTAGGCAATCAGGATATTTCACTTGATGAATTAAAGAAAAAGCTGGAAGCATAAAAAGGTATATTAGAGATATTGAATATGGATCCTGAAACAATTAAGTGTAATAAGCATATTTTATATTTTTAGGGAACAGGGATACCTGTTCCCTAAAAATATAAAAAAATTAGAAAAGTGCTCATATTACATTAATATTACTAAATATTACGGAATAATTACACTAGATGCCTAAATATGACAAAATATTAGATTAATATAAACTAAATAAAACCCGATATAATATATGTAAGGGATAAATGTCTCCATACAAAATCATAGCGCCGATTTTTCGAGATATGAAGCCCTTATATCAAGGAAGAAAATAAAATAAATTTCAAGGAGGAAACAACCATGAGAATTAACCACAATATCGCATCTCTAAACTCTTACAGACAGTTGTCAAGCAATCAAGGAGCACAAAACAAATCCCTCGAAAAATTGTCATCAGGTTTAAGAATTAACAGAGCCGGAGACGATGCAGCAGGATTGGCAATATCTGAAAAAATGAGAGGCCAAATCAGAGGTTTGGATCAAGCTTCAAGAAATGCTCAAGATGGTATTTCGATGATTCAGA
>JBLNBO010000004.1:0-4538 GCA_050260055.1 Ignavibacteriales bacterium
AACAAATCAAGGAACTGCCGATTATTCTTCCAAATGGAAATATCATTTCAATAAAAGATGTTGCTGATGTAAGCGATAATTTCAAGAAGGAAGAATCTTACACAAGAATGGCAAGCGGCAACAGTATAGGCTTGACTATCCAGAAACAATCTGGTGCCAACACAGTTAAGGTTGTTAATAGGGTGAAAAAAGAAATTGAGCGGATTGAAAAAGAAAATCCAAACATCAAGATTGATATAATGTTTGACCAAGGTAAATATATTGAAAAATCAATAATGAATGTTGCCAAAGATGGAATAATAGGCTGTATCCTGGCAGTATTGATATTGTTTCTCTTTCTTAAGAATATAAGAGCTACTTTAATTGTAGGAACTGCTATTCCTCTATCAGTTATTGCAACCTTTATATTAATATATTTTTCTGGAACAACCCTTAATCTTATTTCTCTAGGAGGTTTAGCACTTGGTATCGGAAGGCTTGTGGACGATGCTATAGTTGTTCTGGAGAATATTTACCGGCATATGGACCAAGGTTATGAGAAGGTTGATGCTTCGGTTACAGCTACTGCCGAAGTTGGTAGAGCAGTTATAGCGTCTACACTTACTACTGTTATAGTGTTCTTGCCGATAGCTTTTGCTGAAGGCATTGCGGCCCAAATGTTCCAAGAACTTGCTTTGGTTGTTACTTTTGCTCTTCTTGCATCCTTGGCTGTGTCATTGACTGTAATTCCTACCTTGAGCTCAAAGTTCTTAAATAATACTAAAGTGGTTATGAAAAGTAATAATAAATTTAAGATAGGTATATTAACATGGTGGGAGTCCTTATTTAATAAAGTTAACAATGGTTATAAAAGAATATTGGAATATGTACTTCATCATAGATTTATTACATCAGTAGCTGTAATGGCAGTTTTTGTACTCAGTCTCGCAATGATTCCGATTGTTGGTGCTGAATACTTCCCTACAATGGACCAGGGGCAATTTACTGTAAATATAGAACTGCCACAAGGCTCGCTTTTGCAAAAAACAAATGAAATAACATTGACGGTAGAAAAAACACTAAAGAATCTTCCTGAAATGGAGAAATACTTTGTATCTGTTGGTGGTTCGGGCTCGGGTATGGGTGCTTTATCTGGAAGCCAGTCAAATGTTGCTTCAATAAGCGCTACATTAAAGCCGCTAGGTCAAAGAAGCCGAAGTACTGCTAAGATTGTGGATGAAATCAGAAAGAAGTTTGAAAACATTCCGGGGGCAGAAATATCAGTTGACGAGTCCTCATCTTCGTTTAGTGGAGGGACTACTTCATCACCGATTTCGATACAAATAAGCGGTGCAGACCTTAAAATACTCAAGGAACTTGCTGACCAGGTTGTAGGAATTATCAAAAAGGTTGACGGAACAAGGCAGGTTGAGTCAAGTGTTGCCAAAGGAAAACCTGAGGCCCAGATTGTTGTTAACCGTGATAAGGCATCTTTCTTTGGATTGGGAACATACCAGGTAGCTTCAATTGTCAGAAGCGCTATTCAGGGAAGGGTTGCGACTCGCTATAGAGTTGATGGAGAAGAATATGACATACGAGTTGAACTGCCGGAAGACGCAAGAAAAAGCTTTGAACAATTAAAGAGCATTAAGGTAACTTCTCCAAGCGGAGTGGAAGTACCACTTTCGGATTTGGCTGAAATTAAAATTGAAGAAGGGCCGACATCTGTAACCAGAGAAGGGCAGCAAAGATATGTTACGGTAAGTTCTGATATATTCGGAAGATATGTTGGAAGCGTATCTAAGGATATAAAGGATGCATTAGGACAGATGACATTGCCTGAAGGATATTCAATTGATTTTGAAGGGCAGGATAAAGATATGGCGGAAGCATTTGGAAGTCTCCTGCTGGCACTTGTACTTGGATTTCTTCTTGTATATATGGTAATGGCTTCTCAGTTTGAGTCGCTTATACATCCGTTTACTATAATGTTTTCAGTGCCTCTTGCATTTACTGGTGCAGCTTTAGGCTTGGTTGTTACAAATAGAGCGTTCAGTGTGCCGGCATTTATTGGAGTAATTATGCTTACAGGTATTGTTGTAAGTAATGCTATAGTTTTGCTGGATTATATCAATAAGCTGAGGGAAAGAGGAATGGAAAGGGAAGAAGCAATATTAAAAGCAGGGCCAACCAGATTAAGACCTATATTAATGACATCGTTAGTTACAATATTGGCAATGTTCCCGCTTGCTTTAGGAATCGGAGAGGGAGCAGAAACCCAGGCTCCTCTTGCAACTGTTGTTATTGGTGGATTGATAAGCTCTACCATACTTACTTTATTGATTCTGCCGGTAATTTATACTTACTTCGACGATTTAGCGATAAAATTCAGGACGAAGAGGAAAGCCAAAGCAATGAAGATGCAATCTATTACAGGATAAATAAAAAAAAGAAGAAGCCGTAAATATGCTTCTTCTTTTTTTATTTAAAATAGTTACCTTTGTTTTTGAGCGGTTATAAACTTAGAAATACTGTTATTCTTAAATTTATCTATTTCTGTAACTTCTTTACCGAACCAATCGGGAGGGTTGAAGCTTTTTGAAGCCTCGATACTTGAAAATTCAACTTCTACAGTTTTGTGCATACCTGTATTGGGTCCGGCATAATCTTTTAACTCCGGATTTTGAAAAAAATCGAGTTCTGAAGTGTTCCCATCACCTAAAGGTATTTCATATCTAATTTTTCTGATTAAAGATTCTTTGTCGATTCTTTTTAATTTATTAAAAAAGCTACAAGCGGAAATCTTTCTTTCATTTTCTTTTCTGGAAAGGGTTCCTTTGCCCTTCTTTGTTAAGTAATAGGTGGATTTTCCATTCTGTTTTGCAGCCCGTATTCTAACTTCAGGTTCATAAGATAAATAGCCCTGAACAATTTGCTTTTTTTCATATTGGCTTAAATCAGGGAGTAAATCTTCATTTATTAAAAATTTACGTTCAATCTCATCTTGGCTATCCAAAAAAATCACTCCTTAAAAAAGAAACCTAAATCTATTATATCAGAAATATTAGCATGATTAAATAGTAATCTGGGAGAATAACCATATAGCAGAAGGACTTTTTGATTGATGAGATTCTTGACAACTCAGTATAAATTTAGTATTTTATAATATAAGAAAATTGCGTTGAATTTTTTATATGGATGTAATGCACGCGGCCATTAAATTCTTCATTAATTTTCACTTTTGTTATATTAAAACAAATATATTGCGATGAGTAAGAAGAGTAACCTTTAGCTGATTAAAGCGAGACAGTGGTAGTGTAAGACTGTTATTGACTAATGGTGAATGGCACTTATGAGCAATTGGTTCAAAGAGGGTATGCTTAGCTTACCAATTAGGGTGGAACCGCGGAAGACAGTCTTTCGTCCCTTGGAGGATGGAAGGCTTTTTTGTTTTTTAATGTATCATAAAAGCGTGATAAACGTCGTACTGCTGGTTTATACTTCAAACGCTAGCATGTGACTCCTCAAAAGTTCTTCTTCAGAAGGGGGTGACAGGATGCGTAGTTTATCCGTCATGCAGGGGGAATGCCCCCTATGAGAGACCAAGGTTCTGACGCTTTTAAAGGAAAAATATTATAATAATTCTTATTTCCTTATCTTGAAAAGAGAGGGGATAGGGGTAGGTTAGGAGTGATTTTGTGAATTATCAGAATGTTATTTTGGAACTTCAGAAATACTGGAGTGAACAAGGCTGTATCTTGGGTAATCCATACGATGTAGAAAAAGGGGCAGGGACAATGAATCCAATGACATTTTTAAGGGCGTTGGGGCCTGAACCTTGGAATATTGCATACGTTGAACCTTCAAGAAGGCCAAATGATGGAAGATACGGTGAAAATCCGAATAGGCTTTTCCAACACCATCAGTTTCAGGTTATTCTTAAACCCTCGCCTGACAACGTTATTGAATTATATTTAGAAAGCTTGAAGAGGTTAGGAATAGAGCCTGAGAAACATGATATCAGATTTGTTGAGGATAACTGGGAAGCACCTACCTTGGGAGCATGGGGGTTAGGCTGGGAAGTATGGCTGGATGGCATGGAGATTACACAGTTCACATATTTTCAACAGGTTGGAAGTATGGACTGCAAGCCGGTTACAGCTGAAATAACCTATGGACTTGAACGCATAACAATGTACCTTCAAAACATAGATAATGTTTATGACATAAAATGGAATGATTATCTGACGTATGGAGATGTATTTCAAAGAGCGGAATATGAACATTCAAAATACAACTTCGAAGAATCAGATACCCAAATGCTTTTTGAATTATTTGATTCTTATGAAAAGGAAGCAAAACGGGTTATTGGCTTAAATCTTGTACTGCCGGCGTATGATTATGTTCTTAAATGCTCGCATTCCTTTAATCTTCTCGATGCAAGAGGAGCAATAAGCGTAACCGAAAGAGCCAGATTTATAGGAAGGGTTAGAAACCTGGCTAGACTTGCTGCTAATGCCTTTGTAGCACAAAGAGAAGAACTCGGGTTTCCACTTTTG
>JBLNBO010000005.1:0-198955 GCA_050260055.1 Ignavibacteriales bacterium
AGGTCGCACCCTACGCGGGTGCGTGGATTGAAACTATCCCTCTTATTCTTAATTACCCTAAAATAATAAGTCGCACCCTACGCGGGTGCGTGGATTGAAACATTCCTGACTCATTTTTATATTTGTGTCTGGCGTCGCACCCTACGCGGGTGCGTGGATTGAAACATCTGTTAAGTTTGTTACTTCAAAAGGTTTATTATGTCGCACCCTACGCGGGTGCGTGGATTGAAACTTCTGCTGTTTCTTCCGTGGGCTGATTATGATATTGTCGCACCCTACGCGGGTGCGTGGATTGAAACTTCTTCATGTTCTGTTACCCATATTTGTTTCATACGTCGCACCCTACGCGGGTGCGTGGATTGAAACTTATATTTTGGTTTTGGTATCATCATATGTAATCGTCGCACCCTACGCGGGTGCGTGGATTGAAACCAATACTATCTGAAACACTTCTCACCAAGGCATTGTCGCACCCTACGCGGGTGCGTGGATTGAAACAATGTTGAAAAGGTGCAAGGCAAACAAAGTGGTGTCGCACCCTACGCGGGTGCGTGGATTGAAACATTATCAACATCGTCATCATTGGTCTTGGGATAACCAGGTCGCACCCTACGCGGGTGCGTGGATTGAAACTCCTTCCTCCAACACTCCTTATTACACTTACCTGTCGCACCCTACGCGGGTGCGTGGATTGAAACAGCATAAAACCTACTTAAAGTATCAAAAACAATGTCGCACCCTACGCGGGTGCGTGGATTGAAACAAAATAAATGGAAAGATGATGAATGGAATGCATTTGTCGCACCCTACGCGGGTGCGTGGATTGAAACTTGTGTTAGCATATTATCCCCTTATAATTAGTGTCGCACCCTACGCGGGTGCGTGGATTGAAACATCAAACTCTGTTGAGTACTCAGTTTTTAATATGTCGCACCCTACGCGGGTGCGTGGATTGAAACTTTCGTGAACTTTTTTAGTTGTTTTGCATTTAACACGTCGCACCCTACGCGGGTGCGTGGATTGAAACTTCTTTTACTTGCTTTAATTGAGAATTTAAAGTGTCGCACCCTACGCGGGTGCGTGGATTGAAACTTGCCAGAAACGCATTTTTACAGAATAATTGTACGTCGCACCCTACGCGGGTGCGTGGATTGAAACTACTGGTTGGTTAGCTTATCAGTTTACCACTTCGTCGCACCCTACGCGGGTGCGTGGATTGAAACTTTTAATTCTTCAAGTCCTCCGTATGACTTGCCTGTCGCACCCTACGCGGGTGCGTGGATTGAAACAGAAATGAATGTGCAGGGAGACGAAAAGAAAACGTCGCACCCTACGCGGGTGCGTGGATTGAAACTATCCATACAGATGTTATATCAAATATGGACTTGTCGCACCCTACGCGGGTGCGTGGATTGAAACGGACAGATGCAAATATGCACGAAGAAATAAGACGTCGCACCCTACGCGGGTGCGTGGATTGAAACATAATATCTATTAAACTAGTAAACAATATCTGGTCGCACCCTACGCGGGTGCGTGGATTGAAACTTTTGTAACCCGATTTTTAAGACTAAAGGAACGTCGCACCCTACGCGGGTGCGTGGATTGAAACCTGATCCTTATGATGCTGTTCAGCAAATACTCAGTCGCACCCTACGCGGGTGCGTGGATTGAAACGCTTCCAGGATGTCTTTACAATAGTTGCATTCAGTCGCACCCTACGCGGGTGCGTGGATTGAAACATGGGAAATACTCCTTACAAAATATTACATAAAGTCGCACCCTACGCGGGTGCGTGGATTGAAACAACAGATGGACTTTATTATATAGGTACAGGAGAGTCGCACCCTACGCGGGTGCGTGGATTGAAACTTGATAAAGACTTCTTACGGATCAGATGTTCGAGTCGCACCCTACGCGGGTGCGTGGATTGAAACGTATTGATGCCATGCAAAAAACATTGGTATAAAGTCGCACCCTACGCGGGTGCGTGGATTGAAACTGAATTAGTAACAAAAGCTGCAGCAATTATACGA
This sequence comes from Ignavibacteriales bacterium, assembly GCA_050260055.1. Lineage (GTDB taxonomy): Bacteria > Bacillota > Clostridia > Acetivibrionales > UBA4821 > JBLMYQ01. Next base: position 2,037 of record JBLNBO010000005.1, read on the forward strand.
GGTCGCACCCTACGCGGGTGCGTGGATTGAAACAAAAGAGATAATTTTACCTGTATTTACTGCGGAAGATCGCACCCTACGCGGGTGCGTGGATTGAAACCAGAAAGAGTTGCAATTTGGAATAGTACTATTTTGTCGCACCCTATGCGGGTGCGTGGATTAAAATTGATTAAAAAAGAAACAGCTCACCGATTCTGAGGTTTGTTAGGAAAATTAGCAATAAAGAAATATAGAAAAGGATTTGCTGTTTGTGATAATCAAATCGAAAAGGAATTAAAAAACTAAAGAATGGAAAATCATTGCATTAGAGAAGTTTGATATTGAAGTTATAAGAGCTCAGATAGAAGAAAAAATAATAAAGAGAATAAAAGAAGTACAAGAGAAGCAAAAGCGGTAATAAATAAAAGACTTATTTGCAAAAAAATATCTCGAGAAATTGGTTCTTGTGTTGAATTTCCGAAAAGAAATGGGGGAAATAATTATGGATACGATTCATTTTTTTCAAAGATTTTCTCAGGCTGAGAATGTGGCAACAAATAATACTTTGCTTTTAATGTCAAGACTATATCAATACTCGCCATTCAAGTTTAAAGCATTTATTGGTGAATTAGTAGAAGATTCAAAAATGCAGGTCGGGGTTGAATTTAAGCAGCAGCAAAAAGGCGAGCATACAGTCCCTGACGGATGCATAAGTCAAGATAGTTTTAAAATTGTTATAGAAACTAAATTGCATAAAGGATTTTCTATTGAACAATTAATAGGACATTGTGAAACATTCAAAAATGAAGACACTAAAATATTACTTTCACTATGCCCTAATCAAATCTCATCCTCTTTGATATCAGATATTCAATCCGAGGTAAATAAATATAACAAAAAGAAAGATATACATATAAGGCATATTCATACTACTTTTGAGAGAGTGATTGAATGCTGTAAAAATGCTCTTGATAATAGTGATTTCGAATTTATGCAGATTGTTGAGGATTATCAAGAATACTGCCTTTATGATGGGTTAATTCACAATAGCGATAATTGGATGAGAGCAGTGGCGTGCGGAGCAACGATTGAGGATAATTTTAAGTATTCATTATACTATGACCCTGCTGACCGAGGATATTCGGAACATGGATATATTGGAATTTATAATAATAAGAGTGTCCGTGGAATAGGAAAAATTATTAATATTGTTACTGCTGATTTGGTTAATGATAGATTGAAAATTCTTGACAGCGAGAGTGAAGTTACTGATCAGCAGACAAAAAATATAATAAATGCAATGAAATCGGGAAAAGAAAATTGGGGATGGGATATTGATAAAGGGCATAAATTCTTTATTGTTGATAAATTCTACGAAACAGATTTTAGGAAAACAACCAAGTATCCATTACAAGGAAGAAAGTTTTTTAATTTAAAAGAGTTACTAGAGGTAAAGAAATTGCCGGAAATAGATGTCATTGCTGAAAGGTTGAAACATCTTTCTTGGTAGCATTAATATCAATGAGCTTGATTATTGATATTTCCAATGCATCAGCAATCTCAAATAAAACTTCAAGTGAAAAAGACTTATCACAATTAGGGGCTTCAATCTTAGTAAGATAGCTTTTGCTGATAGAAATCTTGTCAGCAAGATCTTCCTGAGTAAGCCCTTTTTGTTTGCGATAATATTGAATCAATTGACCTATTTCTTTATACCTATGAGAGTATTTGCTAGCCATATTACACCTCATAGAAATTGTATATGAATCTTTTACGAAATAAGTTTCACTTATAGTGAAAGAAATGGTATAATATTGGAAAGAAAAAATGGAGGATAAGCTATGTTTTGCAAAAGATGCGGGAAAGAAGTCGAAAAGCCTGGAAAGTATTGCGAATTCTGTGGTAAAGAAACTGGAGCAGAAATCAAAAAAGAGAAACAAAACAATACTGAGAATTGGCTAAAATTTACAATAGGAAAGCTTAAAAGCGTTTCCAAAAAGCAAAAAATACTAATAATATCAGGGATTGCCTTTATATTAATTGCTTTCGGTTTCTACCAAATAGGAAGCAATTCTTCAAAACCGGATAACGTAGCGACAAAGTATTTCTCAGAATTATCACAAGCAAATTATGGCAAGGCATATGAATATCTATCACTGCCGGAAAATGAATTAACAACAAAAGATACATTTATTAGCTTGATGCAGAAAAGATATGGAACTTCTCCGTGGGTTATGTCTTATAAACTGAATAATCCGGAAAATAAAAAACAGGATAATTCTTTATCAAGTCTTTATTCGACTGATTATTCTTCTAATGATGGTATTAAGCAAACTAAATTGATTTCATACATATCAAAGGACAACAATCAGAAAGGAACTGAAATTGTGACCCTTGTTAAGACTAATAAAAAGAGACTTTTGTTCTTTGATGATTGGGAAGTAGATGGAAGTAATTATCTGCAATCTTCATGGTTTATCACTATTCCGAAAGGTGCGGTATTATTTATAAATGATAAAGAAATAAGTAAAAAAAATATTAAAGAAGATATGATGACAAGTAGTTTTGCCAGACAAAGTGGATATTCAAACCAACCGCAGACAGAAACATATAAACTAAAAAATGTTTTCCCTGCTGAATACAATGTAAAGGTTACTATGAAAAATGCAAAAGATTACATAGAAAAAGTGAATACGCAGGGTTCTACGATTGTACTCAAACCAGATGATAGCACACAAAAAGAAATCGAAGAGATTATTAAAAAGTATAATACAAGCTGGGAAAAAGCAGTTAACAAAAGGGATATCAACTTAGTAAAAGATTATATTACTCCAAATTCTTCTCAATGGGATAAAACACAATCTTTTTTTCAGGGTATAAAAGATGATAAGGTGCTTTCTGAAACTCTAAAGGGGATAGAGTTTACAGAAATATATATTGATGACAGTACACATATTAGGGCTGAAATTTCGGAAACTTGGGAATCAACCAGAGATTCCTTTCTAGGAGGTTCTTTGACCCAAACAAACCAATCCAAAAATGATTACAGACTAGAAAAGGTTAATGATAAATGGCTGATCTACGATTGCTTTAATGCGTTTTAGGAGGAAGAGTAATGGTAAAGTACTGCGTAAATTGTGGAAAACAAGTAGAAGAAGGTCAGCCTTGTGATTGTTTAAATAAAAAGAGTTCTATAGATTTCTTCAAATCAACGTATAGGTTATGTTTAGATTTCTTTAAAAAACCAGTCACTATTACAGAATCAATTGCTCAACAGGCTGATTATAAAGTAGGACTAATATTTATTTGCCTTCAAGCTGTTACTGCTGCTGCTTTTTCTTTGGTGTTTATAAAGCAAATGGTAAAAGGTCTTTTAAATATATTGGGACCTGTCGGTGGAATAATTAATTTAATTCTTGAAGGAATCGGAGTGCATTACTGGAGCATATTTATTAAGGCCTTACTGATAGTTCTGCTTCAATTCTTATTTTTTGGTTGTGTGGTGTATGGGTTAGCTAGATTTCTATTTAAGAAAGAGATTTCTTTTAAAAAGGTTATTGCTGCTACAGGAATAAGTTCACTCCCACTAACAGCGGTATTCCTTGCATCAACTCTGTTTATACTTATCTTACCAGGACTAGTAACTTATGTGCTTTTATTTGGATTAATCGCTGTGATAATACTTAATTATTTCGGAATAAAGCAGACTATGGAGATTACTGATAATAGTTATTTATATTTGTATTCAAGTGCATATATTGTGGATTGTTTTCTAACGATTGTAGTTTCTAAAGTTATTTTTTAAGAATTTAAACATGTTCAGGGAGGCGTAACAATGTTTTGCAGATATTGTGGTAAAGAAGTGGAAGAGCAAGGTTCTTTTTGCGAGTTTTGCGGAAAAGGGAGTTCTCCTAACGCAGAAGAGATTGGTAGGGCAGATGCAAAGAAAACGGGAGATAAAAAGAAACAGAATAATCTTTCGATTTGGCTGACGTTCATTATTACTTTGTTGTTTTTATTGTTTTTAACTTATACAAGGGGATATATTTTAGGTATTTTCAGGTAAAAGCAGTTTTAGAAATTTATGTGTAAAGGTGGTTAATATGATTAAAGCATTAAAAAACATTGTGATTACTTTTACTGTTACAACAGCAGTTTATATTACTGGATATTCTCTTATTAATAATTACACATTTATCGATTCAGCAAAGCAGATTAATAATTATTTTATGAATGCAATTACCTTGAAGGAAGAGAATCCATTGGATGTAATAAAAGCTTTTATTGAAGCTATCAATCAAAATGACATAAATACAGCAACGACCTATATGGATCCAAAATATGAGAAGGCTTATAATGCTGCTTCAAATATAAGTGGAACTTTTTTTAGGGTAAGTTTAAAAGATGCAAATGATCTTTTACCTGTAATAAATGATATGAATCCTGAAGGTGGGAGAATGGTATGGAAAATTGAGAAAGTCATATCAGAGAAGGTTGGGAAAAACGATGCCCAATATGAAATAAAATTCTCATATATGTTTTCTACAGGAAAATTAAAACCTTCAAAAAGGGAAAAGACTAATTTAATAAGAATGCATAGATTTCCTAAGGAAGGTTGGCGAATGTTAGATCTACCGGAAGTATAATTTAATTTATAAAAAGAGGACGATTATGCAAAATGCTAATAAATTTTTGATGAAACTATATGGTAAAGATGAACATTTTAGATTTATTAATTTAAACGAAATGTTTAGAGAAATAAGAAAAGAAATATATCTAAAAGTCCCAGAACTTAAAAAAGGATTCAAAATAAGAGTAAATTATTGGCTGAATTCAGTCAAGGTTAACGAGCCGCCTTCAGATTTCTATTTGGAATTACATGTATATAATAAGCTACTCATTAATGATAAAGTTAGTATTCTTTTTAAACTTAGAACTATTGAGATTGCTGAAGATATTCAATCAAAAGGAATTGGAAGTAGAATCATTGATATATTATATTCAAATGCTGTAAAATTTGGATATGATGGATTTTCTGTTGAACATACAGAAAATCCAATTCTAATAAAAATTCTAAATAAATATAACTTTAAAAAAATAGACAACGAACTCAATTATTATAAGTTCTTTAACCATTAATTTTTTTATGTTATTTCATACCAACGATAATGATGTTGTATTAATCATAAATAAGAGTGTGAAAATATGAATGTTAAAGTTTTCTGTGATTCGAGCTTTAATATTACAACTAAGACAGCTATTATTGCTGTGCTAATAAAAGTGGGAAATAAAGAAAAGCCCTTAAAAAGCATGAAAAAAATAGCTTGCCGCAGTAGTGCGGAGGCGGAATTCAGGGCAATAAATAAAGCCGTCGGCATGATTAAGCATTATCTGGATTATAATGCACTACCAAATCCATGCAACATAGAAGTCTATTGTGATTGCAGAGGAGTTATTGAGAGGATAAACAGGAAACGAATACTCAGGGGAGTTGGTAATGGCCTATCTAATAAGTTACTATGTGATATAGCTAAGATGCGAGAAAAGAATAATATGAAATTTATATGGATACCCAGAGGGTTGAATAATGAGGCACATATGCTTTCAATAAAAGCGAATGCAAAAGAATAATTCTACCAATCTAACTTTAGAATTTGATGATAATCAAAAAAACCAAAATGAAAAAATGGGGAAGCGATTGAATTGAACTATATAATCTGGAGGAAAAATGGAACTGCTGAGAGAAAAAATAGAAATCCTTGCAGGCAAGTTAAAGGATATAGACTCGCAAGCTGTAACTGACCTTTATGAAATATTGTCAACATGTAGTAGATGCATCCAGGAAATAATTATTAAAGAAGCAGTTGCGACAACATGGAAGAATATCTTAGAACCCGAACAATATCAGGCGAAGCTAACAGAGGCAGAGAAGGATGTAAAAATAGTTCAATATAAACTCGTGAAAGGAATACTTAGACTCAATGAATATTGTTTAAAAGCAAAAATTGAACTTCTTTATAAAGGTAATACAGAAGACATAACAGAAGTAACAGAATTTGCAAAGAAGATTGTAGATGAGATGGTTATAACAAGAAGACGATAATAGGTTTAAAATACCCGCTTACTGACCAGTAAGCGGATATTTTAGTGAAAGTTTATTAATGGCGAAAGCCATAGCGTGAGGTATAAAGTTGATGATAAATTGTAGGGAGAATATGGTAACAAGATACATATTTAAGTAAATAAGTCAGAAAAAACAATTCATATACAAAATGTATAAGAATGGTATATTGAAAAATAAATACCATTAATATAAAATGTTGGCTATGACAATCCATAAAGAAGCAAAGATATATATAGCTTCAATTTAAAAACAATTCTTTTTTTTATCGGAATCTCTTCCCAAAGAAGAAATCTTTAATTTCATTGTAAAAACTTTATAAAACTATTTCGGAGGTATGAAAAATGAAGAAGTGCGATTCATTGATTTTTGCACTAGTTTTTGTTCTAGTTATTTTTGTTTTGCCCGGAAATTTTTTGGCTTTCAATGAAGAAAATATTGTGCGAGATGAAGAAACAATAGTAGCTGTAATTGATACAGGTGTGGATATTACACATAAAAATCTGGCAGAGCATATCTGGACGAATTCTGGAGAAATATCTGGCAATGGAATGGATGATGATGGAAATGGTTATGTAGATGACGTAAGTGGATGGAACTTTTGCGATAACAGTAATAGTAATCATGACTCATTAACGTTAACAGATGAGAGGCATGGAACGCTAATGGCAAGTATAATTACTGAAAAATCGCAAAATGTCAAGATAATGCCATTGAAGGTTTTTGAAAAGGGGAATGCAGATACTGAGGATATAATAGAAGCAATTCAATATGCAGAAAAGATGGGTGCAAAGGTTGTAAATATTAGTTGGGGAACTGAAACGGATAATGCGGAGCTAAGAGAAGTTATTGAAAAATCAAATATGACGTTTGTATGCGCGGTTGGTAATGATGGTAAGAATTTGGAAGAAATTCCGGTATATCCTGCTTGCTACGACTTTGACAATGTAATTGCTGTAGGGACGGAAGAGTCCAATTATGGAAGTACGGTTGATGTAATTGCTGAAGAAGATAGTATTGAAAGTACGCAGGATGACAATGGTTATGAAATAATAAGAGGAACATCGGTCGCGGCTGCTATTATTACTGCAAATGTAGCCAAAGGCTATAAATATAAAGATCAAATAAATGTATACAGAAATAAAACAGTAAGTTCAATGAGAATTAACAGTAGAAAGTCTGATAATATAGCTTATAGCAAAGAAAAATATACTTTATTTTCGAGCTTTGATGCAACAAAATATACAAATAAAACTGTATCCGGTGACTTTAATGGGGATGGAAAATCTGATGTTGCAGCATTCTGTGATTGTGGAGAGCAAGGAACGAGGATTGATGTTTGGCTGTCCAATGGAACAAATCTGCAATATGCAGGAGAAAGTGTATGGTGGAGCAATTCGGGATATACATGTTCAAACATTAGTGGAAGAATTGTTGCAGGAGATTTTAACGGTGATGGCAAATGCGATATAGCAGCGCTTTGCAATATTACAAGTGGTGCAAGATTACAGGTATGGAAGTCAACTGGTTTATCATTTCAGTATCAAGGAGATGATGGATGGTGGAGTGGTACTACCAGCTATAACACAACAAAAATTACTAATAGGGTAGTAGCTGGTGATTATAACTATGATGGTAAGTGCGATATTGCTGCGTTCTATGATTATGGGCTCTCAACAGTTAAGTTGCATGTATGGAAATCAACAGGGACAGCTTTCCAATATTCTGGAGATAGTGGATGGTGGGGAGATACCAATACACCTGCAGGATTATTAACAGGAAGAGTTGTAGCAGGAAAATTCGATTCAAATTCAAGATATGATATAGCTGCATTTGTTAATGTTAGCGGTCAAACTAAAATATATGTATGGACTTCAACAGGGACTGCTTTTACCTTTCAAGGAACTACTGGATGGTGGTCATCGACAAGCTATAGTGTTTCAAGCATAACAAATAGAGTAGTTGCAATGGATTTTAACAATGATGGCAAAAGCGAAATTGCAGCATTCTATGATTGCGGAAGTGGAGTAACCAAACTCCATGAATGGACTTCAACAGGCACAGCTTTTCAATATGCTGGAGATAGTGGATGGTGGAATAGTACCTCATACCCTGCAGATAGAATTACTGGACGCGTTGTTGCAGGAGATTTTAATAGTGATAGTAAATGTGATATTGCTGCGGTATATAATTATAGTTCTGATGAAGTAAGAATTCATGAATGGACTTCAACAAGTACTAGCTTTCAATATGCTGGAGTTGATGGGTGGTGGAAAAGCCCTATATATACTTCAGTTAGCGATACTGTGAGTGGAGACTTTAATGGTGATGGCAAAAATGAAGTAGCTAAGTTTTATGATTATGGCAATGGTGCAAGTAAATTATGTGTTTGGAAAACGACAGGTAGTTCGCTACAAAACCAAGGTGGATGGTGGGGGACTGTAGGAGATTCTAACGGAGACCCGAATAATGACGGCTATCATTTATGCCGCTTGGTTCCTGAGACGATTACATCATTTTATCCGTCAAAAATTATAGGAAGAATGGTATCTGGAGACTTTAATGGTGATGGGAAAGATGATATTGCAGCTTTATATGATTGTGGTAGTAGTACAACCCAGCTTTATATATGGAGTTCAACGGGTAATTATTTTACATGTTTAAATACTAGCACAAATTTATTATGGAAATCAGGCTCAGGGGCTTATACTGCAGGCAATACCACAGGAAACGTAGTTGCAGGAGATTTCAATGGAGATGGAAAAGATGAAATAGCAGCATTCTATCGTTATGGAAGTGATCTTACAAAGATTCATGTATGGACAGCAAATGGTTCATCATTTTCGATAGCTGAATGGTGGAATAGTGGAACCGGAAACTATAGTGCTAGTGCAATAACAGGAAGAGTAGCCGCAGGTGATTATAATGGAGATGGAAAAGATGAAATAGCAGCATTTTATGATTATGGAAATGATCTTACAAAGATTCATATATGGATACCAAGTGGTTCAACGTTTACCCAAAACGAATGGTGGAATGGGGGAACAGGAAATTATAAGACAAGCTTAATTACTGGAAGAGTAGTTGCTGGAGATATTAATGGAGACGGAAAAGATGATTTGGCAGCGTTTTATGATTATGGAAACAGTTCGACAAAAGCTCATGCGTGGATATCCTCAGGAACAGCATTTTCTAATTCTGAATTATGGGATAGTGGAACTGGAAATTATACAGCAAGTAATATAACTGGTATGGTTGTATCAGGCTTGTTTAATGGAGATTCAAAAGCAGATATAGTGGCCTTTTATAATTATGGCAGCCTCGTAAGAGCACATGCATGGATATCAAACACATCCTCTCTTCAGTTTCAGGGCGCTGCTGGTTGGTGGGACTCATCAATTGTCAATATTCCAGATGTTGTAACCAATATTAGTTCTACACCAGTAAGCTCACAGATTAGTCTTGGATGGACACAGGTTGCTGGAGCAATTGGATATGATGTCAGAGCTGATGGAGTTGAAAGCAATACTAATACAAACAGCTTTATTCATAGTGGTTTGTTGCCACAAACCGGACATAATTATTTTATTAGAGCAAAAAATCAAAATTGGGTGGGAAATTGGAGTTCACAATATTCAGTTTCAACTATGTTTTCACCTCCAACAAACATTAACTTTCAGAAAACACCAAACAGTATTACAGCGTCATGGAATCAAGTTAATGGTGCTACAAGTTATGATATTGATATAAATAATGATAGTACTAAAGAATATAGCACATGTGATTTAATGCTTTTGTTGCCAAATCTAGTTCCGAATACAAAATACCAGTTGAGGGTCAGGGCGTGTAATTCAATAGCACAGACAAGCGACTGGAATCAAATATATGAAGTTTATACGTTATTAGTGACACCTTCAAATTTTAGTGCTACACCAACTAGCTCAAGCATTATGCTTAACTGGAATGCTGTAAGCGGAGCAACATCCTATGATGTTCAAATAGATAATAATCCAGAAGTGTATTCGGTTCAAGAAACGTCATATCAACATAATACAGCGATTCAAAATAAATCCTATCAATATAAAGTAATGGCAAAATCCTCTAGTAATAACAACACGAGCAACTGGGCAACACCAATAACTAAAATGCTGCTTCTAACAGCACCAGCTAATCTTAGAACAACAGCGATAACAAGTACCTCCATAACCTTAGCTTGGGACGCAGTATCTGGAGCAACTAGATACAAAATATTTAACGGAAGTGGTAGCTTTATTACCGAAACTACTAATGTATCACTAGTAATAACAGGATTGGACCCAGATACGCAATATGGATATAAAGTGTCAGCAGTAAACGGAGAAGAAAATAATGGAGACCTAAGTACGGCAATATCTGTAAAGACATATCCAAATCCTCCAGAATTACCTAAAGATTTAACCGCAACTGCGACCTCAAGAACTATTACACTCAGATGGAGTTCTGTTTCTGGGGCTACCTACTATGTTGCTAAATTAACAAATAATAATGATCAAACCACAACAGAGAATACAGTAACCTTTAATAACTTAGCACCGAACACTCAATATACATATCAAGTTGAAGCAGTAAATCTCGGAGGAAGTAGTGGACCTAAACTAGCAACAAAAACAACTCTGCCGGATGTTCCAGGAACACCATCAATAACTGCAGTTACGCCAAAACAAAACGAAATCACAATAACCTGGGAGCCTGTTGCGGGTGCAATAAACTATGAGGTTTGGGCAGATGTTTATTCATTTAATGTAGGAAATACAACAACATATACTCACCTCGGGTTGAAACCTGACACAATATATGAATACAAAGTAAGGGCAAGAAATAACGGAGGAAGGACTAGCTGGAGTATTCCGGTTCAAGTATCTACCCTAAAAGAAAAGCCTCTAACTCCTGCGAACCTGACAGCAGAAGCAGGGTTAACAAACATATTAGTAGAATGGGATGCAGTAGCAGGAGCGGAAAAATATCAAATAGAAAAGGATAATGGAGAAACTGAAATAATTCAGCAAAACTCATACAATCATACAGGATTAACACCTAAAACTGAACATAAATACAAAGTTAGAGCAGGTGTAAGTCAAGGAAATGTAAGTGTTTGGAGTGAATGGTCAGAAGAACTAACAAAGACAACACTAACAAACGATAGTGGGATACCAACAAATCTAAGGGCAAGAGCTGGAAAAACAAACATTATAGTTGAATGGGATGAAGTGGAAGGAGTACAAGGATATAACCTCTTTATAGATGGCGAAACCTCTGAAACAGTTTATGAAAATGTATATATGCACGAAGATCTTAAAGAAGGAACAGTACATACATACAAGGTAAGAGCTATAAAAGAAACGGAGCCAAGTGATTGGACTGAAGAAATAACAGTAAATACCGAGAATCAATCAGTCCAAGTTCCACAAAACATAATAGCAGAATCAACAACAAACACAATAACACTTGCTTGGGATGACGTATTAGAAGCTAATAAATATGAAATAGAAATAAACGAACAAGAAATACAAATAACGTCTGAAAATACATTTACTGATTCAGAATTACAATCTAACACTATATATACTTATAGAGTAAGAGCGGAAAAAGATGGAATTTATAGTCCGTGGAGTGAAGAAATACAAAAGGCCACTCAGCCAGATAACAGTAAAATACCAGCAAATATAACGGCAGAATCAACAACAACAAGTATTATTATCAGATGGGATAGTGTTGAAAATGCTGAAAACTATGGAATACAAATAGATGGGGGAACAATAAAAACTGTTACTGAAGAAGTATATAGCCATGAAAGCCTTACTCCAAATACTACACATAGTTATAGGGTAAGATCAATAGTAGGAGGAGAAACAAGTCCTTGGAGTGCATTAATAACAAAAACGACAACATGTGATAATAGCAATGTGCCGGAAGAGCTTACGGCTCAATCAACAGAAGCCTCAATTGCGATTACGTGGAATCAAGTTGCAGATGTGGATGGTTATCAGATTGAATTAGATGGGGCAACAATCGAAACTGTAACTGGAAATGTATACACGCATAGTAATTTAAACCCTAATACAATTCATACATACAGAGTTAGATCAGTAAAAGATGAACAAGAAAGTGAATGGAGTTGTGAACTTTCTGCATCTACGTTATCAGGAAATGCTGGAATACCTTCAAACATTAGAGTGGAATCACAGGAAAAATCAATAAGCATTTCTTGGGAGCCAGTATCTGGGGCTATCAGTTATGATGTAGAAAAAGATAGTGAAGTAGCTAATGTCGGGAATGTACTTATATATCAGCATACAGGACTATTGGCAGGTACAAGCCATACATATAGAGTAAGAGCTGTGACCGAAAACGGTCCTAATGAATGGAGTATGCAAATTAGAAAAGCAACTACACTAAAAACACCTTCGGGACTACAGGGAAATCCATCAAATACAACAATAAGGGTTGCCTGGGAACCAGTCGAAGGTGCAGCGGAATATGAAATTGAGGTTGATGGTGCAGGTATAGAAACTGTAACAAGTGCAGTGTATGTTAATAGAGGCCTTGGGATAAATACCTTGCATATGTATAGAGTAAGGGCAAAGACTAGTTCAATAGCGAGCGAATGGTCGCAAGCAATATCCGTAAGAACAAATGATAATAGATATAGTGTTAAATGTGTAGAAAATAAAGAATTCAACCTAATAATTAATGCTAAAGACATAAAAAATTTCAGTCAACATAGTTTTATGATCGAGTATAATCCTTTAGAACTTGAGGTTGTTGATCTATGCGCTAGAACTGAACTGCCAGATATTACAGATGGGGAAGTAATAGACACGGACATTAATATTGAAGAATTCACATCAGGATATATAAAGTTTTCTGCTTGTAAGCCAATTGCGATGGGCAAATCTTGGAGTGGATTTGTAAATGACATAAGGTTTAAGTGTTTAATATCTGGTGGAACAACAAAAATCAGATATGAAATGATTACAAATTGACCTTGATAACTTCCGTGAAATGGAAGAAGAGAAGGGTGAGTTGTAAGAATGATAGATTAGAGTTAATTAGGAGGAACAATATGAGAACTTTTAAAAGATATATATCCAAATTAATAATAGCAGCAATTCTGCTAACTGGAGTATCAGCATTTAATGCTGTATCTGTTGATGCTGCAGAAAGTAAGCCAACAAGAGAGAAAGTAGAAATACTTATTAAATACAAAGACGAGAACAAAATAAATAGTATAGGTTCAACAATAAAATCAAAATTAAAGCTATCAAAGTTTAACATGAAGAAGAAGCACAAAAAAATTAAGATGGAGCTTATGGAAATCGGAGAGAATGATAACATAAATAACGTAATCGAGGAGTTGAAAAAAGATACAAATATACAGTATGCAACCCCGAACTATTTACTGCATACAAAAACTATTCCTAGTGATGAACATTTTGCAGAACAATGGGCACTTTCAAATACCGGACAATCAGTTGGTTCAACCGAAGGAAGAACAGGCGTCGATATTAATGTTTTACCTGTTTGGTATGATAATAACATAACAGGTTCTGCTACAGTAAGAATAGGGCTCTTAGATACAGGGGTAGATCAAAATCATCCGGATCTGGCAGAAGCCATAGATAAAATAAACGCATGGGATTTTGTAAACGGCGATAATACAGTATATGATTCGGTTTATGATGATGCACATGGAACACAAATGGCAGGAATCATTGTTGCACAAGCTAATGAAATTGGAATTAGAGGTGTAGCGCCAGATATAAAATTACTGCCTTTAAAATTCATGAGTGGAAGCACTGGATATACCTCTGATGCAATTGATGCAATCAATTATGCAGTAGAAAAAGGAATAAAAATTATAAACTGCAGTTTTGGAAGTACTGAGAATAACCCTGCATTGAAAGATGCAATGGTTAATTCGGGGATATTATTCATTTGCGCAGCAGGAAATGAAGGAGAATCACAAACACCATATAAGATTTATCCTGCAGCATATGATATTGATAACGTTATATCAGTTGGTGCTATGGACAATACGGGTATACTTGCACCATTTTCAAGCAGAGGAACGACGGTAGACATTGCGGCACCTGGTATTGGAATACTAACAACAAACCCTGAAAGTACATATGAAACAGTTGATGGTACTTCAGCTGCAGCAGCGTATGTTACTGGTATAGCAGGACTTCTAAAAAGTGCTCAGCCTGAACTTGATATTTCTGATATAAAGTCAAGGATTCTTAATAATGTGAAAGTATCTAATTCTTTGCAGGGTAAGGTTAGTACTAATGGTCGAGTGGATGCAAATGCTGTAATTACTAATACTGTACCTGTAGCAGAAACTGATGGGCCAGGAGATGATAGCATTGTGATAGAGCCGATTGATTGTCCGGAAACCGGCGATGGGCTGCAAGGAGCTATGGATGAAGGAGTGCCTATTGAAGAATTAATACACTTTGGACAAAACGGTATTGATCCTGTTACAGGTAATTTCTCATTTACATGCAATGACTTGTATGTTGAAACTCCTGGAGTTTTCAAAGGAATAAGCAGAAACTATAATTCAAGAACTGGTAGCCATATATTTTCTTTTATGGGTAATATTAAGGAAAGTAATCCATATCGTATTTGTTATTTACCAGATGGCAGTACACAAGTTTTTATAAAGGATGATTGGGGTAAATATATTCCTGAAAAGAATACAAGTATACTAACTAAAGATCACGATGGATATACGCTCATAACAAAAGATAAGACTGAATATCGATTTGAGCATAAAAAGCTTATTTCAATTAAAGATAGGTATGGAAATATGGTAAGATTCGATTATGATGAAGATTTTAACAAAGTAATACTAATAACAGATTCTGTTGGTAGAGAATATACGTTACAATACGATGAGCGAAATAGAATAGAAAAAATATTTAATACGAGTGGAAATTTTGTTAAATATGGTTATATAGGTAGGACTCACTACATGAATACTGTTACAGACTCAAAAGGTAATACTTTGTATTACGAGTATGATGATAAGTATCTTATTAAAGGTATAAAAGAGAAAAATCTGAATATAATTCTTGATTTGGATTACTATACTAGTGCAGATAATATAGGAAGAGTAAAAACACAAAGAGATGTATATGGAAATGTGTATAAGTATACTTATAATAAAAAACTACATACAACTACTATAACTGATAGTAACAATAGAAAATGGACGTATGAACATAAATCTTATTACGTTTCTAAGCAAACATATCCCGACCAAAAATATGAATCATTTAAATATAATTCGTATGGCGAAATGACTGAGAAGATAGACAGATATAGTAACAAAACAACATATGAAAGAGATAATAGAGGGAATGTTTTAAAAATAACGAATCCAGACAACTCGTTTAAGACATTTACTTATGATGATAATAACATAAAGACTGAAACAGACGAAAACGGATATGTAACGGAATATAATTATGACAGCAGTAATATAAAGCTCTTGAATAAAAGGCAGTATTTCAAAGGGGAAAGTCAATATGCTGAAACATCATATGAGTACTACCCGGACGGCCAGTCGAATTCATTAGCGAAAGCGCTTGTGTGGAAGGTTACTAATCCAGAAGGTAAAGTGACCGAATATACTTATGATGCTTTAGGAAATATAAAAACAGAGAAAAGCCCAGAGGGAAAAGTTACAACTTATGACTATACTGCAATAAGCCAGAAAAAAGAAAAAAGGACACCTGGTAATAATATTACGGAATATAAATATGATATAGATGGACAATTAGAAAGAGAAACAGCCAACAGCCTATATACAAACAGAATCTTATATGATGAGATAGGAAGAAAGATTCAGGAAATTTCTCCAAAACAATACGATTCAACTAAAGATGATATAGAACATCATACATATAGCGATTTATCTGTTGGTACAAGATACACATATTATAAAAGGACAGATGCTAATAACGTAACGTATACAACTGGTAAAGTTGCAACAATTACCGATGCGGAAAACAACACAACCACATGCACATATGATATATATGGTAACTTAAAAACTGAGGAAAAACCAAATGGAGCAGTATATACGTATTATTATGATGAAATTGATAGACCAATCAGGAAAACATTTAAAGAAGATGATAATGCTTCCACAACGGAAAAGACCTTAGAGGAATACTTCTATGATGTATTATCGAATAAGAATACAACAAAGACAGTACGTAAGTACTATAGTGAAGCAAGCTATGCCGACACAGTCTATACATACGATTATGCAGAACGTTTGGTTGAACAGCTCAATGCTGATAGAAGCAGGATTATAAATAATTATAACGCAAATGGAACACTAAATTATACCACAACTCCGAATGGAACAACATATTATAAATATGATGGAATGAATCGCTTATCTGAAATATGGACACCATTTGAATTAGTTAATAATGTAGTCAAATATGCATATACAAAGACTGAATACTATAACGACAGTCAGAAGAAAACTGAATATGCAGGGAAAGAAACCGTTGAATATGAAGCAAGACCATCAACATTCGTCACAACAGAATATACCTATTACAGAGATGGCAAAGTACATACTGTAACACATAACTCGGGAGCCTATACCGAATATGCATATGACGATGACGGAAGCCTTTCGATGGAGAAAGTCAAAGTCAAAGAAGGTATATTCAACATAACCGAATACGAAAACAACTATCTCGGTAAACCATTATTTAAACATGAATACGTAAGGGCAGGCGATTTATTCGGAAACACAATAGACAATAATGCAGACCAGAAAGTAACAACAGCCTATACTTATGATAAAGATGGTAACCTTGAAACAGAAACTGACGCTAACGAAGTAACGGCTACCTACACATATGACAATCTCAACAGGGTAAAAACTGTAACCCAACCAGGAGTTGATGAAAATAACGCTAATGTCAATCTGTTAACAGCATACGAATACAACTGGGAAGGCAAAAAGTCAAAAGAAACAGACCCTAAGAATAATAAAACAGAGTATCATTATAATAAAAGAGGAATGTTATTTGAGAAGGTTGATGCTAAAACTGGCACAGCTGCTTACGAATATGACCTAGCAGGAAGACTGATTAAGGAGGTATCTCCAAAGAATTATATAAGTGAACAGACAATAGACAATATGAATCATACTGAATATGAGTATGACAATATGGATAGGGTAAAAACAAAAACTGAAAAATATACATATAAAGGACAAGCTTATACAACAGTTGCCGAGGCATTTAAGTATGACCAGAAAGGCAACGTAACAAAAGAGCTTGATGCACTTGGGTATTTAGTAGGAACCGGAACAACAGACGAAAAGATAGACACAGGTTATGGAACAGAATATACCTATAACTTGGCAGGTAAAGTAACCAAGACCCGTGATCCTGTAACAAAAGAAAGAAATCTTGCATATACAGATCTAAACACCTATGATGTGCTTGGAAGAATAAAAACAAAAAGAAACTCAAATGATGTAATTACCACATACTATTATGATGATGCAGGAAATATTACAAGTACAACAGTAAAGAAATCAGTAGCAAGTCCAGAAAAGACAATAATGTCGGCTGAATACGATAAAATTGGTAATGCAACAGTCAAAATAGACGGAAATGGCAATAGAACAACATATGAATACAACTTCTTCAACAAGGTTAGAAAAACAATTGAACCAGGAGACAACACAACCATACCATCAAACACAACAATTTACCAATACGATAAAGTAGGTAATCTCAAAAAACAAGCTGATGATACGGGGTTGGTCAAGCAATATACATATGATAATCAAAGAAGGGTATTAAAAAGTACAGAACAAAAAGCAGATGAAAGTGAAGCAATAACAATAGAATATAGATATGATAAAAATGGAAACAAGGCATATGAAAAAGATGGGAAAGGCTATGAAACAACTAAAACATATGATGAATTAAATAGGCTGCATATTGTCACAGATGCGAAAAATCATCCAACAATATATGAGTATGATGCAAATGGAAATCTGACAACAACAACCGATTGGAGGCTTAATACATATACAAGCGTATATGACCCATTAAATAGATTAGTTGAAAAGAGTGATCCTTACAATGTCATACAGAGGCTTGAGTATTATCCTAACGGTATGCAACAGTTTTCTTACGATGCAAACAATAAGAAAACAGAATTCAAATATGACAAAAATAACAGGCTGATTTCAACAATAGATCCACTAGGAGATATAGTATCACAAGAATATGACAACGTAGGAAATATCAAGATAAAGAAAGATGGTATGCTAAATCCAACAACATACTATTACGATGAATTCAATAGACTGAGTGATGTAATAAACGCAAAAGATGAGACAACATCATATACCTATGATATGAATGGCAACATGCTCAGCCAAAAAGACGGAAAAGGTAATATATCATATTATGAATATAATGTGGCGAATAAACTAATAAAAAGGATTGACGCTGAAGGCAGAAGTGGTACAGAAGGCAATTATCTATACAACCCAGCAAAGACAGAAACATATACATATTATGCTGATAAGAACCTCGCAACTAGGACCGATAGAAACGGAAAGACAACAAATTACACATATGACATACATGGCCATTTAAGAACTGAGAGCATAGGAAACATCTCAATATCATATGATTACGACAATAATGCAAATCTAGAAAAGGTTACAGATGCAACTGGAGAAACAAAAAGAGAATATGACGAACTAAACAGGACCATATCGAAGGACGTACCAGGTATTGGTGTTACGCACTTCGAATATGATATAATAACAGGGGTCGAGCCAGGATGCTATGCAGAAAAAACAACTGACCCTAAAGGTAATCTGGTAACAAAAGTATATGATAAAGCAGGCAGGTTGTTTACTGTAACATCAGATGGAAAAACAGCTACATACCAATACTATCCTGACGGGAGTAAATGGAAAGTAACATATGATAATGGAGCAAGTGAAGAATACACATATTATGATGACAAGCTTCTAGATATACTGGTAAACAAAAAGGCTGATGGCACAATAATAGAATCATATAAATATACCTATGATGATGCACACAACCTAAAAACTAAAAATGATATAAAAGGCGAAACCAAATACGATTATGATGAGTTAAACAGACTCAAAAAAGTTAATGAACAAGATGTGAGAATTACTGACTATACATTTGACAAAGCGGGAAATAGAATAACAGAAACGGTCACACAAGATGGCAAAAGTACTGTAACCATATATAAATATAACGAGCAAAACAGATTAATGAAAACTGTTGAGACAAAATCTGCTGGTGAAAGCACAACAACAAAATTCACTTACGACAATAATGGTAATCTGTTAAGGGAAGCAAAAGAGGAGATAAAGGATGAAGATCCGCTGGCTGCATCGTCAATGAGTGTAACGATAGCCGGAGAAGAGCAAGGTGGAGAGAGTTATGTATCAATATATGAATATGATGAGCTAAATCAGCTAGTCAAATCCCAAACCGGAAGCAAACTGGTTGTAAACAGCTATGACGGAGAAGGAACACGGGTTACTAAAGAAGTCAATGGAGATATTACAAGATTCTTATATGAAGGCAGAAATGTTATATTAGAAACAGATGGAACGGGCAATGAAAAAGCCCACAATGTCCATGGAACTAATTTGCTGTCAAGAACAACAGAAGGGCAGACTGCGGATTATTTCTACAATGGACATGGAGATGTGACGCTGCTGCTTGATGAAAACGGACAGCAGTTGGCAAGTTACTATTATGATGCATTTGGTAATCCGACAAGCGTGCAGGAAAGCGTGTACAATCCTTACAGATATGCAGGGTATATGTGGGATGAGGAGACAGGCAAGTATTACTTGATGGCAAGAATGTATGACCCTGTGACAGCAAGGTTCATGCAGGAGGATTCCTATAGAGGAGATACAAAAGACCCATTGAGCTTGAATCTTTATACATATTGTCATAATGAACCGCTGATGTATACAGACCCCGATGGACATGATTTGCTTGGCATAGCTACGACTATAGTAAATATTTACAAAGCATATACTAGCCTTAGCAAACCTGTACAAAAGAAAATAGAGAAAAAGTTAGACTCCGTAATAGGAAAAGGAAATACGCAGAAGATTGTTAAGACAGTACAAACAAAAGTAACCCAAGCAAAGAATATTGTTATAGATAAAATTACGGCACCTTTTAAGACAATAAGTAATGGAAGTTCAACTCAACCAAAATCTACAACAAGTACAAACAATAAAGCCGATAATCAGCAAAGTAGTCCACCGCTTGCAGTCCTTGCTCCTATAGCTGAAAAATGGATTGAAAATAGAGATGAGATAAAAAAGGACTATCTAGGAGGAATTAAGAAATCAGCAATAGATAATAAAATTGAAATGTATGAGCAGGTTAAAGAACATCCTATATCAACAATTGTATTTTTACCTTACCAAATAATGGCACAACCTATAACATCTGATATTGATTTTTATAATAGAGCAATAATGGGTGACATGCATGAAAAAGTAGAATATGCTGGTGAGATGACTGAGCAACTTGCTGAAATTTTCTTATTCTCTAAAATTGCAGGAAGGATTGGAAAAACTGGAGGAGTAGAATCTTTTGAGGGAACGGTTAAGACTGGACTACCAACAGAAGCTGAATTAAATGGTGCTGTTAGTGAATGGTCAAGAATGCAAAAAAGCTTAGCGTCAAGCATTTCAAAAAGAAAAGTAGATGGATTTAACACAGGTTCAGTAGTTTATGATGCAGCAACTGGGAAGTACTACTATGGAATGAATAAAGGTATTAAGCTCAGTGGCGATACACTAAACAAAACGTTAGCAGATATGTTGCCAGAAAAATCACTAAATGGTTATCCGTTGGGGAATTGTGCGGAGGTAGATGCGGTTAATCAAGCTTTAAACAACAAAGCAAACTTAAATGATTTATACATCTATACAATTGAAACTACACCCAACAGTTTTGGAGTGCCAAAGCCAGCTTGTGAAAATTGTACTGCTACGTTCTTAGGAAAAGCTGCCGATATATTAAGTGGACATAAATAAGGAGAATTGAAAATATGGATATTAATAATTTTAAAGGCATTTCCTTGAATGGAAGGGTTGCATATGGAATTAGTTGCTTTGAAAATACTCTATTATTTTTAAAGTATGACGTAAGTAATTGGAAAATGATTTTAGAGTTGTTGTGGGATTTCACAAGTACAGAAAATCTCGAAGCATGGAATGACCAAATAGCTGAAGTCATACCAGAAAATTTGCTAGAATTTAAAACGTATGAACAACATGATTTTGAATATTTGGAAGAAAGTCAATTTGAATACTTATACAATTTATATCAAAACATTGATAATAGAATAGGCATATTGATAAGGCAAATATTCTATCTTGGTAGTAGCCACTCATATAGCGTGATTGTTGATCATGGCCAGAGAAGTTTAGAAGAATTAGATAGAATTATAACGTTTATGATTGACAATAGTATCCCTTTACCAGATATTGAGCTATTTAAAAGATATTCAATTGATGAAAACAAAGGATGGGGAAATAAGTTTGATGGGACAAAACTATCAAAGATTTTGTAGATTTATCACGTTTGCACAACAATCGTATTAAATAATATAAAAAGTTTATTGGTCACACAGTTTTGGCTGATGTGACCTTTTTTATATTCCATTTTAGAAATTAGCTAAAATTTAAACCAAAGACACTTTTTAATATAAAAATGGTAAGTATGATTAACAATACTAATACTATCCCCTATATAAGCATTCTTTTATCCATAAAAGCCACATGATGGTTTACTACCGTATAGTATTTATTGAATAAAAATATTTTTAAAAGAATATTTACCTATTGATTTACATAATATGGCGTAGTATAATATATATATGACGCTTGAGAGATTTTGGCACATTAATGACACAATTGAGGGGTGACGTAAGTGTCTTTAGCTACAAAGGAACCCGAGCTATTATAAGAGGCCAAACCAATGGTACTGCCTATAAAGGTAGATAGCGATTGACTCCATGATAAGGTCTGTAAACCGCTAGAGTTAGGGGAGTCAACCGAGGCAAAATGTAAAAGCACTGAGAAAAACGTATCTGTGCTTTCCTCCAAGGAGGTTGTTGCTGTAGTACAGTACAGTTGCCAGTCGAAATGTAAGGTGAAATGAATCAAGGGACTATTACGTCCTTAAAAAATAAGGTGGAGATACTTAATCGAAAGAAATTATTAAAAGCATTAATAGTGCTTTATTAATTTCTTTTTATTTTGCTTGCAACATGTTTCTTAATATTTCCCAAATAAAAAGACAGATAACTTCTGTCTTTTTTGTTTCTCAATTTTAATTATGGAAGGATGATTTTTTATGTTAGAAGAAGAATTACTGAAAATTGCTGAAGATATAGAGAAGGCAAAAATCGATTTACATAATCTAATTCAGACAGCAAAACAAAGTTATGCACTTCCAGATCAATTTATTTTAGCGGAAGATAAATGGAAAGCTGATTTTGATGGAGAAATAATTAAACTGTATATACCGGATTGGCCGCCGTTGGTAAAAAATGCATCAGCCAAAAATAGATGGATATATAACACCAAAAAAGCATTAGTTGATTTGGAAAGTGTCCCCGTATTTAAACAGGCCTTTGTTTGGCTCAAAATATATTACCCCGACAAAATAAAAGATGCTGATGCAGACAACAGAGATATCAAATCAATAATTGATGGAATTAGATATGCAAAACTGATTAAAGATGATGTTATGAGGTCAATTACTTACGCAATAGAACCAATTGGTTCCCAATTTCCACATACTGAAGTATATATATTTGAAACAAACATGTTTCTTAAGGTTATTGGTAACATAACAGAGTACGGAAAATAAAAACATTATATAAGAAGAAAAGTAGATTGTATTATCAACAAAAATACCTAAAAATTAATCTCAAAATTTGTTGATAATAAATGTAGCCAAAAAGCTTTAAATGAACAAAAAACGAAAAAATTTAAGAACGAAGAGAAGAAACCAACAAAAAAAATAACAGTAAAAATAAATGCTAAGATTAATAATGAAAGTGGTGAAAGTAGTGAAAAAAGGACAAGTAATTTTAACGAAAAGAGACAAAGAGTTATTAAGATCCATAGCGGAAAATGGTTTTATAAACAACGAAACAGCAGGGAGAATTTATGGAACAAAACAATATCATGAAAATAGAATGTCAATATTAAGAAAAGAACATTATATAACGAGGAGAAAAAAATATGTATATCTTGGGGCAGAGGGGAAACGGTATGTTGAAAAACAAGGAATAAAAATAAGACCAATTCCGCTTACGAAGGGGTTGAAGAAAAGAGGAAAAGAAACCTATGAAATGGCAGAGAAATTTGATTTGAGCGCATGGACATTTACACCAAGTTGGATTTTGAAGAAACAAAGAAATATGAACAGAGGAGGAATGTTCTATGGGATGATACGCAGTGATAAAATCAACAAAGAGTACATAATATATAATTTGGGCACAGAAGCTAACAAAAGACAAACAGGGAGAATAAAGAAAGAACTGGTATTGCTGGGACAAGCAGATATTGAAAGAGCAATTGTGTTTTTTGAATCAGAAAAAGCAAAAGAGACATATATTTTAAGAAAGGATGACAATACCAAATTTAACGCAGCAAAAAATGTATATTTACTACCATACAACGAACGCAGCTTAACTATGTTAAATAAGCATGGGATAGAAAACCTTCTTAAGACAGCGACGGAACTTGTTTATGGAGATAACTATAAGGCTAGGCAAATGCAAGAAGCAGATTGTACAATCCAAGATGACAAGCAGTTATTTGTAATGATATTTAATGATGTGCATAAGAAAGCATCGCTTAAACTTTACAATGAATTAGGAGCAATGCGCAATAGGATAGTGATTCTCTGTTTGAAAGAAGATGAAGAGGAGTACAGGAAAGCATATCCGAACTTTGATATAAAAACGATAACATACGAAGAGCTAGTTAAAGGCAGTAGCAGAACACAATAAACTAAAAAAACCAGGTAAAGAACAAGACAAAGAAGAAGCACGAGAAGGCAGTAATAAAACAAAAACATAAACACTAAAAAAGAAAGTTGCAGAAAACTACTTTCTTTTTTTGTCGCCAAAATACAAGGAGGAAGAAGTAACACAAGATTTTTGGACAGAGTGAATTGGACATGCAGATAAGTGAATACACTTAATTTAGAGTATTTTTGGTGGTGGTTTTATGAAAACAAATTTAAAGGTTATTACCAATGAAGATCATGAGATTGATTATACAAAAGCCCAAGTAGTATCAATATACAACGAAGAAGAGCGAGAATTTGAAGAACTAATGATAGAGATATTAAAACAGGTCGTGTTAAACAAATAATATTTACCAAAACTGTGTTGATAACTACCGGCTGATATAATAAACTATTTAAAGGCAGGTAGTTATCAATTGATTTTTTAACGTACAAGGAGGTTTTTAGTATGTTAGCTTTAATTGATAATTACAATAAAAATAACATAAAAGACGAATTTTTTAATGTCGGACTGTATCTTAGATTGTCCCGCGAAGATGAAACGGGCGTACAATCTGAGAGTATATCTAACCAGAAGGAATATTTAATGCAATATGTTTTACAACAGGGTTGGAATTTGGTAGACATATATACCGACGACGGCTATTCGGGCACAACATTTAACAGACCAGAATTTCAACGATTAATTAAGGACGTGGAATGCCGACGTATAAATCTTATAATTTCGAAGGACCTTAGCCGACTGGGCCGCGACTATATCGAAACGGGCTATTATTTAGAGAGGTATTTTCCGGAAAGAAATGTTAGGTTCATCGCTTTAAACGATGGAATAGATACCTTTTCATCAAATAATAGCAACAATGACATGAGTCCCTTTAAATCGGTTATGAACGATATGTATGCAAAGGATATTTCGAAAAAAGTAAGGACTACAATGAATACCAAAAGGAAAAACGGACAATTCATTGGTGCATTTGCTCCTTATGGATATAAAAAGAGTCCTGAAGACAAAAATAAGTTAGTTATCGACAAAGAGGTAGCACCGATTGTTGCAAGGATTTTTGAATTGTATTTATCAGGATGGGGATATGCATACATTACACATGAGTTGAACTCGGAGATGATATCCACGCCAAGCGAATACAAGGCTCAAAACGGTAATTACAAGAATTCCAAGGAGAGACTTCATCTGTGGACTACTGAGACAATAAGAAGGATATTGACCAATCCTACTTATGCCGGCAATGTAACTCAAAACAGGTGCTCAAAGATTAATTACAAGGTCAAAAAGCTTAGGACTCTGCAAAAGGATCAATGGATTACAGTAGAAAACACGCACGAACCGATTATTGACAAAGAAGCCTTTTATATGGTTCAAGAGATGATGAGCAGGAAGGCAAACGATGTAGATAACTCCAAGAAATTTAATCACATACTTGCCGGATTGGTATTTTGTGCAGACTGTGGAGAGCGTATGACATTTACCAAGACTCAAAAAGGGGAATTGTACAGTATCTGCTCAAAGTATAAAAGATTTAAACGGTGTACTAGACATTCTATTCTTGAAAATGAGCTTGAAGCCTTGGTAATCAATGAATTAAGAAAGATTTCTGAAAGCTCAGTCAACAAGAGCAAGATGTTGGATGCTGCAAAGCAAAAGCTGCAAGGCAAAAAGTTAAACAACGAGCAATCCGAGATGGAAAGAGCAGAAAACAGGTTGGCTGAAATAAAAAGGACTATAAAGCATTTGTATGAGGATAAGCTAAAAGGCATTATAACAGAAACTGATTTTCTTAATCTTACACAGGAATACAATCAAGAGAGAGAGCAGTTAATTTTAAGAAGCTCGAAGCTTCAACAAAAGCTGAAAGACAAGCACGAATATCAAGATAATGATTTAGAACTTATGACATTAATTAAAGAATTCATACATTTTGATAACGTATCCAAACCCGTCTTAACAAAGCTGATCAAGAGAATCGAAATAGCGGAAGATAAAAAGATAACAATTCACTATAATTTTAAAAAACCATTCTAATGTATTCCAAATTCAACGTACCCTGGGGAAAGTATGGAATCCATGGAACGATATTTCCAAATTCAATTGGCGGAGCTACATCACATGGCTGTGTTCGCATGTGGAATAAGGATGTAAAAGAAGTGTATAGAATCGTGCCTTACGGCACACCTGTACTTATAGTTAATGGACCTTATGGGCCTTACGGCCAAGGCTTAAGAATATTAAAAGTAGGAGATTATGGTTCGGATGTAAGGGCTGTGCAGAAAAGACTAAAGGCTTTAGGGTTCTATAAATATAATACCGATGGGAAGCTGGGAGGAGCAACAATGTACAGTCTAAATAAGTTCCTTGAGAGCAAAAAACTTTTGAAGACAAAGAAGATAGGGAAAAGAGAATATGATGCATTGGGGATAGTTGAATGTGAATAACAACTTACCCATTTCTCCCCTCTCTTTTCAAAAGAGGGGATATAAGATTTCATAGAAGAAAAGCAAAAAAAGACCCAGCGATCCTTTGCATTGCTTTTGATGCAATGCAAAGATTTTGCTGGGCAGATACTGCTAATTATAACACTTGCAGTAGTTATCAGGTTGGTTGCAATGGCGGCAGTAGTTGCTTGAATCAAGGATGACGGGAATAACTTTGTTTTCCACTGCTTTAGCCGGAGAAAAAATTCTTCCCGTATAAGGACAGTTATTACTGTTGCATTGCGGTCCTAAATCTTGGCATTCTCTGGTCATTCCACAATTTTTGTAATTCATTACTAATTCCTCCTTAATTTAAAAAAAATTAAGACACCGCTGGAACGCAAAAAAATGCGCAGCTTATAAATGATTCATCAATAGACAAAATGTCTAATTTTGAAAACATCCTGCTCACGCAAGTAATGCAACGGCATCTAAAAATTCAACTGGGGTATATAGTATTATTATATCACCTTTTTGAATGTTTTCCAAGGATATGTGTCGTAATTCGAAGAAAGACCCTCCTTCCCTCCCTTCAATAGGGAGATAATCGTAATTCTATGTAGAAAATCCAAATCCTAAAACTATTTATCAAGCCAAATATATTTTCAATAAAAATAAGGTATAAAAAGTAGCTCTTTTGATGTATAATGCTTCTGTATCAGGAATAACAAAGGAGAATTCGATGACATTAAAAATAGATGATAAAATGCTGATGAGCGTTGAGAAACCTTCCCGTTATACTGGAGGGGAATGGAATAGTGTAGTAAAAAATCCTGATGATGTTAAAATCAGGTTTGCCTTTTGCTTTCCCGATACTTATGAGGTAGGTATGTCCAATCTGGGTATGAAAATACTTTACCACTTGCTCAACGAGAGGGAAGATACTTACTGCGAGAGAGTTTTCGCACCTTGGACAGACATGGAAGATAAAATGAGGCAAAATGGTATACCCTTGTTTGCAATTGAAACAGGGGATGAGTTAACCAAATTTGATTTTATAGGATTTACTCTACAATATGAAATGAGTTATTCAAACATAGTTAATTTGATTAATCTTGCAGGACTTCCAATCGAAAGGAATAAAAGGGATAGCAGTCATCCTTTTATTTGCGCAGGAGGACCATGCGCATACAATCCTGAACCGCTGGCAGAGATAGTTGACTTTTTTGTAATGGGTGAAGGAGAAGAAGTTATTAATGAGATAATGGATGCATATGCAAGTTGGAAGGACTCTAAAGGAGAAAGAGCAGAGTTCTTAAGAAGTCTTGCAAAAATAAGCGGAGTTTATGTTCCTTTATTATATAATATTGAATACAATCCAGACGGGACTATAAAAACATTTGAACCTATTAATGAGTCAGTTCCGGCAAAAGTTGAAAAGAGGATAATAAAAGACTTGGATAAAGTATTTTATCCGGATAAGGTTATTGTTCCATATACACAAATTGTGCATGACAGAATTATGCTGGAAGTGTTTAGAGGATGTATTAGAGGATGCAGATTCTGCCAGGCTGGATATATTTACAGGCCTGTTCGGGAAAAATCCGTAAAAAGATTAACCGAGCTTGCTCAAAATCTTATAAAAAATACAGGTTATGAAGAGATTTCGCTCGCTTCTCTTAGTACCAGTGATTTTACAAACTTTGAAGAGCTGTCAAATAAGATTTTTGAAATATCTGAAGGGAAACAGGTTAATCTCTCGCTTCCTTCGTTAAGAATTGATTCAGTTTCGCTTGCTTTATTAGAAAAGGCTCAAAAGGTTCGTAAGAGCGGGCTGACTGTGGCGCCTGAAGCAGGGTCACAAAGACTTAGAGAGGTAATCAATAAAGGGATAACAGAAGAAAATATAATAGAATCAGCAGTGCTGGCGTTTAAATCGGGCTGGAGCAATATCAAGCTGTATTTCATGATTGGGCTTCCTACAGAAACCTTTGAAGATTTGGATGGAATTGCAGAACTTGCATTCAAAATTGTTGATGAGTATTATAAGATTCCAAAGGAGCAGAGAGCTAAAGGATTAAATGTTACTGTCAGTGTTTCTAACTTTGTCCCGAAGCCATTTACACCGTTTCAATGGGAACCTCAGGATACAATAGAGATGTTAGTCGAAAAACAAAAATATCTTAAAGAAAAACTAAGGCATAAAAATATCACATACAATTGGCATGAATCAAAGTTAAGTTTTCTTGAAGCAATTTTTTCTCGGGGAGATAGAAGGTTGGGAAGTGTTTTAATGAAGGCTTGGGAAAAAGGGTGTAAGTTTGATGGATGGAATGAGCACTTTGATTTTGAAAAATGGATGGAAGCATTTAGGGATGCTGGGGTAGAACCAGGGTTTTATGCAAATAGAAAAAGAAATCCGGATGAGGTATTGCCGTGGAAAGCTGTTGACATAGGAGTGTCAGAATCTTTCTTTAAAGACCAGCTTCAAAAAGCTTATTCCGGGGAAATCACTCCGAACTGCAGGCAAGCATGTGCTGGCTGCGGAGCGGCTTGCTTTGAAGGAGGTATATGTTTTGAACAGGCTTAGAGTCAAATTTTCGAGAGGTGAAGCTGTCAAATATATTTCTCATTTAGACACACTAAGAACCTTTGAAAGGGCAATTAGGCGCGCGGGTATTCCGATTACCCATTCGCAGGGGTTTAATCCCAGACCGCAGATGTCTTTTGGGCTTCCCCTTTCAGTTGGAGTTACAAGTGTAAGCGAGTTTGTCGATTTAGAAATGGATGAAAGAATTGCCCCTGAAAAATTCAGGGAAATAATGAATAGCAATATGCCTGAGGGCTTTAAGATTATAGAAGCAGGTTATATAGATTTGAAAGAAAGTCTAATGTCAAGTATTGGTTCTGCTTCATATAGGGTTTGGGCTGCATTGGAAAGTGAAAAGACAAAAGAAGAATTGCAAAAATTAACTGATAAATTTTTATTAAAAGATTGTATAATTGTTAATAAGGAATCAAAGGGAAAGATTAGAGAAATTGATATTAGGGCTGATATTTTTGAGTTTAGATTAATAGATTATAACCAAGGAAAATTAGAGTTCTCAATGACGTTAAGTGCCGGAAGCGTTTCGAATCTGAAGCCGGAGCTTGTAATTAAGGCTTTTAATAATGAAACGGGATTAGATTTAGGGATTGAGAAGATTCATAGAATTGGCTTATATGGACAAGGACGTAAAGAATTGATATGATTGCTTTACTCATATAGCTTCCATCTCAAGAAATCCTCAGGATAGAGAAGAAAAATTGTTTATTAAGGGGGAAACCCTTTATTATAAAGTTTTAAAATTTTCGCCCTTTTTTCATTTCCCAATGAGAAAAGAGCCTAAGGGGTGTAATAATGGTTAGCGAGATAATCATTGATGTTGGATTGGATGAAACCCGGGTCGCAATAACCGAAGACCGTGAGCTCGCGGAATTGTATATTGAAAGGCCGGAGAAAGAAGGATTGGCTGGCAATATCTACAGGGGAAAGGTCAGCAGTGTTTTGCCTGGTATGCAGGCTGCATTTGTAGATATTGGCTATGAAAAAAATGCTTTTCTCTATGTGGGGGATATACTTTCAGCTAAAAACATATTTTCTGAAGAGGATGAAATCGAAGAGAAACCACGGGATGTAAGCATTGAAGATATCATAAGTCAAGGGCAAGAGATTACAATTCAGGTAATAAAAGAACCTATTGGCACAAAGGGGCCTAGAGTATCAACTCATGTAACCTTGCCGGGAAGGTATCTTGTTTTGCTTCCAAAGGATAACCATGTAGGAATTTCAAGAAGGATTGAAGATGAGGCAGAAAGAGAACGCCTTAAAACTATTGCTGAAAAATACAAACCCGAGGGAATGGGGCTGATTGTTAGGACTGCGGCAGAAGGACTTGAAGAGGCAGAATTTGCACAGGATATTAACTTCTTGATAAGATTGTGGGAAAGAATTAGTGTGCGGGAAGAATCCGGATCGGTTCCGAGGACGCTTCATAAAGACCTTAATCTTACCTACAGAGTAGCTAGGGATTTGTTTACCAGGAATGTAGATAAACTTGTAATCAATGATAGGCAGGAATATTTAAAGGTTCTGGAAGTGGTTGAAGCACTTTCTCCTGCACTTAAATCCAGGGTTGAATATTTTAATAAAAATTATGATATATTTGAATACTATCAAATTGAATCTAAGATTCAAAAGGCACTCAGCCAAAAAGTCTGGCTAAAATGCGGCGGATATCTTATGATTGATAAAACCGAAGCTCTTACAGTTATTGATGTTAATACGGGAAAATTTGTAGGAAATAATGACCTTGAGGAAACAGTTTTAAAAGCAAATCTTGAAGCCGCCAAGGAAATTGCTAAGCAATTAAGGCTTAGAGATATTGGTGGAATAATAATAATAGATTTTATAGATATGTATTCTCAAGAACATCAGCAGCAAGTCTTAGAAACGCTAAAGAATGCCCTGAAAAGGGATAGAACCAAAACAATGGTATCAGGAATAACTACTTTAGGGTTAGTTGAAATGACTCGTAAAAAAATCAGGCAGAAGCTTTCCTCAGTATTGAATGTCGAATGTCCATACTGTGCAGGTACAGGGGAAATTCTTTCGCCTCATACTATTGCTAGAAATGCCGAAAGGGAAATTGGGAAGATATTTACGCAATCTCTTGCAAATGCGGTGCAGATAGAAGCGCATCCTGAGGTAGCAAGAATTATTACGGGAGATAATAATCAGAATATTGAGAAGCTTGAGAATAAATATAGTAAGAGAATAATAGTAAGGGAATTTGATAAACTTAAACTAGAAGAATTTAGAATAAGAGAGATTGACAGCGGGGCACTTCTATGCTAAAATAATTCAGCGTGTAGCCGCATAGCAAAGGTTTTATAAAATCTTAAGGGGTTATTATTAATAACCGCCGAGGATTGCCAGGAGCAATATGATGCTCATCACAATCCGAGTACCTTTGGTTAGCGAGTTTAAGGAATTAGGAGGTGCGTTATGTACGCTGTTTTAGAAACTGGAGGCAAGCAGTACAGAGTTCAGGAAGGAGACGTAGTTTACGTTGAAAAACTGGATGCTGAAAAAGGTCAAGAGATAAACTTCGAAACTGTTCTTGCTGTTTCAACTGACAAAGGTCTTGAAGTTGGAACACCATATGTAAAAACTGCTAGCGTTTCAGCAAATGTGCTGGAGCAAGGCAAAGGCGAAAAAATTATGGTATTTAAGTATAAAGCCAAGAAAAACTATAAAAAGATGCAGGGACACAGACAAGCATATACAAAGATTCAAATAGCAAAAATAAGTGTATGATTGTAGTATTAATAAACAGGAAGAAAGACGGCAGGATAAAAGAATTTTCTATAAATGGTCATGCCGGATTTGAAAAAGCAGGAAAAGATATTGTATGTGCAGGTGTGTCTGCTATTTCAGGAACTGCAATAATAGGGCTCGAAAGATTATTGGATATAAATCCTGTGATTACGATTGATTCGGAAAAGGGCCATTTAAAATGCAGGCTGCCTGATGACATTTCTGAAGAAAGTGCAAACAATGCCCAGATTATTCTTGAAACAATGGTTTTGGGAATAAGGGATATCAGTGAAAAATATAATAAATTTATTAGATTGTCAGATAAGGAGGTGTAATCTATGTTTAGAATAAATCTTCAATTATTCGCTCACAAAAAGGGAATGGGAAGTACCAGAAACGGACGTGACAGCGAATCAAAAAGACTTGGAGTTAAAAGAGCTGACGGGCAATTTGTTTTAGCAGGAAATATTCTCGTTAGACAAAGAGGAACCAAGATTTATCCTGGAACAAACGTAGATATTGGTAGTGATGATACACTTTTTGCAACAGCTTCGGGTGTTGTAAGATTCACACATAAGGGTAAGGACAAAAAACAAGTAAGCGTAACTCCAGTAGCTAACTAATAAAAACCCGGAGGTTTCCGGGTTTTTTAATTAATAATTTAAAATTTACAATTTAAAGTTAAAAAGATTAAAAATGTTTTATTTTGGGTTTAATAATTATAAATTATTAATTTTAAATTGTGAAGCGGTGGTGAGAAATTGTTTATTGATGTAGCAAAGATAAATATAAAGGCAGGAAAGGGAGGCAATGGTATTGTTTCATTTAGACGTGAAAAATATATTGCGGCTGGAGGGCCTGATGGTGGAAATGGCGGAAAAGGTGGAGACGTCGTTTTTTGTGTTGACGGTTCAATGAGTACACTTATGGATTTCAGATATAAAAAGAGCTATAAGGCAAAACCAGGTGAAAACGGGGGTTCTTCCGATTGCACAGGCAAAGGGGCAGAAGACCTTATGATAAAAGTTCCACCAGGGACTGTCATTAAAGATAATCTAACAGGCAAGATAATTGCCGACTTGACTGAAGATGGCGAGAGATTCGTTGCGGCTAGAGGCGGTAGAGGCGGTAGAGGCAATGCAAAATTTACAACGGCTACAAGGCAAATTCCAAGATTTGCTGAAACTGGTGAAGATGGGGAAGAAAGAGAAATTCTTCTCGAACTGAAACTTCTTGCAGATGTAGGGCTTATCGGATATCCTAATGTCGGTAAATCAACAATATTATCAATTATGACTTCAGCCAAGCCGAAAATAGCTGATTATCACTTTACCACACTAGAGCCAAATCTAGGGGTTGTAATGCTTGAGGATGGAGCAAGCTTTGTCCTTGCAGATATTCCTGGTTTAATAGAAGGGGCTCATGAAGGGGTTGGACTTGGACATCAGTTCCTTCGCCATGTTGAAAGGACAAGAGTCCTTGTTCATGTTATTGATGTTTCAGGTATTGAGGGAAGAGACCCGATGCATGACTTTGAAACAATAAATGCTGAATTAAAGCAATTTAATGAAAAGCTTTCAGCAAGAAAGCAGATTGTTGCAGCTAATAAAATGGACCTTCCAAAGGCAGAAGAAAATTTCGTTAAGTTTAAGGAAACATTAGAGGCAGAAGGGTATGAAGTTTTCCCAATTTGTGCTGCTATCGGTGAAGGTTTAAAGGAAGTTTTTTATAGAGTTAGCGAACTTCTTAGAGAAATACCGGTAGAAGAAGAAACTATTGTAGAAGAGGAAGTTTTTGAAGCACCAGATGATGGATGGGCCATAAGGCGTGAAGAAGACATATTTGTAATCGAAGGAGAAGTTATAAAGAGGGTTCTTCGCAAGGTCAATTTTGATGATTCCGAATCGCTTCAGTACTTCCAGAGGGCCATGAATAAGCTTGGGATATCTCAAGAGCTGGAAAAGATGGGGATTCAAGAAGGCGATACAGTCCAGATTTATGATATAGAATTTGAATATGTAAGGTAAAAGATAATTTACCCCGACCCCTCTCTTTTAAGAGAGGGGTTTTATATTTGGAATAAAAAGGGAAAATTCTGACTATACTATTAAGGAAAATTTTCCAGGGGGTGAGGAAATGAACCTTAATGTAGCTGAGTCTTTAGAACATATGAAATTAAAAGGCCAGGAAAAATTTATTTCTTTTTTGGACAAGGTATCTGAGCGCAGGAGTATTATCACAAGAAAAAAGAAAAGTAGGGAAGAGCTTGAAGAAGTTGTTGAAAATCTTAAAAAGGCTAGAAATGAATGGGTAATTGCATCTATGAATTATGAATTTGCTCAGGAAGAAGACCTTATAGACTATTACATATATCTAATGAAGGCGGCTCAGTTGAAGTATGACTACCTCCTCAAAAAGGCTAAGGAGAAAGGGGCTAAATGGGGTTTCGAAGATTCATTTGATATAAAAACCCAAGAGTTAGGAGCGCCGAAAGGAATTTGAGGAATATTATAATCTGTTTCTCTATATAATGTAACATGGACAATGTTATTTGGGGATGATTATATGGGGGTTGGAGTAAATACACTTTTTGCTTATCTTTTTGGGCTTATAATACTTTATGTTATTGGAAGAGTTTTGATTTTTCCGGTAAAAATCCTTATAAAGCTTATTGTAAACGGAGTATTAGGTGGAGCAATTCTATGGCTGTTAAATATTTTTGGAAGCTCATTCGGAATTAATATTGGAATAAATGTTGTGACTGCCTTAATTGCCGGATTACTAGGAATACCCGGTGTAATTTTACTGCTTATACTCAATTATCTGAAATAGTAATAATGCTCGGTTTTTATAGATAGCTTTATAAAGAAATAATTAAACAATAAAAGTTATCAGGTTCGAGAAAGAGTGTATTAATAAATTACTTTTATTTTATAAAAGCTTGATGACGAGATAGAATTGTTTCTACTGTCGAGAAGGGAAGTGAGAAATAAAGTATTTGCTATTGAGGCAGGTACGCAGACGTTAAAAATTCGGAAGTAAAGGGAGAAAGGAAATGCAAAACTACATCAGACTGAGAGCAATGAAGGTTGGGAAGTATATCATTGAGACAAACGCAACAGTAAGGGCAGCCGCAGAAGTATTTGGGATAAGTAAAAGTACTGTACACAAAGATGTAACAGAAAGACTGCCAAGAATTAGCAGCGAAGTGTTTGAACAGGTGAAAGAAGTGTTAGATAGAAATAAAGCAGAAAGGCATATTAGAGGAGGAGAGACTACTCGCCTTAAATATTCAAAGCAGCAGGCTTAATATAATGAAGGACCGATAATAAAATTGTCGGTCCATTTTTTTAAGTAATTATATAAATAAAACAAAACGTTTTTCCAGATATTGAGGCTGAATTTCTGAATAAAGCATTAAAAATAGTTGAAGATGCCGGCTTTAAACTTAGTTGGCAAGCGGTTGGCTGAAAGATTTTTGAGATTAAAAAGTACTAAGGCATTTCTTTGGAAGAGAAAGCCTTAGTACTTTTATTTATCTTTTTAATACCTAGAAAGTTTGCTGAAGTCTATTTTTTACAAAACTTTTCTAATATTAAAAACATCCTCAAGGAGAAGCCAATTCTGAGGGAAATCTGAGCCTAAAACCCAATAACTAACTCCCCTTAAGCCATATTCTTTAACTAGCCTGAATTTGGCAAGAACGCTTTTTGCATCTTCGAACCATACTACATGCTGGTTTCCTCGTTCATCATGATAGTAATAATATGGTGATTGGGAAGGCCCATCAAACTTGATATTTGCACCATATCTTGCGGCTCTTTCTACAGCCTGAACAGGGCTGACCCTTCTTGCAAAATCACCTTTCGGTATATAAGGCAAAGCCCAATCGTATCCGTATAAAGGCATACCCATCATAATTTTTTTTCTGGGGATTACGGTAACAGCATAATTTAAAACTTTTCTAACCTGATCTATTGGAGCTACTGCAAGCGGCGGTCCGCCTGACCATCCCCATTCATATGTCATTAAAATAACAAAGTCTGCAATTGAGCCAATAGCGCCATAATCATGAGCCTCATACCATGCACCAATCTGTGTAGCAGATTGTTTTGGAGCTAATGCAACCGATAGTGAATAGCCTAAGGGTTTTATTCTATCACGCAATCTCTTAAGAAACCCGGTATATAAATCTCTTGAAGAAGGCGAAATTCTTTCGAAGTCAACATTTAATCCGTAAAAGTTTTTCCGCCTGAGAGTACTTATTATGTTATTAATTAAAGTGTCTTGCAATGTGGGGTTTTTCAAAATTGCATCAGCAAGCTCTGTATCAAAGGTTCCTCCACGAAAGTTTGTTAAGACCATCAAAGGAGCAACATCAGCTCTTCTTGCTGCATCAATCAAAACCTGATCATTTGGCAAAGGAATTATAGTGCCGTCTTCCTGAATCCTGTAGCTGAACAAGCTTAAATAAGTAAGGTAATCATCTACATCAGTTACGATTTTGAGTTCTTGCGCAGCAGGGCCAGAAGGTTCTATATAGGCGTTTACTTCAATTGTTCCTAAAATATTAGATTCTGCCGGAATTATTAGAACTTGACCCGGGTAAATTACTTGTGATGGAGGAATTTTGTTTACGTCCATTAAGGTATCGATTGAAACATCATAAAGCTGGGATATGGACCAAAGGGATTCACCACGTCTAACGAGATGCCTTTTTTGAACGGTAGGAATATATAGATTTTCTCCGATTACAAGGGTATATGGAGGTTTTAACCCATTTGCCTGGGCAATACTTTCGTAAGGAACTTTATATTCTCTGGAAATCTCCCAAAGGGATTCGCCAGGTTGAACGGTATGAATAGTTGGCAATAAAAACACCTCTCAAATAAATTATGTTTACTTATAGTTTATTAGAAAGGTGTTTAATATGTTACATAGTACCTAATTCATTTGATTTAAGGCTTTTAATACTGCAGAGCAAAGGGCTTCGGCGGATTTTTGCTTAAAAGAGGAATTTTTTATTCTTGCCCTTTCGTTTTTGTTAGTCATATAGCCAATTTCTGCAATTATCGAAGGCATATTTGTATGCCTTAAAACGGCTAGCCTTGGTCTGGAGATAATACCTCTATTTATTGTCCCAAGCCTTTTGACTAATTCTGTTTGGGCTATATTTGCGAGTTTTTTACTGCTCATTCCTTTAAGGGATATGCTTGAAGGACTGTAGAGGGTTTCAGTACCTTTGTATGTTTTGTTGTTAGGCAGTGCATTATGATGTACACTTACAAAAAGGGATGCTTTTACTGAATTTGCAAAGTTGTATCTTTGAGAAAGGGACAAGGTTGAATCGCCTTTCCTTGTAAGGTATACCTTTATTCCTTTGCTTTTCAAAAGTGAATAGAGCCTTCGAGAAACATCAAGATTCAAATCTTTTTCTTTTATGCCTCCATATTTTGCTCCAGCTGTACTGCCTCCATGCCCAGGATCAATTACAACTATCTTTTGTTTGGCTTTTGAAGTACTTTTTGACTTTGTTGAAGTTTTGGCATCGGCAAACCCATGGGTAGATATTGTTAAAAACAATATTAATAAAACAGAAAATAACCTTTTCATATGTAACCTCTCAATAAAAGCGGCAAAGATTTATTAACGCCGCAATATTTTTCTTTAGTAATTATATTTATATGCTAATAAATGTTTCGACAAAAAACAAGACAATTCCTGCAAAAATAACAATATTAACTTGTGAAATATATGGAATTTACTTATAAGTAATGGCATTAATGAGAACACTAATAAAATAAAAGTTTTTAAGGAGCACGACTTGGAAGTAGTAAAGAATGGCAAGAAATTTTATAAAGCACATATGTATATAAGAAAAAAGGTGGGCTATGTATATCTTCTTTTAATGTTTTTTACTTCGGCAATTACGACTGTTATGACTAAATATCTTATGACCGGAGGATTAAATGCTTTTCATATCTTAACATATACATCTTTTATCGGTTTGCTTGTTTTGGTGATTATAAATTCCCGAACCGGTTATAAAGGGCCAAAAGATTTAAAAGTAGGTTTTAAATGGCTTTTACTTTCGGCGTTTACAGGTTTTTCTTTATATGAGCTTACTTTTAATATTGCACTGCAATACATGACTGTAAGCCAAACAATAATTATTTATTATTCACATCCTATTTTTTTATACTTTGCGGGGTTGTTATTTTTAAATAATAAAGAAAAAAGGGTTGTAGATATAAAGGTTTTAATCGGAATAGCAGTAAGTTTTGCAGGAATTTATTTTGTAGCAACAGGAGGGAAATTTCTTTCTTTTACCCTAAATGAAGGTCTCGTTTTTATTCTTATTTCGATTTTCTCTATTACAATCTTTACAATATTAGGCAAGAAAAAGGAAATCCCTGAGAGGCCGTTTTTATTTATTGGGCAAGCAATTTCCCTAATATCCGGAGTCATTGTACTTACACTTAAAGGATGGTGGGTAGTGCCTGATAATAGACAAATTATATACCTTATTTTTATTGCGGTTGTTTATAATTTAATTAATATGCTTTTTTACATGAAAACAATTCAACATCTTTCTGTCGAAAAGCTTTCTACATTAACATATCTTTCTCCTATCATAACCAGCACTCTTGCTATTATTATACTAAAAGAACCAATCCTTGCTGCTACGGCAATTGGACTGGTTCTGGTTATTATAGGAAATCTAATTTCGAACGCAAAAGAAATATAAATTATTGGGACATTTCCTTTGCGGGAGAATCTTTTTCACTTTTTGGATTTTTGGATATTTGTAAATTTGGAGGATCTTTTTTAAGGGATTCAATCACGAATACGAAAATCGGAAGACCGAAAATCAATCCCCAAGGTCCTAATAAATGTTCAGATACAAGGAGAACAACAAGAGTAATAAATACAGGTAGCCTTGTAAAGTTTGAGGAAATCTTCGGGAACAAAACATATGCTTCAAGTATATGAATTACAGCTATTAATATGAGGATATATATGATGTATGCAATGCCTCCGATTCTAAAGCCAATAAATAACAGAGGAATTGTAGATAGAACTGCACCTGCAACTGGTATCAGCCCAAATAGAAAAATCATAATTCCTAAAACAAAAAGATTGGAGAATCCAAGCAGCGTTATCGCGAGTACGGTTATAGTCGTATTTATTATTGATATTATAATTTGAGTTTTAATCATAAAGCCAAATACATTATAAAAACGAACTAGCTTTGGTTTAAGCTCATGATATACAAAGCTTATTTTGCTTTCTCTAAATATATCAGCAAAGTTTTTCATCATATTTTTTTCTAATAAGAAGAAAAGACTTAAAATAATAAGTAGAAATATATTAAAAAGCCAGCTGCCAATGCTTTTTATCAGATTATATGAAAAACCGGTTATTGCTCCAGAGAATTGATTAAGTTTTTCTGCAATATTAATGTTGTAGTAAGTGAATATTTTCTCAAGTGATGGGTCTATAGAGGTGAGCATTTTACTAATATGGTCGTTTATATTTACATTTAAATTTTCTGAAGGATCAAATGTTTTTACTAGGGATTTGGCCTGCTCAAATGCTATAGGAGAATAACGCACTATACCGCTAACCATAATAATAATTATAATACTGTAAGTAATAAGTATAATGCTGGTCTCCGAAACCTTAATCAATCTTGAAATCTGGAAATGAAAGAATTTGCACAGCTCATTCATAATATAAGTCACAAAGAAAATCATGAGGAAAAGATTCCAAAAGCCTCTTAGTTCAAAAATCAAGAATATAATCGAAGCGTATAGAATAACTCGTTTAATGAATACTGTTTTTAAAAAGGAATTTATTTTTTCATCCATTAGCTAAACCTCGAGCTCAAAAATTAGGTTAGTATATATATTCTATGTCTTGCAGACAAATCCTTTAAAATCAATTTTGATTTTTGTTCTTTTTAATAATTATTCTTTAAATTGTTAAATCCTAGCAAATATTCTTGCGAGAATAAAGAAAACTGTTTAAAATTATATACGTAAAAAGAAAAAATTATTTTTTATTTAACCATTCTATTATTATTTAAAATAAATGTTTCTAAGTATTCCAATAACAAAAAAAGGAGCGATACATATGAAAAGAAAAGTAATTTCTTTAATGCTGGTAATTGCTATGCTGTTTAGCATGACTATTACTATTTCAGCATCTAATTATGATGAATTTACGGACATGCCTGATAATTGGTCAAAAAGCGCAATTCAATCAGCTATTTCGAATGGTTTGATTAATGGCTATAATGGAAAGATAATGCCAGACTCAAATATTAAGCGGGCAGAAATTGCAGCAATAATAAACCGAGCTTTTGGTGCGTATGAAAAAGGGGATGTATCGAAATTTACCGATATCGCTTCTGATAAATGGTATTTTGGCGATATGGCAAAGGCGGTAAAAATGGGTACTTTTAAAGGCGAAAAAAGTGTAATGAGGCCTGAAGATTTTGTTACCCGTCAAGAAGCATTTACTATAATTGCACGTGCATTAAAACTCACTACAAAAAGTTTTGACTGCCTTAATAAATTCAGTGATCAATCACAGATAAGCGAATGGGCAAAACCTGAGATTGCAGCACTAGTATCATGCGGGTATGTAAATGGAAGAAAAGAGAATAAGGACTATATTGTTGAAGGAAGAGGAGAAACAATTAATCCGTTGGCTAATATAACGCGAGCTGAATTTGCTCAGTTAATGCATAACATATTTAAGGCTTACATAACAGAATCAGGGAAATACACAAGTGATGTGACGGGAAATGTCTTGATTAATGTTCCCGAGGTAACACTAGAAGGTATCAAGATTAATGGTGACCTCATAATTGGGGATGGTGTAGGAGCAGGAAATGTAACGCTTGATAGAACTATAGTCGCAGGCCGTATCTTAGTTCGCGGCGGCGGGAAGAATTCGATACATATTACTAACGGTACAACAATAAACGGTACAGTTGTTATTGATAATGTCAACAATGAAGTTCGTATATTGACTGACAAAGGTACTACGGTGAAGAAAATAGAAGCTGGTTCGCAAGTAATACTTGAGGGAAGCTTTGGAGAAGTAAAGGTAATAGGAGAAGCAAGCAGCAGTGCAGGTGTTGAAATAAGAGGAAATGTTCAGACATTAATGGTTGAAGCGAAAGCAGAGGTTACAGTTACAAGTGGTACAATTATGAAGATTGAGGTTGCTCAGACTGCAAGTGGTACAACAATCAATGCAAGTCAAGGTGCAAAAGTAGAAACTGTTGTTGCAAATGCCCAGACTAATATAAGAGGAGATGGGACCGTAATCAGTGTTGAAGCTAATGCAAATGGTGTTAAGGTTGATACGTCTGGAACCAGAGTCTCTGTAAGGAAAGGAATAACTGGCGTTATTGCGGGAGGAGAAGAAGTAAGCGGCGGATCAACGACCAATACAACTGATTCTTCTATAACAGACAGCGGTGGAGGCAGTAGTGGAGGTTCGCACATATATAATTATTTGGATAATGGCTGCGAGGGCGATTATACAATATCTTCGGCAGGTACTTATGGGCCGGAAACTGGAACGGCTACAGTAACTGGAAATGTTTATATAGACACTGCAGGAGCAAGACTAAGAAACATTACTATCACAAATGATTTGATTTTTGGTGCAGATATCGCCGATGGTGATTCATATATAAGGAATGTTACAGTACAAGGAAGAACTTTAGTACAAGGAGGAGGAAGCAACAGTATTCATATTCAAGGCACATCAACTACAGGAATTATCGAAGTTGATGACCAAAGAGAAGACCAGTCAGAGCCAATAAATATTTCTGCGGAAGGAACAGGAGATATTACTGCGGTTAATGTTACAAGTGAGTCTCTAGTTAAAATTACTCCAGTTACTGATACAATTGGATTTGTTGCAGCGGTTGATGGAAGTACAATAACCTATGGCGAAACGGATTATAAAGAAGCTCTGCTGGACAAGATTATCGAAAATGCGAACACAATTTTAGATGCTTCAATTTCCGGAACCTCAGATGCAGATATTCAATTTAATCCGAATTTAGCTGATTTGACTGCGGGAATTGTGGATTTAAGCGGAGAATATGCAATCTGGAGCTTGAAATATTATATAAATCCTTTGGATGGAGTAGATGGTTACCAGGAGCAATATGATACTCTAGAAGCTAAACTGCAAGAAAAAGGATTGGATATGGATTTAATTGATATTCGTGATAATCCGGAAAAGTTTATTGATACAATGTATGATAAATGGTTCCCAGGGCAACCTACGGTCCCATGTTTAGACTTGAATCAAGGCATGCTTAATGGACTATGGGATACCTATACAAGGTATTTAGCACTTAAAAAGTATAAGGTTAATGAATCTGAAGAAATTGAAGTTGATATTGGGAACACAGATGATGCTGAAACGGTAACTGATTTTGTTTATTGTGCACAAACCTTATACGGAAACTTAAAACTGCTTCAAAATTACTCTATAATTGATCAAGTAAACATTAACGATATCGATGTAATTGGACCAAGTGCAGGCGATGAAATTGAGATAATATTTACCAGAAGGTTGAAACCTGGTGACAGCGAGAAAGGAAAAGATAGAATTACTTCATTAATTACAGGAGATTCACGATTCGGTACAACTGCAGTTGTTGAATGGAGGGATGATACTATATTGTCTTTCTATGAAGAGCAGTTTGAGGTATCGAAATGTACTATTACACTTGGGGATAGTCCTAATGCAAATTTATTTGAAGACACATTAATAATACCTAAAGGAGAATTGGGCTCATATGTTCCAGAAGGATTTGTAGAGATTGGAGGCCAGTATGGAGCATATATAACTGACTATGAACCGATTTTTGATATAACTGTTAACTTTCAATGAGAACGATACTATTTTGCCGATAGGTATTAAATGCCTATCGGCTTTTTTATAAATATTATTTTATTGCAAATTTGAAG
This sequence comes from Ignavibacteriales bacterium, assembly GCA_050260055.1. Lineage (GTDB taxonomy): Bacteria > Bacillota > Clostridia > Acetivibrionales > UBA4821 > JBLMYQ01. The sequence goes on from JBLNBO010000005.1 coordinate 45,093, forward strand.
AATAATATTCTTTAAAGCTGAAAGATCTGCCCTAATCAAGTAAATATTGAATATAGCTTTTTACTGACTTTTATAATATAATATCCGTGATTTATCAAAGAAATTTTAACTACCGGGAGGTTTTAATATATGGATGAGCCAGCAGAGTTCAACCCTCAGAATGAAATCGAAAGTGAAAAAGCCAGCAAAGATACAAATAAAAAAAAGTCTGAAGCTGATGAATGGATAAATAGTTTTTTTATTGCGGTTATTGCCGCTGTAATTATTAGAATATTTATTTTTGCACCTACTATAGTAAAAGGGCCGTCAATGGAGTCTACACTTATAGATGGAGACAGGCTGATAACCGAAAGAGTAAGTTATTTTCTTAACCTAAAGCCATCAAGAGGTGACATTATCACCTTTACCGAACCTCATAGTGCATTCTATTTTGAAACAGACACTTTAGGGAAGATTTATCAATTTTTCTTAAAAAGGGATTACATTAAGAGGGTCATTGGGGTGGAAGGAGATCATGTTCAAATAAAGGCAGACAGCATATTTATTAACGATAAAGAATTTAAAAATTTTGAGATAAAGAAAAATCAGATATTTATAGACGGAGAACTTCTTTCTGGGAATTATAATGCGGCTATGAATAACACCAAAGTATATGTAAATGGGAAAAAGCTCGAAGAGGATTATATCAAGGAACCTTGGAATGTTAATTTAAGTATTGTAAATGGGAAAATTACGCAGACACTTTTTTCAAACGATAAGGATTTAAACGTAGATGTAATTGTCGAAAAAGGATATGTATATGTTATGGGAGATAATAGAAATAACAGCAGTGATAGCAGAAAGTTTTCCGATGAAAGAGGAGATATCGCGGCAAAGAATGGTTGTGTTAGCCTTAAGGAAGTTAGCGGCAGAGTTTTATTTAGATTTTGGCCTTTTAATAAATTTGGTGAAATAAAAAAATAATGGGGGTATTGATTTGAAGGGTTATTTCATTACAGTTGAAGGGCTTGATGGCTGTGGCAAAACTACCCAACTAAACAATATTGCTGATTATTTTGAACAAAAGGGTAGAAAAGTCATATTAACAAGAGAGCCTGGAGGCACAAAACTTGGAGAAAAGATAAGAGAGATTTTACTTGATGTTGATAATACTGGAATGAATTCGGTTGCTGAACTCATGTTGTATGCTGCTGCTAGAGCTCAAATCGTATCTGAACTTATTGTTCCAGCCGTAGAACAAGGTAAAATCGTAATATGCGATAGATTTATTGACTCAAGTATTGCTTATCAAGGTTATGGCAGAAAGCTTGGGGCTGAAATAGTTGAAGGAATAAATTCCTATGCGCTTCAAGGGTATAAACCTGATATTACGTTCTTTTTTGATATTTCACCCGAAGAAATTGCTAAAAGAAAAACCTTAAAAGAAAAACTGGATAGGGTAGAATCAGAAAAAATTGATTTTCATAATAGGGTTTATGAAGGATACTTAGCTCTTGCTGAAGCTAACAGGGAACGTATTATTGTTATAGATGCAAGAAAGAGCATCGAAGAAATATTTGAAGGGGTAAAATGCCATATAGACTTTTAATTGTCGATTATCAAATTTTGATTGTAAATTTATATGGGGTGGTTTTATGAAAATTAGGCACTCTTTTGAAATGGCAGCTAATACGATAGAAGCAGAAAAGAAGGATAGCAAAAAGGTACAGGGCTCAAAAGGGTCTTCCTTTAAATCTCAATATAACAAGAGTATGGATGAAACTGTACAGGAAAGAGTGAATCGGCTCCTTAACGATATAGATAATCAAGGCAAGATTCTTGGGTCAAGGGTTGATATCAGGGAGCTCAAGGTTTATAAACAACTGATAGCCGAATTCTTATATGAAGCGGTTAATAATTCTCATGTGTTTTCAAAGGAAAGCAAGATGGATAGAAGAGGAAGGCATCGTGTCTGGGCAGTAATCAAGCTTGTAAATGAAGAACTTGAAAACCTGACTAAGGAAGTATTAAAGGAAGAGAAGGATAATTTGAAGGTACTTAAGTCTATGGAGGATATACGAGGATTGCTCCTCGACATTACAATGTAATGAGTCTTAAAAAGTTTACTTGCCGCTTTTCACCGACGAAAACCGGCGGAAAAGTCGCTGCTCAAACGCCACGATGGCTTTTAGGGTACAAGAAAAAACTTTCCTGTGCTTTTTCTAAACAGTTACACTAGCGAGCAAAGAAGGGCTAGAGGAAATGAGACCAAGAACGAAGGCTGCAAAGACACTTATAACCTAAACTAAAAAAGAATAATAAAACAAAGGTGAAAACTTTGAACTTTAAAAATTACATTGGCCAAGAAAAAATAATACAGACCCTTCAGGGCATCCTTAAGGAAAACAAGCTTTCACATGCATATATGTTCGAAGGTGCAGATGGCATGGGAAAGTTTAATCTTGCAAAGATTTTTGCACAGGCAGTTTTGTGTGAACAATCTAATGAACCTTGTGGTAAATGCTCTTCATGCATAAAGTTTATGTCTAATAACCACCCTGATTTTTATACCATTTCTCCAAAGGGATTAAGTATTGGAGTAGATGAAATCAGAAAGCTTCAAGATGATATTATCATTAAACCTATTGAATCTGAAAGAAAAGTATATATAATTGATAAGGCTGATAAAATGACCGAACAGGCGCAAAACTGTTTGCTTAAAACTCTTGAAGAGCCTCCCGGTGATTCGCTAATGATACTATGCGTACAAAATACTGCATCTATGCTAAAGACGATTCTCTCTAGGTGTGTAAGCTTTAAGTTTGACATTTATAAACCTGAACAGATTAAAGAAATATTAAAAACACATAATATAATTAATGAAGAATCTCTGGAAATGTCCAGCCTATTCTCGCAAGGGATTTTGGGCAAAGCCTTTTCGTTGTTATCAGAGGATTTCATGAAGATTAGAGAGGAAATTATTGAGTTTTTAATCAACCTGGCAGGAAGCCCAATAGAAAGTTTGCTTAAAACGTCTTCTTATTTAGAAGCAAAGAAGGAGATGCTTGAAGATATTTTTGACATAATATCATCATGGTATAGGGATATAGCAGTTTGCAAATTCTCAGAGAATGAGAGGCTATTGATTAATTTTGATAAAAAGGATATTATATTAAAAAACATTGAGGACTACTCACGAAACGATATTATCCAGTTAGTTAAAATAATTGAAGATGCAAGAAGAGATATTAGAAGAAATGTTAATTTGCCTATGGTTTTAGATAATATGCTCATAGGTTTTTGGGAGGTTGTAAATGGTAAAAGTTGTAGGAGTGCGGTTTAAAAAGGCCGGTAAGATATATTATTTTGATCCTGATGATTTGGCTATCGAAATAGGGACAAATGTAATTGTCGAAACAGCAAGAGGAATTGAATATGGAAATGTTGTAATTGCAAACAGAGAGGTCCCGGAAGAGGCTATTGTCGCCCCTTTGAAGAAGGTTCTTAGAATTGCAACCGAAAAAGATGAGCAGCAAATAAAAGAAAATCAAAAGAAAGAGAAACAAGCTTTTGATATATGCATGCAAAAGATTCTAGAGCATAAACTTGATATGAAGTTAATAAACGTTGAGTGTACTTTTGATAATAATAAAATTCTCTTCTATTTTACGGCTGAAGGAAGAATAGATTTCAGAGAACTTGTAAAAGATTTAGCGACAGTATTCAAGACTAGGATTGAGCTAAGACAGATTGGGGTTAGAGATGAAACCAAAATGATGGGAGGAATAGGTTTCTGCGGCAAGGAACTTTGTTGTTCTCAATATCTTGGCGAATTCGAACCTGTTTCAATAAAAATGGCAAAAGAACAGAGTCTGTCAATCAATCCGGCAAAAATTTCTGGTACCTGTGGAAGATTAATGTGCTGTCTCAGATATGAGCATGAAGTTTATGAGGATAAACTAAAAAGAGTTCCAAAGATTGGTGCGATTGTCGAAACGCCAGACGGGCAGGGAGTGGTGGTCGAGGCAAATATTCTTAAAGAAATTGTAAGGGTTAAGCTTGATAGAGAAGACCAGGCAGATGTTAAAACTTATATTGCAGAACAACTAAAGATTACCAAGGATGCAGTTGTTATTGAGACTACTGATGAAGACATTGAGGAATTAAAGCAGCTTGAAGATTTTTAAATATATTTAAATATTATCTTTTAATATAAGGTAAGTAGTGTTAAAATAAGAATCAAATATATTAAGGAGGTGTACCCAGTAATGGCATACGTAATAGAGGATGCATGCATCAGCTGTGGAGCTTGCCAATCGGAGTGCCCTGTTCAATGCATTTCCCAAGGAGACGACAAATATGAAATTGATCCTGAAAAATGTATAGAATGTGGTGCTTGTGCCAATGTTTGCCCTGTAGATGCTCCAAAACAACAGTAGAGGCTTATAAACATCTATTGGCTAAACTTGTGACATAAGGTACTGCATATGCATATTATAAATATTGACAGATGGATATTAACGAGAGTACAATAATATTATAAGTTAATATATAATCCTATGAAGAGAAAGAGTAGTTAAGAGTTTACGTTTCAGCAAGCCGGGGATGATGCGAGCTCGGTACAGATATTCTTAATGAATGGATCTCTAAGGAGCGGTGCGAAATAGCAGTAGCATTTGACGTAGGTTCGACGTTATACGAACAGGATATAAACCTCAGAGGTTAGTATCTGTAATGAGTGATAGCTTTGCATAAGCTAATTGGGTGGTACCACGAAGAATACACTTCGTCCTGAATAAGGATGAAGTGTTTTTTGTTACACTCACCCAACTCACCCTCTATCTCCCTCTCTTAAAAGAGAAGGAGCATTAGAAGAAAAGGAAGAGTGAAAGTTAGCAAATGCAAAATATAAACTGGGTGGCACCACGGAATGCATTCCGTCCCTATTTGGGGACACGAATGCATTTTTTTATTTCAAAAATTATGAAAGGAGAGATTGAAAATGTTTTATCCAAGCTTCCAAGAAGTGAAAGAATTAGCGAAAGACTACAATGTTATTCCGGTTTCAATGCAGGTTTATGCTGACACGGAAACTCCTATAAGCCTTTTTAAAAGGTTTGGCGGACCGGATAGCTTTTTGCTGGAAAGTGTTGAGGGTGGAGAAAAATGGGCAAGGTATTCGTTTATCGGGCGAAATCCATATATGAAAGTAATAGGTATAGATAGTCAGGTAAGAGTTGAAGAAAATAATCAATTTAAGACATTTGATAAGAACCCAATAGAGGTTCTTAAAGAGAAAATAAAAGAATACAAGGCGCCAAAGATAAAAAACATACCGAGGTTCTCTGGCGGGGCAGTGGGTTTTATAGGGTATGACATTGTAAGATTTTATGAAGAACTCCCTGCTGTTAAAGAAAATGATATAAACATACCGGATTTTCAATTTATGCTGACAGATGAGATTATTGCTTATGATCATTTGTCCCAGAAGATTCACATTATAGTAAATCTTCATGTAAATGAACAATTAGAAAGAGAATACTTTTCGGTGACTCATAGGATTAAGGAAATATATTCAGAAATAAAGGACAGCCGCTCAAAGCTTGAACCTGAGGTAAGAAGTAAAGTCGTAAAAGAAGAAATTATTTTAAAAGGAATAGTAACAAAAGATGAGTACTGCAAGGGTGTAGAAAAAGCAAAGGAACACATAAAAAATGGTGATATATTTCAGGTTGTTTTATCTCAGAGATTTGAAATAGAAACCAAGCAGGAACCATTGAATATTTATAGAGCGCTTAGAATTATTAATCCATCTCCATATATGTATTTTTTAAATTTTGATAACTACAGTATTATTGGTTCTTCACCTGAAAGATTGGTAAGAGTAGAGGATGGAATTGTTGAAACCTGCCCGATTGCAGGAACTAGAAGAAGAGGCATAGATGAGGTAGAAGACCGAAGATTAGAGAAAGAACTATTACAAGATGAAAAAGAACGGGCAGAGCACACAATGCTTGTTGATTTGGGAAGAAATGATGTCGGCAAGGTATCTAAATTTGGGACAGTTAAGGTAAAAAATCTAATGCATATAGAAAGGTACTCTCATGTAATGCATATTGTAACTGATGTTGAGGGCCAATTAAGACAAGACAAGGATTGCTTTGATGCATTGGCAGGCATAATGCCGGCGGGAACGCTTTCAGGTGCGCCAAAGGTCATGGCGATGACCATAATTGACACAATAGAAAAGAGCAAAAGGGGGCCATATGGAGGGGCGGTTGGTTATATAGGATTTGATGGGACTATGGACACCTGCATAACCATTAGAACACTTGTCTATAAGCAAGGAAAAGCGTATCTGCAAGCAGGGGCAGGGATTGTTGCAGATTCGGTTCCAGAAAAGGAATATGAGGAATGCTTGAAAAAAGCAGAAGCATTAATCAAAGCAGTAAAGGAAGCGGGGGAAATATTATGATTGTGATAATTGATAATTATGATTCATTTACCTATAACCTTTATCAGTATATTGGAGAGATTAATCCTGATGTAAAAGTTTATAGAAATGACAAAATTACTGTTGAGGAAATAAAAAAGCTAATGCCATCACATATTGTGATTTCACCCGGTCCGGGATATCCAAAGGATGCAGGAATAACCATTGAACTTATTAAAAAGCTCAGTGGAAACATCCCAATACTGGGTATTTGTTTAGGGCATCAGGCCATTGGAGAGGCATTCGGCGGCGAAGTTATTCGTGCCAAAGAGTTAATGCATGGAAAATCATCAGAAGTAATACTTGGAAAAACTGAGATATTTAGAAGCCTGCCGAAGAAAATAAAAGCAGGAAGATATCATTCACTGGTTATAAATCCGGATAATCTTCCAAAGCAGTTAGAGATTATTGCAGAGACTGATGACCGTGTGATTATGGGAGTAAAGCACAAAGAATATCCGACATTTGGAATACAGTTTCATCCGGAATCCATTTTAACTGAAAGTGGAATGGAGATAATCGAGAACTTTCTTAATATAAAGAAAACGAATTTTCTCGAAAATACTTCAGATAGCAACGCATTAAGTTTCTGAAGTCCCATCCAATGAAGTGAATCACGAACCTTAATGCTTAGATGTATTCCTTAAATGTTGTGAAGTTTTTCTTAAAATTGTTTTCTTTAATAATGAATAAAAAGGGGGAATCTTTTATGCTAAAGCCATTTATAGCAAAAGTAATTGAAGGAATAAATCTTACAGAAAATGAAGCTGAAGAAGCAATGTTCATCATAATGGATGGAAACGCTACACAAGCGCAGATTGGAGGCTTTCTTACAGCATTGAGAATGAAAGGTGAAACGGTTGAAGAAATAACTGGATTTGCAAGGACAATGAGAAAAAAAGCGATAGGTATTTATCCGAAGGCAGGTTTTTTTGTTGATACCTGTGGAACAGGCGGGGATTGTGCAAATACTATAAATATTTCGACGGGAGCGGCTTTTGTTGCAGCAGCAGCAGGAGTTCCTGTTGCAAAGCATGGCAATAGGTCTGTATCAAGTAGGTGCGGAAGTGCAGACGTGCTTGAAGAGCTTGGGGTTATAATCGATTTACAGCCTGAGAAGGTTGTAAAATGCATAGAAGAAGTAGGGATTGGGTTTATGTTTGCACCAAACTTTCATAAGTCGATGAGCAACGCTGGCGGCCCAAGAAAAGAGCTTGGAGTTAGAACAGTATTCAATATTCTTGGACCTTTAACAAACCCTGCAAATGCTTCAGGTCAATTGGTTGGAGTATTCAAGAAGGAACTTGCAGAAACTATGGCAGAGGTGCTTTTGAAACTTGGAGTCAAAAAAGCTCTGGTTGTGCATGGAAGTGATGGCTTAGATGAGATTACTATAAGCGGGCCAACATACGTTACAGAGCTGAGTGAAGGAAAGCTCTTCAGTTATACGATATCTCCAGAGAATATCGGAATACAAAGATCCGATTCAAAAGAATTAAAAGGGGGAGACAAAATTCAAAATGCTTTAGTGATTAAAGAAGTATTAAATGGTCAAAGAAATGGGGCAGTAAGGGATGCAATTGTGTTTAACAGTGCAGCTGCTCTTTATGTAGGGAATAAGGTTAACAACCTTGCAGAAGGAGCAATACTTGCAAGTGAAATTATTAATGCAGGTACAGCAGCAAGAAAGCTGGAGGAATTTATTGAATATACAAGGGGTGCGGGATTATGATAATTGATGAAATTGTAGAGAAAAAACGAAAAACAATAAATGAGGAATTTGGAAGTATTTCAAGTGATATTATGAAACAAAAACTTTTGATGTCCAAGGTTGGTCAGGCTTTAAATGCGGCAAAAGCACTTAAAAAGGATGATAATTTAGCGGTAATTGCCGAAATAAAACCTGCCTCGCCATCTAAAGGCATCATTATGGAAGATGTTGATCCTGTTTCTATTGGCAAGAAATATTTTGAGGGCGGAGCTGATATGATTTCTGTGCTTACAGAGGAGCATTATTTCAATGGAAGCAAAGATAACCTTATTAAGGTCAGACAAAGAATTCCACTTCCGATTTTAAGAAAAGATTTCATAGTCGATTTGAGGCAGATTTATCAATCGCGAATGATTGGTGCAGATGCAATACTTCTAATAACTTCAATACTTTCAGATGAAGAATTAATGACATTCCAGATTGTTTCTCGAATTCTTGGAATGGCTAGTATTGTTGAAGTTCATGATGAAGAAGAATTAGAAAGAGCACTCAAGACAGATGCTGAAATAATTGGTATAAATAACCGGAACTTAAAAACCTTTAAAGTGGATTTAGGAACAACTGAAAAACTGATAACAAAAATTCCAAAAAGTAAAGTTGTGATTAGTGAAAGCGGAATCTCGACTGCCGAAGATATGAAGTACCTAAAAAAATTAGGAGTAAATGCGGTGTTGATTGGGGAGAGCCTAATGAAGGCAGAAAAGCCGGAAGAGAAAATACGGCAACTTAAAAATCTATAGGGGTAGAATGCCTAATAAAGGAGGTAATTATAATGAGTAATAAAAAAGGAAGATTCGGAATCTATGGAGGCCAGTATGTGCCGGAAACATTTATGAATGCATTGATAGAGCTGGAAAGGGAATATGCTGCTGCAAGTAATGACCCGGATTTTATTGCGGAATATAGGTATTACTTGAATCAGTATGCAGGGAGACCTTCGCCATTGTATTATGCACAAAGGATGACTGAGAACCTGGGCGGGGCAAAAGTATATTTAAAAAGAGAAGATTTGAATCATACAGGCTCACACAAAATAAATAATGTTCTTGGTCAGGTTCTTCTTGCCAAGAGAATGGGGAAGAAAAAAGTCATTGCGGAAACAGGGGCTGGTCAGCATGGCGTTGCAGCAGCTACTGCGGCGGCAATATTTGACATGGAATGCAAGGTTTATATGGGAAAAGAAGACACCGAAAGGCAAGCACTAAATGTATTTAGAATGAAACTTTTAGGTGCTGAGGTTATTCCAGTTACATCAGGTACTGCAACATTAAAGGATGCAACAAGTGAAGCCATGAGAAACTGGGCAGCAAATGTTGAGGATACATTTTATGTTTTGGGGTCTGTTATGGGACCGCATCCATATCCGACTATTGTCAGAGATTTTCAAAGAATAATTGGTGATGAAGCAAAGGAGCAGATACTAAAGGCTGAGAAAAGGCTTCCTGATTGCCTTATTGCCTGCGTTGGCGGTGGGAGTAACGCCATGGGCTTATTTTATCCATTTATAAATGAGAAGGGCGTGAGGCTTATAGGAGCTGAAGCGGCTGGATTGGGTGTCAATACTGGGAAACATGCTGCAACCCTTACAAAAGGAAGCATTGGAGTGTTTCATGGAATGAAATCGATTTTTTTGCAAGACCGGGAAGGGCAGATAACTCCAGTTCATTCAATATCCGCAGGGCTAGATTATCCAGGAATTGGGCCGGAACATGCAAATCTATTTGAAACCAAGAGGGCGGAATATGTGCCTGTTACTGATGCCGAAGCGGTTGAAGGTTTTAAGTATTTGACAAAGATTGAGGGCATAATTCCTGCAATAGAAAGTGCGCATGCGGTTGCACATGCGATGAAAATTGTACCAAAGATGGGAAAAGACAAAATTGTAATAATAAATATTTCAGGCAGAGGAGATAAGGATGTTTATTCAGTAGCTAAATATATGGGAGAGGAATTGTAAGAGTATAAAGGGAAAAACGAAAAGCCGACATCGCTCAAACGCATATCATTGTGAGCACAATATGGCAATCTATGTCTTAGAATTCAGTTTAAGAAAGGGTGGTAAATGTGAATAGAATTGATGATAAATTTAATACATTAAAGAAGCAAGGTAAAAAAGCATTAATTACATTTGTAACAGCAGGAGATCCTACTAAGGGAGATACCTTAAAGCTAATAGAAGCAATGGAGCAAGGAGGAGCGGATATTATTGAGCTTGGGATGCCGTATTCTGACCCTCTTGCAGAAGGCCCTGTAATTCAGGCGTCTTCTGCAAGAGCATTAAAGAATAATTTTAAGATGGAGAATCTCTTTGAAATTATTGAGAAAGCAAGAACCAAAACGCAAATACCGCTTGCTATAATGATATATTTTAATTGTGTATTCATATATGGAGTTGAAAAGTTCTTTGAAAGAGCAAGAGAGGTTGGTGCTGACGCAATAATAATTCCTGATATATCATTCGAGGAAAGGGATGAGTTTGCTCAGGCTTCTGAAAAGTATAAGGTTCCGGCGGTATCTTTTGTTACTCCTAATTCATATGAAAGAACAGAAAAAATGGTTAAGGATTCAAAAGGATTTGTTTATTGTGTTTCTTCTCTTGGAGTCACAGGTATGAGAGAAGGCTTTCATAAAAGATTGGCGGAATTTACTGAGGAAATTAAAAAATATACAGATACTCCGAGGGCAATAGGATTTGGAATTTCAGAGCCTGAACAGATTAAAGAATTAAAAAAGTATTGCGAAGGGGTTATCGTAGGAAGCGCTATAGTAAAGAGGGTAGGAGAAGCAGAATCGGTAAAAGGAGCGGTAGAACAGGTGAAGGAGTATGTAGGAGAATTAAGAAAAGCATTGGATGAATAAAATATTGCAAAAAGTTATATTAGCCATAAATAAAACGAGTCTTGGATTTTTATCCAAGACTCGTTTTATTTATAATAACATTTCTTTTAGTACCTGCTTCATTTCATCTTTTTGACAGACTAAGGTATGCAGTATCTGTTTTGAAGAAAGATTCTTTAGCGGCCTTGGTACAAGGGTTTTTGTAGTTGCTGATAAAATATTTAAAAGTTCAAATTCGTTTTTGCTTTCAAAAGAGCGGCTTTTTTTAGATAATGCATTCATTACGCTTCGGTTAAATTTATAAGGGCTCGCGGTACTTGCAATTACAGTAAGAGTATTGTCTCCAGTCTTTTTTACGTACTTGGAATAAACATGCAGTCCTACTGCTGTATGCGGGTCAACAGTATAGTCATACTTATTAAAGACATCTTTGATTGTTTTAAGGGTGTTTTTCTCCGATGCATAATCTGCATAAAAATCTTCTCTTATTATATTTAGCAATTTTCTTTCAACAGTATAAACCCGATTTTGCTTTAAGCTGTCCATTAGATTAAATATCTTTTCCGAATCGTGATTTGATGCTTCAAACAACAGCCTCTCAAGATTGCTTGATACAAGAATATCCATTGATGGGGAAATGGTTGTCTTAAGTTCTTTTCCGGCATCATATATTCCTGTGTTAATGAAACCCTTTAGTACATCGTTTTCATTTGTTGCTAGTATCAGTTTATTTATTGGCAGACCCATTTTTTTAGCATAATAACCTGCCATAATATTTCCAAAGTTTCCGGTTGGTATGCATACATTTATTTTATCGCCGAACTTTATATGCGAAGATTTCAAAAGGTTTATGTATGAAGAAAAATAATATACAATTTGAGGGACAAGCCTTCCCCAGTTTATTGAGTTTGCAGATGTAAGCTTGATATTTTTATTTGCAAGTTCTTTTTCAAGGGGCTTATCTGCAAAAATTTCTTTAACTCCACTTTGGGCGTGGTCAAAGTTTCCTTTTACCCCTAAAACATATACATTGTTTCCTTCTTGAGTAATCATTTGGCTTTTTTGTATATCACTAACTCCGTCCTGAGGGAAAAATACTATAACCTTTGTTCCGGATACATTCTTGAAGCCTTCAAGAGCAGCCTTGCCAGTGTCTCCGGAGGTTGCAGTAAGAATTACAAAAATACTACTATCATTAAGATTTTTTGCTGAAGTAGTGAGTAATCTTGGCAAAAGCTGAAGGGCTATGTCCTTAAAAGCACAAGTAGGACCATGCCATAATTCAAGCATTATGATGGAATCGGTAAGCGGCCTAAGGGGGCAAATCATTGGAGTATCAAAATTTCTATGTGTATAAGAATCGGATATACAGCGTTTTAAATCCTCTGTGTTGAAATCAGTGAGGAATTTCTTCATTATATTATATGCAATATCCGGATAGCTTTTTTTGTACAAGCCTATCATTTCTTCCTGAGACAAAACAGGGATGGTTTTAGGCACAAAAAGGCCGCCGTCGGGAGCGATTCCTGAAACGATTGCGCGTGAGGCGGTTATGCTGTCTTTATACCCACGGGTACTTATATATTCCATGCTTTTCCTCCTTGGTTGATAGAAACTAATTAATCCGTATCTAGATTTTCGCAATATTAAGGTTAATAAATCATGCTTTTATGGTGTAATACTTTTCATCTTCTTTATTTGCCAGGATGTAAAAGTCTTTATTTTTTATTTTGCTTAAATTCCAATCCTTCTGATTAAATTCAATAAATAAAGAAATAATTGTTTCATTAAAATCCGGATACATTTCTTTGAATTTCTCAATAAGGTTGTTTACATATAACTCCTCAGAATTCTTATAGAGAACAGGAAATCCAATTGCTTTACTGGCTACACTTAAACTCTCAGGAAGAATTGTACGTGGAATCAAACATTCAGGAGCGCGGTAGGTTCCAAATACATAATCTTTAGGAGAGATAATGCTTTTGGCATAAAGCTCTTCAAGTTCTTTACTGCCATATAAGGATTTGTCTGCAATATAACAGTTTTCGGGGTTGATATCAACCCTAAGACAAACGAAATCTGCTGACTTTAACTTTTCAACTTCATCTCTAGGGTTAAGCAGCGCTGAAATGCATTGACTGGGATAGTCATTTATTACAACGGTTTTCTCAGCCCTTGATGATAACTTTATACCGCACATTAAGGCTTCAGCTTTTTCGCCTGAAGGTATATATAAATATGCATCCATATTTTCTCACCTGTTTATTATCTAATTTTTTTCTTATTATACAGTATACAGAACTATTGTAACAATTATAATACAAATTGATATTTTTCGATAGAAAAAACCCAAGAAGAGTTATTAATACTCTACTTGGGTTAAATGACTTAATCAATATTGCTCAATAAATCATGAAAGCGATGAAGCCTTTCAAGAGCAGCAGCCTTTTTCTCTATATAACTTTTATCATGTGCCATTAAATCGGCTATCTGATGAGATAAAAGCATTCTGCAAAAATCTTTTCCATGGTCCTTTATTTTTTCTTCAAGTTCATCAAGGGTAAGTGCTAGGGGTTTATCATGCATAAGTATCATGGTGCAGACGGTATCAATTGTATTACTTTCAAAACCCAACCTTTCAAGATAAATATGTGCTAATTTACTGCTATGTTCTTCATGCCCCCAAAAATGGGTTACGCCATCTTCTCCAACATGTTTAACAGCAGGCTTGCCACAATCGTGAAAAAGGGCGGTGAGTCTGGTAATTAGTTCCGGTGGAACGTTATTTACAACCTCCATTGTATGTGTCAGAATATCATAACAGTGTGCAGGATGATTTTGGGGATAACCCTCGATTTCTTTCAACTCAGGGACAAACTCAAATACTTGGGTTAAATCCACTTCTTTCTTTAAAACGATTTGACTGAAAACTTCTGCTTTTTTCATAGTTCTACTCCCTCCCTTTATAATTAATAATAAGGGCCACGCTTTAAATCCTGTCAAAATGACCTAAACTTCAATAAATAAATATCTAGAAAAGATTAACATGACAGATAGTGAGTGTCAATAATAAAAATAAAAGCCCTCTCGATTTTGGAGAGGGCAGTGGGTTAACATTCTTTAGATTCTAAGGTTTGAAGTTCGCACCATCTTCTATCTACTTCTTCTTGAATCTCCTGAATCATCCATTCGTTTCCAGGCTTGAATAAATGCTTGAACCTTGATTGCGGTCTGAGGAATTCCTCAACTGGAAGCTTATTACTTGGTTTATAAGTTATTCTATATTTGCCGCTTTCAACTTCATACATTGGCCAGAAACATGTATCAACAGCAAGCTTTGTTATTTTCATCAAATCTGGTGTATCATAGCCCCATCCCCTTGGACAAGGCGCCAGAACATTCAAGAAAGCGGGTCCCTTAGTATAAATAGCCTTTTCAGCTTTTTCATATAAATCTTTTAAGTTTCCAACGGGTGCTGTTTGTGCAACATATGGTAAATGGTGGTTTGCCATTACGGCAGTCAAATCTTTTCTATATTGCATCTTGCCTGGAATCTTCTTGCCCGCAGGAGAGGTTGTTGTATCTGCATATTTTGGTGTTGCGGATGAACGCTGAATTCCTGTATTCATATAAGCTTCATTATCATAACAGATATAAACCATATCATGGCCGCGTTCCATTGCTCCGGATAGTGATTGCAAACCAATGTCATAGGTTCCGCCGTCTCCTCCAAATGCAATAAATTTGGTTTCTATGTCTGCAGGAATTTTACCTTTTCTTTTTAATGCATTGTAGGCTGCTTCTGCCCCGGAAACTGTTGCTCCAGCATTTTCAAAAGCATTATGAATAAAAGAATCTTTCCATGCAGTATTAGGATATAGAAAGGTTGAAACCTCAAGACAGCCTGTTGCAGCTCCAACTACAGCGTGGTCTTCAGGTTTCAATGCCCTTAATATTCCTCTGACCACAACAGGGGCACCGCATCCAGCACACATGGTGTGCCCGCCGGTTAAGCGTTCTGGTTTTTTCGCTACTTCCTTCAAATTATATGGCATATCACAATCACCGCCTATTCTCTGACGCCAAGATAGTTGAATGTATTTTCAACCTTACCCTGGTCAGCAATTTTTAATAAATCATTATAAACCTTTTCAATGTCATCTGCCTTAACATCTCTTCCACCAAGGCCATAAATGTAATTGACAGTCTTTACATTTGTTATTCCATTAACAAACATAGCACTTGTTATCTCGGTAAACAGCGGACCGCCTGCGGCGTTAAAGCTGTCTGCCTTATCTAAAATGGCAAGAGCCTTACAGTTTTTCACTGCTGATGCTATTTCATCAACAGGGAAAGGACGAAATACTCTCGGTTTTATAAGACCTGCTTTTATACCTTTATTTCTCAGTTGGTCAATTACGAATTTAGCAGTTCCAGCAGTTGAATTAAGGATAACTGCCGCTACTTCGGCATCTTCCATTCTATACTCTTCAAAAGTTCCATATTTTCTGCCAGATATCTTTTCGAATTCTACAGTAACATCATTAATTACTTTTCTCGCATTTTGCATAGCTTGTGCTTGCTGTCTTTTATGCTCGAAACAATAAAACTGTAAATCAAGAGGACCTACCGAGATAGGATTTTCTTTATCTAATAAATAGTGATCCGGAATATGATCCCCAACAAAATTTTTAACTATATCATCTTCAATGAGTTCAATATTCTCTAATGAATGGCTTGTTATAAATCCGTCAAGACAAACCATTACAGGAAGGGTTACCTCTGGATGTTCAGCAATTCTTGTAGCCATAATCATATTATCATAAGCTTCCTGATTGCTTTCACAGTAAAGCTGTATCCAGCCCGAATCTCTTGCTCCCATCGAATCGCTGTGGTCGTTGTGAATATTAAGAGGACCTGAAAGAGTTCTGTTTACACAAGCCATAACAATTGGAAGCCTTGATGCAGCTGCAATATAAAGTACCTCCCACATTAGGGCGAGTCCATTGGCTGATGTTGCAGTCATTGCCCTTGCTCCAGCAGCTGAAGCGCCAACACAAGCGCTCATAGCGCTATGTTCGCTTTCGACAGCAACAAATTCTGTATCAACTGTTCCATTTGCTACGAATGTTGAAAAATACTGCGGTACTTCCGTAGATGGGGTTATTGGAAAGGCTGCTACAACATCAGGATTTATTTGTTTCATAGCGGTTGCGATTGCCTCGTTTCCGCTTAATCTTTCTCTGATAGCCATATCTATTATCATTCCTTTCTGCTCGAATTCTTTATTTCTCTATTATCCTATGGAAATAGGGATTAATTATTTTTCTTCTACGAAGTCTATTGCTTTGAAAGGACAAACCTTAAAGCAGACACCGCATCCTTTGCAGTGGTCATAGTCGAAATCTTTTCTTTTTGATTCCTCGTCAACAAGGATTGATGTATCAGGACATACTGGATAGCAAAGAAGGCACTGTTTGCAGTTTTCTTTTATCCAGATTGGTTTCATAGAACGCCATTCACCGGTTAGTACTCTAGCTGCACTTCCGGGAGAGTATATTGTCCCACCCGGGGTGATTTCTTTCCATTTTACTTCCCTGCTAATGTTTTTATCTTTAAATTCATCTTTTCTTTCACTCATAGTCCCTTCACCTCCTGCATTGCTCTTCTAAGAGCATTTATATTACCCTCAACCATTTCAGGTTTTTTTGCAAATTTATGTTTGAATGAATCTTCCATATCATTTAAGAACTTTTCTTCATCCATAACCTTACTTACTTTTACAATAGCAGCTAGCATAGGCGTATTTGGGAAGTATTTACCTAATGTCTCCATTGAAATTGTTCTTGCATCAATTGTGCAAACTTTTCCTTGATACCCTTTTAGAAGAGTCTTAACTTCATCGGGAGATTTTGTGGTGTTTATAATAATTGCGCCCTCAGGGCTCAATCCTGATGTAACATCAACCGAAGTTAGAAGTGTATCATCAACTACAACCACATAGTCGGGTTCATAGATATTACTGTGAACAGTAATTCTTTCATCACTTATGCGGTTATAAGCTGTAATTGGTGCACCCATTCTCTCTGGGCCATATTCAGGGAACCCTTGAATGTACTTTCCTGTATTGAAGGCTGCATCTGCAAGAAGAAGCGATGCTGTTTTTGCACCTTGACCTCCTCTTCCATGCCATCTGATTTCGACGACCTTATCCATTTTGTTTACCTCCTATTCAAACTTTTAATTTTATAATGCTAGGAAAGTTTTCTTTCCTTAGAGAAAGCTTTTAAAATATTAAACAATAGAAGTTAATTTTGCCAAGCTGAGAGGTTTTTAATACTAGTATTATTAATTTGAATAAAACATATTATTCAAACTTTAAGAATGTGCATATAAAGATAATTATTCGTTAGATTATAAATAAAATATTCCTAGAAATCAAATAATCTAATTGTCTATTTCTGGTTTGATTTAGAATAAATCATAATCTTTGTGAAAAATGATTCTCTTTACAGAGATAAGGTAAGATTCTAAAAGACCTGCTATTCCAGATTTCTTAAGAGCTTCTTTTGATTCTTGAAGATTTATTTTTAATTTACTAATTTCCTCATCTGAAAGTGAACCAGATTTATTTTTGGCATAATTTATAATTTCTTTTAATTCACCATCATCCAACCAAATTCCATAGCATTCTGAACACATATCAATTTTTATATTATCGTTAAATAAATAGTTTGTGTTTGTCATGGGTAAACTGCAAACGGGACATTTTATACTTTCGGTTTTTGAGTTGCTGACATCTTTATCCTTTTCCAAGGCTTTAGATATTTCTGAAGTTTTTATTGAATCGAAATCACAGTGAAGTATTTTTGTAATTTCAAATTTATCTAACCATATTCCATCACATGATGGACATACTTCAATCTTAATATTTTCAACTTCAGCCGGTTCAAGAGTGGAATTACATTTTGGACAATTCATTTGACACCTCCGATATAGGGGACGCTTAATTTTGATTATTTACTATAAATATAATCAATAATATCGCCCAGTTCACCATCATCTATCCAAATACCGCTGCATATTTTGCATGCTTCCAGAAAGATATCACTTTCATATGAATAATTAAATTTTTCTAGAGTGGCTCCGCAGCTAGGACAACGTAAAGAAGAATTTTTTTGACTTCTAATATCTTGATTGTCTTTTTTTAGTGTGCTAGCAATCGGGGAAGAGGATAAATAATCACGTCCAATCATTGCAAGTTTTTCAAGCTCATCCTTATCGCACCAAATACCCTGACATGTATCACAATAGTCGATGTTGACATTTTTAACCGAAATTGATTTCATTTCAATATCACATATCGGACAATTCATAGTTTTCCTCCTTAGTAATATTTTGGACATAATAATTATATCCTAAAGAATGATTTTTGTCAGCAGAGTAATAAAATACGAAAAGTATTAACTCAAAAGAAATATTGTTCTATTTCTTTTTTTTATTTAATAAGTTATAATACTTAGTACCAGGTATTAACTAGTGGTATAAAAAGTGAAAGGAAGATTTAATGGATAATATAAAGTTATATAAAAAGCCGCTTAATAATGTAAGATTAATCTCAAATCTTAAGGAGATGCTTAAACAAAGCAGTGAGATTTTTGGAGAAAAGCCGGCCTTCCTTGTATATTCACAGGAGATAGAAGAGTATGTTCCTATATCTTATAGCCAGTTTAAAAAAGATGTTGATTCATTAGGAACAGCGTTAATTGATAAAGGATTAAAAGGAAAGAGAGTTGCAGTAATCGGCGAAAATAGATATGAATGGGCGGTTACATATTTAGCTGTGGTAAATGGTGTTGGCGTGGTTGTTCCAATAGATAAAGAGTTGCCGGAGAATGAAATAGAGAATCTCCTATTAAAGTCTGAAGCTGAAGCTGTTATTTTTTCCGGGAAATTACAAAGTGTTTTTGATACGAT
Organism: Ignavibacteriales bacterium; assembly: GCA_050260055.1. Taxonomy (GTDB): domain Bacteria; phylum Bacillota; class Clostridia; order Acetivibrionales; family UBA4821; genus JBLMYQ01. Next base: position 64,151 of record JBLNBO010000005.1, read on the forward strand.
AAGCAATAGAATTTCTTCTATAAATAATTATATATGCATGGATTTGGAAGAGGACTTTGAAGGGTCTTATTCTTTCAAGAAGCTTGTTGAATATGGAGAAAAGCTTATATCTGAGGGAAATAAAGAATTTATTAATGCAGTGATAGACGCTGAAGTGATGAGCATAATGCTCTTTACTTCAGGAACTACTGAATCTGCAAAGGCAGTAATGTTATCACACAGAAACATTTGTTCAAACATAATGGACATGGGAAGTATGGTAAAATTTACGGATAAGGATACCCTACTTTCCGTCCTCCCGATACATCATACCTATGAATGCACCGGAGGATTCCTATTACAGATATATTCCGGTTCTACAATAGCTTTTTGTCAGGGGTTGAGACACATAGCAAAGAACCTTCAGCAGTGCAAGGCTACAATTATGCTAACAGTACCATTAATTGCTGAAAGTGTATACAAAAGGGTTTGGGAACAAGCTTCAAAAGATGCAAAAAAGCTTAAAAAACTAAAAATGGGAATTGCCATTAGCAAATTTCTTTTATTTTTTGGAATTGATATAAGGAAGAAAATATTTAAACCTATACATGATACGATGGGCGGAAACTTGCATCTGTTAATCAGCGGGGCAGCAGCAATTGACCCTGGAGTATCAAAAGGTTTTCGCGATTTCGGAATTTATACAATGCAAGGGTATGGATTGACCGAATGTTCGCCACTTGTAGCTGTAAATATGGTAGGATATAGCAGGGATGCTTCAGCTGGATTGCCTACACCAAATGTGGAGATTAGAATCGAGGACAAGAATGATGAAGGGATAGGAGAGATAGTAGTAAAAGGTCCCAATGTAATGATTGGATACTATAACAACAAAGAAGCAACTCAAAAGGTATTAAAGGACGGGTGGTTCCACACTGGTGATTTGGGTTATATCGATAGAAACGGTTTTATTTATATAACGGGAAGAAAAAAGTATCTGATAGTAACTAAAAATGGAAAGAATATTTATCCTGAAGAGCTTGAAACTTTAATAAACAGGGCATTATTTGTTAAGGAATCCATGGTTTATGGAAAACTCGAAGGAGATGGAGATACTACCGTGTGTGCGGAAATTGTAATCAATAAAGAGTATCTTGAAGAAAAATCCGGTACTTCCCTCACTGAGGAGATAGTAAATTCTCTTGTATCTGAAGAAATCAAGAAAATTAATCATTCAATACCTTTGTATAAAAATATTAGACAATATATTATTAGAGAAGAAGAATTTCAGAAAACTACAACAAAAAAAATTAAGAGATACCTTGAAAATACTAAGTAATTAATACTTAATAAAGAACAAGCTTTTTCTTTCTTCTTGCATAATTATTTTAGACTGATATTATATAGTAATATAAAAAGAAATTCATATTTTTCAGAGAGGAATTACTATGGGAGCTAATACAAAATATAAACCATTCTATCAAGCCGTTCAGATTAGTAATTTGAAAGAGATGCTCACTTCAAGCTGTAATACTTATGCGGAAAAAACAGCCTTTCTTGTGAAAAATAAAGAAACTCATGAATATGTTTCAATACTCTATTCACAGTTAAAAAATGATGTTGAAGCGTTAGGAACAGCGCTTGTTAATTTGAATTTACAAGGAAAAAGAATAGCGATAATCGGCGAGAATAGGTATGAATGGGCGGTTTCCTACCTTGCAGTAGTGAATGGTACAGGAGTAGTAGTTCCCCTTGACAAAGAACTTCCTGAAAACGAAATTGAAAGCTTATTAAAGAGATCAGAAGCTAATGCTGTTATTTTTTCAGGAAAACACGAAAGCATAATCACAAAAATTGCTGAGAATAATGAAGATATGAAAGTACTTATATGTATGGATTCCAAAGAAGAACATAAAACCTTTCATACATTCCAAGAACTTATTACCGAGGGTGAAAAACTGCTAAAAGACGGGGATAAAAAATTTATTGATGCCGAAATTGATAACCAAGCTATGAGTATCATGTTGTTTACTTCGGGCACTACTGCTGCAGCAAAAGCTGTTATGCTTTCACATAAAAATATTTGCACAAATATAAACGATATGACTAAGATGCTGTATTTGAGCTCAAATGATATTGTTTTATCTTTCTTGCCATTGAATCATACCTATGAATGCAGCTGTGGATTTTTAACGCCATTATCAAAAGGTTTAACAATTGCTTATTGTGAAGGATTAAGGCATATAGCTAAGAATCTTAAAGAGGCAAAAGCAACAATAATGCTTTCAGTGCCGCTGATTGTCGAGGCTATGTACAGGAAAATCTGGGAACAGGTTTCCAAAACTCCTGGATTAGCAGCAAAGATGAAATTTGCTTTGGTAATTAGTAATATATTAAAATTCTTTGAAATTGACATATCACGAAAAATATTTAAGGACCTCCATGAAAATTTCGGAGGGAATTTGAGACTTATAATAAGCGGGGCTGCAGGTGTTGACCCCCGTGTCGCAAAAGGGTTTCGCGATTTAGGAATAAACTTTATACAAGGTTATGGATTGACAGAATGTTCGCCAATAATAGCAATGAACATGGATAACTATTCTAAAGATGCAGCTGCAGGTCTTCCTATGCCTAGCAATGAAATCAGAATTGAAAAATCCAGCAAAGATAAGTATGGAGAAATTTTGGCAAAAGGTTCAAATATAATGCTTGGCTATTATGAAAACCCAGAAGCTACAGATGAGGTATTGAAAGATGATTGGTTTTATACTGGAGATTTAGGCTATTTTGACAGACAAGGGTTCTTATACATTACAGGAAGAAAAAAGGATTTGATAGTAACTAAAAATGGGAAAAATATCTTCCCAGAAGAGCTGGAAATGATTCTAAATAGAAGTCCTCTAATTAAGGAATCAATGATTTATGGAAAATCCGAGCCTGAAGGGGATGTTTTAATTTGTGCTACCATAGTTATTGATACAGAATATATTACTGATAAATTTGGTGCTGAGACTTCTCAAGAGATGATTAAGTCACTTGTTGACAAAGAGGTTAGGTTAATTAACAAAAGGCTTCCTCTTTACAAGCATATTAGAGAATATAATATTAGGGAAGAAGAACTTAAGAAAACTACAACCAATAAGATAAAACGATATCTTGAAATGGCAAGTGAGATGGCAAGCAAATTCATTAATAGCGGACATCATAACTGATAAAACTGTATAGGGAGTGGGTTTATTATGGAAAATAATACAGTTTACAAAAAGCCTCTTTATGAAGTGGCGAAAATCAGGGACCTTAAAGAAATGTTGCAACAGAGTTCGATTCTTTTCGGAGGGAAAGCAGCTTTTCTGATAAAACGCAAAGGTGAAGATAGCTATGTGCCTATTACTTATTCTCAATATAAGCAGGATGTTGATGCTTTCGGCACAGTCCTGGTTGATTGCAGCTTAAAAGGAGAAAAGATTGCAGTAATAGGCGAAAATAGATATGAATGGGCAGTTACATATATGGCTGTAGTAACCGGTACAGGGGTAATTGTTCCGATTGATAAGGAGCTGCCAGAAAATGAGATTGAGAGCTTGCTAGAACGATCGGAAGCTTCGGCGGTTGTTTTTTCCGGCAAACATTCTGAAATTATAAAAAGGATTGCAGAGAAAAACCCAAAATTAAAGTATTTAATTGATATGGATATTACTGAAAAACAAGGAAATATACTGGCATTTACCGAGATGATAAAAAAGGGCCGAGAACTTATAAATGATAATGATAAGAGGTTCTTAGAGGCAGAAATAGATCCTGATGTAATGAATATCCTTTTGTTTACATCAGGCACAACGGCGGATTCAAAAGCGGTAATGCTTTCTCACACAAATATCTGTTCAGACCTCATGGGTATGTGTGCAATGACATATATTGGTCCAAAGGACATCTTCCTTTCAGTTCTTCCACTGCATCATACATATGAATGCACATGCGGTTTCCTGTGCCAAATTTATAGAGGCTGTACAATTGCATACTGCGAGGGATTAAGGCATATCGCCAAGAATATGAAAGAAGTAAAAGCGACTATGATGTTATCTGTTCCGCTTATTCTTGAAAGCATTTATAAGCATATCTGGGAGCAGATATCAAAAGACAAAGGAACATATACAAAAGTAGTTATAGCTCTTAGGATAAGTAATCTTCTAAGGAATTTTGGTATAGATATAAGAGAAAAACTATTTAAGCAGATTAACCAAAGCTTTGGGGGAAACCTAAGACTTCTGATAAGCGGCGCTGCTGGAATAAACCCGAAGGTTGCAAAAGGATTTAGAGATTTAGGCATAGATCTTATTCAAGGATATGGACTTACTGAATGTGCACCGATTGTTGCTTTGAATCGAGATATCTATTATAAAGATTCAGCTGCCGGACTTCGGTTACCGGGCGTAGAAGTAAAGATAGACCAGCGCTTGGAAGATGGCTCCGGAGAGATTATTGCAAAAGGCCCTAACGTAATGCTTGGCTATTATAAAAACCAGGAAGCAACAGATAAAGCTATAGTAGATGGATGGTTCCATACCGGGGATTTAGGATATATTGATAAAGATGGATTTGTATATGTCACCGGCAGGGAGAAAGATGTTATTGTTACTAAAAATGGCAAGAATATCTATCCTGAGGAAATAGAAAAAGTATTAAATGGAAGCAAATATATTGAAGAAGCCATGATATGGGGAAAACCTGATGAAAACGGGGATATAATTATTTGTGCAATAATAATTCCGCATATGGATAACATGAAAAGTGAATTCAAAAATGACCCAACAGAAGAACAAATACATTCAATAATTGCAAAAGAGATTAAAGCTATTAACAGTAAGATGCCTATTTACAGACACATAAAAGATTTTTCAATCAGGGAAGAGAAACTTATAAAGACAACTACTCAAAAAGTAAAAAGACATAAAGAGATGGAAAGAATGAAAAAAACCTGCTAAGCCAACCTTAGCAGGTTTTCAAGTTCTTTAGTGATTCTAACTAACTCTTCGTAAGATATTGCAATTTCTGAAATCTTTTTAGTTTGTTCTTGAACATTTGAAGCAACTCCGAAAGAAGAAGCCGAAGATTGTTCTACAATACTTACTATGTTCTCCATTTGATTTTGTATATCGCTGGATTTGCTGTATACCTCTTTACAAAGATTACTCAGATCATTAGTTCTTTGGGAAATAACATTGATGCTGTTTTGTATTGTTTTAAAAGAAGAATTGGCTTCTTTTATCATATCGACACCTTTTGAAGTACTTTGGGCTCCGACAAGAATTTTCTTATCTGTCTCAATAACAGCATTATCTATCATAGCTAAAATATCTCCGACCTGCCTGGTTTCTTTAGCGGTTTCTTCAGCAAGCTTTCGGATTTCTGATGCAACTACTGCAAACCCTTTTCCTTGTTCTCCTGCTCGGGCGGCTTCGATTGCTGCATTTAATGCAAGAAGGTTTGTGCGTTCCGAAATATCATCTATCAAGGTAATAATTTCGTTAATCTGTAAGGATTTTTTCTTTAACTCATTAAATGTTTGGGATGTTCCGGTTATCGAATCGTTAATTGAATATACTTGATCGGTTAGTTTTTGAAGCGTTGTTAAACCACTTTCAGAATATTTGTTAGTTTGTTTTGAATGATTATTAATTTCTATTGAAAAATCTTCAATACTTTTTATATTTGAATTTATTGAAGATAAATCTTGAGTAGATGATGCAATACTGCAAGATTGCGAATCCAATCCAATGGATATTTCGCTTACTGCATTGGAGATTTGAACAGAAGTTTTCTCAGTGGCGGCAATGTTATTATTTACCGTACTTGCAACGTTTAATAGCTTATCAATTGTTTCTTTAACCTGAATTAGAATTTTATTTAATGTAGATGATTTTCCTTCAGCATCTAACCGCAATTGATCGGTGCGCATTGAATTCTCTTCAATTTCCTGACTTCTTTTAAAAGTCAAATCAACCATTTTTCTTCCTATCGATGAAACAGAATATAATAAAATGCAGAAGAGAAAAACCAAAACCATTCTCATTATAAAAGTATCAAATTTGATATTTTGATAGAAATGAGCAGGAGCTATCTTATACAACAAAATTGAAAAGAAAAGTGTTGATGTAAACGCAAAAACAACAAGGCGTTTATCAAAATAAAATGCGGTCATACACAAAATAATAAATATTGTTAAAAAGCTTTCTGCACTACCTTCAAAACAATACATAGCTCCAAATACACAGAATATAGCCGCTATACTTGTTATATATTTATTTGTTTCATGGTGTTTATCTAATATTACAAATATCGCTGGGATAATTAGAATGCTGGCAAAGCATAGGGTTATCAGAGCTTTTATACTAAAACCGTAAACGCGGAGTGCTCTGATCATAACCGTTAACGAGCAAAGTCCAAGAACCGACATCACAATTCTATTAGATAGCTTTGTGTGATTAATTAAATATGTATTCATAAAATCCTCCATGATTAAGAAAGTATAAGAAATTTGTTTAAAGAAATAGTAAAAAGAGAAACTATAGTAATGGGATTCAAAAAATACTACATTAATATTTTAAATCTTGTTGTTAAATTTTACAACCAAAAAATGACATAATGTGCTAATAAATACAGATACATCATTTTCGTATGGTATTTAGAAAAAAGAACTTAAATATATAATAATTCATAATGTATCAATAAATAATTTTCATATGGTATAATTTTTATAGCTTATATGCATTCATAAGGAGGCAATTTCAAAATGAATAAAAAAATTATATTTACAAAGATGCAGGGAACTGGAAATGATTATATATATGTAGATTGTCTCAAGCACAATCTGCAATTGGACTTATCTGAGCTTGCTAGAAGAATTAGCGATAGGCATTTTGGAGTAGGTTCTGACGGCCTTGTCTTGATTATGCCTTCGGAAAAAGCTGATTTTAAAATGCGCATATTCAATTCAGATGGATCTGAACCGGAAATGTGCGGGAATGCAATTAGATGTGTTGGAAGATATGTATACGATAGGGGATTAACAACAAAAAAGGTAATAAATATTGAAACCCTTGCAGGAATCAAGATTATTGAGCTTAATATTGAAGCTGGAGCAGTTAATTCAGTTAGAGTCGACATGGGAGAGCCGATTCTCACTGCAGAGTTGATTCCGGTAATAAGCAGTAAAAAGGAAGTGGTAAAAGAAATTTTAGAAGTAGATGGAAGGACATTCGAATTTACCTGCGTGTCTATGGGAAATCCACATGCGGTTACTTTTGTTGATGATGTAAATGAGATAGCATTAGAAAAAATTGGGCCTAAGATAGAAAACAATAAGATTTTTCCAAGAAGGACTAATACGGAATTTGTTAAAGTGGTTAATAGAGAAGTATTGGAAATGCGGGTGTGGGAAAGAGGTGCAGGAGAAACACTAGCATGCGGAACGGGAGCTTGTGCCGTTATGGTTGCGGCAGCACTGAATGGTTTGTCTGAAAGAAAGGTGGTTATCAGGCTTAGAGGTGGAGATTTGCAAATTGAGTGGAAAGAAGAAAATAATAGAGTATATATGACAGGGCCTGCCGAATATGTGTTTGAAGGGGAATATGATTTAGTGTAAAGTTGACAGTTAAGGGCAGATCTCCCTTCTTCAGGGAGGATAGGAGGGCTTCATTAGACCTATACAAAGAGAGCTATTCCAGTTGGAACAGCTCTCTTTGTGTTAAAAGTTAAGGAGATAGTTATAGGCTATCAGGCACTGAAGTGCACAGCCGATTACCATGCAATCCTCATCAACGTCAAAACTGCCTGTGTGTAAGTCGCTTGTTTTGCCTTTTTCTTCATTTCTGCATCCCAGCATATAATACAGTCCTGGTACTTTTTCGGAAAAATAGGCGAAATCTTCTGCCATCATCGAGGGATTTTCGAATTCCACCAAAGAGATATTGTCCGCCGTGTTAATGAATTTCTTAAAAGCCCGCACCATAAAGTTATTGTTTTCAAGAGATGGGCAGCCTTCTTCAAAGCATATGCTTGCTTCGCCACCCCACATTTCTGCGGTAAGTTTCACGACAGACTTCATTCTCTCCATACAGAAGAAACGTAATTCTTCACCGACTGCACGGAGAATGCCTTCGGCATCTGCTTTGTCAGCAAGTGCGTTTCTAGCAGAACCGCGGTTACTTTTGCCGATAGTGATTAATGCGCTATCGAGGGCTGAAATCTGTCTTGCGATAATCTTCTGCAAACTTGATTCAATCTCGTCAAGGATGAAATTCGCATCAATGCCCTTTTCTGGTGTTGCAGCATGGGTGCCTTTGCCTTTGACCTCAATTTTGAAGGGGCTGGAAGCTGCAAAGGCAGCTTTTCGGTTAACGCCGATTTCGCTGACTAAGAGATTAGGGTTAACATGCATGCCGATGACTGCATCAACATTTTCCAATGCTCCATTAGCTAACATTTCCTTGGCACCCTTGGCTATTTCTTCACCAGTCTGGAAAATAAGCCGGATGGTACCTTTCAGAGTTGATTCCATACCTTTGAGTACTTTTGCAGTACCTAGCAGTATAGCAGTGTGTGCATCATGCCCGCAGGCATGCATAGTGCCGGAAACCTTGGATTTGTATGGAACCTGGCTTGATTCGGCAATTTCTAAAGCGTCCATATCGGCTCTGAGAGCAATTATTGGTTTCTTACCACTGCCGATATCTGCGATAACTCCTTTGCCGTTAAGATTTTTGCTTGGTATTCCCATTTCTTTAAGGCAATTCTGTACGAAATTGCATGTCTCGTAAAGCTCAAGTCCAGCCTCCGGATATTTGTGAAGAGTTTGCCGCGCTGCCTGCATGTAATCAAATATGTTGGTTGCTTCTTCTAAAAACATCCTATACATTTTCATTCTCCTTTCTAACTGCTGACCGCATTTTCATGCTTGTTTTACGACACGGGATTTTGTTCCGTTAAGTTCCCTCCTAACAAATGTTATTTGCTTCTAAATCCCTTACTATAGAGATTTTGTTTTTTGAAAAGACAATAATGACAATAATTATACTATATTTTTCATAAAAATAATAGGGGCTAAATAGAGTTGTAAAATATTTAACGGCACGTTAGAATATTAATAACAAAGGTATTTGATACGGGCATATTCGAGGAATATTATTCTTCAAAATATTATATATTCTCTATTAGGGAGGCAAAAATATGAGTTACATACAAAAGCTCTTTGCAGATAGAATTGGCGGCTCTGAATTTGGGAAAGGGGCTGCTATATACAAGTTTGAAAGAATTAGACAGGCAAAAGCCGCTGCACAAAAGCTTCATCCTGACATAAGACTTATTGATCTAGGTGTTGGCGAGCCTGATGAAATGGCTGATATGGGTTGTGTTGAAACCCTTGCAAGGGAAGCAGCAAAGCATGAAAATCGCAGTTATTCAGGAAATGGGCCGCAGGATTTTAAGGATGCGGCAGTAAATTATCTTGAAAAGGTTTATGGAATAAAAGGATTGAATCCATTGACAGAAGTAATGCACGGAGTAGGCTCAAAGATTATTCTTTCAATGATCCCCCTTGAGTTTATAAATCCCGGGGAAATAACCCTTATGACGGTTCCCTGCTATCCTACGCTGGGAATTCTCACCGAATGGTATGGCGGAAAGGTGCATAACCTTCCGCTGCTCAAAGAAAACGGTTTTATTCCAGACCTTGATTCCATTCCGGAAGATGTTTGCAAGAAGGCAAAGTTATTATATATTAACTATCCGAATAATCCTACAGGAGCATCTGCAACAAAGGAATTCTTTGAAAACGTAGTAAGATTTGCTAAGAAGAATGATATAGTGGTTATTCATGATGCAGCTTATTCAAGCTTGGTTTTTGGAGATGAAAGACCACTGGCATTTCTTTCTGTTGATGGTGCAAAGGACGTTGGGATAGAAATATTTTCTCTTTCAAAAGCTTTCAATATGGCTGGTTGGAGAATAGCAATAATTGCCGGAAATGAGCTTGCCATAAAAGGCCTGGCAGAAGTAAAAGGCAATTGTGATGCTGGGCAGTTCATACCCATTCAAAAGGCATCAATGTATGCTTTTGAACATCCCGAAATTACCCAAAGGACCAGCGAAAAATATTCTAGAAGACATGACCTGATGATTGAGGTTTTAAAAGAAAAAGGTTTTACTGTTAAAAAGCCTCAAGGTTCATTCTTCTTATATGTACAAACACCAATAGGTATTAAAGGCGGCAGAAGATTTGAAAATGCCGAAGAATTTTCACAGTTCTTGATAATGGAGAAATTGATTTCAACTGTTCCGTGGGATGATGCCGGGCACTTTGTAAGACTCTCAATGACCTATGCTGCTGGGGGCATTCAAGAAGAAAAAGGAATAATGAATGAGATAAAAAGAAGACTAGCAGATTGTGAATTTGAGTTTGAAAAATAAATGGACGGATAATCCGTCCATTTAAAAATCTATTTCGGTTGGTTCATTTTCTTTAATAACTACTCCCCATTCTTCGTGGTCTTTCCCAAAATCCGAAATCTTTTCAAGAGGCATTTTTAGATATCTTCCATGTCCGATGACGGCAACTTCTCCATTGCTAAGAAGAATTTCCCCAGAGCCTTCAAAAATTCTTTTTGAATCTTTGGTTATACGGCCAATAGCCAGCAGTTTTTCATTTAGAGGAAGGGGCTTCTTATATTCTACTGATAATTCAAGTGTTACCCCCCACACATTTTCATCATCTATCATGCTTGCCCGGCCAATTGTTTCATCAAGTACTGCAGCTGCGATTCCTCCATGGATTCTTCCAGGATAGCTTTGATGTTCATCAATTGAAGTAAAAAGTCCTGCAACTTCCCTGCTTTCCAATTCATAAAAACTCGTTTTTAAACTTAACTCGTTTTTTAGGCCGCAAACCAGACACATCTTGGAATTTGGCTGTTTCTTAAGAATTTTATATTTCATCGTGTTCTCCTTGAGTTATCTTCTGGAGCCTTTTCTTATCTTAATGCTTCTTCAAGTGATGTTTTTAAATCGGTTTTCCTATCTCTGTTTTTTCTTATAACAGCAACTGGTGCGTAAACTCCGCCTGCTGTTTCCATCATTCCCGGTATTACTACAACGTAAGAAGGTATTCTGCCTTTAGGACAGTCTACTTTTTCGCCGCTTCTTACATCAATAATTTTTGTGCTTGCAGTTAGATTAACACCTGAGCTTATTACGCTTCCTTCTTCAACGATTACTCCCTCAACAACTGAAGAATTTGCACCAACAAAACAGTTGTCTTCAATTATTACAGGTGAAGCTTGCGGTGGCTCAAGTACTCCACCTATGGTTACATGAGCAGATATATGACAGTTCTTGCCTACTTGACAGCAAGAACCGGCAAGGGTAAAGGAGTCAATCATTGTTCCTGTGGAAATGTAAGCACCTGTATTTACATAGGCAGGCCCCATCATTATGGTTCCGGCTTCTGCAAAAGAGCCATACCTCATTACGGATGGCGGAACTATTCTTACTCCATCAAGATTCTTAGTTTTTAGCGGAATCTTATCCTTAAAAAGTATTGGGCCCAACAATTCTTCCTTAATCTGGCTAAGGCCAAAATACATTAATATTGCTTTTTTTACCCATTCATTTGTTACCCATTTTCCATCAGACGACTTTTCTGCGGCGCGGATTTTCCCCGCATCAAGAAGTGCGAATGCTTCTTCAACTGCTTGCTTATATTCTGGATTTTGAAGCAAACTTCTGTTGTCATATGCTTCGGTGATTAGGTCTTTAATCTCCATAGTAGTTCCCCCTGTCTAATAATATGTTTAAATTCCATTATTTAATGGTAAGTGTTTTTAGTTGTTTAAAAAATTATATGCAAGCATACTTTGAAGCATACAGCCAAGAATCATACATTCTTCGTCAATATCAAAATAGCTTCCGTGGGCTGGATTTGTTATGCCTTTCTTTTCATTACGGCATCCCAGTTTATAGTATAGTCCGGGGACTTTCTTAGTATAATATGCAAAATCTTCAACTCCCATTGAAGGAAAATCAACTTCTTTTAGGGCAACATTGTTTAATGAAGAAATCAGTTCTACGAAAGTCTGAGCCAAATCAGCATTGTTATCAAAAGAAGGGTATCCATCAACAAAACTGATTTCTGCTCTTGCTCTCATCATATCTGCAGTCTGGGTAACAATTGATGTGATTCTATCTTTACAGAAGCTGCGCAAGTCATCTCCAACCGTTCTTAAGATACCTGTCATTTCAACACTGCTTGAAATGGCATTTGGTGCTGTTCCCCCATTGATTGTACCAACTGTAACAACGGCATTCTTAACTGGGGAGATCTCCCTTGAAACAATAGTCTGAAGATTTTCAATAATCTTTGCACTTGTTACTATTGCATCGATTCCGTCATGTGGAGATGCTCCATGAGCCCCTTTCCCAGTTATTTTTATACTGAAGGGGTTTGAAGCTGCACAGACCAGGCCTTTTTTAAGCCCTACTGTACCTATTTCAATTACTTCATCAACGTGAAGGCCGAATATTGCATTGACGTTTTCAAGACAGCCAAACTCAATCATGTCTTGGGCGCCGCCATCAGTTTCTTCTGCTGGTTGAAAAATTAGCCTAACTGTGCCATTCAGCTTGCTTTCCATTTTCTTTAATAGTATCCCGACTGCAATGAGAATTGCAGTATGAGCATCGTGCCCGCATGCATGCATTTTTCCTGGGATGGTAGATTTATAAGGAACATCTTTCATGTCCTGTACGGTTAAAGCATCCATATCAGCTCTTAAAGCGACAATCCCATTTCTCGATTTGCCTATTTCGGCAACAATCCCGTTATTAGGAAATCTCTTATACGCAATGCCATTATCTTGTAAATGCTTTTCAACAAGGTTGGCAGTGTTTTTTAACTCCTTATCAATTTCAGGATGTGAGTGAAGTTCACGTCTGATTTTTACCATAAGATTGAATAGGTTTTTTGATTCATCCCAGAATATATTCATAATAGCTTTCCTTTCAAGATTTATTGGTTAAAGTTATTTGAATATGTAGTTTCGCTAATTATAACACCAATGAGAAAATAGTGTCAATTTAATGTATATGTATTAAAAACTTATTTAGGATAATACTAGAAATGAGTTATTTAAAGATAGTGTTGGATACTTAAAACACAAATGGTTTTTAATTATTAAGTGTTAAACGGAGATGAGATTATGAGATATTACACCGGCCGAAAAAATATTTTTGTTTCAATTCTTACATCGATAATTACATTTATTGTTTTGGCAGCTGCATTTTTGGGGTATATAGGAACTAATATACAAAAATCCACTCCCCAAACTGAGTCTGTTAAGGTCCCTAAACAAAATATTTCAGTTCCTCAGCAAATTGCCGCACAATCACAGGCCAATATAAGCACCCCAGCCTCAGAGGTTGCAAGCCGATGGATTCAGCCGGTTGTTGGAATTGCAGTTTTAAAACCGGATGGGAATTCTATCTTTAAAGCATCAACAGAGAGCTGGGGAGTAGGCTCGGGAATAATAGTCGATTCGAATGGTTATATTCTGACAAACCACCACGTTGCAGGGGGAAAAAGCAAAAGGATAATAGTAACACTTTCTGGTGGTGACAGTGTTGATGGAGTTACCCTCTGGTCTGATCCGATTATTGATTTGGCGGTAGTAAAAATTAATGTTTCAGGTTTGCCAGCAGTGAGATTAGGTGACTCGGGGGCAATAAGGGTAGGAGAAGCAGCAATTGCTGTTGGAAATCCGCTTGGCCTTCAATTTCAGAAAACAGTCACTTCTGGAATTGTTAGCGCTTTAAATAGAACTGTTGAGATTGAAACTGAAAAAGGAATAAATTATATGGAGGATTTGATACAGACTGATGCAAGTATAAATCCGGGGAACAGTGGAGGGCCTCTTATGAATGCAAGAGGTGAAGTGATTGGAATAAACACAATAAAGGTAAGCTCTGCAGAAGGTATAGGTTTTGCAATTCCTATAAACATTGCCAAGCCTATTATCAATAGTTTTATTAACAAAGGAAAATTCAATGAGCCATATCTCGGAATCTTTGCATATGATAAAGAGATAATCCCGTATATTCAGCCTGATTTGAAGATAGATTCAGGGATTTACGTTGCAAAGGTGGATTTCGGCAGCCCCGCGGCAGGGAAAGGTATAAGGATTGGTGATATAATAAACAAAATAGATAACCAAAGTATCCATACAATGATGGATTTAAGGTGTGCATTGTACAGTAAGAGTCCGAATGATACCATAAAGGTTGATTATGTAACGGATGGAGTGCCTAAAACAGCTCAAATTACTCTAGGTAAGAAGAATAGGGATGGATTGGTAACAAGATAGGAAGAGTCAGGATAAACCTGACTCTTCTTTTTACTGAAGCCCGTTATAAACTGCACTAAGCAAAACCTTGTTAGGATCTTGGCTTAATTCCCATAACATTGCACCACCAAGGCCTTTTGTTTTTACATAACCGGTTTTTGCCCCAATTGATTGCTGGTCATCATAACTTATAAATGTTGAGCCATTGAACAGCCAAGGCACTTGTGATTGAGAGTGGTAGTAACGTATGTAACCTGATGCGTTTATATAGTTTGCGGCAATGTTCGAATAGCTTACGGCAGAACCTCCAGAGAACCTCTGATATAAACCATTGTTCGCGTTGATTGCAGAGTTATACTTGTATCCATAGAAAGGAATGCCTATTACAATCTTAGTCACCGGAACACCGGCCTTTAGCCATGAATATACAGCAGAATCAACGCTCCACTTGTACTGCGCAGAAGTATCGGTATTATTATATAAAGGAGAATTAAAATCTGTATATGTATCCCATGTTCCATGTATATCGTATGTCATTATGTTAGCAAAATCCAAGTATTGATAGAGCTTTGCCATTTCTGTGTTATTGATATAATACTGGCTTGCTCCTCCTGCAATTGTCAGAAGATATGTTCTTCCATCAATAGCGCCTTGGAAATCAAGCTTTTGGCGTATTTTGGCTAGGAGAAGTGTAAAGTTCTGTTTATCTTCAGGTCTGGAGACATTAGTTGAAAGTCCTCCTGCTACTGGATATTCCCAATCTATGTCTATGCCATCAAACCCATTTGTCTTTATAAATTGGACACAACTGTCTGCAAATGTAGTGCGGGAGCTGTCTGATAAAGCGGCATCAGAAAACTTTCCTGACCAGGACCATCCCCCGACAGATATAAGTGTCTTAATATGAGGATGTTGTATTTTTAATGATTTTAGTTTTTCAAAATTTGAGGGATCTATACTTGAGTCGCCAATTACAATTTTTAGGTCGCTTCCTATATTGGCAAATGCATAATTGATATGTGTCAATTTATCTGCATCAATCTTATCAGGGGTAAAGCCGCTGTATCCAGCCCAGCCTGCATAGTATCCCACGATTTTACGGGTTGAAGCTGGGGGCTGAACTGGCTTGGTTGTTGTCACAGTCAATATGTTGCTTGATGCTGAAAAGTTTCCTGCTCCATCCCTGGCTTTGATGTAAAAAGTATAGGATGTGCCAGCAGTAAGCCCGGTTACTTTATATGATGCTGTTAATGATGATGCCAAGTAAGAAGAGTTTTTGTAAATATAATACGAGGTAACCTTGATGTTATCAGTAGAAAGATTCCAAGTCAAATCTACAGCATTATCGGTTATTATACTTGATGTAAGACCAGAAGGCGCTGTCGGCGGAATTCTATCTCTTAAGGGCTTTGCGGCAATGGAGTTAAAGCTGAAAAAGGGGATTAAGAAAAGAAATAATGCAATAAATAAGAAAGTAAAGTGTCTTTTTGCCAAAAGAATCATCTCCTAAAATTTAATAAAAAATAATTGGGTTATTAGTGGTTGAAACAGGCACTAATAAAGAAATGGCTATACTCTAATATTACCAACGTAAACATATTATGTCAACCATATAAAATGAGTAAATAGACTCATTTTATATGGGACCAGGCAGCTAAATTAATAAGCCGAAATAAGAGAAGAAGGTATCTAGAGATACCTTCTTCTCTTATTAATATTTCTTAATTTTCAACGGTATATTCTTTGTATCCAATGAAAATGCCAACTAGAACAAGAAACGACCCAATTATGGCATACCATCCCAAACTTTCTCCGAGAAAAACAACTGCAATACCTGCTGCAATCACAGGCTCAAGGTAAGACCAAGATGCCAGCTTCTGATTAGGCAGGAGTTTGGTGGCTTTTAGATATAAAACGCTATAAGCGTTATATGTTATAGCTGTGATTATCATGCATACTATCTGAACTCCATTAACCATTATCCACCAGTGGTAATAGGTGAGTATTGCAGGCCCGATTATTAGGGCCAGAAGCTGCCCTGTAAATAGAAATTTAAGAGGGGGTATTTCCTTTTCCGTTTTCTTTACTCTAATTGTATATGTCACCATTATGCATATACTTAATCCTATGAAGAAAATCCCGAATGTATTAAGAGAAGACAAACCAAGACTAAAATTTCCTTCTGTTGCTACCAGAACTGCTCCCGAAAAAGCCAACAGAAGTCCTATGATTTTTGCAGGACTAAATGAGGTGTCTTCCTTCTTAATAAATAACCGGCATGCCAAAAAGATAAAAATGGGGTATAAGTAGTATAAAATGATTGTTTGGCTTACCGGCATGACCCAAAGGGCTGTGTCATAGCAAATTGCTATTAAAATATAACCCGTAAGAGCAATAAAAATTAGGTTTGCTATATCAATTTCTTGTTCTTTTTTGGGTGACTTCTTCCTATCTTTATTCAGTTTCAAATTGATACCGACAGTTATTACGAATCCTATTGCAGCACAGTAAGTATTGAGCTGAATTGGATTCATGCTTTCAAGAAGCCATTTGCCTATGCACATGGTAGCACCGGCAAGAATAAATGACAGTACTAGATAGATGTATCCTGGGTTTTTATGGATGCAATCAATAAACTTCCTGAGTTTTCTATTATCTTTATAATCCACTGCCATTCCGCCTTTCATATAATAATTATATCTTAGGGGTATCCATATTATCTAGCACAAAAGCGCTGTATCGAAAAAGTATTTATTGCAAAATTATACCATGAAGAAAGAAATCCAGTCAATCTGAAGCAAACAGAGTATTCGGCAATTCTTTGCGGAATAAAGAGTCTTTGCCCCTTTACACTTATTATTCAAACAACATATAAGCAAAACAAAAACGGAGAAAAATAATGTGCGTTGCTGTTCCCGGAAAAGTTATTTCTAAAACTGAAGCGGTAGAGATAATAAGCTTGTATGAGGAGATAAAGGATGTGTTATGGACTTCAGCAAAAACTTATAGAATCCATAGAAAAATACGCAAAGAAACTCTCAAAGAAAATTTCGATAATGGAGGTTTGCGGAATAAAATTGAAAATAAAACAAAAATGTGATAAAGTTATCGGTAAATGAATTTCAATAACCATTAATTTTCTTTCTATTAAAAGAATTTAGTTTAATCTTACTTAAAAAGGAGGTTAACCAGAGAGGAATATTCAAAATTGAATATTGGGTTAAGCATTAATAGATGTTATTAAAAACAGAAGTTGAAAGGGGAGAAGTATTGATGTATTGGAAAAGTTATTTATCTGAGTTAATACAAGCATTCTCAAGTCCACCCGATACTCAAACTGCAATAATCTGGGCAGGAATGGCTCTAGTATTAATAATATTTGGAATTATTGGAGCTTATGTTATATTCAGATTCTTCAGGTTTATATGTAAAGCAATATTCGGGGACGAGATTATTGCAGCAATCGCTGGCATTGGGATTACAGGGGGCATTGTGTATTTCCTTTGGCCGGTCCTTATTGGGTTTGGATTTATGGCTCTGTGTCTTGGAGTAGCGATAACTGCGCTTATGTGGGTCATGGAGGTTTCCGGCGGAAGCAGTGGAAGTGGTAGCTATAGCCAAAGCAGCAGGACCAGTACAGAGAGGGAACACTTTACAGATTTCTTTGAGATAATAAGGAAAATGGAATAAGATTTCCTAAAATTTATAACAGAGACCCCGAATAATTCGGGGTCTCTGTTGATTAGTACCTGGGAATTTGGAATGGGGTGTATGGATCAAATGTGCAATACCATTTCGTCCCTGAGCGATTAAAAACTCTTCCATCGGCTCTGATGTTTCCAACAGGTTCCCATCCATATCTTTTAATCTCGAATTCACTGCCGTTTGGTACAAATGAAGCAATACGTGTTTCACTCGAATTTCTCAGATCAAAGCATCTATCACTTAGATTGTACCTTAAAAACCCTCGTTTTCCATTGCTGTCAATGATGTAGAGTCCTTCTCCTTGATCCCATATTTGACCGATCATAAATTCCATATTAGGTGTCCAGATATTCATGTTTCCCACCTTAAATCACTTCTTTCAAATATGAATTGAAGTTTTTATAATAAATAGCGCAAGGGCTATTGAAAAATGAAATTATACTGTATATATTATCACTTTTAATTATATGGGTCAATTTAATTAAATCGGTGGACAGTTACTATTTACACTTCTCATACAAACAATATATAATCTAAACAAAAACGGAGAAAAGCTATGTGTGTTGCAGTTCCAGGCAAGGTTATCTCAAAAACTGAAAAAATTGCTGTGCTGGATTTTATGGGGATTCATAAAGAAGTATCCATTGAACTTCTTAAGGATGTCCGTGAAGGCGACTATCTTTTGGTCCATGCCGGCTGTGCAATCCAGAAAATTGACCAAGACCAAGCATCAGAAATAATTCAGCTGTTTGAGGAGATGAAAGATGCTTTTTAAGAGAGATCCACAGATTGAAAAAAGATATATTGATTTAATTGAGAAATCAGCAGCCAAGCTTAAAAATAATGTTTCTCTAATGGAAGTTTGCGGAACCCACACTATGAGTATATATAGGTATGGAATCAAGGCCATGCTTCCTAAGAGTATAAAACTTATTTCAGGGCCGGGGTGTCCTGTATGTGTAACTCCGGCAGAATACATTGACCAAGCCGTAAAGATTGCGAAGGAAAAAGATACAATCATTTGTACGTTTGGTGATATGCTCAGGGTCCCCGGAACAGATGAGTCGCTCGAGGATGCAAGAATACAAGGAGCAGAAATTAAGGTTGTTTATTCGCCCCTTGATTGTCTGAATATTGCAAATAACAATCCGCAAAAGAGGATTGTTTTTCTTGCAGTTGGGTTTGAAACTACAGCACCAGTTATTGGGCTTGCAGTAAAAAATGCAAAAAATAAACATTTAGAAAACTTCTATATTTTATCGGGGTTAAAACTGCTTTTTCCGGCACTAAAAGAATTACTTGATTCTAATGAAATAAGGATTAACGGACTTATATGCCCAGGACATGTGACTGCAGTTACCGGGCAGGAGAGATATAATTTTATTACTGAAGAATATAAAATTCCATGTGTTATCGCAGGTTTTGAATCTGCAGAAATCCTTGCGTCAATAAATATGCTTGTTAAACAGATTTCTTTGGGAAAAGCAAAGATTGAAAACGCATATAAGCGTGCAGGTACGGAAAATGGTAATCCGCAGGCAGTTCAAGTTATTGATGAAGTTTTTCAACTTTGTGATGATAGCTGGAGAGGCTTTGGATTTATAAGAAATTCAGGATTGGAGCTGTCTGAAGAATATAGCAGATTTGATATTAGAAAAGCAATGGGACTAGGGATGCCGGAATGGAAGGAAACAGGATTATGCAAATGCGGTGAGGTTATTAAAGGGTTGATAGAACCGGTTGAGTGTCAATTGTTTGGGAAGGTTTGTACACCGGAAAAGCCAAAGGGACCATGCATGGTTTCAGGAGAAGGGAGCTGCGCGGCGTATTTTAAATTTAAAGTTGACAGTTAACTCTCATTTTATATTTCTTCCATTAAGAAAATACAAAGAAGTGTCTTTGGAGATTTCTTTGCCGCTTTTGGCCGACCAAAATCGGCGGAAAAGTCGCCGCTCACATGCCGCGGAGGCTGCCCGGGTTCACTGAAAAAACTTTCCCGAGTTTTTTCTAAACAGTTACACAAGCGAGCTAAAGGGTTTAAGGTTTTAGCATCCATTTGAACGGACAAGCTTAGAGACTCTATTCCGCAGATGCAGACTGAAGCGTGAAACTTTGCACGATGCAAAGTTTAATGTCCTTGAGCATGGATGCGAATCAGGACATGGTAGCGGAAGGCAAAGCAAGGAATTAGAATCTCTTGCTGGGAAGTGGGGATGCAGAGGAGGAGATTACAAAAGAGGAACCTTAGGTGCCTCTTTTGAGAAGAAAGCTCCAAAGACACTTCTAAGGAATACATAAGTGAAATCCCCAAATTCACCAATAAGAAAATCATTAAAAGGAGAAAAAAATGATAGATAGAATATCCTTAAGTCATGGAAGTGGCGGAGGAAAGACCAGAAACCTGGTTGAAACCATCTTTCAAAAGCATTTTTCCAATCCAATTCTAGATAGAATGGATGATTCTGCAGTCATAAATATTAATAACAGACAGATTGCGTTTACAACCGATTCGTTTGTTGTGAAACCAATCTTCTTTGAAGGCGGAGACATTGGAAAGCTTGCTATCTGCGGAACTGTAAACGATTTAGCGGTTATGGGGGCAAAGCCTTTTGCTTTAACTGCTTCATTTATTATAGAAGAGGGTTTTGAGATTGAAAAGCTGGAGAGAATAATAAAGTCAATGGCTGAAACGGCTCTTGAGGCAGAAGTTATAATAGCGGCCGGAGATACAAAAGTTGTTGATAAGGGAAGTGCTGACGGAATTTTTATTAATACATCCGGCATAGGGATAATACCTGAAGGAATTATAATAGGAGGAGCATTAGCAAAGGCCGGAGACGCTATCATACTAAGCGGTTCAATAGGTAATCATGGAGCATCGATTGTTACCTCACGAGAAGACTTTGGATTCAAGACCTTTGTAAAAAGTGATGCAGCGCCGTTGAATAAACTTGTTGAAAGCATGCTTGCTGCCGCTCCTGAGATACATGTTATGAGAGATGCTACTAGAGGAGGTATTGCAACTGTTTTAAATGAAATAGCTATACAGTCTGGTGTGAACATAGAAATCTTAGAGGAGGCAATTCCGGTTAAGGAAGATGTCAAAGGGGTATGTGATTTACTGGGATTTGACCCATTTTACCTGGCAAATGAAGGAAGAATTGTAGCTTTTGTTAAACAAGAAGATGCACCAAAGCTTATAAATGTTATGGGAAAACACCAATATGGAAAAGAAGCATCAATAATTGGAAGGGTAGTAGACAACACAGATGAACCTATGGTAATATTAAAGACTGTTGGAAGTGGAAGTAGAATTTTGGATATGCTGTCGGGAGAACCGCTTCCGAGAATATGTTAACTCAAACCCTCATTCTATCTTTCTCCCACAATTGGGAGAAACGAACTGTATTCCTAGAAGTGTTTTTAGATGAAAAATCCTAGAGCAATGCCTTCCGTTCCCACCTTTTGAGGAGGGAAGACAGATAGGGGCAGAAAAGATTTATTGGAAAGGAAATAACCATGTTTTCAAAACTTGAATTTGTTGAAAAAAGATATGAAGAAATAAATAAAAAGCTTAGCGACCCTGATGTAATAGCTAATCAAGATGAGTGGAGAAAACTCATGAAAGAACACTCTGAAATTGAAGACATTGTTCAGAAGTTCATAGAATATAAAAAAGTATCAAAAGATATTAAAGATGCACAAGATCTTTTGCAGGATAAAGATATGAAAGAGCTTGCCGAAATGGAACTGGCGGAAGCGCAAGAGAAAATCGGGAAGGTTGAAGAAGAGTTAAAGTTTTTGCTTCTTCCTAAAGACCCTAATGATGATAAAAATGTTATTGTGGAGATCCGGGGAGGCGCTGGTGGAGATGAGGCAGCTTTATTTGCCGGAGTTCTTTTTAGGATGTATTGCCGTTATGCAGAAGCAAACAGATGGAAGACAGAGATAATGAGCTCCAACCCTACCGGCTTAGGCGGCTTTAAAGAAGTAATCTTTATGATTGAAGGAAAAGGGGCATACAGCAAACTAAAATTCGAAAGCGGCGTTCACAGGGTTCAGAGAGTTCCTGAAACAGAAGCAAGTGGAAGGATTCATACATCAACTGTTACGGTTGCAGTACTACCTGAGGCTGAAGAGGTTGAAGTCGAAATCAATCAGAATGATTTAAGAATAGACGTATTTAGAGCAGGAGGACCTGGGGGACAGTGCGTCAATACCACAGATTCTGCAGTTAGAATAACTCATATACCTACAGGAATAGTTGTTTCATGCCAGGATGAAAAATCCCAGTTGAAGAATAAGGATAAGGGAATGAGGATTCTCAGAGCAAGAGTATACGAAAAGATGCTGGAAGAAGAGAATGCAAAACTTGCTCAGGAGAGAAAAAGTCAAGTTGGAACCGGGGATAGGAGTGAAAGAATAAGAACATATAATTTTCCGCAGGGAAGAATAACTGACCATAGAATTGGACTTACGCTTTACAAGCTGGATACTTTCGTTAATGGCGAAATTGATGATATGATAGATGCATTGATAACAAATGATAGAAGCGAGAGATTAAGACAGGGTTCAAATGAATAGAATATAGAAAGAAAAAATCCTCGAAAGAGGATTTTTTCTTTCTATATTCTATTATGCAGGAATAAGATTAAATATTAATAAACTCAGCGAAGAGCTTAGATATTTTATGAACAGAATTTTAGAAATAACATTAATTGGACTGCTTTCAGGTATTGTAGGAACTGGAAGCGGTGGGTTATTAGCGTTTCTTGTCAAGAAAGAATCAAGCAGGATTCTGGGGTTTATTTTAGAATTTTCTGCCGGATTAATGCTTTCTGTAGTATGCTTTGACCTTCTTCCTGAAGCCTTTGAGCTGGGAAGTGTCAGCCTTGCATGTTGGGGTGTAGTAATAGGAACATTAATGATAATAGTATTGGATGATGCAGTTAAAAGGCTAAACTATGTAAAAAAGGCGGTTAAGGATAATAATCTGCTAAAGACCGGAATACTTATGGCAATAGGGATTTCACTTCATAATTTCCCGGAAGGGATTGCCATAGGTTCGGGATTTGAAGCATCAATAAAGCTAGGCCTTAGTATAGCGCTTGTTATAGCGGTTCATGATATTCCAGAAGGGATGGCTGTTGCGGTTCCTCTGCGAGCGGCAGGAATCAAAAGCTCAAAGGTCATTTTTTGGACCCTGCTCTCAGGACTTCCTACTGCAGTCGGTGCATTTATTGGAGTCTTGCTGGGAGAGATTTCACGGGAGATTATTGCTGCATGTTTAGGATTTGCGGGAGGTGCAATGATTTATATTGTATGCAGCGAGCTTATTCCTGAAGCGAAAAGAGTACATTCTGGAAAACTGTCGTCTGTCGGTAATATGCTTGGTATATTGGCTGGAATACTTGTAAGTTTTATCTAAAAAGTAAATACTTCACAAATTATATTTTTTAATATAGAATATGAAAATAACTTATTTTAAATAAGCTTGTTCGGAATCTACTATTTCCGTTGGATGTAAAACATGAAAATCGTTAAAAAATAAGGAGGGATTTTAGTGAGTGTACCTATTATTGATTCGGAAGAAGTCCTGTTACAGAAATATCGGGAAATGGCATCCAGAAAAGATTATATTAGTGAAGAACTGTATCAGAAGTATGATGTGCAGCGCGGCTTGCGCGATAAAGAGGGCAGGGGTGTGCTTGTTGGATTAACCGAAATTGGAGAAATTCAATCGTATATTGTAAAAAAAGGGGAGACAATCCCAATACCGGGCAAGCTGATATATAGAGGGGTAGAGATAAATGATATTGTAGAAGGATTTATGTCTGAAAGCCGGTTTGGGTTTGAGGAAACTTGCTACCTTCTGCTTTTTGGGTTTCTGCCACAAAAGCAGGAGCTTGAAGAGTTTGAAAGTTATCTCGCTCAAAGAAGATGTCTCCCAAAAGATTTTGCTCGAAATATGATTATGAATTCGCCAAGTACGGATATTATGAATGTATTATCTCAAAACGTACTAGCCTTATACGGATATTGCGAAAAGCCGGATGATATATCCATTGAGAATGTGCTGAAGCAGAGCATAGGCTTGATTGCTTGCTTTCCATTACTTACAATTTATGGCTACCAGCTTTCTAATTATTATCATAAGCAAAATAGCTTACTGCCACGCAGTCCAAAACCTGAGTACAGAACGGCTGAAAACATATTATATATGTTAAGGCCGGATGGCAATTTTACCAGATTTGAAGCGGAACTGCTTGATTTAGCGTTGGTGCTTCATGCAGAGCATGGAGGAGGTAATAATTCAGCGTTCGTGACTCATGCTTTAACATCAACCGGAACTGATACCTATGCTACAATTGTTGGAGCATTGTCATCCTTAAAGGGTCCTAAGCATGGAGGGGCAAACATTAAGGTTGTCCAGATGTTTGAGGATATGAAAGTAAATATTAAAGACTGGAATGATGATGCAGAAATCGAAGCTTACTTAAAAAAGATTATAAATCGGGAAGCTTTTGATGGGACCGGAACAATCTACGGCATGGGGCATGCGGTATACACAATTTCTGACCCGAGAAACCTGATATTGAAAAAGCAGGTTGAGGCTCTGGCTAAAGAAAAAGGCCTTACAGAAGAATTCAACCTTTACGCCAAGGTTGAAAAAGTTGCTCCTCAAGTTATAGCCAGATACAAGAACTTACGTAAGCCTATATGTGCAAATGTTGATTTTTATGCAGGTTTTCTTTATAGAATGCTTGATATTCCTCCAGAGTTATTCACTCCGCTTTTTGCGAATTCAAGAATTGTCGGATGGAGTGCACATAGGATTGAAGAGATAGTAAATGGTTCAAGAATAATCAGGCCTGCATACAAATGTGTGGCACCAGAAAAGACATATGTAAGTTTAGAAAAAAGATAACCAGAAAGCGCCTTAAACTTTAAGGCGCTTTCTTTATACAAGAATTTTTGCTTATTTGTTTTAATAAAAAATATATGTTAATATTAATAAACTAAAATTGTTGAATAGAAAGAGTGAACAAAGTGACTAGGATTCTTAAAATTGAGAGCATTAAAAAAGATAAAGATAAAATAATAGCTGCCGCTGAAATCCTAAAATTAGGAGGTACGGCGGTCTTCCCTACAGAAACTGTTTATGGTTTAGGAGCTAATGCTCTTGATGAAAATGCTGTTAAGAAGATATTTACGGCTAAGGGAAGACCTGCAGATAACCCGTTGATTGTTCACATATGGAATATTGAACAGGTAGAATCGGTTGCTGCTCAAGTACCTTCAAGCTTTCGGATATTGGCTGAAAAATTCTGGCCTGGTCCTCTTACTTTAGTAGTAAGAAAGACAAAAGCGCTTCCGCATATCGTTACAGCAGGACTTGATACTGTTGGAATTAGGATGCCGGATAACCTGATTGCGCTGGAACTTTTAAAATGTGCTAATATACCGATTGCTGCACCGAGCGCAAATATTTCGGGCTCACCAAGTCCTACCTCAGCGGAGCATGTAATAAAGGATTTAAATGATAGGGTTGATGTTATTATTGATGGCGGAAATAGCAGGGTAGGACTGGAATCTACGGTTCTTGATATTTCGGGAGAAATACCCGTAATTTTAAGACCTGGTGCGGTTACAAAGGAACAAATCGAAGAAGTAATAGGCAGAGTTGAAATAGATAACCATGTAATGGCTAAGATGGAAAAAGGCACGATAAAACCTAGAAGCCCAGGAGTTAAATATAAGCATTATTCGCCGAAAGCGCAAGTGACTTTGATTGATGGGCCAATTGAGAGTATAGTTAAAGAAATAAAGTTGAAAACTGAAAACCTGTCTGCTGAGGGTAAAAAGGTTGGTATAATGGCCACAGAGCAGACAAGAAAGGCATATGACAAAGGATTGGTTTTCTCTGTTGGAGATAGGGATAATCCTGAGACAATAGCCTCAAATCTTTTTAGGCTTCTTAGAGAATTTGATGAAGAGAAAGTGGATATCATTTTTATGGAATCACTTGAAAAGGACGGTATTGGAATGGCCATAATGAACCGAATGGTAAGAGCGGCGGGGTACAATGTTATTAGGGTTGGTGGTAAATTATGAACGTACTTTTTGTTTGTACTGGTAATACATGCAGAAGCTTTATGGCAGAAGCAATTTTAAAAAATATCCTTGCTTCAAAAGGAATGGAGAATGTAAAAGTTTCTTCGGCCGGCTTGGCGGCGTGGGAAGGGGATCCGGCAAATCAGAGTGCTGTTGAAGTCCTTAGGGAAAGCGGAATTGATACAGGAAATCATCGCGCTAAAAAGTTGGTTAAGCAGATGCTTGATTCATCAGATATAGTTCTTTGTATGACTTGGCTTCAGAAAAAGAATATATCTGCACAGTTTCCCGGTTTTAGGGATAAAGTCTTCTCAATATACGAATATACTTCTGCGGTTCAAGATAATGAGCAATCAGCTGCAAGAGATGTTGCAGATCCTTATGGAATGCCGATTGATGTATACAGGAAATGTTTTCACGAATTAAAAGACTTGCTGGAACGGGTTGGGGAACAAATTTCTTTGGCTAAAGGTGAATAGTTAGGGAATAATTAATATTGATTAATAAACTAGATTGCCGTATAATGTAGAAGCTGTAAAGCCAAAAATAGTTTTGGCTGTGCTAGGCGGGGAGGTAGCGGTGCCCTGTACCTGCAATCCGCTATAGCAGGGCTTAATTCCTTTTATAGGCTGTTTCATGTAGGGCTGGAGAATAATAAGTGGTGATGAAAATCAGGTCTTGCGCAACAGGAATCTGTGAACTCCGTCAGATTCGGAAGAAAGCAGCGGTAAGTAGACCCTTCTGTGTGCCGCAAGGGTACTTGATTTGAGCAAACATTATGAATACCGCTTGTATGGTGCAGTCGAATAAAAGGTGCACAGCCTTATTATTTTAACATAGGGGCGATTATCCTTATTGCTAGGCATTTTGGATAACCGTCCCTATCAATTTAAGAACTTAATACAAGAAATAACTTTATTATGCACATAAATTTAACAAAAAACTTCAAAATCCGGTAATAGTATGGTATAATATTCTATATAAGAGATATTTGCTCAACTTTTCAGTTTTTCATTTTTCTTTTTAGAACTTCTCATATTATATTTTCATTTGCGAGGGACATTGGGAGTTGTGTTTATGAAGCTTACAAGTCTGAAAACGAGAATCTTTTTATTGTTGTTTTCAATATCTGTACTACCAATCGCTGCATTCGTTGCTTTGATTTATTTTAATGCTTTCATTACATGTGATACAGCATTTTTCCTTAAGGGCGTCGCATTATGCATTGCGATTTTTGGGTTTGTTGTATTTTTTATGAGTTTATTTTATATCCAGAAAACAGTAACAAAACTTTTGCAGCAAATGAAGAGAGGGCTTATGGCTGTTGAATCTGGTGACTTGGATAAGCAAATAGAATTTCCTGACATGGACGAATTTAACGAAATTGGACATACATACAACAAAATGACAGATAAGATTAAAGCGGATAAGAGGGAGCTTGAACTTCAAGCGTTAGAAATATATGCAAAAAATATAGAAATCCAGCAGGCAAATATGGAGCTGGAGGCTTCTTATGGCCAGCTTCAAGCCACTATTAACCAACTGAATGATTCAGAACAAAAATATTATTCCCTGGTTAAGAGTATAGCAGACATTGTTTGCGTTATACGGCTTGACGGGAATATTTATTTTATTAACGAAATTGTCAAAGATATTTTGGGTTATAACAGACAGGAAATTGAAGGGCGGAATATCAGAGAGCTGATAAAGCCCGGACTTTCTGAAACATTTCTTGAAAAAGTAAGCAGCGAGTTAAAATCAAAAAACTCATTAACTATAGAGCTAGAGCTAATGCATAAAAATAGGAACTATATTCTGACAGAAGCAACATTAACTAACTTTGTATACGATGGCGAAATTATAGGAATTCAGGCAATTATTAGAGATATTACCCAAAAGAAAAAGATGGAGCAGGAGATAATTGCTTCTTATAAAGAAGCTGCAACAATAAATAGTTTGAGCAGAAAATTGAATGCTACTCTTGAGATTGATAATGTTATAAACATGGTTGTTAATGAAATATGCAGAGTACTCAGAAACCCTCTTTGCATATTAAGGATGATAGATGAAGATGGAAAAGAGCTAATTCCAAAAGCATATGCGGGAGAGTATCTGGAAGATATAATAAGTGATGTAGGAGATTTGCCTTGTATAAATATTGATGCCTCATATTTTGAACAAATTTTGAGTAATTTAAACAGATCAGATACAATAACGATACATGATTTCACATATTTTGAGACTATTGATAGAATAAATATTGTAAAAAAGCCAAATGAAAAAGTTAAAGAATTACTTGTTACTTTAATAAAAACCAAAGAAAAGAGAATAGGCATTCTAATTGTTGGAACAGTAACAAAATTCAACTCACGGCAAAAGAGCCTGCTCTCATCTATTGCTAATAATGCTGCGATTGCTATTGAAAATGCACAACTGTTTGATATGTCCAGAAAGAACTTTATTAAGACTGTTAATGCTTTAATTGCAGCAATTGAAGCTAAAGATAATTATACAAGGGGACATTCATACAGGGTTTCTAGGCTTGCGGTTGTAATTGCCGAGAAGATGGGATTGCCGAAAGAACAGATAGATGAAATCAGAATTGCAGGTATTTTACATGATATCGGAAAAATCGGAATACCTGATGCTATACTTAGAAAACCAAGTAGACTGACAGATGACGAATTCGAGCAGATTAAGAAGCATCCAGCTATAAGCAAAAGAATCCTTGAGCCTGTTGGTTTATCTGATGTTGCAATAAGGGCTATTGCCAGCCATCATGAAAGATGGGACGGCAAAGGATATCCGTCAGGATTGGACAAAGAGGAATTATCACTTGAAGCCCAGATTATTTCTGTTGCCGATGCACTTGATGCAATGACATCAAATAGAGCTTATAGGAATGCAATGTCTGAAGAGGATGCTATTAAGGAAATACTTAGGTGTAAAGATTCGCAATTCAGCCCAGAGGTTGTGGAAGCGTTATCTGATTTGTTTAAAGCTGGAAATGCAAATATTTTTAAGGATATATTCGAACAGTAAATATAGAAAAATTTCATACGTATGTTATAATAGGATAGATATTTATCTATCCTATTATTTTTGGCTTTGAGGGTGAATCATATGTCTTATATTGCTTTATATAGGAAATGGAGGCCGATGGTTTTTGATGAGATTGTTGGCCAGCAGAATGTGGTTAAGGTATTAAAAAATCAAATTTTTAATAATAGAATTGCCCATGCATATCTCTTTTCTGGCGGCAGAGGAACTGGAAAAACAAGTATGGCTAAAATTCTTGCCAGAGCTGTAAACTGTTTGCAGTCTAATGAGGGAAACCCTTGTAATGAATGTGATGTTTGCAGGGGAATTATTTCTGGGACCATAATGGATGTTGTCGAAATTGATGCAGCATCTAATAACAGTGTTGAAGATGTAAGGTTAATAAGAGATGAAGTTTTTTACATGCCTTCTGTTGCAAAATTCAGGGTTTATATTATTGATGAAGTGCATATGCTTTCTATAGGAGCTTTTAATGCACTGCTAAAAATTCTTGAGGAGCCTCCCAAACATGTTATATTCATACTAGCAACTACCGAATCTCATAAACTTCCGGCTACAATATTGTCCAGGTGCCAAAGATTTGAGTTCAAGCAGATAAGTATTAATGATATAACATCAAGGCTTAATGATATTGTTAAGGAAAGCCAAATACAATCAGATCAAGATGCTCTAGAACTTATTGCAAGATCGGCAGACGGTGCTTTGAGGGATGCAATCAGTATATTGGACCAATGTATGGGCGGAACCAGCAAAATAACCAAAGAAATTGTTGCAGATACAATTGGGCTTCCTAGAGAACAGTTTCTCCATGATATTGCCATAGCCATTTCAGAAAAGAACTTCTCAACTTTAATTGAGATTGTTGACCAGCTTGCAAAGAGTGGAAAAGACTTGGCTCAGTTTACATCAGTATTAGTTAGGTTTTTTAGGGATATAATGATATTTAAAACAGCGGGAGAGGGTGCGAATACCTATTTAGCTTCAAGAAACCCGGATGAACTTAGAGACCTCTCAGGAAGATTTGAAAATCAGAGATTAGCTGAAATTGTTGAACAACTTTCAGAGGTTGAAGCTTCGCTTAAATGGGCTGCGATGCCCAGAATAATTATAGAAGTCGGTATGCTTAAGCTTTGCAAGGAAAAATCATCTATTGCTGATAGTGCTTTTGAAGAGAGAATGGTCAGGTTGGAAGAGGCTTTGTCAAAAGCAAAAAAGCCGCAGACTGAGAAGGTAATTGTCGAGGATAAATCTTCCGGCAAGCAAGAGGTTCAAGCTGTTAGCGAGTCCAAAAGCCAAGGCAAAAAAGCTGTTGCTGATAGTATGGATTCTGCTGATTATCTTGAGGAATGGGATGAAGTAATAACTGATTTAAAAAGCAGCGGAAAGATGGTATTATATGCAAATCTTATAGGAACCAAAGCAAAAAAACTGGATGAAAGAACAATTGCTGTTATCTTAGATAAGAAATCTTCGGAATTTAGAAAGACAGTTATAATGAAAAATGAAAACACCATACTCCTTAAAACTATTGTTAAGAAAGTTTTTGGAATTGATTACAATATAAAATGTATGAGTGAAGATGCAAAAGTAGAAGAAACTGTTAAAAAAGTGAAAGAAGATACTAAGATTGAAGAATTGGCGAAAAAGTTTAATGTTCCCATTAGCGTTATTGAGGAATGACTTGAAAAGCAATTGATAATTAATAAATGACAATGTATAATCGTAGTCGAATTAAAAATTGAAAAAGTATAATTGAAAATTAAAAATTATTATAATGGAGGGATATTTAATGGCTAAAGGTGGTTTCCCCGGGGGGTTTGGGGGCATGAATATGGGGAATTTAATGAAACAGGCAGAAAAAATGCAAAAGGATATGCAAAAGGTTCAAGAAGAACTTGAAGAAAAAACCATTGAAGCTAGCTCAGGTGGTGGAGCGGTTACAGTAGTTGCTACCGGAAAAAAAGATTTGAAAGAAATAAAGATAAAGCCTGAAGTTGTTGATCCTGATGATGTAGAAATGCTTCAGGATTTGATACTTGCAGCTGTAAATGAAGCAATCAGAAAAGCTGATGAGCTTGTTTCTTCTGAAATGAGGAAAATTACTGGCGGAGGATTGCCGGGATTATTTTAGTTGACAGTGAAATCTATTAATATAAGATAATACGAAAAATTCATTTTTATATAAAAATGTTAGAAGCAAGTAGTGCAATAAAGCAATACGACACTTATCACATTTTTAGAACAGAGGATGGAAATGGAGTTATACTCAGCGCCAATTGCGAAGTTAATAGAAGAATTTGAAAGATTGCCTGGGATAGGACATAAAACAGCGCAAAGATTGGCTTTTTACGTTTTAAACTCTTCAATAGAAGAGGTTGAGGGACTTTCAAACGCTTTGATTGATGCAAGAACAAAGGTAAAATACTGCAATATCTGCAGTAACCTAAGTGATTCAGAAGTATGCCCCGTTTGCAGGGATGACAAGAGAGATCAAGGCATAATTTGTGTTGTTGAGGACCCAAAGGATGTTGTTGCAATGGAGCGGACACGCGAATTTAAGGGGATTTATCATGTGCTTCATGGGGTAATATCTCCAATGGATGGAATTGGCCCAAATGACATAAAGATAAAAGAGCTTCTTGAAAGACTAAAGGATGAAAGGGTTAAAGAGGTTATACTTGCAACAAATCCGAATGTCGAAGGGGAAGCAACGGCAATGTATATCTCCAAAATCCTAAAGCCTTTAGGGATAAAAACTACACGTATTGCTCATGGAATTCCTGTAGGAGGGAATCTTGAGTATACTGACGAGGTCACACTTTTGAAGGCTATAGAAGGAAGAAGAGAAATATAATTCAGTGTAAAGTTGAAATACAGAACGCAGAAGTCAGGAAGATGCTTTTTGGCTTCTGTGTTTTTGCTATCTTTTGAATGTAGCGAATCAACTGCTATTTTTGTACCAAATCTTTAAGTAATTTTCCTATATCTTGACATGCATTTGGATGTGCGAGATGTCCGCACATTTCCTTCATATGGTTATATCTTACCGGCATATCCAATACCTGATATAATATCTCTTCAATATTTTGCTTGGGATATAATCTTGCTGCAGCGCCTCCGTTTAGTAAATACCTTGCATTCTTCTCTTCCTGGCCGGGTATTGGTGATATCAGAACCATAGGAAGTTTCTTCACGAGAGCTTCGCTTATAGTCATGCCGCCTGGCTTAGAAACAAGCAAATCTGACGCAGACATGAGTTCTGGTATCTTATCAGTATATCCAAATACCTTTATTACTTTATCAACTCGGTTTGAATACTTTCTAATTTTTTTGTAAAGCTCTTTGTTTTGACCTGCAACTACAATTAACTGTAAATCCCTTCTGCTTTCGGCAAGGCCGGTAAAAACTTCTTTAATATCGCCGAAGCCGAGACTTCCACCCATTAACAGAATGGTTGTTTTATTTGCCAGCCCGAGATTGTTTCTGGCTTCAGATTTGTTCAAGGGCTCTAAAAATTTCTTAGAAATTGGTATACCCAAAGGGAAGATTGTTTCTTCTTTAATTCCCTTAGAAATCATCTCGTATTTCATGGCAGGATGTGCGACGATATAAGCATCAACACCATCATGAAGCCAGAATGAATGCGGGATAAAATCAGTAAGTATTGTTACAACTTTAGGATGAATGTTTGTCTGATTTTTTAATTTAGCTACCATTTGGGAGGTAAAGGGATGCGTGCATACTATAACATCAGGAACAAACTGCCTGATTAATCTTTTTATCTTGTAGGAGATTATACGGTTAATTATCTGGCTGACTTCGGAAATGTTTTCACCTGCTTCGGCTAAATCATAAAGCCTGCCATATAACTTTGGAGTTATTTGTACAGTACTTAAATAACCTCCGATGACAAGCTTATTTATTATTGGATTAATATATTTCAATGTATCAAGAAGAATAGTCTTTGAGCCTTCAAAAGATTCTTCAACATATGCTTTTAATGCTTCGGCTGCCTTCATGTGTCCGCCGCCTGCGGATACCGATAAAAATAAGATGTTCATAATTCTGCCCCCGCTCGTTATTTTCTCGTTTATTATATAGTAATACCATATTGCTGTAAACATAACTGATATGCATCTTTGCACAGAGTTTGATTAAAATATTTCAAAATGGTATACTCTTAAAAGAAAAGAAAAAGGAGACACTCGTAAAATGCATCCTCAAAAGCATAAAAGAATAGGCCTGATTGGAGGCACGTTTGATCCGGTTCATTTTGGACATCTTCTTGCGGCTGAAAGAGCCAGAGAAGAATACGGTCTAGAAAAGGTTTATTTTATTCCATCTGCAAATCCACCGCACAAAAACTACAAAGGAATGGCAGAAGCACAAAATAGGTTTGAAATGGTTGAAATAGCAATCAGGGATAACCCTTATTTTGAGATTTCTGATGCAGAATTTGTCAGGGCAGGATATTCATATACAATTGATACAGTTAACGAGTTCATTCATTTAATAGGACAAGAATGTAAAATCTATTTTATTATTGGGACAGACAATGTCAGTGAAATAAAAACATGGAAAAATGCAGATGAGTTGATGAAAAAGGTTGAATTTATTGTAATGACACGGCCAGGAAAGTGGGAAGAAGACTTGGCTGGCAACTTAAATAAATTAAGAGAAGATGGATGCAGAATAAGTGTTGTTGAAATGCCGCTTATACATATAGAATCTACAAGTATCAGAAATAGAATAAACAATGGACTAAGTATAAGGTATATCGTACCCGAGGAAATCGAAAAATATATTTTAAATAACAAATTATACATGGGGAGAGAAATATGAATTTCGACCAAATGACCGAAAAGCTAAAGGGGATGTTAAGTAGTAAAAAATTTGAGCATTGCCTTGCCGTAAAAGATTCTGCAGTGAAACTTGCCTTTATACATAATGCAGATGTTGAAAAAGCCTCTGTGGCAGGATTACTTCATGATTGTGCTAAATGCATGACTGAGCAGGAATTATTGAAAAAAGCCGAAGAATTTGGTATATTGTTAGATGGCATCTTAAGGAGAGAGACTGGAATGCTGCATGCTTCTATTGGAGCAGAAATTGCCAAAAGAGAATTTGAAGTAACAGATATTGATATAATAAATGCAATATTGTATCATACAACTGGCAAGGAGAGCATGAGCCTTCTGGAAAAGATAATCTATATAGCGGATTATATTTCCGAAGATAGAAAGTTTCCAGGAATTGAGGATCTAAGAAAAGTTGTTCAGGAAGATTTGGATGCCGGGGTATTAATGGGAATGGACTATACTATTAAACATGTCATTTCAAAAGACAGACTTATTCATCCGGAAACAATCAAAGCGAGGAATTTTCTTCTTATTGAAAATCCGAAGCTTACATACCAAAATTTATTTTAACTAGGAGGAGCATCAATTGAATAGTACTGAAACCGTAGATGCGGTCATTTCCATATTGGAAGATAAAAAGGCGAAAGACATTAAGGTTCTAGAGGTCAAAGATGTAACACTTGTCGCTGATTACTTTGTAATCTCAAGCGGTACTTCCACTACACATATAAAGTCTCTGGCAGATGAATTAGAAGTAAAGCTTGAAGATGAAAAAGGTATAAAAATGCACCATAGAGAAGGATATAATAGTGCCAGATGGATATTGCTGGATTATGGCGATGTTATTGTTCATATATTCCACCAGGATGACAGAGCATATTATAATCTTGAGAAAATCTGGTCTGAAGCGAAAGATGTTATTATACAAGGAAAAACTGAATAATTTTATCATGTTTTCAGAGAGGAAAGTTTATGTGTCAGATTCATCATCACAAAGAAACTATTAATGTGAGGGGTGTTCCAGCGGCAATTGGTCCATACTCTCAGGCTGTAATAGCGGGAGGACTCATATACACATCAGGCCAGCTCCCTATTATTTCTGAAACCGGAGAGCTTGAAAAGCCTGAAATAAAGATTCAGACTAAAAGAATTCTGGATAATATAAATATTTTGTTAAAACAAGCTGGTACCGATATGGAAAACGTGATAAAGACTACAGTCTTTCTAAAGGACTTGAACTTATTTTCTGAGTTCAACCAGGTATATGGCCAGTATTTTAAGGAACATGCACCAGCACGATCGTGTGTAGAGGTTTCACGCTTGCCGAAAGATGCACTTGTTGAAATTGAAGCAATAGCGATAATGGAAGATTAAAAAAAAGCACCTAGGTGCTTTTTTTTAATCTTCCATTAATCTATCTATCTTCATACCTCTGGACTTTTCCTGAGAATCGCGTTTTAAAGGTTTTATTCTCCTGCGGCTTAATTTCATCCAGACAATCATCATAAGCATTAATATTAATAATGCGGTTACGGCAACAATAATTATAACAACAAGAATTTTAAAGATTATATTAATAAAAGCAAAAGGTTTATACTCTTCTACATCATTCAAAGCAACAATATCTGTACCCCCAATAACCTTTCCATCTATTAAATATTCAACGTAACCCACAACATCATTTTTGCGAACAGGAGCTTTAATCTCATCCCTATTTATAACCTCATTTATAGTATAATAATCTTCTGAATCAATAGGGGTAAGAAAAGATACTGCTGACAGAGCCCCAGCCTGCAATTGCGCTTCTTTTTTTGCACCCTTTATTGAAAACTGCTTAATCAGGCCTCCTTTTTTTACTGCCTCAGTAATTTTATAATTTTTAAAAGCATAATCGAATAATTTAATCGAATCAGTATAGTTCTGGAGCTTTCCACTGCCGACTTTTGAATTCATGGATACTGTAATAAGCTCTATGCCATTCTTTGAAGCACTTGCAATGAGCGTATGACCGGCTTTTACTGTATAACCGGTTTTAACTCCTGTTGCATATTCATAATAGTTTTCATTTGATTGATTTATAAGCTTATTACTATTCAAGAAAAACTTATCAGTCTTAGGATATTTATTCGTAGGCGGCATATTATATTTTACTGTTGATACTATTTCTCTGAACTTTGGAATTGTCATTGCCTGCCTTGCAATTAAAGACATATCATGAGCCGTTGTATAATGATTATCATTATGAAGGCCATTTGGTGTAACAAAATGAGTATTTATCGCTCCTAATTCATTGGCACGAGCATTCATTAGATTAGCGAAGTTTTCAGCTGAGCCGGAGATATGCTCTGCAAGAATATTTGCGGCTTCATTTGCGGAATTAAGAAGGAGCGCATATAAAAGTTGTTCTACTGTAAGTACCTCATCAGGTTGAAAACTTGCGGTGCTGCTGCCGGGTTCGATTGAAAAAACTGCATTTTTACTTGCAATTACCTTATCGTCAAGTTTGCATTTTTCTAAAGTGATAAGAGCTGTCATAACCTTTGTTATACTTGCTGGATATAACTTCTGATTGGAGTTCTTTTCGTATAGGATTTGTCCTGTCTTACTATCAATTAAAATTATTGAAGGAGAATCTACAACTGGTAATGTTTCTTCAGCGTGGACGTAAGCGCTAAATAGAATTAAAAATACTGTAAAAAATATTATGAATTTCCTACGCATTGTAACCTCCGGAAGTTTTATTAAATGACTTTTAAAAACTTAATTATAATGATATAATAAATTAGTGCACAAAATCCAGTAATTTTTTCAGATAACTAAAAATAGGACTACAGTACCACTAACGGCTATTATTTTAATATTCTGTCCAGTAAAGTTCAATTTTTTTCGACTTTAAAAAAATTTAATATATTTATTTTTTGCTAATTGTTAAAGAAGTAGTATTTTTGTTTTTTAAAAATATTTACCAGGGGTATGCCATGAATATTTTAATTGTGGATGATTCCAAGTTTATGAGGACTATTTTAAGGTCTATGCTTAGCGATATGGGGTTTCTTGATATATATGAAGCCACCAATGGCTGGGAAGCTATTAGAAAGACCTACATAGTAAATCCCGAGTTGATTTTTATGAATCTTGTCATGCCTGAGATGGACGGGTTCGAAGCTTCTAAACAGATACTGGAATGTTTTAACGATGCCAAAATAATTATAGTTACTTCGGATAAGTATTCCGAAATTGAGAAAAGGATGGAAGGAATAAAAATGTATGATTTCATAAGCCTTCCTATTGAAGAAGAAAAGCTTAGAACAATAATGATTGAATGCGAGGAAGGTCTGGAACAAGTTCAATTATAAAATCTGTTGTTATTCAAAGGTGTATTTTTTAGTCCCGAAAAGCTATTTATGCTTTTTGGATTAAAAAATACACCTTTTATATTATCCATCGAAAAAAATAAAAAAAATAATATATTCTATTTGTATCTTTTTTTCAGGAGTAAGAAACATGAATATTTCAAGAAAAAATATTATCATTGCTGCAATAATCTTATTATTGGTTATAGTTTCAGCTGGTTATGGAATTTTTAAAAATACCAGCTCAAATCAGATTGTTGTAGAAACAGAAGACCCAATGAAGAAAGGCAGTACTAATTTAACAGAAGAAGACAATGGTGTTAAGGAAGGGCAAAATGCAGATATTTTTTTTATACATGTGATAGGAGCGGTAAATAATCCTGGCCTTGTGAAAATTCCTTTAGGTTCAAGAATATCTGATGCTTTACAGGCTGCTGGAGGCGTCAAGACTGATGCAGATTTAGAGATGGTGAATATTGCTTACAAGCTTGAAGATGGACAACAGGTTTATATACCATCTAAAGCCGAAGTAAAAGGAATTAAAACATCAGGCAAAAATAATACGAAAATATCTTCAAACAATCTGAAAAAGCCTGTTTTAGGAACAAATTCCACAGATTCATCTGGAGTAAAAACAGTTTCAAATACTGCTGGGGGAGTAAAAGATGACCAATTAAATGATGCTATCAGTAATAAGGGCTGTGTGAATATCAATACGGCAGGTATTGCAGAGCTTGATACTCTGCCGGGCATAGGGCCTTCAACTGCACAGAAGATAATAGATTATAGAAGTATCAGCGGTAGATTCAAGTCTACGCAAGATATCATGAAGGTTAAAGGAATAGGAAAGACAAAATACGAAAAGCTTAAGAACAATATAAGTATATAAGAAGCTGCAACGCTAATAAAACAAAGCAAGGCGAATCATGTCTTTATTATGCAGATACTTATGAAAGTAAAATATACTAAATAGGATGAAGTAGTAAGAATTATGCCTTTATAAATGTTTATATTAAATTCGCGGCATAATGCTGTATGGTTATAAAGAAGAGTAAACATAAATGATGCAAGAATAAAAGGAATAGCAGCCATTGGAGTTGCCAGAAGCCACAATGAACCGCAGATTAATAACAATGCTGAAATACTTGCAGGTTTACTTATTATCAAAGCAATATCAAGGAAAGAAAGATCTTTCTCGCATATAAGCTCCGCAAAGCCCTGATATAATATGCTTAAAACAATAAATTGAATAAAAACAAATAAAGAAACCTTTATAAATACTTCACATAATGTAAGAATATTTATTTTATTATTTATTCCTAAAATCCTTTGTAAAAGGATCAAGGTGTATGAATCTAATAATGGCAGAATTTTAAAGATTAGTGCTGATACTAATATTCCTGTAGAAAATGACTGCAAAAAAATAGGCCATAGCATTTCTTTTGAAACTCTTCTTATACTAATAACCATACATGCCTCCTAAGACTCACCCCATATTCCCAATCGATAAAGATGATTATAATAGGTTTTTTTTCGAAAAAAGAAAGGGCGGTTGTTTCTTTCTTTTAGGAATAAGAACTATTAAATTATTATTAACTTGAAAGGTAAACTAGACCAAAAAAATGATTTAAACAGAAAATAATTAAAAACAGACAAAAAATAATAGTATTTTTAAATTATGGCTTCTTATCGTCTTGCAAAGTCTATTTTAGTTTAATAAAATCAATATCACACAATTTTTTTTTCATACATATAGACACAATATTTTGTTTATAATATAATATAAATAACAAAATATTGTTATAGGAGCTCCCGCACAATATTTTTTTTATCTTCAAAACTAGATACATATCACTAACTTAAAGAATGGGGGAACAAAAAAATGACACTCAAGATAAGAAAAAGAGACGGTACTATCGATGAGTTCATGCCAGATAAAATTACGAGAGCGATTTTTAAAGCGGCACGTGCGTGTGGTGGAGAAGATTACTCCAAGGCAGAGCATCTTTGTGAACAAGTTGTTGACATTTTAAAAAAGGATTTCCAGGGAAAAGTTCCTCACGTTGAAGAAATTCAGGACTTAGTTGAGAAGGTCTTAATTGAAAACGGTCATGCAAAGACTGCAAAGGCTTATATCCTTTACAGGGAAAAAAGAACAGCTTCTAGAGAATCAAATGCTCTAATTGGTGCTACAATAAAGATGTTTTCAGATTATCTTGGTGATATGGATTGGCTTATAAAAGAGAATGCAAATACCCAGAAAAGCATAAACGGTTTGAATAATTATGTTAGAGAGATATTTACAAAAAATTACTGGCTTCACGAAGTTTATCCGGAAAATGTACGTAAAGTTCATGAAAGCGGGGATGCGCATATACATGATCTCGGTTTCTTTGGACCATATTGTGCAGGTTGGGATTTAAGACAGTTGCTAATGGAAGGATTTGGCGGAGTACAAGGAAAGGTTGAGAGTAAAGCTGCAAAACATCTTAGAGCATTCTGGGGGCAGGTTGTAAACTCTACATTTACTACACAGGGAGAAACAGCTGGAGCACAGGCTTGGTCAG
Source organism: Ignavibacteriales bacterium (assembly GCA_050260055.1). Taxonomy (GTDB): domain Bacteria; phylum Bacillota; class Clostridia; order Acetivibrionales; family UBA4821; genus JBLMYQ01. Next base: position 104,176 of record JBLNBO010000005.1, read on the forward strand.
GATTTGATACATTTTCTGCACCATTTATTTATTATGATAATCTTACTTTTGCTCAGGTTAAACAGGCTATGCAGGAATTTGTATTCAATATTAATGTTCCAACAAGAGTAGGATTCCAATGCCCATTCTCAAATCTTACATTTGATATTACATGTCCTAAAAATGTTGAAAACGAACCGGTAATAATCGGTGGCAAATATATGGATAAAACTTACGGCGAGTTTCAGAAGGAAATGGATATGATAAACATGGCCTTTTGCGAGGTAATGTTAGAGGGAGATGCAAAGGGAAGAGTATTTACATTCCCGATACCTACTATAAATGTAACAAATGATCTTGAATGGAATTCACCAGTTGTAGAAGCATACATGAAAATTACTGCAAAATATGGAATTCCGTATTTTGCGAATTATATAAATTCTACTCTTTCTCCAGAGGATGCTCTTTCAATGTGCTGTAGATTGAGAATCGATACCTCGGAGCTCAGAAAAAGAGGAGGAGGCTTATTTGGAAGCAATCCACTTACTGGCTCAATAGGCGTATACACAATAAACCTTCCAAGAATAGGCTATCTTTCTAGTTCAATAGATGAGTTCAAAAATAGGCTTAAAGAGCTGGCTGATGTTGGCAAGATATCACTTGAGATTAAGAGAAAAATAATCGAAAAAGAGACAGAAAACGGATTGTATCCATATTCAGCAAGATATCTAAAGTCAATAAAGCAGCGTTTTGGTGAATATTGGTACAACCATTTTAATACAATAGGAATAATTGGAATGAATGAAGCCCTTTTGAATCTTATAGGCAAAGATTTAACAACAAAGGAAGGCCAGGAAGCTGCAATAGATATAATGAATTTCTTGAGGGATTTATTAACCGAATATCAAAAGGAAACAGGTCATTTCTACAACTTAGAAGCGACACCAGCAGAGGGAACATCTTATAGGCTCGCAAAGATAGACAAACAGAAATATCCTGATATTATAACAGCTGGTCAGGAAGTAGCATACTATACAAATTCTACACAACTTCCTGTTGAGTATACGGATGATATTTTTGAAACAATAGATTTGCAAGACGAATTACAATCAATGTATACTGGTGGAACAGTACTTCACTTGTATCTTGGCGAAAATGTACCTGAACCTAAAATAGCAGCAAATCTTATTAAGAAAGTATTTGAAACATATAAGCTCCCTTATATATCAATTACTCCAACGTTTAGTATTTGCAAAAATCATGGTTATCTTAAAGGAGAACAGGAGCTTTGCAGTGAATGTGGCGAAGAAACAGAAATATGGTCAAGGGTTACAGGTTATCTAAGACCTATAAATAACTATAATGAGGGAAAAAGAGAAGAATACGCAAACAGGAAAAAATATGTCCTCAAGGAGGAGGCCATATGAAAGTCGGAGGCTTTCAGAAGATATCAACCGTTGATTATCCGGGGTATCTAGCAAGTACAATATTTTTATCAGGTTGTAATCTTAAGTGCAAATATTGTCACAATCCATCATTAGCTAATGGGGAGATAGTAGATGAACAAACAGGCACTGAAGAGATACTCTCCTTTCTTAAAAAGAGGAAGGGCCTTATAGATGCTGTCTGTATTAGTGGTGGAGAGCCTACAATTCATGAAGACTTAGAAGAACTTATATGCTCAATTAAAGAAATGGGATTCAAGGTTAAGCTGGATACTAATGGAACTAATCCATATGTAGTAAAAAATCTTATTGATAAGAGACTAATAGATTATGTAGCAGTAGATATCAAAGCCACTATTGATAAATACCATGAAGTAGCAGGATGCTTTGTTAATACTGATAAAATTAAAGAAACCATAAAGCTTCTTATAAACAGTAATATAGATTATGAATTCAGAACTACACTTCTCCCTGACCTTAACCAAAGAGATATCAAAGAGATTGCAGGTTATGTGGAAGGAAGCAGTAAATATGTAATCCAGCAATTTAGAAATAAGGTAACATTAAATGAAGATTATTCAAGTAAAATGCCTTATAAATCAGAAATACTTACAGAAATGTCAAATAACATAAAACACATGTTTAAACAATGTGAAATAAGAGGAGTATAATAAAATACTAAAAATACTAAAAAGCATCCATTACGGGTGCTTTTTCTATTACAGATAATTGACAATACATGGTAAAGATAGTAAAATAAAATTTGATATTTAATTTCGAAATACACATTCATATCTTTCTATAATTTTACTGGAAAGGAGAGAAATCCTAAACAAATAGTTACAGGATGGTCGTTTTACAAAAAGGAAAGGAATGATAGCATGGCCAAGAAAAATATGGAAGTAGAGCTGATCGGAAGTCAAATGCTCGTAGTAGAGGGTAAATCCTATATAGCCCTTGATACTATTGCAAAGAACCTGCAGATAGCCAATGATTTCATCGGGAAGATGTATTTTGCTATTTCAGGACTCGGTTCTGTATTGGATAAGTTTCAGATTTTCCAGGTGTCGGGAGAAATGATAAGGACAGCGGAATATATGCTTCCTAAACCTACGTTTAACCTGGGAATCGGGGTATGCTTTGATTTAGGGGATGGTATGGGGGGAGTTACCCTTACCGAGATTCCTATTTCAGACCAGGACAAATCCATTTTCAATGGAACCCTTGACCAGATTATTGCAAGATTCAAAGCTAATGAAGAATACCAAGGTGAAATATACTTTGTAATTTCTAGGAAGAAGGACGTTAAGTTGGATAAGTTTCAACTGTTTCAGCTTCAAGATTCAATGGCAAAATCAGTAAGGGATATGATTCCTAGCCCTGGTTTTCAGTGGAAAGTAGGCGCATGTTTCGATGTGCAATAACATGAACAAAAAAAATCAGAAAAGCCGAGGTAAAATTACCTCGGCTTTTGTTTTCCTTGAAAAGTATTACGTTTCATCATTTCTGCCTCAATCATATCTCTAATTTTCCACCAGCTCATTCCCCAATTGCAAAATAAAGTTCTTTCTTTAGGAGATCTCCCAATAAGGCGCTGTATTACAATCTCAGGAGATAGATATTCGAGGAAAACAATTACCCTTTTTATATAATCATTAAGTGTTAATGGTTCAAATTGATTGTTTTTATACATATCTCCTAGCACGGTATTGTCAAGAACGTAAAGAGAATGTATCTTTACCTGATTAACTCCCAATTCAGAAAGGAATTCAGCACCTTTTATTACATCTTCAAAGCTGTCCCAAGGAAGATCCACTATATAATGAGCGCAAACGCCAAGATTTGCTGACTCAATTCTTTTTATTGTTTGTTTGAAATCATCCACTGTATGCCCACGGTTCAGAATTTTCAGGGTTGCGTCATTAACAGACTGAAGTCCGATTTCAAGTATAATATCAATATTCTTTGACTCTTGTATTTCTTTTAAAAAGTCCAACTGCCCATCTGATATGCAGTCTGGGCGGGTGGAGATGTATATTGCTGAAATCCTATCGTTTATTGATTGAGTTATATAGCTTGAAAACTGTTCAAAAGGCATATACGTATTTGAGTAATTTTGAAAATATGCGATAAATTTTTTAGCTTTATATTTGTTTTCAATATAATCCATGTTTGTTTTTAATTGGTATTGAACACTTAAAGTATTTGAAAGTGTTTCAAAGCCGGCCCCTTCTTCCCCACAGTAAATACATCCTTTTGAGCTGATGGTGCCATCACGGTTCGGACAGGTTGAGGGAATATTTACTGGAAGTTTATATACTTTCTCTCCATATTTAGTTTCCAGGTAGTTAGAAAACTTATTGTATAATATTGAGGATGCCTTCTCTCTGTTTAAGATATAGTTATTATATCATATTTTATAACCAGATTAATCAAATAAGAGCAGAAAGACCGCTAATTAAGCGGTTTTTATGCTCCTGCAATTCGTATATTATTTCATTAAAGTAGTCTCTTATTCAAAATACAAAGAAATACAAAAAATCACAAAAAGTTTCATTGAAATATTATTGTGAAACTTAATATAAATCAATATATAAATCGATTTTTAAACAGTGTTTAGTCTTTTGCAGTAAATGTTGCGCAGTCGGTTTCTTTATTAGATTTTGCATCTTTTGGGCGAACTTCAATATTTTCTGCCAAACAATTGTCACCTGGTTGATGATATTCGCATGTGTTTACTACACATTTAACCCGATTTATGGGATGATTGGTTCTTGCAACTTTCATTTTTATCTCCTTTCAACCCTCATCCCCTGCCCCTTCCCCCATTAGCATTGGGGGAAGGGGCTGAAACTATAAGAAATCAAGTTTTCCCTCTCTCAAGACTTTGGAGGAGAGAAGATTAAGGGTTACGTGTTATAAAAAAATTTTATAATAACTATTATGTACAAAAAAATAGCTTTAATTCAAATTCTGTATTCACAATCCAAATATAAATTGACATAAGATAAAGAAAAAGATTTTGGAGAGATAAAATGCCGGAGATAAAAGTTGGAAACATAGTTGCAAGGAAATCATATGGATTTGATACGATTTTTAAAGTTGAAAACATAAAAGAAGGACAAAAGGGAGAAAGAATTATTACATTGAAAGGGGTAGATTTTAGAATAGAAGCAGATTCGCTGGAGTCTGACTTGAAGATTATGACAGATCAGGAATTAGAAAAAACAGAATTAAAAGGGAAAAATAGAAATAAGAACTTTACAAGAAATGTGTCAAAAAAGGATTCGGCTTTTTTTCTAAAAGGGAAACAAAGGGGAGTTGACCCTTTCACTATGACAGGCAAAATCCTTCATATTGATGGAGCAAAAGATTATTTGGATAAATGCAAGAAATACTATGCTGAAATTGGTGCTGAGGTAGTAGTTATTGATGTTCCGGAGAAGGATCAACCGCTTAAGGTGCAGACTCTTTTACAGCAGTACAAACCGGATATTCTGGTTTTAACAGGGCATGATGGTATGACTAAGGAGAATGCGGAATTAAATAATATACAAAACTATAGAAATTCATTGTATTTTGTAAATGCCGTAAAGGAAGCAAGAAAATATAATAACTCTCTTGACGATCTTGTAATCTTTGCCGGTGCCTGCCAGTCAAATTATGAAGCGATTCTTGAAGCGGGCGCGAATTATGCGAGCTCGCCAAAGAGGGTCTTTATTCATATGTTTGACCCTGCGGCTGTAGCTTGTAAAATTTCGCTTACAGGAATAAGCCGTGTTCTGCCGGTTAGTGAAGTTATTGCCGATACCAATAGCGGGCTTGAAGGAGTAGGAGGAGTTGAAACTTGGGGTAAGGCGAGGACCGGTGCACCGAAAGGAAGTTATTAGGGAAAGAGGCAAGAAAAGTTAAAATGTTTTCTTGCCTCTTTGGTTTAACGTGCTTTCCATCTGAATCTATAATTATTGATGTCTTAATGCATTTCATATATAATAGAGAAAACTTACCACTATTTCAGCATTAAAAATCAAGAATTAAATAAATTACAGGTTTTAACTGTCAACTTTACACTGTAAACTATTACTGGAGGCTTTTTATGTTCAAGAATAAAACTACCTTCGCAAATGCATTTAAAGAGAAAATGAATACTATGCTCGGCAAATCTATTGAAGACGCTTCAACATTCGATAAATACGATATACTAGCATCTATAATAAAAGAATCAATCAATAAAAAACTGGCACAGACAAATAGCCGATATCTTCAAAAAGGAGACAAACAGGTCTATTACTTTTCAATGGAATTCTTATTGGGGAAATTGCTTGGAGATTATCTATTATATCTAAATGCAAGGGATATTTGCCAAGAGGGATTAAAAGATTTGGGAATCAGCTTAGAAGAACTTGAAAATGTTGAGCCAGATGCTGGTCTCGGAAATGGTGGACTTGGTAGGCTTGCTGCTTGCTTTCTGGATTCAATGGCAAGCTTGGGGATTCCCGGGCATGGCTGCGGAATCAGGTATAAATATGGCCTTTTTACACAGAAAATTGTAGAAGGGTATCAGGTGGAGCTTCCGGACACATGGCTTAGAGAGCACAATGTATGGGAAATCAGAAAAAGTGATAAAGCAGTAGAGGTAAAGTTTGGAGGAAATATCCGGGCCGAAACTCAGGATAGCAAAATGGCTTTCATACATGAGAATTATGATTCAATACTTGCTGTTCCATACGATATTCCAATACTGGGCTATGATGGGGATTGCGTAAATACGCTCCGCTTATGGAGTGCAGAATCTGCCAGGTCTGAGTTCGATTTTGCTTCTTTCAATAAGGGAGATTATTTAAAGGCAGCTGAATATAAAACACAGGTAGAGGCAATTTCAGAAGTATTGTATCCTGACGATTCTAATTTTGAGAATAGATTATTAAGGCTTAAACAAGAATACTTCATGGTATCTGCAGGACTGCAGAGCATAATTAGAAGATTTAAAAAGACTAATGTCACTGTGACAAATCTGCCAGAAAAAGTTGCTATACATATAAATGATACGCATCCGGCAATGGCAGTTCCTGAACTAATGAGGATTTTATTGGATGACGAAGGATTGGGATGGGACCAAGCATGGGATATTACTACACGGACCATTTCATATACAAACCATACTATAATGCCCGAGGCTCTGGAAAAATGGCCCGAAGAAACAGTAAAACACCTTTTGCCTAGAATATATATGATAATCAACGAAATTAACGAGAGATTCTGTAAAGAGTTGTGGGACAAAAGACCCGGAGATTGGGACGGAATCAGGGACATGGCTATAATCGCTGATGGATATGTAAAAATGGCACACTTAGCGGTTATAGGAAGCTACAGCGTAAACGGTGTTGCTGAAGTACATACGGAAATATTGAAAAAAGATGTATTAAAAAACTTTTATAATTATATGCCCGAAAAATTTAATAATAAAACAAATGGTATTACACACCGCAGGTGGCTTTTAAAAGCTAATCCAATGCTTTCCGAGGCTATAACTGATGCAATAGGAAACAGTTGGATTTATCACCCCTCAAATCTTACTGATTTAGTCAGGTTCTCACATGATACAAACCCATCTTTCCAAGAGCAGGTTATTACTGCAAAGAAGGCTGGTAAAGAAAAACTGGCAAAATACATAAAGGAGAAATATTCAGTAAATATTGACACGGAATCTATCTTTGACGTACAGGTAAAAAGGATACATGCCTATAAGAGACAGCTTTTAAATGCCTTCAGAATAATGGAACTTTATAATAGGTTAAAAGAAAATCCTTCGCTTGATGTTGTGCCAAGAACATTTATTTTTGCAGGGAAAGCAGCTCCAAGCTATTACTTTGCAAAGAAAATCATCAAACTTATAAATTCTCTTGCAAATATGATAAATAACGATTCATCTATAAATGATAAAATCAAAATAGTGTTTCTTGAAAACTACAATGTGTCGCTTGCAGAAATTATTTTTCCTGCTGCAGATATAAGCGAGCAGATATCTACGGCAAGTAAAGAAGCATCAGGGACAAGCAATATGAAGTTTATGATGAATGGTGCAATTACTGTTGGAACTATGGATGGGGCAAATATTGAAATCTTCAATGAGGTTGGCAAAGACAATATTATCACCTTTGGGTTAAGCGTTGATGAAGTGCTGAATTATTATAGATATGGCGGATATTGTTCATGGGATTACTTTAACAACGATTCCAGAATTAGAACAATATTAGAGCAGCTGAAAAACAACTATTTGCAATCAAGCACAAGAGATGAATTTATGGATATATATTGGCATCTTCTTGACCACAACGATGAATTTTTCATTTTAAGAGACTTCGATTCATATTTACAGGCACAGCAGCAAGCTGATTTGCTTTACAGGAATAAAGAGCAGTGGACAAAAATGGCAATCAATAATATTGCGCATTCCGGCAGATTTGGCAGTGATGAAACAATATTAAAATATGCTAAGAACATTTGGAAAGTAAAACAGGTATTTTGATAGATATTTTCTCAAAGAAGGACACCTATGGAGGTGCCCTTCTTTGCTTTTATGCTGTATAACTCAAAACAAATATGAAGAATAATACCGATAAAATTGCACTGGATTTTTTAACTGTAATCTTTTCTTTAAACAACAAATATGAAAAGATAATTACAAAAATCGGATATGTGTTTACGAGCGTTGTAACAACAACTACATTGCCATACATTACTGCATACAGATAGAGTAAGAAGTTGCCTATTACAAAAAAGCTTCGCATTAATGATTCTAAAAAAATCTGCTTAGTAATCAAAGCCCATCTTGGTTTTAAAAATATTATCATAGCAACTAATACAAAAGTGCATCTGATTGTAAAAAATGTCGGTGGATTTATTGCGTTTGTAGAAAACAGAAGCTTGACCATAACGGCAGAACAGCCAACAAGAAATGCATTGATTATTCCATAATAATTTCGATTCTTTGTGAGATTTAAAAAAGGTTCTAATAAATTTTTTTTATCGTTTAGATTCAAGAAATATATTGAGCAGATTATTCCTAAGATACCGATAAGAGTCCGGATAGAAACAAAATCAACTAAAATAGTGAAAATAAGCAGTGTAAAAACTGGCGACAGAGACATAAATATCGAAACATAAGATACTTCTCCGTATTCGATAGATTTGAAATAGAAATAGTTTGCAAGTGAATCCAGAATACAAATTATGAGCATGATAGCCAGTACATAAGCTGAGGGTTTAAAACTATAGAAAAAAGGCATAAAAACAGCCATTATGATAACAATCTGAATAAAATTTAAAGGAGCAAGTTCTCTGCTTGATGCTTGCTGATAGAGTTTCTTTAAAAGCACATTTACGATGGAAATCATAAATGCTGAGCCAAGTGCAATTAGTATTATCATTTGTGTCTCCCTAAAATTCATTGTGCAGTAATAATATTATTATATCATAAAAGGAGCTTTTATTTTTCAAAAAGTTCCTTTTATCTACACAAAATTCCTTACTTAAGGTATAATAAATTTTGGAATTAAGAGCCCTCCCCTTAATGCAAAAATAGTCTGGTGGGGGTGAGTTATTATAAGCAGGAGGATAGTTATGCTTTGCCCAAAATGTGATTGTGAATTGGAAATAGTAGTGGTTAAAGATGTTAAGCTTGAAATATGCAGCTCTTGTGATGGAATATGGTTTGACTATGAAGAGTTGTATAAAATTGTTCGGATTCCGGAAGAAGAGCTTAGAGGTACCGATATAGAAAAATCTCTTGAAAAAAACCATGAAAATGATCCGGATGATAATAGTTTTCATATTACCTGCCCAAAGTGCGGCAATCCTATGGAGATACAGACATATTGCTGTGACAGCGGGGTTAAAATGGATAAATGCAGCCGCTGTAATGGAATCTGGCTTGACGATGGTGAAATAATGCAAATAATTCAATACTGTATAAATACAAATGAACCTGTTCCTCAAGAAAAAATTAATATCCTGAATAGTAAATTGACAGAAATAAAGGCTGATTGGCACAAGATGGAAGACAAGCTTTGCGATGATATTATGGTTAATACGAATGAATTTTTTGATACCGCAGGAACGCCCGGTAGAATTCTTCAAGAAATATATAGATTTTTTACGAGAGCTGGAATGTAAGCGTTTAGTATTAACGAAATTTGGGAACATAAAGCAAAATATATTTGCTTTATGAAAATGTTTGTGGTAAAATACCGTCACGAATCATTCCTTGCTCCACACCTTGATGTGGGGCCTTATGTCCGGGAGGAGGTGAACTCAAATGGTAAATAGTTACGAATCCATTTTTATAATTAATCCGAATTTGGAGGAAGAAGCAACAAAATCTGTTGTAGAAAAATTCAAAGGATTAATTGAATCTACTGGTAAAGTCGAGAGCATCGAGGAATGGGGAAAGAGAAAGCTTGCTTACCCTATAAAGAAGCTCAACGAAGGTTACTATGTTCTTATTAATTTCAATGCGGATTCTTCATTTACTCATGAGCTCGAAAGAATATATAAGATTACTGATGAAGTAATCAAGTATATCGTGCTCAAAAAAGGCGAATAATCCTAATATTTTGACACCATTATCATTGGTGAGGATGTGATTTTTATGTTGAACAAAGTTATACTTATGGGTAGGCTTACTAAAGATCCTGAAACAAGATATACAACTACAAATAATACATTGGTTTGTTCTTTTACACTTGCTGTTAATCGAAGATTTGCGAAGCAGGGAGAAGAAAAACAGACTGATTTCATTCCAATAATCGCATGGAGTAAACTGGGAGAATTCTGCAGTAAATATTTTACAAAAGGCAGCCAGGTTGCAGTGTGTGGACGAATTCAAACCAGAACTTGGGATGATAATGATAATAAGAGGCATTATGCTACTGAAGTAGTTGCTGAGGAAGCTTACTTTGCTGATTCCAAAAAGGGAGATGCAGGTGAGAATAAATCAGGAAATTCAGGACAGGGAGAAGATTTCTTTACAATAGTTAATGATGATGATTTACCTTTCTAAGATAAAGGTTTAATTCGTAGTTTGGAAGGAGGGAGCTTATGAGCAAGAAAACTGGCAGCTCTGATAAGAACAATGCTGGTAATCCTAGAATGAGAAGAATGAAGAAAAAAGTTTGCTCTTTTTGTATAGATAAAATTGAATCAATCGAATATAAAGATGTTGGCAAGCTAAGAAAATACATTTCCGAAAGAGGAAAGATTCTTCCAAGAAGGATTAGTGGAAACTGTGCAAAACATCAGAGACAATTGACAATGGCCATAAAGAGAGCAAGGCATATAGCCTTGTTACCATTCACAGCAGAGTAAACAGGATTCTTAGCTTCAGAAGAGAGAAACGAAATCTGAAGCTTAGAAGCCGTTATCCAGCGAAACGTATGTGGAGTCGGATAAGAAATAGAGGATTTTAAGATAGGCGGTATGAAAAACATACCGCCTATAAATTCAAAAGGAGATATTTTTATCGGAGGTGCTTCAGATGGAAATATTAGATGAAATCTATAAGTCGCTTCAAATAGGAAATGTAAAACTTGTTGAGACTAAAACCAGAGAAGCAATTGATAATCAGATTACGCCGGAAGAAATTCTTAACAAGGCGCTCATAGCCTCTATGGAAGAGCTAGGTGTTAAATTTAGAGACGGCAAAGTTTTTTTGCCCGAAGTTATGATGGCGGCAAGAGCGATGCAAGCAGCCATGAATATTTTAAAGCCAAAACTTATTGAAACAGGTGTAAAGCCTGTTGGTAAAGCTGTTATCGGCACCGTAAAGGGCGATCAGCATGACATTGGGAAAAATTTGGTTGCAATTATGATGATGGGTGCTGGTTTTGAAGTTATTGACCTGGGAATCGATGTTGCTCCACAAAAATTTATAGATGCTGTTAAAGAGAATGATGCACAGATAATTGCTTTGTCTGCATTACTTACAACTACCATGCCTCAACAGGCACAGGTTATTGAAGAATTGAAAAAAGCTGGTTTGAGAGAAAAAGTTAAGGTTATGATTGGCGGCGCTCCTGTAAGTGAAAGCTATGCAAAAGAAATAGGAGCCGATGCCTATACCCCGGATGCAGGCTCAGCTGCGCTAAAGGCGAAAGAGCTAATTTTAGAGCAGGTTAGAAAAGATTGACAACCTGATTTTTCGGTTATACAATTTTGCTATCAATAAAAGAAAATATCAGAAGATAATGATATAAGGAAGAACTATGAAAATAGGTTTTTTAGGACCAAAAGGATCTTACAGCGAAGAAGCTTTAAAAATATATGGCAAAGAAGCAGGAGAATATGTACCTGTTGAATTTGCTACGATATATGATGCTCTAATAGCTGTTGCTGAAAAAGAGGTTAAATATGCTGTAGTTCCAATAGAAAATTCGATAGAAGGTTCTGTTAATACTACGCTTGATATACTTGCAGAAAATGAAAATATGAAAATCAATGCGGAAATTGTCCTTCAAATCAGACATAATCTGCTTGTAAGAAAAGGGACAAAGCTTGAAGAAATAGAATTGGTGCTGTCTCATCCTCAGGCAATTGCACAATGCGGAAAGTATTTGAGGACGCGTTTCCAAGGTGTTCCTGCTAAAGCTGTGACAAGTACATCGGAAGGTGCACGTCTAGTTTCAAACTCTGAAGAAAAGTGGTCTGCAATTTCTAATTCAAGAGCAGCGGAAGTCTATGGGCTTGAGATTCTAGATAAAGACATTCAGGATGGAGAAAACAATAGGACAAGGTTTGTTATCATATCATTTGAAGAATCGAAAAAAACAGGTTCGGATAAGACATCAATAGTTTTTTCTACAGAAGACAGGCCGGGCAGTTTATATAGAGTGTTGGACATATTTAATCTTTGGGATATTAACCTTACCAAAATTGAGTCGAGACCAGCAAAAAATGAGTTGGGCAAGTACATATTTTTTGTTGATATTGAAGGTCATTATTCTGATTCAGATGTTAAGGAAGCACTTACAATGGTTAATAGAAAAACTTCATATTTCAGACTTCTTGGTTCTTACCATAAAATAAACTAGTTAAGTTTTTGGGAAAGGATGTACACGAGTTTGGTTAATAGGAAGAGTGCAGAAGTAGATATTACTAGAAACATTAAAATTATCGAAGGGTTAAAGAGTCAGATTCTAACCGAAATAGCAGCGTTGTTTAGAAGCCTTGTCAGTGGATTTAAGGAAGATGCAAGGGAAGAAATAGGGGATGCTGTTGCAAACATAATAATTATTGCATTTTTGCTGGCAAAGAGGCTAGGAATTACTTATAATGCGATAGGACTAAAGATTCAAAATAAGATTAGAAATGGCATAATCAACCAGCAAGAAGAAGAAAAATATTACAAAGACCTGACAGAACTCTCAAAATATTTAAACAATGATACAAAAAGGGAATGATAGATTATATGAAAAATCTCGGATTTTCCAGGTTGTTTCTACCAGGAGTAGTTTTATATTTGGCTTTAATTTTTATACTTACAGTACTTATTTGTGTTCTTAAACCTGCATTTATAATTCCAGGTGTAATAATTTATATTGCAATTTCAGCATATTCAATCCTCGAAAATAGATTAAGAAAAAAAGAAATATTAAATTATATTAAAACTTTAAGCTTTGATATCGATTCTGTAAAAAAGGATTCACTGCTTAGTTTTCCAATTCCACTAGCGGCAGTTGAAACTTCTGGAGATATCCTCTGGTTTAATCCATTGTTTTCAAAAATTATTGAAGAAAACAAAAATACTGAGCAAATAAGAGATGTATTTAACAACATATTGGGACAAAAGGATATCCATACTGATAAAAATATATATGTTAATGTGGAATTTGGAGATAAGTATTACCTAGTATTTGGCCATCTTGTAAAAACTGAAAACAAAAAGCATAAAAACAAGTATATATGGCTGCTGCATTTTCTTGACCAAACTGAAGATAAAAATCTAAGGATACAATTTGAGGGAAGCCGATCAATTGTTTCAATAATAACAATCGATAACTATGAAGAAGTAATGCAGAATGCTGAAGATATTATAAAGCCTCACATACTTGCAGAAATTGACAAGAAATTAAGTGCCTGGTTATCACATACAGGCGGAATCCTTAAGAAATTTGAGAGAGATAGATATTTATGTATCTTTGAAAATAAATATCTGTCAGGATTTGAAGAAAAGAAATTTGAAATAATTGATATAGTAAAAGACATAAATATCGGAAATAAAATTCCTGTTACTTTGAGTATTGGAGTGGGTTTATCTGCTGATAATTTTTCTGACAACCTTTCCAGCGCATTGGCGGCTCTTGATGTAGCTCTTGGCAGAGGAGGGGACCAGGTTGTTATAAAGAATGGAGAAAAGTATACCTTTTATGGTGGAAGGACTAAAGAATTGGAGAGAAGGACCAGAGTGAAAGCAAGGGTTGTTGCTCATGCATTGAGAGAACTGATAAATCAGTGCGAACAGGTAATTATTATGGGGCATGTAAATCCAGATATAGATTCTCTGGGGGCTTCACTTGGATTACTTAGGGTTGCAAAAACAAATAGCAAGCATGCATATATTGTTATGAACAACTCGAACATTATGATTGATAGCCTTTTGGAAAAAGTCTATAAAGATAAAGAATATGAAGGAGCTTTTATTACACGGAATGAATCTTTAGATAAAATACATAAAAAGACTCTTCTGATAGTCGTTGATACACACAGGCCAAGTTTAACCGAATGCCCAGAACTGCTAAAATTTACTGACAAAATTGTTGTCATTGATCATCACAGAAGAGGAACTGACTTTATAAGCGACCCAGTACTTGCCTTTCATGAAGTTTATGCTTCTTCTACATGTGAACTTGTTACAGAAATCATTCACTATTTGGATGGCGAAAAGACACTTCGCCCAATTGAAGCTGAAGCATTGTATGCTGGAATTACCATAGATACAAAAAATTTCACTCTAAAAACAGGTATAAGGACTTTTGAAGCAGCGGCTTTTCTAAAAAGATTCGGTGTGGATTCTATGGCGGTAAAGCAATTGTTCCAGAACGATTTATCCACTTATACAGCTCGCGCTGATGTAGTTAAGAACGCTGAGGTAATAAATGATATAGCAATTTCTATATGTCCGGAGAACACGAAAAATTCTGCCTTGATTGCGGCTCAAGCGGCAGATGAACTTTTGGGTATAAGCGGAATTGCGGCTTCTTTTGTCCTCTCAAAAGCAAATGACTTAGTTATTATAAGTGGAAGGTCTTTAGGGGATATCAATGTTCAAGTGATTCTGGAAAAGATGGGCGGCGGCGGACATTTGACTGTTGCAGGTTCGCAGATACCTGACGTTGATATAGAAGAAGCCAAAGAAATGCTTAAGAAAAACATTTTTGAATATCTGGAAGAAACAAATGAGCCCAAAGCAGGAACAAACACGTAAATCAATTAAGAATGTGCAATTAATAATAAAATGCTTTAAAGTTTAGTAATTATAAATTGACAATTGTAAATTAGTATCGGGGGTGGCAATATGAAAGTAATTTTACAGCAAGATGTGAAAGGTCAAGGGAAAAAGGGGCAAATGGTTGAGGTTAGCGATGGATATGCTAGAAACTTTTTATTACCCAAGAAACTTGCAATAGAAGCAAACTCAAGCAATGTGAATTTACTGAATCAAAAGAAGCAGGCTGAAGCAGGTAAGAAGAGTAAAGAATTGGCTCAAGCAAAAATGCTTGCTGAACAAATAGACAATGCAACAGTAGTAATAAAAGCAAAATCGGGCGAGAATGGAAAACTTTTTGGTTCAATAACAGCTAAAGATATTACAGATCACCTTAAAAATCAGGTTGGAATTGATTTGGATAAGAGAAAAATAAGCTTGGATGATTCGATAAAAAGCCTGGGCGTTATTGAAGTAGATGTAAGAATTTACGAAGGTGTTCATTCTAAGCTTAAAGTAAAGGTGGAGCAAGAGTGATTATCCCTAGCTCCCTCTCTTTGCAATAGAGAGGAAATAGATAAGTTTAGATTTCCATGAAAGGAAAGAAACCATATGCAGGAATCATTAGGTAGAATACCGCCGAATAGTGTGGAAGCTGAACAGAGTGTACTTGGCGCGCTTCTTGTTGACAATGAAGCCGTACCTTCTGTTGCAGAAATACTAAAACCTGAGGATTTTTACAGGCAAGACCATAAGGAGATATATGAAGCTGTTCTTGATTTGTTTGAAGCTGGAAAGCCTATAGATATAATTAGTGCCAAAGAGCAGTTGAAGGTTAGGGGCACACTTGAAGGTGTAGGTGGATTAGAATACCTTTCCAATCTTTCCGACATGGTTCCTACAACTGCAAATATAAAGCATTATGCAAAAATCGTTGAGGAAAAATCATTATTAAGGCAGTTGATTAAGGCTTCAGGTGAAATAATGAATTTGGGTTTTGAAGCCTCAGAAGAAGTTGCTATAATAACTGATGAAGCTCAAAAAAAGATTTTTGAAGTTCTTCAAAATCGGTCATCAAAGGGTTTTTACCCAATTAAAGAAGTACTTCTTGAAAGTTTTAATAAGCTTGAGGAACTCTATAACAGTAAGGGTTATATAACAGGTGTTCCTACAGGATTTTCTGACCTTGACGCAAAAACATCCGGACTTCATCCTTCAGACCTTATATTGATAGCTGCTAGACCTGCGATGGGAAAGACTTCTTTTGCCCTTAATATTGCACAATATGCTTCCATTCATGGGCGTGTCCCGGTTGCGTTATTCAGTCTTGAAATGTCCAAAGAGCAGCTTGTAAACAGGATTCTATGCAGTGAGGCCATGGTAGATAGTCAAAAGATAAGAACAGGAAAGCTTGACGAGGAAGATTGGACGAAAATCGCGGGAGCGCTCGGACCGATCTCCGAGGCACCAATATACATAGATGATACTCCAGGGTTATCAGTAATGGAGATTAGGGCAAAATGCAGGCGGCTAAAATTAGAAAAGGATATAGGCTTAATAGTAATTGACTACTTGCAGTTGATGCAGGGGAGAGGAAAAAGCGAGAATCGTCAGCAGGAAATATCTGAAATCTCAAGAGCGTTGAAAATACTTGCTAAAGAGATTAATGTTCCTGTAGTAACGCTTTCCCAGCTCAGTAGAGCACCTGAAACTCGTTCTGACCATAGGCCTATATTAAGCGATTTAAGAGAATCAGGAGCAATCGAGCAGGATGCCGATTTAGTTGTTTTCCTTTACAGAGATGACTATTATAACCCTGAAACAGAAAAAAAGAATATTGCAGAGGTTATACTTGCAAAGCATAGGAATGGTTCAACTGGAATCGTAGAGCTTGCTTGGCTTGGTCAGTTTACCAAGTTTGCAAATTTGGACAGAAGCCGCTAAAGCAGTAGAGGTTAGAGAGGCTAGTTAACCACCTACCTGATTTTTCTTATTGCTTTGAGGTAAACGAAAAGAAAGACTTTGAAGAGAAGACCCTCCTATCCTCCCTAAAAAGGGAGAGAAAAGTAGATATTTAAGAAGATAATAAGTACTATAAAGACTTTCTAGTCGCCTCCTATTAGGAGGGATAGGGAGGTCTAGTTTTTAGCCTTAAAGGGAAATTCTAATGCAAAAAAAATTCATTGATAAATTCCTAGCTACAGTAAAAAAACATGAAATGATAGCTGCCGGAGACCGTATAGTAATAGGTGTTTCAGGAGGCCCAGATTCCTTATGCCTTCTTTATGCTTTGGATGAATTGAAACAAGAGCTAAAGATAGAATTGTTTGTAGTCCACATTAATCATTGCATAAGAGAAAAATCAGCAGACGCAGATCAAGAATTTGTAGAAAATTTTGCTCAGGGATTAGGTATTCCAGTATATTCGGAAAAGATATTGGTTAAGCAATTTGCTAAGGACAATAAGCTTTCGGTCGAAGAAGCTGGAAGGATTGCCAGGTATAATTGCTTTGAAGATTATACTAAAAAGCTTAGTGCAAACAAAATTGCTATCGGGCATAATATGAATGATAATGCAGAAACATTTTTATTAAATCTTGTAAGGGGCACGGGAATTGAAGGCTTGAAAGGTATTGATCCGGTAAGGGGTAAGATTATAAGGCCGCTGATTGAAATCAGCAGAGATGAAATAGAACTATTTTGCGAAAAAAATGGAATAAATCCTAGAATCGATGAGACAAATGCGGATTCTGCATTTACACGAAATCGAATACGAAATGGTTTGATTCCATATATAAAAGAAAACTTTAATCCGAATATAATTGAAGCAATTAATAGAACTGTTGAAATAATTTACGATGAAAATCTTTTTACATCAGCGATATCTGAAGTATATTACAACGAGTGTTTAGAAAGCAGTGATGAAAATTCAATCACGATAAATCTAAAAAAGTTTAACGAACTTCATGATGCAGTAAAAAAGAGAATAGTAAGGCGAGTTATTGAAAAGCTAAAGGGAAATACAAAGGCCGTTGAGAAGACTCATGTTGAACAAGTAATAGATTTGGCTCGAAGAGCAAAAACAGGCACGTTATATAGACTCCGTGGAGAGATTGAGGCTGTTATAGAATATGGAAACTTAATTTTTATTAAAGAAAAATCAAAAGATGTTAAAGGATTTTGTTATGATATAAGTATTCCCGGAGAGGTTGAAATTCCAGAAATAAATGCATGTTTAAGGATAAGGGTTCTAGATATTAGCCAAATTAGACAAGGCATTAAAGATAGCAATATTTGTTTAATAGACAAAGAAAAAGCAGGAAATTATTTGCAGGTTCGAAACAGAAGAAATGGTGATAGAATAAACCCGGAAGGAATGAAGGGAACAAAAAAACTGAAAGATTTTTTCATTGATGAGAAAATTCCAAGGGAACAGAGAGAATTAATACCAGTTGTTGCAGAAGGGCAAGAGATAATTTGGATTGTAGGAAAAAGATATTCCGAAAAATACAGAATAACAGATGAAACAAAGGAGGTAGTAATACTTGAATACTTGCTGCGTAAATAATATTGAAAACGAGATTAAAGAGGTATTGATAACCAGCGAACAAATGAAGAAAAGAGTGACTGAGCTGGGAGCATTAATATCTGAGAAGTATGAAGGTAAGAAATTGTTGGTGATTGGTGTACTAAAGGGTTCGGTAATCTTTTTTGCTGATTTGATTAGAGAAATAACCATTCCGGTTGAAATTGATTTTATTGCTGCTTCAAGCTATGGAGCAAGCGCTGTTTCATCAGGTATTGTTTCCTTGAAGAAAGATGTTAGCTGTGATGTTTGCGGGAAGAATATTTTGATAGTTGAAGATATTATTGATACCGGATTTACTATTAAGTATATAAAAGATTTATTTCAGGCGAGAAAGGCAGAAAGTGTTTCAGTTTGCTGTGCACTTGATAAGCCTTCACGAAGGGATAAGGACATTAATGTTGCAGTTGATTACGTAGGTTTCGAAATCCCTGACGAGTTTGTTGTTGGATATGGACTTGACTATGCAGAATTATATAGGAATCTCCCTGATGTTTGTGTTCTCAATCCGGAGGTTTATTCCAAATAATTCTGTTGTTGTTTTTCATATTTGGGTATGTTAATATATTATACTGTATTACAAGGGTATGCAGGCAACTGTCGAAATTTAGAATATATCAAAGGTTTAAAATAATTTTAGAAATTTTTTGTCTGAAAAGAATAATATTTATACCTTTGCACAATGTTAGTCATTATACGAAAATTGTTTTTTGTGTGAGGAGGGAATTTGTTGAAGAAAAGCTTTAGAGGCATAAGTTTTTATATCCTTCTATTTGCAGTAATTTTTGTAATAGCTTTGATGGTTACATCTCAAAGTACTCAAGAGCCAATGACTTATACCCAGTTCATGATAGAAATTGCGCAGAAGAATGTTAAGAAAATAGAACTTGACGGGGAAAAAGCCAAGGTTGTTCTTACTAAGGAGCCCAAGAAGGATACTACTGAAAAAGAACAGTATAAAAAAGAGGATTCGGAAATATACCATGAGGTGGATATACCTGATAGGATGTCATTAATGGCAATCGTGACACCTCATATATTAAATAACGAGTTTGAGTTTAAGTATATTCCGCCTACTGAGCCGCCATGGTGGATTACCATTCTTCCAACGCTGGTTCTGGTTCTGCTTTTTGTTGTATTCTGGGTATTCTTTATTCAGCAGTCGCAAGGCGGAGGAAGCCGTGTAATGTCATTTGGTAAAAGCCGTGCAAAGATGACGGTTGAAGATAAAAAGAAAGTAACTTTTGATGATGTTGCAGGTGTACAGGAAGAAAAAGAAGAGTTGAAAGAAATAGTTGAGTTTTTAAAACAGCCTAAAAAATTTATTGAAATGGGTGCAAGAATTCCTAAAGGGGTCCTCCTTGTTGGTTCTCCCGGTACAGGTAAGACACTTCTTGCAAAAGCTGTATCAGGTGAAGCCGGAGTTCCATTTTTCAGTATAAGCGGTTCAGATTTTGTTGAAATGTTTGTTGGTGTTGGAGCATCAAGGGTTAGAGATTTATTCGAACAGGCAAAGAAAAATTCACCCTGTATCGTATTTATAGATGAAATCGATGCAGTTGGAAGACATAGAGGAGCAGGTCTTGGCGGAGGCCATGATGAAAGAGAGCAGACACTTAACCAGCTGCTTGTTGAGATGGATGGTTTTGGATTAAATGAGGGAGTAATAATATTAGCGGCAACCAACAGGCCTGATATCCTAGACCCTGCGTTATTGAGACCAGGGAGATTTGACAGACAGGTTGTTGTTGGGCTTCCGGATGTAAAAGGTAGAGAAGAGATATTGAAAGTTCATGCAAGAGGAAAGCCTCTTGGAGAAGATGTTGATATTGCAACATTAGCTAAAAATACAGCCGGGTTTACAGGAGCTGATCTGGAAAATATGCTGAATGAGTCAGCGATACTTGCTGCAAGACAAAACAAAAAGCAGATTAATATGGAAAACCTTGAAGATGCTATGGTTAAAGTTTTAATGGGGCCTGAAAAGAAGAGCAGGGTAATTACCGAAAAGGAAAAGAAGCTAGTAGCTTTTCATGAAGCAGGGCATGCGGTAGTTTCAAAATGCTTGCCGACGCAGGATCCGATTCATCAGGTTTCGATAGTACCAAGAGGAAGAGCCGGCGGCTATACCATGCACAAGCCAAATGAGGATAAACAATATATTTCCAAATCAGAAATGCTTGAAAGAATAGCAGTTTTCCTTGGAGGCAGAGTAGCAGAAAAATTGATTCTGGATGATATCAGTACAGGCGCTCAGAATGATATTGAAAGAGCAACTAAGATTGCAAGGGATATGGTAACGAAATATGGTATGAGTGATAAACTCGGACCTATGACATTTGGAACTGGGCAGGATGAAGTTTTTCTTGGAAGAGATTTTGCACAGACTAGAAATTACAGCGAAGAAGTTGCCGCCCAAATAGATGATGAGATTAAGAATATAGTTGATAAATCGTATGTTAAGGCTGAGCAGATTTTAAAAGAAAACATTTCGAAACTGCACACAATTGCGGAAGCTTTAATAGAAAGAGAGAAAATTGAAGGACCAGAATTTGATGAGCTCTTTGCAAATTCATAAAAAATTATTTTTTAAAAATTTTAAAAAGATGCATTTATGCATCTTTTTTTGTTGACAAGTTGAATTTCGTATGTTAAAATCTAGTACTGCATTATAGTCGCTGCTAGGTTAAGGCAAATATTGTAAAAGCATATATAAAACAGCTGTAAAACTAGGATTTTGGCACCACGGAATAAATAGCATAATAAATGTAGATAATACAATTATTAGATATTTAAATTGATTTTCTACTTTTAATTTATGTAATAGTTCATTATTTATACAAGGTAGTTGATGAAAAATTTTGAAATTAAAAAACATAAAAAATATTTACCAAATCCTTTAGCTGTTTCTCAAAAAGGAGGAGATACGGCTTAGGTACGTTTTTGTGTTAAAAGAGTTTTTAAGGTTATGCGTATAAGATAAATTGTTAGAGAAACGCACGATAACTTAAGCAGATTTACATAGGATAGAAGTTTAGAATTAATTAAGTTCATAAGCAAAAAATACAGGGGTGATATTAATGGTTCATGATGTCAAACTTGGCAAGACAACTCGAAAGAGCTATTCAAAAATTAGTGAAGTGCAAGAATTACCTAATCTAATTGAGGTCCAGAAACAATCATACCAATGGTTTATTGATGAAGGGTTAAAGGAGGTTTTTAGGGATGTTTCTCCTATTACTGACTATACCGGAAATCTAATACTTGAATTTGTGGATTATTCCCTTGATGAAAAACCAAAGTATTCAGTTGAAGAATGCAAAGAAAGAGATGCTACATATGCAGCTCCTTTAAAGGTTAAGGTCAGACTCATAAACAAGGAAACCGGTGAAGTAAAAGAACAGGAAATCTTCATGGGTGACTTCCCGCTTATGACTGAACAAGGCACGTTTATTATCAATGGGGCTGAAAGAGTAATTGTAAGCCAGTTGGTTCGTTCACCTGGTATATATTATTCATCCGAATTTGATAAATCAGGTAAAAAACTTTTTTCCTCAACTGTAATTCCTAACAGAGGCGCATGGTTGGAATATGAAACAGACTCCAATGATATATTCTCAGTAAGAGTAGATAGAACAAGAAAGCTTCCTGTTACTGTTCTTTTAAGAGCGCTTGGGTATAGTTCGGATGCACAGATTCTTGACCTTTTAGGTGAAGATGAAAGAATGCTTGCAACCCTTCAAAAAGATAACTCAAAAAATGAGGAAGAAGGACTTCTTGAAGTATATAAGAGGCTTAGACCTGGAGAACCTCCAACGGTTGACAGTGCAAAATCTCTTATTATGTCGTTATTCTTTGACCCGAAAAGATATGATCTTGCAAAAGTAGGAAGATTTAAGTTCAACAAAAAGTTAGCCATTGCATCAAGAATTTGGGATTGCATAGCTGCAGAAACAATACTAGATTCAGAAACAGGAGAAATACTTGTCGAGGTTGGAAACAGAATTGACAGGGTTATGGCTGAAAAGATACAGAATAGCGGTATTAATGAAGTTTTCATAGAGGTTGAAGGCAGAAAAATCAAGGTAATAGGAAATAAGACAGTTGACCTTAAGGCCTTTGTCAATTTTGATCCTGCCGAAGTTGGCTTGGGAAGCATGAAGGTAAGATACGATGTTCTTTCTGAAATTCTCAAAGAAAACAAGGCAGCTGCAAAGATTAAAGAAGCAATTCAAAAAAGAATTGATGAACTTGCCCCAAAATGTATTACCATTGAGGACATCGTTGGTTCTATAAATTATGTTAATACACTTGCGGCTGGAGTAGGAAGTATTGATGATATAGACCATCTTGGAAATAGAAGGCTTCGTTCTGTAGGAGAGCTTTTGCAGAACCAATTTAGAATTGGTCTTGCAAGAATGGAGAGAGTTGTCAGAGAAAGAATGACTATTCAGGATTTAGATATTGTTACTCCGCAGACCTTGATAAATATTAGGCCAGTATCTGCTGCTATAAAAGAATTTTTTGGAAGCAGTCAGCTTTCACAGTTTATGGATCAGACAAATCCACTTGCAGAGCTTACGCACAAAAGAAGACTTAGTGCTTTGGGTCCTGGTGGATTAAGCAGAGAAAGAGCCGGATTCGAAGTCAGAGACGTTCACCATTCACATTATGGCAGAATGTGCCCTATTGAAACACCTGAAGGGCCTAACATAGGATTGATAGGTTCTCTTAGCACATTTGCAAGAATAAATGAGTATGGATTCATTGAAACTCCTTATAGAAAAGTTAATAAGGAGAAAACCATAGTTACACCGGAAATTTTATTCCTAAGTGCTGACGAGGAAGATGAATTCATTGTTGCTCAGGCTAATGAACCTCTAGACGAACAAGGAAAATTTATGAATAAGAAAATGACAGCCAGATTCAAGGAAGAGATTATTGAAGTTGAAAGTTCGCAGATTGATTTTATGGATGTTTCGCCAAAACAGATTGTTTCAGTTGCGACTGCTTTGATTCCATTCCTTGAAAATGATGACGCTAACAGAGCACTGATGGGATCCAACATGCAGAGACAGGCTGTTCCATTATTAAAAGCTCAATCACCGATAGTCGGCACTGGAATGGAGTACCGTTCAGCAAAAGATTCAGGGGTTGCAGTTTTAGCCAAAAATGAGGGTGTGGTTGAAAGAGTTACCGCTGACAATATAGTTATTAAAACAAAAAATGGTGAACTTGATACTTATAAACTTCTAAAGTTTAAAAGATCAAATCAAGGAACTTGCATTAATCAGCGCGCAATTGTCAGAAAAGGCGAAAAATTAAATAAGGGAGATATCATTGCAGATGGCCCTTCAACAGATACAGGGGAACTTGCACTTGGTAAAAACATTCTCATCGGGTTTATGACTTGGGAAGGTTATAATTACGAAGATGCTATCCTTATTAGTGAAAAACTCGTAAAAGAAGATACTTTCACATCAATCCATATTGAAGAATATGAATCAGAATCCAGAGATACAAAACTTGGACCTGAAGAAATAACAAGAGATATTCCAAACGTTGGTGAAGATGCTCTTAAAGACCTTGATGAAAGAGGAATAATCAGAGTTGGAGCAGAGGTTTTAGCCGGAGATATCCTTGTGGGAAAAGTAACACCAAAAGGAGAAACCGAGCTAACAGCTGAAGAAAGACTCCTTAGGGCAATATTTGGAGAAAAGGCCCGAGAAGTAAGAGACACTTCTTTAAGAGTTCCTCATGGAGAATCTGGAATAATTGTCGATGTCAAGGTATTCTTAAGAGAAAATGGCGATGAGCTTTCACCAGGAGTTAATCAGCTTGTAAGAGTATATGTTGCTCAAAAGAGGAAGATTTCTGTAGGTGATAAGATGGCAGGAAGACATGGAAACAAGGGTGTTATTTCAAGAATACTACCTGAAGAAGATATGCCTTTCCTTCCAGATGGCACACCGCTTGAAATAGTACTTAACCCATTGGGTGTACCTTCCCGTATGAATATCGGGCAGGTGCTCGAAGTGCATCTTGGTTATGCAGCAAAAGCCTTGGGATGGAAGATTGCTACTCCTGTATTTGATGGTGCGACAGAAGGAGAAATTGAAGACACACTTGAAAAGGCAGGATTGCAGAGAAATGGAAAGACTATCCTATACGATGGAAGAACTGGAGAAACATTTGATAATCCAGTTACTGTTGGATATATGTATATTCTTAAACTTGCTCACTTAGTAGATGATAAGATTCATGCACGTTCAACGGGACCTTATTCTCTTGTTACTCAGCAGCCTCTTGGAGGTAAAGCACAGTTTGGAGGCCAGAGATTTGGAGAAATGGAAGTTTGGGCTCTGGAAGCATATGGTTCAGCATATACACTTCAGGAACTTTTAACTGTCAAGTCCGACGACGTCGTAGGAAGGGTAAAAACATACGAGGCTATTGTTAAAGGTGAAAACGTTCCTGAACCTGGTGTACCTGAGTCATTCAAGGTATTAATAAAAGAGCTTCAAAGTCTTGCGTTGGATGTAAAGATTCTAACTGAGGAACACGAAGAAATTGCTATAAAAGAATCGGTAGAGGATGATATTGAAGACCTAAATCTTAATATTGAAGGCACAGAAGACGGGATACCGTTTACTGAATACACGGAATATCAAGAGGAAATTGTAGAAGAACATGAAGATGAAGATTTTGATCTTGCAGATATAGCCGAGCCAATTGTCCTAGAAGAACCTTTGGATGGTGATTTATTTGAAGATGAGTTAGAAGACTTCAAGGAAGACGACAAAGATTTTTAAGTTATTATAAGGAGATGGTTCCATGTTTGAATTCAATAATTTTGATAGTATCCAAATAGGTTTGGCTTCTCCTGAGAAAATTAGAGAGTGGTCAAGAGGCGAGGTTAAAAAGCCCGAAACCATTAACTATAGGACTCTAAAACCGGAGAGAGACGGATTATTCTGTGAAAGAATATTTGGACCGCAGAAAGACTGGGAATGTCACTGCGGAAAGTTCAAAAGAGTAAGATACAAAGGTATTGTTTGTGATAGATGCGGAGTTGAGGTTACCCGTTCGAAGGTTCGTAGAGAAAGAATGGGACATATTGAACTGGCAGCACCGGTTTCACATATTTGGTATTTCAAAGGAATCCCTAGCAGAATGGGACTTCTTCTTGATATATCTCCGCGTGCTCTTGAAAAGGTGCTTTACTTTGCCTCATATATCATTATCGATCCAGGACAGACACCGCTTTCAAAGATGCAGCTTCTTTCAGAAAAGGAATATAGAGACAGCATAGATAAATTTGGTCATAGATTTAGAGCAGGTATGGGCGCAGAAGCTATAAAGGATTTGCTTGCTGAAATTGATCTTAATTCCTTGTCTGATGAATTAAGAGAAGACTTGAAAAATTCGACAGGACAAAAGAAGATAAGAACAATAAAGAGACTTGAGGTTGTTGAAGCTTTTAAAATGTCAGGAAACAGACCAGAATGGATGATTCTTGACGTTGTTCCGGTTATTCCTCCGGAATTAAGACCGATGGTTCAGCTTGATGGTGGAAGATTTGCGACTTCTGACCTAAACGATTTATACAGAAGGGTTATAAATAGAAATAATAGATTGAAGAGACTGCTTGATTTGGGAGCACCTGATATCATTGTTAGAAATGAAAAGAGAATGCTTCAAGAAGCGGTTGATGCTCTTATTGATAATGGAAGAAGAGGAAGACCTGTTACCGGACCTGGAAATAGGCCTTTGAAATCACTTTCTGATATGCTTAAAGGAAAGCAGGGAAGGTTCAGACAGAATCTTCTTGGAAAGCGTGTTGACTATTCCGGCCGTTCAGTTATCGTTGTTGGGCCTGAATTAAAATTATATCAGTGTGGACTTCCGAAAGAAATGGCATTGGAATTATTTAAGCCATTTGTTATGAAAAAGCTTGTTAATGATGGTTTAGCTCATAATATTAAAAGTGCAAAGAGAATGGTTGAAAGGGTTAGAAATGAAGTTTGGGACGTTCTTGAGGAAGTAATCAAGGAACATCCAGTTCTCTTAAACCGTGCACCTACACTTCATAGACTTGGTATACAAGCATTTGAACCTATACTTGTTGAAGGAAAAGCTTTAAAGCTTCATCCTCTTGTATGTACAGCTTACAATGCTGACTTTGATGGTGACCAGATGGCTGTTCACGTTCCTCTTTCAGCAGAAGCGCAGACAGAGGCAAGACTTCTTATGCTTTCTGCAAACAACCTGTTAAAGCCTCAGGACGGAAGACCTGTTGTTGTACCTACTCAAGACATGGTACTTGGAAGTTACTACCTAACAATAGAAAAAGAAGGAGCAAAAGGTGAAGGTAGTACTTTTGCTAACCCTCAAGAAGCTGAAATGGCTTATTACAATGGATTTATTGAATTACATGCATTGATAAATGTCAGAGTTGAAAAAGAAATCAATGGAGAAATCAAAAGAAAAATAATCAAAACTACAGTTGGTAAACTGATATTCAATGCAGCTATACCTCAAGACATAGGTTTTGTTGATAGAAGTAATCCGGATAAATTTTTTGACATGGAAATAGACTTCCTTGTTGATAGAAAAGCACTTGGCAGGATTGTTGATAAGTGTATAAGAGTACATGGAGTTACACAGACAGCAATCGTGCTTGATAATATTAAAGCTCTTGGCTTCAAGTACTCAGCAAAAGGAGCAATAACCATAAGCGTATCAGATATGGTTATACCTGAAGAAAAAGAAAAGCTGCTTAAAGAAGCAGATGAGAATGTAGAGAAGATTGTTAAACAGTTTAAAAGAGGACTTATATCTGATGAAGAAAGATATAATTCCGTTATTAACACATGGGCTAATGCCGTTGAAACTGTTACATCAACATTAATGAAGCGCCTTGATAAATTTAATCCGTTGTATATGATGGCTCATTCAGGCGCGAGAGGTAATATAAACCAAATAAGACAGCTTGCCGGTATGAGAGGTCTTATGGCAAATACATCTGGTAAAACCATTGAAATACCAATAAGATCAAATCTTAGAGAAGGACTAAGCGTTTTGGAATACTTTACATCAACCCACGGTTCCAGAAAAGGTCTTGCTGATACAGCTCTAAGAACAGCAGACTCTGGGTACTTAACCAGAAGGCTTGTTGATGTAAGCCAGGATGTAATTGTAAGAGAAGTTGACTGCCGCACCAAAAAAGGTTTCGTGGTTTCGGATATTAAGGATGGTACAGATGTTATTGAACCTGTTAAAGAAAGGTTAATAGGAAGATTCCTGGTTGAAAAAATTGTTAATCAAGAAACAGGCGAAGTAATTGCCGATACAGATGTTATGATAGATGAAAGCTTGTCTGAAAAAATTGTAGCATCGGGAGTTAAGAAGGTTGGAATAAGATCAGTTCTTACTTGTCAATCGGAATATGGAGTTTGCTCAAAGTGCTATGGCGCAAACCTTGCGACAGGCGAATTGGTTAATGTAGGGGAAGCAGTTGGAATTATAGCTGCACAATCAATCGGAGAACCTGGAACTCAGCTTACTATGAGAACCTTCCATACCGGTGGTGTTGCAGGAGAAGATATAACTCACGGTTTGCCTAGAGTTGAGGAGCTTTTTGAAGCTCGTAAACCGAAGGGACTTGCAATAATTACAGAAATAAATGGAACAGTAAAAATAAGCGAAACAAAGAAGAAGAGAGAAATTATAGTAACATCAGAAGATGGAGATTCAAGGACATATTTAATTCCTTATGGTTCAAGAATCAAGGTTGTTGATGGAGAGGTACTTGAAGCTGGAGACGAAATTACTGAAGGTTCAATAAATCCTCATGATATTCTCAAAATAAAAAATGTTAGAGGTGTTCAATCATACCTGATTCAAGAAGTTCAAAAGGTTTATAGAATGCAGGGTGTTGATATCAATGACAAGCATATTGAGGTAATAGTTAGACAGATGCTCAGAAAGGTCAAGGTTGATGAACCTGGAGATACAAGCTTATTACCAGGTGCAATAGTTGATATGTTTGACTTCGAAGAAGAGAATGCAAGAGTATCAGTTGAAGGTGGAGAGCAAGCAGAAGGAAAGCGTGCACTCTTAGGAATAACAAAGGCATCACTTGCAACAGATTCCTTCTTGTCGGCAGCATCATTCCAGGAAACAACCAGAGTTCTAACTGAAGCTGCTATAAAAGGTAAGATTGACCCATTGGTAGGATTAAAGGAAAACGTTATCATAGGAAAACTTATTCCTGCAGGAACCGGAATGAGCAGATACAAGGATATTAGCATAAGTACAATGAGCGGCGAAGAATAATCCACCATATAGTTTAAAGAAAAAAACTTATAATTGGCCCTCTCTTAAACAGAGAGGGCCTTTGTTCTTATAATTACCAAAGAAGAATAATAAATGTTAAAATATGAGCATAAATAGTTTTTTGAAGGTGGTATTATGAACTGTTTAGATAATATCGAAAAGAAGATTAAAAATTTATTGAAAACAATATCCGAAAACGGAGGATGTTTATATCTTGTTGGAGGAGCAGTTCGTGATATCATAATGTTCGATTTGGGGGTTATTGAGAAAAGGCCTCAATCAAAGGATTTTGATTTTTGCATTACAGGACTTTCCCAGTCCGAATTTGAGAAGATTTTTTCCAATGCAATAATCCAGGGAAAAGATTTCCCTGTGTATATATTTAAAAATTTTCCTGGTTATGAGTTTTCATTAGCTCGCAAAGAACGTAAGGTAGGAATCGGATATAGAGGGTTTGAAATTCTGACGTCTTCCGATGTTACAATTGAAGATGATTTAATACGCCGAGATCTTACAATAAACAGTATTGCATATGATTTTTGTGCTAAAGGAATTGTTGATCCTTTCGGAGGAACTGAAGATATAAGAAATAAGACTTTAAGAGCTGTTTCTCCTGCGTTTGGAGAAGACCCGTTAAGGGTTTACAGGGTTGCACAGTTTGCATCAAGATTTTCTTTTGATGTTGAATTTAACACCATTCAGATGATGAAGAGCCTCAAAGGAGAACTTGACGTCATCTCGCCGGAGAGGGTATTCGTTGAAGTGCGAAAAGCAATCAACTCCAAAGAACCATCAAGGTTTTTTAAGATTTTAAATCAAGCAAAGGTATTAGAAATCCATTTTCCTGAGATGGCAAAGCTTGCAGGTCAGCCTCTTTTTGAACATAGCCATTTTGCAGGAGATGCATTTTATCATACCATGAATGTTCTAGACAAAGTATCAGATAAAACAGATAAAGAGGAAATTAGATTTGCTGCATTGGTTCATGATATCGGAAAAGGGGAAACGGATTTGTCATTATGGCCAAAGCATATAGGGCATGACAGAATAGGAGCTTATTTAGTCGGAGAAATGGCAAAAAAGCTTACCTACCCGAAGACCTGGATATCGGCAGGCAAATTAGCTTCAGATGAACATATACACGCCGGTAGATTTAATGAAATGGGGCCTGCAAAAAAGGTTGAGTTTATTGAAAAAGTTGCCGGCTCAGGACTTGGGTTGAGAGGATTAGAATTTATTGTAAATGCAGATGGCGCGAATGTAGAATTTGCAGATCTAGGAGAAAAAATGATTAAAGAAGTCAATGGAAAGTCCTTGGGAGTCGAAGAAGGGTTGGAAGCAAGGGAAATAATTCATCGTGCTAGAATTGAATGGTTAAAGAATCAGAAGGCAGGGAAAGAAATTAATATAGAGATAAATCTAAACAGAAACTAAATTGCATATTAACTAAAAGATTATCAATGGTTCCAAATACCATTTCCGATAAATATTGACATATATTTCAATAAACCATAAAATTTGTTATGTAGAAATTATTATGCGGAGGTAGGAATGAGGCAAATATTTGATAATCTTAAACTTAAAATTCATAGAAACCGAACAAGCTTGAGTATAATATTAGTTTATGAGGCAGTAACAATTATTATTGCTATACTATTTCAACGAATTTTTCCAACTCTGCTGAATTTTCCTCCCGGGTCCATTAATACAAAATTTGATGTTGAAGTTTCATATATTTCAAGTAATGATCAATATATTGGTGTAGTTAGTGTGATTATAATCCTAAGCTTTTTTCTTTTAAGAAGACAATTAAAAGGTATTGACACATGGAAAGAGTTAATGGAAGAGGAAGAAACTGAAGAAAATAGAAAAAGGCTTGAAGAAATAAGGCATAAATGTTTATATTTGCCTTATATAATATACATCTCGGGACTTATAATACCAACTTTTGCAGTTGTGTTTATATTATCAATAACAGGAAGCCATTTATTCATTGCAATTCTAAAGATGGCAATATTAATTTTTGCTGTATCAACTCTGGCAATAGTTATTGCAACAATATTTGCAAAGAGAATGTTTACTAAAGTTTTACTTTGTACATATCGGGAGGGATTGCCAAAAGGGGCAAGAATCAGTCTTAGAACCAAAGTGTTTTTGCAGATTATTCCTATTATGCTGGTGTCAATAGTCTTTACGTCATTAATTGGATATTCGAGAATAATAACTGAAAAGGGAGACATTTTATTCGAATATTATGAACTACAGTTAAAAAACGTTTTTAAAAGCTATGACAAACCTGTGGATGCTGGAGCTTTAAAGAAGGCGCTGAAGCAAATAAAACCAATGAATCAAAAAGATTGCACTTTTATTATTCCGCCTGGAGGACAAATAGAAACTTCAAATAACTCCAAGGTAAGCAGTTTCTTCATGAAATACCTGAATGAACTTTCAGACCAATATGGAGGAAGGGTATATGAAGTATATGTTGTAGACACGCAGGCGTCAACATTAAAGATTATTGACGGTGATAAGAAATGGATAGTAGGAGTAAAATACGAGGTCGGATCTGCTAAAACGCTTCGCTTTTTCCTAATAGGATTAGTAGTACTTTTTTCTGTATGCTTCTTTGTAGTATATTATTTAATCAAAACATTGACCGATGACATAAAAATTATAGCGGAAAGCCTTGCAGGATTAGCTGAAGGCAATATTGTAAATCTTGAAAAGCAGATACCCATCACCTCTAACGATGAAATAGGGGATTTGGTTGAGGCTTTTAACGATATTCAGAAAATTGAGAAGCAGAGTATGGAAATATTAAAAGAAAATGAGAAAAGACTAATTGAAATGGCAGAGATGGATGGCCTTACAGGAGCATATAACAGGAGATTTTTTGACCAATATTATGAGCTGGAAGTAAAAAGAGCACAAAATCAAATCAGGTATAAACCGGAACAAGGAAAACATATGAATTTTGGCCTTGCCATGCTAGATATAGATAATTTCAAGAAGGTAAACGATACATATGGTCATTTGGCAGGAGATAATATTCTAAAACAACTGGTTGAAACCATTAAGGAAGTTTCCTTCACCAAAGATATCATATGTAGGTATGGGGGCGAAGAGTTTATAGTCCTTTTCACTAGAACTGATACTCAAGGGGCTGTTATAGCATCAGAAAAGATACGGCAGGAAATAGAAGCAAAAAAATTCTTTTTTGATGAGGATTACCCGAATGGGCGTATAACCGTAAGTATAGGGGTAGCAGTATTTGATGATGATTTTACAAAATATAATAAAGATATTCTCCGCGTAGCCGATGAAAGGCTGCTGCTGGCTAAGAAGTTAGGCAAAAACAGGGTTGTATCCATAAGCCCGGCAATGGAAGAGATTAATAGTTTTCCTTTATAAATAAATACAATTGAATAATAAGTTTATAAAAGATAATAAAGATTAAAATTTTAACATTTTTATTGATAAGGTCATATTATGTGTTATAATTAAATAGAACAAAGACGTTCTTCGGCATTTATGATGTTGAGAGAGCGTCTATTTTTTTATAACTTATGCAGAAGAAGAACCTACTGCTGCAACATATGATAATGCAGGATATTTTGACCTTGGAGAACATCTTTTTGACAAGTATGTTGAAGCCAAGAAACTCGAATGGGAAGATTATTCTGTAAAAGTGCACGAGTGGGAGCCGGACAAATACCTTGACAGATTTTAGATAATAATTCATAATCTTTGCAATAAATATTATCTCGGTACTCTGCTTATAAAACTTTCGAAAGGCAGCAGAATAATGAATATTGTTAGGGTCTTAGTTGCTTTAGCAGCTGGTGAACCCCAACTGCTAAAGCTTAGGAATATGCTCACAGAGCATGGATACGATGTAGTATCAATAGCTAGAGATGGTCATGAATGTATTAGAAAGGCAAGGATGCATAGACCGGATATAGCCTTGATTGATTATGACCTTATTCAATATACAGGCTGCGAGGTTGCTAAAATATTATCAGACGATGAGATTTGCAGTGTTATTCTTTTGCTGAATGAAACACAAAAATCTTTGATAAATGAGAATGCTGGTGAGTGGAATCTTGCCTATCTTCTAAAACCTATAAATATTTCTGGGCTTATAAGCACAATTGAGTTGACCTTAAAGAGCAATAAAAAGATTAAGAGCCTTGAAAAAGAGGTGCAAGGTTTAAAGGATATAATTGAAACAAGAAAGATAATTGAAAAAGCAAAAAGGATATTGATGAAAAAGTTTAACATAAGTGAAGATGAAGCTTTCAGAAAGATACAAAAGCAAAGCATGGATAAAAGGCTTCAGATGATTGATATAGCAAAATCTATAATAGTTTTATATGATATTTAAAAGAATAGGATAATTATGCAGTGAAGCATAAAAGCAATGGGGCTTAAAACGGCAATAACCGTTTTAAGCCCCATCGTTGTTTTTAGGAATCTTAACAGAGTTTGATAAAAATTGTTTTCTATTTCTATTCAACTAAAATGATTCAGAATTTATACAGATTTTAAAAATTTTGAATTGTTGATTATAAATTAACTTAAGGAGGAATTAATATGAAAAAGGTTTTTATGCTCTTGACCCTAATGGTAGTATTAATGATGTTTTTTCAAGCCGCAGCCTTTGCAGAAGGAGCAGCTAGCATTGATACGGGGGATACGACATTTGTCTTGATAAGCTCTGCTTTGGTATTTCTAATGACACCAGGATTAGCCTTGTTCTACGGAGGGATGGTAAGAAAGAAAAATGTTCTAAATGCAATTATTAACGTGTTTTTTATTATAGGGTTAGTATCTGTATTATGGGTATTAATAGGTTACTCATTGTCATTTGGCCCAGACAAAAATGGCTTGATAGGAAGTTTTCAGTGGGCTGGATTTAAAGGAGTCGGTGCAGAACCAAATGCAGCTTATGCTGCTACAATTCCTCATTCAGCCTTTGCAGTATTTCAACTAATGTTTGCTATAATCACTGTTGCCATTATTACAGGTGCATTTGCAGAAAGAATAAAATTTTCTGTTCTTGTAATGTTCTCAACCCTATGGATATTGCTTGTATATTCTCCTCTTGCACATTGGGTATGGGGAATCGGGGGATGGCTGAGAAACTTGGGAGCACTTGATTTTGCGGGTGGAACTGTGGTTCATATAAGTTCCGGCATTGCAGGATTAACTGCGGCTATAATAATCGGTAAAAGAAAGGGGTATGGTACTACTCCTATGCTCCCTCATAACATACCTTTTGTTGTTATTGGGGCAGCAATGCTCTGGTTTGGCTGGTTCGGATTTAATGCAGGGAGTGCCTTGTCAGCAAACGGCCTTGCGGTAAATGCTTTTCTTACTACCAATACCGCAGCCGCTGCAGCAATGCTGTCATGGATGACCTTGGAATGGATATTTCATAGAAGACCTACTACCCTTGGAGCGGCAACAGGCGGCGTTGTGGGGTTGGTTGCAATAACTCCAGGGGCAGGTTTTGTAGATGTAATGTCTGCAATAATTATTGGTTTAATAGCTGCACCGCTTTCATATTTTGCTATTAGTGTTGCAAAAAGAAAGATTGGTTATGATGATTCGCTTGACGCTTTTGGATGTCATGGTGTCGGGGGAACCTGGGGTGCGATTGCTACTGGACTTTTTGCATCAAAAAGTATAAATCCTGCGGGGGCCAACGGCTTGTTTTTTGGCAATACTTCACAGTTAGGAATACAACTTATAAGTGTGGGAGCTACAATAGTTTTTTCAGCGGTAATGACATTAATAATTCTCGAGGGAATCAAATTATTTACAAGCCTGCGGGTGGATGAAAAATATGAATCGAATGGCCTTGATATTGAACAGCATGGTGAGGATGCGTATGGTGCAATTTATTCCGAGGAGAGAATTATAGCCGGATAACAAATGATAAGCTATAATGCTTTCTAAAAATTGTGATAATATTAGATACTTATCGCAAATGCAGGTGGGATTTTAACTTTATACTATCAACTAATATAAAGGAGGGATTTTGAATGAAAAAAGTTGAAGCGATTGTTAGGCCTTCTAAACTGGAAGATATCAAAGATGCATTGAATAAATATGGAATCCATGGCATGACTGTAACACCTGTCACTGGATGTGGTTTTCAGAAAGGGTATAAAGAAGTATTTAGAGGAACAGAATATACAATTAATTTGATACAAAAAGTAAAAATAGAGATAGTCCTAAAAGATGAAAGTTTAGATAATGTAATACAAATATTATTAGAAGCTGGTAGAACCGGGGAAATTGGAGATGGCAAAATATTTATTTGCGATATCGAGGATGCAATAACTATTAGAACAGGTGAAAGAGGAGAAAATGAAGTATAAAAGAGGGCCGAATTCGACCCTCTTTTTATGCAGCTATATTTTCTTAAGCTAAATATCCATAATTGTATTAATTTCCACGTCTAATTCTTGACATAAATTTAATCTGATGGTAAACTATAGACTGTTCTCTCTGGGGAGAGAATATTTATGATGCTTTTAAGGAATTAATAAATATTAGAAATTGGTTCCGTGATGCAGGAGAAAGGAAGTTGACGATGCTTGAGGAACTAAAAAGGGCAAAAAAGAAAATTGGTATAAAAGAATGCAGTAAGGCAATAGAGAATGAAAAAGCTTTAATTGCATTTGTTGCAAGTGATGCAGAGAATAGGGTTGTAAAGCCGTTCGTTGAGCTTTGTAATCAAAAAGCAGTTGAAATAACCTATGTGGACACAATGAGCAATCTTGGAAAAGCTTGTGGAATAGATGTAGGAGCCGCTACAGTAGTAATGCTGAAAGAGTGACCAGTTGCCAACAAACTAAATAATTAAAAATATCATTTGATATACAAGACGATAAAGCGTTAATGGTATATAGAAAAGCAATCTTCAGAAACGAGCAGAGCAAGGCGCAAGGGAAATGAGGGAACGGAGCATATTTTTTATATGTGAGTACCCGAATGACCGCAGCAACACAGCTATGCGAAGTTTATCATGATTGCATAACAATGAAAGGAGGTGAATAAATGCCAACGTTCAGTCAGCTAACAAGACAAGGTAGGGAAGTTTTAAAGAAGAAATCAACCGCGCCAGCACTTTTAAGAGGATTTAATTCACTTAAAAAGAAGCCGATTGATATTAACAGCCCTCAAAAAAGAGGAGTATGTACAGTTGTTAAAACAACTACACCAAAAAAGCCTAACTCAGCACTCAGAAAAGTAGCAAGAGTAAGACTTACAAATGGAGTTGAAGTAACAGCTTACATTCCAGGAATCGGACATAACTTGCAAGAGCATAGTGTTGTTTTGATAAGAGGAGGAAGAGTTAAGGACCTACCTGGAGTAAGATACCACATAATCAGGGGAACATTAGATGCTGCTGGTGTTGCCAAAAGAATGCAGGCGAGATCAAAATATGGAGCAAAAAGACCCAAGAAATAAGAGTTGACAGTTGGCGGTTGACAGTTGACAGTTTAAAACAATAAATTGCCAGTTATCAACTTTTAAACAGTAACTATTATGTAGTGCAAGGGCTTAACATAGATTTGTTATTTACCAGCACTAACGGGACTTATTCTCGAGTACCTGTGAATTTATAACTTTATAAAGGAGGGAAGAAAAGTGCCAAGAAGAGGACATATTGCAAAAAGAGATGTATTGGCTGATCCAATATATAATGATAAGGTTGTAACCAAGCTTATCAATAAAATAATGTTAAGTGGCAAAAGAGGCGTAGCTCAAAGAATATGCTATGATGCATTTGACATTATAAAGGAAAAGACAGGCAAAGATCCACTTGAAGTTTTTGAGCAGGCTATGAATAATGTTATGCCTGTACTTGAAGTAAAAGCTAGAAGAGTGGGTGGAGCAACATACCAAGTACCAATGGAAGTAAGACCAGATAGAAGGCAGTCACTTGGATTAAGATGGCTTGTTGACTATTCAAGAAAAAGAGGCGAGAGAACAATGAAAGAAAGACTTGCCGGAGAAATTCTTGATGCATCAAATGGGCTTGGTGGTTCATTTAAGAAAAAAGAAGACACTCATAAGATGGCAGAAGCAAATAAAGCGTTTGCACATTATAGATGGTAGGAGTTAAATTGCTAGTTGGCAGTAACCAGTTAACAATTTAAAAACTATTAACTACAGAAGAAAACTATTGAATTAAAGCGTAGAACTTTAGTAATAAAGACAGCTTAGGTCATGAAAGGAGGAGAGTTGTGCCTAGACAATTCTCGTTAGAAAAAACAAGAAATATAGGAATAATGGCTCACATAGATGCTGGAAAAACAACTACAACAGAAAGAATTCTGTTTTATACGGGTAAAGTACACAAATTGGGAGAAGTTCATGAAGGTGCTGCAACTATGGACTGGATGGAACAAGAGCAGGAGAGAGGTATAACAATTACTTCCGCTGCTACTACCGCTGAGTGGAAAGACCATAGAATAAATATTATTGATACACCAGGGCACGTGGATTTTACCGTTGAGGTAGAGCGCTCTTTAAGGGTACTTGACGGAGCTGTTACTGTTTTTTGTGCAAAAGGTGGCGTTGAGCCGCAATCAGAAACAGTATGGAGGCAGGCTGACAATTATAGTGTTCCAAGGATGGCTTATATCAATAAGATGGATATCATGGGAGCTGATTTCTTTAATGTTATCCAAATGATGAAGGATAGACTAAAAGCAAATCCTGTACCAATACAATTGCCTATAGGCAAGGAAGACCATTTCCAAGGAATAATTGACCTTGTAAAAATGAAAGCAGAGTACTATCTTGATGATCTTGGGAAAGAAATAGAAGAGAGACCTATACCAGAAGATATGAAAGATATTGCTGATGAGTACAGGACTATACTTGTTGAAGCTATCGCTGACCAAGACGAAGAGCTTATGATGAAATATCTTGATGGGAAAGAAATATCCGAAGAAGAAGTTATGAAAGCCATAAGAAACGCAACAATAGGCATAAACATTATTCCTGTTACGTGTGGTTCATCATACAAGAATAAAGGCGTTCAGCCTCTTTTGGATGCTGTTGTAGCTTACATGCCTTCACCATTGGATATACCACCTGTAAGTGGAGTTTCAGCAGATAATGAAGAAGTAATTGAGAGAAAAGCAGATGATAATGAACCATTGTCAGCATTGGCTTTTAAAATAATGACTGACCCATATGTGGGTAAGCTTTGCTTCTTTAGAGTATATTCTGGAACACTTACCTCAGGTTCTACAGTAATAAATACAACTAAAGGTAAAAAGGAAAGAATTGGTCGTTTGCTTCAGATGCATGCAAACCATAGAGAAGAAATAGATATGGTTTATGCTGGAGATATTGCTGCTGCAGTTGGGTTAAAGGATACTACAACAGGGGATACCCTATGTGCTGTAGATAATCAGGTTATACTTGAGTCTATGGAATTTCCGGAGCCAGTTATTCAGGTTGCAATAGAGCCTAAAAATAAAGCTGGTCAAGAAAAAATGGGTATTGCTCTTCAGAAATTGGCAGAAGAGGATCCTACATTTAAGACATTTACAAATCAGGAAACGGGGCAAACCATTATTGCTGGTATGGGAGAGCTTCATCTTGATATAATAGTTGACAGAATGATGAGAGAGTTCAAGGTTGAAGCAAATGTAGGAAAACCACAGGTTGCTTATAAAGAGACAATCAAGAAAAAGGTTAAGCAGGAAGGCAAATTTATTCGCCAATCTGGTGGACGTGGTCAGTTTGGTCATGTCTGGATTGAGGTTGAACCTCAAGAGCCAGGAGTTGGTTATGAATTTGTAAACAAGATTGTAGGAGGAGCTATTCCTAAAGAATATATTCCTGCAGTTGATGAGGGTATAAGAGATGCAATGAATAGCGGCGTTTTGGGTGGATATGAGGTTATTGATTTGAAGGTAACCTTGGTAGACGGTTCATTCCATGAGGTTGACTCTTCAGAAATGGCATTTAAAATAGCTGGCTCAATGGCATTTAAAGATGCTTGCAAAAAAGCTGACCCTGCATTGCTTGAACCTATAATGAGAGTTGATGTTGTTGTTCCTGAGGAATATATGGGAGATGTAATTGGTGATATTAACTCGCGCAGAGGTCGTATGGAAGGTATGGAAGCTAGATCAGGGGCACAGGTTATAAAATCCTTTGTTCCATTATCTGAGATGTTTGGATATGCTACTGACCTTCGCTCAAAGACACAGGGGAGAGGAATATACACAATGCAGTTTGACCATTATGAGGATGTTCCTAAATCAATCAGAGAGAGTATCGTAACAGCATCCCCAAAAGAATAAAAACCTATTGCATTTGAGACAAACACAGTATAAAATTATCCTGCAAATAAAAGCAGGTAATAAATGTATGTAAAGGTAAAGACCTTAAGCATAAACAGATTTCTTAGATTCGTTAGCATATGAATTTTAGAAATCGTTATCCAGGTTCATATTGTCACTTATTTGCCACTTGAAAGGTGGAATATTAGTGGCAGTAGACATCGGATAAAAATTAAGCCTACAATCAGGCACAAAAATAAATGAAAACGCAGAAACAACCGTTTTCGTAATAATGAGGAGGAATTTTAGAGATGGCAAAAGCTAAATATGAAAGAACCAAACCGCACGTAAATATTGGAACAATCGGTCATGTTGACCATGGTAAGACTTCTTTGACAGCGGCTATAACAAAAGTACTTGGTTTTCAAGGAAAAGCTCAGTACACAGCATATGACCAAATTGATAAGGCTCCAGAAGAAAAAGAAAGAGGTATTACAATCTCTACAGCTCACGTTGAATACGAAACAGACAATAGACACTATGCACACGTTGACTGCCCAGGACACGCTGACTATGTTAAGAACATGATAACAGGAGCTGCTCAGATGGATGGAGCTATCCTCGTTGTATCAGCAGCTGATGGCCCAATGCCACAAACAAGAGAACATATACTTCTTGCTAGACAGGTTGGCGTTCCTCACATAGTTGTATTCTTAAACAAATGTGATATGGTTGATGATGAAGAATTAATAGAACTTGTTGAAATGGAACTCAGAGAGCTATTAAGCAAATATGAATTCCCTGGTGATGATATTCCGATTATTAGAGGTTCAGCTCTTGTTGCATTAGAATCATCAGCTACTTCAGTTGATGCTCCTGAATATCAACCAATAATGAAGTTGATGGAAGCTGTTGACTCCTTTATACCAACACCTGAAAGAGCAACTGACAAACCGTTCTTAATGCCTGTTGAAGATGTATTTACAATCACAGGTCGTGGAACTGTTGCTACTGGTAGAGTTGAAAGAGGAACAATTAAAGTTTCTGAAGAAGTTGAAATTGTTGGTATGACAGAGGAAACAAAAAAGACAGTTGTAACAGGCGTTGAAATGTTCAGAAAATTGCTTGATTCTGCTATGGCTGGAGATAACATTGGAGCACTCCTTAGAGGTGTTCAAAGAAATGATATCGAAAGAGGACAGGTTCTTGCAAAACCAGGTTCAATCAAACCACACACACACTTCAAAGGTCAGGTTTACATCTTGACTAAAGAAGAAGGTGGAAGACATACACCATTTTTCAATGGTTACAGACCTCAGTTCTATTTCAGAACAACTGACGTTACAGGTGTTATCGATTTGCCACAAGGAACAGAAATGATTATGCCTGGTGACAATATCACAATGACAATCAAACTTATTACTCCTATCGCTATCGAAGAAGGACTCAGATTCGCTATTCGTGAAGGTGGAAGAACAGTTGGTTCCGGAGTTGTTACATCAGTTATTGAATAATTATTAAATTAAAAAAATCTACGCACTTTCATGCGTAGATTTTTTTGTTGTAAGAAAACAAGATATTTTCTTAAAGTTCATCTTCGTTCATATAATTTTCTGTATCGCCTGGCGGGGCCGTGAGCTCCATAAGTTTGGGGTAAGCGGCATCGAAAAAGCCTAATGCTTCTTGTACTTCCCGAGCGACAGTGGCTTCAATTTTTTCTTCTGATAGGGTTTGGCTACTATTAGCCACATAAGCTCCTCCCTTCGATTGAATTAAATAAGAATTTAAACTTATATTCCCCCTTTACAAAATTTTGTAATGGATAAACTATAGTTATAATTTACAGATGATATGAAATAGATTCTAATATAAATTATTAAATTGGTCAATGATGTTAAAATATTTGACTTAGTAAACTAATCCAAATAAAATATAATTGGAAAATCAAGAGATAACGAAAGGATGTCAACACAGTATTGGCGTAAAATGGATTCTTAAAAATTGTGAATTTATTGTTTTATTATCATTAGTAGAATGGAGATACATATGGAAAAGAAGAAAGTTAATTATAAAAAAATCGGAATAATTACCGTGGCGTTGGTACTGGTAGGCTTGAGCGGGTTGATTTATGCCAATTCTGGGAAAATCCTTACAGTTCTTACACCTTTTATTATGGGACTTGTAATAGCATATTTGCTAAATCCCCTTGTTAAAATGCTTGAGGCAAGGAAGGTGTCTAGAGGTATAGCAATTGCATTAATCGGGCTGGTGTTTTTGATAATTATATCTATTTTGTTGAGTTTATTCATTCCTCTGCTTTACTCAAATATTGTGGACCTGATTTCAAATATTCCAAAATACACTAAGCATTATGAAAATGTTGCCAACTGGTTTCAGACCAAAGTGAACTACAGTAATATGCCGGTGCAGGTTAAAGATATTTTGGTTTCGCAGACCAAGAATAATCTTGCTTATATTGAAGGGATTTTGCTTGCTGTGCTAAAGAATTCCCTCAGCGCAGTAGGAAGTATTTTTTCATTCTTTCTAAATTTCCTTATGGCTATATTTTTAGCATATTATTTTCTCAAAGATTTGGATCTATTTAAAATGCAGATTGAAAAACTAATCCCCAGAAGATGGCGAGGAGGAGTAAGCGTAACGGCAGGAGAGATAAATGTTATAATTTCAAAATATATACAAGGACAGCTTGTAATAGTTGCAATAGTTGCAATTATGGAAACAGTAGGTCTTGCGGTATGCGGAGTAAAGTACTTTATTATATTGGGTTTAATCGGAGGCCTAGCAAATTTAATCCCATATTTCGGGCCTTTTATAGGCGCTGCGCCCGCAGTTGCAATAGCATTTCTTGACTCACCGACTAAAGCATTATTCGCTCTTCTTGTATTTGTAATAGTTCAGCAAATTGATAATTCAATAATTTCTCCAAAAATAATGAGCGATTCAATAGGGTTGCATCCGGTAACAATAATTTTTGCGATATTATTTTTTGGCACTTTTTTTGGAATTTGGGGTCTTCTTATTGCAATCCCTATAACGGCTATAATAAAGGTGATTGGAAAGAAGGTTATTGAAAAAATAGTATGAGAACAATTAAGTTTATACATACTGCGGATATCCACATGGATATCCCTTTAACTTCATTAAATTCATTTAACAATGCTTCGGCAGAAAGAAGATATCAACAAAGAATTTTGTTTAAGAAGATTATTCAAACCGCTGTTGATAAAGAAATTGATATGCTGCTTATTTCAGGTGACCTCTTCGAGCATGAATATACTTCGAAGGGGGCAATTTCTTTTCTGAATGAATGCTTCAATTCTATTCCAAATATCAGGGTTTTCATTAGTCCAGGGAATCATGACCCAATAGTTCGAAGTTCGTACTATTCTTTTTTTGAATGGGCACCAAATGTTCATATTTTTAACCATACAATTGAAGAGGTAGTTTTAGAAGAACTTGGAGTAAGCATATTTGGCACATGTTTTAATGATTTCCATGTTTATGAATCTGCTCTGAAAGATTTTGAAATTTTGAGTAAAAGCAGGACAAATATTTTGATATCACATGGGACGCTTGATTCTATTGGAGGACCAGAAGGTTATCACACTATTTATTCTAAGGAGCTTGAAAAAGCAGGCTTTGATTATATTGCTCTCGGACATATTCATAGATATCTCCCGGAGCTTGCCGGCAAAAAGGCTTTTTATCCTGGAAGCCCTATGTCACTTGGATTTGATGAGCCAGGGCAGCATGGCATAATTTATGGGACATTAACAGGGAAAAGCTTAGAATACGAGTTTATTCCTATTGACTTAAGGGAGTGCGTCACTCTCCAAATAGATATTAAGGGGTGTGCAACATCAGGGGAGGCAGTTTCAAAGATTATTTCGGAATGTGAAAATGTTTTAAGGCGTGATAATTACCATCGAATAATAATTGAAGGAATTGTGGAGCCTGAGGTTATCGAAGAAATTGAATATATCAAAAAAGCTGTTGAATCGCAAACCCAAGGGTATATGGCTCGCTATGATTTTAATCTTTCTTCTGGTTATGATTTGAAAGATATTTCTAAAGGTAATGACCTTAGAGCAATATTCGTAAGAAAAGTAATGTCAGAAATTGAAAATGCCAGTGATGAATTAGAAAGGCATCGGCATGAGATAATTATGCAAATAGGATTAAAGGCAATAGACGGGAAGAAGGTGAAATACCTTTGAGACTTGAAAAAATGAGAGTAAACGGTTTTGGTAAAATAACAGAAAAAGAGATTGAGCTTAATAGAAATTTAAATATAGTTTATGGGTCCAATGAATCAGGCAAATCAACAATCCAAGCTTTTATTAAAGCTATGCTGTTTGGCTTGGGGAAAAACTTAAAAGCTGGAATACCGGAGAAAGAGAGATTCAGGCCTTGGAAAAGCAGAGA
Organism: Ignavibacteriales bacterium; assembly: GCA_050260055.1. GTDB lineage: Bacteria > Bacillota > Clostridia > Acetivibrionales > UBA4821 > JBLMYQ01. Next base: position 147,769 of record JBLNBO010000005.1, read on the forward strand.
GTATGGAGGTATGCTGGAATATTCTCTTGATAATTTAAAAAAATTCAGCATTTGGAGAGATTTTGGCTCAAATCAGGTAAAGGTTAGTGATTCTGGGTATAAAGATATAACCAATGAGTTTGACAAAAGCAAAGCCGGAGGAGTCCTTTTTGCGCAAGAGCACCTAGGTATCAATTCTGTAATGTTTGAGAGTACATGCTTTATTTCGCAGCTTGGAATAAGGCTTGACTCGGAGAGAGAATTGCTGATGTCAGATAAAATAACCAACATGCTTGAAACAGGCAACGAAAATGTTTCATATATTCAGGCAGTAAAAGCTCTTGAAAAAGCATTAATTGAAGAAGTTGGAACTGATAGAACATCTGAAAGACCGCTTAATAAGATAAGAGAAAGAATTCATTTTCTGGAAAAAGAGAGGGCATCATTTGCAAGAATCCTTGAACGGACAAGAGTTCTCGAAGAAGAACTTGAAGAATTAAAGAGAAACGAATTGGTTTTAAAGCATAAATTTATGGCGGTGGAAGCTTTATGCAATGGTATAAAAACAGAGCAGAAATTAAAGAGTATACAATCATCAGATAATAGAATCGGTGAATTAAAATACAATTTGGAACAAAAAAAATCAGAAATCAGCCAAGTTTTAAGAAATATTCCATCTGGTTCTGCCGTTTTTGATGAAGATGTAGCCAACCATCTTACCAAACTTCAAAGCGAGATTGGAAAGATTGTAAGAAAGTTCAGCCTTTTGTTTGGCGGTGGAATGGGCATGCTGGTCTATGTGCTCGGAAGAAGTATTGTCATGAGGGATTTTCTAATTACGGATATTATTTTAGAAGCAGCAGCACTGATTATAATAATTGTTGGAATCGCTTTATATATTAAGCCTCTTATTACTGGTAAATCTGAAGTCAGGGATATATTATCTGCCGGTTCGGTAAAAACCATATCAGAATACTTTGAAAAGAAAAAGGAAATTCAGTTTCTTCTTGAAAAGAAGGGAATATTAGAGGAATCAGCTGAAATCATTCGCAGCCAGATTGGTTCAATATATGAAGAGAATAAATCAATTCCAGACTCAGGTGAAAGTTATAAAAATATTGATATTCAGGGAATTCCAGATAATATCATTGAAGAGATTAAATTAATACAATCGAGTGAGGTTGAAGCTTATTCTAAAGAAACAATAAATCAGCTCAGAAAAGCTGAATTAAAGATAAATGGAGTAGAAACCGAAATCAAGATTTTATCAGAACAAGCGTCAAGGCTGCCAGAAATTGAAGAACAGCTAGAAGGAGAGAGGCAAGAAGAATTAAAACTAAAAGAATTTGCATGGTGCTTAACAAAAGCTAAAAAAATACTTGATGAAAGCAGCCAGGAGCTAAAAAATAATACGACTCCGGAATTGTCTAATAGGATTTCAAGTACTGTTTATGACCTAACGAGAAGATATAACCATGTAAAAGCTGATGCTGGGGGCCAAGGAATAAAGATTATTCTGGAGGATGGAAACGTGATTCCACCAGAGCTGCTAAGCGGAGGGACAATAGACCAGGTATATTTTGCATTGAGAGTAGCAGGAATACAGATGCTTTCAGAAAATGGAGAAACTTTGCCTCTTATTATAGATGAACCTTTTTCTCAGTTTGATGATGATAGGATTAAGCTGACTGCACAAATGTTAGGTAGAATTTCAGAAAAGAATCAGGTAATAATATTCACTTGCAGGCAAAATGAAGTAGACCTCTTTTTAAAAGAGGTCCCCAGTGCTCAATTAATTAGACTTTAATTAAGTTTATCAGATATAAAGAGATATATTATGAGGCCAAGAAGGATTTCATCATCTATGCCGTCCTGAATAAGTAAGATAAATACAAATATCAATAATGCGTCATCGCTCTTTATAAAACTCATTATCCTATTTATTAGAGTTTGAAGGCTCTTGTTTAAATTATGTGGTTTATGAATATTTTTTTTAGGAATATGATTCTCTTGAACCAGATGGATGTCTTTTTCCATATGGTGTTTTTTTTCATTATAATCTAAGGGTGCAAAATCATTTGTCCTTTTACTTTTTTTCTCTGTATGAATTCTGCTTATTTTTGAATCCTGGATATAAGCCTTATCGTTATAATTAATCTTGGCGCGTTGATTTTGCATTCTATTCACTACCTTCAATTTTAGTAAAGGTTTCCCAAAGATTTATCATTTTTAAAATCATGAGGCAATCGGCCAATTTATCCTTTTTTTTATCTGTTAAGTATGGTTTTAGAGAATTCAGCAGTTTTTCCCGGGGGTCATTGCTTTTTTGGGAGGTGTCTAAAACCTGTTTTATCTTAAAGAACATCTGCAGAGTTTCTGCATCAAAAGTACCGGATGAATCTTTATTCTCATCAGATTGTGAGTGTGAACTGTTTTCGGAATTTTGCTTTCCCAATAAGCTTAGCATATTTTTGATACTGTCTTGAGGGCTGCCTCCTGTTAACAGCTCTTTAATCTGACTCAGGTTTTTTTCCATGTCTTGATTCATATTATCACCCCCGTAAAAATAGTTGCTAGTTAACTTACTCCATTTTAATAGAAGGAAAGAAGTTGATTATTCAGCAATAGCTTGCATTAGAATCTCTATTGCCTTATTTCTATCTGAGTTAAGGAGTTTTTGAAAATCGGGGCTATTGAATTTTTCAATTATAATAGATTTTTTAGAATCAGGAAGTGAATCAATCACTTTTCCTATATCAAATCCCATATTTTTTGGAACCCCTGATATTTTAGAAAAATCCTGGTTTATTATTGCATTCTTTATATCATTAATATCATGGTTCTTAAGTATTTCAATTGCTTTATTAACAGATTGTGACATCTTCTTGTCCTCCACATTTGAGAACATACCCATCAGTTGATTTATTAACTTGTCATTCATATAATTGATCACTCCTATAAGATTATTTAATAAATATGAAACTATTCTGAGTATATTAAAATATACTCAGAATAAACAATGTTATGACTTTGGAATTTGCTTCATCCTATTCTGAAGGCAATTAAAGTGTTACAAAAAAGCACTGCATATTTTATGCAGTGCTTTTTGATAATTCTTTTATTGAGGATTACTACTGGATTGTTCTGAAAGTTCGTACGAATATTTGGACTTTTTTAAGCTTTCCCCAATTACTATGTCGATCCCCTCTTCGGTTTTAAGCAAATCAAAATCGTTCTCTATATAAGGAGTAATCACGCAGCTTTTTAACTTTCTATCTATTATCTCATTTGAACTTCTTACCTTTTTACCTCTAAAAAGGTTGAAAATCATGTAATTCGCTCCTTTCAGAATCGTTTTTTTACTCCTTTTCAAGTTGATTATAGCATATGTATTTAAATTTAAAAAGATGTAACCAGTAAATTTAAGAAAAATATACATTTATGTAAAAATATTCATTTTTATTTAATTAGTTTAATACCACAATAACATTGAAAAACAGAAATTATTTTATTATGCTATACATGAAAACATTTTAGTTACTGAATGGAAATATTCAATGAAAAAGTTGATTGAATTTTACAAACCTCAAGAAACAATTCCAATAAGTATTACTGGGCAGTATTGCGCTCTTGATTGTGCTCACTGCGGAGGACATTTTTTAAAGGCAATGGTGCCGATTAATATGGCATTTGAAGAAATTAGAAAAAGAAAATCAAAGAGCTGTCTTATTAGCGGCGGTTGTAATGCAAATGGTAAAGTTCCATGCATTTCTTCGGTGCAAAAAGAAATAGCTGGATTTAGAAATAATCATAAGATAAATATGCATGTAGGAATGATTGAAGATACTGAGATAGATGAAGTTTGCGGTCTTGCTGATGTAATTTCTCTTGACATTCCTGTTAGTACACGGGTTGTGAGAGATGTTTATGGGTTGCAATATGAGTATAAGGATTATATTTCTTTATATAATAAATTGCGAAGAAAAACTGCTGTAGTACCCCATATTTGTTTAGGGTTAACTGATTCGCCTGAATTAAAAGACGAAATTGCCCTATTAGAAGAACTTGCTATAATAAAACCAGAAAAATTATGTTATATAATATTTACACCGGTTGCAGGAACAAAATTTGAAAGCAAAAAGCCTCCTAAGATTTCGGCAGTTAGCGAATTTTTTAAGAAAACCAGAACAGTACTGCCTGATACTCAATTTTATCTTGGTTGTATGAGACCGGGCGGTATATATCGAGATGAAATAGATGTAAAAGCTGTTGAGGCAGGGGCACAGGGTATCGTAATGCCTTCAAGAAAAGCAGTCAAAGGAGCTCAGGAATTGGGAATGGAGATTATCTGGAAATATGAATGCTGTTCTTTTTAGGAGATGAGTCATGAAAATTTCAATTGGAACCGAAGGTGTGCTTGGAATTAAAAAAATAAAAATGGATGCTGCTCCAACAACAGCTTATCTTATGCTGGGAACAAAATGTTCAAATAATTGCATTTTTTGTCCGCAAGCTAGGGCAAGCAAGTCTGGAGAGAATCTTCTTTCAAGGGTTTCATGGAATAATGCTACTGTAAATGTATGGCCTCTTATTGATAAAGCATATAAAAAAAATATGATTAAGAGAGCTTGTATCCAGGTGATAAGCCAGCCAGGAATATCTGAACTATTAGCAAAGGAGCTTGCTAAATATAAAAGTATTTCAAAGGTGCCTCTTTGTATATCTGGAGGAGTAAATTCAATTGAAGATATAGACAAGCTTATTGAGCTTGGAGTAGACCGTATAGGTATTGCACTTGATGCAGCAACGCCGGAAATCTATAGAAGAGTAAAAGGGTTGGATTTTTTAAGGAAGCTATATCTACTTCAAAAAGCAGCAGCAAAGTATCCTGGAAGAATCTCAACCCATTTGATTTCTGGGTTGGGAGAAAAAGAAGATGAAATGCTGGAAATGATTCAGGTTATGTACGAAAAAGGTATTAATGTTGCGCTGTTTGCGTTTACTCCAATACAGGGAACGCTAATGGAATATGAGCAGCCTCCGGAGATTAGCACATATAGGCGTATTCAGATAGGCCATTACTTAATCAAGGAGAAAATCTGCCAGAAGGAAGATATTATTTTTGAAAATGGAGAAGTCAAAGAATTGCCTATGAAAATTGCAGAACTTATGGAGACAGCTAAGGGAATACCTTTTATGACTACAGGCTGTTCAGGCTGTAATAGACCATATTACAATGAAAAGCCAGGAGGAATAATGTATAATTATCCAAGGGAATTGACCGAAGAAGAAATTCATAAAGCTTATAAGGAAAGTGAATTATTATTAGATTAAGCATGAATAAAAACTAATTTCTTTACAAAATTTTGATAACATCAGAAACCCATTTTGATGTCCACCCCGAAGGAGTGATTCACAAATGGTTTTCTTTAGAGGTATTCCAATAGTGACAAAAATTTTGCTTATAAATTGTTTTTATTCATGTCTCTAAAGAGGATGGCGGAATACATGAAATGGAGATTTATAAATTCCGGGACAGCTGATGGATATACCAACATGGCTGTTGATGAAGCAATAATGAATTGCTATATAAAGGGCGAAAGTAAACCTACTCTAAGAATTTATGGCTGGGACCCGCCGACAGTTTCTCTGGGTTATTTTCAGAAGATTAATAAGGCAGTAAATATTGATGCATGCAAAGAGCTTGGAATTGACATAGTAAGAAGGCTTACAGGTGGAAGAGCAGTACTGCATGAGCATGAAATCACTTATTCCATAATAATCGGCGAAGACTACCCGGACATGCCGGAATCGGTAGTTCAATCTTATAAATTTTTATGCAGGGGAATAACTGAGGGCTTAAAATTAGCTGGGGCAAATGTCATGATGGAAAGCGGTAAAAAGAATCTAAGAGAAAATGCTACACAGGCCTGCTTTGATTCCCCTTCAACATATGAAATAGTATATAAGGGGAAAAAGCTTGTCGGAAGTGCGCAAGCACGAAGAAAAGGTGTTATCCTTCAGCATGGCTCAATACTTATCAAGATAGATTTGGAAAAACAAATTAAGGTTCTAGGCTCAAAACTACAAAATGATAGATTAAAAGAAATATTTGAGAACAAGGTTATAACAATAAGTGATATAATTAATGAAGATATTAATCGCGATAAGCTAATCAATAATATTTTATCTGGATTTGAACAGGCTCTTAATATAGAATTTATTAGCCAGGGTTTGGCAGGCGCTGAAATTATCATGGCACAACAGCTTAGCAATGTATATAAAACATATTAATCTATATAGAAATTTCTTAGAGGTTTTCGTGAATTTCATTAATAACAATAGTAAATATTATATAATGTAAGCAATTATCAAATGAAGGAGCAAGCCATGTCATTATTTCTTGTAACAGGCGGGGCTGGATTTATTGGCTCAAATATCTGTAAGGCGCTTTTGGAAAATGGGCATAAGGTAAGAGTTCTAGATAACTTAGTAACTGGGAAGATGGATAATATCAATAGCTTTATAAATGATATTGATTTCATAAATGGAGATATCCGAGACCAAGAAATTGTTAGAAAAGCAGTTACGGGGACTGATTTTGTTCTTCATCATGCAGCTATTTCTTCTGTACAATATTCGATTATGGATCCGGTATTTTGCAGTGACGTTAATACTCAAGGTACGTTGAATCTACTTTGTGCAGCAAGGGATACAGGGGTTAAACGTGTTGTATTTGCTTCATCAGCTTCAGTATATGGACAAAATGAGATAATACCAAAAAAAGAAGATATGAAGGCGGAACCAGCGTCCCCATATGCAGTAACCAAATATAATATTGAAGTCTATGCCAGAATATTTTATTCAGTTTATGGATTGGAAACAGTATGTTTAAGATATTTTAATGTTTTTGGGCCAAATCAGGATCCAAGGTCATCATATTCAGGTGTAATTTCTTTATTCATTAAAGCTTTGCGGGAAGGAAATGTAATAGAGATTTTTGGTGATGGTGAGCAAACCAGAGATTTTATTTATATAGAAGATGTTGTAAGGGCAAATCTACTCGCAGTTGCTTCTGACAGGGTAGGTAAGGGAGAGGTAATAAATATTGCCACTGGTGTTGGTAAATCGTTAAATGAGCTTATTAGTATTCTATCGGCAATAACAGGGGTAAATCCCGAAATAGCATATAGTTCAGAGAAGAAAGGGGATATTAGACATTCAAAAGCCGATATAGAATTAGCAAAAAAGCTTTTGAATTTTGAAGCAAAAGTAAGTCTTGAAAAAGGTTTGAAAGGATTATATGGAATAAATAATTAACCTACAAAGAAAAAACAAGTCTGGGGTCACCCCAGACTTGTTTTTTCTTTGTAATGGGAATTTGAACCTGTGAATATAAATATTTATCAGGGCACCAAAAAACATATTTATGGAGAGACCATGAAGGCTTTAGGATATTATTACTTAATTATCATATTTGCTGTAATTGTTATTCCTCTTTTGATTGTAAAGGGATGCGGAGGATTAAATAAAGAAAGTATTAAGGGCCTGAAGGATAACCAGATTAAGGTTTATTTTCATATGCAAAAAAAAGTTAAAGATATTGATTTCGACGAATATATAAAAGGAGTGCTGGCGGCTGAAATGCCGGCTTCTTATAATATTGAAGCATTAAAAGCGCAGGCTGTTGCTGCAAGGACTTATGCTTATAACAAGATTTTTTCAGGAGGGAGAGATATAACTGAACACCAGGGAGCAGATGTTTGTACTGATTCTACTCATTGCCAAGCATGGATGAGCAGGGAAGAAGCGCTTGCAAAGTGGCCTGCATCAAAAGCAAAATCATATTGGGATAGAATATCATGGGCTGTTAGAAGTACTTCTGGAGAAATGATTTATTATGAAAATGAAATTGCGAATCCGGTTTTTCATGCAAATAGTGGAGGAGAAACAGAAAATTCGGAAGATGCATGGGGAGGGGTAGTTGTTCCTTATTTAAGGGCAGTAAAAAGTTTGGGAGAGGAAAATTCCTCCGGATACTATTCTGAGGTAGAAATAACGATTAGTGATTTCATACAGAAACTTAAGAAGTTTAATTCCGAATTCAGCATAGATTTAAAGAAAGTTTTTCAAAACATAAAGATTATTGATTATACAGGAGGTGGCAGGGTCAAAAATATTAAAATTGGGAACATAAGCTTTAAAGGTACTGATATAAGAACAATATTCAACCTAAAATCTACTAATTTTAAAATTGAGGCTAAAGAGGGAAAGGTACTTTTTAAGGTAAAGGGTTTTGGACATGGCGTAGGGCTTAGCCAATGCGGAGCTGATGCTTTAGCCCAGAAGGGGTATAGCTATAAGGAAATACTTGACTATTATTATAAAGGAACTCAAGTAAAGGAATAAAAAATAATTAGTTCTAATTTATTAAAACAAGCAATATATATAAATTAGCTTACAGTAATTCTGTTATTATTAACAATTAAAGCGGGAGGGATTTTGAATATGGCTATAGAGTTAGTCAGAGAGCCTTTAAGGATAAAAAGGGTAGTCGGAGAAGAATCTCTGCAATTTTCTGTGCAGGGAGATTTAATAATTCCAGATATAAAAGCTGATTTACTGGGAGTCCTCAGTATTGACAGTGATATTGTTGTTAATGAGAGGGAAGTTCTTACAGATAAGGTGCTTCTCGGCGGGGTGGTAAACTTCAATATAATATATCTTGCAAAAGACGAAGAGAGACCGATAAGATCTCTTAGTGCAAGCGTTCCGTTTAAAGAACCCCTTGATGTTGATGGCGCACGGCCGGGTATGATGATTGAGATTGAGGGAGTAATACTGAATTCGGAATATGAAATCCTTAATGAAAGAAAGATTGTTGTTGAAGCTATAGCCCAGTTGGGGACAGTCGTATCTGAAAGGGCTGAAGCAGGAATTATAGTCGATACAATGGATGAAGACAATATTCAGAAACTAAAAGAAGAATTTGAAGCTTATCAATTCATTGGCGAATGTAATGATAGGTTTGCAATAAAAGAGGAAGTAGACTTGCCTGAAGATATGCCGGCAGCATTCGAAATTTTATCGACTAATGCAAATGTTTCTAGAGATATTAAGCTTTCAGATAATAAGGTAATCATTAAAGGAGAAATTAATCTTAGAACGCTTTATTCAGGGAATGATGAAGATAGAAACATAGAAACTGTAGAATATACTTTCCCGTTTACTCAATTTGTTGATATTCCAGGCGTTGATGAAAATTCTTTTTGTGATGTGGATGCAAGCGTTGGAGAAATAAGCGTAATTCCGGAAGAGGATACCGAAGGGGAGCTCAGGATTCTAAAGTATAAGGCATCAGTTGAATTGAATGCCAGAGCTTTTTTGAAAGAACAAAAGCAAATGATTGTTGATATGTACAGCCCTGAGTATATGATAGATATTGGACATCAGGAGCTTTATGCAAATCAGATGATTAATCAAGCGGAAAATGAGTTGATATTAAAAGATGAGATTCAGCTCCCAGAAAAATTAGAGGTAAAAAAGATTTATAATATAGCTAGCAAGCCTGTTGTTGTGGATGTAAAGGTTCAAGGGGGAAGAGTAATAATAAACGGGGCAGTTGAGGTGAAGCTCATATATTCATCAGGCGAATCCAATGTACCTTCATCTTATAAACATGAAATTCCTTTTATGAACACAATTGACATTAAAGAGGCTGAACCTGGGATGATGTATAAGGCAAATGCAGAATCGGTTTCCTGCTCTTATAATCTTGGTACAGATGGGGATTTGGATATAAAAATTATTCTTAAAACACAAATAAAACTTTATAAAAATACCAAATTAAAAATAATAGATAAAGCAGAACAAATAATGCCGGACGAACAAGCAATGAAGCAACAGCCAAGTATAATAGTATATTTCGTTCAATTAGGGGATGTTCTTTGGAAGATAGGTAAAAAGTTCAATGTATCCCTGGAAGACCTTATACAAATTAATAATCTTACTAATCCGGATCAGCTTGCTGTAGGCCAGGTAATATTAATTCCTAAAAAACAGATGAAGAAAGTATATATTAAAAAATAGAACTTGAAAAAAGAAAAGCCCGAAAGGGCTTTTCTTTTTTCAAAGAAATAACCTTGAAGGATTTTAAAAAGGAGTGTAAAATGTATTTGTTAAAATTATCTATTCAGCTAAATTCATAGCAATATTTCCCAGTTATATTTTTTAAATTAATAGGTCAGTTTATTCTCGAGAGATAAAGGAGGATGATTATGAGTAATAATGCGGTAAGTTGGTGTGCGAACAACGTAGGATATCTAATTTGGGCGGCTGTTTTTGTGGCGCTGATAATGATTACTTACTTTGTTTATTATGTTTTTAAACAGGACAAGGGTACTGCCAAAATGCAGGATATAAGTTCCGCAGTAAGGGAAGGAGCTATGGCTTTTCTGCACAGACAGTATGAAACAATAGGATTCTTATCTATTATTGTGGCTGGACTATTGTGGTTGGCTACGATGGATTATCATACTCCTATTGCTTTCATAACAGGAGCAATATGTTCTGCGGTATCGGGGTATATTGGTATGTACATTGCAGTAAGCTCAAATATAAGGGCTGCATCAGGAGCTCAGAAAAGCTTAGACAGAGCTTTGGGAACTGCATTCAGAGGCGGTGCGGTAACAGGCTTGGCAGTTACAACATTAAGCCTTGTTGGAGTAGCAAGCCTTTTTTATATTTTCGGTGGTGCTTCTAATAATCCGGACATAGTTAAAAATGCTCCTCATTTAATAATTGGATTCGGATTTGGTGCAAGCTTTGTTGCATTATTTGCACAGCTTGGCGGAGGAATTTATACTAAGGCAGCGGATGTTGGTGCAGACCTTGTTGGTAAGGTTGAAGCTGGAATCCCGGAAGATGACCCTAGAAACCCTGCAGTAATAGCTGACTTGGTTGGAGACAATGTTGGTGATTGTGCTGGCCGTGGAGCTGATTTGTTTGAATCTACAGCAGCTGAAAATATAGGTGCTATGATATTAGGAATAGCTTTATTCCCTGTTTTCGGAATATATGGAATACTATTTCCTTTGGTTGCCCGTGCAGCAGGAATTATAGCTTCAGTAGCCGGTATGTTTTTTATAAAGGCTAGAGAGAATGAAGACCCTATGCGTGCACTTAATAGAGGATATCTGGTTACTACAATGCTTGCAGCAATATTACTTTTGCCTGTAACATATTTCATGCTTGGAGGAATTGGAGGAACAACATATTATCTAAATTATTATGGCTGTGCAATTATAGGGCTTCTTTTAAGCTTCGTATTTGTATTTATTACACAGTATTATACATCTTATGATTTCAGACCTGTAAAAAGCATTGCCAAGGCTTCAGAAACCGGGCCTGCAACCAATATTATTATGGGTATTTCTGTTGGTATGGAAAGTACAGCTCTTCCTGTTGTATTTATTTCAGGAGCAATCTTTGCAGCCTATAAGCTTGGTGCAATGACCGGCCTGCCAAATGGAGGACTTTACGGTACAGCTGTTGCGACCATGGGTATGCTTGCAACATGTGCTTATATTCTTGCAATGGACACATTTGGTCCTATAACAGATAATGCAGGTGGAATAGTAGAAATGTCCGATGCACCTGAAGAAGTAAGGAAAAGAACTGACAGGCTGGACGCTTGCGGAAATACAACTAAGGCTTTAACAAAAGGTTATGCAATAGGAAGTGCAGCTTTAGCAACATTTCTTCTTTTCTCAGCATACATTGAAGAGGTTGTTAAGAAGGTTACCGAAACAGGAGACGCTAATCTTATTAAGAGTTTTGGAATAACAGGAAATACTTTTCCTGTTGACATTGGAAAGCCTGAGGTTTTTATAGGTGCATTTATAGGTGCAATGATAGTTTACCTCTTCAGTTCAACAGCTATTAAAGCAGTAGGAAATGCAGCTCAATATGTAATAATGGAAGTAAGAAGACAGTTTAAAGAAATTCCGGGAATAATGGAAGGAACACACAAACCTGATTATGGGAAGTGCGTTGATATCGTTACTGCCGGTGCGCTTAAAGAAATGATTCTTCCAGGTATTATTGTTATCATAGCACCGATATTGGTTGGTATAATACTTGGTGCAGAAGCAGCAGCAGGATTCTTGATGGTTGGTACAATAGCAGGAATCATACTTGCGCTGTTCTTGAACAATGGCGGTGGTGCATGGGATAATGCAAAAAAATTCATTGAGCTTGGAAATCACGGAGGCAAGAAATCAGAAGCTCACAAAGCTGGAGTTGTTGGAGATACAGTCGGAGACCCATTCAAAGATACTGCAGGTCCATCACTTCATGTTTTAATCAAACTAATTAGTACAATAACGCTTGTTCTTGCAGGGCTTTTCGTAAGCGGTGGAATAAGATAAAAATAGTGCTTAAAAACCTGAAAACAAGGCAAGGGAACAACCCTTGCCTTGTTTTATTTTGTCGCAATATATCGATGAAATAATGTTGACTAAAATAGTAAAATAATGTAACTTTATAACAATAAATAACTTATTTTTCCAGAAAATTACAGCAAAATGAAAAATCCTAAAATAATAGGACATATATAATTTTAAATCTTTCGAGCTGTTTATAATTTTATGTAAAACATAAATTAATAATAGAAGTGAATCCTATATGACTTATATCCATAAGTCGTTTTTTTAATCAAAAAAACAAAAATATAATAAAACTATTGGAGGGGTTAGAATGGGTTTTGAAGGTGATGTAATATTTACTAATGAAAGCAAGTGTCTTGGATGCAATAAATGCATAAGGAATTGTCCTGTTATGGGAGCAAACATTTCTTATTCTGTTGAAGGAAAAAATAAGGTAAAGGTTGACCAAACTAGGTGTATCAGATGCGGACGCTGTATTGAGGTTTGCGACCATGAAGGGCGCGAGTATTATGATGATACGGAAAGGTTTTTTGCGGATTTGGCAGCTGGAAAGAAAATATCTATGGTTGCAGCACCTGCGGCAAGAACGAATTTTGAAAATCTTAAAAGGCTTTTCGGATTTCTAAAAGCTGTCGGGGTTAATCTTATTTATGATGTATCCTTTGGTGCAGATGTAACAACCTGGGCGTATTTAAAAGCAGTGACAGCGAATAAACTAAATACTATTGTTGCACAGCCATGTCCTGCTGTCGTAAACTATGTAGAAAAATACCAACCCGATTTAATTCCTTATATGGCACCTATTCACAGTCCGATGTTGTGCACAGTTGTTTATATGAGAACATATGATAAGGTTTCCGATGATATTGCCTTATTATCGCCTTGTATTGGTAAAATTGACGAAATAAACAATGAGAATACAGAAGGGTTGGTCCAGTATAATGTTACTTATAAAAAACTAAAGGAATACATAAACAAACATGGAATCAATCTTTCAAATTACAAAGAAGCAGGGTTTGATGATATCGGATGCGGATTAGGCTTTGTATTCAGTAGACCTGGCGGGTTGAAAGAAAATGTTGATAACCGTGTTCCTGGGTTGTGGGTAAGGCAGATTGAGGGATGTGAAATTGCATATCCATATTTAAGAGAATATAGCCATAGAGTTAAAAGCGGACAGCCGGTTCCACTTCTAGTAGACATTCTGAACTGTCAGGAAGGATGTAATCTTGGAACAGGAACAGAAAAGAATATAAGCATTGATGATGTTGATTCAAAATTTAACTCAATGAAAAAGGTGAAAGTTAGTGAAAAGACTAAGAATATGATGAAAAAGAGACAAGACTGGCTGTATGATTATTTCGAAAAGAATCTAAAATGGCAAGATTTTATAAGGCATTATATTAAAATGCCTATTCATGAAGTAAAAGAGCCTTCTGATCTTCAGCTAAATGAAATTTTCAATAAATTGCATAAGTATGACAGAGATTCAAGACAGCTTAACTGTTCCGCTTGTGGTTACGGTACATGTAAGGAGATGGTTAAGGCAATATTCAATGACCTGAATAATTATTCTAATTGTATGGATTTCAACCGCCGTGAGGTAGCAATTGATAATGAAAAACTTGAAGGCAAAAACAAAGAAGTAAATAAAGCCCTTCTAGAAGTCAAAGCTATGGGTGAAGAGAAACTGGCACAAGCTGATAAGTTGAAGCATCACGTTGAAGATATTACCCGCTCTCTTGATGAAGTTGCAAAAGGCAATGAAGAAAATAGTATTGAAATAGGGCGTATCTCAAATGAAGTATCGGATATAGTAAATACTGCAAAAGTACTTCGTAAAAGCGTTAATGAGATGGAAAGCAAAATTAGGAAGTTCTCTGAAGCTTCATCGGAAATTGTTGACATTGCAAACCAAACCAACCTACTTTCATTAAACGCTGCAATTGAAGCGGCAAGGGCAGGAGAAAATGGTATGGGTTTCTCCGTTGTTGCTGAAGAAGTCAGAAAGCTTGCTGCACAATCAAAAGAAGTTGCTGCATCAACAAATTCAGACCAAAGAATGCTATTTGACCTTATTAAAGCAATACTTAATATATCTATAGAACTTGAAGAAAAGATACATGCGATTAACGAATCTGTTGCTAATATGTCTGCTACAGTTGAAGAAGTAACAGCAAAAGGTGAAGAGATTGCATCTACTGCAATTAGCATAATTAAGAATAATTAACCTTTTCCCTAAACGAAAAAAGAACCTTTCGAGGTTCTTTTTTCGTTTGCTTTAATCTAAAGATTTTTTAAATCTAAGGGTTGCAATCGATAGAAGTACAACCATAAATATCAGGAGGGCTAGAACATTAGGCCATAAATACTGTATTCCTATTCCCTTAAGTATTATTCCTCTTGCAATATCAAGAAAATAAGTAAGAGGAAGAAAATAACCAATTGCGCTGATTATCCAAGGCATGGCTGCTCTTGGGAACATAAAACCTGACAAAATAACGCTAGGAAGAATAATTAGTATTGTCATTTGCATTGCCTGTAATTGATTTTTAGCTATTGTAGATATAAGCATTCCCATTGCCAAGGATACGATAACAAACAAGAGCCCTAGAAGAAGTAAGAGAGATATACTTCCTGCAACAGGAACATTAAAAAGCAGTGAACCTAAGATAAAGGTGAAAAGAAAGCCTGTATATCCAATTAAAATATAGGGTATCATTTTTCCAAGAATTAACTCTGATGATTTTACAGGAGTAACAATTAACTGCTCTATGGTGCTTCGCTCCTTTTCGCGTACCAATGCAAATGCTGTAAGCATAACAGTTATATTTTGAAGTATCAAACCAATCAAGCCTGGAACATTAAACTTTGCGCTTTCTAAATTCGGATTATACCAAACCTTAGTAGCAAGGTCGATTCCGGGCGACGATTGAATACCTGAAGCTCCTCGTTTGGCGAGAAACTTCTGTTTCTGTTCCAGTGAATACATTTGAGATATTATGATGCCTGAGTTCATTGCTGTTCTTGCAGTAGTGGGATCAGAGCCATCAATAATCAACTGTGTGCGAGGCGTTTTATTCTTTTTCAAATCCATAGTATAATCAGGAGGAATTATTATCCCCGCTTTTACCCTTCCGCTTTCGATAAGCTCAACAAGCTCATTTTCGCTGGATACCTGATATTCCGGAATGAAATAAGTTGACACTCTGAATTTATCAACATATTCACGGCTTTCCTGGGTTTTATTCTGGTCAAAGACTGCGAGGGTGATATTATCAACATCAGGCTTTACTGCATATCCAAAAAGAATAAGCATCATAATCGGCATGATTATTGGTATTCGCATGCTGAATTTATCGCGGCGAATCTGAATGAATTCCTTTTTAACTATAGCCCAAAAGCGTTGAAGATTCATGATTCACCTCCTGGGCTATCTTTTAAGAACTTCATATCTTGATAAGAAGATACTTTTTTATTTGTGGCTTTTTCAACATATGAAATAAATATATCCTCAAGATTATTGGCTTTTTCCTCTTCTATTAGCTGTTTTGGAGGCGCAATCTTCATTAAATTGCCGTTGAATATAAATCCTACTTCATCACAGCTTTCAGCTTCATCCATATAGTGAGTTGTTACGAAAATCGTAATTCCTTGTGTCGAGAGTTGGTGGATGATTTGCCAAAAAACCCTTCTTGAGACAGGATCGACGCCTGCTGTTGGTTCGTCAAGAATCAGGATTTTAGGCTTATGAATCAAAGCACAGCCTAAGGCAAGTCTTTGCTTCCAACCTCCGGAAAGAGTTCCTGCAAGGTTGTTTTCTTTACCATCAAGGCCTGCCATGGAGATTAGTTCTTTTTTTCTATCTTGAAGAACTTCTTTTGACAACGAATAAATGCCCGCATAAAAATCCAAGTTCTCTGCAACCGTTAAATCTTCATAAAGGCTGAAACGCTGGGACATATAACCAAGATTCTGGCGAACCTTTTCAGTATCTTTAACAATATCGTTTCCAAGAACAGTTCCGCTTCCTGATGTAGGCCTCAGAACCCCGCAAATCATTCTAATTGTTGTTGATTTGCCAGAACCATTAGGCCCTAAAAAGCCAAAAATGCTTCCTTTTTTAACATTGAAGCTTATATCATTGACAGCGGTAAAATCACCGAATTTTTTTGTTAAGTTTTTTACAATAACAGCATAATCCATCTGTTTACCTCCGGAAATTTGTTGCCAGTGTGTAGTTTAAGAGTAAAAATTTGTTGTGAAATATTTATTATTCAATACTAGTTTTAAAATAAAAATTTTGCTATATTTCAACTTCTGCAGTCATTCCCGGTCTTAATATATTTAAATGATCCATAATCTTTACTTTAACTTCAAAAACAGTATTTTCCTTTGCCTCTACAGTCTCTATGTTTTTTGGAGTGAATTCAGCCTTTGAAGAAACATAAGTTATCTTTCCCATGATTTTTTCTTTTGGAAATGCTTTTGTTTTGATTATCAAAGAAGAACCTACGCCAATTTTATGCTTATACCTCTCAGGAATATAAAATTTGAGCCACAAATCATTTTCATCCAAAATAGAAGCGATATTTGTTCCGGGAAATACAACTTCTCCGATATCTACATAAGAAGGCTGTATTCTCCCTGTGATAGGTGATTTAACATTAAACTTTTCAAGCTGTAATTTTGCAAGCATTGCAGCATCTTCAGCCTGCTTTACGCCTGCTTCGCTAATAGTAATAGTTTCTTTGGTTGAACCGTTTTTTACAAGGTCTAATTGAGCCTTAGTCTGCTGATAAGCTGCTTCTGCAGCTTTGATTGCTTCAGATGTAGGGCCGCTAACTAACAAATCGAGCTGAGACTGAGCTGATTTTAACTGTTCCTTTGCTGTATTGAATTGAGTTAATGCACTTTCTGTAAGATTCTCCAAGTCATTGACGTTTTGCTGTGAAGTGCCGCCGTATTCTAATAGTTCTCTAGCTTTTTCAAGGTTATCAAGCCTATAGTTATAAGTTTTTTCTGCAAAAGAAACTGCTGTTTTTGCTTGCTCCACTACAGAGCGAGCCTGGTTAATTTGTTCCTTCCTTGAGCCGGATCTTAGTTCATCAAGCTTGGCTTTAGCTGCATTGACAGCTGCTTGAGCTTGATTTATCTGTTCGATTCTAGAGCCCTTCTTGGTTTCTGCTAATTTTGCTTTTGCTGATAAAACGCCTGCTTCGGCTTGCTTAAGTTGTAATTCTGCAGAAGAAGAATCAAGAAAGACCAAAGTATCGCCTTTTTTTACATTCTGACCCTCTTGAAAATTTATTTTAAGAATCTTACCATTTACTTCAGAGTTAATGTCAACTTGAGTTGATTCAATGGTGGATGAGAAAACAAGTCTTTGCTGATTACAGCCAGTAAGCGCGAAGATTATTGATAAAATGATTACAATTATGGATACTGTTTTCTTCATAATCGGCCTCCATTCTAATTATGATTTTATAGAATATAGCTTATAAAGTATTAATAGTATCATTTGCTTATAGATTCTGCGGAAATTCCATTCATAAGTACATCAACAGTGTTTTCTATTTCTCGATTTAATTCTTCTGGAGTCAGTTTTATATTAAAAATCTGCTGGTAAACAATCATCATCATAAATGAGCCTACAAACAATCTTAACGCAGAAAGCCTATCACAATCCCTCAATTTATTTTCCATTACCATGTTGTCAAAGAATTTTTCGAAAGATGGCTTTACTCTCATTATTATATTGTCCCTTAATGATTCTCTAATATCCTCATGAAATAGTGCTTCAGCAAAAACCGTTTTTATGATAGGAAGCTTGGGAGATATGAAGGATACACGTTCCTTTAATATCTCAACAAGTATTTCTTTTGCAGATTTATTATTATAATTTGAAAGAATCTCGATTGGCTTTGATACAACCTCAGGTGCAATAACTTCGATTGCTTTTATCATTATTTTTCTTAAGATGTCTTTTTTTGTACTAAAATATCGGAAAATGGTTCCTTCAGCTACACCAGCTTCTTTGGCAATTTCACTGGTTGTTGCAGAAGCGAATCCTTTCTCTGAAAATATCTTTAATGCTGCATCAAGTATTTGTTGTTCTTTAGTTTCTTTAGGTTTTTGCTTTGCCATAATTTTCACCTTTCAAAAAATGAGTGAGTGCTCACTTTTATTATAACATTATTGGAAATTATATTCAATCTTGATACTTATCTTGTATATATTATTTTTTATTTAACAAAATATTAGTGGTGAAGACAATGAATCATATCAAAAGTTTTATTATTGGACTATTAGCGGGAATTGTAAACGGGTTGTTCGGCTCTGGAGGGGGTGTAATTGTAGTTCCTGCTCTTACAGCTTTTTTTAATATTGAGCAATATAAGGCACATGCTACTGCAATTGCAATTATTCTTCCAATAACCCTTGTAAGCTCTTATTTCTACATTCAAGGGAAATACATTAATTTTAACCTTGCATTATGGGTTGCAATCGGAGGTATTATTGGTGGATTTATAGGAGCAGCTCTGCTTAAAAAGATACCTTCCCGTATTCTAAGAATTATTTTTGGAGTTTTTATGCTGATTGCAGCTGTAAGAATGATACTTTAGAAGTGTAAAGTTAACAGATGACAGTTGATAGTGAAGACCAAGAATACAGAGTAATGTAGGGACCATACCTTGTGGTTGCCTATATTAATTATCAAGGACTTTGCAAGGAGTTGAAAAGGTATAATTATTGCATTAATTATAGGGATAGCGGCTGGAATTATTAGCGGAATGGGTATTGGGGGAGGAACAATTTTGATTCCTGCCTTAGTAATATTCTTGGGCATAGAACAGCATAATGCGCAGGGTGTAAATCTTGCTTTTTTCATACCTACAGCGGTTGCTGCTTTGATAATTCATATAAAAAACAAAAACATTCATCTAAAAACTGCTTCCCAGATTATTATATGGGGTATTATAGGTGCTGTTCTAGGGGCCTATATTGCTGTTTCGATTCCTTCGTTAATATTAAAAAAAATGTTTGGCTTTTTCATGCTTTTCATGGGAATTTATGAAATATTTAAAGGTGCAAAAACAAAGAGTGAAAAAACTATAAATTAATACCCGATTCCTACAACCGCTAATACTTTTAAAAGCGGTAGTACGTCACGTGGATAACGGTCTCTAATATTCAGGATAAAAATCCTGAACATAAGAGTCCTGTTTATTGACGTTCTAATATAGCTGGGTTATAATACCAGCATAATATATCTTAAGTTCTAATTGATAGTGTAGATAAGCTATGAGACTTATTAAAATATAGTTCTAGATTTTTTAACTATCATCTTTACACTGTCGACTATCTTAAAGGGGGGCACACCTATGAAAAAAGACAAACTCCTTATGACTCCAGGACCTACTATGATTCCACCTAGCGTACTTGAAAAATTAGGCAAACAAATCATTCATCACAGGACAAAAGAATTCGGAGCAATATTTACCGAATTTAACGATAATCTAAAGTTTGTTTTCCAAACCAAAAACCATGTTCTTACTTTTGCATCTTCAGGAACAGGCGCTATGGAATCTGCCATAGCTAATTTATTCTCTGTTGGGGATAAGGTTATTGTTGCCAGTATAGGAAACTTTGGTGATAGGTTTGCAAAGATTGCGGCTGCTTTTGGGCTTGATGTAGATAAAATAGCAGTTGAGTGGGGAGGAGCAGTGGACCCACAGATTATTGAAGATAAACTGAAAGAAGATAAGGAAGATAAAATTAAGGCGGTAATTGTAACCCATAATGAAACATCAACTGGTGTTTCAAATGATATTGAAACCATAGCCAAAATTGTTTCTAAAACGAATAAGATTTTTATTATAGATGCCATAAGCTCTATTGGCGGTCTTGATATACAAACCGACAACTGGGGAATTGATGTTGTAATAGGATCTTCGCAGAAAGCATTAATGGCACCACCAGGGCTTGCATTTGCAAGTGTAAGTGAAAAGGCGTGGGAAGCACATAAAAATTCAAAGCTTCCAAAATTCTATTGGAATTATAGTGCATATAGGAAGGTATTGGAGCAGGATTCGCCTGATACTCCATATACGCCTGCTATTTCATTAATAATTGCCCAGAATGAGGCTATTAAACTTATTAAAGAAGAAGGATTGCAAAATGTGTTTAAAAGACATAAAAAGCTTGCACTTGCAACCCAGGCGGGAGTTGAGGCACTTGGACTTGAACTTCTGCCGGATAAGAAGGTTTCGTCATATATCATTACAGCCATAAAAGCTCCTGAAGGCATAGATATAGAGAATGTAAGAAAAATAATGAACAATAAATATGACATAATGGTAACAGGAGGTCAACAGCACTTAAAAGGAAAAATCTTAAGGATAGGTCACTGTGGATTTGTAGATAAGTTTGATTTGATAAAGGCATTTACAGCCTTGGAATATTCACTGCAAGAATGCGGTTATCAATTTGAGTTAGGAAAAGGAGTAACTTCGGTAGAAAAGGTATTAGTTTAGAATTATTTGGGGGTATTTGATTATGAAGGTACTAATCTCAGAAAAAATTGCGCAAGAAGGAATTGAAATAATAAACAAGACCGCAGAGGCTGATGCGAAATATGGGCTGACCAAAGAGCAGATTCTTGATATAATTCCAGAATACGATGCAATAATAGTCAGGAGTGCTACCCAGGTTGATGCTGAGCTAATTGAAAAAGGAATAAATCTTAAAGTCATCGGAAGGGCAGGAACCGGAGTAGATAACGTTGATATTGAGACAGCTACGAAAAAGGGAATAATGGTTGTAAACACTCCGGAAGGAAACTCAAACGCAGCGGCTGAACTTGCAATAGGCATGATTTTTGCGGCTTGCAGGCATATTCCACAGGCATATATGAGTTGTAAAAATGGAGATTTCAGAAGAGGAAAGTTTAAAGGGATTGAGCTTGAAGGGAAAACCCTTGGTGTAATCGGATTGGGAAGAATTGGTTCGATAGTTGCGTCAAGGCTTAAAACTTTTAATATGAGGGTGCTTGCTTATGACCCATATATCTCTGAGGAAAGGTTGAACAAGGTTGGGGCAGAAAAGTGTGAAACCATCGAAGACCTCTTGCAGCAGTCCGATATAGTAACACTGCATATGCCAAAGATTGAAGGCACAGTAAATCTTATTGATGAGAAAAGAATCAATATGATGAAAAAGGATGCCGTATTAATCAATTGTGCTCGTGGAGGGTTGATTGATGAAAATGCATTGTATACTGCATTAAAAGAAGGAAAGCTTGGTGCTGCTGGCTTGGATGTGCTTGAAGACGAACCGAACTTTGAAGCAAAACCTGGTGAGCAGGATTATAAAAATCCGCTTATGGAATTGGATAATGTTATTTTTACTCCACATTTGGGAGCATCCACACTTGAAGCACAATATAATGTCGGCATAATGGTAGCGCAGCAGGTTTCTTCAGCACTGCAGGGCGAAATCGTCAGTGCGGTTAATCTTCCTACGCTAAGGGTAAAAGATATTAATGAAATAAGGCCTTATATCGAACTTGCAGAAAAGATGGGCAAGATATATTTTCAGGTAGAAAAATCCCCTGTTGAAAAGATTGAAATGCTTTACAGCGGCGAGATTGCAGAAAAGGAAACAAAGATTATCACTCTTGCATTTTTAAAAGGCTTTTTAGAGCCAATAATCGAAGATGAGCAGATTAACTTTGTTAATGTTGAAATGCTTGTTAAATCTAGAGGTATAAAGGTTGTTGAATCAAAATCAACAACAAGTGAAAGGTTTACCAGCCTTGTATCTGCAAATTTAATAACTAAGGAGAAAACCCTATCGCTTAGCGGTACTGTGTTTGGAAGGGATGAAGTGAGGTTGGTCGACTTTTTTGGTTATCATATGGATTATGAACCTGAAACATCATATGCTATTGCCATTCAAAATCTTGATAAGCCTGGGATAATTGGCAGTATTGGGACAATACTGGGACAGGAAAATGTTAATATTGCTTCGATGAGGCTTAGTAGAAATAGAAAAGGTGAAAAAGCTGAAGCTTTCTTGGGTATAGATAATGAGGTATCCGATCAAGTCTTAAATAAAGTAAGAGAGGTTGACGGAATACTTAAGGCAAGCTTGATAAGGTTTTAATTAAACAAAAAAGGAGGCAAATTTATTTGCCTCCTTTTTTGTTTAAAATTTGTTTATTACCAGTCCGGTTGTAATCTTGGGATAAAAGTAGGTTGACTTCTGCGGCATTTTTTCATTTGAGAGGGAAACATCCCTCATTTGGCTAACCTTTGTAGAATTGAGAAAAAATGCACATTCATACTCTTTAGATTTTACTTTTTCAATAGCGGTTCCTGCATCTTTGACATAGGTTAGATTACTTTGAGCGGCCATATTCTCAGCATCAATTTTAAAATATTGCTCCAGAATAACTGAATGCAAAACAGCAACATCAAGGTCTCGGTAGGCAGGTGACTTATCAGGGACAAGCTTATCCATTATTGATACATCTTTAATAGTAAGGATATAGTAATAATCTCCGAGCCCATCAAAATAACCGAATGATTTTCCAAATTCCCCGCTTTGGGCAAGGGAAATGGTTAGCTGTTCTGGAACGGAGTTTGTATCAAAACTTTTACTATACTCTATTTTTTGAATTCCAAAGTTCTCTTTTGCAAAAGATAAGAATTCTTCTGAATTAAAATTTTTAATGGATAGAGCCCTGTGCGTAGGGAAAATAACTAATCCGGGGTCCGCCATATCAACAATAGTCATCATTACATAGTTGTAAGACTCGGTCCCGTTATGGTTTGGGTTTTCAGAAGCCTTCTTATTTCTGTAGTTTAATGCGGTTTCATATCTATGATGACCATCAGCAATAAAAAGTTTTTTGTCTTTAAATAATTCACTAATCGAAGATGTTATTTTAGAATCTTTTACTACCCATAATCTTTCAAAGATGTCTTCGCTGTTTACGTAATCAATATCAGGCTTGTTTTGGATGGTAAAAGAATTTAATATTTCTGATATTTTTCCATCATCATTATATAGTGAAAAGATTTGGCTTATATTTGCATCAGTAGTTGACATTAGATTAAATCTGTCTTGCTTCGCCTTGGAAAGTGTGTATTCATGAGGAAGAACAACTCCTTCAGAGAAATCGGATAGTTTAACAAGAGCAATTATTCCACGGCGGGTTTTTCGTTCCCATTCCGAAACAGTAAAGTCCTGCTCATATATATATATAGCAGGTGAATCTTCCTGTACAAGAATTCCTTCTTCAATCCATTTGCGAAGATAATTTCCTGCACGGGTATATTTATTATCTGTTTCACTGTCTCCATCAAAATCTTTTCCGAGTTCAATTCTTATTATGTTATTTTCGTGAAGCGAGTAAAATTCTTCTTGGGCTTCTAAAGAGATTATGTCATAAGGCGGAGTTGTAACCAAAGAAAGATTTTCAATCTTTTTGGAATTATATCTAATTCCTTTAAAAGGAGATATTACAGCCATACATTTTCCTCCTAGTTATAAAATGTAATTTAATTTTATATAAAAGCTTAGAGCCAGTCAATCTATTTAAAGATATAGACATACAAAAAAATTTCTTATTTAAAATTTGCTGCATTTAAGGCATAATTAATTATAACTTAGTTATTGGAGGTATTGCTGCTTTGAATCCGAAAATTTTCAGAAAAAGGTTTATTCCTGATGAAATAGTAGATATTTCAGGAGACGAAATTCTTTTCAACGACAGAAATATTATTGTTACCCGATGGAAGCCAATCCATGAACGGAACGATTTTGCTGGGGGAATATCCTTTGCATTTTTATCAGAGGGATACAAGATTGGATATTTTTACAAAGAAAACAATGAATTTCTCTATTGGTATATAGACATAATTGAAGTCGAGTATAATGAAAAAAGTAATTCTTATACATTTATTGATCTTCTTACTGATGTAAAGGTTTTGCCCGATGGAAGCTGCGATGTTTTGGATTTAGATGAGCTTGAGCAATCTCTCGAAAAAGGTTATATAGATAATAGACAATATGAGTTGTCTCAAAAAAATCTAAAAAAAGTAACCGAAATGATTGAAACTAAGACCTTTCCCCCAAAATTTGTTTCAGATTTTCTGAAAAATTTATATAATGTATAAAGAATGCGCCGATTTCGGCGCATTCTTTATACATTATCTTCTTATCTATCCATTAACTACAATAACTTATAAAGAATTAATAAGTTCAATTTTGACATAATACTAATAAAGAAATTTTTCAGGAGAAAAAAGTGGTAAGTTATAATAGGATTATTGGTTTGCCCTTATTTATACTAGATGAGGGAAGAAAATCAGGAATAATTCATGATGTTGTCTTTGATATAAAACGTAATATTGTTGAGGGATTCACAAATATTGGTATAAATAAAAAACGAAGCAGCATAAAGATAGCAGAAATCAAACTTCTTGAAGATAAAATCGTAATCCAAAATGAAAAAAGCATAAAGAGTTGGAATAAAAGTAAAGACGAAAAAGAGAGATTTGTATGTGGTAAAGAATTTATAAAAAAGAAGGTATTTGATTATGATGGAAATGATATAGGTTATGTGTATGATATTTTTATTGATATTGAAAACGGTTCTTTAGAGGCATTTCATATTACAGATGGATTGATCGAAGACCTTATTGAAGGAAGAAAGATAATACCTGTTTTAAGTAAAATTGAACTCAAAGAAGAGGGACTATTCGTTGGCAGGGAGTCGATTGAGGAATTTGTCGATGTTAAAAAGGGATTTAAACAAATATTTTCGATAGATTAATACATTATTAAAATTTTCAAAGGAGGGATTTAAAGTGATGCTTAGAAGCAGTAGATTTACAAGTGGACTGATAATTGGAGGTATAATAGGAGCAACTGTTGGAGTTATGAATAGTGGGAATGCAAACAGAATGAAAAGAAGAATTGCTAGAGCAGGTAGAAATGTAATGAACAGAGGAAATGGAATTGTAGGTGCGATAGCTGACTTGTTTTAAATCAAAAATTCGGGATTACCTACCTAAATCCCGAATTTTTACATAAAACTATTATTGTATTTGTTTATCTGGAATAAGAATAGTCTGGTTTTGAGAGAGTTAATGGTTTTTGTTTCCTATCATCTTTGCTTTCAAATATTTCTTCAAAGAATTTAATCCCATTACGGAGATTTTCATTTCTCATAAGGTCCATGTGGCTGCCATCAACATTTTTGAAGTGTTTAAATATATTGCTGTCTTCATCCTTAATTGGTACTATTCCGTCATTCCTTTTATATCCGGCTTCGCTTAAAATGTAATTTCCAAGCCAGCATACCAATGTTTGGGGCCTGGTTATTAGTAAATCTTCCCTGCATTCCTGTATTTCTTCTTTGCTTTTAGGGATAAACTCCTTTGCTGCTTTATAAATAGCTTTTTGAGCTGCAACTGTTGGCTCTTTCAGAATTCTTTTTGCAGAGGTTTCTTTGGTTTTTGCATGTAAATCTCTCTTACCCGGAATAACTCCTTTTGTTATATGATAGAGTGTTAATTTTGAAGCCGCTTTTGGAACGCGAAGCATCTTTTTACGAAAATGCCCTGGCTTTAACTCTCCACGGACAAAATGGGTTTTATCTAGTATTTGATTAAGTATTATTTCGTTTTCCTTGGTTTTATATTTACTTTCATGAAACTGTCCTCCAATGCAATGTTCATCATATATTTTTTTCCCCTTCGTAGCTTTTTCTTGAAACCTGCAGAACATTTCTATTAATATCTTTTTATACAGGGTCTTTTGGTTATCAACAAGAATTTTTCTTAGTTCATCGACACTTCCCATAGGGGTTCCTGACATAGGTGCTCCAAAAGCAAGAGAACCATTTATCAATTTGTTAAAATTTTTATTTTCATCAGACTTTTTATTTTGAATTAGATTTTCACTTTCCATCATAGCCCAGTTCCCGATCAAGGTGCCTTTACTAAGTGATGCCATAATTACTTTCGGTTTGGCAGATTCCTTTCCATAATCTTTGGTACCTTCAAGCAGATTATATAGACCAGAAGCTTCAACTAAAGGAAGCAATTGATCTTTTGCAATATCCCTATGACCATGGTCACCTTCGAACTGAAAGAAAATAGGCAGATATCTTTTGCCATCCTCTTTAAAATCAAAGTTATCATATAAAACTTCTAAAGCAGGATTGGGTAATACATCGGGAGAGCTTTTCGGGCAAAATAAGAACCTGGTATAATCAGGAATACGCTCATTAGAGTTCAATAATTGATATGCTTCATATGACATAGTAAGGGTACCGCATTTTTCACCATTTTTACGGTGATATACCGTTACATTCCCCTTTTTGTCTTCTGGCAGCACTACAGTTATTCCATTTGGATTAATAGACTTATCATTTTTGTTCATATGCCTAAAATCCTTTCATGTGTAGTTAATCTAATTATACAGTATTTTCCTGATGAAGTAAATGCGGAAGACCCTATTTAGATTTTATCACATGGATGAGCAAATAAAATTTTAAGAATAATATAAAAAGAATAGTTATAGATAGGGTCAATAATAACTCCATTATTTTTCTATAACTATAAAGTAATTATTATATAAAGTCGATATATTATCAGAGAGAAATTTATCATGATTCCTAATGGAGGATAAGATGTTAAGAGGTATATATACTGCAGGAATGGGATTGCAAGTCCAAGAAAAGAAGATGGATGTTATTTCAAATAATCTTGCCAATGTAAATACTAATGGCTATAAAAAAGATTCAGCGGTTTTCAATTCTTTCAATTCTATTTTGGTTAAAAGAATAAATGATTATTTTGTTCCATCTCAGCCATCTAACCAGGTTGGAGATATGAGCCTTTCTACAGATATTGGCCGAATATATACCGATTACAAACAGGGAAATATATCTAATACAGGTAATAATACTGATGCAGCTATTTCCGGAAGTGATAATTCCTTTTTCACTGTTGAGATATCAGATGACGCAGGAAGTGTTGAAAGATATACGCGTGATGGTGCCTTTTCTCTTGATTCAAACGGAAAATTAGTTACCCAAGAGGGGTATACTGTATTAGGAGAAGATGGCCCAATTACATTAACCAGCCAGAGCTTCACTATTAATGATAAGGGTGAAATCATAGAAAATGGAGAATTAGTTGGAAAACTTAAAATAAAGACATTTAAAGAAACAAATTTACTTAGAAAGATGGGAAACAATCTGATTTCAGTTGAAGGAGAAGCAGAAGAGAAGCCTTTTGAAGGTAAGGTTATGCAGGGATTTGTCGAAGGTTCAAATGTAAATTCAATAAAAGAAATGGTAGATATGATTTCAGTTGTTAGGTCATATGAAGCTAATCAAAAAGTTATAAAGATGCATGATGAAATGCTTGGAAGAGCAGTAAATGATATACCAAGCCTGAGATAATAATGCATGATTGAAAATTACTAACCATCAAACATTAAAATTTATTATTAATTTCAAATTATACATTGTCAATTCTTAACTGATTTAAGGGGGAACATTACTATGATGAGAGCACTTTGGACATCAGCACTTGGAATGACAGGACAGCAAATGAATGTCGATGTTATTGCCAACAATCTTGCAAATGTTAATACAACAGGATATAAAAAGGAAAGAGTTGAATTCAAAGATTTAATATATGAAAAGATGAATAATGCATATAGTTATGATGGAGAAGGAAAACCTGTAAACTTGCAGGTCGGTCATGGCGCATATCCGGTTGCAACTGTTAAAAGTTATTCGCCAGGTAATTTCCAGCAAACAGAAAATCCTTTGGATTTTGCTATAGATGGGCCAGGTTTCTTTGCGTTTAAAGACGCTCAGGGTAATTCAATATATTCTAAAGACGGTAGTTTTAAGCTGAGCGTAAGTGATGAAGGAACAAAGCTTGTCAGTACAGATGGATATCCGGTTTTGGATGATGCAGGAAGTGAAATATTTTTAACTACAGATGCCAGCAAGCTGAGCATATCAAGTTCAGGAGAACTAATGTATACTGATGAAAATGGTGTGCCCCAATCGATGGGTCAAACATTAGGAATGGTAAGCTTCATAAATCCGGCAGGATTAGAAAGCTTGGGACACAATATGCTGGGCGTAACGTCAGCCTCGGGGCAGCCGATTTCACAAGATGAAGCATCAATAAAAAGTACTGTCCAGCAAGGATTTTTAGAATCTTCTAATGTACAGGTAGTTGAAGAAATGGTAAAATTGATTATGGCACAAAGAGCCTATGAAATAAACTCTAAATCAATACAGAGTTCTGATGAGATGCTTGGGATTGCTAATAACCTAAGAAGAGGCTAAAAAATTATGATGAGCGCTAAAACTAAAGGGTGGATTTTATGAGTACAAATCAAATAGGCGGAATTAATAATAATCTGGTTGATTTTTCGGTTGATAATGCTAAAAGCCAAGTGAAAACTAATGAATTCGAAAATACCCTAAAAAAGGCTTATAGCGAAAAAGACGAAAAACAGTTAAAAAAAGTCTGTAAAGATTTTGAACAGATAATGCTTAATATGATGTTCAAACAGATGCGAGCCACTGTTCAAAAATCTGATTTAACCGATAACAGTTTTGCAACAGAAACCTTCCAAAGCATGTATGACGAAAAGATTACTGAAGAAATGGCAAAAGGGAAAGGGATTGGGCTTGCGGATATGCTTTATAAGAGCTTATCCAAAGATATGGACAAAACTTATGCTCCTTCAGACAAAAAAATAGAAACAAAAGAATAAAAGCTGCGCAGCAGCTTTTTCTTTTTTTCTAAATATTATATAATACTTTTAATAAGAAAATGGAGGTGAATGATGCTTAGCAATAGCGAGATTCAAAAAATAATTCCCCATAGGTATCCATTCCTCTTAGTTGATAGAATAGATGAACTCGAACCCGGGAAAAAGGCGGTAGGGACTAAGAATGTTACAATAAACGAACCCTTCTTTCAAGGGCATTTTCCGGGCAATCCTATTATGCCGGGAGTGCTGATTGTTGAAGCTCTTGCACAGGTTGGCTGTGTCGCAATGCTATCCCTTGAAGAGAACAAAGGAAAGTTGGGCGTTTTTACGGGAATAAATGATGTAAGAATACGAAAACAGGTTGTACCTGGCGATACATTAAGGCTTGAAGCAGAAATGACAGCAATGAAAAGAAATATTGGGAAAGCAAAGATATGTGCAACTGTTGATGGCAAGGTTGCGGTTGATGGAGAAATAATGTTTGCTTTGGTATAAATAAAAAATGCGATAGGGATTTTTCCTATCGCATTTTTGTAGTTAATTATTTTTCCAGAAGCATTTCTCCAATTTTAAATACATTTCCTGCGCCCATTGTCATTACCAAGTCTCCGGGCATTGCACCCTCTCTAATCAGTCTTACTGCTTCCTCAAAGCTATATGCATAGACTGCATTTGCGGATTCCTTATTTATTGCATCTACAAGGTCTTTTGAATGAATTTCTCCCGTATTATTTTCTCTTGCTGCATAAATATCTGTAATTATAACGTGATTTGCTGATTTAAATGCGGATGCAAATTCATTTAAGAGTGATTTGGTTCGTGTGTATGTGTGAGGTTGAAATATGCACCAAAGCGAATTTGGGTTTTGTTTTGAAGCAGCCTCAAGGGTTGCCTTTACTTCAGAAGGGTGATGTGCATAATCATCTACAATCCTAAAACCGCTAGTTTCACCAACATACTCAAACCTTCTTTTTGCGCCAGAGAATCTTTCAAGAGAAGCCTTAATTCTTTCAAAATCTGTCCCATAATAAGCACAGGCGGCAATACAGGCAAGCGCGTTGTATACGTTGTGCCTTCCAGGGATTGAAAGCTGAATATTTCCGATTAGCGAACCTTTGTGATATACATTAAAGCCGGCGCATCCTCTTACATTGAAAGATATTTGCTCAGCTTTCCAATCGGCATTACTACTAATTCCAAAAGATATTTTATTTCTGTCAATTCTTTTAAATATATCAATTACGTTCTCATCGTCAAAATTCCCTATAACAACCCCGGAAGATGAAACCTTATTTCCGAATTTCAAAAACGAAGATTTTACATGATCAAGATCCTTAAAGAAATCAAGATGATCCATTTCTATATTAAGAATGATGCCACAGTCTGGATAAAATTTTAGAAAACTTTCAACATACTCGCAGGCTTCGGTTACAAGGAGCTCGCTGGCCCCTATTCTATAATTTCCTCCAATGGAACTTAGCTCTCCTCCGACTAATACTGTCGGGTCTGAACCTGATTCGGTTAAAGCCGAAGCGACCATGGAAGTAGTCGTTGTTTTTCCATGTGTTCCCGATACTGCAATTGTTTTAGAATAAATACCTGTAATTTCCCCTAGCAAACTTGCACGGTCTACCAAAGGTAGATTTAATTCCTTGGCCCTTATCATTTCAGGGTTATCGGCCTTAACAGCTGCCGTATAAACAACGCCATCAGCACCATCAACATTTTGAGCTTGATGTGGAATATTAATCTCGATTCCGGAATTTTTCAACCTATCTGTAATATGCGAAGGATTGAGATCAGAACCTGAGATGACATAGCCCCATTTTATAAGAATTTCAGCCAATCCGCTCATACTGATTCCGCCTATTCCTATCATATGTATCCGTTGCCCTTTTTTTATACTGTTTAAAAACAAAACATACACCTCGATTCGTTATACCTTGATGAAATTATAGAAATTATATTCCATTAACAAGTATATATTACCAGTACGAACAAAAAAGTAAATAGTAAACCTAAAATATATTATATCAAAAATTCTCCCGATTATAATTTTTTTAGAATACCCATAAAAATAATCAAAACAGGTAAATTTAAACTTAATACTGAGAGAAATATTGGCTATGACGGTAAAATTTTAAAAATATCATAAAAAATGTTAGAATTTTATTGCAAAAAGAAGGAAATTTAAAAAATATATCGAACTTAACAGTAAGCGTAATATTATAACCGAAGGGTGGTAGCAGTATGGAAATCACAGATATCCGCATAAGGAAAATCAACACAGAATCTAGAATGAAGGCAGTCGTTTCAGTGACTTTTGACAATGAATTCGTAGTGCACGATATTAAGATTATTGAAAGTCAAAACGGCCTATTCATTGCAATGCCAAGCAGAAAAACTCCAGAAGGAGAATTTAAGGACATTGCACATCCAATAAATGCTGAAACAAGAGAGAAAATTCAGACAGCTATACTTTCAAAGTTTGAGGCTGCAGCTGAAACTGAGTAAAAATTATATATAAATCAAGAGACACTTTGAAGACACAATCTTAGTTGTGTTTTCAAAGTGTCTTCTATTTTGCACTTTAAATAAAAAGATGATAAAATTTTTATCAGAATAAACCTGTGTTAATAATTAAAAACAAGGCAAATTATAATACTAGTATTTTTGATATTAATTAGCTGATAAGGGGTTTGATTATGTTTGACATAAAGGAAGAAGTAAAAAAGCTTCCATTAAAACCTGGTGTTTATATAATGAAGGATGCATATGACAATATTTTGTATATTGGAAAAGCTGCATTTTTAAAAAAACGAGTCAGCCAATATTTCAGGCCGTCGGCAAACCTATCGCCAAGAATAAGCAATATGGTTTCAAGGGTTGACAGCTTTGAGTATATAATTACAGGCTCGGAGACGGAAGCTCTTATTTTAGAATGTAATCTCATTAAAGAGCATAAGCCAAGATTTAACGTACTCATGAAAGATGATAAAAATTATCCCTATATAAAAGTAACAATGATGGACGAGTTTCCGAAAATTTATATTACGCGCAAGATAATAAAGGATGGTTCTAAATACTTCGGTCCATATGCGGATTCGGGAGCAGTCAAAGAGATAGTAAACCTAATTAACAAGATATTTCAACTCAAGACATGCAGCCGTGATTTACCAAAAGAAATTGGCAGAGGAAGGACTTGCTTAAATTATCATATTAATCAATGCCTGGGTCCATGTCAGGGATATATTTCGTCTAATGATTACAGAGAGATTATTACTGAGATATGTAATTTCCTAGATGGTAAGCACCAGAGAATAATTCAAAGAATGGAACAGCAAATGAAGGAAGCCTCAGAAAATACGGAATTTGAAAAAGCGGCAGCTTTACGTGATAGAATTAACTCTGCAAATATACTGCTCCGGAAACAATTTGTTGAAGAAACGGGAGATTCGGATACAGATATAGATATAATTGGTTTGGCAAGGGGTATAGATGATGCCTGCATACAAGTTTTTTTCGTAAGAAATGGCAAATTGGTAGGGCGTGAAAACTTTTTGTTTAAAGGAATGATGGGGGTAGATGATGAAGAAATCATTTCTTCATTCCTTAAACAGTTCTACTCATTAATTATCTATATTCCAAGAAAGATATTGCTTAGTAATAATGTTCAAGAAAAAGAATCTATTGAAAAATGGCTTACAGAAAAGAAAGGTTCACGGATAGAAATTAGAGTACCGCAAAAGGGAGACAAAAGAAATCTTCTTGAAATTGCACGAAGAAATGCAGAGCTGGAACTTCATAGGCAGGGAATAGGATATGATGCAGCTTTATTACAGCTCAAGGGAATGTTGAATATTGAAAAGAATATTTTTAGAATAGAGGCTTTTGATATATCAAACCTTTCAAGCTCTGCTGTTGTTGGGGCAATGGTAGTATTTGAGAATGGAAGGATGGATAAGAGCCAATACAAGAGGTTTAAGATTAAAACAGTCAAAGGACAGGATGACCCTGCCTGTATAAATGAGGTTATAAGCAGAAGACTGAGACGTGCATTAAGTCCAAACACGACGGATGCTGAGACCAGAGGGTTTCTAAAGCTTCCAGATTTAATTTTGATTGATGGGGGAATTAATCAGTTAAGAGCTGGTATACAGGGAGTTAGAGAATCGAATATGAATATTTCCTGCGCAGGGATGGTTAAGGATAGAAAGCATAAGACTAGAGGGCTTGTAACAGAGTTGGAAGAAGATATAGAGTTGAAGAAAAGCGGGCAAGTCATGAAGCTTATATCTGAAATTCAAGAAGAGGTTCATCGCTTTACGGTTGATTATCATAGAAAGCTAAGAACCAGAGAAACAATAAATTCAGTGCTTGATGATATAGAAGGGATTGGAATTACACGTAAAAAAGAATTATTAAAGCATTTCGGTTCAATTGAAAGAATTAAAGAAGCATCGGTTGAGGATTTATTAAATGTCAAAACTATGAATACAAAATCTGCAGAAACTGTTTATAAATATTTTCACAATCAATAAAAATAGCTTGAGAGAAACTCTCAAGCTATTTTTACTCACTATTTTTTTTAAATTGATTGCATTTTTCCATATACTCTAAGTATTTACACATGTACTTATAATACATATACATGTATTCAAGATACATCATCGGATTTTGCATATAAGGTTCAGCAAAAGGCATTCCCATTTTTGGCATGCCCATTTGGGGCATTTCCATTGCAATATCTCCGGTTGGATTATAACCCATCATTGCTGAATAGTCTTTCATTATGTCCATAATAAACCTCCTAAGGATTTCATATATAATTAGTATATAAAATTTAGGCTTCAAGGTTACACTGAAATTTGTGATGAATTGTTATTAATGATATATAGACTAATTTAAAAGATAATTGGAAATAATATTGAAAAACCATTGGAAAAGCTATTTTTGTATGGTATAATAGATGTTGATAAGTAGACAAGCAATATGATTTGTTCATATGGGTACTCATTAATTTGCGGGAGGTGATACCTATGAGAAAAATCAACAGTAAAGCGGTTTACAATAGGTTAATGAAAACCTATGGAAACTCTTTTCAAAGCATACTTGATTATCACTCGCTAAAAACCAATGATGAAGGAATATATACCCAAGACGCAACGGTTAGGCAAATTCAAGAACGGGACTTGCTAGATTATCAGAGAGAAGCGTTTGTTGAAGAAACGCTAGTACTAGCCGGAAGTCTATGCAAAACTAATGATTCAATAGACTGTGTTGAGAAAGAAAGTATAATTTTCTTTACAGAAGGTTATGTCGAAGCAGAGGAAATTCCATTCACTTCAAAAAGGGTACAGGAATCTATTGAGGTATTAGCGCAAAGGGTAACCAGAAATATTATCAATTCTAAAGGTGTGTATAAAGTATAAGTGGTATCCTGAATATGAAAATTATAACCTTGGGCGTATTTTAAAAGCTCAAGGTTTGTTTTTTTGCAGATGACAAATTTTTCATTTTGTTATATAATATAATCATAGGCAAAAGAATAATATGTATTCTAATGACGAAATCTTGATAAACATTCTTTAATTTCCCAAATATACTTTCCTCTTGAAAAGGAGGGCTAATGATGGAAAGCAGTAATCAAAGTAGTGCGCAGGCAGGTTTGGGGTTTTCCCATGCCAGCATCAATACTCTGGTAATTATGGATGAGCCGGAGGAAAACACAATTGTTTATGCCTGGAAGGAAGGAGGCTTTAAAAAGCTTCCGTATGATGAGCATATTGCAAAATCGGGGCAGAAGGTAAAAACCTTCATGAGTCCGAATAAATCAGAGAGGGTAACAGTAGTTACAATAAACAAAGAAGAATTATGTATTACTTTAACGGTCGGGTTGATTGAGGATAACAGCTTAAAGGCTATTGGAAAACCTTTAAAGTATTATGGAAATAGAAACCTAGCAAAAGTAACAGAAAAATACATGCATAAAGTACCAATTGATAATCCAGTTATGTTTTTCTCTCTTAATCCGGATAATTTCGGGGAAGAGATTAAACCAGTCATAATAAATAAGTAATTTAAGAAGTTTGGGGGAATTGTTATGGGTAAAACTCCAGCTGAAAAAGGATATTATGTAGATGGTGCACTGGCTTTTGGCTTTGATGAAAGAGCGTTCAAAGAAGGAAAATCTGTTGCTTTTGCTACAGAGATTGATGCTAGCCAGCCAAATTTAGAAACCTTTGAAAACACTCATGCGATTATTCAGGATATAGGAGACCATGAATTAAACCCTAGATATATTACTAAGGAACAGGAAAGAGACCAAGAACAGCAGCCAATAAGTACAAGGCAGGAACAAGTGCGTTCTGGACAAGAACCTATTCAAGCAAGTCAGGTCCAACAGCCTGTTCAAGATGGGCCCAATATGGCAGAATTGAACAAACATCCAGTATTAGATGCTGAAAGACTAAAGGAAAATAAAGACCAAACAATAGATGCAAGAAGTAATGAACAAAATAAAGATGAGAAACCAAGAGGACCTGAGATTAATCCAAAGGATTCTTCTATTTTCTCTATGTCAAGACAGCAAGCTGCTCCTACTGTTGAACAATCGAAGACCCCTGCAGATGGGCAGCAAAAGCCGCTTGACCCAAGAGAAGCAAGTGCTAGAAGGGTTGCAGAACAAAGAAAGGCAATGGAGCAGGGAGACAAAGAAGTGGGCAGATAACGGTTCTGACAATACCATTACTAAGGAGGAAAAAGGATAGAACATGCTTAGAATACCCAAGGATTTGCAAAAAAGACTTATCGTATATGCGGTAATAATTGTTATATTTTGTGTTTATGTGACTTCATGTATGGCTGTTGCAAGCTTTTCTATAGAACAAGAAAACAAGAAAATGCCTAAGGAAAAAAGAATAGGTGGAATAGATTATCTTGTAGCTTTACAAGATAAAACTACGGTTAACTTATCTAACCCCTTTGGCAACTTAGGTACGGTTTTTACTAACAAAGATGTAAGGAAAGTATACTTTGAATTTTCAAAGCTTGCTTTCCTTTTATTGTTTGGGTTATTTACCTTCTCAGAAATTAAGGTGTATTTGGGTAAAAGAGAATATGAAAACATAGAACATGGTTCGAGTAAATGGGCTACAGGAGAAGAGTTTGAGATACTTAACAAGAATAAAGGATTACTCCTAGGAGTTGGTAGATATCTTGATATAGACAGCAGGAAAATTAATAAAAACGTATTAATATTCGGTGGAGCCGGTTCTAGAAAATCAAGAGGCTATGTTATGCCTAATATATTGAATATGCTTGGTTCCTATGTAATAACAGACCCAAAAGGTGAACTTTATGATACTACTGCAGGGTTTTTAAAAGCAAACGGCTATGACGTAAAGGTTTTCAACCTGGTAAACCCGGACTGCAGTGATAACTACAATCCGCTTGCTCATGTAAAAACCAATATAGATGTTGATATAATTGCAGATTCAATAATTGATAATACGAATGCTGGTGCAAAATCTGAGGACCCATTTTGGCCGTTGGCAGAAAAGGCGCTGCTAAAATCCTGTATCTATTATATTTGTTCAAAATGCCCTCCGGAAGAACAGTCTCTCGCAAGCTGTCTTGCACTTGTTCGTGCAGGTGCTGATTTTGACTTAATGGATAATATGTTTATGGAGCTTCCATTTGACCATATGGGAAGGAAGAACTATGAAACCTTTAGATTGGCTGTTGATAAAACAAGAGCAGGAGTTTTGGTTGGATTGGCAACCAGGCTCAATCCTTTTGATACGCCGGAAATAGCATCTGTAATGAGTACAAATAATATTGATATTGAGGCTTTGGGGAAAAAGAAGACTGCAATATACTGCATAACTCCTGACAGCCACAGCACATTTAACTTCCTTGCAACCATGTTCTTTGGGCAGATTTTGCAAAGACTTTACGATGTTGCTGATAAGAATGGAGGTTCTTTGGATACTCAAGTATTCTTCATGTTGGACGAGTTTGCAAACACGGGAAGAATTCCTGACTTTAACCAAAAAATTAGTACCAGCCGAAGCAGAAAGATTAATATCAGTATAATACTCCAGAGTTTGGACCAGCTTATAGACCTTTATAAGGAAATTCATGAAAACATTATTTCAAACTGCGATACCCAGCTATTCTTGGGAAGCCAGGCGCTAAAAACCTGCGAATACATTTCAAAGAGTCTTGGTGAAACCACAATCTCTAAAAAGACAGAGTCTTATAATACTCCATTTAAAGGAATCATGGGAAACATGCTTGGATCAGGCAGTGGACAGGGGAGTTACTCCATGACCAGCGGGGAACAGTCAATGGCTAGAACACTTATGACTGTTGATGAATTGAAGAGACTTGATTTGTGGACAGAAATTATAATGATAAAGGGTATAAACCCAATTAAATGTAAAAAGTTTGATATTGCACAGCATCCGGGATATGAGCAATCAGTCCAAACAAAAATACACCATAATGAAATTAAGGCTGATAGCAGGCCGGAATGGCGAATATTCAATCCATACAACTATACTCCTTCGAATAACAACGAGCAGGAAATATCTGATGAAGAGCTAGAAAAGAGATTTGATGAATTGTTCAATATAGTATAGAATAGGTGAAGAAATATGGAAATAAGCAAACGTGCGAATAGTTTAGTTAGATTCTTTGGGACTGAATTTTCAGGAATGGAACCTAAAGAAGGCGTAGAAAAGCTTGAGGGCCTTATTTCGCAATACGTAAAAGCTGAAGGAAAGTATACAGGTGTTGGAGTTATCGAAGCAAAAGATATAGAACGCTGGAACTATACGCTTGACATATATAAAGAAATTTCAGGAATCGTATTTGGTCTTGAAAAGAATTATCCGAATTGTAATGAAACAATTTCGAATTTTTTTGACTTAAAAATGGTTGAAGCTTTTCTATCTGCAGTGATACTAAGGGGCTCGAAAGTGTTTAGGGATATAGAAGACAAACAGAAGATTACTCTTGAAGAAAAGAAATTGTTCGAAGGGGACAACTTTGTGGAGCAGGAGCATTTAAGCCTAATCGAGAATTTTATGAAATCCCCGGTTCCATTCATTAAGGAAAATGATACTCAGCAGTTTTTTATCGGTATTCCCGAAAATACTAGAGAGGTAGAAAAGTTTTTCGAAAAAGGGCAAATCGTAAAGTGGTATCTGGTATACTATCTTGCATTAGTACAAAAGGAAAAAGAAATATTAGAAAATAAAGGAATCAAAGTCGATTTGAGTAAAACAGAAAAAAGAGTAAAGTCAATGATGAATGAGTTTGTTCAGCATAACAAAGCAAAGTCGAAAGAAAGATAACTTTTCTAATCATCGTTTTATAGTAGTTCAAAAATGCATTACTGTTTAGAATTAGCTGATATGGTTTGACTTTATGTTTGTCTAAAAGGAGGTAAAAAGAGAAGCAGTTTAAGGCTTTAAGATTTACCGCTCCGCTATAAGAATCTTTGTATTTTACGTCAATTCAAGGAAGTGAAACTATCATGTATCTAATAAAAAAGCATGTTTTATTTACAGCGCTTTGCTTTTTTGTGTTTTTAAAATTGAGCAATCAATGCTGGGCGGTTGATTCTGCTTGGGAATATATTCCGTATGACATTAATGCCCAGGCAATCAGAAGCGACGGCAGTGTTGTTTTTGCTGGAGAAAATGGTTTTTACCATATCCTTGACAGTGATGGCACGACTGTATTAGTATCCGGGTTCTGGAAGTATGGTGAATATGGAATAAATACTTTAGTGCTTCTTGAGGACGATAAGGTTTTAATGGCAGGAGAGGGCGGATTTTATCAAATACTGAAAAAAGATAATAGTCTTGGTACTTCAGGACAGTGGGGTGGCGGAAGCTATAGCATAAATACATCTGTGAAGCGTGCAGATGGAAAAGCTGTTTTGGCGGGAGATGAAGGATATGTGGAGTTTGTAGAAAGTAATGGGACCCTTGATGAAAGCTCGTTGCTAAAATGGGGAATGGGGTCTCAGGAGGCAGACTATAATATCTATGCTGCTGCATGCAGGTCTGATGGTATTATTGTATTAGGAGGCGAAAACGGCTACTATCAAAAGATTAGCGCAGAAGGAGCCTTGATTAACCCCGGAAACTGGTGGAATAACGGTAGCTGCGATATAAGGGCAATGGCGGCAAGGAGCGATGATGTAATTATAATGGCAGGGGATGATGGTTTTTATCAAACTATTGATGCATATGGAGCTCTCCTTGATACTGAAAAATGGTGGGACAATTTATCAAGAGAAATTAAAGTATTAAAGGCGCTGGCAAATGGAAGTGTCATTATGGCTGGGCAGGAAGGATATTACCAGAGATTATTGCTGACTGATGAACTGGAGGCTGGAGACTGGTGGAAATATAGGATAAATTCTGTAAACTCAATTGCAGAAAACCTTAGTTCCAAGCTGATAATGGCAGGAGAAGACGGATTTTATATGATATATAATCCAATTCAGGTGATTGATTTTACCGATAGGGTAACTGCTGCAAACTATTGGATGGATACTCCGGAAGAAATTCAGGCTTTTAACTATTATATACTTAAGGCTAATATAGTTTCAAAATTTGTAATTGACCCTGCAGGAGAGTCATATGACAGCTATGAAGTCCAAATAGATTTAAACTCTCGAGGAAATGATGAAATTAGTATTGACTCAGGTGATGTTGTTAGAATTACAAACTTATCAAATGGAATAAGGCTATCTGCACAAAATAAACAAATAATCAATAACGGCAGAAATATCAGTTTTAATGTTCCTGGTGGAAGCAATTCGAAAATTGAGATTTATTTTAAATATAAAGTAGATAAGAAAAATGAAGCGGCATTAAGTGAAAGCAAAAAGACCGTAATTAATAAAGTTACTGTTACAGGAATCAAAGGGACGGAAAGAAATGCTGTAACTCCGGTTTCTAATACCATAAAAATTAAAGATATAAAAATAATTCTAATGTAAAAGGAGACTTTTTTATGAAAAAAGTATTGAATGGTATTTTTTGTGCAGTATGCTTGATGATATTATTTTCAGCAAGTCCGGCGCAGGCTGAACCAAGCGGAACTGTAGGGGATAGTTATTATATGTTTACAACAGGTACTTGTGAGAGATCAGAGCCTTCAAGTAAATACTATTATAATGGCAGTGCGCATTACGAGGTAGAAGTAGGTCACGTCTCTGATGAGGAGACATATAACTATATAGTTGAAGTAACTCCTGTGGTTCCAAGCATAGGGATGGGGACTTTCTATCCTGTAATAAGGGAGTATACTAGTGATGTTAATCGTTATAGAATTTATAATTTATATATAGAGGACTTACCATATCCGGGTACAATGTATTATTATACCGTAAGACTTGTTGGGCAACAAGAAATTAGTGTAGGTTCATTTACAACTACTGGTACTGCTCCGGCATGGATAGCTAATCCGGTAAGCTCAGGCGGAGGAGGGGCTGCTGGCGGAGATACCGAACCGCCAGAACTTACTTTGCTTTGGCAGGGGAATAAAACAACCATAGCAAAAAATACATCGGTTAAGCTGGTTGTAATTGTGCAGGATAATATAAGTGCAATAGGCAAGATTAAACTGGAATACAGCAAGGATGACGGAAGTATATATACAGAGTTTAACAAGGATGCGAACCAAAAGTATACCCAGTCTGCGAATATAACATTTTCTGAAGGGAACAAGTTTGTAAACGTCCTTGTTCGGGCTACAGATGAAGCAGGGAGACAATCCATGGGATATAAAACGATTTATGTAACTGAATAAGGTGAGGGTTTTCTACTTGACACAATTTTTCATATCATTTAATATAATAACTAATAAAATACGTTGTTTATAGAGCAGGCGATCGGGCAACCGGTGGGGCTGGGCTGGTTAATCAGCAGCAGGTTAAACCTGTGGGACTATAATTTTAAATTATGGTTTCACAGGTTTTTTATGTGGAACTGATTAAAGAAGTTTTGCATCAACAAATAAAATTATTAAACGAGAGGATGGATTTAATTGAACAGCACTAGCAAAAAAGCAAAGGTAGCAATGCTGTCCATAATATCAAATATTAGTTTGATATTGATGAAAATTATTGCAGGTATAATAAGTGGTTCGGTAAGTATAATTTCGGAGGCAATACATTCAAGTATGGATCTTTTGGCTTCAGTTATTGCTTTTATTTCCGTAAAAATATCAGGGAAGCCGGCTGATAAGGAGCATCCTTATGGCCACGGAAAGATAGAAAACTTCTCAGGCTTGATAGAAGGCTTGTTGATATTTGTAGCAGCTTTTTTGATAATAAATGAAGCGGTTAAGAAGATAATAAACCCTACTAAGATTGAAGATACTTGGGTTGCTGTTGCGGTAATGTTTATTTCTGCAG
Organism: Ignavibacteriales bacterium; assembly: GCA_050260055.1. Lineage (GTDB taxonomy): Bacteria > Bacillota > Clostridia > Acetivibrionales > UBA4821 > JBLMYQ01. Next base: position 189,460 of record JBLNBO010000005.1, read on the forward strand.
TTGCAAATACTATCGTATCTAGAAAATTATATAAGGTTGCTAAGGAAGAAGACTCTATTGCACTGGAAGCAGATGCTTTGCATTTGAAAACTGATGTTTATACTTCTTTGGGAGTAGGCTTAGGGCTAATTCTAATTGCAGTAACAGGAATAAATATTCTTGACCCAATAGTTGCGATTGCTGTTGCATGTTTGATAATAAAAGAATCCTGGGTTCTTTGCAGGAATGCATTTAATCCTCTTTTGGATTCTAGTCTGCCGATAGCGGATGAGGAACAGATAAAAGTAGTTATGGATAAATATAAAAATGAAATACTTGATTATCATATGTTAAGAACCAGAAAAGCAGGAGATGTAAAATATATTGATTTTCATATGACTGTACAGCAAGAACTTACGGTTAAAGAATCACATGAGTTAAGCGAACGCATTGAAACAGATTTGGAAAATACATTAACGCATACAAATGTAAATATTCACATAGAGCCGGGAGAGGTTGAACAGAGAAAGAATATAAACGATAATATAATCTAATATGATTATGGCTATATTTAAAACAGAAGAAAACTCTATCGCAGAAAGAGGAGAACCTTGAATGGATACAGAAAAAAGAAAAAAGATTTTAGGTATGGAGCCTAATGTATTTTTCACAGGATTGACAAGTTTTCTTACTGATACATCTACAAAAATGGTCTATGCAGTTATGCCGCTTTTTTTGCTTTCGATTGGTGCCTCCAAAACCGAGCTTTCATTGATTGAGGGGATTGCAGAGAGTACGGCCTCGGTCCTCAAGGCTATTTCGGGATGGTGGAGTGATAAGATAGGCAAAAACAAACCTTTCATGACTCTTGGGTACCTTGTCACTGCACTTATTACCCCAATTTACTCTTCTGTTGCCAGTCCGATTCAGGTTTTATATCTAAGGTTCATAGAAAGAGTCGGAAAGGGAATAAGGACTGCTCCGAGAGACAGCTTGATTGCTGGCTCAACAGATGGAAAGAAAATCGGTAAAAACTTTGGTTTCCATAAAACAATGGATAACGCAGGTGCTATAATTGGACCTCTTCTTGCTGTTTGGATTATGGCCATGTTTGCTAACAATTACAGGTTAGTTTTCTTATTGGCTGCAATACCTGCTGCTTTAGGAGTAATTGTGATTATGTCGTTCATTAAGGAAGCTAAAAAGTCTAAGGAAAGCCTGCCGGGGAAGATTGTATTTAAGGATTTTTCAAAAAGATTTTATGCATTTCTTTTTATTGCTTTCATATTTACTTTAGGAAATTCAACCGATGCACTTTTGCTTGTCAAGGCAAAAGATGCGGGATTTAGTAATATTGCTATTCCAATGCTGTATTTAGTTTTTAATGTTGTATCGGTAATCTTTGCAATTCCAATGGGTATGCTCTCAGACAAAATCGGCAGAGAAAGGTTGATTATTTTTGGCTTTTTCTTATATTCAATTATTTATCTCTGTTTTGGAGCATTCAGTCTGCATTATATAATTATTACTTTATTTGCATTATATGGACTTTACAGTGCGTCTACAGATGGAATCCAAAAGGCACTCGTTTCTGATTTGATTGATTCAGATAAAAGAGGAACCGGTCTAGGTTTATATAATGCTGTTCTTGGAATAACGCTGCTGCCAGCAAGTTTAATTGCAGGGGTTTTGTATGACAAAGTAAATTCAAGTGCACCTTTTTATTTTGGCGCAGCAATGTCATTTATTGCAGCGGTATTAATGATAATCTTTTATGGTAAAAGACTTATTAGCAACAAAAATGTGGGAGAAAGCAAAGCATAATCTACAGCTTATGTTTATGAATTGGGGAAATAAGCAGAAAAATAATTTATTTACACAAGCTGTAGATAGCAACGCCAGATAGTTCTGAGGTCCCGTCTGAAAAGTACATCATGAACTATCTAGCTTAGAAGTATTCTTTTTGGGATATACAGCTCATGCTCGCAAATTATTTTTCTGCTATAATATGATTATATAAATATGAAATACGGAGAAAATTATGTTCACAGGTATTGTTAAAGAAATTGGAACCATAAGAACAATAAGTTTTTCAGGAAATATCAATAAACTCAGGATTGAATGCTGTGAAACAATTAAGGATGCTGGTCTTGGAGACAGTATAGCTGTAAATGGAATATGCCTGACTGTTTGCAATATGGGAGATAATTGGTTTGAAGCGGATGTTATGCCTGAGACAATGAGAAGAACAAGCTTAGCTGGTCTAAAACCTTCTTCCAAGGTTAACCTTGAACCTGCTTTAAAAATTGGTGATAGACTTGGAGGACATCTTGTGACTGGACATATTGATGGTGTTGGAAAGACAGCAGAAATTAAGAAAGAACAAAATGCAGTGTGGATTAATTTTGAAACATCATCGGAAATACTGAAATACATAGTCGAGAAGGGCTCTGTGGCAATTGATGGAACTAGCCTTACAGTAGCTGATGTCGATGGCAGTACTTTTAGTGTTTCATTAATACCTGCTACGCTTGAGAATACCATTCTCGGGATGAAGAAGATTGGAGATTTAGTAGATATTGAATGTGATATTGTTGGAAAGTATATTGAAAAATTTCTAGGGATTAAAGGGGAAAAATCCAAAGAAAAGAAAGAGCTGGATATAGAGTTTTTTACACAAAACGGATTCATATAAAGATTTAGTAAAAGAATGCGGCAAAAGCCACATTCTTTTTTTCTTTTATTCCAAATCTTGCACAATAAACATAGACATAGTATACTTTCATCGTGATTAAGTGTCATGAAAAATTTTTAAGCAGTAAAAAGCAGGTGATAGTGATGGATATGCATTTTAATACTATTCAAGAAGCAGTTGAAGATATTAGGCAGGGCAAAATGGTTATTGTTGTTGATGATGAGGACAGGGAAAATGAGGGAGACCTTGTTGTTGCAGCTGAAAAAATCACACCTGAAATTGTTAACTTTATGACCAAGTATGCCAGAGGAATGATTTGCGTCTCAGTTACCGAAGAGAGGGCAATTGAACTTGATCTTCAACCTATGGTCAAAAATAATTCGGATAATATGGGAACTGCATTTACGATTACAATAGATCATGAATCTACAACAACCGGAATTTCCGCCTTTGAGCGAGCAAGAACAATTAGGGAAATGGTAAATCCCAATGCGCAATCCTCTGACTTTAAACGGCCTGGCCATGTATTCCCTCTTATAGCTAAAAACGGCGGAACTTTAAAGAGGGCAGGACATACTGAAGCTTCGGTTGATCTGGCAAGACTTGCCGGGCTAGTTCCCGCTGGAGTTATCTGTGAAATTATGAACCAAGATGGAACAATGGCACGGGTTCCCCAGTTAATGGATTTTGCCAAGTTGCATAATATGAAAATAATAACCATAGCTGATTTGATAAATCATAGAAGAAATACTGAAAAGCTGATTAAAAGGGCTGCTTGTTCTTATTTACCGACAGAATACGGTGAATTTAAGATAGTAGCTTATGAAAATATCATAAATGGCGAGCATCATGTTGCTTTAATAAAAGGAGATGTTCAAAAAACCGATGAGCCTATATTGGTAAGGGTTCATTCAGAATGCTTAACTGGAGATGCTTTTGGTTCGCTGCGTTGTGATTGTGGCGGTCAGCTTAAAACTGCTATGATGGCCGTTGAAGAAGCGGGCACCGGTGTGATATTATACATGAGACAGGAAGGCCGTGGAATAGGTCTTTTGAATAAAATCAGGGCATATGAACTCCAAGATGCAGGGAAAGATACTGTTGAAGCAAATCTTATGCTTGGATTTCCGGCAGATCTAAGGGAATATGGAATAGGAGCGCAAATACTTGCTGATCTTGGCATAAGAAAAATTAGACTTCTCACAAATAATCCCAAGAAAATAATTGGTTTAAGCGGTTACGGACTTGAAGTTGTTGACAGAATTCCTTTGCAGATTCCTGAGAATAAGCACAACACAGGATATCTTCAAACCAAAAAGAATAAAATGAATCATCTTCTGGATTTTCATATAGAGAATACAATTATCTCAGATACTCAGGTTTAGGCTTTTACTGCCTTTTCGCATTTGATTTTAATTTGCACTTTACATTTTACACTAATTTTAAGGGGGAATTATAATGATAAAAACCAATGAGGGAAATCTTGTTGCAAAAGAGCTTAAATTTGCTATTATTGTAAGCCGATTTAATGAATTTATCACTTCGAAACTTTTAGGTGCGGCAATTGACGGGATTGTAAGGCATGGCGGATTAGAAAAAGATATAGAGATTACATGGGTACCTGGAGCTTTTGAAATACCTGTCATAGCTCAGAAGCTTGCAGCTAAAGGCACATTTGATGCAATAATATGTCTGGGAGCGGTTATCAGAGGTTCTACCCCCCATTTTGATTATGTTTGTGCAGAAGTCTCCAAAGGGGTGGCGAAAGTATCGCTGGATGCAGGTATGCCTGTAATATTCGGAGTTGTTACTACTGACAATATTGAACAGGCTGTTGAGAGAGCTGGTACAAAAGCAGGGAACAAAGGTTATGATGCTGCAGTTTCTGCAATTGAAATGGCAAACCTGATGAAAAAGTTGAAGTAAAAGGTTTTTTACAATATATAGAGAGGCATGTATGGTTATTGCTATTAATGCCAAAAAGGTATAAAATATTATTAGGAGTAATTCCTGTATAGTTTATTGTCATTTTCCGCAATATACGATAATATTCTCACTAAGATTCCTTTATATTTTTATATTTTAAGCCAATTTAATTTAGCATTTTTTCTAGACAGTAGTTACAATTTATAATAATATTAGTGTATATCGTTCTACAAAATAAAGGTTAATGATTGTAACAGGGGGAATAAGATGTTTAAAAAAATATTTACATTAATAATTGTAGCACTTATTATTTTGGTTCCATTTACCTGTATTGCTGAAACAGTGTCCAGCGGTGTTATGGATGATGCTTCGCAAAAGGCTGACAGGACAAAAAAGGAAGGAGACAAAGTAGTAGAAAAAGCAGCAAAAAACTTTACTATTGATGCTGATCCGGATAAAGAATTGATAGATATAGACAATAAAGACGGTGGTTCTAGTGCTGATCAAAGTCTTACTGATATAGGTAAAGGCACTTACAGTTTTGCATGGAGAGTTCTTATTGAATTCCAGAGAAATAGCTTTCCTGTTTGCCTTATTGGTATTATTATTGGAGCATTAATAACATTTATTCTTGGACCTAGAAATATGGTTAGAAAGAAACTCGGAGTCAGTTTAATGTTTGGGTTTCTAAGTTTTTGGGTAGTTGCTCAAGTTGCGCCAGTAGTATTCTGGCTGCTGATTCAATAACGAAAGGATTACGCTATGAAAGTTCTTGTAGCAATAAACAATGATGCCGTTTCTGAGGCCAGTGGTAATTTCTATCAGCGTGAATACAATAATACTCTTGAAATAAAGAATGTCTATTACTTTAAAGCTTTACTGGAAGAGATAAAGCTTATTAGTTTTGACAGCATTATTATTCATGAGGAACTTGAGCCATTTTCTACATTAAATCAAGAAGTTATTGATAACAATCTATTCGAAATATTTGATAAAATCTCCGATGAAGGACGCGGAGCTAATATAATTTTTATCTCTTCAGAGCGTAGAAAAAGAGATGACAAGCTTATCAGGAAGATGTTCAACATTGGTATTTATAATATCCTCATAGGAGAGGATAGAACTATTGAGGAAGTTGCAAAACTGCTTAATAAGCCAAGAACTAAAAAAGAAGCCAAGAGTTATATTGATTATGATTTGGATGAAGATGCTTACGGAAAAGAAGATGAAGTAAGCGAAACAGAATTGAACAGGATTCTTGTAGCATATGAAAGTGCGGCAGGAGATGAACAGAAATATGTTGAAATATTTGATAGAATTGCTGAACAGTATACTGATGTTCAGCTCAGAGTTATAGTTGCCTTCCTGCCTGAACACGTAAAAAGAGTTTTATATAATAAGAGTGAAAAATTTAGAAGTATTATTGCACTTGCAGTTCCAGACTTTGTTGACAAACAGAATATAGAATCTTTTAAGGATGAAGGTGAAGGCGAATATAAAATTCCTGATAGAGAAGAGGAAGAAAGGCCGGTAAGGGAAGTTTATGAAAAAGAACAACCCCAAATGCCGCCGGTACAGCCTCCGGTTCGAAAATATGAAGAACCGGGCCCTATAAGAAAAGAGCCGGATTCATATGCGCAGCAAAGACCGTATGATAGACAGCTTGCGGTTCAAACGCCTGTCATTGATAGCCCTACCAAATATCAAAAATTTACCGAGGTTATTGAAAAAGAAATAATAAGAGAAGTATATGAAACGCCAAAGGATTACCGTAAGGTGGTATGTTTTGTTGGTGCTCATAAATCAGGTACAACTTTTTTAATTAATGCTATTGCATCATACCTTACCCGACGTGGAATCAAAACAGCAATTTTTGATGCAACAAGAAATAAAGACTCTTATTTTATATATGCAATAAACAATGAAAACAGCAGAGAAGTTGCGGCAAAAAGCTTGTTTTCGCTTTCTCAAGGAAGAGATCTTCCTCTCGAAGTAAATAGAATGAGCGTTTATACTGCAATTCCTGGACATACTCCAAAGGAAAATATGGACTATGTAAAAATGGTTGAATTAGCAAAATCAAAGAATTCAGTTGTTCTGATAGATTGTGATTTTGATTCTCCGCTGGAGTTGTTTAAAATATGCCAGAATATTTATATTGTTCAAGACATGGACATTCTTAATCTCCAGCCGATTACTTCATTTTTAAGAGAACTGAAGTATAGAGGAATAGATTTGCAAAAAGGTAAGGTTATTGTAAACAAACATGTTAAATGCGCCCTGCCTGCAAAGAGAGTAATAGAAGGCATATCCTATTACAGCAATCCTGAAATGACAATATATGATGAATTGTTTGTAAAGAATATCAATTATTATATTATTCCTTTTGATGATGGCAATCAAAGAAAGTATCTTGAAGGATTATATTTATGTAAGTTAAACTATACCGACTTTACTGAAGATTTTAAGGAGGCGCTGGAGCATTTGGCTTCAAGTGTATATCCTGTTGGACCTTCACGAAGTAAAGTAAAAGATTTTAAAAATATATTTAGTTCTATAAAGAATATGATGGCAGTAAAGAAAAAATCTGAAGATGATGCTGATTTTTAAAAATACGGCTTATTATGTGCAAATAAATAACGCTGGGAGATAATATGGGACTATATGTTTTAATTATTTTTAATCTAATTCTAATAATCTATATTTTTTACCTTCTTAGACAATTGGATATTTTCCAAAAATTAAAGAAGAATTATTCATCTGTAGTAATTCTTCAAAAAATTATGGAGATAATGGGAAAGAAAATTTCCGGACAAGAGAAATTAGAAGAGATTAATGAAATTCTGATCAAAGAAAATGACATAATGTATTCCACAATTGTTTCATATGATGGAGACAATCATATTATTCAAGCATCAAATGTTAATACCGCCTATCATGATGTATTCAAGGAAGTCATTGAAGAACCGATATTTAAGAATAATGTCTTAAAAAATGTTCCTAAATACGTAACATCTCCATATGGGGAAGCGATTAAGTATTCTTCTGCTTTAGAAAGAGGGATACGTTCAGCTATGATGATGCCCTTGTATCTTAATGATAGCTATGCGGGATATTGGCTAATAGAAGATAAAAACCCAAATGCGTTTGACCGCTTTGAAAAAATCCAGCTTAGTATACTTAAAAATAATCTGGTTTTGATAATCGAAAGCAGTAATTACCAATCAACAATTGAAAAGATGGCGGTTAGCGATAGGCTTACGGGATTATTCAACAGGTATTATCTATACAGTAGGGGCAGAAGCTTAATAAATGATTACCCCATTTCTACGGTTGTTATTGCGGATATTGACCATTTCAAGAGAATAAATGATACTTATGGGCATGATGTCGGAGATAAAGTTTTGGTCAATATGGTTCAAACAACATTGAAATGCCTTACAAAACAAGATATATTTGTTAGATTCGGCGGAGAGGAATTTGTAATATTGCTGCCCGGCAAATCTCCAAATGAAAGCAAACAAAGAATTGATGAGATTAGAGAAACTATTTCAAGGGAAAAATTCGATACAAGCAATAATGAATTTATAAATGTAACCGTAAGTTATGGGATGAGTTCATTCCAGCCTGGAGGCAATCTTGATGCTGTCCTAAAAAATGCTGATATAGCACTCTATAGAGCAAAAGAGAATGGTAGAAATCGTATTGAAATAGGATAAATAAAAATGTTGCATAAATATCCCTTATATATTAATATAAGTGAAGAACAGCTTTTCGCCTTAATGCAGTATGAGAGGAGTGAGTGATATGTCGGTTACTGATACTGTGAAATTTAAAGTTGAAAAAGAAAAAAGTAAAGAAACTAAAGAAATATTGACTTCTGTATATAATGCTCTGAAGGAGAAAGGCTATAATCCAATAAACCAAATAATCGGTTATGTTTTATCAGGAGACCCAACTTATGTGACAAGTTACAACAATGCCAGGAGTCTTATTAGAAAACTTGAAAGAGATGAAATTTTGGAAGAATTGCTTAGAAGCTACTTGGAAAAATAATTAGTTGATAAATTAAGGGGGCATTTCGTAGTGCCCCTATAAATTTCGTTATTATGGGGTTATTATGAGAATTCTCGGTATTGATTATGGGGATAGCCGAATAGGAGTTTCTGTGAGCGATCCTTTCGGTTGGACAGCACAGGGATTGGAAACCATAAATGCTACAAAAGGAATGCAATCGGTACTAAAACGGTTAGAAGAGATAATAAATGAATACTCAGTAGAAAAAATAGTTATTGGTTTTCCATTGAATATGAATGGAACAGTTGGAGATAGAGGAATAAAAACAGATAAATTTATAAACTTAATAATAGAAAAATTCAACATCCCTGTTGCAAAATGGGATGAAAGATTAACAACGGTTGCAGCCCAAAGATTGATGAATGAATCGAATATAAAAAATAAAAAGAAAAAAGGCCTAGTAGATACAATTTCATCAACCTATATTTTGCAGGGATATCTTGACTCAATTAGATAGATAATATAAATATATATTATTAAATAAAAAAGTAGCCAAAAAGCTTAATAAATTAAAAAGGAGATGTGTAATTAATGAACGAAGAAAGAGATGATGTTCTGGTACTTATGGATGATGAAGGCAACGAAACAGAATTCGAATACCTCGATACAGTTGAGATGAATAACAAAGAATATGTTGTACTGCTTCCAATGGTAGAAGAAGAGAGTGAACCGGCAGAAGAGGTTCTTATCCTTAAGGTGGAGCAGGATGAGAATGGCGAAGATGTTTTCTCAAGTGTTGATGATGAAAAAGAACTAAATGAAGTATTTGAACAGTTCAAACAGCAAGCCGGAGATGAATTTGACTTTGTAGAAGAATAA
>JBLNBO010000006.1:0-32753 GCA_050260055.1 Ignavibacteriales bacterium
TGCTTTATCAAAATCAGCATTATCAGGAATTCTGGCAACCAGCATTCCTTTTTTCTTCATAGAAGAGGAGGTCTTAATTGATGTCAATTTAAAATTATTAAGTGTTGCCTTTGAAGGGTCTTTAAATTTGACAATTATTTGCCGGTCTTTTATTTTAGGAGTTTTGTCAACTTTAGCTTTTAATGTCGTTTTAGAATTTTTATTGAGCTTTGAGTTTTTAGCTTGTTTAAACTCTTTTTTAATGGATTTGAATGGACTAATATCTTCTGCATAAACTGTAAGATTTATAAAAGCGAATGACAGAAGTAGAGTTGTTAATAGAATTATACCTGGTTTTTTAGCCCTCATTATTAAATCCTCCTATAAAATTACGAAATTTTGCAATAACAATATAATTATAGCACGTTTTGAGCATAAAGTATATACATATTTTGGAAAAAAGTGTGATTTTGGATGTTTTTATTAATAAAAAGAAAACTAGATGTTTTCTTTTTAAAAAAATTTATAAATGTTTTTAAGAAAGCAAATGGGAATAATATTGTATAAATAAGAACAATGTTATAAAATACGGAAGGAATAGATTTTAAAGGCATCTATTGGAAGAGATATAAATTAGCTTGTCAAAAATTAATAAATAAATTAAAGAAGGAATAACCATGAAAATTATAATTCTTGCTGGAGGCGGGGGGACACGCTTGTTTCCTTTATCCCGCACATCCTATCCAAAGCAATTTCTTAAGATTGGCTCGGATAAAACTTTATTGACTGAGACTATACAAAGGTTTCTTAAACTTGTTGAGCCTAAAGACATTATCGTTGTAACCAATAATGAATATTATTATCATGTAAAAGCGGAGTTGAAAGAAAGTAATGCTGAAGAAGCACATATTATTCTTGAGAATGTCCCGAGAAATACTGCGCCCGCAATAGCTTTAGCTGCTCGTTATTGTATTGATGAATTAGGAAGTGATATGACTGATAATTTATTGATTTCCCCTTCTGATCATTTGATTACTTCTTCAGATGTTTTCATAAAAGATTTGGATAATCTTATAAAAGCTATATCTGAAGATAAAGTTGTTACAATGGGAGTAAAACCTGATAAACCTGAAACAGGCTATGGATACATAAAAATCGGAGAATCATGGAGATATAATGGATTTATTGCAGATAAATTTGTTGAAAAGCCTGACATAAAAAAAGCAGAGAAGTATTTAAAAGAGGGAAAATATTATTGGAACTCCGGAATGTATGCCTTTTCAATAAATACATTTGTAGAAGAACTGTCTAAATATCAAACAGAAATATATGACTTGTTTAGTAATAACAAATATCAAGAACTCTCAAATAGATTTAGCGAAATGCCTAATATATCAATTGATTATGCAATTGCAGAGAAATCCAAGAGAGTAGTAGTTATACCAATAAGTACATATTGGAGTGATATAGGTTCGTGGGACGCAATATATGATGCAATGCAGAAAGATGATAATGGAAATGTTGCAAATGGACTTTGCCTGGCAATGGACTGCTCAAATTCGCTTCTTTTTGGAGATGAACGCCTAATAGTAGGAATAGGCCTTGAAGATACATTCCTTATTGAAACGGATGATGTCGTTCTGGTTGCCAAAAAAGGAGAATCACAAAAGGTAAAGGATTTAGTCGATAATTTGAAAAAACGTAAAAGAAAAGAAGCAACAGAACATACAACAGGTTATAGGCCATGGGGAAATTATAAAATTATCACTGAAGGGCCGCATTATAAAGTGAAAAAGATTACGGTATACCCTGGGCATACATTGAGCCTGCAAATGCATTATCATAGAAGTGAACACTGGATAGTTATCGGTGGTACTGCAAAGGTAACAATTGGGCAAGAAGAGAGATTTGTAAGTGAAAATGAGAGTATATTTATTCCGAAAACAACTAAGCATCGGTTAGAAAACCCAGGGACCATTCCTTTGGAGATTATTGAAGTTCAGAGTGGAAGTTTCTTATCTGAAAGTGATATTGTCCGTTTTGAGGATATTTACGGAAGGATTTAGTGAAATTAGATGCAGTAAGTGTAAAATGTAAAGTTGAAACAAATATATAAAACGTTTATTTTGTATTGAGAAAACAGAAGGGATAATAAAATGAAAATTGAATCTCAGATTTTTAGGCAGTATGATATAAGGGGAATTGCCGGAAAAGACTTGAATGAGGACATTGCTGAAGCAATAGGTAAAGCTTTTGGTACTTACACGGCAAAGTCAGGAGAAAAAAAAGCTGTTGTGGGATATGATAACAGAATTTCTTCTGAATCAATTAAAACAGCATTAATCAAGGGGATTACATCAACCGGTATTGATGTTCTGGATTGTGGAACTATAATATCACCGGCATTATATTATTCTAGAATTCTATTTGGAACAAATGCAGGCGTAATGGTTACTGCAAGTCATAATCCTCCTGAATATAATGGATTTAAATTGTGTTCAATCGATGGGGGAACAATGTATGGCCAGCAGCTTCAGGATATTAAGGAAATGATAGAACAGGAGAATTATATTTCAGGCAAGGGCATTGTTAAAAAGGTTGAAATTATTGAATCATATATTGAGATGATTGCTGAGAAAATTAAACTAAGCAAAAAACTAAAAGTAGTTGTTGACTGCGGAAACGGAACGGCATCTTTGTTTGCTGTAAAACTTTTTGAAAAAATGGGATGCGAAGTTATACCGATATTCTGTGATTCAAACCCTTTATTTCCAAATCATTTTCCTGACCCGGTAAAGGCTGAGAATCTTAAGGATGCGAAGGGAGTTGTTCTTAAAAATAATGCTGATTTAGCAATTGGATTTGATGGTGATGGGGATAGGCTGGGGGTAGTTGACGAAAAGGGAAATATTATTTGGGGCGACCAGCTCATGATTTTGTTTTGGCGTGAAATAATGCCAAAACATCCTGGTGCTAAAGCCATTGTAGAAGTAAAATGTTCTCAGTCACTTGTTGACGAAATAAAAAAGCTTAATGGTGAGCCGCTGTTTTACAAAACAGGGCATTCACTAATTAAAGCGAAGATGAAAGAAATAAATGCAATATTTACAGGGGAAATGTCCGGGCATATGTTCTTTGCAGATGAGTATTATGGTTTTGATGATGCACTTTATGCGGCAGGACGACTCCTAAGGATATTATCAAATACCGATAAGACCTTATCTGAACTGTTGAGTGATATTAATAAATATTATTCAACGCCGGAAATAAGGGTTAAATCGAGTGATACTGAGAAGTTTGAACAGGTTGAAAAGGTAAGAAGATTTTTTAGGGAAAAAGGAACGCCTATGATAGAAGTTGACGGAGTACGAGCAATTTTTAAAGATGGCTGGGGACTTGTTAGAGCTTCAAATACGGGGCCGGAGCTTATAGTTAGGTGTGAAGATAAGACTCAGGAAGGATTAGAAGAGATTATCAAAGAAATGGAATCTGCATTAGGAATGTCAAAAATTATTGAGGAGTAAAGATGCTAAAAGATTTATCTAGAATATATGAATATAGAGAGATGGTAAAAAATTCGGTAAGGAAAGAATTAAGAGCAAGGTATAAAGGGTCAGTATTAGGGTTCTTCTGGACATTCCTTAATCCGCTATTGACGCTTGTAGTTTATACAGTAATTTTTGCAACTATTATGAAGGTTAATGTTCCTGACCATAGCTATGCAATATTTCTTTTTGTGGGATTGATACCATGGACATATTTTGCAGCTACGGTTCAACAAAGTACAAGTATTATAATTTCAAACAGTAATTTAATCAAAAAAATATATTTTCCTAGAATAATTCTTCCTATATCTGTAACAGCTACAAACCTAGTAAATATGCTTTTTACATTTATTATAGTATTTGGAGCGGTATGGATTTTTGATTCCAAAATCAACTTATTATATCTATATCTACCAATAATAATTCTTATTGAAACAATATTGGCCTTAGGTTTTTCAGCAATTCTATCTAGTGTTACAGTATACTTCAGAGATTTGGAGCATATTTTTTCGATTATTATGATGGCTTGGTTTTACTTCACGCCTATTATTTATCCGAATGAATATATACCCTCCAGTTTGCTATTGCTATTCAGGGTAAATCCTATGATGCCATTGATTGAAGCGTATAGAGATGTCCTGATGTTTAATAAGGTGCCAGACACCATGGGCTTGCTTTATGTTTTGCTATTTTCAATTGGTTTATTAGTTCTAGGATATTGCATTTTTAACAGCTTACAAAGAAGATTTGCAGAAGAAATTTAGAAAGGTGACTAATAAGTGAAGAAAAATAGTGGAGCTTGGAAATTAATTTGTTGGATATCAGGCATAATTATATATATATTTGTTTTTCTTATTGTAGCCAAAATTTATGTATTTTCTAACCCAGATATAGAGTTGCGAATGCCATCTAAAACGGTTTGTAATATAACTGACAAACAGATATTAATCAATGTAAAATTTAAAAACAAAACCAGTTATAATTTAAACTCAGAAGCAAAATATTATCTTAGTTATCACTTGCTTGATTCAAATGGAAATATAATAAAGTTTGATAATGTACGTACAAATTTGCCAACAGTTCAGCCGGGAAGGTCAAAAGACATTGGAATGAAAGTAGAAGTACCTCGAACTCCAGGGGAGTATAAGCTTGAAGTTGACCTTGTAAAAGAAAAGCAGTTTTGGTTTAAAAACAGAGGGAACAAGACTGTAATAATAACCTTGGTTGTCGAAGGAGAAAAAAATGTACAGCATTGAAGTTAAGAACGTATCAAAGAAATTTAGATTATATCATGATAGAAGCCTAACATTAAAAGAACGGTTATTGTTTTTTAACAGAACAAAGTATGAAGAACATATAGTGTTAAAAGACATTAGCCTTAATATAAAAAAAGGAAAAGCCATTGGACTAATTGGACAAAATGGCTCAGGAAAGAGTACTCTTTTAAAGCTTATGACAAAAATCATCTATACTGATAAGGGTGAAATAGTTACAAGAGGAAAAGTTTCAAGTTTACTAGAATTAGGTGCGGGTTTTCATCCGGATTTTTCAGGCAGAGAGAATATATATACTAATGCTTCAATATTTGGCCTTACAAAAAAAGAGATTGACGAAAGATTTGATAAAATTGTTCAATTTTCTGAATTACATGAATTTATAGATAATCCAGTAAGGACTTATTCATCAGGAATGTATATGAGACTGGCTTTTTCTGTTGCTATTAACGTAGATGCAGATATATTATTAATCGATGAAATTCTGGCAGTTGGAGATGCAAGCTTTCAAAAGAAATGCATGGATAAGATTAAAGAATTAAAGAGCAATGGAACCACGATAGTAATTGTAACTCACGATATGGGAGCAGTAGAGAGAATTTGCGATGAGGCTGTTTGGCTTGAAAATGGAGAAATAAAAGAGAAGGGATTGCCGAGGAAAGTTATAGACAGCTACTTGTTATTTATGGGAGAAAAGGACGAGAAAAAAATCGTAGAAAATAATACAATTAAAGATCATAAGCCTATAATTGAGGACAAAAAGTTTACAGAAGATCAAGAAGATCGACAAAAAAGTAAAGAGGAAACGCCGAATCATTGGGGAAATAAATTTATAGAGATTACAGATGTAAGAATGACGAATGAGAAAAAGGAAGTGAAGCACTTATTCCTTTACGGAGAAAACATTGAAATACAGATGGATTATAAAGTTAATAAGAAAGTAGAGCAAAGTGTTTTTGGTATTGGTATTTTTACAAAAGACAGAGTACAGTGTTACGGTACAAATACTTTTATTGAAAGAGTAAAAGAGATTGAATTAAATGAAAAAGGTACAATAATTTTTAGAATAAAAAGTCTTCAGCTTGTTGAAGGAAGTTATACAATTGACACTGCGGTTCATTCGGAGGATGATTTACCTTATGATTACCATATAAATAGATATGATTTCAATATATATTCTAATGTTAAAGATATTGGAATATATAGGCCTAGTCACGAATGGATTATTCAATAGATTCATATTATATATTTAAAATAAGGCTAGAATTAATTTATTAAGGGGTTTGTATGAAGAAAGCACTAATTACAGGGATTAATGGACAGGATGGAAAATACCTGAGAGAATTTTTAAAAGAAAAAAAATATAGAGTATTTGGTATTTCAAATTCCATATCAGAAGTTGAATTGGATAGTTTAGCAAATCAAAAGATCACAGTACTTAAGGGTGATATCTGCGACTTGAGTTTTATGGAAAAAGTCATGTTGGAAACCTGCCCTGACGAGGTATATAATCTTGCTGCCCAAAGCAGCGTAAGTAAAAGCTATGAAAACTATATTGAAACAATGAAAATTAACTCCATGGCAGTAATACAGATGCTTGATATAATGAAAAGGAATAAAATTAACTGTAAGTTTTTTCAGGCTAGCAGTTCTGAAATCTTTGGCATACCAAATAATCCTATGGTTAATGAAGAAGCAGAATATAGACCATGTAACCCCTATGGTATATCAAAATTAGCATCACATCTATACATGAAAAATTTCAGGAAATGGAATAATGGGCATACAGTTAATGGAATATTATTTTCTCATGAATCTCCAATACGGCCTGAAAATTTTGTTTCGAGGAAAATTACAAAGGGAATTTCAGACATAATTAGAGGAGAAAAAGCAAATATTTCTTTGGGTAATATAGACATAGTAAAGGATTGGGGTTTTGCAGGAGAATATATAGAGGCAATGTGGATGATGCTTCAACAGGATGAGCCTGATGATTTTATAATTTCATCAGGGGAGTCGCATTCAATAAGAGAGTTTTTAGAAATAGCTTTTAGTCATGTGGGCCTTGAATGGGGAAAATATGTTGTTATTGATCCTGCGCTATATAGGCCTATAGAATATAAAGAACTGATTGGTGATAATTCTAAAGCACGGGAAAAGCTTAATTGGACACCAAAGACTAAGTTTAAAGATTTGGTTAAAATGATGGTAGATTATGATATGAAAGGGAGTAATATAAAATGAAAAAAGCTTTAATAACAGGAATTACAGGACAAGATGGTTCATATTTAACGGAGTTATTATTAGATAAGGGTTATGAGGTTCATGGAACTGTAAGAAGAGCAAGCAGTTTTAATAGGGATAGGATTGAACACCTTTACCATAATCCAGAGATATATAATAAAAAACTGTTTTTACATTATGGAGATTTAACCGATTCATCCAATCTAAATAGAATTTTGGAAAAGGTCCAGCCTGATGAGATATATAATCTCGCAGCACAATCACATGTACAGGTATCTTTTGAGGTTCCAGAATATACTGCTGAGGTTGACGGTGTTGGAACGATACGGCTTTTGGATGCTATTAGGGAAAACAAGCTAAACCCGAAATTCTATCAGGCTTCAACCAGTGAGTTGTTTGGCAAGGTTCAGGAAGTGCCACAGAAAGAAACAACTCCATTTTATCCAAGAAGTCCATATGCAGTTGCAAAGCTGTATTCATACTGGATTGTTGTAAACTACAGGGAAGCATACAATCTTTTTGCATGCAACGGAATACTGTTTAATCATGAATCTCCTCGCCGGGGAGAAAACTTTGTAACAAGAAAAATTACAATAGGTATTGGCAACATTGCCAAGGGTAAACAGGATAAAGTGTCGCTTGGAAACCTGAGTGCCAAGAGAGACTGGGGCTTTGCAGGAGATTATGTTGAGGCAATGTGGATGATGCTTCAGCAGGACAAGCCAGAAGATTTTGTTGTTGCTACAGGTGAAACTCATACGGTTAGGGAATTTTGCGATTTGGCGTTAAAGTATGCAGGTTTTGATGTGGAATGGACAGGTGAAGGATTAGATGAAAAAGGAATTGACAAGAAAACAGGGAAAGTATTGATAGATGTTAACCCTAAATTTTTTAGGCCGACGGAGGTTGAACTGCTTCTGGGAGATCCAACAAAGGCAGGAGAAAAACTTGGATGGAAGCCAAAGGTTAATTTCGAGCAATTAGTAGAGATGATGGTAAAAGAAGATTTGAAGTAATAATTAAATAGTTAGTGCTAATTAACATCAATTATTATGGAAAGGAAGAATTTAAGTGAAATCGGATATTCCACAAATAACTATTGATGAAATAGTTAAAAAGATAAAAGAAGAAGTTGATAACAGAAAAAAGAACAATAAAAATGGTATAACAATTGATTCTCTTTTACCTACAAAATTATATAAAAACGAAAAATCTGATAGTGCAAATACGAATTCCGATGAAATAAAAACTGAAAGGAAAATTTGTATTTGTGATTTGCTAAAATACCATGACGAAGAATTTATTGTAAATGCTTATAGAGTTTTATTAAAAAGGGATCCAGATTATTTAGGATTACAAAATAATCTAGTAAACCTACGAAATTTAAAAACAAGTAAAATTGGAATATTGGGTTCAATAAGTTTTTCAAAAGAAGGAAAGCAAAGAAATATTAAGGTTTATGGTCTAAAAAGAAGATACATTTTATATAAAATAGGAGAAAGTTGTTTTAAAATACCGATTATTGGCTACTTTATTAAACTAATTGTCTTACTAATTAGTTTGCCAAGTGCTTTTAAGAATGTTGCAGGAGAGTATATATCAACCAATGAGAGAATAACTGAGAATAAAGACAAGACTAATTTGGCCATAGACAGAACTAGGAGTGAATTAACTTCCAGACTAAGTGAGTCAGATAATAAACTTGATTGTGAAATAAATAAGATAGAAAATGAATTCACATTTAAACTAAGGAACTCAGAAAATGAATTTGCTTCTAAAATAAAGGATTTAGAAAATGAAGTTGGTTCTAAAATAAAGGACTTAGAAAATAAATTCATTTCTGAAATAAATGAGATAGAAAATAAGTTTAATCCGACATTAGATGAAATAGATAATAAGTTTGGTAAAATATGTGAGGGTTTTACTGATAGACTATGCAGCGTAGATAATATCCTTTCAGAAGTATTTAAACAAATTAAAGAGCATAAACTTAATATTCTTGAACAACAAAGAAAAATGACAATATTCCTTGAAGAGGTAAAGAATAGATTTTCTGACTCAATATCTTCAGAGCAAATTAAAAAAGTATTATCAGAAGAAGAACACATGCTGGATGCAATGTATGTATCTTTTGAGGAGCAGTTTAGAGGAGAAAGAGAAGATATAAAAGAGAGAATAAAGTTTTATTTACCCTATATGAAACAACTACAATCTGAAGAGAAGGATATGAATATTCTTGATATTGGATGCGGCAGAGGTGAATGGCTTGAGCTGCTAAAAGAAAATGGATACGAGGCAAAAGGTATAGATCTCAATAGAGTAATGGTTAACTACTGTAAAGAGTTAAAACTTGATGTAATTGAATCAGATGCAATAGAATACTTGAAAAAGTTAAAAACAAATTCCTTAGATGTAATAACAGGGTTTCATATTGTAGAACATTTATCTATTGAAACTTTAATAGCTCTAATAGATGAATCATTTCGTGTCTTGAAGCCAAAAGGCATGTTAATATTTGAAACACCAAATCCAGAAAATATTATTGTTGGATCATGCAGTTTTTATTCAGACCCAACACATCGCAATCCTATTCCCCCAGAGACATTGAAATTTTTTGTTAGTTCTAGAGGTTTTAGCAAAGCTGAAATAGTAAGGTTGCACCCATTAAATTACTTTAATTATGATAATAGTGATGATAGTATGAAGCATATTTCATTTCGATTTAATATGGAGCAAGATTATTCAGTATTGGCGGTGAAATCATAATGAAAGTAGTTATTCTT
Source organism: Ignavibacteriales bacterium (assembly GCA_050260055.1). Lineage (GTDB taxonomy): Bacteria > Bacillota > Clostridia > Acetivibrionales > UBA4821 > JBLMYQ01. The sequence continues at coordinate 9,826 of JBLNBO010000006.1, forward strand.
CATCAAACCATTACAAACCATGACGCGATTGGTAATGACATAGAGCATATGTATGATATATTAAATAAAAAACATGAGTGTTTTGTTTATTGCAATTATTTATTTAATGATAAGCTTATAAATATTGATAATGAAAAGCTATCGAAAATTATTTCAGATGAAAATAACCTTATCATATACCACCATAGTGTTTTTTGGGAAGAAGGGGAAAAAATCCTGGAAAATGCTAGAGCGAAGATTATTTTTAAATATCATAATATTACTCCAGCATGTTTTTTTAAGGAATATAATGAACATGCTTTTCAACAATGTTCTCATGGAAGGGAACAAACGGTGAGGTTTGCTGAAAATTTTAAAAAGGCACTGTGGATGGGAGATTCCAAATACAACTTACAGGAAATAAATTGTAGTAATAATAAGGTTGTTGTTCCTCCATTTAATAACATTGAAAGATGGGACAGCGTTAAACCTGATGAAGCTATATTAAAAAGCCTTATTGAAAATAAGAATATAAATATTTTATTTGTTGGTAGGGTAGCGCCTAACAAAGGACATAAATATTTGTTTCAAATTATAAAAGATTATACTGAAAACTATGGAAGCAATATTTGTTTAAATATAATTGGGAAAATGGATGGAGGACTAAAACCATATAATGATGAATTAAATTTAATAATTGAGTATTGTGGTTTAACTGAAAAAATAAAGTTTATTGGCGAAATAACTGAAAGTATTTTAATTTCGTATTATCTGGGGAGTGACTTCTTCATCTCATGTAGTGAGCATGAAGGATTTTGCGTTCCATTAATTGAATCACAATATTTAAATTTACCTGTTATTGCAAAAAAAACAAGCGCAATAGAAGAGACATTAGGAATAAATCAGCTGGCTTTTTTTGATGATGTTATAGACTATACTGCTGCTATTAAAGTATTAACAGAAAATAATGAATATAGAGAATTTATTATACAAAATGGATTAAATAATTATGAAAATAGATTTTCGAATAGTATGATTTCTAACTCATTTATAAAAGAAATAGAAAAATTTACAGGTGAAAAGATATGAAAATTGCTATTGCTACAGTACAGGTGCCTTTTATAACAGGAGGAGCTGAAATTCTGACAGCAAATTTAAAATCAGAGCTTATTAAAAGAGGATATGATGCAGAAATTGTATCGATTCCCTTCAAATGGTACCCATCTGAAACTCTAATTAATTCCATGATTATGGGAAGAATGATGGATTTAACTGAAGTAAATGGAGAAAAAATCGATTTAGTTATTTCAATGAAATTTCCTGCTTATTATGTGAAGCATGAGAATAAGGTAGTATGGCTAATGCATCAACATAGGCAGGCATATGAGTTATGGGGAACAAAGTACGGGGATATCCAGTCATTTGAAGATGGCAATTTTATTAAAGATCTGATAATAAAGAGTGATAATGAATATATAAAAGAAGCAAAAAAAATATTTACTATTGCAAATAATGTTACAAATAGATTAGAAAAGTTTAATAATATCCATGCTACAACCTTATATCCACCACCTCAGGATTATGAAAAGTTCCATTGTAAAAATTACGGGGATTATATTTTTTATCCTAGCAGAATAGACGAAATGAAAAGACAAAGGGTATTAGTAGAAGCAGCAAAATACTTAAAGTCAGATACAAAGATTTATATTGCCGGAGGAGGAAGTGAGAAGGAAATTAATTATATAAAGGAGATAATTGCAAAGAATAAGCTTGAAAAGAAGGTTAAACTTTTAGGTTATATATCTGCAGATCAAAAGATTGAATATTATGCAAATTGTTTAGGGGTTTATTTTGGTGCCATTGACGAAGACTATGGCTATATAACTTTAGAATCGTTTTTTTCAAAAAAGCCTATTATTGTTCATACTGATGCAGGAGGACCTTTAGAGTTTGTAATCGACGGCTATAATGGTTTTGTCATTGAGGAGGATGCAAAGCTAGTAGCTCAAAAGATAGATAAATTAGCAGAGGACAAGTTGGTTGCTCAGAGTATGGGGGAAAATGGCTATAAGACAATAATGGAGAAAAATATTAGTTGGGATTATGTTATAGATAATTTGCTAAGTAAGTAAAAAGGGGAAGCTAAATGAAAAAAAAATTACTTTATGCAAGTCCGTTTTTACCAAAACAAAGTGGAATTTCTGATTATTCAGAGATTTTAATATATGGACTAAGAGAATATTTTGATATTACTCTTTTAATAGATGATTATAAACTGTTGAATAAGAATTTATATAAAGATTTTAAGGTTCTAATTTATAAAAAAGATAAAATTAAATTTGATGAGTATGACTATAAAATTTATAATATTGGCAATAATCCTTGGTTTCATGGATACATATACGATTGTGCCTTAAAATATCCGGGATTTATTATTCTGCATGATTTTATTTTATATTATTTAACAATAGGATATTATCAAAATAAAGAGAGCTTTTATTCAGAAATGTATGAAATAGCTGGTGCAAATGGATTTAGTCTGATAAAAAGCCAAATAAAGAGAGGAAGGAATTTATTAGAGTGTAAGGAAATTTCTCATCTGTTGCCATTAAATAAAGAATTGATAAAATTATCACAAGGTATATTTGTTCACTCAGAATATACGAGGGGAATAATTTTAAAGGAATTTAAAAAAGCTGATATTTGTAAAATTAACATGGTAGATATGAATAATACAACTGATGAAAAAATAAGCAATGACTATCTAAGAGAAAATTATGGTGTAGCTGATGATGCTGTTGTTATTGCTTCTTTTGGCTATATTGCGCCTACAAAGCAAAATCATATAATATGTGAAGTAATAAACGATATTGCAGCAAAAGGCAAAAACATTTATTATATTATGGTTGGTGAAGGTAATTACATTGATAACTATGCAAATGGAAATATTATAAAAACAGGATTTGTTGAAAGAAATATATATGACTCAATTCTTAAAAGATGTAATATAGTTGCAAATTTAAGATATCCTACAATGGGAGAAACATCGATTAGCTTAATTCATGCTATGGGAATCGGTAAGCCATGTTTTGTTACAGATGATGCCTGGTTTTCTGAACTACCGGATGATGTAGTGGTTAAGATTAGTTATGAGAATGAGAAAAAAGAGATTTATGAAAAGTTAATATACTTTTTAGAAAACCAAAATCAATTAAAAATGATTTCTAAAAAAGCAAAAGAATTTGTTAAGAATGAACATAGTATAGAAAAAATTGCAAATGATATTTATAAATTTTTAAATAAAATATAGGTTAGTTTTATTAATAATCATTTAATAATTAAACTTTTTAAAAGAATATTATAAAAAAATAAAATTGAAAGGAGATTTCACTGAAAAGGTAAAAAGAATAATACTTTTCACTGAAAGATATTATGACAGAACAAAAAAGGAAGAATGTAGAGGCTATTATCTGGTATAGTATCGTAATAATTTTAACATTAATAATATTAACTTTAGTAATGCAATTATGGAATGCAGATTTAAGAATACCATTTGGATATATTGGAGACGCAATACCTTGGTCAATGCATATTAAAGCAATTATTGATAATGGATGGTTTATGGATAATAATATGATTGGTTTACCGTCAGGATTACATTTTCAAGATTATCCTACTCCTATTGCATATATTCATATGATTTTCTTTAAGCTTATTTTGATATTTACATCTGATACAGGCCTAGTATTAAATATATATTTTTTATTAACTTTTGTTTTAACATCTATTACTGCTTTATTTACATTTAGGAAACTAGATGTAAGATATGAAACAGCAGTTTTAGGAAGTCTACTTTTTTCTTTTATGCCGTTTCATTTTTTAAGAGGTGAGGCACATCTTTCATTTGCTGCGTATTATTTAATACCATTACAAATCTTAATGGTATTATGGATTTATTCTAATAAAAGTATATTCTTTAGAAATATAAATAATAAAATGAAATTAAATTTATTAAATAAGAGTTCATTATTCTGTTTAGTTATTTGTATTTTGGTATCTTGCGAAGGTATATATTCTGCATTTTTTGTTTGCTTCTTTATCTTTATTGCTGGTATATCAAGTCTTATAAAATCAAAACAATTTAGTAATTTCCTAACGGCATTAATATTAATAGGTATAATTTTTGCAGGGACTATATTAAACCACCTACCTAGCTTTTATTATGCCTTTGTTAATGGTAGTAATCCTGAATCGGAAGTAGCAATACGTTCTAGTGGTGAAAGCGAAATTTATGGGCTGAAGATTACGCAGATGTTATTACCTGTTAGTGGGCATAGAATATCTTTTTTGGCTAACTTAAAGGAGAAATATAATGGTAGTGCCCCATTAATAAACGAAAATTCAACAGCAACGCTAGGTTTTATTGGTGCAGTTGGGTTTATATTTTTAATTATTATAATATTTAGCAATAAAGATAAGTTTGGTAGCAGTAAAATACTCAAGTATTTAAGCGAATTAAATTTATTTGCTGTTTTATTAGCTACCATTGGTGGATTCGGTGCTATTTTCTCATTTTTAATTTTGCCTTCGCTAAGGGGTTATAATAGGATTAGTATATATATTAGCTTCTTTTGTATATTAGCTATTCTTATATTAATTGATGAATTTAAAGATATCTTATTTAAAATATCTAAATTACAATTTAGGAAATTAATTTACTATTTTTTATTAACAATATTACTAATAGGGGGCATTCTTGATCAAACTACTGGCTATTATAAGCCAGCATATGCAGAACTAAAAAGTGAATTTAATAATGATAGAGATTTTTTTCAAAAAGTGGAGGCTTCTGTTCCTAAAGGTTCAAAAATATTTCAACTACCATACCAGACATTTCCTGGTGGCGGTCCAGTTGTTAATATGAAAGAATACGAACATTTAAAAGGATATATACATACAGAAACTTTACGCTGGACATATGGAGCCATGAAAGGAAGACCTGGTGACATATGGCAAAGGAATGTGGTATCTAAACCAACTGATGAGTTTGTAGATGATTTAGCCTTAACTGATTTTAATGGGATATTTATAAATAGAAGCGGATATAGTGACTACGGTTCGGGTATAGAATCTAATTTAAAAAAAATATTAAATATACAGCCTATTATAAGTAGTAAAAATAATTATTCTTTTTTCTCTATTGAAAAATATAGAGAAAATTTGAAGAGCAAATTATCTCCACAATCTTGGGAACAAAGAAAAGTCATTGCAGAGTATCCACTTGAATTAAAATGGGGAAAGGGATTTTCAATTCTTGAAGGTACTAATAACCAAAATTGGCGTTGGTGTTCATCAGAAGGTGAGCTAACAATTAATAATGATAGTAAAATATCTAGAAAAGCAATTATACATTTTGCTATTCAAACTGGATATGCAGAATATAATGATTTCTTTATTAAAAGCGATTTAATAGTAGACAATTTTAAAACTAACATTAATTCAAAACAATATAGCAAGGAAATAAGTATTCCACCTGGAAAACACATAATAAAGTTTATTTCTAATGCAAAAAGGTTAAATGCACCAAATGATTTAAGGTTTTTAGTTTTTGCATTACACAATTTCAAACTTGAAGAAATAGATGACTTAAAGTAAAGGAGGCATACTTGAATGAACACTGATATTTCAATAGTAATACCATTCTTAAATGAAGAAGAAAATTTAGAATCACTTGTTGCTAAAATTAATAACTACTTTTCAAAAATGACAGAAATAAAAGCAGAGGTTATTTTTGTTGATGATGGTTCTACAGATAAATCTGTAGAACTCTTAGAAAAATGTAATCATAAATTTTATTCAACAAAAATTATACAACTGTCCAAAAATTTCGGTTCCCATGCAGCTACAAGAGCAGGTATATTTTATGCAGATGCTGAAGTTGTAACATTTATGTCTGCTGATTTGCAGGAACCCATAGAAATAATAGGAGAATTATATAAAAAAATTAAGGAAGGTAATGATATAGCATTTGTTACTAAAGATAGTACCCAAGTAGGCTTTTTTGAGAAAATCTTTTCCAAGCTTTATTCGAAGCTTATGAAAAAATATGCAATACCAGATTATCCTGAGCAAGGCTTACATAACATAATGTTTAATAAAAAGGTTAAGGAAGAGTTAAATGCTAATATTGAATCAAACTCATCCTTGGGATTACAGATATTAAGCCTTGGGTTCAAAAAGGCTTCCATATCTTGTTGCCTAAATAAAAGAAATGCAGGAAAATCGAAGTGGACTCTAGGTAAAAAGATAAAATTGTTTATAGATTCTTTTGTGGCTTTTTCTTACGCTCCAATAAGATGCGTAAGTTTAATCGGTATAGTATTTGCTCTCTTTGGCTTTTTAGGAGCGATATATACAGTCATCGTTAAATTATTCATACAAAAAGATATGCCAATAGGTTGGCCGACACTAATTACTATTATAATGATAGGATTTGGAATTACTAATATTTCTTTAGGCATTATAGCAGAATATTTATGGAGAACTTTAGATAGTGCAAGAAATAGGAAATCTTTTATAGTTGATAAAATAACAAGTTTAAATAATGATATCTAATTATTAACCAAAGGAGAAAGAACATGATAAGTATTGCGAAACCGATGATTGGACAAGAGGAAAAGGAGGCTGTATTAAAAGTTTTAGACAGTGGGGCCATAGCTTCTGGAAATGTTGTAACTGAATTTGAAAATAGTTTTTCAAATTACTTGGGAGCAGAGTACTCAATTGCTGCTTCATCCGGTACTACGGCTTTAGATGTTGCATTGAAAGCTGTAAACATTCAAAAAGGAGATAAAGTCCTTACTACACCATTTTCTTTTATTGCAACCTCGAATGCTATTTTGTATTCTGATGCTATTCCTGTATTTGCTGACATAGATGAGAAAACGTTTAACATATATCCGGAAGCGATAGAACAAATACTCAAAGAAAATAAGAATATAAAAGCGCTTCTTATTGTTCATTTATATGGTCAAAGCTGTGATATGGATAAAATTATGGAGATTGTTGAAAAATACAAGTTAATTCTTATTGAAGATTGTGCTCAAGCCCATGGAGCTGAATGGAAAGGCAAAAAGGTGGGAACTTTTGGAGATGTTTCTGCATTTAGCTTTTACCCTACAAAGAATATGACGACATCTGAAGGGGGCATGATAGTAACAAATAATAAAGAAGTTGCTGAAAAAGCAAGAATGATTGTAAATCATGGAATGAAAGTAAGATATCATCATGATATTATCGGATATAATTATAGGATGACTAATATTGCTGCAGCAATAGGGTTATGTCAATTGAATAAACTTGATTCATTCAATGACGCTAGATGTGCAAATGCAGAATTTTTTAACAATAATATTTCTAATAGTTTAATTAAAAAGCCATATGTTTTGCAAAATGCTAAGCATGTATATCATCAATATACGATTTGTGTCAATGAAGGGAAAAGGGATATATTTGCAAAATATTTGGCAGATAATCAAGTAGGTTATGGTATATATTATCCATTGTCATTACCAGAGCAAAAATGTTATTCAGGATTTGATTTTAATAAGGGTTATTCCGTAACAGATAGGATAAAAGAAGAGGTTGTTTCACTTCCAATTCATCCTGCTTTAACAAGTGAAGAAAAAGAAATAATCGTCAAAGTTATAAACAATTTTAAGGGGTGATTAGATGAAGAATATTTTTATTCATCCAACAGCTGTAGTTTCTGAAAAATGTACTATAGGAGAGAGTACTAAGGTATGGGTGAACTCGCAGATACGTGAGAATGCTGTAATAGGAGAAAATTGTATAATAAGCAAGGACACATATATTGATTATGGTGTAAGAATTGGTAATAATGTAAAAATACAGAATGGTGTTTCAATATATCATGGAGTCACAATTGAGGATAACGTATTTGTTGGACCCAATGCAGTTTTCACAAATGACTTTTATCCTAGGGCATTTAATGATAATTGGGAAGTTAGGAATACTTTAATAAAGGAAGGTGCCTCAATAGGCGCTAATGCAACTATAGTATGCGGGAATATACTAGGGAAATACTGCATGGTTGGTTCTGGAAGCGTAGTCACAAAAGATGTGCCTGAACATGCTTTAGTTGTTGGGAATCCAGCTAGAATAATCGGATATGTATGTAGATGTGGTTATAAATTAGATAAGAATGGTAAATGCATTAAATGCGGAGAAATAATCAAAACGGAGCAGGAGGCATAAAATGTTAAACATTGCTTTAGTTGGCTATGGATATTGGGGACCTAATATTGCAAAAAACATTTTTGCGAGTTCGAAAACGAATTTATATGCTATATGTGACTTGAGTTCAGAAAGATTGGGAAAGGCAAAAAAAACGTTTATTGAGCAGACAAAATACATTACTGATTTCAGAGAATTGATAAATAATCCTGATATAGATGCAATTGCTGTTGCAGTTGAAACTGATACCGGTTTCAAATTAGCAAAGGAAATTTTAAGTTCAGGCAAGCATTTATTTATGGAAAAACCTTTTGCTTCATCCGTAAGTAAAGCAGTTGAACTTAAGAAAATTGCTGAGGATAATAAGGTAACTGTGCATGTAGACCATATAATGATTTTTCATCCTGTAATAAAAAAGATTAAAGAATATATTGATTCAGGAGAATTGGGAGAATTAATATATATTGATTCCTCAAGGATGAATCTGGGCCCTATAAAAACAGATATGAATGCCATGTGGGATTTAGCAGTGCATGACTTAGCTGTAATTGATTATTTGGGTGGAGGAAAAGAACCGCACTGTGTTCAAGCTATAGGAGAAAAAAGATATAGTGATAAGGAAACTTTAACATATCTTACTATGAAGTATGATGGTTTTATTTCGCATCTAAAATCGAGTTGGATTTCACCATTAAAAGAAAGAAGAATTATTATTGCAGGTACAAAAAAAATGATAGTATTTGATGATGTGCGGCTTGTTGACAAGCTAATGGTCTTTGATAAAGGAATAGATATAAATTTTAACAAGGAAAAATATGAGTATGGTGCTTACGAAGTAAAGGTAAGGACAGGTGATTTACTTGTACCATTTATTCCGGAAGAGGATGCATTAAGAAACAGTATAGAGTATTTCGCTGATTGCGTGGAGAATAATACAAAATCACTATCGGGGCCAGATCAAGCTATTAGAATAATTAAAATATTAGAAGAGGCTGATTCACAATTAACCTAAGAAAGGTGAATATTTATGAAGAATATACCTATAATGATACCTTACTTTTCAGAAGATGAAATTAGTAATATTGCTGATGTGCTGAAATCGGGTTGGGTAGCACAGGGACCAAAAGTAACCGATTTTGAAAATGCGGTGGCAGCGCACGAAAAAGTTGGCTTTGGTATTGGAACAACATCATGCACTACTGCATTGCATTTGGCACTAGTTGCAATGGGTATTGGTGAGGGTGATGATGTAATAGTTCCTTCATTCACATTTATTGCTACTGCTAATGCAGTAACATATACAGGCGCGACACCTATTCTTGTTGATATAGATGAGAATACTTTTAATATTTCCATTCAAAGTGTTTTGAAAAAGATTGAAGAGGGATATACAAGGAATTCGGCAAAGAATGTGTTTGAAAACAAAAAGACTGGGAATGCACTAAAAGCCATTATACCAGTGCACCTTTTTGGTTTATGTGCCAATATACCTGAGATTAATAGAATTGCCCAAGAATATAAGCTTTTAGTTCTGGAAGATGCGGCATGTGCACTTGGGGCGAAGATAGGAGAAATACATCAAGGCGGATTTGGAAATCCAAGCTGCCTAAGTTTTCATCCGAGAAAATCCATAACTACCGGAGAGGGTGGCATGGTTTTAACTGATAATAAAGAACTTGCTGATAGAATAAAGATTTTAAGGACTCATGGAGCATCTGTTTCAGCAGCTAATAGACATAAAAAAGGGGGGTATCTATTACCGGATTTTGATGAATTAGGGTTTAACTATAGGATGACTGATATTCAGGCAGCGGTAGGGATTGCCCAAATAAAGAAATTTGACTGGATTACGGAAGAAAGAAGGAAGAAAGTTCGGAAATATAATAATCTATTAAAAGAAATTGCTTGGATTAAGACCCCTACGGAACCGGAAGGATATTTTCATACGTATCAATCTTATGTATGCATGATAAATACTGAAGCACTCAGATGTAAGACGACTGAGGATGCAAATGAATTCAGAAATCAAATGATGGAAAAACTTGAGGAAAATGGTATTGCTACAAGGCAAGGTACACATGCTGTGCATTTGTTAAATTATTATAAAAATAAGTATAACCTTGCAACAGACTATTGTATAAATGCTTATAAGGCTGATAAATTATCACTCACACTTCCGCTTTATGTTCAAATGAATGATGATGATCAGGAGTATGTTGTTGATAATATTAAAAAAATTACAAATCAATTTGAAGGTAGGTAATAAGTTATGAGTCTTAAGAATAAGAATGTGCTGGTTACAGGTGGGGCAGGTTTTATAGGAAGTCATCTTGTTGATGAACTTATAAATCAAGGGGCAAATAAAATCATTGTTGTAGATAATTTTTTTCTCGGTAAGATGGAGAATCTTAAAGAAGCAACTCAAAATAGTTCGAAAGTTAAAATATACATAGAAGACGCAGGCGATTATTTTGCCATGGAGGCAATCATAAGAAATGAAGAGATTGAGGTTGTATTTAATCTTGCCACTAAAGCACTGATATACTCATTCTTTAATCCTGATGGGGCATATATGACAAATGTTAATATTGCAAGTACCCTGTTAAATTTGCAGAAAAATGGATTATTTAAAACTCTTATTCATTCTTCATCCTCAGAAGTTTATGGGTCAGCAATGTATTCTCCAATGGATGAAAAGCATCCCCTTCAACCTACTACTCCTTATGCAGCAGGAAAAGCGGCAGCAGACCTTATGGTAATGTCTTTTTATAATGTTTTAGGGCTTGATATATCAATAATTAGGCCATTTAATAATTATGGACCAAGACAGAATAACGGTCAGTTGGCTGCAATTATTCCACTTACGGCAAAAAGAATTATGGAGAATCAAAAACCTGTTATTGAAGGTTCTGGAGAACAGACCAGAGATTTTATTTATGTTAAAGATACGGTTAGAGGTTTTATAATGGCTTATGAAAATGAAAATACAAGAGGAAAAATTTGCAACTTGGGTTCTGGTATTGAAGTGCCAGTTAAAAGTGTTATTTCAACAGTATGTGATTACTTTGATTATAAAGGCGAGATAGAATATAAGCCTGAAAGAACAGCAGATGTCAAAAGGCATTGTGCTGGAATAAAACTGGCAAAAGAGTTAATAGATTTTGAACCTAAAGAGAATTTTAAAGAGGGAATTAAGAAAACACTAGATTGGTATAAAGAACAAAAAGCAATTTAGTTATGAAAAATATAATTAAAAATTAAATAAGATTAATTTAGAAAGCGTGATTTATTTGGAGAAAAAGTGTCTATTTATAGGCAGTAAACAATTAGGGCTTTCGGTACTAAGGGCTATTTACAGTACAAATCCAAAAAGCTTAGTTGGATGCATAACTATCAACGATATTGACGATTGCCGGAGCTCGTTAGATGGCTTTAAAGAATTTTGCAATTCAAATAATGTTAATAATAAAGTAATAAATAAACCATCTGAGTTAGAAAAATGTATAGAGATTTATAAGCCAGATTTTTGCCTAGTTGTAGGTTGGTACTGGATATTAAGTGAAAACCTATTGAATTTGTGTAAAGATGGCTTTGTCGGAATTCATGCTTCTTTACTGCCAAGTTATAGAGGATTTGCTCCGCTCGTTTGGGCAGTTATTAATGGGGAAAGACAAACAGGTGTTTCATTGTTTTACTTTGATAAGAATATGGACGAAGGAGATATTATTCAACAAAAAATAATTAAAATAGAAGAATCAGATTATATATCTAATGTCTTGGAAAAAGCAAATAACGCGTCAGTAGAATTAATATTTGAAAATTATCCCTTACTTATAGAAGGAAAAGCAAACAGGTTTATGCAGGATACAGTTGGAGTAAGTTACTGTTCTCAGCGCAAAGCCGAGGATGGAAAAATTAACTGGAATAATAATAAGGAATATATCTATAATTTTATTCGTGCTCAGTCACATCCTTATCCAGGGGCTTTTTTTATTGACGGTACTGGACAGAAAATAACCATATATGAAGCAGAAATATTTCCATATCCATATTACGGTATACCTGGCCAGATTACTAACATCGAGGGAGATAGGATAACTGTTTGCTGCAAAAATGGAGCGGTTATTATTAAACCCCAAATTAGCAAAGAAGAAATTAAAAATAGACTGAAGTTTGGCCAAAAGTTAGAATAATTATTATATAATAAAACCTGTAATTATCTTTCAATAATAGGGAGATTTAAAGATGATTGACTACACAAAAAAAATTTATCTAACATTTGATTTAGATTGGGCATGTGATGACATTCTAAATTATTTTCTTGACTTACTTGAAAGCGAAAAGGTTGCCGCTACAATATTCGTTACGCATAATACACCAGTACTACAAAGAATAAAGGGAAATAAACTTATTGAAATTGGAATTCATCCAAATATAGAAAAAGCATTTGAAAGTAATAACCCTAAAAGTATTGATGATATAATTCATAGTCTTAAGGAATATTTGCCAGAAGCAGTAAGTATAAGATCACATTCACTTATGCAAAGTACGCGGCTATTAAATATTTTTTACAATAATGGATTTACACATGATTTGAATACTTTCATACCATCATATAGTAATATGGAGTTAAAGGCTTTTAAGCATCCTAATGGTATTATAAAGGTTCCTTTTTTTTGGGAAGATGATTTGTTTTGCATAGCGATTAAAAATGGATACGAAAAAAATTGGGATGTTAATAGATTTGTTGAATATAAAGGTATCAAGGTTTTTAATTTTCATCCAATTCATATATTTTTGAATACTGAAGACCTAGGGAGATATGAGAGTTGTAGAGAATATCACAGAAATGTTAATAAGTTAAAAGAATTTTCCCTTAATGAAGATTATGGTTCAAGAGTATTTTTATTAGAACTAATTAAAAAAGTAAAGTCAAAGGGAATGGAATTTGGTTTAATAAAAGAAATTGTACCTAAAAATCTTGGCTAAAAAGTATTTTAGAAAAATAATATTTAAAGATAATAAGGAGATGTTTAATGTTGCTTAAAATTGTAGAGGCAAATGAAAAGCAACTAGCAAAATGGGATGATTTTATTGAAGAATCTGTGAATGGAACCATATTTCATAGGAGAGATTTTTTATCTTATCACGGCAGTAGATTCATTGAAAAAGAGAAGTGGTTAATAATAGTTAATGGAGACTCTCCAATAGCTCAAATTGTACTTACCATTGATGATGATGGTAATGAAATAGTTGCAAAATCTCCTTATGGAGCTAGCTATGGGGGCATAACGTTTAAAACATATCCTACTTATCATCATGGAAAAGAAATTGTCCATCTTTTGCTTGAATACTTAAAAGATAATAACGTAAATCGTTTTATAATAACCCCTCCAATTGCTTGCTGCTCCGATAAATCACTTGATACATTTTACTTTAATTTACTTGAGGCTGGTTTCAAATCAATTAACAGAGACATTTCATCTGTTGTTATTTTTAAAGAGAATAAGCCAATTAGAGGGGAAATATCTCCAAATGCCAGAAATATGTTCAATAAAGCTGTGAAAGCAGGTGTTACCATTGTAAAAAAAGGTGATTTGAATGATTTCTGGAAAGTAATGGAGTCTACGTTTGCTAAACATGGTACAAGCCCAACGCATACTAAAAAACAATTCGAAATGTTAACAAGATTACTTCCTGAAAGGATTTACGTAGATATTGCATACAAAGATAATCTGCCTATAGCAGGGATAGGGTATTTTAAAATAAACAAAAATGTAAATAGTTCATATTATTTTTGTCAGTCTACAGAATATCAAAATTTACAAGGATTGAGTATGCTTGTTCTTACAGCTCTAGAAGATTCCCAAATGGACGGATATAAGTATTTTGATTTTGGTACATCTACTGTTACAATGATTGCAAAAGAAAATATTTTTAATTTTAAAGAAAACTATACCAAAGTAGGGTTTTTTAGAGAAACTTTTGAATGGAAGATGAGTAAATGAGAATACCAATATTTATGTATCAAAATTTAACGCAGGAACTACATCAAAAAATAATGGAATGGCCGGATGAAGAGCCCTTTAATAATTCTTGCTTACATAAAACATTTTTTGGACCTAGTGGAAGATGGATTATAGAAAATGTATTGTCTACACTTAATTTAACAAGATATGATGAAATTGCAATAATTACAACAAGTGATGAAACGTATGTATCAATATGTGTTTCTATACCAGCATTTAATCATGCTAGAATAAGTAGAGTGGTAACTGGAAACACAAAAGTAGTTATATTAATACATGAATTTGGATATGTAATTCCTGACTTGATTGAAAGGATCAGAAATTGGAAAGAAAAAGGCATAATAATTATAGAAGATTGTGCTCATTTAATAGGATTAAAGATTAATGGATATACAATAGGTTCATTTGGAGATTATGCAGTTTTTTCACTTCCCAAAATTATTCCGGCTTCGAGTGGAGGAATGTTAAAGACTGCAAAGAATATTTCTTTGCCTTCTTTAAATCAGGATGAAATGGATAGGACTAATTCAGGGAAAGAATCAGCTAAAACGTATTTAAGCAAAATACAATATTTTAATAATGCGAGAATCGAAAAATCTGAATATATTAAAAAATATTTTGAGGGAACATATCCAATTTTTGAACCATCCAAAATCTGCATTCCTTTTTTTATAGGAATACTTACAGAGCTGAAAGATAAGATACAAAAAGGAATAGATTGGGTAGAATGGGGTGCAACATTACGTAAAGATCTTGTTTACATTCCGGTTAATCCGCTGGTAGACTTAAATGTTTATAAAGAAACACTCAAAGTTATAAAACAATCTTAAAAAATTCGATAACAATAATTTTTTAAACTATCTTAATAATGGGAGGTTCAACTGTGAATATTGCTTTATTAGGAAGCGGTCATATAATGAAGAGATTGGCTATTTCAATCATTAAAGAAGGTCATAGAATAGAAGTTGTAGGCACAAATCCAAATGCTGATATTAAAAGTTGGGAACTGGATGAAATTGGAATAAACCCTGAGATAGTAAAAGAATATAGTGAAATTTGTAATCTTCCTGTTGATGCAATATTAATGTTTTCTTATGCACCATTGATTAAGGGTGAATATTTATGCCAAAAGCAATTTATAAACATCCATTATGCACTATTACCCCGCTTTAGAGGATTTCATGGTTTCATATGGAGCCTAATAAATGATGAACCAAATGTAGGGTATACTGTTCATAAGGTAAATGAAGGTATTGATAGCGGAGATATTTATTTTCAACATTCTATAAAAGTAAATGATAACGTAAATATTATTGAATTAAGAGAGTCTTTAGATAACCACTTATCTGAAAATATTGGTAAATATTTAACTTTGATAGAAAAAGGCTGTCAGGCAGTTCCGCAGGATGATTCAAAAGCAATATATGTTACAAAACGAAATCCTGAACAAGGGGAAATAAATTGGAATTGGAATGCAAGGCTTATTTTCAATCATATTAGAGCATTAACTCCACCAATGACTCCTGGGGCATATTCTTTTTACAAGGATAGGAAAATTGTTTTTACAAAAGCAAGATATTTAAAAAGTGAGAATTATTATTCAACCGTAGGGAAGATTCTAAATATTAACAATACTACTGGCTCAATATTAGTAAAGTGTTCCGATAGACCAATTGAAATTACAGAAGTAAGTTTAGATGGTATAAATATGATTCCTGCCGAATTGTTTAAAAAAGTTGGTGAAAGTTTTTCTTCAATACATTAAGGAATACTTTTTTAACACATAATATTTAATATTTTGGAATGCAGGTATAACTGGAGACGGCCAAATGTAAAAAAACATGGCTATAAAGTAATACGGGCATTTTTTATGTTGCAGCAAGAGAAAATTAGCAAAGAGATGTATTTATTGATGATGAAGATCTTAGGTGCTTTATTATTATAAAAAAAAGTTAAATGGAAAATATAATAAAAGGTGTAACATAAGCATAAGAGTTATACAAAATTATCTTACTACAAAAAGGAAAGCTTGATTGCTGAGTAATAAAGCATATGGCACTCAACGAAATGAAATAGCTTCCTTGTTAAAAAGCAATAGAACTTTAAAAGATAAACAGCAGGGCTGCTAAAAATAAATAGGGGAAGAATCCGATAAAGAGCTCCCCCCTCTATACCTTGGGAGGCATTTAATGAATAAAAATAATTATAATAACTATGCTATTAATAATAAAACGCTTACTAAAACTAAAAAAGGAATTATTATATCCATACTGTTTTTGGGAGCAATATTAATTACTTATATTAGGGGAATAGGAATAGAAGGCCCCTTTATTTTTTTAGATGAGACAGTATATTTTAAGTTAGGACGTTTGATTCACGAGAAATGGAGTTATGGAGGACAAGAACAATATAACCCTTTATATCCGTTTTTAATATCATTCTTTTTCGGGCTTAAGAATGTAGGGTATACTTATTTACTTACAAAATTATTTAATGCAGTAGTTTTCTCAAGTATTATTTTCCCTATATATACAATTTCCTTAAGATTCTTTGATAAAAAAATTAGTTTTATTATTGCATTTATGACACTAATTCTACCTTTTAGCGCAATAACAGTATTAATATGGGCAGAGCCCTTGTTTTATGCATTATATGCATGGTGCATTTTATTTTATCTAAATTATCTAAAAGAAAAAAGCATAAAAAATGGTATAACTCTAGGATTAGGTTTAGGGTTACTATTTTTAACAAAACAGTCAGCCATAATATTAATTATTGCTATATGTATGTCATTAATTTATAATCACATTATTTCTCAAAAAGAAAATCAGAAATTAAGAAGCTATCTCTATATATTTGTTGTATTAGGTATTTTAATAGTACCTTGGTTGATAAGAAATCTGTTTACTGCTAATGTTGGATTATTAGGGTATAAATCTGAGGTAAGTGCATTTTCAGTAACAAGTATTTTTAGTATAGGTTTTATAAAAGCATTTTTGTATCAATTATCATATTTGACTTTTTCTACTTATTTTATATTTTTTCTACTTTTTATTTTAAGTTTTATATATATTAAAAAATTCGATAATATAAGTAAAACTTTCATAATAATGATAGGTTTTGATGTAATAGGATTGCTTTTACTTACGGCATTTCACAGGCTTATTGGTGGACAGGAATCTGTTCATTTAACCTTTGGGAGATACTTAGCGCCATTAATACCATTAATATGCATAATTGGTTTATATGGACTCAAAAACTTAAAAATGAATAGTATCAATACTTGGATTATTGCAGGTATATCTGGTATACTTTTTGTAAATTTATTTATATTTTCCCCACTGAAATCTATTGGTGCCTATAGTATTGTTAATAATTTTGATATTAATTTTTTAAATAATATTTTTTATAGCGGACAAATAAATTATAGTACAATAAAAGATTATAGCTCAGCTCAAGCATTAACAATAAGTCTTATAGGGTTATTGTTTTCATTAATTATAATAATGTGTATAAAATACGTTGATTTGAAATTTATAAGATTATTTTATCTATTAATACCAGTTATAATATACTCATCTTTTTCATGCAGCTATGATGTAACAATGTTATCAAATAATACAAAGCCACTTAATCAATTATATAAATATTTAACTAATAATGAAAAATTAAATGTAAAATTGTATTATGATACAAAGTTAATGTCTGATACTAATATGAATATAAATAATTTTTGGAGAGAAAAAGAAGCAGAATATAAAAATATCTTATCTATAAATAAGCTAAATTTTGATTTTGGGTCAAAAGAATCGCCGGTAAAGAGAGGAGCCATTAAAATTGCAGCCCCATTTGATGGACGTTCTGTTTACTCTGTAGAAAGGCAATTCGGATTTAATTTTAATGACTTGATTAATTTTGATTCAAGATATTTTCCAGAGTCTCAAAAAAAAGATGGTATGGAAGATTTAATCTTTGGATGGAAAAATACTGAATTTAAAGTTGATATACCTAAAGGTAAATATAAAGCCAAGTTCATACTTGATGTAAGTAAAAGTAAAGATAAATTTATATATGGGTATGATATAAAAATTAATGATATAAGATATTATAATTTTATACCAAATACAGAAAAAGTAATGGCTAAGGAAGTAGAATTTGTGAGTGATAAAGATTCAACTAGTATAATATTTATTCCTCATAGCAATGAGTTTTGGGGTATAAGTACCTTGGAAATAACTCCCCAAGTTCGGTATAAAGATAAATCATTTTATTTTATTACTAATAAAAATAATGACAGCTTATTTAATCCCATATATGAAAATGAGATGTATAAATTGTTTTACATTGATTAGAAATACTATAATATTAAAAAACAAAAATATAATAGTGGAGACGACGATACAATGAAACTTATTATTCAAATTCCATGTTACAACGAAGAGCAAACTCTTCCAATAACATTAAAGGATTTGCCAAGGAAGATTGAAGGAATTGACATAATAGAATATCTTATAATTGATGATGGAAGTATAGATAAAACGGTTGAAATAGCTAAAGCTAATGGTGTTCATCACATAGTCAGCTTTAAAAAGAATAAAGGGCTTGCTGCGGGTTTTAAAGCCGGTATGGATGAATGCCTAAAACAAGGTGCAGATATAATTGTTAATACTGATGCGGACAACCAGTATTATGGGCAGGATATCGAAAAACTCGTAAGACCAATTCTTGATGGTCAAGCTGATATTGTAATAGGAGACAGGCAGACTGATACAATACAACATTTCTCATGGATAAAAAAGAAACTACAAAGGCTTGGAAGCTGGGTTGTTAGAGCAGCATCTAATACGGATATACCTGATGCACCAAGTGGATTTAGGGCATATAGTAGAGAAGCGGCACTTAAACTTAATGTAGTATCTGAGTATACATATACTCTTGAAACCATTATTCAAGCTGGCCGGAAAAATATGGCGATTGTTTCAGTACCTGTTAGAACAAATGAGGAACTTAGAAAATCAAGACTTTTCAAGAATATGTATTCATATATTAAACGTTCAGTATCAACTATTATTCGAATATTTATTATGTATAAACCTTTAAAATTTTTTGTTTCACTAGGAGCGATAATATTTTTATTAGGATTTATCATAGCGTTGAAGTTTATTTACTTTTATTTATCGGGTCATGGAAACGGGCATATACAGTCTTTGATACTTGCTACACTGTTAATATTAATTGGATTTCAAACGGGAGTTATAGGATTGCAGGCAGATTTAATATCTTCTAATAGAAAAATATTAGAAGATGTACAATATAGGGTAAGAAAGATAGAATATGACAAGAATAAATCTAATGAGGAATAATAATGGAGGGTAAAATTGTGGGTTCACATCCTGATTTATCGGAATCTTTAAAGAAAAGAACTAAAATCGATAGATATTCCAAGTGGATGTATAACATGTTTAAAAATCATTTGGGCACAAGAATTCTCGATATCGGTTCGGGAACTGGAAATATGATAAGCCATTATGTGAAGGACTGCGAAACAATAGTTGCTACGGATATATTTGAGCACCAAATTGATTATATTATTGAAAGATTTAAGAACCAAAATAATTTATCAGCATATTTATTTGATATAGGAAAAGACAATATTAATAATTTTAAGTCTAATAATTTTAATACAATTACATGTATAAATGTATTAGAACATATTGAAAATGATATCGAAGCATTAGAAAAAATGAAAGACTTAGTGTGCGAAGAAGGAAAAATTATTATATTAGTTCCTGCTTTTAATTGCCTATATGGAACTATGGACAAAGTATGCGGGCACCATAGAAGATATGATCCAGAAGTTCTAAAAGATATGGCTTCCAAATTGGATTTAGAGGTAATAGAAGATAAATATTTTAATGCATTAGGAATAATACCCTGGTTCCTAAAGGGTAAAGTTCTGAAAAAGAAAAAAACTTTTTCAGATGAATTAAATGATATTAACTCCAATTTTTATAATTTTGCCTCAATGGTTTTAGAACCCTTAGAGAAAATGATTAGAATGCCTATCGGAATTTCCGAAGTAGTAATTATGAAGAAATAAGGATTTAATGTGAAAAAGAAGAGTGTAACAGTTATAATTTCAATTATTATAACAATAATTTCTTTTTATATTCTCTTTAGTATAGTTGATATAAAAAAATTGATTATATCCATGAAGAATATAAATTTTGAGTACTTTTTTATTGGAGTAATTTTCTACCTTGTAACATATATTTTTAGGAGTTTAAGATTCTATGTTTATTTAAAGGAAAAGAAAATAAAATATCTTAGTATTTTGTTTATTACTTTCTTACATCAATTCTATTATAGGATTATGCCAATAAAAACAGGAGAGATATCATTCATTTATATTCTAAAAAAGAATAACAATGTGTCAATAGGAGAAAGTGGAGTTATCCTTCTGGCAATTAGAGTGCTTGAGGTAATAGCCTTGGGTATTATCTTTTTAGTTTCTAGCATTTTTATCTCAAATAAAGAAATTACATTAGAAAACATTTGTGTGTCAATAATTGTAATAGCGATTTTTATTTTGTTTCTATTATTTTTACCAAGAATCATTTCTATCATTTCAAATATTGCAATAAGCCTTAATAAGAAGAATGATAATCAAATTTTAATTAAAATAAGCAATATTCTTAATATTATGGAAGATAAGTTTCATGAAGTTGTGGCTTCTAAAGTTAAGCTAATTGAAGTATTATTTCTTTCTTTGGGTTTATGGCTAACATTATATTTCTCAATGTTTTTTTGGATAAAAGCTTTAAATATAGATTTTAGTTTCAGCAAAACAATAGTTGGCTCGCTTTTGGCTGTATTAACAACAATTTTACCAGTAACTGGCATAGGCGGGTTCGGTACTACGGAAGCTGGATGGGCTGTTGGACTTACTATATTGGGAATGAGTAATAAAGATGCAATTTCAAGTGGGATAGCAAACAACCTGTTTAGCTTTATTATTATTTGTGTTCTAGGCTTAATTGGGCATTTCCTATTTTTCAAGGCAGATAAAATGAATCAACAGTGAACTTTCATTCCAAAATATACCTTGTCCAAATTCGACATTCCATGATAAAATATAACTTGTTTCATTAAATATAAAGGTGATAACTTATGAACATTTGCATAATTGGCATTGGTTATGTTGGGCTTGTATCAGGGGTATGCTTTGCTGAATTAGGCAACAAGGTAATCTGTGTTGATGCAGTCAAAGAAAAAATAGAAAAACTGAATAATGGGATAATGCCTATATATGAAGAAGGCTTAAAGGAGTTATGTACCCGCAACTATGCAAAAGGAGCAATAGAGTTTACTACTGATTTGGAATATGGAGTAAAAAGTTCAGACATTATTTTTATTGCTGTTGGAACTCCCCCTCTTCCAAGTGGACAGGCTGACCTTTCTTGCATTGAAAGTGTTGCAAAAGATATTGCTTTATATATGAATGATTACAAGGTGATTGTGAATAAGAGTACTGTCCCTATTGGAACACAAAAAAGAATTACAAAGATAATTAGGGATAGCCAAATGAGATCTGTAGATTTTGACGTGGTATCTAATCCTGAATTCTTAAAAGAAGGAACAGCAGTATATGATACTATGAATCCAGATAGAATTATTGTTGGTGCTGAAAGTAATAAGGCTATAGAGATTTTATGCAAACTCCATGAGTCTTTTGATGCACCAGTTGTAGTAACCGATCCTGAAAGTGCAGAAATGATTAAGTATGCGGCTAATGCATTTCTGGCAACAAAGATTACTTTTATGAATGAGATAGCAAATATATGTGAAAAGATAGGGGCAGATGTTTCTGAGGTTGCAAAAGGGATTGGACTTGACAGCAGAATTGGGAACAAGTTCTTAAAGGCTGGTATAGGATATGGCGGAGCATGTTTTCCAAAAGATATAAGTGCTCTAGTTAAGATTGGGGAAAAGGTTGGATATGATTTTAAAGTTATAAAAAGTGTTGTAGAGGTTAATAAAAATCAGAAACTTATACCAGTTGAAAAATTAAAAAGAGCAATGCCTACAATTAAAGGTAAAAAGATTTGCATCCTTGGACTAGCCTTTAAGCCTAAAACTGATGATGTCAGAGGGGCTCCGGCTATAGCAATTATTAATGAAATACAGAAGCTTGGTGGAAAAGTTAAGGCATATGACCCTGTAGCAATGGAATCCGCACAGAATATATTAAAAGCTATAGATTATGCCAAAGATGCTTATGATGCAGTTGAAGGTGCTGATGCGATAATTCTTGCAACGGAGTGGAAAGAGTTCAAGAATCTTGACCTTAAAAAGGTTAAAAGCCTTGCAGAGGGTAATGTATTTATTGACGGAAGGAATGTATTTGATTATAAGACAATGAAACAATTGGGTTTTGAATATTATTGCATTGGTAAGAAGGATGCTGGATATCCTGATAATGAAGTGCTAAATGAAGCTGCTGTCACAACCGAAGAAAGAATTGGAATTGCTGATTATAAGATAAAGGAAAATTATAAGACTATTTGATAATGATAGATTCTTTTACGATTATGAGAAGTGGGATAAGAATATTCCCATTTCTTTTTTCTTGTTATATAATGACATAAGTAAACATTGGAGGGT
>JBLNBO010000007.1:0-79045 GCA_050260055.1 Ignavibacteriales bacterium
CGGGTAACTGCTTGGGAAAATAGGTCGTCGCCGGATTTTTATATATTCCTCGATAGCTCAGTGGTGGAGCATTCGGCTGTTAACCGAAGGGTCGCTGGTTCGAGCCCAGCTCGAGGAGCCAAGAAGTGTTCATGGATAGGATTCCATGAACACTTTTTCTATACTCCAAACTAGACTAGAAATATTAATCTTGATATAGCCGAATGCGAGGAGCATCGGCTGTTCAACTGCATCTAGCCCGACCGCTGCCATAAGGCAGATAAAGGGAGGGCGTAATGATTGCAGCAACAGGAAGGATAAGGAGTGAAGTATTGAGCGAGTTATACGACCATGTTGCAAAACGTGAGGGTCGCTGGTTCGAGCCCAGCTCGAGGAGCCATAAAAGACCGTCATTATTCAATGACGGTCTTTTATTTGAGCTACTTTTGGTGTATCATATTAATAGGTGATGAATATGAAAAACATTGAGATAAAAAAATTTATAATGATTGTAACCAGTATTGTTTTGGGGTTCTGTCTAATTGCAGGAATTGTTTTATGGATATTCATAGCTAAACAGCCAGATCAGATAAATAATCAAGCTAATACAAATCAAAATGGAAATACAGCTGGTGCTGCTACAAATAACCTGCCGGCGGATAATGTGAAGACTGACGATACAAATATTGCGATTGATAGTAATGCTCAGATTCAAGGGGGTATAAACGCTAAAAATATTAATGCATTGGTTAAGATACAAAGGTATTCCCTTTTAACTGATGGTTTATACGATGCAAAAAAGGTTAACAGCTTTATTGCTAAGAACATTGAACAATTCTTTCCTGCAAATTGTACCAAGGTTGATTACAAACTCTATGATTTGAACAATGATGGATTTAATGAAGCAGCATTGATGTATGAAATGTCAAATCAATCGGATAGGTATTTAATGATTGCAACCTTGAGATGGAAAGATGGGGCTTTTTATAAGGATGTAGATGCAGAATTAAGAAAGAACGACTATAACTTTAATACAAATGAAATAGTAGCTGGAGATATAATTCAAGGAGGAAATCCTGAATTTATATTGATTCAAAAAGACCCTCAAGGAATAAAATCAAGCAGGGCTAAGATTATTATTTTAACAACTAGAGGTTTTTCTGAATTTTACACAGTTGACTCTACGTTCGAACTTGAAGTAAAAGATTATGATAATGATGGATTGCTTGAACTTTATACGTCACTTATTGCAGGTGATGGGAATAAGCATATGTCATGGAAGAAATGGGCAGGTAAAGATTTTATAGAATATGAGAATAAAATTGAGCCTTTTACTACTAACAGCGAATATTAGTTGGATATGAAACAGCGTCAATTTTATCAATTGGTATGGTAATAAATTTTGAGTAGTATATTATTCTAGAGTTTTGTTTTAAGAATCTAGTAGATAATAAAACAACAAAATCGGGATTTACTTTTAGCAATATACCGGAAAATTTCTGGGCACAGCTTTTAGATGCAACATATACGATTACAGAACAGTATAAATGGTTAATTAACAAGTCATGCAGATTTGTGCAATGCAAGGTTTTGCTGAATGTTTCAAAGCGATTGCTAATAATTATCTGGGAACTATCACATATTTGATAGTTCTTTTTTTTGTTGATTTTAGCCAAGCCTTTACTCTTTTGGAGGTTATTCAATTTATTTAAAAGCAATAAGAATGAAAATAGTCTATACATAAATATTCAAGCCCCAATGATTCCTACATAGAATAATATTCAGATTAAGGGTATTTCAAGAACTGATAAATCAGACTTTAGACCTATATAAATTGAGCCTTAGTCCTCATTCAGTGAAGGACTGATACTGATATAATAAAATTAGGGATTAATATATCTTTAAAAGGTGATTTTATGAGATTAAAAGAAAGAGTAAAAAATGAAAAGGGTTCAACCATAATAATATTTACTATAGCACTTGTTGCTATGCTTGGGTTTTCTGCATTAGTAGTTGATATAGGGAATGTTGCTCTTCATAAGGCAAGAACCCAATCAATTGTTGATGCAATAGCATTAGCAGCAGCTCAGGATTTGCCTGATACGGCAAAAGCAACTGAAACGGCTCAACAATATGCCGAACTGAATGGCATTTCTCCTTCGGATATAGAGGTCACATTTACAAATTCGGATAACTCAATAAGGATTAAATCAAGTGACCATGTTGATTATTTCTTCGCAAAAGTATTCAATCTTCAAGGAACAAATGTTACGTCAATGTCGGGGGCTGCAAAGTCTATGGAAGGTAACCCTTTTGGATATACTCTGTTTTCTGGCAGTACTACAACACCTCTTGCATTGAATGGTGCTTGGATGGATATAGTCGGAAGCACTCATACAAACAGCAATTTTATTGTAAACGGCTCACATCTGGGGGTTACTGGTGCAGCAGAAGCCTGTGGAACTGTTACAACAAATGGAAATTGGATAAGTATTGGTCAAAGAATGCCAAGTGCTGGCTTCATTGAGATGCCGGATTTTTCGGAATTTATCAAAACGCAGGCAGGCCAGGCAGGTGCTGCATATAATGGAAACAAAACATATAACGGAAGTAATATTGATGTAGATTCTGATATATATGTAAATGGAAGTGTTACAGTCAATGGAGCAAGATTTTCTGGACAAGGCTGTATCTTAGCTGAAAGAGATGTTATATTTAATGGCAGTAATCTTAACATGACATCTGAGGATGCAGTTTGTATATATTCAGAAACAGGCAATATTACAATCAATGGTTCGGGTGCAGAGTTTGAGGGAATAGTTTATGCTCCGCATGGTTATGTAATATTTAATGGTTCGAATCAAACAATACGTGGAAGGGTTGTCGCACAATCAATTATCATTAATGGAAGTAATTTGAGTGTTATTGGAGGATTAGCCGAAACCAACAGCCTTCCATTCTACGGTACAAAGCTTGAATTATAGGATTAAAATAAAAAAATACTTAGTTTAAAGCTTAAAAAGAAAAGCTCAAATTACTTGAGCT
Organism: Ignavibacteriales bacterium; assembly: GCA_050260055.1. Classification (GTDB taxonomy): domain Bacteria; phylum Bacillota; class Clostridia; order Acetivibrionales; family UBA4821; genus JBLMYQ01. The sequence goes on from JBLNBO010000007.1 coordinate 3,025, forward strand.
TTTCTTTTTAAGTTATCACCAAAAAATACAATTTACATAATATATAACAGGTAGAAATTTTTGAAGGAGGTTAAGTATATGTCAGAAGGACACGGAATTTTCTCAGATAATATTGTAGAACATCTCAGCAGGTTTATTGGTGAAACGGTCACAATATTTACAGAGAGCGGAGGTGAATCCGGATCTGGGTTTACCGGAGTCGTAATATTTGTAAATCCTTGTTTTGTAAGACTTATTTCATGCATAGGCCCAGCTCCAAGCTGTGCACTTGGCAGTTCTTGCGATTCGAATTTTGGATTTGGAAACAGATGCAGCAACAGATGCAAAGGTGATTCAGGCTTTGACCGCAATAATCTAGGTTCTGTCACAGATATACCAACTAATAAAATTGTTGCATTCGTTCATAATGCTGTTTAAAGCACTTCTTTTCTACAATAATTAACCTGCCAGCCTTGAGGGCTGGCATACATAAATTACTTATTGAAATTATATAGTTTCATAAGATAAAAACATTTGGAGGCCATACATGAAAGATTATTTCTATAAAAACACAGATATTGTTAAAGGCACCGAATTAAAAATGAGGGACACCATTTACTGCAAAGATGGCTGCCGTATGCTTGTTAGAGTAAATGTAAAGCTTAAAACCATACAAAGTAGCAATTCATATAAGAATGCTGATACTGGATTATTTATTTTTTCAATAACCAAAATCAAGATAGATAATAAAGGACTGCCTAAGCTTTTTTCAAAGGTGGAAAAAGAGGTTGGCATTAATCCCAAAGAAATTGAATTTTTAGACAATAATACTGTAATCATAAAAAAAGAGATATTTGATGATGAGACCAATATGAACTATTGCTTTGACATTGAGCTGGAGCAATTTTCACGCCGCTCTTCAAAAAATATGAGTGATAATTTTAATGATGAAAGAAGGATAGAAGAAGAAACTGAAACAGTCACTGCCTTCTTAAAAGTAAAAGGAAATGTTAATGGCGAACCATTCTCAAATGATGCAGAGGGGAGCTTAAGCATAAATTATAACAAGCAGGAAGCAAGCTATAGAGAAAATATGAATTTATTTGATTAAGCTAACCCAAAATTTAAATTGGTTTAAATGCGAAGAAACACTATGATATTCGTGGGGTTTCTTTTGTTTGTTCCTTCTATTACTCATTCAAAATGAAAAGAAAAGCCGGTTGTTAAACTATAAAGGAAGGGGGGGCTTCTTATAGCATAAAACCTGCAAACGCCTCAAGCAAGCGCTTTACATAATATGCTAAATATGATATAATATAAATACTATTCCTATGAACCAAAAACAAAAAAAATCGACTGTCTAAAGTCGGAGAAAAAAGTCTAATTGAGTTAATTAATATATAATCAACTCAGGGACGTTAAACAAGGAGGAAAGATGAAAGAATTAAAAGTAAGTTCTGCTATTATATCAGTAGCAATATTTTTTGTGGTTACCGTTGGATTCATTGCTTTTGGTAGTGATGCAAAAGGCACAAAAAATATTGAAAGACCTACACAGAATCAGATAGCAGAGAGAAGAGAGTTCATTGAAGTAAGTAGAGGAGGCGCAAGAGAACAACTTCCAGTCCCGGAACCTAAACCTTTAACTTTTTCAGGGCCGAATATACCTGAGCATGACCAGTACATTGATGAAAGGATTGCTTTCTACGCAAAAGATAGAGGTGTTGATCCTTTTCTGCTGGCAGGGATGGCGTGGAAGGAGTCAACGTTTAACCCTAACGCAAAAGGCGGAAATGGCTTTGGATTGATTCAATTGGAACCGGGTGCTTGTGAAACTATGGGGGTTGGATATCCTTGCACTGATATAAACCAGAATTTATGGGCTGGTGCGGGATACTACAAGCTTCAATTGGACAAGTTCGGTGACGAGCGTGTTGCCTTAGCGGCTTATAATTGTGGCCCAACTAGGGTAACTTATCTTGTACAGACTTACGGGAATACATATGAGGATATCAAGCCTCACCTCCCAAGAATAACCCGATACCATGTATATAAAGTTTTTGAATATCGGGAAATATTTAAACAATTAAACGGGCAATAATTTGCCTGTTTTTTTTTATCCTAAAAATGTATATAATGAATTCTATCATAAATAGGTAGTGATAATTTCAAAAGACATTTTTAAGCTTTTAACTGTCAACTGCCATCTGAAAACTGTCAACTATAATAATGGGGGTTAATTAATGGATATCAGCGAAAAGGTAGGGCAGCTTAGAGAAAAGCTGAATTACCATAGTCATAAATATTATGTTGAGGATAATCCTGAAATAACGGATTATGAGTATGACATGCTTTTAAGAGAATTAAAAGAACTGGAGGAAAAGAATCCTGAAATTATTACTCCAGATTCACCGACGCAGAGGGTTGGCGGTAAGCCCTTAAGTGAATTTGATGCAGTTATACATAAAGTACAGATGCAGAGTTTAACAGATGCCTTTGATAAAAACGAACTTTTTGAATTTGATAAAAGAATTAAGAATGCATTGAATCAGGAGATTGAATATATAGTTGAGGCAAAGGTTGACGGGCTTTCTGTTTCCCTCGAATATGAAAATGGAATTTTTGTCAGAGGTTCGACAAGGGGAGATGGAAGTACTGGTGAAGATGTGACTCGGAATCTTAAAACAATTAAATCAATACCTTTAAGTATTAAAAATAAAAATATCAAGCTTGAAGTTAGAGGAGAAGTCTTTATATCAAAAGAAAGTTTTCTAAAGCTCAATGAAGAAAGGGAAGCACTACAACAGCCATTGTTTGCAAATCCAAGAAATGCAGCGGCAGGCTCGTTGAGACAGCTTGATTCTGCAATTACTGCTTCAAGAAAGCTAGACATATTTGTGTTCAATATTCAGAACGTTGATGGAATTGAGTTTAACTCACATGAAGAAACAATAAAATTCTTGAAAGAGATGGGATTTAAGACAGTTCCTATATCAGTACTCTGCAGTAGTATAGATAATGCAATTGAAGAAGTTGAGAGAATAGGAGAAAAAAGAGGTGATTTGCCTTACGAAATTGATGGCGCAGTTATTAAGGTTAATTCACTTGCTCAGAGAGGAATGCTCGGAAGTACCACCAAAGTACCTAGATGGGCAATAGCTTATAAATATCCGCCAGAGAAGCAACAGACGCTAATAAAAGACATTATAGTTCAAGTTGGAAGAACTGGGGCATTAACACCTACGGCAGTATTAGAACCTATTAGGTTGGCAGGATCGGTTGTAGGAAGAGCAACTCTTCACAACATTGATTATATTAGATTGAAAGATATAAAAATTGGAGACAACGTTTGGGTTCAAAAGGCCGGAGATATAATTCCTGAGGTTGTTGAAGTAATCAAAGATAAACGGACAGGAAGTGAAACTGATTTCAAAATGCCAGAAATTTGTCCTGTTTGCGGTGCCCCGGCAGTTCGGGAAGAAGGAGAAGCGGCGGTAAGATGTACCGGAATTGAATGTCCTGCACAGTTATTCAGAAGCATTGTACATTTTGCATCAAGGGATGCAATGAATATTGACGGGCTAGGTCCGGCAATTATTGAACAATTACTTGAAACAGGTAGAATTAGAAGTATTGCAGATTTATATTTTCTCAAAGAAGATGATGTTGAAACCATGGAAAGAATGGGGAAAAAGTCTGCACAAAATCTTATAAATGCAATTCAAAAGACAAAAAACAATTCGCTAGACAGGTTGATTTTTGGATTCGGAATCAGGTTTATTGGCTTGAAAGCGGCACGGATGCTGGCAGAGAGTTTTGACTCGCTAGATGAGATAATGGAATCTAATATGGAGGAACTGCTTAACCTGAATGAGTTCGGCGGAAAAATGGCGGAAAGTGTAGTGAAATTCTTTGCGCAAGAACAGTCAAAGCATACAATCAATAAACTTAAAAAAGCAGGAGTAAATACTAAAGGAGTTAAAAAGGAAATCAAGGATAACAGGTTTGAAGGGTTGACCTTTGTTCTGACTGGTACGCTCGATAATTTCACAAGGCAGCAGGCAGAAGAAATAATTGGAAGCTTTGGAGGAAAGGTCTCGGGAAGTGTTTCTAAAAAGACAAGTTTTGTATTAGCGGGGGAAGAGGCGGGAAGCAAATTGACAAAAGCGCAGGAACTTGGAATAATAATATTATCTGAACAGGAATTTGTTGAAAAGATAAAGTGAATTTAAAGAGCTTCGGATTAAAAATCCGAAGCTCTTCTGGTTGAACTAATTTTGTTGCATTCCATCAAGTATTCGCAAGAATTCACTGCAGCGTTAAGCTTCATAGCCCAATATTGCTTTAAGAAGATTTCTTCATAATGTTTTTGGAATTTTGCATAGGTTTTATCGGCTTCTGGACTTTCAGAATTAAAGAAAGGAACCAACCTTTTGTCAAGTTCATTGTGCACTTCAAGAAGCTTTAGAAAGGTGCGTTCTGCCTGTGCTGTTAGAGCGTTAAAGCTTAAACGGGAATGTTCATAGCTTCTGGAACTGTTTAGAAGCAACTCTAGTTCCAAGTCTTTCAGCAAATCAATAATTTCAAAAAGCTCTTTTTCAAGTTTTTCTGTTCGCAGAAGCGAAAAACCTGTTTCTAGCCAAATGGAATTTGCAGGAGCTTGTTCAGCCTTGCCAGAGATTGGAGGAATAAATATATCGAAATCATAATCCATGGGTATAACATACAATTCGATATCTTTATTATCCTCGCCTAAAATATCCAAACATGCATAAGTGATTTTTTCGAATCTCTTACAGAGGGCTGGGAAATCATCATGCAGGTTTAGAAATTCATCTGTCAAAGGAAGAGCATAACGTTGTGATACAAAAGAGATAATTTGGTCATGCGCCCTGCTAATATCGTTATACCATTTATCCAATAAGGAGGCTGATATAGACAAATACTCTTGAAACCTTGCCAGCTCTGCTTTTCTTGCAAAATGATTATGCTTATCAAAGTTTTTTCTAAGCCTATGGAGGTATTTTGAGTAAATTCTTAATGATTGAATCAACTCACCTCTAGAATAGTTTGCGACTAAGATTTCTTCCAAAACAGAGCTTGGAAGTACAGTAAATGTTTTTTTCATAATACATCCCTCCTTACGAAATAATCGCTTTGAAGTATTGAATAGTATTCTTTCTTGAGCAAAGATATGCTTAAGACATAAACCAGAAGTATATATAAATATAACCAGAAAATAATATCATAAACTAAGAAATAAATGAAGTGTGAGATTTAAAAAAATGTGATAAAATATGATGAATAAAATTTTAGGAGGGAAAATACAAAATGTCAGGACATTCAAAATGGGCTACAATAAAACGAAAAAAAGGTGAGACAGATGCCCAAAAAGGTAAATTGTTTACTAAAATAGGTAGAGAAATTGCGGTAGCAGTAAAACAAGGCGGGAGTGATACTACTTCAAATTCAAGATTGAGGGATGCTATTGCAAAAGCAAAATCTAATAATATGCCTAATGACAATGTGCAAAGATGTATAAAAAAGGCCGCAGGCGAGCAAGGCGGCGAAAATTATGATGAAGTTGTATATGAAGGGTATGGACCAGGTGGAGTTGCAGTAATTGTGGAAGCAATGACTGATAATAAAAATAGAACAGCTGGAGATATAAGACACTTTTTTGATAAATATGGGGGAAACCTTGGTGCTAATGGATGTGTTTCCTGGATGTTTGACAAAAAAGGAGTAATTCTTGTTGAAAAAAAGGCATCAGTTAATGAAGATGAACTGATGATGGTGGCTTTAGAGGCTGGGGCAGAAGATTTTGAATCCAGTGACGAATATTATGAAATAACGACAGATCCTAAGAATTTTACTGAAGTGAGAGATGAGATAGAGAACAATGGAGTGCAGTATGATTCTGCAGAGCTTCAGATGATTCCCCAAAACTATTCAAAGCTTGATGAAGAAGCAGGCAGAAAAATGGAAATACTTATAGAAAAGCTCGAGGAACTTGATGACGTTCAAAATGTATATCACAATTGGGAAGAAGAATAAGAAAAGGAAAGACCATGATTACATGGTCTTTCCCTTTCTTATTGGTACAAGGTCTTCAATATAGTCGTAATTTTTCAGTAAGACTCTAAGAACCTTGTCGGGAATTTTTTTAACTACGTCCTTAAAATAGAACCATTTCTCATATTGCTCTGGATAGCTGTTGCAAGATATTCCAAGAAACAGGGGGATAAATTCCATGAGATGAATTTCTTCTGCTCCTTGTTTGAAGTAAGGATTGGAGATTCTCTCAAGGCATGCACAGCCTTCTAGCTCACACAACATTCTGGTGGGAATAATGTAAGAATTACCCTGCCTTTTCAAAAGAATCTGTGTTTGCTTTCCAGCTTCATAGATGTCAATTTTTAAAGCGAGGTCAATAGATTCGCATTCTTTTGAGCAGCATTCGCAGGTTGTAGGTTTTCTGTCAAGATAATTTTCTGCCCAATTACGTGAACAAAACGTAATCCTTTTTGACATTTGCTTGCACTCCTTTCTTATTATACGACGGTTTATGCTAAATTTGGCATTAACCAAAACTAACGAGAGTATTAGGAATTCCTAAAATATAAAAAAATACATTTTTTGATATTTTATCACTATAAAATAATTTAGTAAATATCTATAAAAAATGTAAAGAAAAAATAACGAGAAGAATATAATTATTTTGAAAAATCTGTGAATCTTTGTTATTATTAATTTGGTTTAAATAGAATAGAATAATAAAATAAATTGTTTTGGAGTTGAACAGAATGTTTATTGTAGGATTAAATGGAAGTCCCAATAAAGAAGGAAATACATCATTTTTATTAAGGTATATTTTAAACGAAACAAATAAAAATGGCTGTGAATATGAAATAATTAATATTGCAGAAGCTTTGAACTCGGCCAAAACACCTTTTTGCAATGCCTGCAGTACGCCGTGCAGCGGCAAATGCTACGGAGGGACACCGCTTGAAGAAGCATTTAATTTAATTTCAAAAGCGGATGCTGTTATACTTGGTACGCCGGTTTATTTTGGGACGGTTTCTGCGCAAATCAAAGCTTTTTTTGATAAAACAAGAAAAATACGAGGAGAAAAAGTCTGGATTAATAAAATCGCGGCAGGAGTAACAGTAGGAGCTTCAAAATATGGGGGGCAAGAGACTGCAATAAGAGCCCTGCATGACATTCTATTGGTTCATGGTATGGTTATTGTAGGAGATGGACACCCTGAATATGGTGCAGGACATCATGGTGTTTGTGCCCAAAAACCGGCTAAAGAAGACGAGGATGCTTTAAATAGGGCAAAAGTTTTAGCTGAAGAAATAGTATATATGGTTAAAAATAATATGATAAAATAAAGAAAAATTTCATATTTGAAAGATCGGGAGCAATTTATGACAATTAGAGAAAATATTGAACAAAATGAAGTTAATCTTCTGAGTCCTTTAGCTGCATTAAGTAGTCAAGCCTCCAGACAAAAGCCAATGGATAAATGTGAATATAGAACAGATTATCAAAAAGATATTGATAGGATTGTTTATTCAAGAGCTTTTAAAAGATTGGCAGGAAAAACCCAAGTATTCATAAGGCCTAGAGGTGACCATTACAGAACCAGAATGACCCATACTCACGAAGTAAGCAGAATTGCACGGGTAATTGCCCGTTCTTTGGGTCTTAATGAGGACTTAACTGAGGCAATAGCTTTGGCTCACGATATAGGTCATACACCGTTTGGACATGCTGGTGAAAAGGCATTGCAAAGTTGTTATTCAAAAGATTTTAATCATTATAATTTTGGATTGGTAGTAGTAGATAAACTTGAAAATGGCGGCCTAAATTTGACAAATGAAGTTAGAGACGGTATATTACTACATAGTTCGAGCGCGAAGGAAGTACCATATACACTCGAAGGACAAATTGTCAGATTGGCTGATAAAATTGCATATGTCACCCACGATACGGAAGATATAATAAGAGCAGGGATTATGAGAGAAGATAATTTACCCCAAGAGCAACTTAAAATACTCGGCGGTGGTATTGATAAATTTATTGATAAAATGGTTGAAAGTACAATTAAATGCAGTTCGCAAAGAATGCAGGAATCAGTTGAAAATAACTTTGGAAGGCCAAGCTCAGACAAAAGAGATTTGATTGTAAGGATGGGTGAAGACGAATATCATGCTATGACTTGCATAAGAGGATTTTTAAATGAAAATGTTTATACAGGATTAAGGTCAAAAATAAACGAGGAAGACAAAGCTGGAAAACTGGTTAAAAATTTATTCAATCATTATACAAAATCAATATTGTATTTACCTGATAAAATGAAAAAGCAGTTAGGAGAGCACGATATATTTGATACAGCTGCATTTTATATTGCAGGTATGACAGATAGATACGCTCTGGATGAATATGATAGATTATTCAAACCAAAAGGAAGGATTAGTTTAGAACCAATAGATAACATAGGAGAAAGGGAAGGATTTACATTATGATATTATCAGATAAAACAATTAACAATTTGATTAAAACAGGAGAATTATCAATCGAACCAATTACTCAGGATCAGATACAGCCGGCATCAATTGATATTAGATTAGGAAGACATTTCTTAAAGGTTGATGAAAACAATGTTGAATGCATGAATATGAGTACGCCAATAAAATATATTGATTTCGAAGCCGAAGAGGTAATAATTCCTCCACATTCATTTTTACTGGCTACAACAATGGAGTACATAAAGCTTCCAAATGATTTGACAGCTTTCGTTGAAGGAAGAAGCTCAATCGGAAGAATGGGGCTGTTTATTCAAAATGCTGGATGGGTTGACCCGGGATTTGAAGGAGAAATTACCCTTGAATTATATAATGCAAATAGATTGCCAATTAAATTGCAGGCAGGAAGAAGAATCTGCCAGCTTGTAATAGCAAAGATGGATCAAACTGCTGAAAATCCTTATATGGGCAAATACCAGGGACAGCGTAAAGCAATCGGAAGCAGGGTTTTTAAGGATAGCGAGAATATATAAAGTTAAGATTAAATTTTAAACCTGATTTTATCAGGTTTTTTTTTGCAAAATTGAAAAAAGAATAAAATTCATCAAAATTATTTCAAGGTGTTTCTTAACTTTGTAATCATCATTTCCTAGTTTAATTGATTTTTAAATGAACATAATATAATTACCGATAAATTTTCCTTGCTGATTGTTGGCAAGTATAAAGTTTTCGGTAAAGGACGCAAATATTATCTGAATATTAAGTGTCCTAAAAAGAAAACTTACGGAGGTGAACAATATGGCTAATAAGACTCTTGTTCCTGAAGCTCAGACTGCATTAAATAGGTTCAAGTATGAGGTTGCTAACGAAGTTGGTGTAACATTGAAAGATGGATATAATGGTGACCTTAAGGCGAAGGACGCTGGTAAAATAGGTGGTAACATGGTAAAGAAAATGATCCAAATAGCTGAGAAAACAATGTCTACTAGATAACTAGATACAGATTATTAAGTAAGGGTGCTCGAAACTTCGGTTTCGGCACCCTCTTTTAATATCTTAATAATTCCCTTTAACAGGGGGAATAGATGGATTTTTTTCAATAATTTTAAATGAATCAACAATTGATTTTGGTGGATGGTTTCATGGTGAAACTCCTTTACATTTATTTATATAATCATATTATAATACTTTATACAAAAGCTGGAACAAATTTATTTTGTTATTTTTCCCTTTCAAAAAGAATATTGCATGATATAATCTAGGAAATAATAGGATAAATATTAAAAATGGAGTGTGATAGTATGAAACAAATACTTGAAATATTAGAAAAAGATGCGAGAACTTCAGCGGAACAAATTGCTGCAATGACTGGAAAAAGTGTTGATGAAATAAAAGCAGAAATTAAGAAGCTTGAGGATGAAAATATAATTGCAGGCTATACAACAGTTATAAACTGGGATAAGACAGAGCAAGAAACCGTAAATGCGTTGATAGAAGTAAAGGTTACCCCTACCAGGGGACTTGGATTCGATAAGGTTGCTTCAAGAATCTATAACTTCCCTGAAGTAAAAGCTTTATATTTAATGTCGGGAAGCTATGATTTTACTGTACTGATTGAAGGAAAAACAATGAAAGAGGTGGCACTTTTTGTTGCTGAGAAGCTTGCTCCGTTAGAGTCCGTAATGAGTACTGCGACTCATTTTGTATTAAAGAAATATAAAGATGATGGGGTTATATTACATGAAAAATTTGAGGACGATAGGGAGGCAATTACTTTATGAACTTGAAGGATAGAATTAACCCTGTTGTTAAGAATATACCCCCATCAGGTATCAGGAAATTTTTTGACATTGTAACCGAAATGAAAGATGCTATATCACTAGGTGTTGGAGAACCAGATTTTGTTACTCCATGGAGAGTAAGAGAGGCAGGTATATACTCGCTTGAAAAGGGACATACGCATTATACATCTAATTGGGGACTTGCAGAACTTAGGGAAGAAATTGCAAGATATGTTTCGAGAAAATATAATATTAAATATAGTCCAAAGGACGAAATAATAGTTACTGTTGGTGGCAGCGAGGGAATAGACATCGCATTAAGGGCTCTTGTAAGCCAAGGAGACGAAGTGCTTGTTCAACAGCCATGCTTTGTTTCTTACAAGCCATGCGTAGAATTTACCGGAGCGACGCCGGTTATAATAGAAACCAAGGAAGAAAATCAATTCAAACTAACTGCTGAGGAAATCGAAGAAAAAATAACTCCACGTACAAAGATTTTATTAATGTCATTTCCCAATAATCCAACCGGGGCAATTATGACCAAGGGAGAACTTGAGCCGATTGCAGAAGTAATTAAGAAGCATGATTTGCTGGTTATATCTGATGAGATATACAGCGAACTTACATATGGGTTGAAACATACTTCTATTGCAAGCCTTACGGATATGAGAGATAGGACAATTGTAATAAATGGCTTTTCAAAGGCGTTTGCAATGACAGGCTGGAGAATGGGATATACATGTGCACATAGGGACATAACAAATGCAATGTTTAAGGTTCATCAATATGCTATAATGTGTTCCCCAACAACTTCACAGTATGCAGCAATTGAAGCTATGCGAAGTTGTGACGATGAAGTTGAGATGATGAATAGGGAATATAATTATAGAAGAAGATTAATTATTGATGGTCTGAGAAAATCAGGTCTGAAATGCTTTGAACCTCTTGGAGCTTTCTATGTGTTCCCGTCTATTAAAGAAACTGGAATGGATTCAAATGATTTTTGCGAGAAACTTCTAATGGAAGAAAAGCTTGCTGTAGTACCGGGGAATGCTTTTGGAGATTGTGGAGAAGGATTTGTAAGAATGGCATATGCATATTCGGCTGACACAATAAATGATGCTTTAGAAAGAATAAACAGGTTCATGAACAGATTGTAAAGAAAAAAAGATTCAGACTTCATATCTGAATCTTTTTTTTACTCTTTTTATATGGCTTTAGGCATAATAGGTGGCGAAATGACGCAAACATTGCCCGAAAAACATATGAAGTCTTGTTTATGAGGAATAAAGATTACTTCGGTTTCTCCATTAGATACCATTCTGTTAAGAACGGATGAATACTGAGGTCGTTCCCTTAGTGCTGTGTTAACATTCAATAGTTCGCCCCAATAATACTTTTCATAGTTTTTTGGTTCGCTGCGAAGAAGTTCTCCATTATAAATTAGAATTGTTCTTTCATAAATTATGAAACCAATAGCGGAAGGGTTAAATGGGACATCTTCTGGATTAGGTCTTTCGGTGTATTTCTTTATTTCCCCAATTTCTTCGGTCAGATTGTATTTAATGTATCCGATATAATATCTTGTTTTTACCGACTGAATCATAACGTCACCTCCTTTAATTTTTTTAGGGGCAGATTATCACGAACTATCAAAAAAGACTTTTTGATACAAATGGTAAATAAACATAAATTTTACATATGATACCATATGCAAGAATTTTCAGCAAGTATAAACATAGGTTTATTATATTTAATTAAAGAAATGTGCGATTGATTTGCTGAAAACAAGAAAAAGCTGATAAAGTGTCAGCTTTTTCTTGTTCGGCTTTATACAATTAATCCTCCTTGCAATATCAAAGCTTTTATACTGATGGTTAATATTACCGTTCTTCTCAATAATAATATACTAAGCCCGGTTTTAAGTTACTTTACTTAAGTCTAAATAAAAGTTTTATATTTTAAGGTCAAAAACAGTAATTTTTACTTGAAAAATGTCGAAAAATAAGATATAAATATATATAGTAGATTGCATTTTAATGATACAAATCACTAGTTACTAGATTTTCTAATAAATATAATTTTTGCTAATTCATATTAATCATCTTTATTTTCTTCTTTTAATATTTTTTATCGAAAAGCAATTCAAATTTGTGTATGGAAATATATAGGAAATCTGCACTGCTAGTTCTATTTATAGCGTGTGAATATTTTATTTATGATCAAATCATATTTTTCTAATTCCAATATTCTGGATTATATCAATGATTTTTTTAGTAAAAAAAAGGAGGTGCAAGCTAAATAGAAGATTTAGTTTTATAAGATTAGTAAATTTTCATCAAAAAGCAGGACAAAAAATTACTTATATTTTTGTTAAATCATTAAACAAAGGGAGGATGCGGAATGCTAAACTTTAAAAGTATGAAGATGAGGATATTATTGCCAGTATTAGGAGTTGTATTTATCGGGTTTATAATTATTGTTGCAATGGTATACAATATAGCTGGAAACGAAATAAAAAGCAATATTGACCAAGTAAGCAGTGGTAAAGTTCAAAAACTTGCTAATTTGTGTGACAATAAAATTCAAAGGTATAAGGAACAAAACCAGCTAATCTCAGAATTACAAGACGTAAAAATCGGTATTAAAAACAATGTGCTTTTTAATAATAATAAAGCATTGGTAAAAAAAATAAGGGATTTATGTCCGGAAGCTGGAGATTTTGCAACAGCTGATATTCATGGAAATATGATTTCTTACGCTGGAACAAAAGCAAATATATCTACCAGAGATTATTTTAAAAAAGCTATAAAAGGTGAAATAGCAGTATCACAACCAATACAATCAAAATCTACAGGTGGATTAATTATTACATGTGCAGGTCCGGTAAGGGATGATAATGGCAAAATTATCGGAGTATTCATTAACGGAGTAACTTTAAACAGTTTATCTGATATCATCAATCAAGAAAAGTTCGGAGATACAGGGTATGCATATGTTGTTGATAATACAGGCTTAATCATTGCACACCCAGTTAAAGATAAAATTATGGCAGAAAACCTAACAAAAAATTCTGATCCGGATTTAGTAAGAACTACAAGAAAGATGATGAATGGAGAAAGTGGGATTGCATCATATACTTATGACGGTGTTGAAAAGATATCCTGCTATGGACCAGTCCAATCAACAGGTTGGAGCGTTGCGGTTGCAGCTCCAAAAAGCGAAGTATATAAGAAAATTTCGTTGATTACCAGATTGCTGGTAATAATAAGCATAATAATGGTAGTAATAATTATTGGTGTAATTGTTGTAAGTGTTCAGTTAACAATTAAACCAATAGAAAAAATGGTTAAGGCTACTAAAGAAATCGCTGATGGAAACCTATGCCTAAAGGTTGATGTGAAGAGTGAAGACGAAATAGGCAGTATGGCTCTTGCACTAAACAATATGAGTGGTAATTTGAAGGGAGTAATAAACCAAATCAAGGACTCAGCAACAAATGTATTAGGTGCAAGCGAAAAACTTGCTGCTTCTACTGAAGAATCAGGAGCATCAATGCAAGAAATAGCATCAGGAGTAAACAGCATTGCTAGAGGAATGGTTGATAACTCCAGAAATATTGTTAACGCTACCAAAAATGTAGAGCAAGTAGCAAAGAGCGCGGAACAAGTTGCAACTTCATGTAAAGAATTGGCAGATGAAAGCAAAAAGGTTAGAACAGATGCATTTAACGGTGGAGACTCTGTGAAGCAGGTTCTAAACTCTGTTGATGAAATTAATAGTTCTTCGAAAGAAGTTGGTATTGTAATAAATGAGCTTGGAAAGCTCTCTCAAGAAATTGGAGAAATAATTGAGATTATAACTGCGATATCAACACAAACCAACCTCCTCTCACTTAACGCTGCTATAGAGGCTGCAAGGGCCGGAGAAGCTGGTAGAGGTTTCTCAGTTGTTGCTGAAGAAATAAGAAAGCTTGCTGCAGGAAGCAGTGATGCTGCTAAAGATATTACCAAGCTTATAGTTGATGTCCAAAACAAGACTAACAACGCTGTAATGAAGATGCAGGACGGCGCTAAAAAGGCCGAAGAAGGACTTAAAAAAGCAACTGATGCAAGCGAATACATTCAAGGAATTATTAACTCAATAGACAACATTTCTAAACAGATAGTTGAAATATCCAAATCTGCGAATCAGCAGGCTGATATTTCAAGTCAGATGAATGAAGCAATGATGAATATTTTGAGAATTACTGAGTCTACAGCTTCAAGTTCACAGCAAATGAGTGCAAGCGTAGAAGAACAAACCAGCGTATTCCAAGAACTTGGTAATGTTGCTTCTGAGCTATCACAAAATGCAGCATATATGACTGATATGTTTAAGAAATTTAAAACCGAAGAATAGAAAGTGACCATAAATTAAAAACCCTTCAGATAAAATCTGAAGGGTTTTTAATATTGAGCAATCTTTAACCTTTCTTTGTCATATCCGCTTGGTGCAGTGCATAGACTGTACAAATAGATGGTACAAGGCTATGAGGGATGAAAATGAAAATTATTGTTATAAAGGCTAAAAACTTTTACTCGATTTTTGGGTTGTTTATTTTATCTATCGCTGCACTTTTCTTGGGAGGATTACTATTGAATAATGCAGCTCAAGTGTTTACCCAGTCATCACAAAATCTTCCGATATATAGTGTTAAAACTACAGATAAAAAAGTTTCTATTACATTTGATTGCGCATGGGGGGCCAATGACATACCAATTATTCTTGATACATTAAAAAAGGAAAATGTTAAAGCAACATTCTTTCTTGTAGGAGAATGGCTTAATAAATATCCAAATCAATCTAAAGCAATTGCTGGTGGAGGACATGACGTAGGTAATCATTCTGACTCGCATTTAAGGATGTCCCAGCTTTCAGTAAGCAGTATAAGAAATGATATTATAAATGCCAATACAAAAATTGAAAAGTTAACTGGGCAGAAATGTCTTCTGTTTCGTGCACCCTATGGAGACTATGATGAAAGGCTTGTAAAGGTTGCTATGGAACAAGGACAATATACTATTCAGTGGGATGTAGACAGCTTGGATTGGAAAAATATTTCGCCGGAGAATATATGTGAAAGGGTAATGGGAAAAATCAAAAATGGTTCAATAATTTTATTGCATAATGATACAAAATATACTGCGATGACTTTGCCTATATTGATCAAAAATATAAAAAAAGCTGGATTTAGCATTGTTCCTGTTTCAGAATTGATCTATAGGGAAAAATATTATATGGATTTTGAAGGACGACAACATAACAAAAAATAGAGAAAGTTTTTATCACTTTAACTTTTACCATAATAATCCAGAAAAATATTCCTAAGTTTTTTAGGAATATTTTTCTTTTTGCTGTAATGTCTAGATATTACTATTAATAATTATAACGTTTGATAGAGCACGTTTTAAAGTTTAGCATTGAAGATACTCATATTATATACTAATATTTAATATAATAAATTGGAAACAGTTTTATGATATAATAGCCATACATACGAAAAATTGTGGAGGAATAATAGAAATGAGCTTCAAATCTGGATTTATAACCATTATAGGAAGGCCTAATGTAGGTAAATCAACACTACTTAATAAACTTGCCGGAGAAAAGATTGCAATAATGTCGGACAAGCCTCAGACAACAAGAAATTCGATTAAAGCAATTGTAACAGGCAAAGATTATCAAATTGTTTTTATAGATACACCTGGAATTCACAAGCCAAAGCATAAGCTCGGAGAGTATATGGTCAAATCGGCAACCGGTTCTATAGGAGATGTTGATGCAGTATTATTTGTTGTGGATGCATCAGATAAAGAGACTGGAGGCGGAGACCAGTTTATACTTGAGAAATTGCGCGATGTTAAGATTCCTGTTCTATTAATCTTGAATAAAATCGATACCGTAAAAAAGGAAGAGCTATTTACAGTAATATCTAGAATGAAAGATTTGTATAAATTTAGTTCGGTTATTCCGGTGTCAGCAATTGAGGGTGATGGAACTGATATTATAATAGATGAACTAAAAAAGATTATTCCTGAAGGGCCAAAGTTTTTCCCGGAAGATATGGTTACCGACCAGCCAGAGAGGATAATTGCAGCTGAAATTATCAGGGAGAAAGCCCTTCATTTACTGCAGGAGGAAGTGCCTCATGGTATTGCGGTAGAGGTAATTTCAATGAAAGAAAGAGGAGATAAGGATATCGTAGATATTCAGGCCAATATCTATTGTGAAAAAGAATCGCATAAACCGATAGTTATTGGCAGTAAAGGCTCAATGTTAAAAGAGATTGGAAGACGAGCAAGATTTGATATCGAAAGTTTTCTGGCAAGCAAGGTTTTTCTTGAATTATGGGTTAAAGTTAAAAAAGATTGGAAAGATAATGAAAATCTATTAAAAACGCTATTTAACGATTATTAATCAAAAATTTTCCCTGTATATGTTTTGTTTATTTAGGGAAACTTTAAAATATCAATTCTAAATTAACGAAAGAGGGGGAACCATTCATGATTACTGAAGTTGTTTGGAAAACCTTTGAGAAAACTGGAGATCTCAATGCTTATCTGATTTTAAAGGAGATTGAAACAAATAATCCTGAAAGCAAGAGGGAAGAAAAGAAGGAATAATCGGAGTATTCTATGAATCTTATTAAAACCCAGGGTATAGTTATCGGAGAAATAACTACCGGAGAAGCAGATAAAATTCTTACTATTTTCACTCAAAAACAGGGAATGATTAAAGCGGCAGTCAAAGGTGCTTGCAGACCTAAAAGCAGTATGATTGCTTGTTCGCAATTCCTTGTTTTTAGTGATTTTATATTATATAAGGGAAAAGATTTATATAGAATCAGCAGCTGCGATATTGTAGAACCTTTCTATAATATAAGGAATGATATAAAGAGGCTTACATATGCATCATATGCTGCTGAATTAGTTAAAGAAGTAATACATGAAAATATGCAAAGTAATAGAATAATGCAATTGTTTTTGAATACTCTTCATGCGATATCAAATTCTGAAAAATCCCTTGAGATGATAATAAGAGCCTATGAGCTGAGGTTAATGTCTTTATGCGGATATAGGCCGCGAATTGATTTATGCTCTGAATGCGGAAAGAATGCAGAATTAAGATCATTTGATTTTACTAGAAATGGATTGATTTGTGTTGAATGCGAGGCTAACAGAGCCGGAGTAATAAGCGTTTCAGAGCCTACAGTAAATGCTATGAAGTACATAATAAAATCCGATATTAAGAAACTTTTCTCTTTTAACGTGTCTGAAATGGTTTTAAAAGAACTTAAACTTATTAATGAAATATATATAAAAGAAAAACTTGAAAAAGAATTCAAGTCATTAAAAATGCTGGAGAAAATTTTATAATATGCTAATTTGCATAGTTTGCACAAATAAATTATAATTTAGCGAAAGAGGATAGAAAGGTAAGAGGGGGAAGATACATTGAATAAAATAATAAGAAAACAGATTCTTGCTCAGTCAACAGTTTTGATGGATATAGAAAATTTAATGATTGCAAAAAAGGCCAAACCAGGCCAATTTATTATATTAAGAGTAACCGAACACGGAGAGAGGATACCGCTTACTATTTCGGACTATGATTCTCAAAGAGGTATAATAACTATCATATTTCAGGAAATCGGGAAAACTACAAGATTATTGGGAGAATTAAATATAGGGGACGAGATTTTAGATTTAGCAGGACCTCTCGGGAAATCATCGGATATAGAAGATTTGGATAGGGTTTTGGTAGTAGGCGGCGGACTTGGTACGGCATTGATATTTTCCCAGGTTAAAGAAATGCACAAAAGAGGGACAAAGGTGGATGTTATTATTGGCGCTCGCAATGAAAGCCTAATTATTCTAGAAAATGAAATTAAGAATTACTGCGAAAATCTATATATTGCAACTGATGATGGGTCTAAAGGCCATAAGGGATTTGTTACAGATATAATCAAAAAGTTGATTGAAGAAGGAAATCATTACGATAGAATATTTGCAGTTGGCCCTTTGATAATGATGAAGGTTGTCAGCAACCTTACCAAGCAATATAATGTGCCTACGACAGTAAGCATGAATCCGATTATGATAGACGGTACAGGAATGTGCGGAGGATGCAGGCTTACAGTGGGAGGAGAAACAAGATTCGCATGCGTAGACGGGCCGGAATTTGATGGTCATCTTGTAGATTTTGATGAAGCAATGAAAAGACAAACTATTTATAGAAGCGAAGAAAAAGTATCACTAGAGAAGCACTTGTGTAGAATGGAGGGTAATGCAAATGCCTAACATGTCACTTAATAAGGTTAGTATGCCAGAGCAAGACCCTTCCGAAAGAAGAAATAACTTTAGTGAAGTTGCAGAAGGTTATACGCATGAGCAGGCAAAAGAAGAAGCTGATAGATGTCTAAGGTGCAATAATCGGCCCTGCGTTCAAGGTTGTCCTGTTAATGTCCAGATTCCAGAATTCATAAATTTAATTAAAGAAGATAAAATTGATGGTGCATATTCAAAGATTCTTGAGACTAACAGCCTACCTGCAGTTTGTGGTAGAGTATGCCCTCAGGAGAACCAGTGCGAAAAGTTCTGCGTTAGAGGTAGAAAAGGCGAACCTGTTGCAATAGGAAGATTGGAGAGGTTTGCGGCAGACAATGGGAATGAGTTTACAGTTGACAGTTTACAGTTGACAGTTAAAAACAAAAAATTAGAATCCGAAAGTCAGAATTCAAAAGGCAACTGTCAACTTGACGAAGCCAGTGTAGCAATTATTGGTTCAGGGCCTGCCGGATTAACTTGTGCCGGAGATTTGGCGAAAATAGGCTATAAAGTAACTGTATTCGAGGCTTTCCATATTGCTGGCGGAGTAATGGTTTATGGTATTCCCGAGTTCAGGCTTCCTAAAAAGATTGTGCAGAAAGAAATAGATAACTTGAAAAAGCTCGGTGTTGAAATCAAGACAAATATGGTAATGGGGAAAATCCTCAATATTGATGATTTGTTTGAAATGGGTTATTCTGCTGTTTTTATAGGTACTGGCGCAGGTCTTCCAATGTTTATGAAAATTCCCGGCGAAAATTTAAATGGTGTAATGTCCGCAAATGAGTTTTTAACAAGAGTAAATCTAATGAAGGCATATATGTTTCCTGAAACTGATTCACCCGTAAAGTTAGGAAAAAGAGCAGCGGTTGTCGGGGGAGGGAATGTTGCCATGGATGCAGCAAGGTGTGCACTGCGTCTTGGTGCCGAAAAGGTTTTTGTTATTTATAGGCGTTCGGAGAATGAAATGCCAGCCAGAAAAGAAGAATTGCACCATGCCAAGGAAGAAGGTATTGAATTCAGATTTCTTACAAATCCTGTTAGGATTATCGGAACAGAAGACGGATGGGTAAAGGGTATAGAGTGTGTTGAAATGGAGCTTGGCGAACCTGATGCATCTGGAAGAAGAAAACCAATAGTGAAAACGGACTCGAATTTTAATATAGAGATTGATACGGTAATAATGGCACTTGGAACCACACCTAATCCGATTATATCAGATACAACAAAAGGATTGGATAATACTCCTAAGGGTGGAATTATGGCTGATGAGCAAACTGGTCAAACAAGCCGTGAAGGGGTATTTGCTGGGGGAGATATAGCGACAGGTGCAGCTACAGTTATCCAGGCAATGGGAGCGGGAAAGAAGGCTGCTAAGGCGATTGATGAATATATAAAAGGTAAGGAATAAAATAAATATAGATTAACAATAGAAAAGCTTACAAATTTTCCATTAAATTCTGTTCTGCGTTTTTTACATGTTTGGTTGCTAAATTCTCAGCCATCTCAGGTTTTTTATCGAGAATTGCACGGTAAATTTCCATATGTTCCTGCAAAGCCTTTTCGGCACGCCCGGGTTTTTGGAAAGAGGCTTTCCTTGCTCTTAATACATACATATGAAGCATTCCTAATACCTGGATAAGGGGACGGCTCTTAGAGGAATTAAATATCATTGAATGAAACTGGGTATCAATGCCCAGCAGTTTTTCATAATCTTTTTTATTTGTATAAAGCTCCATTAAATCCATGATTTCTTCAAAACGCTCAATTTCACGAGCAGTTATCCTTTCAGCACATAACCTTGCAGCTAAGCCTTCAACTTGGATTCTTATTGAATAAATATCCTTGATATCTTCAAGGGTTATTCCTATAACAATAGCACCCTTGTTTGGAATAATCTTAACAAGTCCCTCCTGCTCAAGCTGAAAAATAGCTTCCCTTACCGGAGTTCTGCTAATATTTAATTCTTTTGTAAGTTTCAACTCGCAAAGCCTTTCCCCGTCAGAATATACCCCATTCAGAATTCTATTTTGAAGTATGTTAAAAATCTTCTGAGTTAAGGAATAACCTTGTTGGCTTATTAATTCTATATCAGTGCCAGCCATTTAACATTATCTCCCTTCAAGTCTTTGGATTATTTCATCGGCAAATTCGTCTGTACTTAAACTTCCTCCTAGGTCTTGTGTCAAGAATTTTCCTTCAAAGAAAATAGTAGATAATATGTTTTCAATTGATTCTGATGCTTGAATTTCGCCAATATGCCTTAGCATCATACAGCCGGATAGAATTGCAGCAGTTGGATTGGCGATGCCTTTCCCTGCAATATCTGGGGCACTTCCGTGTACAGGTTCAAAAACAGATGCTTGAAGGCCAATGTTTCCGGAAGGAGTTATGCCCAATCCACCAATTAAACCTGAGCATAGGTCGGAAATTATATCACCATAAAGATTAGGCATAACCATTACATCATAATTCTCTGGTGCTTGAACAAGCTTCATGCACATTGCGTCAACAATCATTTCTTCAAATATAATATCAGTATACTCACTTGCAACTTCTCTTGCAGTATTTAGAAACATGCCATCAGTGCACTTCATAATATTTGCCTTGTGAACAGCGGTAACTTTCTTTCTTGATTCTTTTTTGGCTAACTCGAAAGCATACCGTACAATCCTTTCAGAACCTTTGCGTGTAATAACTTTTACACTTTCGGCAGTGTCTTTATCAACCATATAATCCTTGCCACAATATATATCTTCAGTGTTTTCGCGTACAACAATCAAATCAATATTCTCATACCTGGATTTTATTCCTGCATAATTTTTGCATGGGCGGACATTTGCATATAAATCAAGAGCTTGCCTTAGTGAAACATTTACGCTTCTAAATCCGCCTCCAATTGGGGTAGTAATAGGCCCTTTAAAGGCTAGTTTGTTATTCTTAATTGAAGATATTAAGCTGTCGGGCAGTAAAGTGCCGTGCTTTGAAAGCGCATTTGCCCCAGCTTCTTGAATATCCCAATTTATTTTTAATCCAGTCGAATCAATAATACGTTTGGCAGCATTAATTACTTCAGGACCGATTCCATCACCGGGAATTAATGTAATGTTATACATAATAATTATCCTTCCTTTCGTTATCAAACAGTTGGCAGTTTACAGTTAAAAGAATAGCTTTATATATCATTTTGGGCATCACTCGGTAATCTATGCTTCTAGCTTAATATTCTTATACTGCTTAAGCCTTGCTTTTTCGAATATAATTAAGAAGGCCCCCTTCAAAAAGTATTTCTTTTTCACGGTTAGATATGTCTAGTTTTAGTGTAACTTCAAGATTGTGAGAAATGTTTTTAATTATTATAACTCCAGATTGAATTCCGCTTCTTATATTGCTGATTTCTAAAATATCGTCTTGAGAGATATTTTCATAGTCTTGTTCATTTTCGAAAATCAACGGTAGTATACCATTATTAATAAGATTTGCCTTATGGATTCTTGCAAATGATTTTGCAAGAATTGCTCTTATACCGAGATAGAGGGGAACCAAAGCGGCATGCTCCCTGCTCGAGCCCTGGCCATAGTTGTGCCCTGCAATTATGAATCCCCCGCTTTCGGTCTTAGCCCTTGAAGGAAAGTCTTTATCGCAAGGTGCTAGACAATAATCCGACAGATATGGAATATTAGAGCGGTAGGGGAGGAGTTTAGCATTCGAAGGCATTATATGATCGGTTGTAATATTATCTCCAAGCTTAATCAAAGCCTTTTTTGAAATATTATCTTCAAGGCCTTTGCCAATTGGGAAAGGTTTTATGTTAGGCCCTCTTTTAATTTCAACCTTTTCAGGCTCTAGAGAAGGGGGGATAATCATGCTATCATTGATATAAAATTCATCGGGAATAAGGTTTTTTGGTTTGGCATCTAATTCCCGAGGGTCTGATAAAGCGCCATTTATGGCACTTGCTGCAGCAGTTTCAGGGCTTACAATATATACTTGGGCGGATGGCGTACCGCTTCTGCCTTCAAAATTTCTATTGAATGTACGAAGAGAAATACCATTGCTGGCTGGAGATTGACCCATTCCAATGCAGGGGCCGCAGGCGCACTCAAGGATTCTTGCACCGGATGAAATAATATCTGCCAGTGCACCATTCTGAGAAAGCATTGAGAGTACCTGCCTTGAGCCCGGAGAAATTACAAGGCTTACATCAGGATGAACCTTCTTATCTTTTAGAATACTTGCGACTTTCATTAAATCTGAAAATGAAGAGTTGGTACAGCTTCCAATAGCAATCTGATCAACTTTCATCCCCTTTATATTATTTACTTTCTTGATATTATCAGGGCTGTGGGGCGCGGCAGAAAGCGGTTCCAAAGCTGATAAGTCGATGTCTATGGTTTTATCGTAACTTGCATCACAATCGGCTTTAAGTTCTGCCCAATCAGCTTGGCGATTTTGTGCTTTTAGAAACTGATAGGTAATATCATCGCTTGGAAATATTGAAGTTGTTGCACCGAGTTCAGCCCCCATATTTGTAATTGTTGCTCTTTCAGGGACAGTAAGCGAGCATTCACTGTATTCAAGGACTGCGCCAACCCCGCCTTTAACTGAAATCAGCCTTAGTATTTCAAGGATAACATCCTTTGCTGAAACCATAGGATTGAGATTGCCTTTAAGGTTTACTCTAAAAACTTTTGGCATTGATATATAGTATGATGCTCCTCCCATTGCAGCAGCAACGTCAAGGCCCCCTGCGCCAATCGCAAGCATTCCAAGTGCTCCACAGGTTGGAGTGTGGCTGTCAGAGCCAAGAAGTGTCATTCCAGGTATTCCGAATCTTTCTAGATGAACCTGATGACAGATTCCGTTTCCAGGCTTTGAGAAAAATATACCATATTTTGATGCTATACTTTGAATGTATGCATGATCGTCTGCATTTTCAGGCCCTGTCTGCAAAGTGTTATGGTCAATATATGCAACAGACTTTTTAGTCTTAACTTTTGGGATCCCAAGTGCTTCAAACTGAAGGTATGCCATTGTCCCGGTAGAATCCTGCGTAAGTGTTTGATCAATACGTATTGAAACCTCATTTCCTTGTCTTGCTTGACCGCTGGCAAGGTGAGAATTTATTATTTTTTCAACAATATTATGTCCCAAGATTATTCCTCCTTTGAAAACGGCTCAGAAAATAGTTCCGGCAAAATCTGCTTTGCAGCTTCTATTAATTCCTCATCATATATTACTGTGACCCTGCCTTCTGAATATTGAGCATCGACCCATTCTTTGAGTTTTGCGACGCGAGAGTCTTTTTTGTCTATTTTATTATCACCAGTTAAATTAAACTGGTTGTTAATCCAGTGAGTTATACCTGCTAGACCGGAATGAGAATTGATTACGACCTTGGATGGCTTTCTCAAGATTTTTTTGGTGTTAAAAATAGTATAGATTTCTTCATCTTTCAATAATCCATCTGCATGAATACCGGCTTGTGTCATATTGAAATGAGTTCCGACAAATGGGGTCATAGGCGGAATTGTATAACCAAGCATGTTTTCAAAATATTCAGCAATTTCAGTTATAATCGGAGTATTCATTCCATCCAAGCTTCCGCGAAGTTCTGCATATTCAATTATCATTGCTTCGAGAGGACAATTGCCGGTTCGTTCACCAATGCCTAATAATGAACAATTTACAGAAGAAGCGCCATATAACCATGCTGTTGCTGAATTGATAACAGCCTTATGAAAATCATTGTGACCATGCCATTCAAGCAATTCGCCTGGAAATCCTGCATGATGGGTTAAACCATAAATGATACCGGGGACGCTTCTTGGAAGTGATGCACCCGGATAAGGAACTCCAAGGCCTAAAGTATCGCATGCTCTAATCTTAATTGGTATGCCTGAATCCTCCATTAGCTTTCTAAGTTCAAGTGCAAATGGAACTACAAAACCATAAAAGTCCGCCCTTGTTATATCTTCGAAATGGCATCTTGGTTTTATTCCTATTTCAATTGCATCCTTAATGATTCCCATATACATATCCAGAGCTTCTTTACGGGTCTTGTTGAGTTTCTTGAATATGTGATAATCTGAACAGCTTACCAAAATACCAGTTTCTTTTATACCAATATCTTTTGCAAGCTGGAAATCTTGTTTTGTGGCTCTTATCCAACTTGTGACCTCGGGGAACTTATATCCTTTTTCAAGACATTTGTATACGGCATTTCTATCTTTTTCACTATAAAGGAAAAACTCAGATTGCCTTATGATTCCATGGGGTCCGCCGAGTTGGTGTAAAAAATCATATAAGTCAACTATTTGTTCTGTGGTATACGGCGTTCTGGATTGCTGGCCATCACGAAAGGTAGTATCGGTAATCCATATATCATCTGCC
Organism: Ignavibacteriales bacterium; assembly: GCA_050260055.1. Classification (GTDB taxonomy): domain Bacteria; phylum Bacillota; class Clostridia; order Acetivibrionales; family UBA4821; genus JBLMYQ01. The sequence goes on from JBLNBO010000007.1 coordinate 28,081, forward strand.
GGAAACATAGGAACTTTTCTATGATTAAAGGCTACCATTGGTATTTCATCATATGGATAGATTTCTCGGTATAATACGGGGTTAGGTACATCTTGAAGACTATATTGATAAGAATCCTGCTCAAGGGTATTTGTTTTCTTGCTAAAGACAAGCATCGTATCACTCTCCTAACAGAATATGGCTTTGTATAATTGTATACAATTATACAAAAATAATCAATGCTTTTAATTATTTTTTTAAAAAGTAAAAAGATAATTAGTGAAATGATATTAAAAAATAATTTATTTTACTAAAGTAAAGTTATCTTTGCCCGATAAATAATAATGGGGGTGGGAAAGTGAGTATTAACAGTATTAACAATTATATAAAGTCATTAATTAATAATTCAACGAATAAATCAAATACCAGCGCGAGCAAGACAAGCAGTGCTAGTACTAGTAATACAGAAACAAAAAGTGAAAATCAAAAAAAGATAGCGAGCTTAATCGATCAATTGGAGTTAAATTCAAATAATTCTAATTTGAGCAGTTATTTGAATTATAATGCGGTTGGTCAATATGCCGCTCTTTCTAAATACTTGAAAGATAATCCATCAAGCGAAGCTGCTAGCTTGATGGCTAATGATGAAACGACAGCAAGTGAAATTGCTGAACTCTTGACAGATACGGGTAGCAAATCAGGTTCACTTTCTTTGACAGATTTTTTAAGCAGCTCAAGTGCATCTAACAGTTCTTTTGAAAGCTTATTTAGTAGTGCTGATGAAATGGTTAGCGGGATGATTAAGAAAAATCAATTATATGATAACTACTTAATTACTTCAGCTTTAAAAAGGGAAAATTTAAAAGCAATAAATGCTTTAAATAAGAACAACAAAACGACTAGTAAAGCTGATACAACAAATACAAACACTACAAATAAAACAGCAGATAGTACAACAAATACAAGCAAAGTGGAAGAAAGCAAGTAACACTGTTTATACAGGACAAAATGAATATAATGTATTCTCATGGAGGATAGACTCATGGGGTCAATAAATAGGATAATCGGAAATACACATGCTTACGGTTCGGCTGTTAGCAGAGGAGTAAATAGTAACGGCGTAAGAGGTGCAGCAGAAAATATAGAGAATAAGCTGAATCATAATTCAGACAAAAAAATACTTAACTATACTTACAATGCATCTACGGGCTTCAATAAGAATTTATATAAACAAAACAATCCTAGCATGGAATTTATATTATAAGATTTTGGATAAAATAAAAGCTCACACTCTATAAAGGTGTGAGCTTTTATTTTATATTTTATTTAGTTTGTATGCATCTTTAAAACATTGTCCATAAGTAGACCACCGATTATTACTTCAGCAAATATATTTACGCTGGCTTTCATCATTGCTATGCAGTTGTTCATTAAAATATAGCTGTTTAAATAAATATTATTATAGTAATAAATTGTTGCAGATAATGTAAACAGACAAAAAGATAACAACGTGCCGTAGATGATAACTAGTTTACATAACTTCTCCATATTTAAAAGCTGCTTTGTAATCTTTTCTATAATATTATTCTTCATTGAGACCCCTCAGACAAATTATATTATGTATATATATGTTAACATAATGAGGGGGAAGATTCAAATTATAGATTATGGAAAAGGTTCATAATTAACGGGAAATAATTACCTTCTTTTCCCAAGGGCCAAAACGGAAATATAAAAAGCTGAGTATTGCTGATATAATAAAGCCGATTGTTATTCCCAGCCAAATACCTGAACTTTGTAGTCCGGTATGTTGCGAAAGGAACCATGAGAGAGGTATCCTAAAAAGCCAAAACGATAATATGGCAAATATCATTGGGGGGATAGTATCTCCTGCACCTTGGAGCGCCCCATTTGTTACGAATATAGTTGATACACCGAAATATCCAATTGATACAATTTTTAAATAAGCTGTTCCCTCGGCAATTATAAGGTTGAGCTGGTCTTGCGGAATTGATGGATTGCTGAGGAAAAATAAAATGATTTGCTTTGGAAAAGCATAACATAATATAACAATAAATGATGTTATTAAGATTGAGAAAAGTGCTCCTATCTTAACAGTTTCAGATACCCTTTCTTTTTTACCTGCGCCTAGGTTTTGACCTGTAAGTGCTGTAACTGACATACCGATTGCCATAGATGGCAAAAAGCAGAAGCTATCTAATCTTGAGCCAATGCCAAATACTGAAATTGTGGTAATTCCAAAATCTGAAACCATCTTGGCGATAATAAATACGCCGGTAGAGACAATTACCTGCTGAATACCTGAAGGTAAGCCAATCATAAGCAGACTCTTTACCAATTTTGTGTCAAATTTAAAACCCTTGAAATCTCTGATATTTAAGACGCCTTGCTTGCGTAAAAGGTTTAAAGCGAATATAAAAGAGAATACCTGTGCTATTATTGTTGCAAGAGCAGAACCGTTAATACCCATCTTTGGGAAGAAACCTAAGCCAAGGATGAGTAGAGGGTCTAATACTAAATTTAGAATGACTGCCATAGAAAGAAATTTCAAAGGAGTCCATGAATCCCCTAAACCTCTTAAAATCGCGCTAATAAGGTTGAATCCGAACATGAATACCAATCCTGCGAGGGTAACATTAAGGTATCCGCATGCAAGATTAAAAACCTCTGGCATCTTTGTAGGGTTGACAGCAAGAGATATTATGGATTTATTAAATACGAATCCTAATATGGTTAAAACTACAGATATTAAAAAAGTAAGTACAAAGGAATTATCTATAATTTTGCTTATCATATCATTATTGCCTGCACCTTTATGCTGTGAGACTAATGCAGTAGCAGCTATTGAAACTCCAATAACTAATGAAAACATAATAAAGACGATAGGGTAAGTCATGGTAACAGCGCTGAAAGCTTCTGTACCCAAGAATCTTCCTATCCAGAAAGCATTAATCATTTGCAGGATAAGCTGAAGAATGTTTCCCAGAAAAAGGGGCATAGCAAATGTTATTATTATTCTTAATATATTTCCTTCAGTAAGGTCTTTACCGATACTATTATTTTTCATATTAACTCCATACAGTATTATGCAATTTTTACAGACTTTTAATACCAAATAACTATAATCGGTTACTTGGCTTAAAACAAAAAACGTACATGCGTACGTTTTTATTTCTTTATTTCGACTGGTTAAGCTTTTTGGCTATTGAAGACTTTTTTCTATTGGCGGTGTTCTTATGGAGAACTCCTTTTGCAACTGCCTTATCAATGCTCTTGGTTGCAGATACTAGTAAGTCATCAGCTTTCTTAGTATCCTTTCCCTTTATAGCCTCATCAAACTTTTTAAGCTGAGTTTTCAAAGCCGTTTTCGTCATCGCATTTTGCATAGTTTTTGTTTCAGTTGTTTTCACTCTTTTTATTGCTGATTTAATGTTTGGCAATTTTTTCACCTCCCCGACCATATTGCTATCTCGAATTCCTCAGTTCATGCAAAATATTTTAACATGTAAATAATTATAATGCAATCATTTACAACATATTTAAAGAATATATTTTTAACTAAATATTACTAAGCTTTTTGTCGCCTATATGTTGAAGATAGAAGATAATAATGCTATAATGAGCGCAATCATTAATAATTCCTTTACTTTTTATACGAATTCCTAATTAAAACATGTTTCTAAAACACTTCTAATTTCTTAGCGAAATACATATAACAGCATAACTGCAGTTTATAATTCAAGAACGAGATGCTTTTTATTTTTGATATCTAAAAATAAATAATTATCAATTATACATTACAAATTGCTTGTTAGGGGGTCAATTATGCTTCTTCATGAAGGTGAAGTAAGAATACCGTCCGGCTGCGCCATCGCAGGTATAGTTAATAAAAAAGGCAAGGCGTTTTCCGGAGAAGATATAATTAAATCAATAGCACTTATGCGAGAACGTTCAAACGGGCTTGGCGGTGGGTTCGCTGCTTATGGTATATACCCTGAATACAAAGACCATTATGCTCTTCACTTGTTTTATGATGATAAAAAGTGCAAAGAGAATACTGAAGCATTCCTTAATGAGAGATTCGATATAGAAATAGGCGGAAAGATACCAACAAATAGAGTAAATTCTATTGTTAATCCTCCGATTATTTGGAGATATTTCGTTAGGGTAAGAAAAGACAAACTTGCGGGTTCGGAAATAACGGAAGATGATTATGTTGCATATTGCGTAATGAAGATAAACAGTGAAATCCAAGGGGCTTTCGTAGTTTCAAGTGGCAAGAATATGGGAGCATTTAAAGCTGTTGGGTATCCGGAAGATGTAGGAGAATTTTATAAACTTGATTCTTACAAAGGTTACGCGTGGACGGCGCATGGAAGATTTCCAACAAATACTCCTGGCTGGTGGGGAGGAGCACATCCTTTCACTTTATTGGATTGGTCAATTGTTCATAACGGAGAAATATCATCATATGGTGCAAATCAAAGATATCTCGAGATGTTCGGGTATAAATGTACACTCCAAACAGATACCGAGGCAATAACATATATTTTTGATTTGCTGTTAAGAAAGCATCATCTTCCTCTGGAGGCTGTAGTAACGGCAATGGCGGCGCCTTTCTGGGAACAAATAAAGAATATGCCGGAGGAAAAAAAGGAACTTATTAAAGCTATTAGGGCGGTATATGGAAGTGCATTGGTTAACGGGCCATTTTCGGTCATATTAGGTTCTAGAAATGGTATAGTTGCATTGAATGATAGATTGAAGCTTAGATCTCTTGTAGCCGCAACTAAAGGCGATTACCTTTATGTTGCTAGTGAAGAGTCGGCAATAAGAAGGATATGCAAACACCCTGAGAAGGTATGGGCACCAAGGGGAGGCGAGCCGGTTATAGGCTTGCTTGAGGGGGTTGAGAAGATATGAGCGTAAATTATCTTACTCCGGAATTTGAGATAATCAGGAATTATGATAAATGTATTGAGTGCAAAGTGTGTGCTAGACAGTGCGCAAACGAGGTTCATACTTACGATCAGGATTATGAGAAGATGGTTTCGGACGAATCTTTATGTGTAAATTGCCAGCGTTGTGTTACGCTGTGTCCAACTCATGCATTATGTATAAAAAAATATCCTCTGGAATTTAGGGAAAATGCAAATTGGACTGCATCAACAATTAGAGAAATATACAAGCAGGCTGAAACTGGAGGAATTCTTCTTACTGGTATGGGTAATGACCTGCCATATCCTATTTATTGGGATAAAATGCTTTTAAATGCAAGCCAGGTTACAAATCCTTCAATTGACCCTTTAAGAGAACCAATGGAATTAAAGACTTTCTTAGGAAGGAAGCCTGATAAAATAAAGATTGAAAACGGAAAACTATCTGAGGCTTTACCGCCGCAGTTAGAATTAGAAATACCGATTATGTTTTCTGCATTATCTTTTGGAGCAATCAGTTTGAATGCTGCCAAATCGCTTGCTATGGCGGCAAAGGATTTGGGAATTTACTGCAATACCGGAGAAGGCGGATTTCATAAAGATATCCGTGAATATGGGCCAAACACCATTGTACAGGTGGCATCAGGGAGGTTCGGAGTTGATATTGATTATTTAAATACAGGCGCGGCAATTGAAATAAAAATTGGTCAAGGAGCCAAGCCCGGTATCGGCGGACATTTGCCTGGAGAAAAAGTTGGAGAGGATGTATCCGAAACCAGAATGATACCTCTGGGCTCAGATGCTATTTCTCCTGCACCGCACCATGATATATATTCTATAGAAGATTTGAGACAGTTGATATATTCATTGAAGGAAGCAACAGGATATAAAAAGCCGGTTAGCGTAAAGATTGCTGCTGTTCATAATGCCGCGGCAATATGCTCAGGTATAGCCCGCGCCGGAGCTGACATTATTGCAATAGACGGCTATAGAGGAGGAACAGGAGCTACGCCAAAAAGAATAAGGGATAATGTAGGTATTCCGATTGAGTTTGCACTTGCTGCTGTTGATGAAAGGCTCAGGGCTGAGGGCATAAGAAACCAGGTATCAATTGTAGCAGGAGGAAGCATAAGGAATAGTGCAGATGTAATTAAAGCCATTGCTTTGGGTGCTGACGCAGTTAATATAGCAAGTTCTGCTTTGATTGCAATGGGCTGTCACATGTGTCAAAGATGCTATACAGGCAAATGCAACTGGGGAATAGCTACGCAGAATCCGAATCTTACCAAGAGATTGAATCCCGATATTGCATCCAAAAGATTGGTTAACCTTATAAAAGCATGGTCACATGAAATAAAGGAAATGCTTGGCGGGATGGGAATTAATGCAATCGAAAGTTTGCGCGGCAATAAGCTTATGCTTAGAGGAATAGGCCTTACGGACAGGGAGCTGAAGATACTGGGGATATTGCCAGCCGGAGAATAAGAGTTGGAAAGTTGATATTTGACAGTTAAGCATCTATGATTTAACCCTCATACTATCTTTCTCCCACAATTGGGAGAAACGAGCGGGCTTTATTATAAGGATTTTAGAATAAGACATCTAGTAATACTCTTCGTTCCTCTCGATGGCGGGAGGAAGAAAGATGGAGGGTTAGAAAAATTGTATATTTAAAAAGGTGGAATTAAAATGAGTAAAGTTGATAATCTTAAAAGGGTTTATGCTATAGAAGAAAAATGTGCAGGGTGCGGATTATGCCAGGTTTATTGTGCAGCTGCACATTCAAAGTATAAAAACGATATTGTTAAGGCGTATAAATTTAGCGATAAAAAGCCAATAACCAGAGTTGTGTTTGAAGAAAGAAAACCCCTCACGTTTGCACTCCAATGCAGACACTGTGAAGAAGCACAATGTACCAAAGCCTGTATAACTGGAGCAATGCAAAAGGACCCTGAAACAGGTATTGTTACCAATGATATCTCAAGATGCATTGGATGTTGGTCATGCATAATGGCGTGCCCGTTTGGAAGCATTTCGAGGGATGAAAGTGAAAAAAAGATTGCCTCAAAATGTGATTTGTGTATAAATACAGGTGAAATGCCGGAATGTGTTAAGAATTGCCCTAATGAAGCACTAAAATATGAGTAAATTTATTACTGGAGGTAATATATGCAGTATGTTATAATCGGAAACTCAGCTGCTGCAATCGGGTGCGTTGAAGGAATCAGAAAGAACGATAATGAAAACAAGATTATTATTATTTCAAACGAGAATTATCATACTTATTCCCGTCCTTTGATATCTTATTACCTTGAAGGCAAAGTAGATGAAAGTCAAATGAGATATAGGGAGTATGATTTCTATACAAAGAACAATGTTGAGTCTCGCCTTGGTACAAGGGCAGTATGGGTTGATACAAATACGCATGAGGTAGTTCTAGAAAATAATGAAAGAATACATTTTGATAAATTGCTGATTGCAACAGGTGGAAAACCTTTTGTTCCTCATATGGAAGGCCTGGGAAAGGCGGGAATTTATACATTCCTTGACCTTGACAGCGCAAAAGCTTTAAAAAATGCATGCTATCCGGGGGCAAAAGCAGTTGTCGTCGGTGCGGGGCTAATCGGATTAAAAGTTGCCGAAGCCCTTGTAAAATTGAATGTAGAGGTTACGGTTATAGAATTGGCTAACAGGGTACTAAGCTCTATACTTGATGAAAAAGCTGCAGGAATTGTACAAAAACATTTAGAAAGCCATGGAATAAAGTTTTTCTTAAATAACAGCGTAAAATATTTAAATGGCGATTGGTCTGTTAATTCGGTAACCTTAAATGATGATTACTGGATGGAATGTAATTTTGTTGTAGTAGCAATAGGTGTGGTTCCTAATGTTGATATTTTAAATGATACTGGTTTGCAATTGAACAGAGGCCTTGTGGTTGATAGCTTTATGAAAACAAATATTGATGATATTTATTCTGCAGGTGATGTTTGCGAAACTCTTGATATATTAAGTGGGAATAAAAGGCTTATTCCAATTCTTCCGGGAGCATATAAACAAGGCGAAACGGCTGGAGTTAATATGTCTGGAGGCAATGTAGAATATGAAGGCAGTATGGCTATGAATTCAATAGGGCTTTTTAGGCTTCCTATGATAACCGCCGGAATTGTAAGGCCTGAAGGAGAAGAATTTGAGATATTGGAAGAAGTTGATGTTGAGAAATCATCTATGAGGAGAATAGTGCTAAAAGATAACCGGATTGTCGGATATATCTTGCTCAACAATATTGATAGGGCAGGAATCCTTACAAATCTTATAAAAGAAAGAATTGATGTTTCTGAATTTAAAAATAAGTTGCTTCTAAGTGATTTTGGGTATGCGGATTTGCCCAAAAATTACAGAAAAGAGAAAATGCTTGGCAGTAAGGTGGTGAATTCATGAAAATGATTGATGCTGAAGGTATTCATTATTCGCAATTAAATACAATGATTAAAGAGGCATTGACTGCTGGTGCTAAAGATATACACTTAAAAAATGTTGAAGGGCAAAGGTATATCGGTGATGGATTGACAGGAAGCCAGAGAATTGTTATAGAGGGAACTCCGGGCAACGATATGGCAGCTTATATGAATGGTATAGAGATTATTGTTAAAGGAAATGCCCAGGATGCTGCTGCGAATACAATGAATGAAGGACTTATAGTCATACATGGCAATGCCGGAGATACATTAGGGTATGCAATACGAGGAGGAGAAGTATTCGTAAAAGGAAATGTAGGTTATAGAGTTGGTATTCATATGAAAGAATATAAAGAAAAAATTCCTGTTCTAATCATTGGTGGAAAAGCTGGAGATTTTCTAGGCGAGTATATGGCCGGGGGTAGGATAATACTTTTGGGCTTGAATTTAAGCGATTCAGAGGAAGCTCTTGGGAATTTCTGTGGAACAGGTATGCATGGAGGAGAAATATTTATTAGAGGCGGCATGGATTCATCAAAGCTGGGAAAAGAAGTAAGATTATCGGAAACGGACGAGGATGATTTGAATTTCTTGAGCAGCTATGTTGAGAGGTTTGCGGAATATTTCGGCTTTAGTTATGACTATATTATGAAAAAAGGATTTGTTAAACTAACTCCGTATGATAAAAGGCCATATGGAAATCTATACGCATACTAATGCAGCTTATAAAAAAACAACTGTTTCTCAGTTGTTTTTTATAAGAATAATGAAACAATTTAAAACATAAAAAAAGAGAATGGCACTGTATTAAGAGCCATTCTCTTTTAAAGGGGGGTTAACCTAGGGTCGCTTCATATATAAAGGTTGTCTGATCACCTTCAACTATAGATTTTACTTTCTTTAACTGGGATAACTTAGCTCCAATTAGTTCGGTTGCTCTCTTGAAGTACCCAACAACTGTGTACTCAAAGTAAATGTGCGGTACAGGAATTTCTACTCCCTTAAGAGTACATTTGTTTCCTTCTATTGTAGCTTCGAACTTACCGCAGTCAACATAATAGGCTTTGAATACTAATGGGAGTTTGGAAGTTATAAACTCGTTTATATTACCTGATGAAAGATAAGGTTTATATGGTCCTTCAGTTAATGAAAACTGTGCTGAAGCTTCTCCCATTTCCCAAAATGCTTTTTCGTTTCCGTTGTGAAATGTTTTAAGGAATTCGTCCTGCAACTTTAAGAAGTCGCTCAAAGGTATTAAAGTTGTTGTTAAAATACTGTTGCTGAAGAATGGGATCTTCTTTGATACATCTTCAATGAATTTGTCCCAAGCGTCCTGACCAAATTTTTTAATTGTTTCATCTCTTCTTGAAATAAATGCAGTACCTTTTACTTGCATAATGAAATCCTCCTTATTTTTATTATTAGTTATTTCTATTAATGATTACCTTAATATAATTTCGTATATGAAGGTAATTTATTCTTGCTGGGATAAAAGAATATACAAATCGTATGAGAAGAAAAAATGAAAACATTAATAATACTGGAAAAAGAATACAAGAATATTTTAGAACATAAAAATGGTTAATTTTACTATACAATTTAATAATAATGCATCTTATATGTGTTTGTCAATTATTTATTGAAAATAAAGTCGAAATTTGTTACATGCTTATAATTTAGATTTATTGCATATTGCAAATGAAAAAAAAATATAATATACTTTGAATAACAAATTTAGTACCTGATAATAAGAGGTGTTATTATGTCGAAGGCATCTCTTTCCAAAATGGAAAGACACCAAAAACTAATTGAAAAGACAAAAGAAGACCCATTCTTAAAAGATGAGGAGTTAGCTGAACTTTTCGTTGTAAGTGTTCAAACTATCAGACTTGACAGGATGGAGTTGGGAATCCCTGAACTTAGGGAGAGGTTAAAAGAAGTTGCAATAGCAAATCAGAAAAAAATAAGATCCCTGGATAGCCAGGATATTATAGGTGAAATAGTTGACCTTGAACTTGGCCAAAAAGGGATAGCAATTCTTGAAGCTACTGCAGGAATGGTTTTTGAAAGAAATAAAATAGTTCGGGGACACTACATATATTCACTTGCTGAAACTCTTGCAATTTCAGTGATTGATGCACAAGTAGCTCTTATTGGAGTTGCTAATATAAAATATAAAAAACCTGTATATCAGGGAGATTTACTTGTTGCTAAAGCAGAGGTAAAAAGGAAGAAGGTAAATAGCTTTATTGTTTGGGTTGTAATAAGCAATAAAAATATTGAAGTTTTTAGAGGGAAATTCTTATTAAAGGCAGTTACCGAAATTTAACTTTCATGAGGTGGAGAAATGAAAATAGTTGTAGATGTAATGGGTGGGGATAATGCTCCAGAAGAGCTAATAAAAGGCTGTATTTCAGCTTTGGATATTATCGAATCGGAAATGGTGTTAGTTGGAAAAAGTAAGATTATAGAGGAATATTTAAATAAATTTGGATGTAAAAACCCCCGAATTACTATACATGATGCACAAGAGGTTGTTGAAAATGAAGATGTGCCTACAAAAGCTATCAAGGCAAAAAAAGATTCGTCTATGGTGGTGGGCTTAAATCTTTTGAAGGAAGGGAATGGAGATGCTTTTCTCTCAGCCGGTAATACTGGAGCACTAATGACTGGAGCTCTCTTAATAGTTGGAAGGATGAAAGGGGTAGATAGGCCTGCACTTGCTCCCATTATCCCTACATATGCCGGAAAGGTTCTTGTTGTAGATGGAGGATCAAATTCAAACTGTAAACCGGAAAATTTGTTACAGTTTGCGATAATGGGTGATATATATATGAAAACAACCTTTGGGTTGGAGAATCCAAGGATTGGGCTTGTAAATATTGGGACAGAAGAAATAAAGGGTAATGACCTTGCAAAAAGCACATACGGCCTTTTAAAAAATTCAGGGTTAAATTTTATTGGAAATATCGAAGGAAGAGATATCCCGATGGGAATGGTTGATATAGCTGTATGTGACGGGTTTGTGGGGAATGTTATTCTAAAGGTAGTTGAAGGAATGGGCAAGGTGTTTGGCACTATGATAAAAGAAGAAGTCGGACATAGTTTAATATCAAAAATCGGCGGATTGTTTTTGCTTTCTTCATTTAAAAATTTAAAAAAGAGAATGGATTATACTGAGTATGGCGGAGCATTATATTTAGGATTGGAAAAGCCAGTTATAAAATGCCATGGTACATCTAAAGCAGCAGCGATTAAATATTCTATTTTGCAAGCAGAAAATTTCATAAAAAATAATACAGTTGAAAAGATTCGCCAGAATCTGACTTTTAAGGAGGAAAAGATTATTGAGCCAAGTTGAAAGACATGTTGGCATCATAGGTTTAGGAAGCTTTGTTCCTGATAAGGTTTTGAATAATTTTGACCTGGAAAAGATGGTTGATACATCTGATGAGTGGATTAGAACCAGAACAGGAATTAGTGAGAGAAGAATTTCAGATGAAGAATTTACAACAACTGATTTAGCATATAATGCTGCAAAGAAATCGCTGGAAAGTGCGAAAATGAGTGCTGAAGAAATTGATTTAATAATAGCAGCGACAATTACTTCGGATATGTATACACCTTCAACAGCTTGTGCAGTTCAAGCAAAGCTCGGTGCTGTAAAGGCAGCAGCTTTTGATATAAATTCTGCATGTACAGGGTTTATTTATGGCATTAATATTGCCAGCCAGTTTATTTTAACAGGATACTATAAGAATGTACTTGTAATAGGTGCTGACAAGATGTCTGCAATAGTAGACTGGACTGATAGGAATACATGTGTTCTTTTTGGTGATGGTGCAGGTGCGGCAGTACTTTCACTGGTAGATGGAAAAGAAGGAATACTTGCTATAAATATAGGGTCTGATGGCTTGACTGGAAATTGCCTAACCGTACCTTCCTGTAATATTACACAAAAAGAAAAAGAAAAAAGGATATCGGGAAACTATAGAACAGTTTGGATGGATGGAGGGGAAGTCTTTAAGTTCGCAGTAAGGATTCTTGTTTCTGAGACTCTCGAAATATTAGATAAGGCAAAAATTAATCTTTCAGATGTGAAGTTGATTATTCCTCACCAAGCGAATATCAGAATAATTGACGGAGCATCAAAAAGACTTGAGATAGATAACGAAAAAATATTCACAAATATTCATAAGTACGGAAATATGTCTGCAGCTTCAATCCCTGTGGCACTAAATGAAGCAGTTAATGAAGGGAAAATAAATAAAGGGGATGTTGTTGTACTGGTTGGTTTCGGAGGAGGATTAACCTGGGGATCTGCTTTAATCAAGTGGAATAAGGAGAATAATTGAATGACGAAAATTGCATTTATATTTTCCGGCCAAGGGGCTCAATATATAGGAATGGGGAAAGAAATTTGTGAAAATTACTTGTCTTCAGAGCTGATTTTTAAAGAAGCAAATGAAGCTTTGAATTTTGATCTTAAAGAGATGATTTTTAATGGAAATGAAGATACTCTTAGAATAACCGAGAATACTCAACCAGCTATATTAACTACAAGTATAGCCTGTATGCAGCCATTACTCGAAGAAGGAATTGAGCCAGCTGTTGTTGCCGGATTGAGTCTTGGAGAATATTCAGCGCATGTGGCAGCTGGAACCTTTAAATTTAAAGATGCAGTTAAGCTTGTAAGAAAAAGGGGAAAATATATGCAGGAAGCTGTTCCTTTAGGTGTAGGAACAATGGCTGCGATAATAGGGTTGGAGAGAAAAGACGTTTTAGACTGCTGTAAACAGGCATCTGATTCAGGATATGTGGATGCGGCAAATTATAACTGCCCTGGGCAGATAGTTATTGCAGGGCATATAAAGGCTGTCGAGAAAGCTGTTGAAATAGCAAAAGAAATGGGCGCAAAGCGTTCCATGATACTTCCGGTGAGCGCACCGTTTCACTGTAGTCTATTAATAAATGCTGGAAAGAATCTTGAAAAAGAGGTTAGTGATATTCAGATTGATGAATTTAAAATTCTTGTGATTTCTAATGTCACAGCTGATTATATTGAGAGCAAAGAAAAAGTAAAAGGGTTGCTTGTACGTCAGGTGACAAGCCCGATATTTTGGGAGGATTCAATTAATAGAATGATAAACGATGGTATTGATACTTTCATTGAAATAGGGCCTGGAAAGGTATTAAGCGGTTTTGTTAGAAAAATTAATAAGGATGTTAAAGTTTTAAATGTTGAAGATATGGAATCACTTGAAAAGACGATGTCTTTAATTAAAAATTGAAAATGTACAATTTAAACTTAAAAACTTTAAATGATTTATCAGATTTAAGATTTTATCATTATCAATTGTAAATTATAAATTCTCATGTAGGAGGTGATTTTTTGAGCCTTAAGGGTAAAACAGCGGTTATTACCGGTAGCAGCCGTGGAATTGGAAGAGCTATAGCGTTAAAACTGGCTGATATGGGCGCGGATATAGTCCTTAATGCAACAGTTAATTCTGATGCAATAGACCAGGTTGAAAAAGAAATAAAAGCAAAAGGTGTAAAAGTATTAACAATCAAATGTGATATAAGTAATTTTGAAGAAGTTGAAAAATTATTTGAAGAAGTTATTAAACAATTTGGGAAAGTTGACATATTGGTTAATAATGCAGGAATAACTAAAGATGGTTTGTTGTTAAGAATGAATGAAAATGATTGGAATGAAGTATTAGATACGAATTTAAAAAGCGTATTTAATTGTACAAAAATTGTTTCTAAAGTTATGATTAAGAACAAATCTGGGAAGATTATTAACATGTCTTCTATATCAGGTATTACAGGTGCTGCGGGACAGACTAATTATTCAGCTTCTAAGGCTGGAGTAATAGGATTTACAAAGGCTGCCGCAAGAGAATTTGCATCAAGAGGAATAACCGTTAATGCAATTGCTCCTGGTTTTATTCAATCAAGAATGACTGATAAACTGCCGGAACAAATCAAGGAAGAATACTTATCAAATATACCGCTTAAAAGGTTTGGGACTCCTGAAGAAGTGGCTGATTTGGTAGGATTTCTGGCCTCAGATAAAGCAAATTATATAACTGGTCAGGTAATACATATTGACGGCGGAATGGTTATGTAATATTATCATTATAGTTAGTTTCCTGGGAGGAGGTGAACAGATGGTTTTTGAGAAAGTTAAGGAGATAATTGTTGATCAGTTGGGTGTAGAAGAAGATGATGTAGCCATGGAATCTTCCTTCATAGATGATTTGGGTGCTGATTCACTTGATATAGTTGAGTTGATTATGGCTCTTGAAGAAGAATTCGATCTTGAGATCCCAGATGAAGAGGCTGAGAAGATTACTACTGTTGGTGATGTTGTAGATTATATCAAGAGTAACACATAATGTACGAAATAAAAAAATACTTAAGAGTCCCCATTAGGGGACTTTTTTATTTAATTTTGAAGGTAAGTTTGATTTAAATCACTATATTGTGTTAAATACAGCAAGTTTTAAAATTTGCTTAAAAATTTAAAGCAATAATAGGATTATGGAGGTATTAAATGAAGAAAAGGGTTGTAATTACTGGTACAGGAGCAGTAACGTGCTTGGGAACAGGAAAAAGAAACTTCTGGGAAGCACTTAAAGAAGGTAAATCAGGCATTGGGGTAATAAAAAGATTTGATCCTTCTCAATTTCCAACTCAAATTGCTGGAGAGCTAAAAGACTTTGAACCAGAACAATATTTAGACAAGAAAGAAGCCAGGAGAATGGATAGATATACCCAATATGCAATGTCTGCAGCAAAAATTGCAGTTGAGGATTCTGGCATTGATCTTGAAAAAATTGATAGATTTAGAATGGGGGTTATCTTTGGCACTGGAATAGGTGGAATTGAAACCCTGGAAGAGCAGAAAGTAACCCTCATAGAAAAAGGGCCTGATAGAATCAGCCCATTCCTAATTCCAATGATGATAGCAAATATGGCTGCAGGCCAAATTGCTATTGAGTTTGGAGCTAAAGGGATTAATGAGACTATCTTGACTGCTTGTGCATCTTCTACAAATGCGGTGGGAGATGCGTTTAAAATCGTACAAAGAGGAGAGTGCGATGTCGTGATAACTGGAGGTTCTGAGGCACCAATCACACCTCTTGCTTTTGCCGGTTTTTGTTCATTGAAGGCAATGTCGCGCAGAAATAATAATCCGCAAAGTGCTTCCAGACCGTTTGATTCAGAACGTGATGGATTTGTAATGAGTGAAGGTGGTGCAATTCTAATTCTTGAAGAATATGAGCATGCTGTAAAAAGAGGAGCTAATATAATTGCTGAAATAGTCGGTTATGGAGCAACAGCAGATGCTTATCATATTACTGCTCCTTGTCCCGATGGCGAAGGTGCAGCACGGTCAATGCAGATGGCGGTGAGGGATGCGGGAATTGATTTTAAAGATATAGATTATATCAATGCGCATGGGACCTCAACATCAATGAATGACAAAGCTGAAACATCTGCAATCAAAAGCGTGTTTGGAGAGGATGCTTATAAATTAGCAGTAAGTTCAACAAAATCAATGATTGGTCATATGATGGGAGCTTCGGGAGCAATTGAGGCAATAATATGTGCACTTGCACTCCAGGATGGTTATATCCCTCCAACAATAAACTATACGATACCTGACCCCGATTGCGATTTGGATTTTGTTCCGAATAAGGGAAGAAATGCTGATATTAAATATGCAATGTCTAATTCATTTGGATTCGGAGGGCATAATGCTACTCTAGTTTTCAAAAAAGTATAATCTGATAAAAATAAGTG
The DNA here is from genome assembly GCA_050260055.1 of Ignavibacteriales bacterium. Taxonomy (GTDB): domain Bacteria; phylum Bacillota; class Clostridia; order Acetivibrionales; family UBA4821; genus JBLMYQ01. The sequence continues at coordinate 44,291 of JBLNBO010000007.1, forward strand.
AGGTGATTTGATGAATTCTGAAGTTATTGCTGTTGGAACAGAGCTTTTAATGGGACAGATAGCAAATACTAATGCACAGTATATTTCCCGGAAACTCGCTGAATATGGAGTAAACCTTTATTATCATACTGTTGTTGGTGATAACGCATCAAGAATCCTCGATATTTTTAATCTTGCACTTAAAAGATCTGAATTAATTATATTTACAGGTGGATTAGGGCCAACTTCGGATGATATAACAAAAGAAACTGTTGCTGATTATTTTGGCTTAAAAATGAACATTCATAACCAAAGCGAAAGAAAAATCAGGGATTATGCAGCTAAAACCGGAAGAGCTTTTGCTGAAAGGAGCTTAAAGCAGGCAATTGTTCCTGAAGGAGCTCATATTTTGGAGAACAATTATGGTACAGCACCTGGAATTGTAATTGAAAAAGACAACAGGATGATTGTGCTTCTTCCTGGTCCTCCGCGGGAAATGATACCTATGTTTAATGATTTTACGAAAAAATATCTTTTAAAAGAAAGCGGAATTATCTATTCAAAATATATAAAATTGCTTGGAATGTCCGAACCTCTGGTTGAAGAGACAATCAAGGATTTAATTCAAACACAGACGAACCCTACAATTGCTCCGTATGTTGGAGATGGAGAGGTAACCTTAAGAGTTACTGCTAGGGCAGATTGCATTTCAAAGGCTGAAAAGATTATTAAACCGATTGAAAAAGAAATTACGTCAAGATTTGGTGATAAAGTTTTTAGTACAGAAGGAGAAAAGATAGAAAAGGTAGTGGTCGACTTATTAAGTAATTCTGGCAAAAAACTTGCTGTGGCTGAGTCATGCACCGGAGGACTGGTTGCATCAAAAATAACAAGTGTTCCAGGGGCATCACAGGTTTTTGGTTTAGGACTTGTTGCATATTCAAATGAATCAAAAATAGAATTACTGGGAGTAAAAAAGGAAACTCTTGAAAAGTTTGGAGCAGTAAGTAAAGAAACTGTTTTGGAAATGGCGGCAGGAGTAAAGAAGGCTTCGGGAGCAGATATAGGATTGGCGGTAACAGGAATTGCCGGGCCTTTAGGAGGAAGCGAAACAAAGCCAGTTGGACTTGTATATATCGGATTGGCAGATGAGAATGGAATTGATGCATGGGAGTTTAGGTTTGCCGGAGATAGAGAAAGAATTAGAATGATGTCTGCAATGAATGCATTGGATTTAATAAGAAGAAAAAATTAATATTGTAAAAATATGGAAAATGTTATATAATGAAAGACAGAACATGGTCTTTCATTTTTTTTTTAATAAAACATCTTTGCTTAATTTAGTAAGGAGGAGATGGTATGAGAGGAATTTTAATGTTTTTTAGAAAGCTTAAAGCTAAGAAAAAGCTTTATGTTGACAGAAAAATAAATACAATTAATTGTATTTATTTAGGAAGAAAACTGGAGAATTATTAATTGGGAGAATGTTAGGATGAGGAGAAAGTTTAAGGAGTTAAGTAAGAAAGAGAAATCTGTTACTTTACTTATAAGAACTGGATGTATCCTAATCTTAGCATCAGCATTAATTCCGGATTCTATATACCGGAAAATTTTATTTCTTATAGGAGTAATACTTTTTCTTATGGGAGTATTTGTTTGAAGGCCTCAAAAGAGGCCTATTTTCTTTAATAAAAGCTTGACAAATTGGAATTTCCCAATTAAAATACATCTGTAAAGCAAAAGTACTTTACAGATGTATTTTTTGGAGCTAATATGGAAAAGAATATTGAAATATGTCTTCTGCTTGATTTTTACGGTCAGCTTTTGACTCCCAGGCAGGAAGAAATAATGAATATGTACTATAATAATGACTTGAGCCTTGGAGAAATTGCTGAAAACCTTGGGATAACACGACAGGGAGTTCATGACAATATAAGACGAAGCGAAAATACCTTGATTGAAATGGAAGAAAGGCTTAGTCTTGTAAAAAAGTTTAAAGACAATAAAGCAAAGGTAAAGACTGTACTTGAGAGAATAAGCTTTTTGGGAGATGAACTTTCTGAAAAGCGGTATGAATCAGCTAATAATGAGATAAATAAGATAAAGAACATATTGAACAGCATCATAGATGATTAATGGCAGGTGATTAATAAGTGGTATTTGAAGGATTGGCATCAAAACTACAGGATGTAGTTAAAAAGTTCAGAGGCAAAGGAAGAGTAACCGAAGCGGATATAAAGGAAATAATGCGCGAAATAAAGCTTGCACTGCTGGAGGCTGATGTAAACTTTAAAGTAGTTAAAGATTTTATAAATGTTGTTTCGCAAAAAGCACTTGGGCAAGGTGTTCTTGATAGTCTTACACCTGGTCAGCAGGTAATAAAAATAGTTCATGAAGAATTGATTGCTTTGCTTGGTGGAACTCAGAGTAAGATTACATTTGCACCAAGACCGCCTACTGTAATAATGATGGTAGGTCTTCAAGGTTCCGGTAAAACAACAACCAGTGGAAAGCTTGGGAATCTTTTAAGGAAACAGGGTAAAAACCCTTTGCTGGCTGCTTGCGATATTTACAGGCCGGCTGCAGTCAAACAGCTTGAAGTTGTTGGTAATCAGCTGAATATTCCGGTTTATTCAGAGCCCCCAGGGAAAAGTCCGATTCTAATAGCACAGAATGCAGTTGCACATGCAGATAAAAACGGAAATGATTTAGTTATTATAGATACTGCTGGACGGCTTCATATAGATGACGAGCTTATGAGTGAGCTTTCATCAATCAAATCATCTGTAAGGCCGCACGAAATTCTACTTGTAGTTGATTCTATGACGGGCCAGGATGCAGTAAATATTGCGGGCACATTTAATGAGAAGCTTGGAATTGATGGAATAATACTTACCAAACTTGATGGTGATACTAGGGGTGGTGCGGCACTATCGGTCAAATCTGTTACTGGCAAGCCAATCAAGTTTGCTGGTATGGGAGAAAAGCTAAGCGACTTAGAACCATTCTATCCTGACAGAATGGCATCAAGAATAATTGGAATGGGTGATGTATTAAGTCTGATAGAAAAAGCGCAGGATGCATTTGATGAGAAAAAAGCCCTTGAACTTGAAAAGAAAATGCGTACAGCCCAATTTTCGCTTGATGATTTTCTGGACCAGCTTCAGCAAATGAAAAAGATTGGGCCAATGAATCAGATTCTCGGTATGATTCCGGGACTGTCGCAAAAAGATTTGCAGGGCGTAGATTTAGATGAGAAAAAGATGGTTCATTTTGAAGCGATGATTCAATCAATGACAAAAAAGGAGAGAAATGATCCTTCAATAATTAATGCAAGCAGGAAAAAGAGAATAACCGAAGGCAGTGGAACAACAGTGCAAGAACTTAACAAATTGTTAAAGCAGTTTGAAGAAATGAAGAAGATGATGAAGCAGTTTACAAATATGAATAAATCAAAAAGAGGAATGTTTAAACTGCCGTTCATGAGGTAACTCACCCTTCTAACTTTCCTCTCTCAAGATAGAGGGAAGAAAAAGAAAGACTTTAGGGAAAAGAAAATTGATTTAGTAACATAAAAATTACCATATAAAATAAAAATCATCAGAAGCAAGCAGTACAAGGCGCGCAAGGCGAAATGCACGGAGCATATTTCCGATATGTGAGTACATTGAGTCCGTAACGCAACACAGTAATGCGCCGATTATCAGGATTTTTAACATGATTCATTGGAGGGAGGTGAAAAATATGGCAGTAAAAATGAGACTTAGAAGAATAGGTGCTAAGAAAGCTCCTTTCTACAGAATTGTTATTGCAGATTCTAGATATCCTAGAGATGGAAGATTTATCGAAGAAATCGGCACATACAACCCAATGGTTGAACCAGTTGAAATTAAAATCGATATGGAAAAAGCTGAGAAATGGATTAAGAATGGTGCTCAACCAACAGATACAGTTAAAGGATTGCTCAAAAAGGTCAGCAAATAAACTGAAAACAAGAATGGTCATTAAGTTGGAGGAATTTTGATATGAAGGAATTACTTGAAGTAATTGCTAAATCACTTGTTGACTTACCTGAACAGGTACAGGTTACAGAAACCAAAACAGAAGATGTAATCAGGCTTGAGTTAAGGGTTGCCGATGACGATGTAGGTAAAGTAATCGGCAAACAAGGCAGAATTGCAAAGGCTATAAGAACACTTGTGAAAGCTAATGCAGTTAAAGAAAATAAAAAGGTTTATGTTGATATTAATCAATAAAGGTGAGTTATGATAGAATACCTTGAAATAGGTAAGATAATAAATACACATGGAGTTAAGGGAGAATTAAAAGTTCTTCCTTTAACTGATGATGCCAGAAGATTCGATAAGCTTGAAAGCCTTTTTATTGACCAAAAAGGCGAATTAAAAAAGTATGATATTGAATATGTCAGGTATCATAAAGGATTTGTATTATTAAAAGTTAAGGGTATAGAGAGCATGGAACAGGCAGATTTGCTGCGTAACCATGTTCTCAAAATTCACCGGAAAGACGCTGTAAGACTGCCGGAAGGCAGTTACTTTATTTGTGACATAATTGGAATGCAGGTTAATGATATTTCGGGGAGAAAACTTGGTTTGCTTCAAGATGTACTTAAAACCGGAAGCAATGATGTATATATTGTTAAGGAAGAAGATAAAGAGATTCTTATTCCGGCATTGAAATCAGTAGTTAAAAGTGTAGATTTAGAATCAAAACAAATGATTGTTGATTTACCTGAAGGGATTATTGAGGATGAGGTTTGATATACTTACTTTATTCCCTGGAATGTTTGATATTACTCTTGGGGATAGTATAATTGGAAGAGCTAGACAAGCCGGGCTGCTTGAAATTAATACGGTTCAAATAAGGGACTTTTCCACAAACAAGCATAAATCAGTTGACGATTATCCGTATGGTGGAGGCCCTGGGATGGTTATGCAGGCACAGCCGATATATGATGCCTATATATCAATTGCAAAAGAACTTGAATATAAACCGCGGGTAATATATATGACACCGCAGGGAAAGACTCTAAATCAAGAAATGGCAAGAGAATTATCTCAAGAAGAGCATTTAATACTTCTTTGCGGCCATTATGAAGGAATTGACGAGAGAGTAATCGAAGAAATAGTAACAGATGAAATTTCAATTGGAGATTATGTACTTACAGGTGGAGAGATACCAGCAATGGTTCTTATAGATGCAGTAGGCAGATTGGTTCCCGGAGTGTTGGCAGAAGCTTCATGCGAACAGGAATCTTTCAGTCAGGGGCTTTTGGAATATCCGCAGTATACAAGACCGGTAGAATTCAGGGGAAAGCAAGTACCTGAGGTTCTTCTCTCGGGTCATCATGCAAATATCGAAAAATGGAGGCATGAACAGGCTGTAGAAAGGACTAAAAGGAAAAGGCCGGAATTGACTTGAATAATGGATACATTATCAAAGTCTAATATTATTAGAAAAACTATTGTCATATGGAAAATACTATGCTAAAATACTTAAGTGCAAATTACGGGTGGTCCGCTGTTTAAAACATGAACACCTATGGAGGAAGGAGGTCCACGAATATGGACATTTTAAAAACGGTTGAAAGCCAGCATCTTAAAAGTAAAGTTCCTGAATTCAATATCGGAGATACTGTTAAGGTATCGGTTAAGGTTAAAGAAGGAAATAGAGAAAGAATTCAGATTTACGAAGGAACAGTTATAAGAAGAAAAGGCGGCGGAATCAACGAAACATTCACAGTAAGAAGAATTTCTTCTGGTATTGGTGTTGAGAGAACATTCATGCTTCACTCTCCAAAGATTGAAGATGTAGCTGTTACAAGAAGAGGTAAGGTTAGAAGAGCTAAACTTTACTACTTGAGAGACAGAGTTGGTAAAGCTGCTAAGGTTAAAGAAGATATTATAAGAAAAGAACAGAAATAACTTGAAATTAGCCCCTCTCGTAAAGAGAAGGGTTAATTTGTTTTTTAGTGGATTTTTTTAGTATTATTTAGGTATAATGAATGTAAACAGGTTTTTTGAGTTTGGGTGGAGCTTGCTCCCGCCAAATTCTAGAAACCGTTATCCAGGGTCTTAGCACCACTTAGACTACTAATTGCTTGATTTTCGAAAGTTAGTGATAGTAGTCTTAGGGGTGCTAGACATCGGATAAATTAAATTTTATAAAGGAAGTAGCTTATGATTATACAGTGGTATCCTGGCCACATGGTTAAGGCCAAAAAAGAAATAAAAGAAAACCTTAAATTAATAGATGTTGCAATTGAACTTCTTGATGCACGAATTCCTAGAAGCAGTCAAAATCCAGATATTAAAGAAATTGTAGGAAACAAGCCGAGAGTAATAGCTTTAAACAAAGCTGACCTTGCTTGTGAGCAGACTACAAAAAAATGGGTTGAGTATTTTAAAAAGCAAGGGATTACAGCAGTGCCTGTTGATTCGATTACTGGAAAAGGGCTGAAAGAAGTTGAAAACGCAGTTAGAGAGCTTGCCAAGGAGAAGCTGGAAAGAAGTGCGGAAAGAGGAAGAATTGGCAGGCCTATAAGGATAGCAATAATAGGGATACCGAATGTTGGTAAATCAGCTTATATTAACAGGGTTGCTGGAAGGGCAGCAGCAATAACCGGTAATAAGCCTGGCGTTACCAAACGTAATCAATGGGTTAAAGCGGGACAGGGAATAGAATTGATGGATACACCAGGCGTTCTATGGCCGAAATTTGAAAGCGAAGAAGCTGGCATCAACTTAGCAGTAACCGGTGCAATACGCTCAGAAATTCTTGATGTCATCGAACTGTCAATAAAGCTTGTAGAAATTCTTTCAAGAGAATATGAAAAGAATCTTTTGGAGAGGTTCAAACTTGATAATATTCAAGAAATAACCGGGGAAGAGATAGTAAGAAAGATTGGCGCTAGAAGAGGCTGTATTGTGTCTGGCGGTGAAATAGACCTCGAGAGAACAGCAAATATGATAATAGAGGAATTTCATTCTGGAAAGATTGGAAGGATATCTTTAGAAAAACCATAAATCACCCCTCTATCGCCTCTCTCTTAAGATAGAGGCGAGGAAAGGGATCGCTCTGTAAAAATCTTCAGCGATATACTAATTCCCCCTCTATCGTGAGAGAGAGGGCCAGGGGGTGAGTTAATGGAATTTAAAATAGTCAAAACAACCGACAAGTTTAAAGAGGGAAACAAGTATTTTGAAAAAGAGAAGGCAAGACTTGCTGAGATTATTCAATTTGAAAAGAAATGGTATACAAAAGGTTTTGAATTAATTGCAGGTATAGACGAGGCAGGAAGAGGGCCGCTTGCCGGGCCGGTGGTGGCAGGTGCTGTTATTTTGCCCAAGGGATTGATAATCGAAGGAGTAAACGATTCGAAGAAGCTTTCTGAAAAAAAACGAGATACGCTCTACAGTATAATAGTAAAAGAAGCACTTTGCTGGGGAGTTGGAATTGTCGATAATAATATTATAGATGAAATTAATGTGCTAAATGCTGCAAAGATGGCAATGAAAATTGCCGTAAGTCAATTAAAGTTTAAACCAGAGGTTCTACTAATAGATGCAGAAAAATTAGATATTCCCGAAGTGCGGCAGGAGGCTATCATTAAAGGAGACGCGAAAAGTATATCTATAGCTGCCGCTTCGATAATTGCAAAGGTTACCCGTGATAGAATAATTGAAGAATATGATAAGAAGTTTCCTGATTATGGATTCGCAAAACACAAGGGTTATGGGACGGCAGAGCACATGGAGGCAATAAGGGAAAAAGGTTTGTGTGAGATACATAGAAAGACATTCACAAAAAACATTATAAACAATTGAAATTGGTATGGTGAGTTATGAATATTCAATCGGTTAACATGTCAGCCCAATTAATTGAAAGTACTTCAGTTAAACAATTTCCGCGTGAAGGAATAGGAGATGTCTTAAAAGCTCAGGTTATAGGCAAATCAGATTCTGAGGTTATTCTGCGCCTGGAAAATGGTAATGTTATTCCTGCTTCAACCGAGATACCTCTTGATGTACAAGTCGGAGATTCTATCCAGCTCCAAATTACAGACAAAAAAGACGGGAAAATAATACTTGAAACGCTAAAAAACAGTAATGGAGAAATTCTAAAGAACTCAAATACTACGCAGATTGCCAATCTTTTGAATTCTCTTGGAATAACCCCGAATGCTAAGAATATTGATGTTGTTAATGAAATGATGATTAAGCAGATGCCTTTGACAAAAGAAAATATTCAGACTGTTTTAAAGGGTATTGCAAAGTTTGCAGATTTGGATATACCAAAAGCAGTATTTATGCTTGCAAATAACATTGCATTTGAGGAAAAGAATATTGAGATTCTTTCGCAATATCAGGAAGGGAAAATCAAACTCGGAAATCAAATAAAAGAACTGATTAATGCGTTAGAACAGATAGATGACCCCAAAATATTAAATGAGGTCTTAAAAAAGCTAGACAATATTGATAAAGGGAATATCAGCAAGGCTGTAGATTTATTAATAGAAAGAGTTGTTAAAAATATTAAACCTACTATTGAAAACAATTCAGTATTTAATCAAATTAAAACTGGAAGTGAACAAAACAGTGAAGTTCCTGAAATAATACAAAAAGCTGGCAATAAGCAAAATAATCAAATAATTGATATTCCGCAGAAAACTGATAGCAAGCAAAGTAACCAAACAACTGATATCATACAAAAAAATGATAATAAGCAAGCAGAGAGAATTTTATTAAAGCCTGAGCAAATTGAGCAGATCAAAAAAGTTATAACCGAAAAAATCGATAACCTTACCAACATTATCAAAACCAATCAGGAAGAGAATATTGATATTGAAATAAATGAATTTAAAAAAGCAGTATTAGATATGCCTAATGATGAACTTTCAGAAGCTATAAAACAATTGCCCAAAAATGAGAAGGAAGCAATTTTCAAGCTGCTTGGGACCAACGATGATAATCTTAATACAAATAACAACTCGGAATTGAAAACAAGGGAGATTGAACTAAAAGATATTGAAGCATTGAAGAAAGAGATTAAAACTCATTTTGAAAAACATTTTATCAATCCTTTGACAGATAATCTCAAAGAAGACCTGAATATTACTGAGAGCTATAGAGAATTGATGGGAAAACTCGAAACAATAAAAGACAGTATTTTCGCAAAGACTGACGCATCTGGTATCCAGACATTGATTGCTAATACAGAAGATAACATTAACTTTATGCGTGACTTGAGCCAGTATAATGCTTTTGTTCAGATTCCATTGAATATTTGGGGTAAAGAAACAAATGGTCAGCTCTATGTACTAAAAAAAGAAAAAAGAAAAATCGACCCATCAAATGCCAGTTTATTCTTATCATTGGATATGCCTAATTTAGGCTTGACCGAAGTATTTGTTAAGGTTCAAGGCAAGAATGTTGAATGTAATTTCAGAATGGAAAATGAAGATTTGGTTTCCCTTTTAAAGGAGAACTCTCATAAACTGGCACAGTCTTTAAATGCATATGGCTATAAGTTTATTTCAGTTAATTGTTCATTGATAGAGAAAAAGACAGGAATTGTTGAAGTAGACAAAAATTTTGAAAATGATGTTAGGGACAAAAAATTCTCGATTGATGTGAAGGTGTAAACTATGGAAAGAAAGAAGATTAAGCAGGCGGCTGTTTTGAAATATGCTTCTGACCAAGAAGATGCACCTAAAATTGTTGCTCTTGGAAAGGGAGATATTGCAGAAAAAATACTTGAAATTGCAAAAGAAAACAGCGTACCTATATATGAAAATCCGGAACTTGCAAAAACGCTTAATGCCATGTCTATTGGAGATGAGATTCCCCCTGAATTATATGAGATTGTGGCGCAAATCCTTGTATTTGTAAGTGATTTGGACAATATGCATTCAAAAATAAATACAAAATAATTTCTTCACAAAATTTTTTGTATTTTTGTTTTTTTTAGCTTTATACTGTAGAGGGAGAAAGCAATGCCGTATAAAAAGGATTTAGGCCAGGTTGGAGAAAAGAAAGCCAGGAAATATCTTGTAGATAATGGCTATACAATATTGAAAAATAACTTTACATGCAAATTAGGAGAAATTGATATAATTGCAGAGAAAGAAGAGTATATAATTTTTATCGAAGTAAAAACCAGAACTAATGTTAATTATGGATTCCCAATCGAATCAATAAGTTTTAAGAAAAGAAAATCGATTATAAAATCAGCGAAAGTGTTTCTTCTCCAGAAAAAACTTACAGATTCAGCAGTTCGCTTTGATGTTATAGAAGTATTAACAGGTTCTGAAAAGGAGTCGAGTATTAATATAAATCATATAATGAATGCATTTTGGGAGGAATAAAACTAATGAGAATTTACGATATTATTGAAAAAAAGAAAAAAGGTGAAGAGCTTACCAAGGAGGAAATAAATTATCTTATAACTGGATTCTGCGAACAAAAGATATTTGATTATCAGGTAGCAGCTCTTCTTATGGCTATATATTTTAAAGGAATGTCAAAACAAGAGATATCTACTTTAACAATGGCTATGGCATCTTCGGGAGATATGATTGACCTTTCGGAAATCAAAGGAATTAAAGTGGATAAGCATAGTTCAGGAGGCGTTGGAGATAAAACAACCCTGATAGTGGCTCCGCTTGTGGCCGCAGCAGGAATTCCTGTAGCTAAAATGTCTGGAAGAGCTTTGGGGCACAGCGGTGGAACAATTGATAAGCTTGAGGCTATAGAAGGGTTTAATACAGCTATATCCAGAGAAAAGTTTATTGAAAGCGTTAATAAAATTAATATTGCGATAGCCGGGCAGACAGGAAATCTTGTTCCTGCGGATAAAAAGCTGTATGCTCTTAGAGATGTGACTGCTACGGTTGATAGTATACCTCTGATTGCAAGCAGTATAATGAGCAAAAAAATTGCCGGCGGTGCAGATGCAATAGTACTTGATGTAAAGGCAGGAAGCGGTGCTTTTATGAAAGATGCTGAAAAAGCCAAGGAGCTTGCAAAGGTTATGGTTGAAATAGGAGAAAGCCTTAATAGGAAGACCGTTGCTGTAGTATCAAATATGGATCAGCCTTTAGGGTATGCAGTAGGAAATTCCTTAGAGGTAAAAGAAGCGATAGAAACATTGAAAGGTAAAGGACCAAAAGACCTTGAAGAGATATGCCTGGTGCTTGGTGCATATATGCTAAAGCTTTCTGGGAGAACTGAAGAAATACCGGAGCTGAAAAATAGTCTTAAAGAATTACTGGCTAATGGAAAAGCTTTTGAAAAGTTTAGAGAAATGGTTGTAAATCAAGGAGGAAACGTTGATTTGATTGACAATCCGGAAAAGTTTAAGCAGGCAGAATTCAAAATACCTGTTAAAGCTGAAAATGATGGTTATATTACAGCAATTAAAACTGATTTGATTGGAATTGCATCAATGCAGTTGGGAGCAGGTAGAGAAAGTAAAGAAGATAAGATTGAGTATGATGTGGGAGTAATTGTTGAAAGAAAAATTGGGGATAAAGTAAGCAAAGGTGATGTTTTGGCCTGGATGCATGCAAATGATAATCAAAAGGCACAAACGTCAGAAAAGATAATAATTGAAGCATATACAATCGAAAAAAATGAAACTGTTCAAATTCCGTTGATTATTGATATAATTGAAGCTGAAAACAGTTGACATTTTTCTGTCTTGTTATAAAATATTCAATAGGATTTTGAAGGGTAATTTAGATATGTCATTAAGGGTAATTTCAGGAAAGTCTGGAGGGTTGCTGCTTAAATCTTTAAAGGGCATGCAAACACGTCCAACCGCGGATAGAATAAAAGAATCGCTATTTAGTATTATTGGTTCATTATTAGACGGTTCAGCTGTTCTTGACCTTTTTGCAGGTTCAGGAGCTCTTGGAATCGAAGCCTTGAGCAGGGGAGCAAAAACAGCGATATTTGTTGATGCTAGTAAAGAAAGTATTAATATAATAAAAGAAAATGTCAGGCATACTGGTTTCCAAGAAACATCAGAGATATATCATAATGATTATGAAAGAGCAATCAAAGCATTATCACAAAATAATATAAAGTTTGACATAATATTTCTGGATCCTCCTTATGGAAAAGGCATGGAGATAAAAGCAGTTGAGAGTATCATACAGAAAAATTTGATTTCAGATAAAGGTATTATTATAATAGAAACTGAAGAAATTCTCGCAGATAATATATTTGAAATGAAGAAGTACGATGAGAGAAGTTATGGACGCACTAAATTAAGTTTTTTTATGAAGGAGAAAGCATATTGAAGGTTTGTGTATATCCAGGAAGCTTTGATCCGATTACATATGGACATCTTGATATTATAGAAAGAGCATCAAAGATTTTTGACAAGCTTATTGTTGCAGTTGTCTGTAATCCAAATAAAACTTCAGCATTTTCCCTTGAGGAAAGAGTAGAACTAATAAAAGAATGCGTCAAAGATTATGATAATGTTGAAGTTGAGTCCTTCTGTGGTCTTCTGATTGATTATCTAAAACAAAAAGGTGCAACTGTTGTTGTTAAAGGACTTAGAGTAATAACTGATTTTGAGTATGAATTCCAGATGGCTCTGCTAAATAAGAATCTGGATCCTGATATTGAGACAATATTTATGATGACAAATAATAAATATTCATACCTAAGTTCAAGTATGGTTAAAGAAATTGCAAGATTTGGAGCAAATATTGAAGAATTTGTACCTTCCATAATAAAACAAAGAGTATTAGATAAATTAACCGCTGGAAAGGAGTAAGACCATGGACGCATATGCATTGTTGGAACACCTGGAGGATGAACTGGAAAGAAGCGCTACTATTCCGATTATAGGTAAGAGTCTTATTGAAAAGGAACAGATACTTGATATTGTTAAAGAAATAAGATTAAAACTTCCTGATGAACTCAAACAGGCAAAGTGGGTAAAGGTTGAAAGACATAGAATTTTGTTGGAGGCTCAAAAAGAAGCAGAGAATGTTGTTCAAGAGGCAGAAAACAGAATCGTAACATTGATTGACGATCATGAGGTTACAAAGCTGGCAAAGCAAAAAGCGGATGATATCATTGGAATTGCAAATGAAACAGCACAGGAAATTATCAACAATGCAAAACCAGTGGCTGAAGAAATGATTGCTAATGCACAAAGAATTGCAAAAGAAATGAATAGAGGCTCGAAAGAGTATGCTGATGAAGTTTTAGCAAAGCTTGAAGATGTTTTAAGAGATGCATTGGATAGCATTAGAACAGACCGCGAAGAATTAAGACACAGCTAAGAATAAACCACTCCCTTGGGAGTGGTTTTATTGTGAAGTATTTATTCTTATCTTTCTTTATCAGAATGAGATTGATTTAAGCTTCTATTATGTGTTGAATTATTATTTTGATTTTGAATTTCTTGCTCAAAATGTTTTGGTTTGAAGTCTGCGGTACTTACCTGAACGCAATTTTTCCCCCTTCTTTTTGCTGCATAAAGTGTATTATCGGCTTCTCGATATATAACCGGCATTACAACTTCTTTAATAGTATTTCTGAAAGTATCTATTGTGTTTATATCTTCAATAGAAGTTACCTGCCTATCAAGATTTGAATATGCCTCTTTTAATTTCTTTCTGTCAATATTCAGATAACCGGCAATCTTAGTCCATTGTTCTTTATTAACGTGGAAAACTCCAGCGCTGGATGAGACTTGCTTCTTTTCTTCTATTCCTGTTTTACTATCTTTGGAATCAAAAGATATGTCTTGCTCGAGAAGATTATTCCGTATACGTTCAGTTACTTCCTTTGCATTAACTATGCTTGCGTTATACAAGATTACAGCAAATTCATCCCCGCCAAGTCTAGAAGCAGAATCATCTTTTCTTATCTGCTGTTTAAGTATAGAACCAAACTTTTGAAGGCATTTATCCCCTTCGGGATGGCCTAGAGCATCATTGCATTCTTTGAAATTATCAAGATCAAATAATATTAATGATATTGATTTGTCAAATAACATTGATCTCGCAATCTTAGATGTAAGAGAATTATTAAAACCGTCTCTATTTTGAAGGTGCGTGAGAACGTCTGTGCTTGAAGTGATTTCCAATTGTATGTTTTTTTGCTCTAAGTCTAGGCTCTTAATTTGTTCTTGCTTGATTTTTAGTTCTAGTTCTTGCCTTTTGAGTTGCTCTTGCTCAAGCTTTTGTTCTAATTCTTCAACTCTTTTTTGCAATATTATATTTTTTTCAACAGTAGGGCGGTATTGAAAGAAACCTTTTATAGATGGCCTTCTAATGCTTCGTTGAGAAGGCATATCTTTACGCTTACCCAGGGAAAAGCTATTCTTAAGCGTCTGGTAATATTTATAAAGTTTAAAAAATGATTTTCCTTTTGATTCTTTATCATAAACCATTTTATCACCATGTTTATTTAAAAATTATTAATGCTTCTTACTTCTATTATATAACAGTTAAAACATTGAGACAATTAAAAACGACATAAAATAACAAAGACAAAAATTTGATTAATTCTATTTTTTTATGACAGATTCTAGAACTTTTACAATCCCGGTATTAGCATTAATTTGAACTTTTGCTCCTATAGGAAGCGTGGATTTTACTGGCCCGTGGCCACATGGGAAGGAATGGATTATAGGCTTGCCCAATGATAAAATAACTTCATTTATAACATTAATAATTGATTTTCCTGAGGAATTTTCACAATCAGTAAAATCGCCAAGAATGAAACCACTGCAAGAATTTAATTTACCGGCATTTTTTAATAGGGTAAGCATTCGGTCTATTGCATATACATGCTCGCCTACTTCTTCAATAAAGAGAATACAGTTTTCAGTATCAAGTTCATATTTGGTACCAATAGTTCCGATAATTGTAGATAGATTTCCCCCATATAATCTTCCTGTTGCTATGGCTGCTGATTTACTTTTAGATATACCTTCAGCCTTCATCCCAAGGATATAGTTTCTCTGTATTATCGAAATAGAACTAATCATATTATTGACATTAAAGTCTTCCTGGCAGTTGCCAATATTAATTACCATAGGTGAATGAAAGGTTATAAATCCAGAATATTGTGTAAAAATGTTTAGTAAAAATGAGATATTGCTGTAACCTGCAAAAATTTTTGGATTTTGCGCAATGACTTGAAAATCAAGCATATTCAATAATCTTTCTGTTCCATAACCCCCTCTGGAGCAAAGTATTGCATTAATGCTTTTGTCCTTAAACATTTCCATCAAATCACTGGCTCTTTCTTCATCGGTTGCGGAAAGATAGCCATCTGATTTCAAGGCATTTCTACCCACTTTTGTGAGATAGCCCATGTTGTTTAAAGCCTGAATACCATTTTCAAAAGATTCCTTGTGCTTTTCTTCAATAGGGCTTGCGGGAGATACTATACCGATTGTGTCACCTTTTCTTAAGGCTTTTGGTTTAATCATTGTTCCTCCAAGTAGTAGTTATATCAGTTAATTCTATGCACTCGACTGCTATAATAATGTACTAAGATTTAGTAAGATGAGTAAATTATTATTATAAATTCTTATATGACGATGAATTATGAAATAATTGAAAAATAAAATTACTAAAGAAATATTTAATCAGCCAAAATTAGTAGATGAATGGGGAAAAGCAGAAAATATGAAGATAATATTAACATAGTGAGCAAAAGAGAAATAATTATATTAATATCTAACAATTTTAGTGCGTTTTGATTTAGGTATAAATTGTAAAATTACTGTTAAAATATAATTGATAAAGCTTATAAAAAAATAAACATATGTTTAATAAGTTTTTATTTGGCTGATTAACAGCAGATTAAGACGTTACGTTTTAAATAGAAAAATATTTATAAAAAAAAGAAGGAAAACAAATTTTGATTGTCGAATATAAAATGACTATGTAAGGCTAAAAAAATTTCACAATTATATTCATAAGGGTTTAAGGCATATGTTTATATTGCTTGAGAATAGACATCAATAGAAAAAATATTGTTACAAACATTTAATTTTTCTACTTGGGAGGAAAAAGAAAAAATTTGTCGAAATCAATAAACCAAGAATGATAGGTGTAGCAATGCCAGGTTATTTTTCTGAAGAACTTCTTGATGAAATAAAGAATGCAAATGATATTGTTGATGTAGTATCAGAGTATGTTAAGTTAAAAAAAAGCGGAAAAAACTACTTTGGTTTATGTCCTTTCCACGCAGAGAAATCACCATCATTTTCTGTTTCCTCTGAAAAACAAATTTATTTTTGTTTTGGCTGCGGCGCCGGTGGGAATGTACTTCACTTTATTTCTAAAATTGAGAATCTTGAGTTCACGGAAGCTGTTAAACTTCTTGCCGAACGAGCAAAGATACATATTGATGAAGCAAGCGACAGCAGATTTCAGCCTGAAACAGCAAAGCTTAAGGAAGAAATATACGAGATTAATAAAGAGGCAGCAAGATATTTTTATACTAAGCTATTTGAAAAAGAAAGCGAAATTGCACGAAACTATATAAAAAGTAGAGGAATATCTCCTGAAACCATAAAGAAATTCGGATTGGGCTTTTCATCTTTGAAGGATAGGGAATTAACAGATTTTCTATTGGAGAAAGGGTTTAGAAAAGAGGTTGTTTCGGTATCAGGTCTTTCATATATAGATAATCAAAATAGGCTTCATGATAGATTTAGGGGAAGAATAATTTTCCCGATATTTGATGTAAGAGATAGGATAATAGGTTTTGGAGGAAGGATACTTGACAACTCACAGCCTAAATATCTGAACTCGCCTGAAACAGTTGTATTTAATAAAAGAAGAAATTTGTATTGCCTTAATTTAGCAAAAAAGTCTCAAGAGAAGAAGGTAATAGTTGTCGAAGGTTATATGGATGCAATATCCTTATACCAAAATGGTATAGATAACGTTGCAGCTACGCTGGGAACTGCTTTAGCGCCTGAACAGGGGCGCCTTCTTAGAAAATATTTTGAAGAGATTGTAATTTCATACGATTCTGATGCCGCTGGGCAAGCGGCAGCAATCAGAGGGCTGGATTTGTTAAGCGATATGGAAATTGCAGTTAGAGTGATGAAGATTGACGAAGGAAAAGACCCTGATGAATTTATAAGGAAAAAGGGAGCAAAATACTTTAGAAGCTCAGTTGATTCAGCAAAATCTCTCGCAGAGTTTAAAATAGAATTACTTAAAAAGCAGTATGATTTAAATGATACAAAAGGTAAGATAGAATTTTTAAATAAAATGGCAGGAGTCTTGGCAAAAGTACAGAATAATATCGAGAGAGATGCTTACATTAAAAATATCTCAAAAGATACAGGAATAAGCCAAGAACCAATATATGCCGAGATAGATAGAATACTTTATGGACACTCTAAAAGGATGCGGGCACCAAAAGTTCAGGCTTTAACGCAAATACAATCAGTAAAAAAAGATGATGGTTTAACAAAAGTTGAACAAGCAGAAAAAATGCTTATTGCACTTTTAAGCAATAATAGCATAGAAGCTTATCAATACATTAAGGATAAAATTAAGCCGGAAGGCTTTTCATCAGATTTGCTTGGGAAAATAGCGCTAAAGATATATAAAATGTATGAGCAAGGCAAAGAAGTGATGCATTCTGATATATTGAGTATCATTGAGAATGAAGAAGAAAGAAATGCTTACTCTGGGATTATTCAAAAAGATTATGATTTTGAAGATTCACATAAAATAGCCGTAGATTTATTCAATGCAATAGAAAGAGAAAAACTTGAAGAGAGGAAGAAGAGTATTATAACGAAAATGAAAAATGAAAATCTTACAGAGGAAGAAGTTTTAGAACTTGAAAAAAAGCTTAGGGATATAACCGCAAAACTGCATAGCATAAAATCCGGTATGGGCAGACTTGTACAGAAAGGAGGAATGTAAGGTGGGAAATAACGAAAGTAAAAAGGCTATAATAAAAGAGTTGATAGAAAAAGGTAAAGCCAAAGGCATGCTTACCTATAAAGAAATAATGGATGCGCTCGAAGAGATAGACCTGGATCCGGAGCAAATTGAGAAAATTTATGACACCCTCGAAAACTTTGGAATTGATATAATCGGCGATTTTGAAAGTGAAATTGAAGATATTCAATTAAACGAAGAAGACCTTGACCTTACAGTCCCTGAAGGTATCAGTATAGATGACCCTGTCCGTATGTATCTGAAAGAGATTGGTAAAGTACCTTTACTTTCTGCTGAAGATGAAATTGATCTTGCACAAAGAATGGAGAAAGGTGATTCTGAGGCTAAAAGAAGATTGGCTGAAGCAAATCTTAGACTGGTTGTTAGTATTGCTAAAAGGTATGTTGGTAGAGGAATGCTATTTCTAGATTTGATACAGGAGGGCAATCTGGGACTTATTAAAGCTGTAGAGAAATTTGACTATAGAAAAGGCTATAAATTTAGTACTTATGCTACATGGTGGATTAGACAGGCAATAACAAGGGCAATTGCTGACCAGGCTAGAACTATAAGAATTCCAGTTCATATGGTTGAAACTATTAATAAGCTTATAAGGGTATCAAGACAGCTTCTTCAAGAGTTAGGCCGCGAACCTTTACCAGAAGAAATTGCTAAAGAAATGAGTCTAACTGTTGATAAAGTTAGAGAAATCATGAAAATAGCTCAAGAACCTGTATCTTTAGAAACCCCGATAGGTGAAGAAGAAGACAGTCATCTCGGTGACTTTATTCCTGATGATGATGCTCCAGCACCTTCAGAAGCTGCTGCATTCACATTGTTAAAAGAGCAGTTGATTGATGTTCTTGATACACTTACACCAAGGGAAGAGAAAGTATTAAGGCTTAGATTTGGTTTAGATGATGGAAGAGCTAGAACCCTTGAAGAGGTAGGAAAAGAATTTAACGTTACACGTGAAAGAATTAGACAGATTGAAGCAAAAGCACTTAGAAAGTTAAGACATCCAAGCAGAAGTAAAAAATTAAAAGATTACCTAGATTAAAAACTCTCAAATGAGAAACTCATTTGAGAGTTTTTTCATAATCTAGGGGGATTCATTGATTTCCACTTTTGTTCATATTGGAATTATTTCTTTGAATAAACAAGTATAATTCCAGAGGTAAAGAATGAGCCTAAAAAGTCTTTGCTGTAAACTGGTAAGACGGCGATTATGTCATCTTTTTTAACATTGTTTTCTGCAAGGTATTTTTCCATCTGCTCATCAAATTTTACTAGAGAATCATTATAAATATAAAATGATTTAACTGCTATCATTTAACGTCCCTCCTTTTTTGAACATTCCTAAAGATACATGTTAACTAATCCACTGCCTGTTAATAGTTAAAGGCTTCCTGTTAATTTTATTTAAGCTGATAAATGCTTAAATATATAAGTCAATAAGAATAATTATTTTAAATAATATGAATAATCAGTAATCAAATATTACCTTAAAAAATTAATAATACTATGGAAAAATATTCTTATAATCATTATAATTATTTATGTCTTAAGAATAATGATTTTAAGGAGGAATTTTTAATGTCTCATGAGGTAACTAGTGCGGTTTCTGCAGAAGAAGCCCTTAAAAAGCTTAAAGAAGGGAATAAGAGATTTGTATCAGGTAATTATAGTGAAAGAAATATTGGACCTGAGAGAAGAAAAGAATTGTTCGAAAATGGGCAAAAGCCTTATGCAATAATTGTTACATGCTCCGATTCGAGGGTTGCGCCTGAACATATATTTGATGCAGGACTTGGAGATTTATTTGTTATTCGTGTTGCAGG
Organism: Ignavibacteriales bacterium; assembly: GCA_050260055.1. Taxonomy (GTDB): domain Bacteria; phylum Bacillota; class Clostridia; order Acetivibrionales; family UBA4821; genus JBLMYQ01. Next base: position 64,082 of record JBLNBO010000007.1, read on the forward strand.
AAACGTAATCAATGATTTTGTTTTGGGAAGCGTGGAATATGCAGCTGAACATTTGGGTGTGCAGTTGGTTGTAATATTAGGACATGAAAAGTGCGGAGCGGTTGCAGCAGCTGTTGAAGGCGGAGAAACACATGGATTTATTGGTTCAATAGTAAGCAAGATTGTTAAGAGCGTTCAAAAGGCGATGGATGATAGCGAATGCGCTGACGGCATATGTGAAGCTGCGGCAGATCATAATATAAAAGAAGCTGTAGAAGAAGCACAAGAAAGTGATTTGATAGACCATCTTATAGAAGAAGGAAAGCTAACAGTAGTTGGAGCAAAATATAACCTTTGCTCAGGAGAAGTTGTTTGGTTTTAACTTAAATATTTTAAGCTATCTGCAATATTTTAAGTAATATGAATGCAGTTTAGAATAATCTAAATTGATTGACTAGAAACGCTTAAGATTTGATTTTTAATAGGTGGCTTCTGTTTATAGGAGACACCTATTAAATCTTTTTATTTATAATAATTATTTAGATAATATAATTCAAGTATTCCTGTTTTAGAAATTGTTGGCATTGCTTTAAAATACTAAAAGAAAAAGGTATAATATTTATTAGCGGTTGCAGCTTATTCCAGGAGGATATATTTTTATGCATGTTATAATTTGCGGGTCTGGGAATGTAACAATTAAAGTTTTGGAAGAGTTTTTAAAAATAAAAGAAGATATTGTATTGATTACCTCAGAAGTAAAAAAGCAAGACGAAAAGTTTATCAAAGCAAATAACATTAAGGTAATAATTGGTGATGCACGTTCTGATGAGGTTTTGATAGAAGCAGGAACAGATTCTGCAAAAGCAATGATTGTTATTATGAAGGACGAGGTTACAAGTGTAGAAATCTCACTTAAAGCAAAGGAAATAAACCCAAATATATTAATTACAGTAAGAATGTTCGATGAATTCCTTGCTGATAAGATTACAGCAGGATTTGGTATAGATAAAGTATTATGTACTCCGGCATTAGCTTCTCTAGGATTTGTATCTGCTGTTTTGAGTGATAAGATTTGTGAATATATAAAGTTTGATAAAAAGAATCTATTCCTTTATAAAAGTACTATAAATAAAAAATCCTTACTCTTGAATAAAACAGTAAGGGAATGCAGAAATGAATTGAGAATCGAGCCGGTCTACATAGAAAAAGAAGAAAAAAATGTTTCAATCCTGTCAGATGATGATTATAGATTTAATTTGGGAGATAAGGTTCTTTTATTTTCAACAAACATTGATTTCTTAAAAGAAAAGAAAGAGGACATGCTTTCTATAGAAAAAAAGACTTCGCTAATAGGAGTATTAGTGGATAATTTTCAGGAAGCTTTCTTTAAGGTTACTCATGCAATCAAAAAAGTTCCAAATGCAATAAAATTGTTAATATTAATATTCAGTTTGTTCATATTAGTTTCTGTATGGGTATTTCATAAGACTCAGAATTGGTCAATAATCGATTCTCTTTATTTTGTTATTGCTACGTGTGCGACAGTGGGTTACGGAGATTTCAATCTTAAAGATGCCGCGCCATGGGTTAAATTTTTTGACTGTATGGTAATACTCAGCGGGGCTGCTTTGATTGGTTGCTTTTTTAGTTTGCTTGCAGAAATGGTTCTGAATAACAAATTCGAGCAGTATTTTGGTATTAATAAAACAAAGCTTAGAAATCATATTATTGTTGCAGGAATGGGAAGATTGGGCTACAGAATAGCCGATTCATTAAATGCGATTGGTGAAAAAGTTATTGTAATAGAAAAAAAGACTGAATCAGAGAAACTTGCAGTAATGAAAAGAAAGATGCCCGTGATAATTGGAGACGCAAGAGATATTAAGGTTTTAAAAAGAGTTGCAATCGAACGGGCAAAAGCCCTGGTTGCTGTAACGGATGATGACTTGGTTAACCTTGGTATAGCTTTGCATGCGAAGGATATTAAACGTTCAATACGAACAGTAATTAGAGTAGTTGACACCGATTTTGGAAGGAGAATTAAAAATAACTATAACGTGGACAGGGTATTGAGTTCTTCACAGCTAATAGCTTCAACTTTTACGGTAGGATTGATTGATATCGATGTAATAAAGAGCTTTTGGTGGCAAGGAATGCACATGGTAATTTTGAAGAAACGGATTAACAAGGATTCGGAAATAAGGATGATGACAAAAAAAGAAGTTATTAAAAAATATAAAATTATTCCGTTGATTGTGAAAAACAAAAGCGGTTATAGACATATAGATGATGGACATACGTTTACTGACGGAGAGGTAGTTATTTTAATAAGCGAATATCATAATATTAAGGGATTAAAGGAAAGGGGACATGAAATTCTACAGCCGGAGGAAAGCTTTTCCCTGCATAGTTAGTAATAAATATTAAGGAACATTATTCATAATGTTATAGGTTGAGTCAAAATGGTCTGAGGTTTTTCAGACCATTTTTCTTAACAGAGTCCTAACAATCTATTAATAATAATGTATTTAATTTAAGGTAAAATGAAGAGAATTTGTATTTTTTAAAAAGTTGTTACAGTAAGTGACTGTAAGGGACGGCAGCTGTTTTTAACTTCGATAAGAGGTTAGGATTATTAAAGAAAAGGGAGGATTTTAAAATGGCATCAAACAGTTTGGTAGAAGATACTGTAATGGAGCAATTAGTGAGGCAAACTTCTAAGGTTCTAATTATAGTGTGTGATGAAATTTCCCTTGATCTAAGGGACCGTCTTAGTCAGAGTGCGTTGTATAAGGTTTTGGAAAGCCATGGACTGCCATATGAAGATGGACTAGGAGCAAGAATCAAAAAGCGTCTGGAGGAAAACCCAGAAATATATATCGTGGCGTTTCTTGCCCATAAAAAATGCACTTGCTGCATGGAACAGTATTTTGGAGATGATCAAAGAATGCTCGAAGCATTTCAATTATCATTCCCGAGTACAGGAGAACTGGTCGCGCATACTGCAATGATGCAGGCGGTTGATACTGCGGCTAAATTCAATGCCAGCCTTTCACGAAAAAGTAATGTCGAAGTAACTACTTGGTTCCTTGATGATATTACAGGAGAAGTTTCATTTTAAATCTAATTATTATAGGCTGACTTTATGTCAGCCTGTTTATTTAACCAAAGTTTATCCAATAATTATCAAGAAGTTATATAAAACTGATATAATTTGTAGTAAAATTAATATAATAGACAACCTATTTTAATAATGCAATTTGCAAGTCGTAAAACTGTTCAATATCCCATCTGGGATTTTGAGGATAAAAAGAAAGTAAAGGAGTGTTGAGTAATGGAGATAAACCCAATTATCCAGAGATTGATTAGAGGTAATGGGGCATTTATCGAGGATCACTATGCTACGGTTGAACGCCATATGCTGGCAGAACAAGGGCAGGAGCCGCAAATATTGATTATTACATGCAGCGATTCCAGGGTTATCCCAGAGAAGATATTTTCCTTATCACTCGGCGAAGCACTTATTATAAGAAATGCAGGTGCGCGAATAACCGAAGATGTTCTGAAGGACGTAGAGTTCTTTACCAGTGAGTTTGAATCGCTTGAACTGGTTGTCTTGATGGGACACAGTAAATGCGGTTATTATGGACACGCAGTAGCGAAGGGAATTGATGTCGAGCCGACATTGCTGGAAAGTTTGAGGAATGAAATGAGCGAGCCGGAAGTTGTAGACCACCTTGCTAGAATGGAGGTTGTCGAAGGAGTCCAAAAGCTTCGCAAAGTTGTTCCCTCCCGGATTAATTTACATGGGGCATTCTACAATATCGAATCAGGCATTGTGGATTTCTAAAAGAAAGAAGCCAGCTTTTAAGCTGGCTTCTTTCTTTTAGTTGCATAGATTATTTCCAAAATATATAATCAGTATTATAAAACTAATGCTGGAGGTAAAAAATGCCTAATAAAAGAATTGGAATCATAGGTTGTGGAAACATGGGCGGAGCTTTAGTAAAAGGAATTATTAAGTCCGGTGAGGTTGATGCTGAAAGCATACTTGTTCTTGATGAAGAGCATAAAAAGGCTGAAACACTCTCGAAGAAATATGGTGTAATAGCAAGAGCCAGACTTAATGATGTTTTGAGATTTGCTGATTATGTAATTCTTGCAGTTAAGCCCAGTATTGTCCCAGAAGTACTCAAAAAGATGAAAAAGGATGAATTAAGAGACACTGTAATAATATCAATTGCTGCGGGGGTTACAATTGAATCAATAGAGAAGGTTCTGGAATGTGAATGCAAGGTTGCAAGAGTAATGCCAAATACTCCTGCATTGATAAAGGAAAGTATGAGTGCTATTTGCTATAACAAAAATATTAATGATAAGGAAATGACAAGTATTAAAAAAATATTTGAATACATTGGAAGAGTTATAGAGGTTAATGAGAATCAGATGAATGCTGTTACTGCACTTTCCGGAAGCGGCCCGGCGTATGTATTTATGTTTATTGAAGCTATGGCTGATGCGGGGGTTAGAATGGGTTTGAAGCGTGATATTGCATATGAGCTGTCAGCACAAACAGTTTTAGGCTCAGCAAAAATGGTTATGGAAACAGGCAAGCACCCAGGCGAATTAAAGGATATGGTATGTTCTCCTGCAGGTACAACAATAGAAGCTGTTTATCAGCTTGAAAAACGTGGGTTTAGAGGGACAGTTATGAAAGCTATTGGAGAAGCCTTTGAAAAAGCTGAGGAAATGAGCGAAGAGGATTAAATCAGTTGACAGTTAAAAACAAAACCATTCTTGAGAGGGCTATATAAGTATTTGAAAGGGAATTTATATGAAAAAAGTTGAGATATATACTGATGGGGCTTGCTCGGGAAATCCTGGCCCCGGAGGTTGGGCAGCTATTCTTATGTATAATGAGCACAAGAAAGAAATTGCTGGTGGAGAGAAAGAAACAACAAATAACAGAATGGAGCTTATGGCAGTAGTAAAGGCTCTTGAAACTTTGAAGCAGGAATGTGAAGTCCATGTTTTTAGTGATAGTGCATATCTAATTAATGCCTTTGAAAATGGCTGGATATATAATTGGGAGCTTAACGGCTGGAGAACTAAAGATAAAGAGCCGGTCAAAAATCTCGATTTATGGGAAGTAATCTATGACTATTCAAAAAGGTATAAAATAAATTGGGTTAAGGTCAAAGGACATTCGGATAATGAATTCAACAATAAGTGCGATAAATTAGCAAGAGAGCAAATTAAATTAATATAAATGTAAGGGCAAGAATTTCTTTAATGAAATTGCTATTCCTTCCTTCTATTTTGAGAGAGGGAAGATAGAAAGGTGAGTTAGGAGGGATATCCTTGGATTTTACTGAAAAAACATTGGGTGTAGAGCAGATATACAAAGGTTATATAATTAGTTTGGAAAAAATAGCTGTTGAACTTCCAGACGGCAGGATATCCAATAGGGATGTAGTCAGACACCCTGGAGCATCAATGGTTATTCCTGTGATGGATGATGGCAAGATAATAATGGTTAGGCAATATAGGAAAGCGATAGAAAAAGCATCTTTAGAAATGCCTGCAGGGAAGCTTGATGCAGGAGAAGAACCTCTGGCATGCGCAAAAAGAGAACTGGAAGAAGAAACAGGATATATTGCCCAAACATTTAAGCATTTAGCGACAACAGATTCAGCACCTGGATTTACTGATGAGCATATTTATATTTATCTGGCGCGAGGCTTAAAGCCCGGAAAAATGAATTTAGACAGCGATGAATTTATTGAAAATGAAACTTATTCTATTGATGAACTTATAAATATGGTTCTTTGTGGGAAAATTACTGATGCAAAGACGATAAATGGCGTGTTCTTGGCTAATAATTTTTTACGTTAACCCTCAATCTACCTTTCTCCCACAATTGGGAGAAACGAACTGCCTAACAAAGGAAGTTTAAGCCCCGATTAAAATCTTATTTGCCGCTTTTGAACGACCAAAATTGGCGGAAAAGTCGCCGCTCATTTGCCGCAGTGGCTGATTGGGTACAATAAGAGACTTCTGCGAAGCCTCTTATAAACTGTTACATTAGCGAGCATAGGGGTTAGCCCGACAAAAATTTTATAAAAAGGATGATGCAATTGAAAGACTTCTTCGTTGACCTTCATGTCCATATTGGAAGAACCAGTGCAGGTAAACAGGTGAAATATGCTTCAGCGGCCAGCCTTACATTCGAAAATATTGCGCATGAATGTTTGGTTAGAAAAGGAATTGATGTTGTTGGAATAGTTGACTGTGCTTCTCCTGGAGTTATTTCGGATATAAGAGACCTTATATCAAGAGGCGAAGCAAGAGAGATACCTGAGGGAGGTATTCTTTACAGGAATAAGCTTTGTATAATCCCCGGTTCAGAAATTGAAACCACTGAATTTTCAGAAACCGGTCATTGTGCAGGACACTGCATTAATTTTTTTAAAACGGTTAATGATATTGAAAAGTTTTCTGAAAGAATGAGAAATTTCATTAAAAATATTAATTTAAGTTCACAAAAGGCTAGAATATCAGCTAAAGAACTGCAGATCATAGTTGAAGAATTTGGAGGAATACACATTCCTGCTCATGCATTTACTCCGCACAAAAGCTATTATGGAAATTGCACTGACAGACTTATAAAAATTTATGAAAAAGAAGGCTTTGATAGAATCCTTGCTGTTGAGCTTGGACTAAGTGCGGATACTTATTTAGCAGACCAAATATCCGAGTTAAGAGACAAAACCTTTTTAAGCAATTCTGATGCACATTCGCTTCCGAAGATTGCAAGAGAATATAACTTGATTGAAATGGAAAGTCCAAGCTTTTCAGAACTGGTCATGGCACTGAAAAGAGAAAATGGCAGAAGGATTAAAGCCAATTACGGTTTAAATCCTAAACTTGGCAAATATCATAGGACGTTCTGTGAAGCATGCAATGAGAAGGTTGAAGGTGAATTGCCTGTTAAAACTTGTGCAAAATGCGATTCCAGAAATGTTGTTATGGGAGTGCTTGACCGGATTGAGATAATAAAGGACAATCCTAGTGGAAGTCCGGCACATAGACCGCCTTATATCAATCAGATTCCGCTGGAATATATACCTAAGCTTGGGGAAAAATCCATAAATAGATTACTTGAGCACTTCGATACAGAAATGAATATTCTTCATTATACCAATAAGGTTCAGCTTGAGAATATTGTTAGCCCTGATATTGCTGAAAGTATTATCAAAGCGCGGGAAGGGAAATTAGAAATAGAAGAAGGCGGTGGAGGGCTTTACGGCCGAGTTATAAAAAATTAAGGTATAATTAGCCGACTTGCTCATTATAATTAAATTATAGAAGAATTATGACAATAGGTGGTGCAAAGTATGAAAGCAAAGACTGAAAATGCAATTTCAAGGTACTTTCATGATAATGCGCCAATTTTTTTTCTTTTAATTATATCATTGGTTATTGGAATAATCGCTGGGGTATTTACTGTTGTTGCAATGGATAGTAATCAAAAAGGCGATTTATACTCTTATGTAAATGGTTTTTTCGAAGCTAAACAAGTAAGCATATCTGGAGTTGAATTATTCAAACAAATATTTATTAATTATTTAAAACTGATACTCCTTCTATGGTTTCTTGGCGCTACAGTACTTGGTATTCCATTAATATTCGGTTTGATAGGGTTCGAAGGCTTTACAATTGGATTTACTGTAGGGTTTATAATTGATGTTTTTTCTAATGTTCGAGGGGTAATGGTCATTGCATCATCAATTTTGCCTCAAACAATAATCGTGTTGCCGTTTATAATTATTCTTAGTATTAGCGGAGCTAAATTCTCCTATTATTTATTAAAAGGAGATGGTAACAAAAGACTAATGAAGAGTGAAATTAAGATTAGACTTATTTCTCACTCAGCTATATCTTTACTTGCAATTATTGCTGCTGCGGTTGGAGCTTTTATTCAATCTCTTGCAATACCGGCATTTATAAATGTTGTTTTTGTAAGCTACTATTCTCTTGCCCAGGTATTTGTTGTTAGTTTCTTAACATAAAATTAACAGAAAAAATGATTAACATAATGTACATAATATTGAATCACAAAATAAAAAGATGTAAAATGTAAAAAGTATGCAAACTGTTGTAAATCTTTGGCATGAATTTTGCCAAATTGCGTAAAAGTGTATTATCTCACAGGTTTTGCATAGTTGGTTCCATTTGCCTATACTAATGACTAGAAAACAGCAAACTGTTTCAAGATATTATTCAATATTAATCAAAATATTTTTCAAAAGGAGCAGTTGATTATGCAGGCGATTATTGAAAGGTTTGTAGGTTTTCTTGAAAAGGATAAGAGGTTATCCAGTAATACGCTACAATCATACAAAAGAGATATCGATCAGTACATAGCATTTCTTAAAGATATGAATTTAAGTACAATTGAGAGTTCGAGCAAAACGACAGTAATAGCTTACTTGTTAAATCTTCAAAAGAAGGGGAGAGCTACATCGACAATTTCCCGTAATCTTGCATCTATTCGTTCTTTCTATCAGTATCTTTCAAGAGTAAAAATTGTTGAAGGCGATCCGACTGTTAATCTTGAGTCTCCAAAAGCTGAGAAAAAGCTTCCTCAGATATTATCAACAAAAGAAGTGGAACTTCTCCTTGAACAGCCTAAATGCACAGATTTAAAAGGTTACAGGGATAAGGCAATGTTGGAAGTCCTATATGCAACCGGAATTAGAGTTTCGGAGTTGATTTCACTTGATGTAGAAGATGCAAACTGTGAAGTAGGATTTATAAGATGCAATAAAGGAAGTAGAGAAAGAATCGTGCCAATTGGAACCATGGCAATAAAAGCTTTGAAGGATTATCTTGATAAGGCAAGACACTTGTTAATAGCGGACATGAAAGAAAAGTCTTTATTTGTTAATGTAAACGGAAAAAGATTAACCAGACAGGGCTTCTGGAAGATTATAAAACAATATAAGAATCAAGCTAAGATTTCGAAGGAGATTACGCCACATACATTAAGGCATTCATTTGCGGCTCATCTTCTTGAGAATGGTGCTGATTTGAGGTCAATTCAGGAAATGCTTGGACATTCAGATATTTCCTCAACTCAGATATATGCTCAACTGGCTAAGAATAAGATTAAGGATGTATATAAGAAGACCCACCCACGTGCATAGCCAAATCCGTGATAAGCTGCGTCTGGCGGTGTCAGAAATTAAATTCAAAATGCTCACATATAGAAAATATGCTCCGCTTTTGAATTTAACCTCTTCCTAGCCATACTTGCTTCTGACGAATTTCGAAGATACCTAATAGAATATGCAAATATACATAATGAAGATTGAAATAAAGGGTAAGCCTTGTGCTTACCCTTTATTTTTTGTATGATTATAGGGGAAAGATTGGCAACTTTTTGAGAAAGGATAAAATCCAATGAAAATAATTAAAAAGTCATTTGAGAGTATTAAACGTGAAGATGCTCATAGCGGTAGTGGAGGGCGAAAGGTATTTATCTCAGATAATGAGTTGGAAAGTGAAAAATTCCAAGCTATGACTTATGGATATATTCCTGTAGGTTCCAAGTATTCGTGGCATAACCATGAGGGTATTGAAGAAATCATGCTTGTTATTAAAGGTTCGGGAATAGTAAGGGATCGTGATGGTGAATATATGTATAAAGATGGAGACCTTTTTATTTATCCTCAAAATGTTGAACACGAGATTGAGAATACAGGAATAGAAGAGAATGAGTTTATTTTTGTAAGGATAAAAGTATAATTTCTGATTATAGGCTAAACTAAACATGGTTTTTGGTTGTCAACTGTCAACTTTTTATAAGAGGTGAATTATGATAAATCGAGTAATACTAATAGTTTTAGATAGTGCAGGGTGTGGAGAGCTTCCGGATGCGGCGGAATATGGTGATGCCGGAAGCAATACTATAGGCAATATTGCAAGAGATGTACCTGGGTTTAATTTAAAAAACATGAGAAACCTTGGATTAGGATTAATTCCTGGGGCTGAAGGTGTCGGTAAATCCGATTCGCTGATAGGCTGTTATGGCAGAATGGCTGAAAAGTCAAAGGGCAAAGATACGACAACAGGTCATTGGGAAATTGCAGGGATAACATTGGATAAACCATTTCCTACTTATCCGGAAGGGTTTCCTAAAGATTTAATAGAAGAATATGAAAGACTTATAGGTACTAAGATTATAGGCAACAAGCCGGCATCAGGTACAGTGATTATTCAAGAGCTTGGAGATGAACATGTAAAAACAGGATTTCCTATAGTTTATACTTCTGCGGACAGCGTATTTCAAATTGCAGCTCATGAGGATGTAATTCCAATAGAAAAGCTATACCAGCTTTGCGAAATTGCGAGAAATCTTCTACAAGGAGAGCATAGTGTTGGAAGAGTAATAGCAAGACCATTTGAAGGTACTTCCGAGAATTATAAAAGGACTGAAAGGAGAAAGGATTATTCTCTGGAACCTGTAGGCAAAACCATGCTTGATGCTATAAAAGAAAACGGTTTAGAAGTTGCAGCGGTTGGAAAGATAGAGGATATTTTTGCATTCAAGGGTATTACAAAAAGTGTTCATGCACATAACAACCAGGAGGGAATTAAGCAGACTATAGAGTACATTAAAGAATCATTTAAAGGGTTAGTATTTACTAATCTTGTTGATTTTGACATGATATACGGCCATAGAAATGATGCTGTAGGTTATGCAAATGCATTGATGTATTTTGATGAAAGACTGCCGGAGATAATGGATAACCTTAAAAATGATGACGTGCTTATTATAACTGCTGATCATGGATGTGATCCAACAACGCCAAGTACTGACCATTCAAGAGAATATGTTCCTTTACTGGTTTACGGAAAAGAAATCAAAAGAGGAGTAAATCTTGGAACTAGAAGTACATTTGCAGATATTTCAGCAACTGTCCTTGAATTACTTGGTTTTAATTCGATTAATAACGGAATAAGCTTTATGAAAGAAATTATTTAAATACGGAAGAATATCCAATATATTAAGATGCCGCAAAATATCAACGAATAAGCAATTAATGACAAGCTGGTCTTATCTAGGACTATAAAACGAATCTTGGTTGGCCGCATGATATTCCTCCGCTAAAATTATGGTTCAGTACTTAATATATTCAAAACAATAGTAATGTAGAACGAAAAAGGGACGTGATTCTAATCATGTCCCTTAAATATTTAAAACAGCATTCTTTAGGGATAAATAGTTGCACTTGAGACTAATCTGTTTTATAATCTATAAAAGCAATACAAATATCTGGGTGTGGCGCAGTTTGGTAGCGTGCTTGAATGGGGTTCAAGAGGCCGGGAGTTCAAGTCTCCCCACTCAGACCAAAAAAGTATTAAAGAGCTTAAAGCTTGTCTTAATGGCAATGACTTTAAGCTCTTTAATACTTCCAGGATTTATGATATAATTTTTATAGATGTGGATGCAAAAAATACGTTTGTATCTCAATAGGGGGAATTGCCATGAGTGAGCAAGATAGAAATAGATATGATGAGGTAGGTCAATATATAGAGTTGGATGAAAGAAGCCCACAAGAAAGAGAAACTGGGTCTCAAGAACAGCCGGTAACTCTCGAACAGCGGCAATTTGAGCTAGAGGAGGAGTTGAGGTCACTTGATGCATGGAGAAATGAGATAAAGGAACGCGAAGCAAAAGGTGAATCGGTAGGGGACGAGAGACAGGAATTATCAATACAAGAAAGAGAAAAATTTGGGAAAGTAGAAGAACTTGCGAAAGATGGAGTAAAATTAAATATCTCGCCAGAAACGGGCGGGGCATTTTTGAAATATATGAATGAACTGAGGCAGGAAAGAACGCAAAATTTACAGCAGCATGATATAAGGCATTCTGGCAGTATTAATAGAGCTCAGAGTAATGAAAATCCCTATAAAAGTAATCCGTACAGGGATAGACAAGAAGGAAATGTTAATCCGGGTGGTTCAAGAGAATCTAGGTAATTACAAAAAGAGTCAAATAAAATTGACTCTTTTTTCTTTAAAGATTTTTCAAAAAAAATTTGTAAAATATATACCCTATAGTGTAAAATTGTACAATAAAGAAAGATTTTCTGAGGAGGACAAAAAGATGATTGATATAAAGTTTATCAGAAATAATCCTGAAGAGCTTAAAGCATTGTGTAAAAAACGTGGATATGATGTTGATGTTGACAGATTGATTACAGTCGATAGAGAACTAAATTCAAAGAAAACAGAGTTGGATCAACTCAGAGGAGAATCAAACAAAATTGCTGGAGCACAAGACCGTGAAAGAGGAAAAGAGATTAAAATTCAAATAAATAAGTTAAAAGAATTAACAGATGAACTTTCTATAGAAAGGGACAAGCTTTGGGCACAGCTTCCGAATCTTTTGGCGGAAGATACTCCTGATGGAAAAGATGATTCTGAGAATGTAGAGCTTCGTAATTGGGGTGTTATACCAAAATTTGATTACGAACCTAAAACACATGATGTTATCGGTGCTGAACTTGACATTCTTGACTTGCAAAGGGGGACCAAGGTTGCAGCGGCAGGATATTACTACTGGAAGGGTGATGGAGCAAGGCTTGTTTGGGCGATATATCGCCTGGCAATGGATATGCTTGTTGAAAGAGGCTTCGAGCTTATGCTTTCACCAATAGTTGCAAAAAAACATACCTTTTTTGGGACAGGTTATTTACCCTTTGGAGAAGAAGATTTGTACAAGATTGAAAAAGAAGAGTTGTACCTTATCGGTACATCCGAGCAGACTTTAGTATCTTATCATGATGATGAAATATTGCAGCCTGAAACACTGCCAAGATTGTACACAGCATTTACTCCATGCTTTAGGACAGAAGCAGGTTCATATGGAAGAAAAGCTAAAGGAGCATTCAGGGTTCACCAATTCCACAAGGTTGAGCAGATAATCTTCTGCCGTCCTGAAGAGTCTGAAAAATGGCATATGGAATGCCAGAAAAATGTTGAAGACCTTATGCAGTTATTGGAACTGCCATATAGAGTTGTAAGGGTATGTATAGGAGATATGGGTGCACCTGGTTATAAAAAATATGATGTTGAAGGATGGTTCAGCGGATTTAAAGAATATAGGGAAACACATTCAAACACAAATCTGCTTGATTTTCAGACGAGAAGATTGAATACCCGCTGTAAGGAAGAGGGCAGTACATTCTATCCTCACACAATATCCTCTACGATGGTTACAGATAGGGCGGCGTTAGCTATAATCGAGAATAACCAACAGGCGGACGGAAGTATTATTATTCCAAAGGCTTTGCGTAAATATATGAATGGGCAGGAAAAGATTGTTAAGAAATGAAAAAGTTTTTAATACCTTCTCTCATAAGAGAAGGTTATTTTTTTTTACTTCTATGATAAAATATAAATACATAAAATTTATAAATGATTTTTAAAATAAAATTTGAAAAATTTATAAAATATCTGGAACAAATTTTAATTATTAAGGTCAAATAAGTACTAAATTTTTTGGAGGTGTACATATGAGAAAAATTATATCTCTTTTATTGACAGTTATCATGGTGTTAACTGCAATACCAGTATCGTTTGCACAAGAAAGTACAGAACCTAAAATGAGCTTGGAAAAAGCTATAGAATTGGCAAAGTCTAAACTTAAAGTACCTGAAAAAGATTTTAACTTTAATTCAAATTACACTGAGAACAACGATGGTAAAAACTTATGGTTTCTAAATTGGAATTCAAAAGTGCAATCGCAAAAATCCTTTGACACATCGGTTACAATAAATGCCGATACAGGGGATATCGTAAGCTATTCCAGCTATACAGAAAAAAAGAATGTTTCAAGGATACCGAAATATACCATAGAACAGGCAAAGAAGGCTGCTGAAGAATTCATTTCTAATATTGATGCAGAAAAGTTTAAAGAAACAAAGCTTTTTGAGAAGCAATATTTAAGTGGAAACGAATATTTAAGCGATACATATTCATTTAGTTATGTAAGATATATAGGAGATATTCCTTATATAGACAACTATTTTAATATATTCATAGACAAAAGTACTTTAAATGTTACCAGCTTCCAGCTTGAATGGGATAGCGATATTATTAGCCTTCAAAAAGCAAACATCACCATTGACCAGGCTAAAGAAATTTTCAAAGATAAATTAGGCGTTGAACTTTCATACAAATTAGTTTCGGATAATGGAGATTATACAAATCCAAAAGCAATTCTCGTATATTCATTAAAATATGGGAATAAGCCTATTGATGCTAAAACTGGAGAAATACTTAAAGATGGCTATTATTACGCAAACGGTGAAGGTTATTATAGAAAAAATATGAATAAAGCTAAAGAAGATCAAAAAGCTCAACTTACACCGGAAGAACAAAAAGCAGTTGATAAAACAAAAAAATACATTAAAAAAGAATTAGCGCTTGAAATTGCAAAGAAATATCTAAACCTTGAAAGTGGATATACTCTAACAAATTCAAATCTATATGATGATTATCTGGGAATGCAGGATGCTGTATGGAGTTTTTATTGGGAATACAAAGCTCCTCAAAATAGCAAAGTAAAAGTAGCTTCTGAAAGATATGGTTCACAAAGCTGCTCTGTTGATGCAGTAACAGGAGAAGTCCGCAGTTTCTATATTTCTGATTCGAAGTTTGAAGCACCAAAAGATGCAAAGATGAAATATAATAAAGAAACTGCTAAAAAACTGGCAGATGCTTTTATTAAGAAGATACTTCCTCAGAAATCAAAAGATTTTGAATTTAGAGACTATGATTTGTACAATCAGAGTTATGATAATTCTACACCAAAATATTTCTACTTCAATTATGTGAGGAAGCAGGGAAATGCTTACTGCCCATTCAATAAGGTAAATATTACGGTTGATGCTTACAATGGAATTATTAACA
>JBLNBO010000008.1:0-3396 GCA_050260055.1 Ignavibacteriales bacterium
GTATTGGGATTACTAAGGATGAGAAAATTGGGAATATTTGGTTAGATAAAGCTCAAAGTTTAGGTATAAAATAGAACGTTTGACCTCGGTAGAGAAGTTGAAGAAATAAAAACTATCTTAAAAACATAAAATTTCTGTAAGCCAATAGTACTTCAGTTACTCATCCAAATGAATATCTTTACAACGGAAAAATGTTTCAGGATGAAATAGGACTGAATTGGTATGATTATGGAGCACGATTTTATGACCCTGTAATAGCCAGATGGCACTCACCAGATCCATTAGCTGAAAAGTTTTTTTGTATTACACCATTTGCTTATTGCGCTAATAATCCGATACGTTACATTGATCCCACAGGGATGGAATTTTCTGAGGATGCATGGAAATGGGTTAATAAAATGATGGATGATATTAAGAAAAGAATGGCTGATAATAATAAGACAATTGAAGAAAAGAAGGCGCAACTGAAATCAGGTGGATTATCAGAAAGAAAAGAAAAAGCTTTAAACAGAAAAATAGGAAGACTCGAAAGTCAAAATACACAATTAGAAAGTGTAAAAAGCGAAGTTGCAATTCTTGCTGCTTCCGATCAGATGTATGATGTTAAGGATAGAAGTACTTCAACAGGAACTTATGGGAACACAAGTTATGATAATACTACAGGCAATGTAATAATTAATGTTTTTTCAAATTCTAGTAATCCACTTGCAACTTTTGCCCATGAACTTAAGCATGCATATCAATTTGAGACAGGTGCATTGTCATTATCCTACTCAGGTAACCTTGCAGGTAGTCTCTATGATATAACAGACGAAATAGAGGCGTATAAAAGAGGACAATTGTTTGGTGCAAACACAAGCGTTTATGTTGATGAAAATTGGATAAGATCACTGGGATATAGTAAATTGCCAACTGGACCTATAGATACCAATACACTTACAGGAAATCCTCTTAATCCTACTGAGACGTATTTGCAAGCAATCAATAATAGTACAAATCTTTTTAAATCATTAAAACAAGACCCTTTTGAGGTAATTAAAAGATAAATAGTATGAGAAAAACTTTAACATTATACATATTTCTTTTATTAATTATCAGTTGCTCGTTACCTGACAAAGTAAATCTATCTGAGAAATATGTACTCAATCATAAATACTTAAGAGGCGAAATATCTTTTTATGATAAAAATCAGTACAGTTTGCATGTAGAAATGGGATTATCCTATTTAGGGTCTACTGGCACCTATTTAACAAAGGGGGATACGGTTTTACTGACTAGCAATTGGCAGCCAGATTCAGTATTTGTTAGTTCATACAAAATTGATTCATTGAAATTATTAAATATAGCTATTGAAGATTTTGATAATATACCGCTTGAAGGGAAAGTGATATTGGATAAGAAGTTTGAATATGACTTTAAAAATGGGCATGTAAAAATTGATAAAAAAGAATGGGATGAATTATGGGTTTTGAATTATAATTATATCAATAAAAAAGTGGATACATTAGTGCTAATGAATAGTAATCACAACTCGTTTCTTATAAGAAAGCTAAACACATTTAATTATTCTTATAATTACTTATTTTTAAACAAAACACCTCTTATTTTAAAAGGTAAAAAGTTATTAAGTCTGCCAGATTCTCCAATAGAAGCCAAACAATTAAAGTTCATAGCAAAAAAGGGTCAGCATTTCCACCAAACTCTAAACTTCTAAAATCCAGCGGCGTTAAAAGTTGTTCAGGAGATATGTTCCATGTTCCAAGTCCTACGTCAACCAAATGGAGGAATGAAGTTATAGTAAAACCAAAAGAAAATGAAAAAAATAATTAGTTTATTAATTCTAACAATGCTTGTCTCACTGTTTGCAAATTGTCAAAATAAAACAAGTTTGAATAAAGTTATTTGTGTTGAAATCAGGTCGGTGAATTTTTCACTTATGACTGCAATCTCAGTAAAGTGCGATAATTTTGAAAAATATTTTACCAACTATAAAGAAACTATATTAACTGACTCAGTTCAAATCGCGATGTTATTAAGTCAATTTACTGTTTTAGAAAGAACTGATTCCATGTATAGCACTTTAATTGATACAAGAGCTAAAATTAAATTAATTACATCTCAAGATACTACATTGATATGTGCTGGTAATTTATCTCTATTAAAAAATAATGTACATTATAAAACACCTGTTACTCTAATTGAATTAATTGAGAGTTATTAAAAGAAAAATAGGGACAACAAAACAATTAACTGGAGGAAGTTGTAATGACTGCAATAGTGATTGGTGATAAGTGAATTGTGATTACTGTATTGCGAAATAGGAAAGAACAGTCCAACAACCACATTAAGGCACTCATCGTAATTTACCTTCGCCATAACCATCCTGCCAATAGAAATTGCTGATTCCTTGCTTATTGCTTTATATCCATTTGGATGAGTGAATTTTTTTTTGTATAATTAATTCTTCCGCCACATTGGCAGTAAAATAGCCCAAATGTTACAAAGTGTAACAAAGAGTTACAAATGTTACAAGGTGTCAGTTCCCATGTCAGTCTCTTTACTGCCAAACACTGACATGTTGTAACACTTTGTAACATTTTACAATTTTTCCTTCTTTTGCACAGAAGTTGCGCTTAAATTAGTTTTAAGTTCAAGTTCTGTGCTTTGAATTCCTGATTTGAAGATTCTGTTTCTTGTACTGGAGGCTCAATTTCTCCTTTAGCTGAAGGGTTTTGGGGATGAGGTAAGGGCCAGGAATGGTTTACAACACTGAACGCTGAACAACATTGACGCTGAACGCGTTAACGTTCTTTGAAATCTTGTAAAAATTACCCGTGAATGTTGTGAAACATTTGCGGCAGAGCAACTGTCTGGTCTATCATGCTGATACATGGTAAAGTGGAGGCGCCTGGCAAATTAATTTAGTTTGAGACTGATACAAGATGGCCAAAAACACATGGGGAGCTTTTGGCCCGGACCACCCTTTTTTCTGGGCCTAAAGGCCCGATAATGAGAGAGTGACTGTTTAACTCCGCCCTAAAGGACGGAGTTAGGAAATAGTGAGAAGAGAACTGCCTAAACGCCTAACGCTCAACGCTAAACTGACGCCGAACGCTGAACTCTGAACGCTGAACAGGTTATACCGACTGCTAAATGCTGAGTGCTAAACTCCAAACCCCAAACTCTAAACACTAAACCCTACAACCAAGAACCAAGAATCAACTCAGAACCCAGAACTAAGAACTGCCTAAACGCCTAACGCTCAACGCTAAACAGACGCTGAACGCTGAACGCTGAACGCCGAACAGGTTATACCGACTGCTGACTGCTGAATGCTAAACCCCACACTCCAAACAAACGCTTCGCTCTCTGCTCTCTGCCCTCTGCTCTCTGCAC
>JBLNBO010000009.1:0-8774 GCA_050260055.1 Ignavibacteriales bacterium
TAATAAGCAAAGTTAAGTATAATAGTTAAGGATTCAATGAATAATTAAGCTTTTATTAAACTTATTTTAAGCGTAGTTCAAACGTATTTTAACGCTTAAACAACGCTTAAGGTACGCTTAAAGTACGCTTAATGTAAAAATTGTTTGTTAAGTATGGGACAAGGGGGAAAAAGCAGGGGGATTGTTTCCTGCTTTCGATATTTTAACAGGTTCGAAAAATGATCCTGTAATACAAATCCCATCATAATTTAAAGAAATTTTATTATTCAAGCACTAGAACAGGATTACGCGAAATAAAACATGTGACATGTATATATTTATATTGCAAATATAATTTAGACTCTTTATAAATTTATAACATTTCTTTGAATTTATAGATAGCCATTATAATTTTACATTCTTAATGTTTGTAAATATTCTTTTCGATAGATACAATTTTCTATATGCTAAAATTATAAGTTTGCTTCTATTATAAAACTAGTCATCAACATAGTAATTTTTATGAGGACTTTTATCTTTTCTATCACATTTTACTTTACTATTTTTCGGTTATTTTCACAAGATGTTGAACCATGGAAACCTGCGACCAATTTCGTAATACCGGAAGCTTACAATTTTATTAAATACGGTGAAATTCCTGTTAGTGAGTATACAGGAATTCCAGAAATATCAGTCCCGATTTATACAATTGACATAGAGGGTTGTAGTTTCCCTATTTCATTAAGATATCATTCTGGTGGAATTAAAGTAAGTGAGGAAGCTAGTTCCATCGGATTAGGATGGGATTTACAAATTGGAAGTATTGTCCAATTAGTTAATGGCACTGATGATTTTTCACCACCATATAATGAAATGAAGCTTCCTGATTATATCTATAGTCCTATGGAATATCCATTCCAGAATAAAATATATGATCAGATAAATCATGATGATCATGAAATAAAACCACCATATTTTTCATTTGTAATTTTCCGCGATAATCTAATGTTAAAAGATGGTTTTCTTTCAACCAATATTGATGACTACTTTTATAAAGGTCAGAAAGATTGTGCACCTGACATAATGAAGGCTAATTTTAATGGACATAACTTGGAATTCATTAAGGACCCAAAATAACTGGTTCATTTGAAATAATAAATAAAAAAGGATATTTAATAAGTAGTATCGAACTTCCTAATTCGGAATTTGGCTACAAAATAACAACTCCTGATGGTACGGAATATTATTTTGAAAAGCTTACAATAACCTCATACGGCACTGAGACTAATGACCGAATTTTAACTCGGTATGAATATGTATTTCCAGAAGGATATCATTCGGATATAGACTGGAATCATTGTCAATCGCTAACTAAAAAAAGTCGTATTTGGTATTTAAGCAAAATAAAATCCATTAAAAATGAAATAATAAATTTTAATTATTCAGAAGGAAGTGGACAGAAAACTGATTATAGCTTGGAATCAAAATGGACAGTATATACTTCATATGGCGCCGATGATCCAGGAACTTCTAATTATGATGGTCCGTTTTATTTTGGATATTGTGGAAGAAGAATGCTCCTAGGAGAGAACTGTAATGATGATATAAATATTAGTGCAACTACAACTAAATCAAGTGCATTATATTTACAAGAAATAAAATTCCCGCAAGGTAATATACTGTTTTTTAATTCGTCCAGATCTGATTACTCAAATTCAAAAAAATTAGACCAAATATTGATATATACTCCGTCTAAGACAATTAAAAGCTTAATGCTTTACCACTCTTATTTTCAATCTCCATTAATAGGATATAGATTTAGTTGCCCTAAAACTGATCAGGAATTGAGTTTAAGATTAAAACTCGACAGTATCAAATTTAATGGAGAACCGTCATATAGATTTACATATAATGACACAATGCTTCCTCCAAAAAATTCATTTGCAGTTGATTATTGGGGATATTATAATGGAAGTTTACAAAACACTTCATATTTACCTAATATATTCCGCTTTGAGCACATAACACCAAGTCTTGGAATAAAAAACTTGCTCCTACCAAATAATAATAATAATGGTTCTAATTTATTATACAGCAAAGCAAGTTTACTAGAAAAGATCCAATATCCTACAGGAGGTGCAACTACATTTGATTTTGAATTAAATACATTTGATAATTATATAGTTGCAGACTATAACTTCGAGCCAATCATTAATAATGAGATAACTAATTTTGATAATTCAATCAGCACAGGACAAGGGCTTCGAATATCAACTATAACAAATTGGCAAGATAATGAAGTACTAAGTAAAATTAAATATTTTTATGAAGGCGGAAAATCAATATGCAGATTAGGTAAATATAGGAGATACAATGACTGCGTATATGATAGTTACCTTAATTCTTATTTAAGAAAAGTTGCTTTTGAAAACATGGTTTTATACTCAGGTAATTATTATCAATCAAGTACTTTTGGTTCTGGGAGTTTTGTTGGATACAATAAAGTAACATCAATTAAATATGATACCGATGATCCTTATGGTAAGACTATAAAGTATTTTACAAATAATGCTGATAGCTATGCACAATACATTGATCAGTATGAAATTACTAATTACTCGCAAAAACCCGAAATTGATAATGGGCTATTACAAACTGAAGAACTATATACAAATGAGAATTTAATCCAGAAAAAGTACAACTTCTACAAAGCTTTACAATGTGGTAACTCTTATTATGGAGCTCAATTTATACAGTTAGGAGTTTATGGTTTATGGAGTTGCTTTTCAAATAATTGTCAGCTTGTTAATCAACGAAGACATGATTTAGTATATTACTTTCCAATTATTGGAAAAGAAACACTTTTAGATTCAACAATAGTTGAGAATAATTTCAATGGAGAAATACTAAAAACCCTTACTTCATATAGTTATAACATACATAACCTTATAGGTACTGTCAAAAGCACTGATAGTAAAGGCTCTTTTAAAGTTACCAAAAATATGTATCCAGAAGAAGCTCAGAGTTCTCCTATTTTTAATTCAAGTCAACAATATATATTTCATTGTTTAGCAGTTGCAAATCGTCATACAACAATTTGTTGTTCTGAAAACTGGATTGGTTCGCAATGGATTGATGAGTATCGTAAATATTACAAACAAGAAAATGGGTTATTACTTCTGGAATCAGTTAGAAAACTCCCTTATGTTTCCGGTGAAGATATGGAAATTGAAATAAATAAATATGATTTAAAAGGGAATCCAGTCGAAACTACTCTTAATGGTGTACAAAAAAAATCATACGTTTGGGGTTATAATGATAGTTATCCATTATCTGAAACTACTAATTCAACATACCTGGAGTGCGGTTATACAGGTTTTGAAAATGATGAATTAAATAGTTGGCAGATGTACGATTACAATCATTTCACAAATTTAGAACATTTTACTGGGAAAAAAGCAATATTAGTAGACACTATTTTCGGACCTGGAAAAGAAGTAATTGTTGGATTTAAAGCTGGTCAGCATAATGGTTATGAAGCATGTGTTTGGGTAAAAGGAAGTAAAGATGCTTATATCCAAATCCAAGCAAACTCGTTTGATTACTCCAAAAGAGTGTATAATTCAAAAGGCGGTGATGGCAATTGGGACTTATTGAAAGTTCAATTACCAAGAAGCATTTATAATTCAATAATAAATTCTGACCTAAAAATCAAAGTATTTGTTGGTAATCTGAGTTCAGAGCCCGCTTATTTTGATGATTTACGTTTTAAGCCCATGGACGCTATGATGACCACTTACACTTATGAGCCTCTTATCGGGATTACTTCAGTAAGTGATGAAAATAATATACCCACCGTTTATGAGTATGATTCATTTAATCGTTTGAGAGTCATTCGAGATTTCGAAGGCAATATTTTAAAAAAATACGACTATAATTTTAAACAACACTAGTATCTGAAAATTATGAAAGACCTTAAACCATGTATGCTCTTTCTATTATATCTCATAATAGTATTCCTGCCCCTTAAGACACTATTCGGTCAACAGTTATCAATTGAATGGTATAATGAATTTGGTAATTCAAATAGTGATTATGTAAATAACATGATAAGATTATCAAATAATAATTTTGTATTAGTAGGTAGTAAAAGTGATACTGTAAACACTAACTCAAATTACAAATCAAAGAGTAAAGCATGGATAAGTTTGGTTGATTCAAATGGTATTATTCTTTGGGAAAGAAGTTTTTTAGGAAATAATTTTCAAACAATCAATTCAGCTTGTGAGACTCATAAAGGTATATTAATTTCTGGATTATTTAAAGATTTTATTTCTTGTGATTCATTAAGTATAGTGTCTGATTCTTATTTATCTGGATTTTATGCATACTTTGATACTTTAGGCAATATCATAAGTCTTCATAAAGCGGGTCAAAATGCGAGTTTATATAACATAATATCTTCTTCAAATACAAATGGAAAGATTTTTATAAGTGGTTCATTTAAGGATTCACTTTTAATATCTGGACAAATTTTCTCCCCAAAGTATATTAACTCTGTCTTTATTGGTGAAATCTCTGATTCCAAACAAATAGTGAACATAAGTTTGATTCACTCGTCAGGTGATTTGTATATCAAAAGCATTGAAAGTAATGATTCAATTTTTTGCATAGCTGGGTCATATTCTGATTCATTATTTATAAAAGATAGTATAATTAATTCAACTGGCAAACACGATGGATTTATAATTTGTTATGATACGAAAAATAATTTAAAGTGGATCAAAACACTTAATGGGAATGGGGATCAGGAAATAAATGATATTTCTCTATCATTAGATAATAAGTGTGCAGTAGTTGGTTACTTTGATCAGAACACATTCATTGATTCAAATGTCTTCCAATCATATGGAAATACAGACATTATTTTGGCATATTTAAGTGAAACAGGTAAATTATTGTGGGGAAAAAATATCGGTAGCTTAAGTAATGACTTTGGTTATGCTATTAAAGTAAACGAAAATAATGTATATGTCTCAGGTAGCTTTATACATACAATTGCACTTCCTCAATCCAATGGTAATAATTTAGAATTAGAATCACTAAGTCCATTTGGAAATTCATTTATCGCCAAGTACAATCAGGATGGTGTATTAAAGGCTTCATATAATTTGACAGGAATTAGTGAAGATTATTGTCAAGCACTTGATATTGATAGTGACGAGAAAATTACAGTTGCTGGAAATTTTTATAAAAACCTGGTTATAAATGATCTTGAAAATAACAAGATAGAAATTCCTTCTAATGGAGACCTAGACATTTTCATGTTCCACTTCAACGATTTATGTAAAGATTTTGAAATCGATGCAGGTCCCGATACTATCGTTTGTCCGGGTCAAAATATATGGCTTTTGGCTGGAGAACAATATGCTTCATATTTATGGAAACCTGATGGTGTATTAAATCAAGATATCAATATTTCAAATCCAAATACTTACTATTTAACTGCAACTAATCAATATGGCTGTATCTCATCAGATAGTCTAATTGTGAGTCAAGGATTGCTTCCGGTAGTTTTTGCAGGACAAGATACGATTTTGGAAGCTGGCCAAAATTTATTATTAAGTGATGCAAATATTTCTAATGCAACAACACATTTATGGACTACCAGTGGAGATGGATATTTTAATAATAATTATGAATTAATTACAGAATATTTATTCTCAAATTCTGATGTTAACCGTGGCAATGTAACTTTACAACTGGAAGCTAATAATTTTTGCAGTACTTCTCAAGACAGCCTATTAGTTACAATACTAACAGATGATGATGGAGTTACTGCATACCCAAACCCAACGGAAGATAGAGTTACTTTAGTATGTAAAGCAGGATTGACAATTGAGTCAGTGTTAATTACAACGCAATCTGGATATACGATCTTACCTTCTCAGACAATAAACAACTATTTTTATACTTATGACTTTAGCCTTTATCCACCTGGAACTTTTGTGATTTACATAACAACAAATAATGGAGTCATTGTAAAAATTGTAAACAAAATCTGAGTTTTTAATCGATAGCTTTAATATGAAAAGAACAATATTCTTGACTACCGCTTTTTTACTTTCGCTAATTTCAAATGTTTTTTGTCAAACCAACACTGAAAATTATATTTTCTCTTATGATGTATTGTTAGAAAGGAAATATATTGAAGATTTACAACACACAACAAGTGATTCTGTGGCTTTTAAAACTATTGAATATTTTGACGGGTTAGGAAGGTCAAGCCAAATAATCAAAAAAGGTTACTCCTATACAAACAAAGATGTTATAAAACCGATCAAATATGATGGACTTGGAATTGACATAAACAATTACCTTCCTTATTTGGATAAGTATTCCACTGGCCAGTTCAGATCGTCTTATCTATCTGACCTTACAACTTTTTATAGTGACAATTATGAAGATCATGATGCTTATGCTCCAATACTATTAGAGAAATCACCACTACTTAGGGTATTAAAAGAAGCAACACCAGGTGCAAGTTGGCAGCTATCTGAACATCCAATTACCTATTCATATTTGACTAATACGCCAGATTTGAAAATTAAGATGTGGGAGGTTCAAAATGATGACTATTGTGAATTAAAGGGTTTTTATGCAAACAATGATCTTTTTGTAACTAAAAAGGTTGATGCTGACTCAAGTATAACTTATAAGTTCAAAGATAAGCTGGGTCAAATAGTAATGGAAAGGATAGAATTAACATCATCAGAATTCCTTGATACATATTATATATATGATAATCATAGCCTTCTAAGATTTGTTATTTCTCCAGAAGGCTCTTACAAAATGAATGAAGGGTTTTCGGTCAAAGATAAATTAGCCAGAGAATTTGTTTATTTTTACAAGTATGATCATAGAAAAAGATTGGTAGAGAAAAAAGTACCGGGAAAGGAAATAGAGTATTTTGTTTACGACAAGGCAGACAAAGTTGTACTTTATCAGGATGGAAATATGAGACAATATAATAATGGGAAATCTAAGTTTGGATGGAAATTTACTAAATATGATGCTTTGGGAAGAGTTATTATCACCGGTCTGACTTATCAATTTCCTGAAGAATCCAGAGATGAAATTCAATTAAAAGCTTTAGCTAATGATCAAATATATGAATTACTGTATTATGATGATTTAGCATATCCTGCTTTGAACTATAATTATTATACAAATCAAACGTTTCCAATACTGATAAGTGATGACATAATAAACACTGTTGATTATTTTGACAGCTATTATTTCACTAGCTCCAAAACATATTTGCCAATTATAAACGATGCAAACATGTCATATAACCAAGCAGATGCTTCTTTTACAATGAGTGACTTAAATGTTGAAAATGTTAGTGGTCTAAAAACGGTATCTTTTATTAGATTTAATCAATCGTTCTATCCATCAGTTTATTATTATGATATTAGAAAAAGGTTAATACAAGAAAGATCAAAAAATCACCTTGATGGTATTGACATCACCAGTAATGAGTATTTTACGAAATTAGTCAATTCAGTAGTAAGAACAGACCATAAACATTCAACCGTTATCAATAAAATATCATATAGTCAAACTGAAAAGTATCATTTTATATTTGATGATGAATTGAGGCTAATTCAACGAACATATGTGATAGGTAGTTTATCAGAGAATAAAATATCCTTCAACTATGATCCATTAGGTAATCAAGTTATTGAAAAAAAGATATCTGAAGGTACAAAATTACTTCAGACATTAAATTATAATTTTAATATTAAAGGATGGCTTACTAAAATAAATAATATTGAAAACTTTGCTTCTTCTGGTGATTTCTTTGCTATGGATATATATTATGACAAGAAGATTGAGAATTTTAACACTTCATTATATAATGGAGAAATTTCTTTTATTAAATGGCAAACAGTACCACCTACAGGTAATACAAACTCAGAATTTTTGGGTTCAAAAGGATATAAATTCAGTTACGATAAAAGTAAAAGACTTAACAATGCTGAATATTATGATGATAACCAAGGGAAATTTGGTTTAACTTCAGTTTATAATGAGCATCTTAGTTATGATCAAAACGGCAATATCACATCAATGATTAGAAATGGGAAAAATTATCTTAATTTAAATGATGTGATTGATAGATTGAATTATTCTTATGAAGGTAATCAATTACTTGCAATAGATGATAAGGTAACATTCAATAATGGTTACGATTTCACAGATAATGGACATTATTATTATCCAGGTGATTCAGCTGAGTACCATTATGATAATAATGGCAACATGATTAGCGATCTAAATAAGGAAATTATAAGTATTCAGTATGATAATAACAACCTTCCAATATCGATTATTTTCAAAAATAATTGCAGGATAGATTATTACTATGACGCCTTAGGAACTTTAAAATTACAAACAGTTACAAAGGAAGGCATTTTGATGGAAACAACTGATTTTGCAGGTAACTTTGTCTATATTAACGGTAAACCGGCTTGGAACAATTTTGATGAAGGAAGAGTTGTTTATACATTAAGCGGTCCTTGTTTCATAGAAAATTATCTTAAAGATCATCTAGGGAATGTGCGTGTCGCATATAGTAGTGCAACAGACGGAACTGTACTATCCGTTAAACAGGTAAATACATATTATCCCTTTGGTATGAGTATTAACAGTCTTACTTCTACAAAACCTGACAAAGTAACTAAAAATGAATATCTTTATAACGGAAAGATGTTTCAGGACGAGTTGGGATT
>JBLNBO010000010.1:0-10822 GCA_050260055.1 Ignavibacteriales bacterium
CTCCTAATGCAAAATAATACTTTGTTCCATCTGTTGTAAATGCTTTTGTTTCATCTCCAAAATCAATAAATTTCTTTTTATCTTTATATTCTTTCTCTACGCTTTCTTTATCCATATAACCGCACGCTTGACATTTCATTTAATCGCCTCCCAATTCTCTTTTACTACTTCCTCTATCTGTTCATCACTTAGGTCTTTTAAGTTATTCGCTAACTCTTGTAATAATTCTGGGTATTCCATGTTATCTCCCCATTTCAATATCATGTATTGCTTTTAGTATTGGATATACTTGTTGTGGTACTACTGCATTTCCTAAGCATTTAATTCTGTCCACCCCTTCGGAAATCCCATCATCGTTTCTATGTATTCCGCTGATTGGTTCACTGTAAGTCCAAGATATTGCGGATAATATGTTATTCTGTTCTGTGAGCCATTTTTTATAGTTTTCATAATTGATGTCTGTACATCTGATTTGTTTGTCATTTTCCAAGCTACTCCATCTGATGCTAGAGGTGTGGGCAATAATAAATAGTCTTTCTCGTCTATGTAATGCTCCAACCCAACTTGCTCGTATAGTACACCATCCAACATCATACCCCAATCCGTGCAAATCTCTAAGTATTCCTCTAAAAAATTGTCCATGCTCACTTGTGAGCAACCCTGATACATTTTCTCCCAAAATCCATTTTGGGTTAGTCTCGCTAATGATTCTTTTGTACTCTGGCCACAAATCACGTTCATCAGTAGATGCTTTACGTTTTCCAGCAACACTATGAGGTTGGCAAGGGAACCCCCCTGATAAGAGTGTAATTTCTTCGATTCCTCGTTCTCTAATAGACTCATTTGTAACATCTCTAACATCCCTCCATCTTGGCACGTCTTTCCAATGTTTTTCTAATACTTTTGTTGGATAATCTGCAAACTCACATTGTCCTACTGTTTTAAATCCTGCCCATTCAGCTGCTAAATCTATTCCACCTATGCCGGTAAATAAACTGAAATGTGTTAGCATATCATCACACCCTCACGTCTATTGTTGTTTTAGCCTCAAATACCTCTTTGTATGTATCCTCGTTGCATTCCTCTTTACTTAAACACTTGCCCTCTTGCTCATACTTGCAGTTTCCGTTAAACTTGTTGCATTTGTATATTGGGTATGTTGGATATATAAAATATCCGCTTATTTCTTTACTCATATAGCCTCCCCCTTCATATTTTTATACATTTCTTTTAGTTCTTCGGGGCTTTCAACTTCTTCCCTATTCTCTACTCTTTTCTCTCTAACTTCCTTCATTACTTCCTCGTAATTCGTTTCTCTTTGCGTAAAGTTACAGAATCCGTTCTTTTTCGGCTTTACTTCTTTTTCGTTTAGGTAACTCTCGAACTTGTTACTAAATAGTGTTTCTGGTCTTAGATACTTTTCCCATTCTGTGCCTGTCCAACTTTTAACCTTTTTATCAATAACTGTTTTAAAATCTTCTAAGGTATATTTTTCATTCCAACGTGCCTTTATTAAATCCTTTGTTTTATTAGACGTATGTTTATAAGATGATTTTGTTTTTAGGTTTAGATAATCAATAATTTCTTGATAAGGTATATATTTATATTCATATGTATTATTAAATGTATTATTATCTTTGACTTTTTCGTCAATAGGGTATTGATTATTTTGTGTATAGGTATTGACTTTTTCGTCAATAGGGTGTGGATAATTTTGATTGAGTGATATGCACCTATTTAATATCTCTTTAGTACCTTCTTTATATTGAAAATTCACTATTATGTATTTTTTGTTTTGTAGGCTAGAAATCCATCTGCTTATTGTAGCTTTATCAACGCCGTATAATGTTGCAAAATATTGATTACCAGCCCAACAAAATCCCTTTTCGTTGCATAGTGCTGTTATTTCTCCGTAAAGTAATTTTGCATTTGGAACAATATCTTTGTCATATCTAACATTTGCAGGTATTATTGCGTAATAGTTTTTGTTTTCTTCCGTCATACAACAACCCCCTACTCTTTTATATAAATCAAAAGGTTACGAATAAGCCTATTTGCATAGACCTAAACGCAACCTTATTTATCTTTGTGTATGTATTATTTGTCATTAGTGTAACCTCCTAACCCTTTTAGTTGGTCTTATCCCTGTTGACAGTTGTCCTACATATTGCTAAAATAAACATGGGTATAAAAAACTTGTCCAAGTGATTTATTTACCCTTTGAGGGAAGAGTATCGCACACTCTATCCCTCTTTCATTCTTTGTATTAGTTGTTCTATATCTTTTGATATTAATGTATGTTTTCCATCGCAAAACTTTAATAATGTTTTTTTAACTATATCCAACATCTCCAAGCACTCTTTGTTCTTATTTGTTAACTGCTCTATTAGACTATTGGCTTCAATTATTGTTTCTTGTAAAAATTTAGCATCATTTAAAATATGCCCTAATAATTTATTGTCTTTTACTGCTTGTTCTATATCTTCTTTAAAAATGTAGTTTGCTTTCACAGTTTCTTGTTTCAGCCTCTCGTTTTCTTCTTTTAACTGCTCTATTTGTTCCTCTTGTTCAACATTTTCTTTTGTAAGTTTGCCATATTCGGATTTTAAATATTCAATACTATTACCTAACATTTCAATTGATTTTTTATGCTTTTCTACATCTACCTCTAACCCCTCATATTCATTTACTGCTTTTACCAAATAATCTGCTTGCTCTTTTTCAATATTAAGCCATCCTAAATATTTATCATCTAAATACAATAAGTAAACTTGGTCTGATTCATCATGTTTTGCTCTTAATTCCACTCTACTCTACCTCCTTTATAGTAGCCTCAAATTCCAAAACATTCTTTTAATATTTTATTATGTTTTTCTTCTGCAACTTTGTATATGTCAAGCTCTTTTCCTTTTTCAGTTAAGCAATATCCCCAATATGGTGGATATACTCCATCATCCCATTCAGGGTCTGGTGACAAGTTAACACATTTCAATTCAAGTAATTCTTCTTTCTTAAGTTCATTAACTATTTTCTTTACTTGATACCTACTTGTTTTGAGATAGTTGGCAACCTCTACTAAACTTATTCCCCCTATCGGGCTCATAATGTCAAGTGAAGCATTTATAAATACTCTTAAAACTTCATCTCTAGTAACTTTTTTATATTCCATTCCATCACCTCATATTCTTTTGACATTTCAATGCTAACTCTCTGTTTTCACAACATTGTTCTCGTTTACTACATTTATTACAATTCTTTCTTTTCATTTTCATTTCATATTCTCCTTTATAGGTCTAACTCTTATATATGCTGTTAGCCCATATTTTGTTTTTAATTCTTCTACTCTTTTATTTGCTAAATTATAATCATAATAAATGCTGTCTATGTCTGTTACATTGCCTTTCTCTACACAAACTACACTAATATTCATTTCATATTTTCCTTTACTGGTATTTCTATTTCCTCTCCCCACTTCGGCTCGTATTTCTTGCCATACATTCCGTTATGCTTCCTTATCTCGTATACCTCTCTATTTAGGTCATTACTGATATAGTTTTCATTAGCTATCTCAAATAGCCCTTGCCCTTCTTGTAGTACTACTTTCTTATACTGTACTGGTGCATCTGCTTTAACTGATAGGGTTATAATTAGTGTTATTATTAAAGCTATTGTTAATGTTAATCCTATACAGGCTATATTCCACCTTTTTCTATTAACACATTTATACATAATCAATCCTCCTTAAATACGTGCAATATCTCGCCTTCACTCGTAAAAGATTCTGCAAAAGATACCCTGCCACCACGCGTTATTATAAACCATGCTGTGTAGTTATCATCATCACTTTCAGCATAAAGCAAATCGTGAATTGTATCATTTTTACTAAGACCTATATAGTAATTATGGTTATAGTAGGATATTTCTGGTATATGTTTAAATTCATTAGCTTTTATTCCGTTATATTTTTTAAAAAAGTCCATTTTAGCTTTCTCCTTTCGGGGGGATTTAGGAGAGGTTTTGCTGTCCTCCCCTATGAAGTTATTTTTTGTTTAATACTTCTATTGCATTTTTATATTGTTCTTGTGTTAGTTCCCTAAAATCCTCTACTTGATAAAACTCTAGCATTTTTGCCTTATCTGCACCTTTTTCATCTGCTAATTTATCAAGTTCTTCTGCCTCATCTTGTGTAATCATTTCTACCTCAACAACAAATTCCTCGTCATCATCATCTAGTATAAATGGCTCTTGTTGCTTACTTTCGCTTAACATCTTAAACTTTTCGGATACATCAATTAGATTTGCAAACTCTGGGCTTTCTTCTATGCCTCGCTGCGTTTTTGCCTCTAGCGAGTATTGATTATAAAACTCGCCCATCGTGGTATCTATGTTAATACTCATTACATATACTTTCTTTTGGAATTGCTTACCGTCTTTGTGTACTACTGCACTATGTTCTTGTAATACTAGCTTTAATGGTATGAATGATATTTTACGCCCTGTCATAGCTAAAATCATACCGATAGCATTATTTAGATTTACTATTGAGTTCCAGCTTGAAGTCCATATTTGATATACACCGAATCCGCTTACTTTAGGTAGTAGTACATTTAATATTCCTATTGGTTTACAGCCTTTACATTCGGGTGCATCAGGCGTACATTCCTTTTCTATCATTTGACCGTTTTCCATACAGCTTGCACAGTTTCCGTCACCCTTACACAATAACCCTGTTTGACCATACTTTTTGCGATACTGCGGAAATACTGCCTCTAAATCATTTATTGGAAACATGATGTCTAACTCTGTTGGTTCTTCTCCATATATTGCTTTCACTTCTTCCGGCACTACAAAATATTTTGTCTGAACTGGTGCGCCATTTTTTGATTCGTCTTTCTTACCTAGCTTTATTTTTCCTAGTCTTGGTAACCGTTTAAAATCACTTAATCCCTTTATCATTTTTATTCCCCCTTATCTGCATTCTTTGCAGTTGCCCATATATTTTTCTTCCTCACTTACTAATTCATTACCACAGTTACAAAATATTTGTTCGTTTAACTCTGTATAGTTTTCAATTAAATTATCCATTTTGTTTCCCCTTTCTTACTCTTCATTACCCTTATGTCTAAAATTGATTTTTGACCCTTTTTGTGTAAATTTTGCCTATTGACACGCTGCTGCTAAACTGATATTATCTTCTTGAACAATATTATCTTTTGAATTGGTACTTGTGTCCGCAAGTGCCTTTTCTTTTTCAAAGGTATCTATTGCCTCTATCATGTAGTCAACTCTCCAAGATACATCTTTTCCTTGTGCTAAATCTCTCTTTATTACTTCAAATTCCTTTTTTGTTTGTAGTAATGCATCTTTGTAAGTCCATTTCATTTTTATTACCTCCCTATTCATCTAATAAATCTTTTACTTTACAATTTAGATCTTTTGCAATTATTTCGAGTGTTTCCATTTTTATACCTGATTTACTGTAAAACACCCTGTCGATAGTTGGTCTACTCAATCCAGTTCTTAAACTTAGTTGAACTCTGTTTAGACTTCTCTCTGCGAGTATTACCCTTAATCTATATCTCATTTCACCACCTCCTTATACATTATTGTATATTGTTAATTAACATTATTGTTAAGTTAATATTATAAAAAAGTTCACCCGCCTTTGTTATTCATATATTATCAAATATATTTTTTGTTGTCAACACATTTTTTACAATTTTAAAAATATTTTTTTAGTTTTTGTATATTTACTTTTAGTATATTAACATTTTTGATAATTTATGCATAATTTATTTTTAATTTTTTATAAAATATCATAAA
Organism: Ignavibacteriales bacterium; assembly: GCA_050260055.1. Classification (GTDB taxonomy): domain Bacteria; phylum Bacillota; class Clostridia; order Acetivibrionales; family UBA4821; genus JBLMYQ01. The sequence goes on from JBLNBO010000010.1 coordinate 5,824, forward strand.
ATGTATTGCATAAAATTAAAATAATATGGTATAAAATAAAGTATAATTATGAAAGGGAGTTGTTCGTTTTGAAAGTGGGGGAACAATTAAAAAGGAAGAAGGCTGAAAAAGGATATATTCAAGAGTATTTTGAATCTCAAACAGGTTGTGTACCTTCAGCACAAAGTAGATTTGAAAAGCAAGATTTGAATCTAAAAATATCAACATTGATTATGTATGGAAAGGTTTTAGGAATAAAATACGCCATATTCCCTGACGACCCGTCGCCAGTTAGGATTATTGACAATTTTAAAGAAATAGAGATACAAAATACTGGATATGACGAAGAATTAGAGGCGTTTATTAAAGACCACGATTCAGAACCGTTTATAAGATTGGCAAAATTGATTAAAAAATATGGATATGATTCAGATGCTGCTAAAGCATTTGCAAGTGTAATCGAACACAATAATAAAGCAAAAATATAAGAGCTGCTAAATTGCAGCTCTTTTTTATGATATTAAACTTAATATTTTATCAAAAGAAAAGGGTTTTATAATAACTGATTTTGCCCCTTCTTCTAATGCTCTTTCTATTTGTTTAGATGAAATTAATCCTGAAACAACATTAACTGAAATAAATGGGTAAAGTCTTTTAATTTCCTTTAACACTTCCATACCTTTAATTCCCGGTAAGTTTAAATCTAGTATTACTCTTTTTACGTCCATATTTTGTTTTAAAATTTCTAGGGCTATTTCTCCAGTTGAAGCTTCAAGAATTATTAAATTCGGGTTCTCTTTTAGTAATGATTCGACAAGCAATTCCCTCGCAATATCGAAATCATCTACTACCAAAATCTTCATGGTACCCCTCCTAACCAATATGTTAGTAAAATTATATCACTTCATGTAATATTTTCAAGAACAAACGTTCGCCTATTTTTTCCTATTTTCGACACAATTATTCTTCATATGTATTTTTAGCTATATCCTCTAACTCTTTAAATCCGTTTATACCTTCTTCTTCTCCGAGTATTTCTCCCCGCACAGTATACTTTCCGAGACTATGTATTAGTTTTCTAGCTTTATAATTCTTTATTATAGCTTCAAATAGTTTATAAGGATTGTAACATATACCGTCTTTTTTTATTTTGTTAAGATATGAATTTATAAATTCGGTTATTATATCTGCCCTTTCTTCTTCTAATCCATAACCTTTTATTATCTTTAAGATATATTTTTCAAAATCATTTCCTGTCGGGTCGCTTAAAGAAAGAAATATATTAAAAGCTTCTTCTTCTTCTAAAACCTTTTTACATTCCTGTGTAGGTACGACCTCGTTCTTATCTGGGTATGAGTCATTCCTATTTGGGTATGACTTAATGTCGTTCCTATCTAGGTATGACCCTCTTATATCTGCCAATAATTCATGTGTTTTAATTACATTTTCAATAGTTTTCTTAGCCGTTTTACCAGTTGGAAGTAATTCTTTAAATTGGTTAATATCTCTTGGCAACTCTCCACTATCTACTTTATTAAAAAAATCTTTTTTAGTTTCAGGGTCATTAATTATATATAAAAATTTTGTTGCATTACTTTGAGTTCCCTTCCATTGTTTCTCAACATCTATATCTGTTAAACCCCAAATTAAACATTTCAATTCTATTTCTTTTATTTTATCCGTTCCAAGTTTTAATTTTTTACTTAAAAACTTTTTGCCTGGGAAAGCATATCCAACAAAATCACTTTCCGAATCATTATTAACTAATCTTTTTAAATATCCATAGTAACCTAATCCTTCTGCTCCACCAATAAGTTCGGAATAAATGTCATATAAATCGTGATATATCTGCGTGTGACCTGTTGACCTAGAACGACCTTTTTTAACTATTGATTGATTGTCAGACACTTCTATCCCCCCTAAAATAAATGTTGCAATATAATATTTTTTGTTATATTATAATCACAATAAGAAATGCTTGTCAACAACTAAAATAAAATAACAACAAAAACAAACAACAACAAACATTCTAAAGTAACAACGGGAAAAACGAACAACAACGAACGAATAAAACTAAATAAGGTGGAGGGGTTAAAATGAACGAAAAACTGTACTCTTTAAGGGAAGTATCTGATAAATTAGGAGTAAATACTAATACATTAGGATATAGGAGAAACCAATTTCCAGAGTATTTCCCTAGAATTGGCGTAGATAAAAGGAAGTATAATGATTTATCAATTAAGGTGTTTGATATTATTAATTACGGGTTTGACAATGATTTACCACACGATATAATACGTCAGCAATTAAATCAGATTATGCAACCAATATTTGAAGAAATTGAAACGCCAACGAATGACAACGAACATATAGAACAAACAACAACGAAAGAAACGAATGACAACGAAAACGAATTTGAAGAAAATTTTGACCAACTTATTATTGCAACAAAAGCCAACGAACAATTTAACAAGTTTATAAGTACAATTTATAAAATGTTAGAAGATGAAAAGATAAAAAACGAATATATAGAACAAGAGTTAAAGGATTCAAAAAACACAATAAATAATATGGATGCTGAATTAAAAGAAGTAAAGGATCAATTAAATAAACTCGTTAATCATACAATGTATACAGGAATAAGTGGCAAGTTTAGAAAGTGGAAGGAAGAAAGGACAGCAAAAAAGAAAGAGAAACAACGATTAAAACTTGCAAAGATACAGGAGAAGTTAGAAAAAGAGATAGGTTAAAAGATAGTAATACAGTAATTGAAAAGTAACGCATAACAATAATAAAGAAAACCCCCAATAAAGGGGGTATCTTTTTTATGTACTATTTAAGTAATGATTTAGGGCATTTTGGTTCATGTACTATTCCAGGTGTGCATACTGAAACCCCATGTGCTGATGCAAAAGTACTAACAGCAGCTAGAGTAAACATAAACGTACATACTACCATAAATGATAATAATTTGCGTTTTCTAAGAAGCTTTAAAAATTTCATTTGTAATCCTCCTATTATTTTTATTTATGTGCTGCGCAACACACTTTTTATTTTAATTAAACTTAAACATTCAAAAAGGATAGGTATAGTTATAATTCCAGTATACGAACTGTAATATAGTGCTTCAATAACCCATATAAAGAATATAATAAAAGATATTATGCGGTTTCTTTTTCTTTTAATAGGATTAGTAATAGGTATGTTTTTTGTATCTCGTGGTGAGTATATATATAGAAGTATAAAACTAAGAATTAATAGGGGAATACAAAAATAAATATTTGTAATTTTGCCTAAAAAAACAGATACAAACACAATAATAGGGCTTATAATAGTACATTTTAATCTAGTATCAGCATGAGGACCTCCGGCATAGAACCTTAATGTTATAAACGAAGCTGTTGCAATAGTTGTTTCTTCAAATATACCTAGTAAATATCCAATAAATAGTATTATACTTAATTGCAATATTAATGTTATTATAACTTGAAGAATGTAATATATAATATATCTTCTTTGGTGAGAGATATAAAATATAGGCAATTTAAGTTCGAGTATATCTTCTTTAAATTCTTCTGTGCGAGAATTAACATATTTATATAAATAATTAGCTATACAATATGATAAATATTTTACATCAAGAAACTTCATTCTATTACTCCTTATCTACATAAGCATCCACCATACTCTTATAATCTTTAAGAATTTCTACTTGTCTATTAAGCCATAAGTATATGCAAACAAATGCGCCACAAGTAACCATATTAAATATAAAATAGAAATTCTTATCTAGTTTAGTATCTACATATAAAGCTGAATAACTAAAACATGAAATTATTAATACAGTTACAAATAATGGGGCTATATATTTATAATGATCTAATTTTAACGCAAATTTAGTAGTAGATAATAATTCAAATTCTTCAAAGAATGTAATCGAAAACTTTGTTTTAGCCAAAATTAATGTTGCTATTGCAAGTAATAAAATAACAACATAAGCAAATACAAATTGTAGGAATAAACTATTTCCTATTGCATCAATTCCTATTCCAAATTGATTAAATAAATATAATACAGCAGGTTGTAACACGTCTACCCAAAAATAATATATAGCTAAATAAGATAGGGTAGATGTAATAGGGTTTATTTTAAATATAACTATTAATAAAAGTATTGTAATTGCTGTGCTCAAAAAATTGTGCCAACCTTCCGGAATAGAGTACCTCGACATGGCATCTAAAATTCCTATACCTACTACAAATAGTATTATTTTATTTGTAGACATTTTATGCTTAAACCCAAACAAATACGCCCAAAATAATAATACTGCTAAAAATGACGGCATATTAATCGGTATGCCATAAATTAAAAACTCTTTCATAAAAATTCCCCCTTTGGTTATTATTGTATAATTTTAGTATTATTTGTCAACTTTATTTTTTAACCATTCTGTATAAATCATTTCTTTTGTTAATTCTGGATATTTAGCTTTAATAGTTGCGCCATTAAATACATACCAGTTTTCAAATTCTGTTGGATATTCTTCCTCAACTTTTTCTGATAGGGTAGGAGGGAGGACGTCATTTTTTTGACTATGTTTTTTGTTCTCCCTAACTATAAAATTCCTTATTTCTTGTGATGCGTTTTTGTGATTTGCTAAAAATTTTTTCCACTCATTTTTATCGTCATTGTTGCGAAGTTCTATTTTTATAAACTCTCGATTTTTAGCCACTTACAATTCCCCCTTGTGCCCTACATTATTTTTAAAATGTGCCCTACGCGTGTACCCCACATTTATTATAAAATGTGCCCTACATATTGTCAAGCATTATTTTTAAAATGTACGTACAAAATTATATTGACATTGTTAATTTTTAGTGGTAAGATATAAGAAAATCAAAGGGGGAGAGAGTATGAAAGAATTTCCAAAATTCAAGGTAAAAATAAAAGGCGATGCAGGAACATTTAATGTCTTAACAATAGATTATAAGAATTTAAAGATTTATATAGATAGAACTTG
>JBLNBO010000011.1:0-3362 GCA_050260055.1 Ignavibacteriales bacterium
ATTTAAAAATGCCGATAATTACAGCTGAAGGCAAAAATGCCATAAAAATAGAGTGGACCGACAACACAGGGACCACACATGCAGAATCAACCGACAATGTCTATATTAGTGTTATACTTGAAACCGGTGAAGAAGCTCTTATTAATGACACAGTTATAAAAAGAAGCGACAAAACCGCCACAATCCAATTGGCTGTAACATGGTCGGGAAGAAATGTTGTTGTCATAGGATTTACAGCCTCAGAAAAAGTAATAGATGCAGCCAAAAACAAGTCTCAGATATCAAATTCAGAAGTATTTGGAAGAATGAGGGTTGGGTGAGAAGCAGAAATCAGTTATTAAGGATCTTGTTGGCTTTATTGACTTTATGATAAAATTGTTGGAAACCCCAAATAATTAATATGCATATAGCTATATCTATCAAAAACATTTTTTATTTTTTCATACTGTTTATCTTATTGACAACTTCTTGTGATTATGTGGATAATCGCTTGAATATAAAAAATAATTCAGAAAATCGAATATCAGTAGAAGTATGTCAAGATTCTACTTTAACCATAAATGATGTAAACCATATTGAGTATTATTTATCAAACTTTATTGAACCGGATAAAGAAATCAATGAGAGTATAGTCGGAGGTAAAAATGAATGGGACAATTTCATTTGTTCCAGCACTAACAAAAAATTAAATATCTTTTTCTTTAACTTGGATACTCTTAAGAAGTATAATGATTTTAACATCATTATCTCAAACAAAATGTACCAACATTATGAATTTACCAAGCAGGAATTAGAACAGTTGAATTGGCAAATAACTTATTCTGAGAAATGACTAATCTACATGACAAGACAGGTAATCCAGCATACACCGCCCATACAAATTCAACGGCAAGGAGCTTGACGATGGTAGCGGTATTAATTTCTTAATTTCTGCCTTATGATTCTGAAAAATGAAATAATCGAACAACTTAGTAAGGAGTTATTATTGCCTTATACGGGTATAGAACAGGATTGGGATTTAGAAATGGCTGATTCTAATAGAATCAATGATTTTCTTAAATTTTATCAGCAGAATGATTTATCAGAATATAAAAAGGCAGCTGTGATGTCCATCATACTAGCTTCTTATAATGACTTTTTAAATGAGAATGATGTAGAAATTGATTACAGATGGAACGAAATAAAATCAATATTAGATTCCAAAAAAATATTTTTTAAGGACTTGATAAATTATTGGTCATTGTGTAATGAAGTAGATGATGGTAATCTTTTTCGAATAACCCCTCTTATTAGAAAAATAAAGTAAGATGAAATTAACACTATTCACCATTCACTTGCTTCAACAGACTATCATGGAACTCAAAGTGAAATCCATTATTTTTAATAAATCAATAATGATTGTTTTTTTTGTGACATTTTTCACACAATGTAAAAATGAATCCAAGCAAATCAATTGTGAAGAATTCAATATTAAGTCAGCACAATTTTTGGAACAATACTATACTAATCACAAAAAAAAGTATTTAGATTCAGCATCGTTTTATATTGACAAAGGAGTTAATAATTGTACTAAATATAAGAATATACTTTCACTCAGAAAATTAAGTATTTTGGCAGAACAACAAAGGTTTTTAGAAGCAATTAAGTTTATTCAAACTTTTGATAAGGAAATGTTCTCTGATTTGCCATATTATCAAAAGTTACTCATTAACAGATTTAAGGTAATGGAAGCAATTAAAGAGAACGATTCTATTCGAAGAGATGAATATTTACTGATGTGTACAACCCTAATCAATAATTATTTGTTGGCAAATAAAGATAAAGCTGACTTGTTATTAAAAGAATCAAGCATAGAAAAAATTATGAAGGACCCCTTAGGCACAGCGCTTACCCAGTACTATTATTATAAATCTGTGAATAATCTTGTGGAAGTAAAAAGGGCTTTAAGAAAAATGGAAGAAGAAAGAGATGTTAATATTGAATACATAAATTACTTACAAGATTACTTAAAAACTGATTTTATGGAGTTTGATGGAATTTAATTTAAGGAGAAGACATGAAAATCTTATAACTTTTAGTTAACTAGTAGGGACAAAAGTGTTGATAAGGTACAGTATCAAATTGAAGCCTTGAGAGATATTGTTAAGAAAGAGATGGAAGTGAGCACTAACAAGATATTCATTATTTAACAATTATGCTTGAGGTGAACTTAAATTTATCTTTACCAGTGAACCAGCGATTAATCCCAAGTTGATAAAATATAGTTTGTAATATGTGGAAAGGACTTATTCTATTTCTAATTGTACCATGTTTTGCAGTATGCAATTATACTGGAGAAGATAAACAGTTCAAACTTTTTGAAAATTATAAAGTAACGCAGATAGAAGATCAAAATATTAAGCATGACACTTTGCTTTGGAAAAAGTTTGATAGCATTAAGATTGTTTGTTCGTTTTTGGGAACAAATAGTAAATCCATGATTTTTAAGTTAAGTGAAAATAAATTAACATGGTCATATCAACATAAGGATGATAAAATCTATACAATTGCTTCAAAAGAAAGAAGAGTTAAACTTGTTGACTATTTAGATAGATTTTATGTTGATTCTGAACAAATTATAATAAAGAAAACAAAAAGAAATTTCTATGTTTCTGATGAATATCCAATTATACATGTACAGGGGAAAAAAGATGAGAAAATCATATTAAATAGCAAAACACAAATCGGGGAAGAGCACTATGATGTTGTATACAATCCTGTGTTTCTCGAATTTTATGACTTTTTGGTAACTTTATTAAATGATCAGTAAAAACAAGTCGAAGTGCAGGTATTGATCTTACTCAAATATCCAGGGATTTTTATCTTCACAGTAATTTTGAAATATTTCCGCCGACTTATAAGAGCTTATGAAAGATGTTTCAAAGAAATAAAGTTAACCAGGATGCATTGAGAAATTTGGATCAGGGTTTGAAAACTGCTGAAACGATTTCTACTATTAATGATGAGGTTGAAAAAAAATAATCATTATGAATATTGTATTTGTAAAATTCATAGGAGGATTCGTTCATTGGTTAATACATGGTTGCAAAACAAGCTTAAAGGATGAAGTGGAAGGCAGGCTTGAGGCTACCTGGGGTAGTAACTATGATATGGAAAACTATTTAATAGGCTTCGCAACAGCTTTCGTTATTTTAGTAATTGTGTTTGGGTTGGTATTTTGATGAATGATGAAACTATTGACAATGGTTAAATTAATTATTAGTATTTCAATCATTTTATTTTTATTGTATTTCTTTAATAGAAAGCATGTAAATTATCGCGCAAATGATTACTCTATATGTCAAGCAGATAGTATGTTATTA
>JBLNBO010000012.1:0-4129 GCA_050260055.1 Ignavibacteriales bacterium
TTTGATTCACTTTAGCTTTCATATTTCCCTTCTGATGAAGATATTCGTTGCTACCACTCACATAAAGGATATATTTAGGTTTATATATAAAATATCACTATACATATGCTCTTATAAAATCGTTGTGAATTGTTAACGCCTTGTCCATCAGAAGTAGATATTCCAGAGAGCTTTAAATCCTGAATAATTCGAAATGCATCACATAGTTTTAAGTAAAACAATCCTTAGAAAAGGAGTGTGCCGATTGGCTTAAAGCTCTTCTACTTAAAGACATAGTAGTTAAAAACACGGATGGGTTCTAATATAAATGGAAAATGACGAATGGAAAACGCAATAACTTATTCATTTTTTTCTGTTACTGTGAACCTAATAATGAATTCAGTCCCATTGTCTCTCTTCAGCTCAAGTTCGCCATCTAGCTGATCTACGAGAGTAGTTACAAGCTGAAGTCCAAGACTATCAATGTCTTCAATATCAATGTCTTCAGGAATGCCTATTCCATTGTCTGAGACGGACAGAACATAAGAAAGATTACAGTCTTCACTCTCACATTTTCCATTTTCATCTCTATGTAGCTTAATTCTTATTTCTCCTTTATTTCTTCCTTTAAATGCATGTTTTAGAGAATTAGAAAGAAGCTCATTTATAATCATACCAAGTGGAACTGAAGTATCCATGTCAAAGAAAATGTCTTCTTCTACATCCATGACTAAGCTGATGTCCTCATTTCCAAGCCTGTAACTGAGAACTAAATTATCAGAAAGTTCCTCAATATAATGAGAAAAATTAAGTGTATCAATTTCTCCACCCTTATGTAATTCCTCATGGATAAGAGCCATCGAAATTACTCTATCCTGACTTTCTTTGAAGGCTTCAAGAACTTGCGAATCTTCGATATTCTTTTTACCCTTGAACTTTTCAGTTTGAAGGTCAAGCAGGGAGGAAATTACCTGTAGATTATTCTTAATACGGTGGTGAATCTCTTGTTTGCGAGCAATTTCGATTTTTGCCAGAGCTTCTTCTGCTTCTTTTCTCTTTGTTATATCTCTGACAATGAACGAGATAGCAGTCAGTTTGCCATAATTATCAAAGACCGGAGAAAGAGCTATTGAAACATATATTATCTTACCATCCTTTCTTTCCCGTAAAGTCTCATATTGGTGGACTTTCTCTCCCTGTATAACCATATCAGTTAATTTTTTTGTTTCGTCATGTAAAGAGAGTGGAGCTAGGATGGATACACTCTTTCCAAGAACTTCTTCTACTGAATAACCATAAATCTGCTCTGCTCCTTTATTCCAACTTGTAATAATGCCGTCAAGAGATAGAGTTCCAATAGCATCGCTTGATGATTCCACAATATTCGCTAAGTTCTGAATTTCCTCTTCAGCCTTTTTACTCTCAGTAATATCTTGGACTATTCCTTTTACTCGAATAGGGTTATTTTCATCATCAAAAATAAAATCTGATTTTATGTGAAGTGTACGTTCTTCCCCATTAGCTAAAACAATTCTAAAATCAAGTCCAGAAGTAGGAACTTTTTTGGTATAATCATTGACTTTACAGTAGTAGTCCAAGTCGTTTGGATGAATATAACTATAATATTCTTCTAAAGATGGCGCTAATTTTTGAGGATCACGTCCGAAAATGCGATACATTTCTTCTGACCAGTATGCTTTATCAGTAGCAATATCCCATTCCCAATTTCCAATATGAGCCATTTCTTGAGCTTCAGCAAGACTCCTTTTGCTTTCTTTTAAAGAATTATAAGCATACTCAAGCTCTGCTGTACGTTCTTTTACTCTTTCTTCTAAAGTGCAGTGTGCTTCTTTAAGAGCTTCTTCTGCTTTTTTCCTCTGAAGCGCCTGCATCACTGCCGGAGCGATAACTTCGAGATCCTCCTGTTGCTCGTAGCTATAGCCCCCTTCACGATTTGCGACAGCGATCACCCCAATCGTTTTCCCGTCTTGAACAAGGGGCACACCGAGAAATGACGTGAGTGGAGGATGTCCTTCAGGCAAGCCAATGCTGTTCGGGTGTGACTGTGGATTGTTGGTAAAAAAGCCTTTCTCGTTGATAATAACACTGCCATACAGGCCATGGACAATAAATTCGCTAAGGGGGCGGCGATGCTCAGTCTTGTTTTCCATAAGGCACCGCTCCCATCCAAGTTGGCTTTTTGCAACATCGTGCAGCAGTCCATTGTCACCCATTTTATTAATGAAACCAAACTCACTGCCAGTTATTTCCAGGGCTACAGATAGACATACTTCCCCCAATTCTTCTTCTGTTTTTGCCTGCATTACATTGCTGAAAATCCAGTTGATTCCCTCAAGAATGCGATTGTATCTGCATATCCTATGTTCTTCTTGCTTGCGCTCTGTGATGTCAGTGTTCATACTAAAAGAGCCAATAAACTGGCCATTTTTATCAAAGAGAGATTTAGAATTTACAAGAGTCCATAAAGGTGAGCCATCTTTACTTATAAATTTAAATTCATGGCTTTCATCAATGCCTTGTCGCCTCTTTTTCATCTTTTGTTCGAAAATAATTTTACCGTCTTCATCGGTAAAATCCCTCAAAGATTTACCAATAATTTCGTCCTTAGTACACTTTAACATCATTGCCATTTTTTCATTAACATAAGTAATCATGGATTCATCGTTAAGTATCACTATACCTTCGTTGGCGGTCTCTATGAAATTACGGTTCTTTTCCTCGCTCTCCCGCAGCGCTTCTAAAAGTGTATCGCTTTTCACCAGTGACTGAATCAGCTTGATATTTCCGTAGCTTAGCTGTGAGATCATGTTGGCAAGATTCATTAAGAAGGATATGCAGTTGTTCACAGCATCTCTGCTCAACCGAGGAACTTTTTCAAGCGCTTCTATATATTCCTCTTCATTGAAGCCGTACCTTCTAGCATTTGATCGGAAATACTCATAATCTATAGGCTCGTCCTCGTAAAAGAACTGCCCTGCAAAAATATTACCGATGTGCTTGTCGTCCACTATGATGGGAGTCGCTATATCCCACATATTATTCATGCACTTGTATTGTTTAATCTCTCCTGGAGAAATTACCGAGGACAGTATTTTGTTGCTTTCAAAGCATTGCTTGCAGGTATCTGGATGAACCCTATGGAATTTTGTACAGATATCCTGCCATCCAACGCCTACTAGAGTCTTGCCGTTGATATCATCCAGAGACAAGGGAATGTGAGAAAGCTTATAAAAATCATCCATGAGTGACTGGATCGCATGGGTATCAAAGATCTCTGAGAGCTCCAAATTAGGCATCTCCAGATCTTCGCTTTCTTGAAGTTCTTCTTCAAGCTCTTTCTGTTCACTTATATCGAATCCAGAAACTTTTATGCATTCTTCTTCTGGTGAGGGATGAAATACGATCAAGTATACTTTTACCCCCACCTTAATTTCCGTTTTCTCAGGGCTATTATGGGAAATTACCCTTTGTACAAGATCTACGATATAAGAAGGTAGTTTTTCTCCTATTTTCATATCCCATTCATCTAATAAGAGATTACCAGCCTCATTTGAGTAAACAATACAACCGTTCTTATCTATACTCATTACAGGAGTTGAATTCGTTTTAGGGGTTTTATCCACTTTAGCTTCCATATTTCCCTTCCAATGGCGATATTTTTTGCTCCCACTCACATAAGGATATATTTAGGTTTATATAAAATACAGTTATATTTATATACTTATTAATTATCTATAAATTGTTAACGCCTTGCACATCAGAAGTAAATGTTCCAGAGAGATTTAAATCCTGAACAATGTCGAGAGATTTGATTGGATAGAAGAAAAAACTTAAAAAATATAAAGCTATGTATTTCTATTGAGCAGACAATATAAAATAAAATAGCAAAGAAGAGAATTAGAGTCGCTAAACTAACTGCATTTCCAGTGCAGTTAATTCCCATAGGAAAAGATAAAAAACTGTAGTAGAGAGAAAATGAAAATCAGCATCACATAGTTTTAATTAAAACAATCCTTAGAAAAGTAGTGGGCCGATTGGCGAAAGAAATGGAGAACTTTTAGCCAATCGGCAGAGGGTATGGTTCGTTTACAACACACTGCATATGTCCAAGTTCTCTAATATATATGGA
>JBLNBO010000013.1:0-23326 GCA_050260055.1 Ignavibacteriales bacterium
AAGCTGGAGAGTGTTAGTACCGTTAGTAGAAGGAGCTGTTACTGTCAGTGTAGCACTGGATGTCTTGTATTGTGTTGTCTTGTAAGATTCATTGTTCCAACGGTAGCTTATGTCGTAAATACCGGAAGCGTCAGTAGCATTAATTGTTACAGTCGAACCGGCTGCAATACTGCTTCCAGATACAGGTGAAACTGTAACTGTAGGAGGAGTATTGTCATTGCTTCCTATTGTATATGTATATGGAACCCAACCAGCAGTATTGTAACTTGTAGAGTTATCTCTTACATAAAGCTGGAGTATGTTAGTACCATTAGTAGAAGGAGCTGTTATCGCCTGTGTAGCACTGGATGTCTTGTATTGTGTTGTTTTGTAAGATTCATTGTTCCAACGGTAGCTTATGTCGTAGATACCTGAACTATCTGTAGCATAAACAGTAACGTTTGAACCAGCTGAAATACTGTTCCCAGCAGAAGGTGAAACTGTAACAGTAGGGTTAGTATTATCATTGCTTCCTATTGTATATGTATATGAAACCCAACCAGCAGTATTGTAACTTGTAGAGTTATCTCTTACATAAAGCTTAAGTGTATGTGAACCTGATGAAGATGGAGCATTAAGACTAAGAGTAGCACTAGAAGTTTTGTATTGCTGAGTTTGATAAGAACCGCTATCCCAAAGATAGCTGATGTCATAAATACCATTGGCATCAGTAGCATAAACAGTAACGTTTGAGCCAGCTGAAATATTGTTTCCGGCAGAAGGTGAAACTGTAACTGTTGGATTAGTATAGTCGCTGCCGCCACCAGAAGAGCCGCCAACTGTATATGTATATGAAACCCAACCAGCAGTATTGTAACTTGTAGAGTTATCTCTTACATAAAGCTTAAGTGTATGTGAGCCTGATGAAGATGGAGCATTAAGACTAAGAGTAGCAGTGGATGTCTTATATTGAATAGTTTTATAAGAGCCACTGTCCCAAAGATAGCTTATATCATATATTCCGGAGCTATCTGATGCATAAACTGTAATAGCTGCGTTCGCAGAAACGCTGCTTCCAGAACTAGGAGATACATTAACGGTTGCTGGTGTAGAATCTGCAGCGAGCGATACAAACGGCATAACCATGAATGTAACTAGTACCATAATAAGTAGTGTGATTGATTTTCTTGTCGTTTTCATTAATATTTCCCCCTAACAAAATTTTTAACGTTTTTTAATCTATATAAATTTAAAATACAATAAAGTAGGACTTGGTGTCGAAAAAAACGATTTTGGACTATAAATAAAGTTATTACCATTTTACAACCGTTTGGGATTTATTACAAGATATACAACATTACTTTTATGTTACAAGAATGTTAATTATATAATCCCAAGCTCACTGATTACGGTTAATTGTTGAAAATACAAAAAATATAATAATCAATATGTAGATTCCAGTAAACAGTTCAACATTATACCTAAATATGGAAAGATTTACAATTAAAAAAATAAACCCTATTATTGCTATCCATGCTAGGATTCTCTTTAGCATAAAACACCTCAATAATTTTTTGCTATATTTTAGTATAATAACTTATTATTCTGATTTATTCAATGTATTTATATAGTTAAAATACATTTCGTCATCATATTGTTCGAGTACAGATAATAACTCGTTAAAATACCCCTCGGATTTTCTGTTTATATTCGCAATTTCGGCATCATAGATAAAGGAAGAACTTAAAGCTTTTTTCCTTAATATCTTAATAGCCATAGAAATAATTCTATCTTTAGATAAATAAATATTCAAACCTATTACTTGCCCAATCTCAATGTCTGCTTTGGTCTTAAAAGAGATGCCGCCTCTGCTTATATTATTCGTAATTGCATAATAGTGCTTGGTTCTTACATCTGGTATTGCATAACAGCATAGAGACACATCAAATCTAGGGTATGTCCTCCTGTTTTTTACTCTTTTTATTGAATAAACTCTTATTGTAATAGTACCAAAATTAATATCAATATCTTCAACAGTTCCCCGCATAAGATATTCGTAGTCTTCATAAAAATATTTAAATTCAAGTACATCATCATTTGAAATATTGTTAACTAAATAGGTTACTTTAATTGCAATTTCGAAAGTATCAATTTCAACAGCGTATAATGTATTCTGAGTCCATTCAGTATCAGCAATGAATCTTGTTCTTATTTTGTTACCTTCTTTTAAAAAATCTCTTAAGCTAATAGTTACATCTTCAAAAGAAAAGTCAGAAATAAAATTCTCTGCCATAGTATTAAACCTCGCTATTCATATTGAATAATTTAAATGCATAATGATTATATCATTAAGATATAGAAATTCAACAATTTAAAATAATATTATTACGCAAAAACGAGCCATCTTGGCTCGTTTTTGCGTAATAATATTATTTACCTTTTACCTTTTTTGACTCGTTTCTTTAATGAGTTGAATGAAGCTTTAAGTTTTGCGTTGCTGCTGAAAACATCATGCAGAGATTTAGAGATTATCTCCATATCAGTGTCTGAAAGAACAGCAATCTGCTGATCGGAACTCTTTATAGTATTTATAAAGGATTCCAATTTTGCTAAGAAGTATAAAGCATCAAAAGAGTTTGAGGCAATATCTGATACTATGGGATTATGGATTTCGACAATTGTTTTCTCCGGGTCATCAGAGATTTCGAAATCTTTCGTAACAGAATAACGGGCTCCAGGGTCTGGGATTATCACCTTATAATTTGCCTTTTCAAGTTCCTCGCTAAGTGCTGTAAGTGATTTTAATTCACCATGAACAAGAAAAGTAAAATCAGGAGGACTTTTAGTTTTCCTGGCAAATCGGAGCAAACCTTGTTGATCAGCGTGCGCAGAAAACTCGGGAATATTTTCGATTCTTGCCAATACGGCAATTTGCTCATCGTTAATTTTGACGCTGATTTCACCGGAAAGTATTCTTCTTCCCAGAGTTCCTTGTGCCTGGTAACCGACAAAAACAACTGTGTTTTCGGGTTTCCATAAGTTGTGCTTTAAATGATGGCGGATTCTTCCAGCATTACACATTCCGCTTCCAGCGATAATTATCATAGGTGAATCTATTTCATTAAGGTCTTGCGATTCCTGATGTGATTCAGTGACTCTAATATTAGGAAGCGAAAACGGATTAATATGGTTGCTTAAATAGTAATCCATATGTTCTCCAAGAATATACTTGAATCTGCCGGGATTGGTTTCAAACATCTCCCTGAAAACTCTGGTAACAGCACTACCCATTGGAGAATCAATAATGATGGGGACGCTTAGCAGCAACTTTCGATCCTCGGGAGGCAAAAATCTTAATGCCTGATTCAGAGCAAAGATTAATAATTGAAGTCTCCCAACAGTAAATGCAGGTATAAGAACCTTCCCACCTTTTTTGATTGTATCCAGAATAATTCTAGCCAAATCAAGATTTCTCGATTCCATTTCGATTGCTTGGTGAAGGGAAGCTCCATATGTTGATTCCATTATAAGTATATTCGGATGTTTGTTGAATCTGGAGGTAATTTTATTCCCTATATCACCTGAAAAAACCATAACTGCTTCGTCTCCATCTGGTTTGCGAATAGCAACTTCAATATAAGCTGAGCCTAGGATGTGTGCAGAATCTTTGAATACAATTTGAATTGTGCCGTCCATAAGGGAAAAAGCCTTTTTGCAGTTGACAGGTTTGAAAATAGTCATGCATTCAATTGCATCCTCGGCGGTATAAAGAGGAGATACGGGTGCGAAGCCTTTCCTTTGATTCTTTTTGTTAGTATATTTTGCTTCCTCTTCTTGAATATGGCCGGAATCTGCCAGAATGATTCTACAGAGTTCGATGGTTTCTTTGGTAGCATAAACTGGCTTGTTGTAACCTCTTTTGAAAATGTGCGGGATTAGACCGCTGTGATCCAAATGCGCATGTGTCAGAAGAATAAAATCCAATTCATTGAGATCTTCCTGAGATAGTTTGTTGTAGTTTATCTGGTAATTTTTTTGCTGATTTCCATTTTTCTGATACATTCCGCAATCAACTGCAAAGGTTACTTTGCCACTTTCGGTTCTAGCCCGAACAATGAATAACGAACCTGTAACTTCCTTAGCTGCTCCTCTGAATTCGATGTTAAGGACTTCATTAATTATACTGCTTGTCATCTTTAGCACTTCCTCTCTTATAACGTCTTAACTTTGAACAACTTTTTAATGCATGTACCCATACAATAATTATACTGACATGCAAGAATAAAAAAATTAAAGGAAAAAGACCGATTTGCCAATTAGAAGCTCATCTATATTTAATGAATATAAAACAAGCTGATTATATAAAAAATATAACTAAATAGCAAACTAAAATTTTCCTATTTAGAATCAAAAAAATTAAATAATTTGTTTTAATATTTATTATTTGATGTTAGAATTGTATTGATTTTAAGGCGAATAGGAGAGTGAATGATTTGCAGGCAAAAATTATGGATGGAAAAGCTCTTTCAAAAAAAATTAGAGAAGAAGTAAAGGAAGAAGTTGGTTTATTAAAACAAAAAGGAGTTGCTCCTGGACTTGCAGTTATAATAGTAGGCGAAGACCCATCATCAAAAATATATGTTAATTTAAAGAAAAAAGCTTGTGAAGAAGTTGGGATGTTTTCTAAAGAATATTCTCTTGATGAAAATGTTACAGAACAAACAATTAAAGAATTAATACAGGAACTTAACAAAAGTGAGAATATTCATGGCATATTACTGCAGCTGCCTTTACCAAAGCATCTAAATGAAAAGAAATTATTAGAAGAGATTTCACCTGAAAAGGATGTTGATGGAATTCATCCAGTAAGTGCTGGAAAGTTACTGCTAGGGCAGGATAGTTTTGTTTCCTGTACACCAGCAGGGGTTATGGAAATGCTGAAGGAATACAATATTGATATTGAAGGAAAAGAATGCGTAATAATTGGAAGAAGTAATATTGTAGGAAAGCCTCAGTTCCATCTTTTATTGAAAGAAAATGGCACAGTGACCATTTGCCATTCAAAAACAAAAGATCTCGCAAATGTTTGCAGGAGGGCAGATATTCTGGTTGCAGCTCTTGGTAGAGCAGAATTTATTAAAGGGGATATGATAAAAGAGGGAGCTGTTGTAATTGATGTTGGAATAAACCGTGATTTTGAAACCAACAAAATAAAAGGTGATGTGGAGTTTAGTTCAGCGGTCCAGAAAGCATCATATATTACTCCAGTACCAGGCGGAATTGGCCCAATGACTATTGCAATGCTGTTAAAGAATACATTAAAAGCGTGTAAAGCTCATTATTGTATTTAAGGAGATTATTTGTGAGTTATATTGAAGAAGTATCGGAAATTGAGAAAATTATTTTGGATGCTAAATATAAATTAATGATTAATAAGGGAAAAAAAGAGCAGCTGACGGAACAGCTTGAAATAATTAAAGAAAAATCTACTAAAAGCGACCACGATATTGATGTTTTTGAACAGGTTAGAATGCTGCTGCAAAAAACATCGGATTACGCTAGAGAACAATCAAGAGTTAGGATTGAAGCATTGGTCACAAATTGTCTGCAGTTTATATTTGATTCAAATATGGAATTTAGTATAGAGATTTCTGAGACAAGAGGACGCCCTGAAGCTGAGTTTTATGTTGTTTCTATTAGTGAAGGCCAAACTACAAAAATGAGGCCTCAAGAAGCAAGAGGCGGAGGTGTTGTAGATATAATATCGCTTGCGCTTAGGTTAGCTATGCTTCAATGCAGCAGCGTAAATATTGATGGCCCTATTATTCTTGATGAACCTGCCAAGCATGTTAGCGATGAATACATTACACAGGTTGCTGAATTTCTTAAACAGGTTAGTCTAACGTTCAACAGACAAGTGATAATGGTCACGCACAATAGACATCTTACAGAAATAGCAGATAAATCCTTTAAAATTGAGCAAAATGACGGAAAAAGCTCTGTTATAATTGATTCTTGACACATTTTTCAAAAAAGATTAAAATTAACGTATCCCAATGGCAATAAATATTAAATTGAAAGAAAAATGCTTTTTTGTTGGATAGAAAACGCATGAACATTGATAATTGAATAAGAAGGAGGTGGATCCTATACAACTCGCAGCTATTATTACTGGTGTTGTTGTATTCCTTGTCACTTCAGTTATCTTCTTTTGGTTTGGCATAGTTTATAGAAAGAAAATTGCTGAAACCAAGATTGGCAGTGCAGAAACAGAAGCGTCCAGATTGATTGAAGAAGCAAAAAAGAATGCTGAGGGCGAAAGAAGAGAAGCACTTTTACAAGCAAAAGAAGATATTCACAAGAATAGAGTGGAGCTTGACAAAGAAATCAAAGAGAGAAGAAATGAAATCCTAAGACTAGAGAGAAGATTGGTTCAGAAGGAAGAAACCTTAGATAAAAAAGTGGAAACACTTGAGCAGCGTGAAGAGGCGCTTGGTAAAAGGGATAGAGATATTCAGGCGCAATTTGAAGAAGTTGCTAAGGTTAAAAAGAATCAGTTAGAAGAGCTCGAAAGAATATCAGGATTATCGACAGAGGATGCCAAGGAGTATTTATTAAAGAATTTAGAAGATGAAGTAAAGTATGAAGCAGCAATAATGATTAAAGATATCGAGGCAAAGGCAAAGGATGAAGCAGATACAAAAGCACGCGAGATTATTGTAGGAGCAATACAGAAATGTGCGGCAGACCATGCATCGGAAGCAACTGTATCAGTTGTACCTCTTCCGAATGATGAAATGAAAGGGAGAATAATCGGTAGAGAGGGAAGAAATATCCGTACTCTCGAAACCTTAACGGGGATAGACTTGATTATAGACGATACACCTGAAGCGGTCATTTTATCAGGGTTTGACCCAATAAGAAGAGAAGTAGCACGCTTATCTCTTGAAAAACTCATTGTAGACGGTAGGATACATCCGGCTAGAATTGAGGAAATGGTTGAAAAATCAAAAAAAGAAGTTGAGACAATTATTAAGCAAGAGGGCGAGAGGGCAACCTTTGAAACGACTGTACATGGAGTTCACCCAGAAATCATCAAACTGCTAGGTAAGTTGAAATACAGAACCAGCTATGGGCAAAATGTGTTAAACCATTCCATAGAAGTGGCGCATCTTACAGGTATTATGGCAGCAGAGCTTGGGTTAGATGTAACACTTGCAAAGAGGGCAGGATTACTTCATGATATAGGAAAAGCTGCAGACCATGAATTAGAAGGTTCGCATGTTACTATAGGTGCTGATCTTGCAAAGAAATATAAAGAAAATGACCAGATAATCAATGCAATACTTTCACATCATGGAGACGCTGAACCAACATCTGCAGTATCTGTGCTTGTGCAGGCGGCAGATTCGATATCAGCAGCAAGGCCTGGAGCTAGAAGAGAAACACTTGAGTCATATATCAAGAGACTAGAAAAATTAGAAGAAATAGCAAACTCTTTTGCCGGAGTAGATAAATCATTTGCAATTCAAGCAGGTAGAGAAGTAAGAATTATGGTTAAACCTGAAGATGTTACGGATGCAGATATGGTTCTTATTGCCAGGGACATAGTTAAGAAAATAGAAGAAGAATTAGAGTATCCGGGACAAATAAAAGTAAATGTTATTAGAGAAATAAGAACTATTGAATATGCAAAATAAATAAAAGCAAAAAGCGTGGAAACCACGCTTTTTGCATATTATTATAAGGGAGGAAGTAGGTTGAATCTTCTAACTATTGGAGATATTGTAGGAAACCCAGGAAGAAAAGTTGTAAAAGAATTATTACCTAAAATACGTAAAGATTATAGTATCGATATGGTAATAGCAAATGGAGAAAATTCTGCCGGTGGTTTAGGAATTACATATATAGTAGCACAAGAACTCTATTCTTACGGAGTAGATGTTATTACTATGGGCAATCATGTGTGGTCCAAAAAAGAAATTATGAGTTTTATTGATGAAGATAAAAGGATAGTAAGACCTGCAAATTTGCCCGAGGAACTTCCTGGCAGAGGGAGTACGATTATAGAATTGTTTAATCATAAGGTCGGTATAATTAATCTTATAGGAAGAGTATTTATGGACCCGGCTGACAGCCCTTTTAATTCCGCTTTGAAAGAAATTCAAAAAATTAATGATGAAGCAGATATTATAGTTGTAGATTTCCATGCAGAAGCAACCTCTGAGAAGTTAGCAATGGGGTGGTTCCTAGATGGCAAAGCAACTGTCGTTTTTGGAACCCATACTCATGTACAAACAGCTGATGAGAGAATTTTACCTAATGGAACTGGGTATATTACTGATTTAGGAATGTCAGGACCATATGATTCAATTCTTGGAGTTGATAAGGACATTATATTGAAAAAATTTATAACCCTTGTTCCTGATAAGTTTGAGATTGCCAAAGGCGATGCACAGTTTAATGCAGTTGTCTTTGAAATTGATGATAAAACCAGGAAAGTTATTTCTATTAAACGTATTCTTGAATTAAAAAAACTAAAAGAAAGTTAATATTTATATGTAATAATTAAATAGTCTTGATGATTTGTTCAAGAGGATTTTTTTTATGCGCGTAGAATTTATTATACAGTTGAAAATTTAATCTATAGAGGAGAACAATGATGAATGCTCAAATAGATTTCTCACAAATAGATATAATAATAAATAAAACTGTTGAAGTTATTGATAAAAGTAAAAATGAACTTTTCAGCATAGCTGAGTTTGCTAAAAAAGAATTAAAGAAGATTGAAGATGAATTTGAAGCATCTAAAAAAAATGTTATTGATTTATCCGTACTTGTAAAATCAATTGAAGATGAGCTTATCAGCAGTAAGAAAAAGCTCTTGGTTTCAAACAAATATTATGAAAAATATTCTGAAGAAGAAAAAAAAGAAATATATGAAAAGACAAATAATTTAAGAATTGAATTAGCTGTCAAACGTGAAACGGAACAGATGGCCATTCAAAAGAGAAATGACCTTGAACTGAGGGTAAGAGATGCGGCTAAGATGGTTGAAAAAACTGATAAACTTCTTTCTGCAGTTGGTTCTGCAATGGGTATGCTTACCGGAGATTTGCAATCCGTAAGCGGTCAGCTTGGCGAAATCCAGCAAAGGCAAGGCTTAGGAATCAAGATTATAAATGCGCAGGAAGAGGAGAGACAGCGTATTGCACGCGAAATTCATGATGGGCCTGCACAATCTATGTCTAATGTTGTATTAAAGGCGGAGATTTGTGAAAAACTTATGGAAAATGATGTTGAAGCTTCCAAAATTGAACTTAAAGACCTTAAAGCTGTAGTTAAAGACAGTTTACAGGATGTAAGAAGAATAATATATAACCTTAGGCCAATGTCACTTGACGACTTAGGTTTAATACCAACCGTACAGAGATATATAAATACTTATATCGAACAGACCGGAATTCCTGTAATACTCAGAGCGAGGGGGAACTATGAGGATGTAAAAGCGGTAGTTTCTCTAACCATCTTTAGGATTATGCAGGAGGCGCTTAGTAATATTAAAAAATATTCAAACGCAAAAAAGGTATCTATAAATGTAGAGAATATAAATAATTTCATTGTTTTTTCGATATCTGATGATGGGGTTGGATTTGATGTGAATGAGGTTAAAAAGAAACACTTTAATGTAGACAGCGGCTTTGGATTGTTTAGTATGAGAGAAAGAGTTCAGCTTCTTCAAGGGGAGTTTGAATTAAATTCAGAAGTTGGTAAAGGTACAAAAATTACGGTCAAAGTACCAATAAATATAGAAGAGGAGAACCTAAATGGATAAAATATCGGTTCTTATTGCAGATGACCATTCTTTGATGAGACAAGGCTTAAAACAGATAATTGAGCTTGAACAGGATTTGCATGTTGTCGGACAGGCTACCAATGGGCAAGAAGCAGTTGAGATGGCTAGGAGTCTCAAACCTGATGTAATACTTATGGATATAAATATGCCTGTCTTAAACGGGCTCCAAGCAATCAAAGAAATAAGAGATGCAGGCATGGATTCAAAAATTGTTGTTTTGACAATACATGAAGATAGAGAATACTTATTTAAGACACTGCAATTCGGTGCAAATGCTTATGTTTTGAAAGACGCAGAATCAAACATATTAATTACAGCAATCAGGACTGTTTACAATGGGCAGAACTATATTCAGCATAACATGACCAGCGAGCTTGTGAAAGAATTCAATAGAATCACAAAAAATGAAAAGCAGAGAAACTCTGAAAATAGTCTGACTCAAAGAGAGATTGAGGTTCTAGAGTTAATTGCAGAAGGAATGCTTAATAAAAATATAGCTAAAAAGCTTTTTATTAGTGAAAAGACTGTTAAAAATCATGTTTCAAACATATTTAAGAAATTGAATGTAACTGACAGAACTCAAGCAGCAATATATGCACTTAAGAACAATATAAAAAAAGAAGAATAAAGAGGTTATGATTATATATAAATGTAGTAGATTTAAAGATTAGAGCCTGAATATCAGGCTCTTTTTTAGTGAATAATAAAAATTAATAAAAACTCATCCTTCTGCATAACATTTATTGAATAAGTATGTATACAGGGGGGTCTTTATGAGAAAAAGAAGCTGTATTTTGGCTTGGATGATTAGTCTTGTTTTGATAATAAATACTTTTAGTATGATTTCATTTGCGCAGATTTATGAGGAAGAAACAGGAGTTTTTGAGGATGAAGGTACCTCAATACAAACAATCAAGAGTGAGGATGAACCAAAATCTATTTTCGATCTGCAGTCAAAATCTGTTGTTTTAATGGATTCTTCGACCGGTCAAGTGATATTTAATAAGAACCCTCATGAGAAACTGCCGCCAGCAAGCGTAACAAAGATAATGTCTTTACTATTAATTATGGAAGCCATAGATTCCGGGAGAACCAAAATTAGTGAAAATGTATCTTGCAGTGAATATGCAGCTGGTATGGGAGGATCGCAGATATATTTGGAGCCGGGAGAGCAAATGAGTGTAGAAGAGCTTCTCAAATCAATCTGTGTTGCTTCTGCAAATGATGCAACTGTTGCTTTAGCTGAACATATTTATGGAAGTGAAGAAAACTTTGTAAGACTAATGAACGAAAAAGCAAAAGAACTTGGAATGAGGGATACAAATTTTGTTAATACAACCGGGTTGGATGCAGACAATCATCTTACAAGTGCATATGATATAGCTCTGATGTCGAGAGAATTGATCAATAAGCATCCAGCAGTTCATAAGTATATGAGTATATGGATGGATACAGTGAGAAACGGGGAATTTGGTCTTGCAAATACAAATAAGTTGGTGAGATTTTATAGAGGATGTGACGGAATTAAAACAGGGTCAACTTCTAAAGCTTTGTTTTGTGTTTCGGAAACAGCAGTACGTAATGGATTAAGATTAATCACAGTAATAATGGCTGCACCTTCTAGTAAGGTTAGATTCGCTGAAGCTTCAAAACTTCTGGATCATGGGTTTGCAAATTATAGTTCAGTGATAGTGGGGAAAAAAGGAGATGTATATGGAACTATTAAGGTCGCAAAAGGTTTGGAAAGCGAACTTGACTGTGTTGTACCTGAAGACATAAAGCTATTGGTAAAGAAGGGCGAAGAAAGAAATGCTGAAAGGATTGTATCTCTAAATGGAACAATTAAAGCCCCGGTGAAAAAAGGGCAAAAGATTGGAGAAATAGTACTAAAAGTAAAAGGAAATAAAATCGGAAAGATTGACTTGGTTGCATACAAATCAATTGAAAAGGTGAACTGTTTTAATATATATTCAGCAATGCTCATGAAATGGTATTTTATTGGAAGATAATAAGAATTTATTCTGGTAAAGTATAAAGAGTATAAAGAGCTGTTTTGCTCTTTATACTCTTTGATTATATGATATAATTTAGAAAAAACGGAGGCTTTTATGAATACAAAAGTACTGCATAAAATTAGTTATGGAATGTACATTGTAAGTTCAGAAATGGATGGTAAATTTAATGGACAGGTAGCTAATACGGTTATACAGATATCCTCTGAGCCGGCGACAATTGCAGTTAGCATAAATAAACAAAATCTTACACATGAGTATATATCTAATAGCAAAAAATTCTCCATATCAATTCTATCTGAAGAAACTCCGATGACATTCTTTGGCACATTTGGTTTTAAGTCAGGAAGAGATATTGACAAATTTAAAGAAATAAACTATAAAATTGGACAAACAGGTATTCCTATAGTATTGGATTATTCTATTGGTTATATTGAAACCGAGTTAATAAATAAAATTGATGTAGAAACTCATACTATATTTATAGGAAAGATTATTGATGCAGAAGTAACCGGAGAAGAAAATCCAATGACCTATGACTTTTATCACAAAGTTAGAAAAGGATTGGCACCAAAAGCAGCGCCAACTTATATAAAACCAGTTTAAGGATTAGATAATGCAAAGTGTAAAATGTAAAGCTGAAAAGCAAATATAATAAAAATGAAAGGATGAGCTGAATGAAAAAATACGTATGTACAATTTGCGGATATGTTTATGACCCGGCAGTTGGAGACCCGGATGGAGGGATAGCTCCTGGTACTGATTTTAAAGACATTCCCGATAATTGGGTTTGCCCTATATGTGGAGCAGCTAAAAGTGATTTTGAGGAGGAACTTTAATGCAGGCTGTCAAACTTGCTGATAATATTTATTGGGTAGGAGCGATTGACTGGGACCTGAGAGATTTTCATGGGTATACAACTCAAAGAGGTTCTACTTATAACGCTTATCTAGTTATTGATGAAAAGATTACTTTAATAGATACGGTTAAATATTATTTGGTTGATGAAATGCTGCAAAGAATTTCAAGTGTCATTGACCCTTCAAAGATTGATTATATTATTTCTAATCATGTTGAAATGGATCATTCTGGTGGGCTTCCAAGAATTATGGAAATTGCAAAAGATGCTGTTATATATACCTCTCCAAATGGCGAAAAAGGATTAAAAGCCCATTATAAAAAGGATTGGAATTTCAAAGTTGTAAAGACTGGAGACGCAATTAGTTTGGGAAAAAGGACTATTGATTTTGTGCTAACCCCGATGGTTCATTGGCCAGATAATATGGTTTCATGGATGAAAGAAGAAAATATTCTTTTTTCAAACGATGCATTTGGACAGCACATTGCAGCACATGAAAGATTTGATGATGAGATTCCGTTTGACATAGTTATTGAGGAAGCCAGAAAGTATTATGCCAATATTGTTTTGCCATATAGTATGCAGGTTCAGAAGGCATTAGAGGCTGTTGCAACTCTAGATATCGGAATGATTGCGCCTAGTCACGGAATGATTTGGAGAAGCCATATTAGTGATATTATTGCTGAATATAAAAAATGGTCATCTAATGAATCCGAGCAAAAGGCACTTGTTATTTATGATACTATGTGGGAATCAACCAAGAAAATTGCATTTGCTATACATGATGCATTTGAAGAAAAGGGCATATCAGTAAAAATGCTTAATCTTAGGACTAATCATTCGTCAGACATTATGACAGATTTAATTACTGCAAAATATATATGTGTGGGCTCACCAACTTTAAACAGCGGAATGCTTCCAAGCGTTGCGTATTTTATGACGTATATGAAGGGACTTGCGCCTAAGAATAGAAAAGGGTTGGCTTTTGGATCATATGGTTGGGGTGGACAAAGTATAGAACAGATTGAAGAAATATTAAAGGCATGCGAGTTTGAAATAATGGAGAAGCTCAAAATTCAGTATGTTCCGGATAAGGCAATGCTGGATGAAGTTAAAGAGAGGTTAAGAAATAGTATTTAATAGAAGGCGACATCTTAGAATTTGAGAGCGAAGTAAGCTTAAATGGGTTTATCAACAGGATTGGGTATTTGAATCTCATTGATAAACGTTTTTTTTATTAAAGAATTAAAATCATTAGGCAAAGGAGCCGTTAAGTTAACTTCATTTTTTTCTATTGGATGTATAAATTTATATCTAAATGCATGTAATGCCTGCCTTCCAATCAGTTTACTTTCGAGGCCGTAAAGTGTATCTCCAAGAATCGGATGGCCGATGTACTGCATATGAACCCTAATCTGATGGGTGCGGCCTGTTTCAGGCCGGATTTCTAATAAAGAATAGCCATCAAATTCAGTTATGACTTTATAATTGGTTGCGGCGTATTCGCCATCATGGGATACTTGTCTGGTTATAATGCTTCCGGGAAGACGGGAAATAGGAGCTGAAATTCTTCCGGCAGCAGGTTCGGGAGTGCCTTCTACAAATGCCATATATATTTTTTCAACTTTTCCTGATTTCATTTGCTTAATTATAGTTTCTTGAATATAAGCATTTTTAGCGAATATCACAATTCCTGAGGTATCTTTATCAAGTCTTATAACAGGTCTTATGGGGGTATTGATTTTGTTGCGGGCAAAATGAAAGGCAACGGCGTTGGCTAAAGTTCCTGCCCGGTGAGAGCAAACCGGATGCAATATCATATTTGGCGGCTTATTGATTACCAAGATGGATTCATCTTCAAAAACAATGTCTATAGGAATGTTTTCTGGAATGGTATCGCCAAGAGATTCATCAATTTGAATCGCAATATGATCATTTGGGTTTACAAAAGAATTGATTGATGCTGGTGCTTTATTAATACTAATTTTTCCTTCATTTTTAAATTTACGCAGAAGGCGTGAAGACACTCCACAGTTATATTTTAAAAAATTAAAAATTGTATTATTACAATCAGAGATGAATTCATAAGAAGACATATTACCTCCGTATTATGCGTTATTATTTATAATAATAACCAGCCTGTATAATAAATGTAAAGTAAATTTAAAATTTTTACTATTGTTTAAAATTAAGAAGATATATAAAATAATTTAGAAAACATTATCTCAAGAAAAATATGGTAAAAATATATATTGCAATTTACTTCTAATATAGAGATATGGGGGAGTTATGAGATTTTTATTTTTTACGGATACACATATTAGAGGAACTAACCCTAAAAGCAGGCTTGATGATTATTATTCTGCTCTAAAAAATAAATTCGAAGAAATAATACATATTGCTAATGAGTACGATATTGATTTTGTTTTGCATGGAGGAGATTGGTTCGACAGGCCTGACATCTCACCTTCGATTGTACGTGATTTTGCATTTCTTATAAAAAAAATCAAGAAACCGGTTTACTCTGTTGCCGGTAATCATGATATATTTGGGCATAATCCTGAAACATTGTCTAGGACTATGCTTGGATTATTGGAAGGAACTGATATTATAAGAATTATCGAGGATGGAAATCCGATAATTTTAGAAAAAGATAATA
This sequence comes from Ignavibacteriales bacterium, assembly GCA_050260055.1. Taxonomy (GTDB): domain Bacteria; phylum Bacillota; class Clostridia; order Acetivibrionales; family UBA4821; genus JBLMYQ01. Next base: position 15,366 of record JBLNBO010000013.1, read on the forward strand.
TTAAGGTTGAAATATATGGACATTCGTATAGTTATGATATTGATGAAAAGGGTTTTAAGAAGAGTTACATAGTTAAAAAGAATCCGGATTGCGATTATTGTATAAATATTGTCCATGGAATGCTTCTTCTTAAACCATTTCTTGAAGGAATAAAGCATACAATCATAGATGAAATTTTATCTACAGAAGCAGATATTACACTTGTGGGACATTATCATTCAGGGTTTGATATAAAAAATATTGATAATAAGTTTTTTGTTAACCCTGGAAGCCTTGCGAGAATTAGTGCTTTGAAAAGTGAAATTGAAAGGATTCCACAGGTTGTAATAATTGAACTTGATAAAGACATTAATCTCTGGACACTACCATTGAAATGCGCGAAGCCTGGCAAAGAGGTCCTTGATAGAGAACATATAGAAAATGCACAGAACAGAGCCTACAAAATCAATCAGTTTTTTCAGAATATAAATGCATCAGGTGATTTCAAACAAATAAAAATTGATATTAATGAAATAATTGATGAGATATCATACTCCGAAGGAATAAACGATAATGTAAAGGTTGAAACCATCAAAAGGATAGAACAAGCGCGTGCGAGTATGGACGAAAAAGAGGTGGAAGGTTGAACTATATCACAAAGGTTAAAATAGAAAATTTTCAATCACATGAAATTTCTGAATTGGAATTTGTAAATGGCCTTAATGTAATAGTTGGGCCGTCAGACCAAGGAAAGTCAGCTGTTATTCGTGCAATAAAATGGGTATTGTTCAATGAACCAAGAGGTTCCGAATTCATCAGAAATGGAACAAATATGGCAAGGGTTGAGCTTGGATTCAATAACGGTTACAGTATTATCAGGGAAAGGTCATCCTCTAAAAACCGATACAGCATAATTAATCCAGATGGAGAAGTAAAAGTTTACGAAGGGTTTGGAAATGATATCCCTGATGAAGTCAAAGCTGTTCATGGGATAACGAAAGTTTTAATTGATTCTGACAGCAGTGTTTGCCTTAATATTGGAGAGCAGTTGGAATCTGCATTCTTGATTTCTGAAACTGGCTCGACAAAGGCAAAAGCTATTGGAAGGCTTACAGGAGTACATGTTCTTGATAATGCAATCAGGGAATGTATTAACGATATAAAAAAAGAATCTCAACTTGTATCCAAATATAAAAGCGAAACAAATGAATTGGTTGAAAAGCTTGATTCATATAAGGATTTAGAAAACTTAGAAAAGAAAATCAATAAATGTGAAGCAATGCTTGAAAAGATTAAAAAGTTGAATGATAGGCATAGTAAGCTTGATAAATATAAGTTAGAATTTGATAGGATTAATAAAGAAATTAATGAGCTTATAAAAATAAATAAAGCAGTTATAAATGTTGGAGATGCAGAAAACATGGTTGGTCTGCTTTCAAACAGGGTTAAATACTTGTCAAACCTTCAGGACACTTATTCTAAATTAGCTAATATAAATACCGAAATTCAACTAAATGAAGGCGCTTTAGAGGAAACTAGGAATATAGAGGAAGCTGCAGCTCGCATAGAGAAAGCCGAGAAAAAGAAGGTTTTAAATGAAAAGTTATTGAATCTGAATAAAAAATATTCAGATATAAATGAAGAGATTGAGCTTTCAAAGGCAATGCATTTAAAAGTTAGATATATTAACAAAGCAGAAGATATGATTAATAGAATAATTCTATTGGAAAGCAGGAAAGAAGATATCCGGAAAATTTCCAGTTCATATAATAGTATTAGAAGCAGTATTGCCGAGGGAGAAAAATATATTTCTAAGATGAAGAATGAGTTGGATAACAGCATAAATGAGTATAAAGATATTTTAAAAATTATATCAAAGTGTCCTGTTTGTTTTAGCAATATAAATGAAGACACGATAGAAAGAATACTAAAGGAATATGTGTAAAAAGAAGCTAGTTGTAAAACCTAGAGAAAGGGATGAATTTTTGAATGACAAATGATTATGAAAAAGCCATTGCTCAAATAAAAGAAAATTTAGAAAAAGCAAAAAGTATGAAAATGAAAGCAGAAGCAAGGTTGGAACATTTATACAAACAAAAAGAAGAAATTGAAAAAGAAATCAGAGCATTCAAACTGGAACCGGAAAATCTAGAAAATGAAATAAAAAAGGTTCAAGACGAAATTGAAAATCTTTTAAAAGAATCGAAGGAGCTTTTGCCAGAAATCGAATAAGATTTGTTTTCAAAACTTGATTTGATTTCTAAAAAGTACTATAGTAAATAATGCAGTTAATATCTGTAGAGGAGAATTGGACTTGAGAATTAAAATCGGGGTTATTTCCTTAGGCTGCTCCAAGAATCTAGTAGATACAGAAGTAATTCTTGGTAATCTTGCCAGATATGGTTTTCAAATTGTAAATGATGCACAAGAAGCAGATGTTATTATTGTAAACACCTGTGGGTTCATTGATACTGCAAAACAGGAAGCAATAAATACTATTCTTGAAATGGCGGAATACAGAACTAAAGGGAAATGTCAGGCATTGATTGTAATTGGATGCCTGGTTGAAAGATATAAAGAAGATATCATGAAAGAAATCCCTGAAGTTGATGCTGTGGTTAGAATAAAAGATTACAGCGAAATTATAGAGATAATCAAAGGCTTATTGAAAATTAAAAAATATGAGAAAAATATATTGCTTGTTGATGATTATATAAATAGACTAAGGAGCACACCTCCTTCTGTAGCATACTTAAAAATTGCTGAAGGTTGTGATAATAAATGCTCATATTGCGTGATTCCATCTATAAGAGGACAATATATCAGTAGAAAGATGGAGGATATCTTGAATGAGGCTCAACATCTTGCAAAGCAGGGAGTTAAAGAGCTTACAGTTATTGCCCAGGATACGACTAGATATGGAAGTGATATATATGGCGAATACAAACTTCCAGAATTGTTAAAAAAGCTTTGTGAAATACAAGGTATTGCTTGGATTAGATTAATGTATGCATATCCGGAAAACGTCAGTGATGAATTGATTGAAGTCATTAAAAATGAAAGTAAGATATGCAAATACATTGATTTACCAATTCAGCATATAAACAGTAGGATACTCAAGCTGATGAACAGAAGAAGCAGCGGGGAACAAATAAGAGGACTGATTAGTAACCTCAAAAATAAGATTCCTGAAATTACTATAAGAACTTCTATAATTGTTGGTTTCCCAAGCGAAACAGAAGAAGAGTTCAATGAGCTTTATGATTTTATAAAAGAAAGCAGATTTGAAAGATTGGGAGTATTCGCATATTCGCGTGAAGAAGGTACGCCTGCAGCTAAGCTTAAAGAGCAATTACCATATAAGACAAAGAAGGCTAGGCTTTCAAGCGTGATGAAAATTCAAAATCAGATTTCAAAGGCATTAAATGAGCGGCTTATTGGGAAGAATATAGATGTTCTCATTGAAGGAACCACAACAAAAGGCAGTTATTTTGGCAGAACTTATAGAGATGCACCCGAAATTGATGGATTTGTTTATATTAAATCAAAGAAAGAGCTGACCCCAGGTAAGATTGAGAGCACAAAAATCTCTAAAGCAGCAGAGTATGATCTTTTCGGAGGTATAGAATAATGAATCTTGCAAACAAGGTTACTATTTCTAGAATAATACTTGTTCCAATTTTTCTTATTGCTTTGCTTATAAAAATAAAATATAGGGATATTGAAGTTGGGAAATATCTCGCGGCAGTTATATTTATAATCGCTGCAAGTACTGATTTTATTGATGGTTATATTGCAAGAAAAATGCAGCAAATAACCAATCTAGGAAAGTTCTTGGACCCTCTTGCTGATAAGCTTCTGGTTGTTGCAGCACTTGTATGGCTGGTTGAGGTTCATGAAATGCCTTCGTGGATAGCAATTATAATAATTTCTCGTGAATTTATTGTTACAGGAGTAAGATTGATTGCAGCCGGAGAAGGAATTGTTATTGCGGCAAGTATTTGGGGAAAAATCAAGACGTTGACACAGATTATTGCAATTATAGCAATATTAATTCATGACCTTGAACCTTTCAAATATATATTTATATACCCTTTCCATATATATGCTATGTGGATAGCAGTAATTGCAACCGTTTATTCAGGATATGACTATGTGTATAAGAATAGAGGAATTATGAAAACAGAATCATAAACATTTTAAAGTTAAATATAGAAAATAAATATTCTAAGACAATTATGAAAGGAAGTAATAAATGCATCTGCAGGAGATTATTGATTATTTAAAGAAAGTATCCCAAGAAGATGGGGAGCTTACAACACAAGACATCATAAAACTTACTGAAGATTTAGGGAATGTTGTTAGAATACAAAGCGAAAGTTTGCTTGAGATTAAAAATGCGAATATACGAATTGAAAATAAAATTAAATACATAGAAATAGAAGTTGAAAAGAGCAGGGTTTATAAAAATATTGTAGATACAATGATTCAAAAAATAAATAGAAGTCCTTTGTGGGCCCTTATATACTTTTATAGAATTAAAAAGAACGTAGAAAAGCTTATGAATGAATAAGTGTTAGGCAGGTATTAATATTGAAGGAAATATATCTTGATAATAGTGCGACAACTAAACCTTTTGACGAAATTTTAGAGGGCTTGAAAAGTAAAATGGGTTTTTGCTATGGCAATCCATCATCGCTTCATGCGAAAGGTTTGGAGTCGGAAAAAATATTAAAGCAGTCAAAACAGATTATTGCCGATTCCCTTGGAGCAGCTTCAGGGGAAATCTTTTTTACGGCAGGAGGAACGGAGTCAAACAACATTGCTTTGCAAGGATATGTTAAAGCGAACGAGAAAAGGTTAGGCTGGCTGGTGACTTCGGAGATAGAACATCCTTCTGTTAAAGATGTTTTTAGATATTTTGAAAAATTAGGCTTGAAAGTTCGTTATATTCCAGTAGATAGTAACGGAGTATTGAAGGTAGATGAATTTGAAAAGTTTTGCCAAACAGAAAAGGTATCACTCGTAAGTATTATGCATGTAAACAATGAGGTTGGAAGTGTACAGCCTATTGAAGAGATTATAAAATTAAAGAAACAATATAATTTCAACCTTCATATAGATGCAGTTCAATCATATTGCAAATTAAAATTATCTGGGTTGGCAAGCAATATTGAGCTTTTATCCATGAGTGGACATAAGATTCATGCGCTAAAAGGGATTGGGGCATTATATATTAGTAAAAGGATAAGAATTGAGCCTTTATATTTTGGCGGCGGGCAAGAAAGTGAAATAAGGCCTGGAACAGAAAATATTCCAGGCATATGGTCGATTGGAAAGGCTGTTGAAATATTTGAAAAATACGGTCCGCAGGCACTTGATAAGACGAGAGAATTAAAGGAATATTTTATTGAAAGAGTGCTAAATGAAATAAATGATACAGGAATAAATGGATTAATTGATGCTCAAAAAAGCGTTCCTCACATAGCAAACATTTGGTTCAAAGGAATTCCAGGCGAAGTAATGCTTCATGCATTAGAAGAAAAGGGAATCTATACTTCTACAGGTTCGGCATGTTCTTCAAGAAAAAAAACGGTTAGTCACGTACTTAAAGCAATGGGAATAAAAGATGACATTGCAGGCAGTTCTGTTAGATTCAGCTTATCAATATTAAATACAAAGGAAGAAATTGATTATGTAATTGAAAAAGTAAGTGAATGCGTAAAATATTTGAGAAGATAGATGGAGGAATGGATTGTGCAGGAAGTAATACTTTTAAGATACGGAGAAATAGTATTAAAAGGATTAAATAGAAAAGCTTTTGAAGATAAGCTTGTCAGAAATATAAAAAAAGCTTTAAGAAAGGAAAGATATAAAATATGGCGGTCACAAGCGAGAATTTATATTGAACCTTTAGAGGGTGAAGAATTAAATACAAATCAAATCATAGAAAAAGTTATTAAAGTATTTGGTATTGTTTCAGTAAGTCCTGCCTATAAAATTAGTCCGGATATGGAATCAATTTATGCGGCTGCAGAAAAATGCGCATCAGAGATTTCTGGCTCAAAGACATTTAAAGTTGAATGTAGAAGAGGAGAGAAAAGCTTTCCGTTGACTTCGCCTGAAATATGCCGCGAGGTTGGAGGCTATATATTAGATAGATTCAGTAATTTAAGCGTTGACGTTATTAATCCAGATGAAAAGATTAATGTTGAAATACGAGAAAATGCTTATGTGTATTCAAAGATAATACCTTCATTCGGGGGGATGCCAATCGGAACAAACGGAAAGGCAATGCTGCTGATTTCAGGGGGAATTGACAGCCCGGCGGCAGGTTGGATGTTAGGCAAAAGAGGCGTGGAAATTGATGCAGTCCATTTTTGCAGTCCGCCCTATACCGGTCCGAAAGCAAAAGAAAAAGTAATTGAACTTTGTAAGATTGTTTCATCCTATACCGGAAAAATGAAACTTCACATTGTTCCATTTACTGATATTCAACTAGAACTAAGAGATAAATGTCCAGAAGAGCAGTTAACAATCCTTATGCGTAGATATATGATGAGAATTGCAGAGAGAATTGCAAAAAATAATGACTGCAGTGCCCTGGTTACGGGAGAAAATATTGGACAAGTTGCAAGTCAAACAATGCAAGGGTTGTGTGCGTCTGATATTGTTGTTGAAATGCCTGTATTCAGGCCGCTGATTGCCATGGATAAAAATGATATTGTTGATATAGCAAAAAAGATAGGAACTTTTGAAACATCAATACTGCCTTATGAGGATTGCTGTACGATATTTCTTCCTAAGAGGCCGGAGACAAAACCTAAAATTGAAAAGCTTATACTATCAGAAAAGAAGATTAACGGTGAAGAACTGATAATGAAGGCAATTGAAAATATGGAAGTAATAGAAATTTGAATGGAGGAATAATTAGTGGCTAAAACTTCGTATAATGAGCTTCAAGTTATATTAAACTACGAGTTTAAAGATATACAAATTTTAAAAAATGCTCTTACTCATAGTTCTTATGCAAATGAAAACAAGAACATGAAGTTATCCAGCAATGAAAGACTTGAATTTCTTGGTGATTCTATACTTAGTTTTATTGTAAGTGCCTATATTTTTAAAAATTATCCAAAACTGCCTGAAGGTGAAATGACAAAAGTAAGAGCAAGCGTTGTATGTGAGCAAACTTTAAAGGATATATCAAACCTGCTTGGAATCGGTGAATACCTACAGTTAGGAAAAGGTGAAGAACAAACCGGAGGAAGAAAAAGATCATCTATACTTGCTGATGCTTTTGAGGCTATTGTCGGAGCAATATATATTGATGGAGGATTAGAGGTCTCAAAGGATTTTGTGCTTAGTAAGCTTGAGGAACTCATTATGGACTCAATAAAAGGAACTGGGATGATAGATTATAAAACAACGCTGCAAGAAGAATTACAAAAGAAAGGTGAAGTAAAAATAATATATGAAACAGTAGCAGAATCGGGACCTGATCATGATAAAAAGTTTAAGGTACAAGTAAAATGTAATGAAAAAGTTTTAGGAATAGGTTTGGGAAAATCAAAAAAAGAAGCTGAACAATCAGCTGCCCGCGATGCTCTGGAAGGAAACAATATAAATGAATAATTTTATTATTCCTATATTTGTACCGCATTTAGGCTGTCCGCATGATTGTGTTTTTTGTAATCAAAGAAAGATTAGTGGGTTTCAAAATGAGACATCTGCAGATGATGTTAAACGAATTATAAATGAGTGCTTGGGTACAATAGTGCGTAAGAATGAAAGCGTTGTTGAAATAGCGTTTTATGGAGGTAGTTTTACAGGTATTTCAAAACAAAAACAAAAAGAATTACTTGGAGCAGCTAATGATTTTATAAAGACAGGGCAAGTTGATTTTATCAGAATTTCAACAAGACCGGATTGTATTGATCAGGATATTCTCAATCTTTTAAAAGAATACCGTGTTAAAATTA
>JBLNBO010000014.1:0-3205 GCA_050260055.1 Ignavibacteriales bacterium
GTGGCATTAAAAGAAAAGAGTTTTTGATTTCTGTTCCTCAAAAACCATTTTTGCATTTGTTGACAGAAAACTAAGGAAGAGATGTCTTGAGAACATGTTTACATTATGCGACACGTCCATCCACATTTTATAATATAATATCCTTTGAAATATCTGGAAGAATAAATAATTTTGATCTCATAATAAAAATGATTTAGCTTGCTAACTGAAATTTGTATTCATTTTAAGCAGCATATGTTTATCATTCTAAACTCAAAAGGCAAATTAGATACGATGGTCGCCAATGTTGGAATACCAACTGTATTCGGTGATAATAAGTGGACGTAATGTTAATTTTTTGAAGCGAAAATTAAAAATATGGTAAAGCTTAATCCTTTTTATGTCATTGTTTTTTTTGTTATTTTGCTGCAATCAAATCTCTTATATTCTCAAATTTCAATAAAAGGAAATTTGAAAAATAGTAATAGAGATCCTATTGAATATGCAAGCATTCAATTATTATTTGATTCAGAGTATAATCAATCAACGCTAACTGATTCATCAGGTAATTTTTCAATTAAAACCTTTGAAAAAGGTGAATTTGAATTATTGATCAATTGTTTGGGATATTTATCAGTTCGAAATGAACTAAACATTAGAAATGATACAACTATCAATTTTGTACTTCAACATGATACAATCTTTCTTAAAGAAGTTACTATAACAGGGCAAGAGAAGTTAATTCAGGCAAAGTCTGACGGGTTTGTAATTAACATTAAAGGGAATATTTTAACCAGTGGTAAAGAAACCGTTGAAATATTAAAACACTTACCCACTTTATCTATTTCAGATGAATCCTTAAATATTTTTGGTAAGTCATCTGTGATTGTATATATCAATGAAAGGATTGTAAGGTTGGACGGGCGAACTTTGATGAGTTATCTTAATTCTTTACCTACTGATATTATTAAAAGTATTGAAATTATTTCTACTCCCCCTGCTCAATATGATGCCGCTGGAAATGTGGGAATTATACGAATCATTACGGATAAGAACATTTTACCGGGTTTGAAGGAATATTTTCGAGTAGGTTACTTGAAAAACACATACTCATCTCATAGCTTATCATGTAACATATCTCATTCCGGCAAAAAGATGTTTTTCGAAGGAACTATATCAAATGGAAGCTTTACCTACCTCAATCAAAGTGAATATCGGTGCTATTTCCCAAACCAAACAATAAATACCTATAACCCTAAAAAATGGAATTATTCAAATGCACAAATACAAGCAACCTTGGGTTACAATTTTAACCAAAAATCAATGATAACTCTTGATTGCCAAGTCCCGTTGCTAAATAAAGAAACTATTGATGACATAGAAAATTATACCAGTTATATTAATCCAATAAATAACCACATAGATTCAACAATTTATTCTAAGGGTCAAACTACAAAGGACAGGAATACTTATAATACAGAGATATTTTTTAAGCATAAATTTTCTGACAAAAAAAGTTATTTTACTGCTAATACAGCATACCTTTATAATAACGACTTAAATATCAGGCCCTTTTCTTCGTTGACACAAATTAATAATTCAAAATTGATCACTGATAATTATTTTTCCAAAGGAAATCAAAATTATAATATATTCACTTCCATGCTTGATTTCACATTTACATGTTTAAACTTGGAAGCTAATGCAGGTCTAAAACTTTCATTTTTAAAAACAACTTCAGATAATAAGTTTTTTACTATAGTTAAGGATAATGAGCATCCTTGGATGTATAATCATTTTGACTATTCTGAAGATATTCAGTCAGTTTATTGCAGTTTAGAAAAAAAATTTTCCAAGTGGTCTTTTAAAAGTGGACTACGTGCCGAATTAACAAATACTATAAGTAAATCTATTATTTATGATGGGGCAAATAAAAACAGCTATATTGATTTTTTTCCATCACTATATATCTCTCATAAATCCAATAATGGAAGTGTTCTAACTATTAGTTATGCAAGTCGAATAGATAGGCCCCCATACCAATATCTAAATCCATTTAGATGGTACATAAGCAAATATGATTATGCAGTAGGAAACCCTTTTTTAAAACCTTCCTACTTTAAATCTATCGAATTATCTTTTAACAAAAATAGCTTTAGTACGAAAATATATTACATTAATCAGACTGATAAGATCGGACAATATGTAGTTCTTGATTCTCTTAATATTCTGAATCAAATACAGCAGAGTGATAATTTCATGAATGAATACAGATATGGAATCAATGTTTATAAATTTTTGAAAATGAATTCCTGGCTTGAAACATCTATTCAAGGTGACATCAGCTACTCTGAATTTTTATCAAATAAAAAGGAATTTTCACACTTGTATGGGCTTGGGTCTATCCTAACAATAAACAATACAATTATTTTGAATAAAAACTTTCAATTTCTCATTAATATAGAAGAAAATATTCCTGGGTTATACAATTATAGATCAATGAAAAATTATTTCTGCACGGATGCAAGTCTTAACTATATTAATAATAAGTATCATTTTGGAGTCAGGTTATTTGTAGGAGATATGTTCAAATCTGCGAACCCTGAATATTTTTATATTAGTGGTGGCGTTAAGCAGATTTATCAGAATTACAATGATACACGTTATTTGAAAATAGTTATTTCATGGAAACCAGGTAATTGGTTTAATAAACCTCCAGAAAAAATCACACCTTCTAATACAGACGAACAAAATAGGTTGTAAATGCAATTCAAAGACTTAACCTGTTAATGAGGTGCATTAAGTCAGTAAACCGCTTCAAAAGATCGATATTTTAAGGGACGCACGCCGTGCGTCCCTACGATGTGATTTAAATCAAGGTCAGTGAACACTTCAAAAGATCTCTCCGCTTCGATACGAGATGACGGTTGCGCCGTTAGCATCATGCTATTTTATATAATTAATTACCTAACGGCGCAGGTGTTTGTGTGTTGGTTCATTACACAGGGCTTCGCCCTGTGCTGACATATTTCGCGCCTTCAGCGCTTGAACGTAGAACCGTCTGAACGCTGAATGTGGTGAATGCTGGAACCCGGAACATGGAACCTGGAACAATCTTACCCCTCTGCCCTCTGCTCTCTGCGCTTTGCGGTCCTACAACCTGGAACCCGGAACATGGAACAACGGAACATAATGACTTTGAACGCCGCAGGCTTTGAACAATCTT
>JBLNBO010000015.1:0-12083 GCA_050260055.1 Ignavibacteriales bacterium
GATAATTACGAGGAGGTCACACCCGTTCCCATACCGAACACGGAAGTTAAGCTCCCCAGTGCTGAAAATACTTTGCGGGTAACTGCTTGGGAAAATAGGTCGTCGCCGGATTTTTATATATCAAGAAAAGCAGATAAAACCTGCTTTTTTTGTTGTATCATAAATCGGCATATGCTAATATAATATTGAAAGCAGAATCATAATTTGAAGGGAGGTGAGGGATATGTTTGATATTGAGATTGCAGAAAACTTAGAAAGACTGAAAAGAAAATATTATTACAATATGGATATGTATGAAAAGTTATGTGCATTAGGTTATTTGCTTCGAAAAGGAGTAATACCAAGAGAACTGGAAGTCTTATATAGTAATGATATACACATTATGGAGCAGAACATTATGAATCTAGCTTAAAAAACAAAAAAATCCTTTAAAGAAGGACTTTTTTTATTTTGGGCTTTTTATTTTTTATATTCTTCAATACATAAAGCAGTAAGTAACCTGCTTTTTTTCGTTTTGAGCTTTAAAGAATATCTGCGGCGACAACCTTATTCTTTCCTGTTTGTTTTGCTTTATAAAGTGCATTATCCGCATCCCTAAGTATTTGTTTAACGTCTGAGGATGTTTTTGGATACTCTGCAGCACCTATACTAATAGTAAATTTCACCTTTTGATCATCATCATCTACGCTTGATGATTCGATATTTTTTCTAACAACTTCTAACATGGTCATTGCTGTTTCTAACTCTGTATTCCTGAAGAGTATAACAAACTCCTCTCCTCCATACCTTGCTACTAAATAATCGTCTGAATCTGATGCGCATATAGTATTCTTAATAATTGATGCTACATTCTTTAAGACTGCATCTCCTACAAGATGACCATAAGTATCATTAATCTTCTTAAAATTATCTATATCCATCATTGCTACGCTAACTGCTGAGTTTTTCTTCAAATCTGAGAATTCGGTAAGAAATACTTCATTAAAGTATCTTCTGTTATGGACTTGTGTAAGACCGTCAATAGTAGCTAATTTCTCCATCTTATCATAGATTACCGCATTTTCAATTGCTATACTAACCTGATTACAGATAGTTGTAATCATATTCTTCTTTCTCTCTTCGAATACTCCATCAAAACATGTTTCGGCAAGGATTACACCGAGAAATGTCCTATGAGATTGCAGACACGCAATTAGAGAATTCTTAATGTTTCTATCATTTGATATTGGATAATCCTTAAGTTCATTTATATTTTCTTCTATTGAGGTTAAACCCCTTGCTTTTATTTGGGGAAGATATTTAGAAGATAGGATTAATTTCAGGCTTTGTAGCGTATTTTTATCAGATACATTTGTAGCTTCCATATAAAATTTATCAGTTTCATCAATAAGGAATATGGAGCAGTAATTTACGCCGATTACACCTATTATCATATCATTTATCAAATTAATAAGTTCTTTAATATTCAATACGCTGTTTGAAAATTTGCTGATTTCTTGGAGCGTGCTTAATTCAGCCACGCTATCATTTAATAGCTGATTGGTTTTTGTAGTTTCAATGTGTGTTTGCTCAAGTTCCCAGAAAGTTTTCCCATAGCTTAAGATTACAAAATGTGCATAGAGAGCAAAAACTGTAAGGCCGATTAAATCTAATAGGTAGACGATAATATTCATAAGTGAGCAATTTGAAATACTAAAGAAGAAGCAAATTGCAATATCTGCAACAAAATTGACAAGGGCAAAGGCGAGAATTGTATAGGGGGCTTTGTCCCCTTTAACAATTGCTGTAATATTAAACAGTGTTGTAAGCATTAAAATATTTACTATATTTGCGCCTAATCCTTTGCTGCTGATAATTATTAATAGAAAAATAAAGTGCAATTCAATAAATCTAATCACATAGAATATAAAAGGCTTCTTAGCAAAGTATTTTTTTAGTAAAAGACCTGCAGCACTGACTAATAATAGGCCTATATATGCATAAAGATAGTAGTATTTTTCCAGATAAAATGTCTCATAACTTAATGCAAACTGTAAAAGGCCAATAGTTGAAAATATTGCAAGTAAAGAAGAAATAATATTTTGACCTTTTTTAGAATCAATCATTTATGAACCTCCAGAAGAATAATAAAGGCTACATTTTTTGACAAAGATTCCCATATATTAGAATAAATTATGCGTGAATTTTAAGATTTACAAATTTATTATATCAGATATTTTTGTATATAAATAGTATTAATTAAAACAAATCAACATATAAAATAATGTTTTTGGGGGTGATTAAAATATACTTATGGAGAAGAAATAAAAGCATTTTATTTATAAAGAGAAAAGGGCTTAATTTTTTAGCAGCAACTTTTTTTACATTAATTATTATTGCAGTGTTTTTTGAATATGCAAATAATCAGATTTTGCCTACAGTTGTTGTCTTATCGGAAGCCAAGGCTAAATCTATGGCGACTCAAATTGTAACACAAGTTGTTAACAGACAGCTTGCCGAAGTAGACTATAGTGACCTCGTTTACATACAGAAAGATTCCCAGTCTCAGGTTACTGCGCTGCAAGCTAATATAGTAAAGATGAATATGCTTTCAGCAGAGATTTCTTCGTCAATTCAAGGAAGAATGGCGAATCTTGAGGATATGTATGTGAAACTTCCCTTATGGAATATTTTTGGCAATACTTTTTTATCTAACCAAGGACCAGAAATAAATATAAAGGTTATTCCTTATGGCAATATAGATGTTGATTTTGGAACTGAATTTATATCTGCAGGAATAAATCAAACTAGACATAGAATATTTCTAGAAATAAAGACAAAATTGATTGTAATTATGCCATTGGTCAAAAAGGGAACAGAGGTTATTACTAAAGTGCCTGTTGCCGAAACTGTAATAGTTGGGGATGTCCCAGAAAGCTTTGTCAACTTTAACAAAAAGTAAAAATATCTAAAAGGTTATTATGAAGTTGCATAATATTAGACAGTATATGGTATAATGAGCGAGGCTGATAATAACTGGAATAAAAGTTAAGCATTTAGCACAAAGTTTTTGCGAAAGGATGGCAATCAAATGATTAGACAGGATGGAAGAAAAGAAGATGAGCTTAGGCCTATCAAAATTACACGAAATTATATTAAACATGCTGAAGGTTCAGTTCTTATAGAAATGGGAGATACTAAAGTAATTTGTACAGCAACTGTTGAAGATAAGGTCCCACCTTTTAAAAAAGGCACAGGAGAGGGATGGGTTACTGCCGAATATTCAATGATTCCTAGAGCAACAGGAATTAGAAATCAAAGAGATATTTCAAAGCTAAAACAAAATGGAAGAGCTACTGAGATTCAACGTTTGATTGGTAGATCGTTAAGAGCAGCTTTTGATGTTAAAGCTCTGGGAGAAAGGCTTATAACAATTGATTGCGACGTAATTCAGGCTGATGGAGGAACGAGGACGGCATCAATTACAGGCGGATTCGTAGCTTTGGCTGATGCATGCCGTGGTCTTATAGAGCAGAATCTGATAGAAAAAATGCCGATATTGAACTTTGTTGCAGCAGTCAGCGTAGGTAAAGTCGAAGAAGATGTTATTCTGGATCTCTTTTATAATGAAGATTCACAAGCTAGGGTGGATATGAATGTTGCAATGAATGATAAAGGAGAATTTATTGAAATTCAGGGGTCTGGGGAAGAATCCACATTTACCAGAGAGGATTACGAAGCCATGATTGCACTTGCAGAAAAAGGCATTAAACAGCTTATAGAAGTTCAAAAAACAGCACTTGGGATTGAGAAGTTTTAACTCACCCTTCTATCTTCCCTCTCTTTGCAATAGAAGGGAGAAAAATTTGGAGAAATTCCGAAGAAATACTAATTCCCCCTCTAGCTCGAGAGAGGGGGCTATGAGGTGAGTTATGAATAAAATAATTACAGCTACTAAAAATAAAGGTAAAATTGCTGAAATAAAGCAAATACTAAAAGACCTTCCTGCCGAGGTTGTTTCTATGGTTGAAGAAGGAATAAACTTAGAGATTGTTGAAAATGGACAAACATTTGAAGAAAATGCGCTTATTAAAGCCAGGGCAATTAAAGAACATACAAATGGAATTGCTTTAGCAGATGATTCGGGGCTTGTGGTTGATGCTTTAGATGGAGCCCCAGGGGTTTATTCATCGCGTTTTGCTGGTGAGCCTTCTAATGATGATAAAAATAACGAAAAACTTCTTTCTATGATGAATGGAATTGAGCAGACGAAAAGAACTGCAAGATTTATTTGTGTGATTGCAGTTATAATGAATGATGGCAGAGAGTTCTGCGTAAGGGGAGAATGCGAAGGCCGAATCGGCTATGAGCCTAAAGGTAGTAATGGTTTTGGATATGACCCATTATTTTTTATGCCTGAGTATGGAAAGACAATGGCTGAGCTAGAACCAGGAATTAAAAATCAAATCAGCCATAGAGCAAAAGCGTTAGAGAAATTTAAGATAGAATTAAAAAAACTCCTCGTTTGAGGAGTTTTTTTAATTCTATCATTATCTCTTTGAGAACTGTGGTGCACGACGAGCTTTCTTGAGTCCATATTTCTTTCTTTCTTTCATTCTTGGGTCGCGTGTTAAGAATCCAGCCTTCTTTAATGTTGGTTTTAATTCTTCACTTGACTTTACAAGAGCCCTTGCAAGGCCATGTCTGATTGCGCCAGCTTGACCAGTATACCCTCCACCGATAACCTTTGCAATTACATCATATTTGGCAATAGTATTTGTAAGTACGAGTGGCTGTTTTACAATAACTTTCAATGTTTCAAGACCAAAGTACGCATCTATTTCTTTACCGTTTATTGTTACATTACCAGCTCCGGGTACAAGCCTGACTCTTGCAACCGATTTTTTTCTTCTACCTGTTCCGTAAAAGCTTGTTGTTT
The DNA here is from genome assembly GCA_050260055.1 of Ignavibacteriales bacterium. GTDB lineage: Bacteria > Bacillota > Clostridia > Acetivibrionales > UBA4821 > JBLMYQ01. The sequence continues at coordinate 4,919 of JBLNBO010000015.1, forward strand.
TTTTTGCTACCATCTAAATATTCCTCCTCTATAAAAATCGCGTTAAAATTTCAATTCAAGAACTTCAGGCTTTTGAGCTTCGTGATTGTGCTCGGTTCCTGAGTAAATTCTAAGTTTTCTAATCATTGCTCTACCCAAACTATTTTTAGGGAGCATACCTTTTACAGCCAGGTAAATAATTCTGTCAGGTTTTCTTTGAATCATATCCTTAAAGGATGTTTCTTTCATTCCTCCAATGTATCCTGAGAAATGTCTGTAAACTTTTTGTGCTGATTTATTACCAGTTACAAGTACTTTGTCGCAATTTAGTACAATAACATGGTCTCCTGCATCCATGTGAGGAGTATATGTTGGTTTGTGTTTTCCACGGAGTATTCTAGCAATTTCTGTTGCCAATCTTCCGAGGGGTTTTCCTTCAGCGTCAATTACATACCATTTTCTTTGTATGCCTTCAGCTTTTGCCATGTAGCTTTTCATAGAAATCTAAACCTCCTGAATTTATTAAAATTTTATTGTTTGCAATATTTAAAGCGTACTGTATTATGCAATAACTGTTAGAGTGAGTACGCTTAACTATTTTAGTATAGAAGATAATAGGTGTCAATATGTTTTTGCTAAATTTTTAATTTATCTATCAATATCTTTTGTTTTTTCTCTTATTTTTATTAATTCTCTTTATTAATAGGTTATCAATTCACTTTTTCTTATTAGTATCAAGAATTTGAAGCATACTCTTTATTGAATCAACTATATATTCTTTACCTCCAAACAATACATTCGGTTCAATAATCAATGGGGTATTACTGTTATAACTGGACAGCTCTTGAATTAATGAGGGAATTGAAAAAGCCCAGCCGTCTTTGATATGCTGAGATGGGTTGGGAGCTACATGATGATATTCCCAATAATGATCTGTTCCTTTGGTATTCCATATGTGAAAGGCTGATGCATGCGAACCAAGCTTATTCAAAGAGGCAGATAAATCAAGACTGTTGTTTATACAAGAGAAATAAAGATGGCCGGTATCAACTAAAAGGCCAAGCTTATTATACTTTTCGATAAGGGCAATCCAATCACTAGGCAGATAAAGGTTCTTGTTAAGGCCAAAGTATTCAATAAGAATCTTTATTCCATACTTTTCGGAGAGTGATTGAATGCGTGATATTGACTGCTCGACTATATCAAAATAGGATTCCAATTCTTTTTCGGGTAACAGTGGGACAATTCCTCCAAAATGTGAAATAGAATAGTCAGCATTCAGGTCTTTTATGAAATCCAGATTTTCTTCAAGCAGGGTAAAAGACATTTCCCTTTTCTCGCTAGATAAGTCGCAAAAGAACACATCCCATTGGCCTCCCTCAAACCATTTTGGAAGAAAAACAGGCAAATGTATGCTATATTTCATAGAATATTTATATGCTTTTTCGGCATCAGACAATGTTTTTTCTTTAGATGATGTTACTATTTCCACTCTTTTAAGGCCAAGCTCATATGATTCTTTTACATCAATAAAAAAAGTATTTATGCCTAATTCCATTGACTGCTCCTTAATTAATATATATTTGCTTGTTATGATTCTAATATTTACTTGATATTCGTGCAATATATTTTATTGTCATAACGTTTCAAAATGTTGATAAATATGTAATTATTTATTATTATTGATATAGAGTTTTCAAAATCTAATTAAATCTGTAAAAATATAACATATCTGAATATTCAAGCATTAAAACAGCTAATTTTGTAGGAACAGTTTAATAAATTTTTTGGAGGGAATTCCTATGCAGAAAGTAAAAGATTTTGCATCTAAGGCATTAAAAATATTTCTTCTTATTTCATGCTTTATGTTGGCATTCAACTTGGTGGCGTTACTATTCTATTCCGATCATAAAATTAAAATATCAAGGCAGGATGTATATACTTCAGGAACAAAGGGTATATGCCAAGTTTCTGTTGTAAAAGATAAAAATGGTGAGCCGTTAGATACTAAGGTGAGAATAAATCTCCTTGATGAAAAAAAGAAATCAGTAAAAAAACTATATGAGGGAAAGACCAAAGATGATGGGACAGTTGATGCTGATTTTGAAATTCCTGCAGTAAAAGACGGTCAATATTATCTTTCTGTAAAGGCAACTGCAAATCTAAAAACTGATAGTGTGCTTGAAAAGATAAATGTTATTGGATTGGCCTCGGTAAATAAGGTAACTATTAACCTTGATAAAATGATATACAAACCCGGAGATCAGGTTAATTTCAGGGCATTGCTTACAAGCAACAAGGATGATTCACCAGTACAAACTGAAGCTTTAGTTTCAATATTCGATGGCAATGAGAATAAGGTCTACAGTAAAAATATAGAATCTTCCAAGTATGGTATAATATCGGACGATTTTCAGCTTGCAGACCAGGTTAATAATGGCATATATAAAATCAGGATAGAATATGGGAAAACTGTAGGGGAAAAGTATTTTGATGTAAAACCTTATGTTCTGCCTAAATTTAAGGCTGCAATTGAAACTGATAAGAAAGAATACTTAATTGGAGAAACCATAAAAGGTAAAGTAAAAGCATATTATATGTTTGGGAAAGCTATTGAAGGCGGGAAAGCTCAACTAAAGCTAAATGGTAATAACATTCAATCACTTGCAATAAATGAGGGAGGTACTGCTCTATTCCAGATTCCTGTGAAAACTGAAGGAGAACTGGAGTTAACAGCAGCGGTCATTGATAGTTCCAATTATACGGCAGAGGCTTCTAATAAGGTATTTGCAGGGAGAGAAAAACTTGTTGTAAAAGTATTGCCGGAAAACAATGAGCTTGTACCAGGCATAAATAATGAGGTGTTTATCTTTACTTCAAAGATTGATGGAACGCCTGTAAAGACATACATAACAATTACCGGAGATAAAACAAAGCAGGTATCTACTGATGAGAACGGAGTAGCAAAGTTTACAACCATACCGAAGGTGGATAATGATACTACGGGCGATAGTTATTATACTAACTATTATAATTTAAAAATTACTGATGAAAATGGCAATTTTTTAAAGCAGGAAAAGATTAGTTTGACCATTAAAAGGCCTGGATATGGATTAATAGTAAGACCGGATAAATCTATATATGCTGTTAATGAAAAGATTGATTTTAATATTTCAAGCAATATCGATAATGGTATTACACATCTTGTAATATCTAAAAATGGCCAGCCTCTGAAAATGCTTAACACTGATAAAGATAACGTAGAAGTCGAACTGCCTAAAGACACCTATGGATTGATAGATGTTTATGCGGAAAGGCAGGGAAATTTCAGGGAATACAGCAGGCGTTACTCCCAGCCATCAAAAGCCCAGTGCTTTAAGTCAATATTTATAAAACCAAATAAAAATATGAATGTAACAATAAATAAAGAGAATAGATTTTTTAAGCCTGGCGAAGAGCTTCAGCTTTCTTTAGATATTAAAGATGGTAATAATGCACCTCTAAATAGTGCAATTATGATTAGCATTGCAGATGAAGCATTATCGGCATTGAAGAAGAACGATATGAGCCTGGACAATATAAGACTTGCGTTATCAGATATTGATATGGGTGAAACAATAAATGGAATTGACCTTTATTCTGCAATATTAAACAATGCACCGCAGGAAACTCTTACTGCTCTATTATTAAAAAGGAATGCAAAACCTTCTGAATTTAGAGAATCCAATTTCGATAATATTCAAAAAAGAGAAATAACGCAGTCTAATTTCTTTAAGTGGTTATTGGCAGCATTATTGCTATTAGGAGTTCTTCTGTTTGTTACATATAGATGGTTTCGGTTTGCATTGCTTCATATGATAGGAATTCTTATAACTATAGCTCTTGGTTTATTCTTGATTCAGCCGGATGATTTGGATGATTTCAGATTCTTTGCGGCATTGATTGTATCAACTATATTCTATATATTAATTATTAGAAGCTTCTCGCCAAATAAGAATGCAGAGAGTAAAGAGAAACTATACAGCCCGGTTCCCGCAGGCGTTGCATTGGTAATGTTGTTGTTAATAGGAGTTTTTATAATTAGATACATAATGCCAATGTTTGAAAAAAATCAGGTGCTTTCGAGCACCGCTGGCTCAGAGATTGATATGATTGCTCCAAACGGTGCGGAGTTCAGTGCTGGGGGATTCGATATTTCTGATTTAAAAGAATCTGCGAGTGCTGGCAGTGTAGAATCAAGAGTCAGGAAAAACCCATTTGCAGATTTGTTTAAGCCGAATTCATCAAGTGAGAAGGATATTTCAAACAGCAGTCAGAGTGCGGAGGGTACCACGGCCCAACCTCAAAAAGCCGACTATGCAGAAATAAAAAAATTAAGAACACAGTTCCTTGAAAGTATGTATTTTAACCCTCAAGTTATTGCAGAAGCAGGAAAAGCTTCAATAAAGATTCCTCTTGCAGACAATATTACTACATGGAAAATCCAAGCTGTTGCAAATTCGATAAATGGATATATTGGATTCAAAGGGGATTCGATTAAGGTATTTCAGGATTTCTTTGTAGATTTTGAACTTCCTAAGAATCTTACTGTAGGTGATGAAGTTAGTATTCCTGTTACGGTTTTTAACTATCTTGATAAGTCTCAAAATGTAAAAATTAATGTGCATTTAGGAGATTGGTTCACACTGCTTGGAAAGAATGAAAGGATTATGAACATAGGTGCAGGAACTCAGCAGTTAGTATATATACCGATAAAGGTAACCAGGTTTGGAGATTATGAATTGAGAATTGATGCATTGGGACAGGCTTTGAGTGATGGAGTTCAAAAAGCTGTAAAAGTTTATCCAAATGGAATAAGACTGCAGGAAGTTTGTGCCAGCGGAAATATTGAGAAAAAAGTAGATGAAAAGGTGTTCTTTACTGAAAAAGACATAGAAGGTACAAGAAAAATCAAGATTAAGATATATACGGCTTCAGTGGCACAGGTGGTTGAAGGCCTAGAGGGTATTCTCGCAATGCCTTCAGGGTGCTTTGAGCAGGTTTCTTCTACCCTCTATCCAGACATTCTTGTTTTAAAGTATTTAAAGGATTCTAAACAAAGTAATCCTGAAATAGAAGCAAAAGCAAACAGCTTCATAGAGTCCGGTTTCCAAAAGCTATTGACTTATGAAGTGAAGAATCAGAGAGGAGGATTTTCGCTATTTGGGGGCAGTCCTGCTGAAACTGTTTTGACTGCTTATGGATTGATGGAATTTAGTGACCTTAAAGAGGTTTATCCTGTTGATGAAAATGTTATAAATAGAATGAGGGGATACATATTCAGCAAACAGAATCTTGATGGAAGTTTCTCGACAGAGGGTTTACATATCGGGGGAGCATCATCGCATGACAAGACAGCTTTAACGGCTTACGTCGGATGGGCATTGTCCCAGTCGTGTAAAGATGATAAGAGATTCAAGAAGACGGTTGATTATCTGAAGAAAAAAGCGGAAGATACTGAAGATCTATACACATTAGCATTGATAGCAAATGTGTTGGTGAATACTGATAATGGAGATGCAAAGAAGATACTGAACAGGCTTGTTAATAAGATTACGCTTGATAAAGATTATGCATATTTATCGTCAAATACCAGAGATTATTATGGTTCCTATGGAAAAGTACAGAATCTGCAGACAACTGCACTTGCTTCAATTGCTCTTACGAATGCAAATCTTTACAACAAGACAAACAAACAATTTATTTCTTATATTCTATCAAACAAAGATACATACGGAACATTTGGAACCACTCAGGCAACCATACTTTGCCTTAAAGCTCTTATAGAAAGAGGCAAAAAAGGCCAGCAAAAGGATGACACTGTTATTCTAAGTGTAAATGGCAAGCAAGAAAGTATTAGCATAAAAGGAAAGAACGCATTAAACTATTTTGAAAAGGAATTTACAAATGTACAGAAAGATAATGCGGTTTCTTTATCAGCTAAAACAGAATTGACCTATGAGATAACCAAAGAGCATTATCTTCCTTACGACCAAATCAAAGAAGGAAACGGCATAGCAGTATCAAGGAGCATTCCGACAGAATGCAAAGTAAATGACACGGTTTTTGAGCAGATAAGGGTTATAAATAGGCAGCAGGAATCAATTGAAAATCTTATTGTTCAAGTCCAGATTCCGCAGGGATTTGTAGTGGATGAAAATACTCTTGAGGAACTAAAGATAAATTCAACAATTGAAAAATACGAAGCAGCATATGACAAACTTAACCTTTATATAAGGAATGTACAGCCGTCAGAGTTTAAACAGCTTCGAATTGGTTATAGAGCTGGTTATCCAGTAAATATTACTTCAGGGAATATTCATGCATACGACTACTATAATCCATCGGTATATGTAGATGTGAAACCTATAAGAATAAAGGTTGCAGAATAACTTAAAAAACAAAAAGGAGACAGTATATGCTGTCTTCTTCTTGTTTTTTAGATGATTTAATTAAAAACACTTGACCAGCAAGGAATCCCATGTTAAAATATTTTCTGTAAATAAAGTAGAAGTCATCCACTTCTCACCTCAACACCTTATGGAAGAGGTCAATATTGCTTGTAAAAAGCTATTATTGGTGTTTAGTGGATTGATATTGCTCAATCCATTTTTTATTAATCTTTTTTAGAATAAGTGAGGTGTATATTTATAAAAGAAGAACTGCAAATTAATGAAGAAATTAGGGATAAAGAAGTCCGATTGATTGATTCTGACGGTTCGATGCTGGGCGTTATATCCGTAAAGGATGCGCTTAAAGAAGCTGTAACGAAGAATCTGGATTTGGTCAAAATTGCGCCGCAAGGGAATCCTCCGGTTTGCAAGATAATGGATTATGGAAAATACAAGTTTGAATTAGCAAAAAAGGAAAAGGAAGCAAAGAAAAAGCAGAAAATTATTGATATAAAGGAAGTCAGGGTTTCGCCTGTAATAGAAGAACATGATTTTGACTTCAAATCAAAAAATGCAATAAAGTTTTTGCAAGATGGAGATAAAGTTAAAATAACTGTTAAGTTTCGTGGAAGAGAGCTCAATCACACAAAGCTTGGCGAAAACATTCTCGGAAAGTTTGCAGAAGTACTTAAAGACGTTGGAGTAATTGAAAAGAAACCCAAACTTGAGGGTAGAAATATGACTATGGTGGTTGC
>JBLNBO010000016.1:0-65430 GCA_050260055.1 Ignavibacteriales bacterium
CAAGAAATGCTCAAGATGGTATTTCGATGATTCAGACAGCAGAAGGCGGATTGAATGAAACCCATTCAATACTCCAAAGAATGAGAGAACTTGCAGTTCAAGCTTCAAGTGACACATTAACTTCTGCTGACAGAACATCAATAACAACTGAAGTAAGCCAGTTGGTATCAGAAATTGACAACATTGCTACAAACACAAAATTCAATACCAAATCATTACTTAACGGTTCCCTTGGTGTAAAACAAACATCTGGAACACTTGTAACTGGTTCAACTACCAATATTACAACTATTGATGTTACTGGAGCTGACAACGGTGTAACCTATACTTTAAGTGCTGCAGCTGGAGTTTTCACTTTAATAAATGGGACAACAGGAGCAAAAGTAACATTGTCAGCAGTAAGTGACGGAGCTAACACACTTGATTTTGGAGATTTAGGTGTAGTAATAAAGACTAACTCTTCATTCATAGCAAGTGCTGCTCTAAATAGTGCAACAATAGTTACATCTGGCAGCTCGGCAACATTCCAGATTGGAGCAGATCAGGGACAGACAATGTCCATCAGCATATCTGATATGCAGGCATCAGCTTTATCAGTAAATTCATTAGACCTTTCAACCAATACTACAGCTGCTGCTGCTATAACCACACTTGATGCTGCTATAACAACAGTGTCAGATGCAAGAGCAAAACTTGGTGCATACCAGAACAGGTTAGAGCACACAATCAACAACCTTGGAACAGCATCTGAAAACCTGACAGCATCTGAGTCACGTATTAGAGATGTTGATATGGCAAATGAAATGATGAGTTTCACAAAGAACAATATACTTCAGCAGGCTGCAACAGCAATGCTTGCACAAGCAAATCAACAGCCTGAAACAGTATTGCAACTTCTTAAATAGTATTTTATAATAAAACAATAAAGCCAGCACTTATGCTGGCTTTATTGTTTTATTATAAAATACTAAAAATAAAGTTGAAAAATGACGATAATATAACCATAAAACTTTATTCCAGGGGGGCCAATGATGGAACTTTATGATAAGAATAAAACAATAAGCGATTTAGGATTGAAATGTGTCCTGGCAATAACAAAAGAACAAGAAGAAATTAATCCGCATAAATTTATCATAGAAAACTTTCCTGCCAAAAATGGTTCTCTTACTTGTAAAATTGGTGAAGAAAGAGAAGACCCAATCCTTATTCATAGCTCTTACAATCCAGAGAAAGAAGCTGAATCAGTTGTGTCCGATTTGGATTTTTCAAAGCACGGATTATTTATTGTCTTTGGAATGGGAATGCTTTACCATGTCGAAAAGATCATGGAAAAAGCTTCTGCAAAAAGTAGGATTGCAGTTGTTGAGCCAAGCTTATCAATATACAATAATGCTATGAAAAATAAGGATATGAAAAAGATATTTCAAGACCCAAGAGTTATTTTAATAATTGGTATTCATTCCAGTTTGGTACCTGTGGTTTTGGAGAGCGCGGATAGACCTAAAAGTTTGATGCTAAACATGGGGCACAATATTCAATTTATTGAAATGAATTACTACAAAAGGTTTTTTGCTGATACTGCAACAATAATGGCTGAACTCAGAAATATTGCCCAGGTTAAATGGAAGATGCTTGGCAATTGCCATGTTGACCATAATATAGGACTTGTCCAGGCAGTGTTGAATCTTGACTATATTCTAGACAGTATAGGTATAAAAGAAACGAAGGACATATATAAGGAAAAGGCAGTTATACTGGTAGCAGCAGGACCTTCTCTTGATAAAAATATAGAAGAACTAAAAAAAGCTAAAGGGAAAATGCTTATATTTGCAGTTGATGCCGTAATAGAAAAGCTCATTAAGAATGGCATAACTCCTGATATGGTAGTTACAGTTGAAAGGTTGGGAGTATATGAAAATCTATTTGAAGACAAGAATTATGAGATTGCAAAAGAAATTGTTTTAGGTGCACCTACATTATCCGAAGTTAAAACCTTTGAACTCTTCAAAGATAATCCAAGATTGGTATTCTTTCCTGAAGGAGTAGGCACGCAGGAATATTTTGAAAAGGTAAGCGGGAAAGGTGTATTAGCAACCGGAACATCGGCTTTCTATGTTGCCTTAAATATGGCAGTTTATATGGGATGCAGCAAGATTGCTTTTGCAGGATTGGATTTGGCATATGGACTAGATGGAAAGATGTATTGTGAAGGTATAAGCAAAAAAGGTGGACAGACAGAAGCAGAAAGAATGGAAGATGAATTTTATTTAGATATTGTAAAAGATTATGAAGGCAATGATATGAGAACAAACTTCTTATGGAAAGATCAGTTGATAATATTGGAAAATAATATTAGATTGAAACCAAACATACAATTTTTTGATGCAACAGAAGGTGGAGCAAAAAAAGAGGGAGCCACAAAGATAAGATTAAAAGAGTTTATTGAAAAATATTCTGATTCAGAGCACAAACAGCTTATTAATATTATTAAAGAACAAAATATAAAAGCAAAAAAGATAGATAAAAAGGAAGTTTACAAAAAAATAGTTGATGAAGTTGAAAAAGATTATCAAAGATTTGATGAAATTTCAGACAAGATAAAAAAACACTTTGAAAAACTAAAGAAAAAGAAATCACTTTTTATAAAAAACAATAAAAATGTATCTAAAAAAGAAATTGATGAAAGTATAAAGCTCATAGAAGGTTCGCAGCATCTCGTTGAGAGAATTGAGAAGGAAAGATTTCTGTGTCTGTATTATCAAGGTCTTATTGCGGGCTTCAAAAAAGAAGTTAATCAGATTGGGAAAATGGAATTGATAGAAAGTATCAGAAAGCATATTGATGTTCATTATGAATACTTTGGTTTAATAAACGGCGTGTTTAAATATAACTTAGACCACTTTGACTATATTAAAGAACATTTAAAAAAGAAAATCAATAATGAACCCGTAGAAAAAGATATAATTAAAATACTTTCAATTATGCTAAAGAAAAATAATATTAATCCAAATCTTGCAAAAGAGTATTTTGGGAAGCATGATTTGTTAGATGAAACCTTTGATGTACAGCAGGGAGAAACAAATTAGCTTAGAAAGTACAGAAAGAGTAATCGGGAGGGCTGCTAAAGGATGGAAAGCCGTAGTAATAAACTTTTGCAAATTGAAAACATAAATAAAATAATATTATTTGGCGGCTCATCATTGCTTGCAGCTGCATGTAAAAATTTTAAAGAAATCGGGCTAAAAACCTTGGTATATACTTCCCCAAGACATGCACAAGAGATTATAGGCATCAATGGTGAAAAGTTATCGGAAGCCTTAGATAAGATGTCTGTTTGTTATTTTATTTCTGAAGATATTAATTTAGAGCAAGGTTTACTAAAAGAAATAGACCAAAATACTCTTGGATTAGGCCTTGGCGAAGCCTGGAGCTTTAACAAAAAAATAATTGATTTATTTGATGGAAGATTGATGGACTTTATGAGTATTCCCTTGCCAAGATACCGGGGGGGAGCACATTATACATGGGCTATTCTCAGAGATGAACGGAATTGGGGATGCAATATCCAGGTAATAAATGAAGATATGGTCCAAGGAGAATTTGATTCTGGAGAGATTGTGAAAAGCAGAGAATATGTTTTCCCAAAAAACTGCAGAATTCCTCAGGACTTTTTTGACTATGCAGAGAAGCAAGATATGGATTTTGTATTAGAATTTATTAGTGAAATTTCATTGGGAAAAACTTTTGAGCTTAAAGAAATAAAAGAAGAAGAATCGCTTTATTTTCCTAGACTTAATACAATTCAGCACGGTTGGATTGATTGGTCCTGGTCAGGGGAAGAAATTGAAAGGTTTATTTGCGCTTTTGACTGCCCGTATGCAGGTGCTGGAACAACTTTGAATAATTCCCAGGTTAGATTAAAGGGAGCATATATGGAAAGTGATGAAGATGTTTTTCATCCTTTCCAAAATGGATTAATTACTAGAATAAATAAAGATGGCAGTATTATGATTGCAACAACGAACGGTCACTTAAAAATTGATGAAATATTTGATGAAACCGGAGTTTTGATAAATAATAAGTTAAAAACAGGGATGAGGTTTTATACTCCACAAGAAAAAATACAAAGCGCAATGACTTTTCAAGCAGAATATGGAGTGTGGGGGTTAAAAAATGCTAAGTAATAAAATTATTAAGACTGATGAATTTATTGAAGGGGAAAAAATAGTATTACGACTAGTAACGATTGAAGATTGTAACCAAGAATATCTTAATTGGCTTGAAGATAAAGAAGTAAATAAGTATCTTGAAACCAGATGGACAAAACAGACAATCAAATCTATTATTTCATTCGTTTCTGAAATGCTGGAAAGCGAAGACAACTATCTTTTTGCAATACTCGAAAAATCAACAAATAAGCATATTGGAAATATTAAGATTGGGCCAATAAACCATAACCACTTGCTTGCTGATGTAAGTTATTTTATTGGAGATAGAAATGCGTGGGGAAAAGGATATGCAACAGAAGCAATTAGACTTATTACTGCCTTTGGTTTTAAGAGGCTAAACCTTCACAGGATACAAGCAGGTCTTTATGAGGACAATATCGGAAGCGGGAAATGCCTCGAGAAGGCAGGATATACTTTTGAAGGAAGCCTTAGAAAACAGCTTAATTCAAGTAAAGGATGGCAGGATCATAAATACTTTGGAATATTGAGAGAAGAATGGGAGAGTAAAAGAATATGAGTATGATTGAAATCATAAAAAGGCTTTCCCCATTAAGAATGGCCCCGAACAGTGATGGGCTGGATAAATGTGTTGAAGAACTCAAGAAAGAACTTTCTTTCGATGTGCATGAATTTGCAGGTGGTTTAGAGGTTAATGGATGGATTGTACCAAAAAAATGGGAAGTGATAGAGGCAAAAATTAAGGACACAAGCGGAAAAGTAATATATGATGGAATGGCCCATCCTCTTGCGGTTATAGGATATAGCCGCTCTTACACAGGCAGAATAGATAAGGAAGAATTAAAAAAGCACCTATTCTATTCATCAGTTCTTGAAGATGCGCTTGTTTACCACTGCGATCTTTTCTATAAGCCGTTTCGGGAAGAATGGGGGTTCAGTGTATCTAAAAGGTTTTTTGATTCATTAGAAGATAACCAATATGATGTTAAACTCAAAACTTCTTTTGAAGAAGGTACTATGAAGGTAGCGGAATATGTCTTAGAAGGAGAAACAGAAGAAAGCATTATATTGAATGCGCATAATTGCCATGCTTTTTGCTGTAATGATGATTTAGCAGGTGTGGCGGTTGGAATTGAAGTGATAAAAAGGTTAGCTCAGCTTTCGAACAGGAGATACACTTACAGGCTTATAATTGCGCCTGAGCACTTTGGTTCAATATTCTATTTAGATAGCTTAAGCAATGAAGAAACAAAAAAATTAAAATACGGTATTTTTCTCGAAATGCTAGGGACTAAAGGAGCGTTAGCATTACAAAGGAGCTTTGCTGGAGACAGCTTAATAGACAGGGCTTTGTTAAATGTGCTTGAATACAGTCAAAAACCATGGCGGACTGAGCCATTTCGCAAAGTAGTGGGAAATGACGAAACCTGCTGGGAGGCAGTGGGGTATGAAATTCCATTTCCTAGTCTAAGCCGTAGTGAAGGAAAAGGGCATTATCCTGAATACCATACAAGCAAAGATAGTCCTGATATTATTCGAGAGGAAAGCTTAAATGAAGCAGTAGATGTTGTAATGGAAGCTCTTTTTATTCTTGAGAATGACATAGTAATGGAAGCTCAATTTAAGGGTCTTATTGCACTAAGCCATCCAAGGTATAATCTTTATAAGCCATTCTGGGACCCTTCCGAGGAGGGACGCAAGGATATAAATAATATGCAGGTAAAATGGAATTATCTGATGGATTGCATTCCAAGATATTTTGACGGAAAAATCAGAGCGCTGGAAATTGCAGAGAGGCATCAACTGCCTTTTAGAGCAGTCTACGAGTATATAAAAGAGTTTGAGGAGAAAGGTTTAGTAACTGCAAAACCAGCGGCATCCAATGTAATTTCTAGAAAATTACCGCCATGTTAAAAATCTCATTTTACTTTGTACCTACTTTTCAGGAAAGCTTTTCCTTGGAAATGACCAGAGCTTTTCTGGCTATATAAAAATAAAATATGTTATAATCATATTATAAATTTAGGGGGGGAGAAACGCAGCAATATTTTGATATATTGCTGAAAGACTAATATGGAAGATAAAAAAATTCTTATTTTAGAAACCATAGCCGAGGCGCGTGGTTATCTTGACAGGTTAATAGCGGGCATAGAGAAGTATGTAGACCATCTAACTAAAAATAATATTAGAGAGGCTGCAGTACTGCTTCCAGGAATTATTGATGGACTTGAATGGACATACAAAGTCTTGTACTATATGGCACCAAACTTTAAAAATGATTTTGAACTAGCAAGATGTCAAGACTTGTTTGTTGAAATAAGTAATGTAATGGGAAATAACGACACTGTGGCAATCTGCGATTTATTTACATATGAAATCATACCTCTTCTCCAAAAATGGTCTAAATATTTAGATGAAGAGAATACCCTTTTAAAATAATTTATTGAACATGTAAAGGTGATGAACAATGAATTTTGAAAATAAAAATGTTCTAATTATTGGAGGAACCGGAAGCATAGGATCTAGGCTGCTTCTAGAGGTCTTCAAGCAAAATCCGAGAGTTATAAGAATATTCTCCAGAGATGAATATAAACAATTTGAATTAATGCATTCTTTAGGAATAAACGAGAATAATCCCAAAATAAGATTTCTTCTAGGCGATGTAAGGGATAAGGACAGGTTGACCAGAGCAATGAATGAAGTGGATATAGTATTCGACCTTGCGGCGTTAAAACATGTTCCTTCTTGTGAGTATAATCCTTTTGAAGCAGTTGAAACCAATGTTATAGGAACACAGAATGTTATTGATGCAGCAATACGCAATAATGTTGAAAAGGTTGTATATACAAGCAGTGATAAAGCCATTTCTCCTACAAATACTATGGGCGCAACCAAACTTCTAGCTGAAAGATTAATTGCATCAACTGATTATTCTAAGGGAAAGAGCAGAACTGTATTTTCAGCAGTGCGATTTGGAAATGTTATGGGTACAAGAGGTTCGGTTATACCTCTATTCAAACAGCAAATACTAAAATACAAGCATGTTACCTTGACCAAAAAAGATATGACAAGGTTTATGATGAGTATTGGACAAGCAGTTGATTTGATAATAAAAGCTGCTGACAATTCTGTCGGGGGAGAAATTTTTGTACTGAAAATGCCGGTTATTAAGCTGGAGGACCTGGTACATGCAATAATTGATTTGATGTGTGAAAAATACAGTATAAATAGCAGTGAAGTACGAATAAAAGAGATAGGACTAAGACCAGGAGAAAAGATGTATGAAGAATTAATGACCGAGCAAGAGGCAACTCAAGCAACCGAACATGAAGGATTCTTTACAATTTTTCCTCCGCATAAGCTTCCTGTTATTAGTGTTAATCCGATATCCAAAACAAAAGCATATAGGGCAGATCAATATACTCCAATAAGCAGGGATGAAATTAAAGAGATTCTATTGAAGGAAGACTTAATTTAAAAGCTATTAACTAAAGGGGGTAAAAGCCTTGAAATACTGTACTCGATGCATCTTGCCAGAAACACATGATACGATTATGTTTAATGAAGAAGGTGTTTGTGGTGTTTGTCAGCAGATAGACTACAGGGATGAAAAGATAAATTGGGATGAAAGAAAGCAGATGCTGCTTGACCTTGTTGGCGAATATAAAGGAAAAGGGCAGTATGATTGCATAATACCTTTCAGCGGAGGGAAAGACAGTACCTTTCAGCTTTGGTATATTGTAAAAGAATTGAAATTAAAACCTTTGGTTGTCAGCATTAATCATTGGGGATACAGGCCCTTGGTTGAAGAGAATAATACCAGAACCTTCAAGTTGTTAGGAGTGGATGTTTTGTCGTTTACTCCAAGTTGGCATGTTGTAAGGGAGCTTATGCTTGAATCTTTGAAAAGAAGGGGAGATTTCTGCTGGCATTGCCATACAGGCATTTTTGCTTACCCTATGCAGATTGCAATAAAATATGATACTCCTTTGCTTATCTGGGGGGAATCAGGAGCAGAATATGCATCCTGGTATTCTTATGATGAGTTTGAAGAAACAGATGAAAAGAAATTCAACAGAGTTGTAAATTTAGGAATAACTGCTGATGATATGTTTGAGTTTTTAGAAGGCAGAGTAGAGAGAAGAGATTTGGAGCCATTCTCTTATCCACCTAGAAAAGAACTTATGAGGATAAAGTGCCGTTCCATTTGTTTGGGAAACTTTATTAAATGGGATACAAAAAGGCAGGTTGAGATAATAAAAAAAGAACTGGGCTGGAAAGGTCAACGAGTTGAAGGTATTCCGCCAGAATACGATTACGAAAAAATTGAATGTCAATGGCAGGGAATAAGAGATTACTGCAGATATGTCAAAAGAGGGGTCGCAAGAACAAACCACCTTGCCTGTATTGATATCAGGAATAAAAGGCTTACAAGAGAAGAAGGCTGGAATTTAGCTCAAAAATATGATGGCAAAAGGCCTGCTTCATTGGATTTACTGCTTGAGTTTTTACAAATTACAGAAGATGAGTTTATTGATATTTTAGAAACACACCAAGTTGCACCATGGAAGTTTGAAAGAACGGAAGTTGAAAAAGGTGAACCGCTCCCAGATATGGATAAATGGGATAGAACAAAGGTAGATGAACCAAAGGTTGGCCCACAAAAAGATAAAAACAGCAAAAAAGGTGCTTATGTATGATTGCAATAATTGATTATGGAATGGGCAATGTACAATCTGTTTATAACACGCTTGATTATATTGGCGAGGATGCAATAATTACTTCCGATAGAAAGGAAATTGATAATGCTTCTCATATAATTCTTCCTGGTGTTGGCGCTTTTGGCGATGCAATGGAAAATCTTAAACAAAGAGGGCTTGCCGAGGTACTGGATAACCAGGTAATAAAAAAGGGCAAGCCCTTTTTGGGCATCTGTTTAGGGATGCAGCTTCTTGCAAAAGTCGGCCATGAGCATGGGCATAGTGAAGGGCTAGGCTGGTTTGAAGCTGAGGTGGTAAAATTTGATTTTACTAATACAGAAAAAATGAAAATTCCGCATGTGGGCTGGGATGATATAAATGTAAAAACACAGCATCCTTTGTTTAATAAATTAAAAGAGGGAGAATTCACTTTTTATTTTGTTCACAGCTTTCATATGGTTTGCAAAGAACAAAAAGATATTGTAGCAACCTGCGATTATGGTTATGAGTTTACGGCTATAGTAGGAAAAGACAATATCTTTGCAACCCAATTCCATCCGGAAAAAAGCCAGCAAAATGGACTGCAGATTATAGAGAATTTTGTTAATTGGAATCCTTAAATTGCACGGAACAGGCATGCCTGTTCCCTATATAGCAAGGAGAAAAATTTTATGTTAAAAAAAAGAATCATCCCAAAATTTCTTTTAAAAGATGGGCGCCTTGTTAAAGGCGTCAGGTTTCATGAGAAATTCCGCGAAGCAGGTAATCCTGTAAGCACTGCCAAAGTATATGATTCCTATGGCGTAGATGAAATAATTTTTCTTGATATATTGGCAAGCGAACAGAGCAGAAAGGCTACTTTGGATGTAATAAAAAAGGTATCGCAAGAAGTTTTTATGCCTTTTGCTGCTGGGGGCGGAGTTTCTACCATCGAAGATGTAAATGATTTTCTGAGGGCCGGAGCAGATAAAGTATCGGTATGTACGGCTGCAGTTGAAAATCCTGACTTCATAAAGAAAGCAGCCTCCAGATTTGGCGATCAGTGTATGGTTGTCAGTATAGATTATAAAGAAGTTAGCCCTGGGATATTTAAAGTGTTTACTCACTGCGGAACCAGGCAAACAGATATTAATCCAGTTGATTTTGCTTTAGAAATGCAAGAGCACAATTGCGGCGAAATTATTATTTGTTCCATTGACAAAGATGGCACAATGTCAGGTTATGATATAGAAATGATACAAAGGCTTAGCGAAAGACTTGATGTCCCACTTATTGCTTCCAGTGGAGCTGGAAGTTTACAGGACTGTGTAAATGCTTTTAATGCTGGAGCAGAAGCAATAACAATTAGCAGTATGTTTCTATTTACTGATCATAGCCCAATAAAGGTTCGCTCATATTTGGCATCGCAAGGGTTGAATGTGAGAGCCAGTAAAAGCAGCAGAAACTAGATTGCCTTACAGCCAAATCAATTAGCATAAGAAAACGGCAGAAACATTACGGATAATAGCCTGATATTTAAATAAAACTTAAAAAGAGGTGTAATGATGGCCAAAGTAAAATTACTTGAAACAACAATAAGAGATGGGAGTTATGCAATTGATTTTTCTTTTACATCAACAGATGTAGCAATTATTTGCAGTCACCTTGAAGAAGCAGGATTTGAATACATTGAGATTGGCCATGGGGTAGGATTGAATGCCAGTAACAGTGGCTATGGGAAAGCGGCTCAAACTGATGAAGAATACATGATTGCCGCAGAAAAGAGCTTAAAGACTTCAAAATATGGAATGTTCTGTATACCTGGAATTGCAAGGCTTGAAGATATAGATTTAGCAAAAGAACATAATATGGGGTTTATAAGAGTTGGTACAAACATTACAGAGATTGAAAAGTCTGAGCCTTTCATTAAGAAAGCAAAAGAACTTGGCATGTTTGTAATGGCAAACTACATGAAGTCATATGCATTAGGACCTGAGGATTTTGCAGAAAGAGTAAAATTATCTGAAAGCTATGGAGCTGATGTTGTTTATCTGGTTGATTCTTCTGGAGGTATGTTCGCAAAAGATATCAAAAAGTACTATGATGCAATCAGAGAAGTATCAAATATTCCTCTTGGATTTCATGGACATGATAACTTGGGAATGGCAATATGTAACAGCATTGAATGTGCAGAAATAGGTTTTGATTTTGTTGATTGTTCATTACAGGGATTAGGAAGAAGTGCAGGAAATGCTGCGACAGAGATTCTTGTGGCTGCAATGCTGAAACAAGGTTATGAAATAAGGATAGATTTAATAAAAACTTTAAATATTGGGCATAAATATGTTCAACCTTTAGTGAATACAAGAGGTAAAGCAGTCTTAGATGTTGTTTCCGGTTATGCTGATTTTCATTCAAGCTTTATGGGATACATTCAGAAATATTCAAATATGTATTCAATAGATCCAGTCAGATTAATAATTGAAATATGTCGAATTAATAAAGTTAATATTGATGAAAAAATACTGGATAGAGTAGCAAGAACAGTTCAAAGAGAAAACATATATCTTGGAAGATATAATTTCAATCAGTATTTGGGAGGATTCCAAGATGGTAAGTAATGCAGCTATTGCTTCAAGGATAAAAGAGGTATTTAAAAATGGTTGGAATGAAGAATTTATTATTGACGCTTTAAGAAACGAAAGTTATAAATACAAAGAGTTTTTTGGATTAGCGATAAATTGTAGAGAGATATTACAAAGCCTTGGTATTAATAAAAATGATATAGTAAGCTTCTTGCTTCCAAATTCCATGGATTTATGTTTGTTTTATTTTGCAGCATTGAGTATGCAGGCTGTTGTTGCGCCAATTGATCCTCAAAAAGGTGAGGATGAGATTAAAGAAATACTTTCTATAACAAAAAGTAAAATAATTATTTCAGAACGGGATATTAATGAGTATGGAGCCATAAAAATTTCCGATTTAAAAGATAGAATATACTTAGAAAACCAAAGCGATAACTTGGATGTTTTTGATAACATAGATTATAAAAAGCTATATCTTATTTCGTTTACTTCCGGCTCAACCGGTGTTCCTAAAGGTGTAAAAAATTCGTTTGGAAATCTCTTTCTTACTTCAACAGCATTTGCAAAGAAATTTAATTTTAATAAAGAACACATTTTTTACCATAATCTTCCTATGAGTTATATGGCGGGAATACTTAATACCATCTTCCTGCCATTTATTTCTGGAAGCAGGATTATTATAGGTGAACGATTTAGTGTTGCAAGCATAATGAGGTTTTGGGCTTACCCTGAAAAATATCGTGCAAATGTCTTCTGGTTTACCCCAACAATTATTTCTATGCTTATGAAGCTTGATCGCGGAACAAAAGGTATTGAATATGCAAAAGGGAAGGAAATAATCGGGTGTGCAGGAACGGCCCCACTAAATTATAAGATGAAAGAATCCTTTGAAGACAGATACAAGGGAATTAAAATTTATGAAAGTTACGGCTTATCAGAACTTCTATTCATAGCGTCCAATTCTCCTTTTGAAAAACCGCTTGAGAACAGTGTAGGGAGTCTTTTAGAGGGTGCAGAAGTATCCTTTGATGAAGATGGAGAAATCTTAGTTAACGTACCTTGGATGTTTCTAGGATATGTTAATGTTGAAACAGAGCCCTACTTTAAAAGTGGTAAATACAAAACAGGAGATATTGGAATATTTGAAGAAAATGGCCTGCTGAGAATAACAGGTAGAAAGAAAGATTTAATAATTCGCGGTGGAACCAATATTAGCCCAAGAAAAACCGAAGTTTTTGTTAGTCAATACCAATGTTTTGATGAATTTGTTATATTAGGTATGCCTGACGAAATTTTAGGAGAAAAGACAGTTTGTTATTATACTGATATCAATAATTGTTTTGATGATACTAAAAAGAATGAAATAAACAAAAATATTATAAAAAAGCTTGGAAATGACTACAGAATAGATGAATTTGTAAAACTTGAGGATATTCCCAAAAATCCTAACGGAAAAATTGATAAAATAATAATTAAAGAAAATTATTTAAGAGGGGAAAAATGATTATAAAAATTGATCATATTGCTGTATTATCAGTTAATCCAAAAAGAGAAAAAAAATTAATGGATGATATGGGATTTAATCTTTCCTTTAAAGAAGAGGATATATATAATCCAGAAATAAAGAAAGATCTTATGCAAAATTTTTGGCCAAAACAAAGTCTCTATTTATATACAAAGGCAGGAAGCATTTCATTTGAATACATATATTATTCAGGGAAAGAAGGTAAAAAAGGATACATAGAACCTGTTATAAAAGAAAACCGAGTAAAAGAGTTAATCTTAAAAACAAAAGATTTAAAAAAATCTGCTGAGTTTTGGAACTGTTTCGGGTTTAGAACTAATTTTCAAGATAGTAATGAAATAAAAATGGAATTCAAATCAATGTTTGATAAAGAAATATATTCATTAAAAATATTATTAGATAGCAACAAAGAACAACAGCATTTCCTGGATGATGCTGGATTCAATTGCGTTGCTTTTGTGAGTAATTCTGCCTTAAAAGAGAAAGAAAAGCTTATAGGAAAAGGATATTCGATAACAAATATAGAAGATATTGAAGTAAACGAAAAAATGTTAAAAGTATTTTTTGTTATTGGACCATGCGGTGAGCTTGTAGAAATAATCAGTATATAATAGGAGGAAAAAAGATGACATACGATGCGAAAGAAAATTGGAATAAGGAATTTATGAATACAGAAATGGCGTGGCCGGCTGAATATGTGATAAGAATATTCAAGGGGGAATATCCGAATCTACATCTCAAAAAAAACGGTTTTGAAAATAAAAAGATTTGTGATGTAGGTTGTGGTGATGGTAGAAACCTTGTAGTATTAAATCAATGCGGTTTCGATTTATATGGAATTGAAATAACAGATTTTATTGTAGATAAGACTAAGAACAATCTAGATAAAGCAGGCGTTGAAAAAGTTGATTTGCGAGTAGGGTCAAATGATACCATTCCTTATGAAGACAATTTCTTTGATTATTTACTTTCATGGAATTCTTGTTATTATATGGGAGACAAAGAAGATTTCAGCGAGTATGTGAAAGAATATGCAAGAGTCCTAAAAAAAGATGGGTATCTAGTATTATCAATACCAAAAAAGACATGCTTCATATTTAAGGGAAGTGATGTAAAAAGGCCCGGTTATAACATTATTAGAGAAGACCCGCTAAATATACGAAATGGAGAAATATTAAGAATTTTTGAGGATGAAAATGAAATAGAAGAAGCTTTCGGAAGCCATTTCAAGAACTTTATATTTGGAGATACTCACGATAATTGCTTCGGGTACAATTATCACTGGCATTTGGTTGTTTGCCAGAAAAAATAATTGTTTGAGGTAGGAGGAGAAAGCAAAATGTCCAACCTAAAGATTATTGACTTAACATATAATATTGAAGACGGTATGCCCAAATTTACCGCACCATGGCACCCAGAGATAAAAGTGATACAGCTTGGAAAAATTGACGTAGAAGGAAGAGAAACCAGAGAGGTGGTTTTAGGAACCCATACTGGAACTCACATGGATGCGCCTAAACATTTTGTTAAAGATGGAAAAAGTATTGACCAGATATCATTATCGAAAATTATTGGAGAAGTAAGTATTTTCGACTTTTCTTTTCTTTCAGAGAATGAATGCATTACAGTGGACATGCTCAAAAAACTATCCATTACCAGTCGAGTAATATTTAAATTTGGATGGGGAAAAAATTGGGGCAATGATAGCTTTTTTAAGAGCTGGCCATATTTTACGACAGATGCGATTTCGTTTTTGATTTCAAAAGGGGTTATATTTATTGGAATGGATACCCCATCGCCAGATGACAGTAGAATACAATTTGGAAGCTTGCGGGATTCCGAAAATCATAAACAATTACTTAAAAATGAGGTTGTAATAGTTGAATATATCGCAAACCTTGACAAAATATCTAATTATGAAGGGTGGAATCTCATTGCAATGCCTCTAAAAATTAAAGGCTCAGATGGTTCTCCAGCAAGAATTTGTGTATATAAAGAGGAGGAATAATAATGGATATAGATATTAGGACTTGGATTATTGAATGGTTTAAAGAACAAACAGGAGAAACAGATAATGAAATTAGAAGCAGAACCAATGAGAATTACTTCGAAAATTGCTGGATGGATTCTTTTACCTTTATAAGCTTTATCACGAAGGTTGAAGAAAAATTTAATATTTCTTTTGATAATGACGAATTTCAGGATAGAAGTTTTGCAACTATTGAAGGACTTATAAAAAATATTGAAAGCAAGTTAAAACAAAATCAAGGTAATTATTCTGAAAGTGATATTATTGATGCGTTAAAAAATATTGGGGTTGAAAAAGGAGATAACATCTTTGTACACAGCAATATAGGCTTTTTTGGAAAGCTGAAGGGTGCAAAGGATGAAAAAGACTATTACAAGGCTTTTAAAGAAGCTATATTCGAAGTCATAGGCGACGAAGGAAGCTTAATTGTTCCCACATTCAGTTATAGTTACTGTTGGGGAAAAATATTTGATAAAGAAAATACTCCTGGTATATGCGGGTTTCTATCCGAAATGGCTAGGAAAGATGCAAATGCAATTAGGTCAGAAGACGGCAACTTCTCAGTTGCTGCAATTGGTAAAAATGCTGAATATTTTACAAAAGACGCGCCTGACTATTCATTTGGGAAGGGGACATTTTGGGAAAAGTTCTTTGAAATGAATGGTAAGTTCTGCAACTTTAATTTTGATGCAGCTTCAACATTTATTCATTATATTGAAAGAGAACTAAAAGTTCCTTATCGTTATGACAAACCTTTTCATGGTAAATCAATAATTAATGGAAAAGAAGTCGAAAGAGTTTTCTATCATTTTGTATATGATACAGACAAGCCTGATACTGGCCCGGAATTCTCCCGCTTTGACAGGAGAGCAAAATCAAAAGGGCTTGCAAAGGCTGCAAACTTAGGGAAAGGGCAGATAGTAACAATTACTGCCCAGGATAGTATGCAATTAATTAAAGAAGAAATAGATAAAAATCCTGGTTTCCTGACTCGGGGTTCGAATAGCATCTAATATATTTTGGGGAGAGATTAGTTTGAACGATTATGAAACAGTGAATTTAGGAGATGAAATATATAATCTTATAAAAAATCTGTTTCCAATATGCAGAAGCATTACAGGAAATGGAGTCAGAGAAACTTTAGAAATAATAAAAAAGCATATGCCTATAACTGTATCTGAAATCCCTACAGGGGCTCAGGCTTTTGACTGGATAATCCCAAAAGAATGGAATATAAAAGATGCTTATGTAAAAAACTCAAAAGGTGAGAAAGTAATCGACTTTCAAAAAAACAATCTTCATATTCTTAACTATAGTATTCCGGTGAATACAAGGATTGAATTGGATAAGCTGAAGGAACATCTATATACAATGGAAGAACATCCGGAGTGGATTCCTTATGTCACTTCATATTACAAGGAAAGATGGGGATTTTGTGTTTCTCAAAATCATTTAAATAAACTTGCCGAGGATACTTATGAGGTTGTTATTGATTCTTCACTGGAAAATGGTTCTTTAACATATGGTGAATTGCTTATTCCGGGGGAGACAAAAGAAGAAATACTTTTCTCTACATATATTTGTCATCCGTCAATTTGCAATGACAATCTCACAGGAACAGGAATATTAACCTTTTTAGCCAAAGATTTGATGACTCGAAAAAACAAATATTCTTACAGATTTTTATTCATTCCCGAAACTATAGGTGCGATTGCATGGCTAAGTAAAAATGAGCACCTTGTAAGCAATATTAAATGCGGGCTGGTTGCTACGTGCTTAGGCGATCCGGGAGGTTATACCTATCAAAAGACCAGAAAAGGGAATGCTTTTATTGATAAATTAGTTAAAAAAGTCTTGGATGAAGAAAAGACAGAATATATTATTAAGGATTTTGCTCCTTACGGGAGTGATGAAAGACAGTTTTCTTCGCCGGCATTTAATATGGAGATGGGTTCTTTGATGCGGACAATGTATGCATGTTTTCCGGAATATCATACTTCTGCTGACAATCTTGATTTTATTAAGGCGGATAAATTAGAAGAATCATTGGAGGCATATAAAAAAGTAGTTTATATCCTTGAAAATGATGAAACTTATATGAATCTTAACCCAAAATGCGAGCCCCAGCTTGGAAGAAGAGGTTTATACAATACAGTTGGAGGAGCAAGAAAAACTCCCAAATTTAGTGAAGCAGTATTTTGGATTTTAAATCAGTCAGATGGAGAAAACTCGCTTTTAGATGTTTCAATCCGCTCAGGAATTGACTTTCAAGAAATAAGGGCAGCAGCAGACGCGCTTCTAGAAGTAGGCCTTCTTGCAAAAGCAGATAGATAGGAGAAGAATATGAGTAGTATTGCGATTGTTCAGGCTAGAATGGGTTCATCAAGATTTTACGGAAAAGTATTAAAAGAGATTTGCGGAAAAACAATTATCGAGCATATAGTTTATAGATTAAAACAGGTGCAGAAGATAGACAAGGTTGTTCTTGCTACAAGCTCAACGGAAAAGGATAATCCAATTGAGGAATTGTGCAAAAACAAGGGAATTCCTTTTTTTAGAGGTTCAGAAAGCGATGTTTTAGATAGGTTTTATCAAGCGGCAAAGCATTTTGGAGCTAAGAATGGAGATACAATAATAAGAATCACAGGGGACTGTCCACTAATTGACCCTAAAATTGTAGATGAAATAATTAAAATGTTTATCGAAAGGGATTCTGATTATGGAGCAAATGTTAATCCACCGACCTTTCCGGATGGGCTTGACACTGAAGTGATGAAGTTTTCAACTTTGGAAAAGTCTTGGAAAGAAGCCAAACTATTATCTGAAAGAGAGCATGTTACACTGCATATTAGGAATCATCCGGAAATCTTTTCGATATCAAATTATGTTAGTGATATTGATTATTCAGATTTGAGGTGGACCTTGGATGAATCGGAGGATTTTGAGGTAATAAAGGCGATATATGAAAATCTCTATACAGAAGATAAGGTGTTTTTAATGGATGATATTTTAAAACTGCTTGAAAGAAAAAAAGAGATAACTGAAATTAACAAAAAATTTATGCGTAATGAAGGGCTGATTAAATCCTTAATGAATGATAAAGAGGTAGAATAGTGACCAAAGCTAATTCTGAACAGATTGAAGCAACAATATCTAAAATAGGACTTGGGACAGTCCAATTCGGGCTTGATTATGGCTTTACAAAGAAAAAAACACAGGACGAGGTTGATGAGATTCTTGCTTTTGCTGATAAAAATGGGGTGACACTATTAGATACTGCCCGTAGTTATGGAGACAGCGAAGAAAAGATTGGTAAGTTTATCTCAAAAAATAGCAATAAATTTGTAATTGCAACAAAGCTTGAAAAAATTAATTATGAAGAATCTCAGAATAAAAATCAGTTAAAATCCAAAGTTTATTCATCCCTTGAAAAATCTTTACATAGTTTGAATGTTAAATCTATAGATATACTTCAGCTGCACCAGACAGAAGAGTTTGTATTAGACAATCCAATTCTATGGGATATTCTTGCGCAGGCTAAATTTGAAAAGCTTATTAAGAATTTAGGAATATCAGTTTATGAAGAAAAGGAAACTATTAAAGCAATTGAATCTTTTGGAAGCCTAATAGATTTTATTCAAATTCCTTATAATATATTTGACAGGCGTTTTGAAAAAATTAAAGAGATATTTGTGGAGAAGGGTATTAAAACAATAAGCAGATCTGCCTTTTTAAAAGGGGTAATAGCTTGCAAAGAATCAGATTTGCCTGAAGAACTTTTTGGATTAATGCCATACAAAAGAGCATTAAAGGGTTATGCGGACAATCTTTCAATGCGAATTGAAGAACTAGCGCTTCTCTATGTGTATAATAAAAACTTTATCAATGCAACTATATTGGGGATAAATTCAGTTAAAGAGCTGGAATCTAATCTTGATACAATTGAAAAGCATCAAGATAAGAAGATTGAAAACTTTTCGGATATTGAAGTAAAAGATTTAAGGCTTATAGACCCGCGAAAGTGGACAAGTATTTGACCCTTCCCCTTCTAGCTTCCCTCTCCCATAAAATAGGCGAGGGAAGAATTAGGCAGGCAGGGAGTATATTAAAGGAGGTAGTTAATATGAAAAATTATCAAAAAAGCAATGAATTATTAGAAAGAGCCAAGGCAGTTACACCTGTGGCTGCACAGACTTACAGCAAGAGTTATAGGTATTTTTGTGAAGGGAATTCTCCTTTGTTTTTAGAAGAGGGCGATGGATGCTATGTCTGGGATGTAGACGGAAATAGATTTGTTGATTTTATATGTGCCTTGGGTGCAATTACCGTAGGATACAATGATAAAAGAGTAAATAAAGCAGTAATGAGACAGCTTGAAAAAGGTATTTCTTTTTCACAGCCGACAGAGATTGAAGTAGAATTGGCAGAGAAGCTGATTGATGTCATTCCTTGTGCTGAAATGGTCAAGTTTGTTAAGAATGGCTCTGATGCAACCGCGTCAGCTATAAGACTTGCAAGAGCATATACAGGAAGAGAAATGTTTGCTGTTTGCGGCTATCATGGAATGGATGATTGGTATATTGCCACAA
This sequence comes from Ignavibacteriales bacterium, assembly GCA_050260055.1. Classification (GTDB taxonomy): domain Bacteria; phylum Bacillota; class Clostridia; order Acetivibrionales; family UBA4821; genus JBLMYQ01. The sequence continues at coordinate 19,595 of JBLNBO010000016.1, forward strand.
CAGAGAATAAGCTTGGTGTTCCAAAGTGTGTTACAAAGCTAGGAATAAATTTTGAATATAACAATATTGAATCATTAAAGAAGATATTTGATGAAAACCCTAAAAAAATTGCAGCAGTAATACTAGAGCCTATTCAAGCTAATGGACCTGATAAAGGGTTTTTAGAAGAAGTTGCAGAATTGGCAGATAAAAATGGTGCTATCCTGATTTTCGATGAAGTTGTTTCTGGTTTTAGATATGCTTTAGGTGGAGCATCTGAAATGTACAATATCGTTCCTGATCTTGCTGCTATAGGTAAAGGCATGGGAAATGGTTTGCCGATTTCTGCTGTTGTAGGGAAAAAAGATATATTAGAGATTATCGAAACAAAAAATGTATTTATTTCAACTACTTTTGGCGGAGAAGCTCTTTCCCTGGCGGGTGCGTTAGAAACCATCAATATTCTTGAGCAGCCGGGAGTTTATCACGAAATCTGGCGTCTTGGCGAAATTATGCTTGAGGGATTAAGAAAGAACGTAGCAAAATATGGACTTAATGATGTAATTAAAGTAACTGGTCTCGCGCCTCACGGTGGAGTAACTTTTGAAGGTAAAGGAAAGCTTGATTATCTTGATACACAATCGGTTTTCTTACAAAGAATGGTTGAAAACGGAATTCTTACTCTTGGAATAAACAACTTAAGTACAGCACATACAGAAAAAGAAATAAAAATGTTTGTAGATTCTTCTGAGCAAGCAATGCAGGATGTTAAGAGAGCTATTGAACAGGATTCATTAGAGGGGATATTAAGGGGGAAGAAAGTTAATCCTGTATTTAAACGCAACAAATAGGCTAAAAATCGTGATATACTTCGTTCTACTGTGTCAGCCTTCATCAATAAACTGCTCACATATAAAGAATATGCTGCGCTTTTATTGATTTGTCTTCCTTGTACAACTCGTATCTGACGATTTTTAGAGATTTACCGATAATTTGCAGGTATTAAATTATAAAATAGATGGAGGCCTTATGATTTTCAGAAGAGCTACAATAGAAGATTGCAATCTGCTTTTTGAATGGGCGAATGAGCCAGCTGTGAGGCAGAACTCTTTTAACAGCGAAAAAATAAAATACGAAGACCATGTAAAATGGTTTGAAAATAAAATTAGTTCGCCAAACTGTTTGATATTCATTTGTGAGGATGAAGGGAAGCCGGTTGGCCAAATCAGAATTGAGAAAGAAGAGAATCAAGGGCTTATAAATTTCAGCGTTGATGGGAATTGCAGGGGAAAAGGCTATGGTAAAAAGATGCTGGAGGATATAGGAGAAGCTTTAATTCAAGAAAAATCAGGGGTTACCGAACTTGTTGGAAGGGTAAAACCAGAGAATACTGCTTCAAGGAAGGCCTTTGAAGGTGCAAGGTACAGTAAAATTGAACTTTCTGAGTTTATAGAATACAATAAAAAAGTATAAAGTTGGGGTCATCAATGGCGTCTGTAGTATTTATATCTGCGATAATTTCTGCTTATGCGGGTAGCATCACTAAATCAATTACTAATGATAAGTACAATCCGGGAGCTTATACGCTGATATTTGCTGAATGTGCAAGCATAATGTTTTTTATTATTGCATTGTTTCAAATTCCAACCAAAATTTCTTTGGACCCTATTGCTTGGATATGTTTTTGCGGCACAGGAATTATCTTTAGCCTTTCAAACATTGAAACGTTTAAGGCATTTGAGACCATAGATTATTCTCTTTGTTCAATCATATATAGAGTAAATATAATTGTTTCCGTTATACTTTCGTTTTTTTTGTTTAATGATAAACTTGGAAGTTTGAATATAATAGGAATATTTTTAATATTATTAGGAAGTTCGGTTGCTTTATATGATGGGAAAAAGAAAAACTTTTTATCTATTGGAGCAATCCATGCTTTAGCTTCGGGTGTATTGGTTGGAATAGCTGTAATTTTAAACAAATATGTACTTGAAGTGCTTCCTGCTGCTATAGTATGTATAGGAAATTATTTATTCCAAATTCCTTTTGTTATTAATAAAAAAACATTTAAGCAATCTATAGATATTGCTAAAACTTTTTCTTGGCAGATAATTTTATGGACAATGATGCTTCCTTTTTCATGGGGAGGATATATGTTTGTGCTTAGTCGAGGGAATATCTCAGTAGTTCAACCAGTATACCAATCAGTACTTTTGATTGCACAAGTTATTTTAGGAATTATTATGCTAAAAGAAAATGAAAATATTTCTGTGAAGATGGTAGGGCTTTTACTTAACATAGCGGGAATATTATTCATAAATATTTAAATAAGAAGAAAGATAAATAGCTTGTAGAAAATAACTTTAGAATTTAGTTGTCAATTCTTTAATTACAAATTGGCTTGGAAGAGGTAGTTTTATGAATAAAATTATAGAAATAAAGAAAAGAATGATTGGACAAGGACATCCGGCATATATAATAGCTGAAATGTCTGCAAATCATGCAATGGAAATTGATAATGCCATAAAGATAATTCACCTTGCAAAGCAATCCGGAGCAGACTGCATAAAGATTCAAACATATACCGCAGATACCATAACACTAGATTCACGCAAAGAGTATTTTATGATTAACGGCGGAACATGGGATGGCTATAACCTGCATGACCTTTATAAAGAAGCATTTACTCCTTGGGAATGGCAGAAGAGACTTAAAGAAGAAGCGGACAAGGTTGGTATTGACTTCTTTTCAACACCGTTTGATTTATCGGCTGTCGATTTTCTTGAAGAATTGGGTGTAGAATTTTATAAAATAGCCTCGTTTGAACTTACACAAGTTCCATTAATAAAATATGTTGCTTCAAAAGGCAAACCAATTATAATGTCAACCGGAATGGGAACACTTGAAGAGATTGCGGAAGCCGTAAAGGCGGTTGAAGCTGAGGGCAATAACAATTTATGCTTGCTCAGATGCTCAAGTGCTTACCCGGCTGTTCCGGATGATATGAATCTTAAAACAATTCAGGATATGTTTGAAAGGTTCGGAGTTCCGATTGGACTATCAGATCATTCATTAGGGTCTGTTGGAGCACTAACAGCGGTTGTTTTGGGAGCAAGTGTTATTGAAAAACATTTCTGTATAAGCCGTGAAATTAAAAATCCTGATTCCACATTTTCCATGGAGCCTCATGAATTCAAGCAAATGGTTGAGGATATAAGAACGGCGGAAAAAGCGATTGGCAAGGTTAATTATGAACTTACAGAAAGTGAAAAAGGCAATAGGATTTTCAGACAATCAATCTGGGTTGATAAAGATATTAAAAAAGGCGAGACCATAACAAAAGAGAATATCAGGGTTGCAAGACCAGGTTATGGTTTAGAGCCTAAATACTTTGAAGGTGTTCTCGGCAAAAGAGCCAAACAGGATTTGGAATTCGGAATGCCTTTGAATTGGGAGATGATTGAATAAATGCAGGCAATAGCTTTCCGGGTTGATGGCGGCCAAGGGGTAGGCATGGGACATATAATAAGATGCAGTGCACTTGGCCAAGAGTTGAAAAGGATGGGCTGTGAGGTATTCTTTATAAGCGCGGTGGAAGAAGGAATTAACACCTTAAAGGAGCAAGGATTCGAAGTCCTGTGCTTAAAAACAACTGAGACTAATATAAGTGAAACACTTAATTTTATTAATGATAAGCATGCTGATATTCTTATTGTCGATAGTTATAATGTTTCACAGGATTATTTTGATAAATTAAAAAAAGATATAAGAAAACTTGTTTATATAGATGATGTGAATGCTTTTAATTACAATATAGATATCTTGATAAATTACAGTATGAATACAAAAGAAATTGACTACAAAAACTTAGATAAAAGAGTAAAGCTTCTTCTGGGACCTCGGTATGCAATATTAAGAGAACAGTATCAGAATATTCCTTCTCGAAAAGTGAGAGAAAATGTTTCGGAAATTATGCTTACAAGCGGGGCAACAGATAATTTCAATACAATTCCGCTTTTCCTTAAAGCAATATTAGATGACAACCAGCTTAGCAGTAAAAAGATACACGTTGTAATAGGAAACAGCTTTAATAATACGGAGGTTATTAAAGATATAGCATTAAAAAATCGAAATATTATACTGCATCAAAATGTTTCTGACCTGTCAAATATTATGCTTTCCTCTGACCTTGCAATTTCCGCCGGAGGGAGTACCCTTTACGAACTGTGCGCATGCGGAATGCCGGCTTTATCATACATAATTGCAAAAAACCAAGAAAAATCGGTGCAGGCGCTAAATAAAGAAGGAATAATAGAATGTTTGGGCTGGTATGAAAAATTAACGACCAATATAATTGCAGAAAAAATTAAGTCAATATGTATAAATTATAAAAAACGACAAGAATTAAGCCTTAAGATGCAGAGCTTGGTTGATGGAAAAGGAGCCAAAAGAGCTGCAGAGGAAATTATTTTGTAATAAAGGGCGGCTTGGCGAGCAGCCCAGTACGAGGAGACGATGTTTATGAAAAAGCACATTCCTTATGGAAGACAATGGATAGACGAAGAAGATATAAAAGCGGTCGAAGAAGTGCTGAGAAGTGATTATCTTACTACAGGTCCTAAAATAACTGAGTTTGAAAAAAAACTGATAGAAATCACCGGAGCTAAATATGCTGTAACAATAGCGAATGGGACAGCTGCCTTACATGCAGCGTGTTTTGCGGCTGGAATTTCTGCCGGAGACGAAGTAATTACAACCCCTATTACATTTGCTGCTTCATCAAATGCAGTTTTATACTGTGGGGGAAGACCTGTATTTGCTGATATTAACCCTGTTACTTACAATATTGATCCTGATGATATAAAAAGAAAAATTACAAGAAATACTAAGGCAATTATTCCGGTCCATTTTACAGGACAGCCTTGCAATATGGACCCAATTCTTAAAATAGCCGAGAAATACGGGCTAATAGTAATCGAAGATGCTGCACACGCAATTGGTGCTAAATATAAAGGAAAATCTGTTGGGAGTATTTCTAATATGACAACCTTCAGCTTTCACCCGGTAAAGCAGATTACGACCGGAGAAGGTGGTGCAATTACAACAAATGACGAAAGATTGTATGAACAACTATCAATGTTTAGAACACATGGCATTACACGTAATACTAATAAAATGATAAACAACGAAGGTCCTTGGTTTTACGAACAGCAATTCTTGGGATTCAATTATAGAATGACTGATATTCAGGCAGCTTTGGGTATAAGCCAGTTAAAAAAGCTTCAAATGTTTATTCAGAAAAGAAAAGAATATGCAAGTATATATGATGAAGCATTTAAAGATTTTGAGGAGGTTATTACTCCTGCACAACTGCCGGAAACTGAGTCTTCCTGGCATTTATATGTTATTCAACTTAATTTGGATAGACTGAAAATGGGCAGAAAAGAAATATATCAAGGGCTCTTGGATGAGGGAATTGGTGTGAATGTTCATTATACTCCGGTTTATTATCATCCATATTATCAGAATCTTGGATATAAAAAAGGAATATGTCCGAAAGCAGAAGCTCTTTACGAAAAGATAATAACATTGCCGCTATATCCGGCAATGACAAAAGAAGATGTTGAATATGTAATTGAAGTAGTTAAAAAGGTTTTGCTGTAGGAAACGGATTTCTCTGTTCTAATAATCATATGAATTTATACACAGAAAGGAAGAAATTTATGAATGTATTAGTTACCGGTGGAGCTGGATTCATTGGAAGGTGGCTTGTAAAGGCGCTTCTTGAAAAAGGAGATAAAGTTTGGATTTTAGATAACCTCTCGAATGGCAGGAAGGAAAACATTGAAGAATTTATTGGACATCCAAACCTTATTGAATTTATTGAAGGGGATATAAAAGATGTTTTATTGCTTAAAAAAGTATTTTCAAATAAATTTGATATTTGTTATCATCTTGCGGCAAGCATTAATGTTCAGGATAGCATAGATGACCCAAGAACAACCTTTGAAAACGATACCATTGGCACATTTAATATTATGGAAGCGTGTAAGAAGCAATCGACTAAGGTTGTGTTTATGAGTACCTGCATGGTGTTTGATAGAGCAGCTGATGAAACCGGGATTACCGAGATTCACCCGATAAAGCCGGCTTCACCGTATGCGGGAAGCAAAATAGCAGGAGAGAATATGGTGCTTTCATATTGGTATGCATATAAGCATCCGGTTGTAGTAATAAGGCCGTTCAATACCTACGGGCCGCGTCAGAAATCTAACAGCGAGGGCGGAGTAGTTTCAATTTTTATACAAAGAAATTTAAAGGGAGCAGATCTAAATATATATGGAGATGGAACACAAACCAGAGATTTATTATATGTTGAAGATTGTGTTGACTTTATAATAAAGGCTGGAGAATCTGAGGCTGCAAATGGCCACATAATTAATGCGGGAACTGGAAGAGACGTTACTATTAATGAACTTGCTGGGATTATTTGCAAGGATAAAAATAGAATAAAACATGTTGAGCATATTCACCCTCAAAGTGAAATCCCGAAACTTCTTTGCAATAGTTCTAAAGCTAATACTCTTCTAAGTTGGTCTCCAAAAACTACTTTAGAGCAGGGAATTCAAAAAACTGCTGAGTGGATAAAAAATAATTTATAAAAATTACAAAAATTTTATGAAAAATATTAAGATTAAATGTTTTTAACCGATATATATAATAAGGGATTTTATCTTTTCAAGGAGGAAAGAATTATGAAAATTGAAGCCGTGGACAGAAACCTATCATCGTCTAAGATAGAGCAAGCTCAAAGCACTTCATATGCAGTAGAAGAAGCAGATAGAACCTCATCAGCGATATCGTCTGATAATAAAAAAATTAGCAGCATAAATGAGACGGAAAGGCATGCCTTACCTGTCTCAGAAAAGTTTGTCATAGAGGCAATTGAAAGGGCCAACAAGGCAATTGTAGGAGCTAAAACAGAATTTAAGTTTTCAATTCACGATACAACTCATGAAATTTCGGTAAAAGTTTTAGATAAAGACAGTGGCGAAATAATAAGGGAAATTCCACCTGAAAAGATTCTAGATATGGTTGCACGCATGTGGGAAATGGCTGGAATAATTGTAGATGAGAAAAGATAGGAGGTGTAGCAAATGGCAACGAGAATAACAGGGCTTGGTTCTAGCGGACTAGATGTAGATGCATTGGTTGAGGCCATGATGGAGGCTGAAAACAAAAAAAGAGACAAATTGATACAAAAAAAGCAAAAAACCGAATGGTCAAGGGATGCATATAGAGCGATAAATACTTCTATATTAGCACTCAGAACACAGACTTTGAACATGAAGCTTACTTCTTCATATAAAATGTATTCAACAACTTCTTCTGACACTTCTGTTTTAACTGCATCAGCGGGTACCGCTGCAAAAGAAGGAAGCTACAGTATTACGGTAGATCAACTTGCCACTACTACACAAAGAAAAAGTACAGGGACTGTTTCACAAGAGATACAAAGTTCTTCTGATATTACAAACTTTGATTTAAGAGGGAAGAGCTTTTCATTGACATATAATGGAGTTACAAAGGCAATTTCATGGGGAGCCTCAGAAGTTGCCTATACAGATATTAGTACATTACAGGCAGGACTGCAATCAAAGATTGATAATGCTTTTGGTTCTAACAATGTAGAAGTTGCAGCAAGCGGAAACAAGATTATCTTTAAACCAAAAGATTCAACATATAAACCTGATATGTCAGTAACAAGTGCTGAAACAAATGATGCACTTGCTCAGCTAAATATTGCTAGTGGGACAGACTATCATATTAACTTAGATACTAAACTAGAGGATGTTGTGCTTAAGTCAGGAGCACTATCGTTTACAGCTGAGGGCAAACTTGATTTTACTATCAATGGAGAAACCTTTCAGATAGAAAAATCAAAGACTATTAATGATTTGATTACAACGGTTAATGCAAGCAGTACTGCAGACGCAACATTATCATATGATTCTACACTTGATAAATTTGTATTGAAAAGAGATGCATCGGGAGAAGGAGTAACGCTAAATGTTAGCGACAACAATTCAACTAACTTTTTATCAAGGTTAGGACTTGTTGATGCAGGAGCACTAACCACAGGGCAAAATGCAGTTATTGATTTTACTGGAGCAAACGGTATTACAATGACCGATTTGGAAATGTCTTCAAACAATTTTACAATACAGGGTATAAATTTTAATTTGTTAAAGGCTGATATAGGAGTCCAAAAGACTGTTACTATAGCAAAGGATATTAATACAGTATATAACAATATAAAAACATTTGTAGATAAATATAATGAAGTGTTATCTCAGATTAACACTGAGTATAGTGAAGAAAGAGACCTTGATTATCAACCTCTTACAGAGGCTGAAAGAGATGAAATGTCTGAGGAAGAAATTAAAAAGTGGGAAGAAAAGGCAAAAAGCGGTATTATTAGAAGCGATACCATCTTGAATGGTCTTATTAATGATTTTAGGAATACAATGTCAAATCCTGTTACAGGATTAAGCGGAGTTTTAACTACATTAAGTTCAATTGGTATTACAACTGGAGATTATTCAGAAGGTGGGAAATTATATATTGATGAAACAAAATTGAAAGCCGCTTTGGGTGAAAACTTGGAGCAAGTTACAAGCCTTTTTACAGCAGCACCTGCAAATTTAGAAAGCCAAGCATTAAGTGGAACTATAGACCTTGAAGGAAAAGATTTTAATATTACAGTTAATGGACTCAAACAAAACATTACTCTTTCTGGGAGCTATGACTTAAGTTCTGCATCTGGAAAGACAAGTTTCCTTTCGGAACTTCAAAACAAACTTAATGCTGCATTTGGTTCGAATCAAGTTGTTGCAAGCTTCTCCAATAATAAGCTGTCAATCGTTTCAAATAAAGGATATACAATCAAGTTAAACTCGGGAACTACAAATGATGCACTTTCTACATTAGGGTTTGATGACGGAGATACTTATGATTCAAGCAAAAAGGGAGTTATGGCAAAACTTTACGACAAGTTAGTAATCGGCGGAAGTAAACTTACTTCAAAAGCTGGCTCTTCATCCAGCTATTATGATACAAGTGTTTTAGGTAAAGAACTTGCCAGAATTGCAACAAGTATAACTAATATGAACTCTAGGCTAGCAGATTTGGAAGACAGGTATTATGAACGATTTACCGCGATGGAAGCGGCTATCAGCAGGCTGAATTCGCAAGGTACATATATAACACAACAATTTTCAAAATAATGTTAAGACGCAATAAATCCATTTTTAAGGAGGAGACTACCATGGCACTTAATAAATATGCAAGAGAATATGAGCACAATTCAATTTTTACGGCTTCACCCGAAGAACTTACTCTAATGCTGTATAATGGAGCAATAAAATTTGTTAAGCAAACAGAGTTTAATATTCAGGACAAAGCTTTTGACAAAGCTAATGATAACTGTAAAAAAGCACAGAATATTATTAGTGAACTTATGAATACTTTGGATATGAAATATGATATGTCTCAACAGCTTTACAGCTTATATGAATACATACATAGAAGGCTTATGGAAGGCAATATGAAAAAAGATACGGAAATATTGAAAGAAAGTAGAGAATTTATTGAGCAGCTTCGAGATACATGGGAAGAGGCAATGAAAATTGCTAGAAGACAAAGAGCATAATGTATAAAAATATATAAAGGAATACAAGAGGTAAAGTATGAGTTCTGTTGATGCTTTAATTGAAGAACTTAAAAAAATATTAAACAAAAAACTGATTAGCCTTAATAAAATATATGATATTACATCAAAACAAAAATATTCTATTATAAATTATAATGTTGATGAACTTAATGATTCTATAGATAAAAAGCAAGAACAAATTGATGCTGTTAACGAATTAGATAATAAATTTGATGCTAAGTTTTTAGAATTAAAAAAAGATCTAGGCGTTGACAGGATAGAACAAGCAACTGAGAATCTGGAAGAATTTAAGGTTATACAGAGCTTTATTACTGAGATTCAGGATGCTATAACAAGAATAATTGAACTTGAAAAACAAAATAGTGAAATAAGCCGGGAGCTGCAAACACAGATAAAAGAAAGAATACAGCAAACTGGCAGAGATAAAAAAATATTGCATGGATATAATCCTAGCAATATTTCTTCTCCAGCATTCTTTGATAAAAAGAAATAATTAGTTTTTATAAAAGCATATTTACGAACAATCCTGCCGATTGGTTTTTAAGATAAGAATTCTTATTTGCATTCTTAAGATAACTAAATGAATTCAAATCACTTCCTAAAAGCGTATTACCAATAGCTGAACTTGCAAGAAGCCTATCTGACAGGCTTTTTGTTTTTGATGCGATTCCATCAATACCGCCAATAACCCTTTTAACTTTATCAGGGTCATCTTTCATTGCTTTTGATAACTTTTCCTCATCAATTTTAAGAGAACCATCATTCTCAACATTTATACCGATTGATAGAAGAGAACCTTGTTTCGATGACACGATAGATTTTAACTCACTGCCAAGTTTTTGAGAGAGAATAGAATCTGAAGACATAGAAGTATCAAGTGTTTCATTAAAACTTTTTACGAAAGAGTCAATTCCGTTTACTACAGCTTTGGAATCCTCTTCTATTTTAATTTCTGCATCTTCCTCGGTTACTCCTTTAAGAGTAACATTTATCTTACCATTATCGAGGGAAATATTATTTGAACTGCTTATATATTCCTTCTCTCCGATTTTATATACTGCATCTTGCGCTTCTGTTGCGATTTTGTCTATGCCAGTATTTGAAAGAACTCCACCTGACACATCGGAAACTGAGAACGTATTCTTTTCCCCGGTTTCTTTGCCTGTTATTTCTAGATAACTGGTTTGAGTCTTTTCATCATTAATAACTTTTGCAGTAACGCCTGAATCAGATTTATTAATTGCATCCGCCATTGTTGAAAGAGCTTCTTTATTGGTTTGCCCTTCTTTAATATTAAAGGAAACAATTGAATCTTTATCTTCTGAAGAAATCTTAATAGAATTAAGTCCTTCGCTCAAAGAAGTTTCGCTATTTGAGTCAAGAGCAAGGCCTTTATTTACTTGCGATTTTGCAACCTGAGACACAGATATATTATATGTTTGTGTTTTGGCGCCTTGTTTTGCGCTTCCGGTTATGGAAGTATTATCGCTTGAAAAAGTCCTTGAATTAAAAGAACTTGACCTATTTGATTCTATAAGGTTTTGCGATGCAGACTTCAATTCATATGCGCTGCTGTTAAGCGAAGAAAGGCTGGCGGACAAAGATGACTTTAATGCAGAAGCAAGTTTTTCGGAATAACGGCTGACAACAATTCCACCATAAATAAGATTTGAAAGTGGGTTGGAACTAATATTATTTGCACTGCTAGAAAATAATGTATTGTACATATTCAAATTCATTATTGACGCCATCGTTAAATCCTCCTTATACGCATATGACTCCTAATAATATTATATCACATATTGTCAAATATTTCTAGGATTTTCTATTTATATACAAATAAAATAGTATAAAATAAAAAAACTTGCCTAAGGCAAGTTTTTAATTTGTTATTTCACACTTGAATTTCTCGGGTGTTTACCATATCAATAAATCTATCTACCAAGTCTGGATCAAGATTTCGTTTGTCTGATTCTTCTTTCAGAATTTCGATAACCTTATTCAATGGAAGCTTACTTCTGTATGGCCTGTCCGAATAAAGAGCATCAAAAACATCTGCAACAGACAATATTCGTGCTTCAATTGAAATTTCATCTTCTTTAAGGCCATCAGGATAACCTGAACCGTTCAATTTCTCATGATGGTGTCTTATCATATCATACAAATCGCTAAAACTTACTAAAGGTTTGCATATGTTGCCGCCAATAACTGTGTGAGCTTTTACCAGTTCGAATTCTTCTTCGCTGAGTTTGCCTGGCTTGTTTAATATGACTTCGGGTACACCGATTTTACCTATATCATGAATTAAGCCAGCCATTCTGAGCTTTTCAATTCTTTCAGTGTCCAAGCCGATTTTGGATGCGAGTTTTACAGCATATTCACTTACTCTCTGTGTATGGCCTACCGTATATTTGTCTTTAGCTTCCAGGATATAGGCTAAAGAGACCATAACGTTCTCAATACTTTCAACCTGCACCCGGAAATCTTTTTCCAAAATATTATAAAGTCGGTTTATCTCATTCTTTGAGTCTTCAATTTCTTCAATTTTATTCTTCAACTGCTTAATAAGGGAAGCCTTTTCAAGGCCATTATTAATAACCTTTATAAGACTATCATTGTCCCAAGGTTTTTCTAAATAATAATAAACCCCAACCTGATTAACAGCTTTAATGACATTTTCCTTATCAGCATATCCTGTAAGAAGAATGAGGGTAATATCCTCGTTGATTTTCTTAACCTCAGTTAGAAAATCAATTCCATTCATACCAGGCATAAGATAGTCGGATATTACAAGGTCAATGTCGTTGTTTTGTAATTCTTTCAAGGCGTTAATGGGGTTATTTGATGTAATTATTTTGAGATTTGTGGAGAGACTCAACTGCATTGATAAGGAATATGTAATAATCTCTTCATCGTCGACGATGAGAATCGTCTGAGGCATATTTTCCTCCATAGACAACCTCCTGCACTCAATAGTCCTACAATATTATTATATATCAAAATCAAACATAAGTCACGTTAAAATTTCATTATTCAACGTGAATTGAGGCATTTTAGCTAAATTTTGCTGTAAAGCTTGTATTATTTCTAGATATTAAGGCGTTAGATAAAAATAATAAAAATTGCTTAATATTTTTGATAATTAACATTGCGTTTAAATGCTTGAATTTTTACTTTTACGAATGTATAATTCTGGGGGAATTAAAGAAATATATAAAATTTAAATATATCAACGATTAAAAGGAGGGATGACAATGATTCAATTAACAAACGTTTCTAAAAAATACGGAAATATTATGGCAGTTAATAATCTTAACTTTTCGGTTGAAAAGGGAGAAATTCTTGGATTTTTAGGACCCAATGGGGCTGGAAAAACAACAACAATGAATATTATTACAGGATACATACCACCATCAGAAGGTACTGTAAAAATTAATGGAATGGATATTCTTGAAGATTCCAATAAGGTTAGAAAGTTAATAGGTTATGCCCCCGAAATTCCGCCTTTATATTTTGAAATGACGGTTGAGGAATATCTTTTATTTGCAGCTGAATTAAAAAAGATTGCCCAAAAAAAGCGGACAGGCAGTATTGAAAAGGTTATGCAGCTTACAAAAATAGAAGATGTAAGAAAAAGACTGATTAATAATCTTTCAAAAGGATATAAGCAAAGGGTGGGAATTGCTCAAGCACTACTTGGAGAGCCGGAGGTATTAATTCTTGATGAACCTACAGCTGGTCTTGATCCAAAGCAGATAATTGAGATTAGGAATTTGATTAAGGAGCTGGGTAAAAATCATACAATCATTCTAAGCTCACACATTCTGCCTGAAATTAATGCAGTATGTGAAAGGGTAATTATAATAAACAAAGGTGAAATTGTTGCAATTGATGCTCCTGATAAACTTTCAAACAGCCTTTCAAATACAACAAAAATAGAAGCTAGAATTGAAGGGCCCACAGATAATATTACAAAAGTAATCAAAAATATCGAAGGGGTCAGAAGTGTTGCATCAACTGAAGAAGAAGGCGGTGCACAATATATAATTGAAACAGAACCATCAACAGATATTAGAAAGACATTATTTTTTAGTATGGCTGATAATAAATATCCAATCCTGGAAATGAAGAAACATGGACTTAGCCTAGAAGAGGTATTTCTTCAACTTACAACAACTGAGAAAGAGGAGGTGGAATAATATGTGGGCTGTATTTAAACGAGAGGTAACTTCATTCTTCTTTTCTTCGATAGCGTATGTTTACCTTGGCATATTTGTATTTCTATCAGGTTTTTTCTTTGTTATGTCCATTATTCCACAATCACCGGATCTTATGCCGGTTGTTAATTATGCAGATACGCTTAGCACAATGACATTTACTCTGTTGTTTGTTATTCCAATTCTAACAATGAGATTGATGTCTGAAGAAAGAAAAAATGGAACTGATTTGCTTCTTTTAACTTCGCCGATAAGCCTTACAGGTATAGTAGCAGGCAAATATCTTGCGGCAGTTTTTGAGTTTTTGGTTGGACTGATTATTACTTTGATATACCCTATTATTCTTGCTTTCTTTTCAAAAATTGATGTCAGTGTAATATTTACTGGCTATGTTGGATATTTTCTTGTGGGTTCTGCATTCATTGCAATAGGGCTTTTTGCATCTACTCTTTCAAAAAACCAAATTACGTCTGCAATATTGAGCTTTGGATTCTTGCTGATTCTTTGGGTATGGCAAGCTGCAAAAGCATTATTGAACCTCTCGGAAAATTCACAAAAAATTATAGATAGCTTTTCAGTATTACAAAAATATGATGAATTTTCAGCCGGACTTTTAGATATTGGCGCAGTAATATTCTTTATTAGCATGATTGTACTTTTTCTGTTCCTGACATTAAGAACCATTGAAAAAAGACGCTGGAGTGAGGGGTGATGCAAAATGGATAAGAAAAAAATATGGAAGTATAGTTCTTATGCTTTTTTAATGACCATAGTTGTTTTAGCAATATTTATTTTTATAGCATTATTAATGACAAAGGTTGACTGGAAGGTTGATATGACCCAAAGCAAGATATATTCGCTTTCTAATGATACGAAAAATGCTCTTTCTAGCCTAAAAGAAGATATTAAAGTGTCGGTCTTCTATATTAAAGGTAGAGAAGATCAAAGGGTACACAGACTTCTTAATACTTATAAAAAATATAGCAATAGATTAAAAATAGAGTATATTGATGTGCTAAAAAACCCTGACAAAGTCAAAAAATACAGCGATGTCTATCTTGATTATAATTATGATGCTTATCCAGTTTCTGTAGTTTTTGAAACAACAAAAGCTGTAAAAGTTATAAACCATGTTGATATGTTAGCCTCATCATATGGGCAGGAAGAATTTCAGGGAGAACAAAAGTTTACTAATGCAATACGCTTCTTAACACTTGAGAAGATTCCAAACATATATTATTTGCAGGGACATCGCGAACCTTCTTTTGATAGCTTTGCTGTCCAGACTTCGGTTTTAAAAAAGGAAAACTATAATGTTACCGCATTAAACCTGTTAACAGAAAAAACAATTCCAAAGGATGCAGATATAATTCTCGATGTTTCGCCCCAAATAGGTTTTGCTCCTGAGGAAATTACCGAAATTAAGAGATACTTGAATAATGGGGGCAGGGGAGTTTTCTTTATTGACCCTCCTACAGAAAGCAAACAAGATATTGCCAAGCTTAAAGATATGTTTAAAGATTTCGGGATTGATATTCTTGATTATATTGCTATAGAAGGTACTGCAAATAGATATTATCAGAATCAGGTTTGGACAGTCCCAGAAATCCAGCAGCACGCAATAAATGAGCCGATAATTTCTGCAGGACTGAATATTCTTGTTCCTTACTCAAGAGGCATTAAAATTGCAAGTAAGAATGGATATACTGTTGAATCATTGCTTAAGACATCTCTGAATTCTTGGGGAAAAGCTGAAATAAAAGAAAACAAATTTGATAAAACTGCTTCTGATATTGCTGGTCCGCTTAATCTAGCGGTTGTTTCAAGCAAAGAAATAAAAGATAGTGCAGGCAATAAGACGGGAGAAGCCAGAATTTTTGTTTCTGGTTCGAGCAGTATGGTAAATGAGAGGATTCTAGAGAATCCGGGCAATTATGACTTCTTTTTAAACATTTTCGGATGGGAAAAGGGCAAAGAAAATGAAATAACAATAAGACCAAAGCCAACCCTTTACTCGCCTTTGAGAATGAATAACACGCAAAGAATAATAACTATAATTTCTGTTTTAATCTTTATTCCAGGAGCGATTGTTGTTAGTGGATTGCTTATGTGGACAAGGAGGAAACATCTGTGAAATTCTACAGAAATTTAATAATCCTTTCTGTTGTTCTGTTGGCTTTGGTAATCACATATGCATTTCTGCCGAAGAAAGATGAAACAGAGAAAGAGCTTGGTACTCCTAACAGCAATTTAACAATAAAAACCTTTAAAAATGAAGATGTAAAGGAAATATCCTTGAAAAACTTTAGTGGTACAATTGTACTTACTAAAATAGGCAAGGATTGGAAGATGACCAGGCCAAGGGATTATCAGCTAGACAATGTATATGTAACAAGCTTTACTAAGAATATATTTAATTTTAAAGCAATGGATATTATTGATGAAAAGCCTTCTGATTTATCCATATATGGACTGAATTCTCCAGATGCAGTTCTTACTGTAAAAACAAAAAATGGAACATCCACTAACTTTAAACTTGGCACTAAGCTTCCTACAGAGAATGGATATTATTTAATGACTTCGGACAGCGCAGTGGTTTACAGCATTAATAATTTTTCTGCCGGAGACTTATTAAGAACCACAGGAGAGTTCAGAGATAAAACAATCTTTGCTTTTAATAAGAAGGATGTTGCATATCTTGCAATAAGCCAAAAAGGGAAAGTCCTGTTCAGATTTAATAAAAATAAGAATAATTGGGATGTCGTCAATGATGTTAATAAGATTGCAGTAGCCGGAGATAAAAAGAAAATTGAAAATATAATAGACAAACTGTCTTCTTTAAAAATAAAAGAATTCCTCAATCCAATAACTGTTGACAAAGAAGAAGTAATTGGCAGTAGTGTCAGCTATACTATTACAATAGGAATTGATAAAAAACCCGAGCTAAAACTGATTGTTGGGAAAGATAAGGATGAAGCCAGCACATATGCTGAAAAAGAAAGCTTAGATGAAGTATTTGCTTTGTATAAAGGGGATGTAGATTTTGTGCATAGTAAGGCTGAAGAATTTATGAAAAAATAGATTTTCATAAAGCCAATCACCCTATCATAAAAATAAAGAGATATATACTTGATAATGTTGACATCTTATGAAATGAGTAAACGGTTTTTATTTTCACTTATACATTATCAGTTGTCAATTGAATTTTCAGGGTGATTGAATGGATATAAGCGTTAAAAACAGCCTTAAAATTGCTTGTATAATAATTAGTACTGTTACAGGAGCGGGATTTGCTTCGGGACAGGAAATTCTGCAGTTCTTTACAGTGTTTCGGCATGGGGGCTTCAAAGGAATTCTTCTTGCCGGAATACTGTTTTTTATTGTTTGTTATTCGGTATTAAATTATATTTATACCCGAAAAATCGATGGATACTCAAATTATATAAATGCTTTAACTGGCAAATATACAGGATACATAATTGAATTTATTGTAATGCTTTTTCTGCTTTCTGGATTTTTTATAATGATTGCTGGCGCAGGGGCTTTCTTTAGTGAGTTTTTCGGCATCAAGGCAATTTATGGGGCTTCACTCCTTTCAGGCTTGAGCTGTATTGTTTTTCTTTTCGATATTAAAGGGCTGGTTAATGTAAATACTGTTATAGCCCCTGTGCTGATTGTTGGAATTTTCATGATAGGTATATATATTGGAGCTTTTACAGATTCGGCGGCTGTATTTGCGTATCAAAGGAAGCTTGTAAATGATTGGCTTTCTTCTTCAATTGTTTATGTCTGCTATAATAGCATACTGCTAATTGCAATCCTATCAAATCTCCGGGCATATCTAGATTCAAAGAAAACTATCTTTTTTGGAGTTTTATTCGGAGTTGGTATTTTAATAGTAATGGCATTAGTGATGTACTTCATAACCAATAGCTTTTACAGCTTTGCATTGAATTATCAGATGCCGGTGATAAATATTATCAAAGAGCTTCAACTGCCTGCCGGATGGGCATACGGAATTGTTTTACTTTGTGCAATGTTTTCCTCTTCTGTCACTTCAGGTTTTTGCTTCTTAAATAGAATTTCTGACTTAATCCCTTTAGGACAAAAAATTAATGCCGTAATAATCTGTTTACTAGCCCTGCCTTTGTCAGTTATTAGTTTTTCGGGAATGATTGGCTGGCTTTACCCTGTTTTTGGTTATTTAGGCCTTTTCCAGGTAATAGTTGCAATTTTCGGGGGGCTATCTACCAAGGTATATTATCTCTCTTTCAAAGATAGGCGACAGGGGTGAGTTGATACTTGGAGATTTTAATTTATTATGTTAAAATGTAAATATCATATTGGGTTGTAATAAATTATCCTGGGAGGACACAGTGAGGTCTAATAGGGAGTTGAATGATAAATATTCTGATAAAGAAAAGAAGGGCAGTTCTAGAGGATTAATGGAATTTGCTGTCCTTTTTATTATTGTTTTAATATGCGGAGCTTTGTTGGTATATTTAAATGGCGGAAACTCAGACTGGAAAAGCATATTAAATTCGGTTAAGAAAAAACTCATGAATACTAATTCTACAAGCATTTCTTCAATTCAGATTGAACTAGGTGGAAAAACTACATATTTACCATATAAATCAGGTATGGTTTGCATTAATACAAATGGGATAAAATATTTCAATTTACAGGGAAAAGAAGAATGGAAAGACCAAAGATCACTAGGTAATCCCTTAGTGAAAGCGACAGAGAAATACCTGCTTATCGGCGATACCATTTCAAAAATGCTCTATTTGTTTAATGGGAAGAATCTATTGTGGGAAAAGACCATTGATGGAGATATCACAGCTATTTCTGTTAATGAAAAAGGATATACTGGCGTAATTTATAAAGGCAGCCAGAGCAAGCTTGTTGTCGAGGTGTATGATGTCCGCGGAGCCAAGAGAATGAGCAGATATTATTCAAGCAATTATGCTGTCGATTTGCAGGTTTCTCCCGATAACAAGTATACTGCAATTGGCGAAATGGATATAGGTGGATTGAAAGTTTCAGCAGGGGTAGGGATTATACCTATTGGAACAGAACTGTATTCAAGCTTTTTCGAGGAAGGCTCGGTATTTGCCAATTTAAGCTATATTGGTAAGGAACTGATACTTGTACTAGATGATAAAATATTGAATGTCAAGCCTGATGGAAGTAAAACTACCGTTAATGAGCTTCCAAAAGGACAGGTTACAAGTGTAGATACTGGAGGAGGAAAAAACATTGTAATTATTGAAAAAACCAATAAATTTCTCAATTCAGCAAACAGCCTTAAAATTTTTAATACACGCGGTAAGCAAATTGGAACATATGAAGTACCTGGAATGGCGTTAAATATTGATTCTTATCGAGATATAATTGCTGTGAATTCAGGTGACAAAGTAATATTTTTAAATTCTTCAGGAGGTGAAATAAGCCGCTTTAAGCCTAAGAAGGATGTGCAGGAAGTAAAGCTTTTCTTTGATGGCAGTCATGCGGCAGTAATGTATCCTGATCGTGTTGATATAGTAAATGTTTATTAACTTCTTACCCAAAAGACCAGTTAGAAAAACTATATTATTCCCTCGCCGATTATATTGAAAAGGAAGAAAATATGGGTGAGGGTATTCTTTTCAATAGAGGAGAATAATAATTATTTTAACAGCTGCAAATTTATATTTTAAACTACGAAAGGGATGATAAATTATGAATTGGATTGATTTTGCAGTAATCGGAGTTATTGCTGCTTTTGCCCTGTTTGGATACACGAGAGGATTTGTTTTTTCAGTTTTTAAAGTTGCATCTTTTTTTGTTTCAGCATTTCTATCAATTTTAGCTTATCCTTATGTTTCAAAATTTCTGATTTCAGTAGTGCATCTTGATAAAACTATGAATGGAATGATTAGTGAAAATCTTAAAAAGATTATTACTCCAGAACAGATGGCAAAGCCTAATCCTATTACGGACATTGTTCAATCATGGAGTCTGCCAAAACCAATTGAAGAAATGGTAATGAATGGGGCTACAGTTCAGGTTGGGCAGATGAAGCAAAGTATTGTTGAAACTATTAGTGCAAGTTTATCTGTAGCAGCGGTGAATATTATAAGTATGATACTTGTCTTTGCAATCGTAAGTATTGCCCTGATTTTTGCAAGAAGCATACTGGAAGGAATTGCAAAACTTCCGATTCTTGCGCAATTTAACCGTGTGGGCGGATTGGCTTTTGGAGTTATTGAAGGATTACTTATTATATATATTGGTTTTGCTATATTACCGATTTTTTCTTCTTCAAAAGATATGCAAAATGTCTTTTCTGCAATAAACACATCTCTTATAGCAAAACAGATGTATGCAAATAATCTTCTTCTTTTATGGGCATTTGGCGGAAAAAAATAAATTATTTATAGGCGGCTGAGGAAATCAAATGAATACTCCAATTCCAAAAGTAGCTGCAGTGCATGATATATCCGGATTCGGAAGAGCAGCACTAACTGTCGTGATACCAATATTATCAACAATGGGGATTCAAGTCTGCCCGATACCAACCGCGGTATTGTCAACACATACCGGTGGGTTTGGGGCATGCAAAATTATTGACCTTACTACTCATATTAAAGAATATCTTGAACACTGGTCTAAGATTGGACTTGAATTCGAAGCTGTTTACAGCGGGTATTTGGGCTCGGAGCAGCAGATTGAGATAATTAGTGATTATATTTTAAAGACAAAAAATAATAAACGGCTGGTAGTTATTGATCCTGTCTTTGGAGACAACGGAGTTTTATATCATTCAATAAATGAGAAAATGGTTGAAAAAATGAGAGAGTATATTAAATTGGCTGATATTATAACTCCAAATTTTACTGAGGCCGCATTTTTGCTAGGCAAAAATTATGATTGCAAAATTAAAGAGCAAGAATTAAAAGAATGGCTGGTACAATTATCAGAAAAAGGCCCTGAAACAGTTGTTATTACCAGTGCTCCGGATTCTGAACATAAAAAAGGCACATATGTTATTGCATATAATAAAAGGGATAATTGCTTTTGGACGGTAAAGTATAATTATATGCCGATAAATTTTCCCGGAACCGGAGATATCTTTACCAGTGTTTTGCTGGGGAGCATTCTACAGGGAAATGATCTTCCTGCTGCGCTGAATAGGGCTGTTAAGTTTGTATCATCAGCCATTAAGGCTAGCCTTGAGTATAGTTATCCTGAAAGAGAAGGAGTGCTGCTGGAAAAAGTTCTTCACAGCCTGTTATAAGCAATATCGCTAAAAATTAAAAGAATAAAATCATATGAAGATAGTGAGACCAAAAGTAAGTATATTATGCAAAGTACTTACTTTTTTTGTTTGATTTTTTTTAGGAATAAAATTTTGCCGGAAGAAGAGAATAATAGCAAAAGGAGGGGATTGTTTGAAAAAGTACAAAATAATCGCAGTATTTATAATTGCTATTGCAGTTTGTTTTGCTATCCATAATCTAACTGTGGAAAACTGGAATATTGTATCCACAAAAGAAAGCCTTTTTAGGAGATATGATCGTAGTAACGGAATCCTACAAACATTTAAGGAAGCTTTTGCGGCAAAAACTACTTCGAAAAGTGATATGGCAAGCCTTATAGCAAGAGCAATAAACGGAGAAGCAAGAGGGGAACCGTATACCGGACAGGTTGCAGTTGGGGCAGTAATACTTAATCGGACCGAGGATGCAAAATTCCCTAAAACAATTCCGGGAGTTATATATCAGCCGGGAGCATTTACAGCGGTATCTGATGGACAAATAAATCTGCCTATATCCTCATCTAATATGGCTTATAAAGCGGCGAGAGATGCTTTAAACGGATGGGATCCAACAAGCGGCTGTATTTATTATTTTAACCCTTCAACAGCAACAAGCAAATGGATTTGGGGGAGGCCGCAGGTTACGAGAATAGGGAAGCATATATTTGCAAAATAGATTACTATAAACGAAAGGAATGATAATATTTGAATAAATTCAGAGAAAAATTATTGGATTTTAAAAAACGATTAAGTGATAGGCATATGTATAGTATTGTAATCACTGTAATTGGAGTAATTGCAGTCTGGGGAATGTACCAGCTTAAATCCGAAGCAGAATTTCATCAGAAAACAGAAAATCAATATAATAGGGCATTTTTCGAAACAGTTGAGTATGTCCAAAATGTTGAGACCCTTATGGCTAAAGCCATGATTGCTAATTCAAGAGAGCAGGGAATAATTAACCTTTCAGAGGTTTGGAGGCAAGCAAATCTGGCTCAGGCAAATTTAGGGCAGTTACCTATAAGCCAGCTTGCACTTAATAATACTTCAAAATTTTTAATGCAAATCAGCGATTTCTCTTATTCTATTGTCAAGCAAAACCTGGAGGGCAAAAAAATAACGCAGAAACAATTGGATGAAATGAAGACGTTGTATGATTATTCTGCAAAAATGTCAAGCAATCTTAATCGTCTTCAGGCGGACTTCGGACAAGGAAGAATAAAATGGGGAGAACTTATAAAAAAAGGAACACCGATTTTTAGTAAGACATCAAAGAATTTTACAACAACACAATTTGAAAACCTTGAAAAGGATTTTAAAGAATTTCCAAGTCTGATTTATGACGGGCCGTTTTCAGACAGCATTAGAAATCAACAGCCAATGGGATTGACAGGTGATATTATAAATCAAAAAAAGGCACAGGAAGCAGCGGTTAAATTCATTGGAGCTGATAAGGTTAAAGATATAAAATCAATGGGAACAACAGAAGGCACAATTAAAACTTTTAATTTTCAGGCAGGATTAAAGAGTTCGCCCCAAAAGGATAGTGTGGTTATTGAAATTACTAAAAAAGGAGGTCATCCATTTTTATATATATTTAATAAGAAGGTTGCTCGTGAATCCATTAATGTTGACCAGGCAAAGGCTGCAGCCAAGAAATTTTTGGCGAGCAGAGGCTTTACCGGCATGGAAGAGACATATTATTTAAAAGAAGACGGTGTTGCAACAATAAATTACGCATATTCAGAAAAAGGGGTTACTATGTATCCCGATTTGATTAAAGTTAAGGTTGCTCTTGATGACGGCGAAATTGTAGGTTTCGAAAGCAAAGCATATCTTACCTCCCATCGGGCAAGGAAAATTGGAACTCCAAAAGTTACTCTGGAGCAGGCAAAAAAAGTAATAAATCCAAAGCTTAAAGTATTTTCATCAGGATTAGCAATTATTCCAACTCCAAGCAAAGCGGAAAAGCTGACATTTGAGTTTAAAGGCAAAGTTGAGGGAAGAGATTTTATTGTATATGTTAATGCAGATACAGGTAAAGAGGAGCAGATATTATTGATTGTAAATACTCCTAATGGAATACTAACCATGTAGGAACAAATAAAAAGAGCGAGGCGGTTTTACACTTAAACCGCCTCGCTCTTTATCATCTATAAAAATTGTTCAATGTTTTCTCTTAGAACTATTTCAATCCTAGTGTTTACATAATCTTTTTCAGGAACAATTCCGCTCGAAAGATAATCATATAGAATCTTCAAGCTTAGATATCCCTGCATAAATGAATCTTGAAAAATCAGGGCACTAATTTTTTCCTGGTTAAGATAAGTGGCAGTAAACTCATTCGGCTCAAAACCGATGATTTTAGGATAGGAAGGAAGGTCTAACCGGTCAAGTGACTTTGCTAATGCTTCTGTTCCAAGGGCAGAAGTAACAAAGACGCCGTTGCATCCATTAAGGTTTGAAAGTTCTTCTAAAGCCGAGTTAATACAGTCTTCTTCATCTTCACTATAATTTATTATTTTAGCAATTTTCATTTTAGGATAAGAAGTTTTTATTTTATCTTTAAAACCTGCAACTCTTTGTCTTAGAGCATATAATTCATTACTGCCAGAGAATATTAATATTTTGCCTTCTGCACATAGGAAATTGCCCATAAGCTCTCCGCATAGCCTTCCACATGAATAATTGTCAGCACCTATATAAAAGAGCCTTTTACTGTAAGGAGCATCATCTGCTACAGTAACCAGGGGAATATCGTTGTCTGCCGCTTCATCGATTAAAAGGTTAAGTTGTGTTGCACTTGCAGGGACAATAACTATACCATCGGGTTTTAAGTCGATTGCATGTGCAAGAAGCTGAAGCTGCCGGGAAACGTTATGATTTTTTGTTTCAAGAAATTCAATTTTAACATCATGGGCTTTTAGTTCTTTAGCGGCTTTTTTCATTCCCTCCCGCATGTTTCTAAAAAAATCTCCACTTTCTACTGGAGATATTACAAAAAGGCGCAGGTTTGATCTCGGCATTGTATACTCCTTATTGTTTTATTGAATATATTTTAACATATCAGTTTAAAGCATGCAAAAATAATTATCATGTTATTCTTTATATGCAAAAATTATTCCTGATAAAACAATAAATTATTAATAATCATTAAATAGCCTTTTCTCAAATAAGTATATATTACCCAAAGCATTCCTGTTTCTAATGGGAAGCGTGAAGGCAATCTTATTACGGAGGGTTGGTTTAATGGAAGAAAAACTTAAAATTGCAGTAATTTTTGGAGGGCAATCTTCAGAGCATGATGTTTCTAGAATTTCCGCTGCCTCAGTTATTAGGAATCTAAACAGAGATAAATATGATATAATTACTGTGGGAATAACAAAGCAAGGAAAATGGGGAGTATATGATGGCTCAATCGAGTGGATTGAAGATGATACATGGGAAGATGGAACCAGGATTGCTGGTTTTGAAGCTATTAAATATGTAGCGGAGAAAGCAGATGTTGTTTTTCCTGTGCTTCATGGGAGTTTTGGCGAGGATGGGTGTATTCAGGGACTGCTTAAAATGATAAACAAGCCATTTGTCGGGCCGGGGGTTGCAGGCTCCGCTTTAGCAATGGATAAGGCCTTTAGCAAAATGATTTTTGAGCATGCAGGACTTAGACAGGCAAAATATATGATCTTTAAAAAAGAAAAGGAAGATGAGTCACTTTATATATTCCTTGGAAAAGCTGAAGAAAGATTAGGATATCCTTGTTTTATAAAGCCTGCCAATTGTGGTTCTTCTGTTGGAGTAAGTAAGGCTCATAATAGAGAGGAGTTTATAAAAGCAGTAGATGAAGCATTGAAATTTGATAGCAAAATAGTTATTGAAGAATTTATTGATGCGAGAGAACTGGAATGTGCTGTGCTTGGAAATGAACACCCCATTGCATCTGTTGTTGGAGAGGTTGTGCCGTCCCGGGAGTTTTATGATTATGATTCTAAATATAATGATGGAACTTCGCAGATAATAATACCGGCATCCATAGATCATAAAACATCGGAAAATATTAAGAATTTAGCAATAAAGGCATATAAAGTTTTAGAGTGCTCAGGAATGAGCAGGGTTGATTTCTTTTTACATAAAACTACCGGCGAAATACTCATTAATGAAATCAATACAATTCCGGGATTTACAAGCATAAGCATGTTCCCTAAACTATTTGAAGCGGCAGGAATTGGTTATTCCGAACTGCTTGATAGATTGATTAAGCTTGCTGTTGAAAGGCAGTTTAAAGAATTAATAATTGAAAAATAATAAATAGTACCTAAATATAAGAAATTACGAAGAAAGAAAAAACTTTAATATTTTTACTATAATGAAATATGCAAGGAGATACTTATGAACAAGATTCCTGTGGGTGTTTTCGATTCCGGAATTGGAGGTATAACCGTATTAGCGAATATTATTAGGACCCTTCCGGGACAGAGGTTTATATACTTTGGAGATACTAAGAATGCTCCTTATGGAACAAAGGATTCAGAAACAATATTAAAACATACTATGAATGCTGCAGATTTTTTATTGGATAAAGGAATAAAGGCACTTGTTGTAGCATGTAACACTGCAACAAGTGCTGGAATAAATAAATTAAGGGAAACTCTTTCTATTCCTGTAATCGGAATGGAGCCAGCTTTGAAGCTTGCTGTTGATAACGGAAATGGCGGTTCGATTGCAGTAATGGCAACATCATTAACCATAAGGGAAAGAAAATTCAATCATCTTATGGAGAATTTCTCTTCAAAGGCGGATGTTATTCCGGTTGCCTGCCCGGGACTTGTAGAATTAATAGAGGCAGGTGAATGGGGTGGACCTTCAATACACAGCTACCTAAAGGAAAAATTCTTAGATAAAGATATTGAAAAAATAACCGATGTTGTGTTAGGCTGTACTCACTACATTTTCATTAAAAAAGCAGTAAAAGATTTTTTTGGTAATAAGGTGAATGTCCTTGATGGAAATGAAGGAACAGCAAGACATCTTAAAAGAGTACTTGTTTCTGAAGGTTTATATAAGGAAAATCCGCTTAGTGATAAATTTCAAGATTCATTTGTAGAATTCCATTTTTCTGGACAAGCGGACAAGCCAATAGAACTTTACAAAGATTGGCTCAAAGAAAACATATAATAGTGTAAACTGTAACGTACCCTTCTATCTTCCCTCGCTCAACAGAGATAAGAATAAGAAAGTTCTGCAAGAAATTCTAATTCCAGATATTTTAAAAGAGGGATAGGGTAAGTTGTAAACAGAGAGGAAAGGCGATATAGAATGAATAAAGATAAGGAAGTAATAATCTCTGTTGTTGGACAAACTGGTGCAGACGGAGATGGAAGCCCTATAGAACTCATAACTGAAGGAAAGTTTTTCGAAGAAGATAAAGGATATAGGGCTGTCTATAAGGAAACAAAGATAACTGGAATGGAGGGTACGACTACTACTGTCGCTATTTCTTCTGAGAAGGTTGTGCTTACTAGAGCCGGCTCTGTTAATTCACAATTAATATTTGAGAGAGGGCAGAAGCATGTATCTCATTACGATACAATTCATGGCGCTTTCACAATTGGTGTTTTCACCAATGCAATGTATATAAATGTTAATGAGCATGGCGGAGAATTAAAAATCGACTATCATCTTGAGATTGATAATGCTGATGCTGGAAACAGCGATTTTCATATGATTATTAGAGAGGTTGATAACGAATGAGTACTAATTTAATAAAAAGTATCAGAGAGCAGATAATTGAGATTACCAAAAATTCAATCACCAAAGCCTGCGAGCTTAACCTTATACCTAAAATCGAAATTCCGGAACAGATATTTGTTGAGGTTCCCAAGGAAAAAGCAAATGGCGACTTTTCAACCAACATTGCTATGCAGCTGGCGAGAACAGCAAAAATGCCTCCAAGGCAAATAGCAGAATGCATTGTGTCGAATGCAGATATTTCTAGTACACATATTAAAGAAATAAAAACAGCAGGCGCTGGTTTCATAAATTTCTATTTAGATAATCAATGGATATATGAAGTTTTTCCGGCTATTGTTTCTGAGGGAGAAAACTATGGCAAATCGGACTATATGAAAGGCCAGAAGGTAATGGTTGAGTTTGTAAGCGCAAACCCGACAGGGCCTCTTCATATGGGAAATGCCAGAGGAGGAGCGCTTGGCGATTGTATTGCTTCAGTTCTTGAAGCGGCTGGCTGCAATGTTATTAGAGAATTCTATGTTAACGATGCGGGAAATCAAATCGAATTATTAGGGCAGTCTTTAGAAGCAAGGTATATTCAACTTCTTAAAGGAGAAGAGGCGGCAGCATTCCCTGAGAACGGATATCAGGGAGAAGATATAATTGAACATATGAAAGCGTTTATAGCAATAAACGGAGACAAGTATTTGCAAGCAGATTCTGAAGAAAGGAAAAAAATCTTTGCTGAATATGCATTAAAGAAGAATCTGGAACGAATTAAAAATGGCCTTTTAGGTTATGGAGTCGAATATGATGTATGGTTCTCAGAAAAAACATTATATGAGAGTGGAGAAGTTAAAGAAACCATTGATTTATTAACCCAAAACGGCCATACCTATGAAAAAGAAGGTGCGATTTGGTTCAAAACTACTGATTTTGGCCTTGAAAAGGATGATGTTTTAGTAAGAGCAAATGGAATTCCAACATATTTTGCGGCTGATATTGCCTACCATAGAAATAAATTTTTAATACGGAATTTTGACAGGGTAATAAATTTATGGGGGGCAGACCACCATGGACATGTTGCTAGAATTAAAGCAGGTGTATCTGCCTGTGGAATTAATCCTGAAAAGCTCGATGTAGTTTTATTCCAGCTGGTTCGCTTGCTTAGAAATGGCGAGGTAGCTAGAATGTCAAAAAGAAAAGGAACTGTAATTTCTGTTGAAGATTTAGTTGAAGAAGTCGGCCGTGATTCTGCAAGATTTTTCTTTAACAATAAACAAGCAGAAACCCATCTGGATTTTGATATGGATCTTGCAGTGGCGCAGTCAAATGAGAATCCGGTGTTTTATATACAATACGCACATGCAAGGATTTGCAGTATAATCCGAATTCTTGAAGAAGAAGGCATAAAAGTTCCAAACCCGAGAGAAATTAATACCGCCTTATTAGCCTCTCAAGAAGAACTTGAACTTGCAAGAAAGCTTGCAGATTTACCTGAAGAATTTGTTTTGGCAGCCCGAGATTTAGAACCTAGCAGGCTTACAAGATATTTAGTTGAGCTTGCCTCGTTATTCCATTCCTTCTATAATGTTCACAGGATAAAGGGTGAACAAGAGGAGGTTGTTAAAGCAAGGCTGGTGCTTATAGATTGTGTAAGGATTGTAATTGGTAATGTGCTGGGGATGTTGGCGGTATCCGCCCCTAATAAGATGTAACAAAAAATTGTGATAAGATTCGCATAACTGTGTTGCATTGAATTGCTCCGGTGCTCATTTATCAGATATAAACTCCGCTTCTCGCAATTCATGCGCCTTGTTCTGCTTGCTTCTGACAATTTTTATTTAATGGTAATAAACATCGCAATGCGTTGCGAATTAAATTAAAAGCTTCTATTCGTTTCCCTCAATTGTGGGGGAAGATATATGGGAGGATACATGAAAATCAGATGGTTTGGACATTCCTGCTTTTATATGATTTCAGATAGCGGAATAAAAATTCTGACAGACCCTTTTGCTCAACAAGTCGGATATAAGATTCCTGATGTTGAAGTGGATATTGTTACAGTCAGCCATAACCATTATGACCATAATAATATAAAGGTTGTCAAAGGCCAATTCGAGTTTTTTAATAGTACTGGCCTTCATGAGAATAAAGGCATCAAGATAAAAGGAATCAGCTCGTTCCATGATGAAGTAAAAGGTGCTAAAAGGGGTATCAATATTATATTTGTAATGGATATTGACGGATTGAGAGTTTGTCATCTTGGTGACCTTGGACATATTGTTGATGAACAGATACTTTCTGAAATAGGACAGGTTGATGTTTTAATGATTCCTGTGGGAGAAATATTTACTCTGTATGTGCAGGAAGCCAAAGAAGTAGTAAAATTGATAAAGCCCAAGATAACAATTCCGATGCATTATAAAACACCGGATTTAAGCTTTGAGTTAGCGAATGTTCAAGAATTTACCAAGTTATTTGAGCCCGCGAGAGTAAAAAAATTGCAGGATTTAGAACTTGAAATTAAAAAAGTTCAGGATTACGAAGGAAATATTATCTTAATGAAGTATAAGCAGGATTATTGAGCTTGGTGGCCAAACTATAGGAGCGGAATATATTAATGTTTTACATAAAATATCCGATAAATATATCGGGTATTTTTATACTTTTATTGGCGTATGCAAAAAACCTAAAAAGGGGCATGATTTATGAACAGGATTAGACCTGGTTTTATCAAATTATTTTCCATATTAACATTTATAATTGCGGCAGCTTCTTTACCTATCATTCTCTTAGCTGCTGTGGAAACACCTGAAAAGGTTTATACAGGTGTTGATAATGCACGGCAAATAATTCAGAATATTAACTTTAAAGACGTTGGTGCACTTCCGGCAAATTATTGGGCAAAGGACTCCATATATGAAGCATCTGCCCTAGAGGCAATAAAAGGTTATGGCGACAGTAATTTTAGGCCAAGTCAGAGACTTAGCAAAGAAGAAGCTATTGCTTTAATATATAGAATGATGGGAAGAGAAGCCGATGCCCAAAAGGCGGCAGAAGCTCTAGATGCAAAGAAAGCCAGCAATACTAAAAAAAATGATGCAGTAAAGATGTGGGCTGATGGTTATCTTCAATTAGCATATAATGATGGGTTAATAAAACAAGCAGATTATCAGACTGCCATGCAAAGATTTCAGCCAAAATCGGGTTCTAAGAATAGATTTGTCAGAGCAGACCCTGCGCAGAGGCAGGAAGTTGCTTTTTGGGTAGCAAAAGCATTAAAATTAGATCCTGTCTATGGGCAACAGAATATATTCAATAGTTTTAACGACTGGTCAAAAAGTGAACCGGCAAAAATACCTTATATTGAAGCGGTACTGAGAAATAACATTATGAACGGAAAGCCGGGAGGAATTTTTGACCCGTTAGGGGCGGTACAAAGGGAACAAATGGCGAGAATAATGAAAAATATGGAGCCTCTAGCACTTAAAACAAGAGGTTACGAGAAAAAAAGCGGATACATAGAAAACATTTATACTGACAGTCAAGAGAAGCAGGATGGAGGAATAACATCAAAGAGATTTGCGGTAAGAGGAGATGATGGTAAATTATATTATATTCTTACCGAAACATTACTCTCACAGGCAAATCTAAAAGGAGAAGAATTTAACCCTGGGAATACGACAACACCCGAAAGGGAGTTGGTTGTATATAAAAATGGAAAACTTTCTACCGCAGAAGTTTTAAAGGCAAATGATAAGATAGATTTTGCAGCTAACTCAGGAAAGGAGATAAAATTTGTTAATGTAAGAGATTCATCTACAGATGAGAAAACTGTTAACGGTGTAGTCGAAAATGTTGATAGTGTCGGAAATACAATTTCAGTCAAAAATGATAATGGTGTAAATACTTATAACGTAAGTACAAATGCATCAATTCTAAATAAGGGAAATGCAGCTGCTTTAAAAGATATTAAAAAGGATGATGCGGTTACTCTTACTATAGAAAATAATATTGTTACAAGAATTAGCGCAGGACTCCAAAATCCTGGGCAAGAGACTGGAGATATTTCGGGAATAGTCGAAGAAAACAATCCTGAGCTAAGATATATTTCTTTATATGAAGAGCTTGGAGCAAGAAGTCAGGATTTATTAAGAACTTATAATTATAAGCCTGAAACTGTTGAAGTAATAAGAAATGGTAAGACTGCGGCAGCAAAAGATGTCCAGCCCGGTGATGCGGTTTTCCTAAAGAGGGACGAAAACAATGAAGTTATACTTATAAGTGCATCAGACAATTATGAAAATGCCTATGGAAAGATTATTTCTAAACAGGCTTCTTCAATAGGAATAGAATATGATGACGGAGCACAGCAGGTACTTAATTTGGATTCTAGTGTAGTTATTATCTCTGACAAAAAGGTAATACCACTTTCGGACATAAATGAAGGCGATTATGTAAGAATGCTTTTGCAAAAAACTCCGGAGATGACAAAGGTTAAAGAAATTACACTTCAAACGGCAGGCTCGGAAATAAGTAATATTTACAAGGGGGAGATTGCAGACGCAAATCCGCTGACCCAAGCTATAAGACTTAAACATCCTGAAAAGTTCAGGAAGGGAAAGTTTGAAAGAACCGTGGATGTTGGATTCTTAGAGTTAAAGGCAGATGAAAATCTGAAGATTTTTAATGGCACAAAGCCTGTAAGCTTTGAAGATGCCGGTAAATTATATATAGATAAAACCGTATATTTGGCAGTTAGAAAAGACCTTGGCGGAGAGGAAGCTGTTGTTAGGGCTTCATTGAAGGAACCTTCTGACAAAGAATCATTATATGAGGACACCATATTCTCAAATACTTCAGGTGCAAACACTATAAAGATTGATTCTGCATCTGAACCATTAAAATATAATGATTCAACGATTGTGGTAAAGGACGGAAGGCTTACAAGTGGAAGAAGTTTAGCAGCTAATGATTCTGTATATATTGTGTCAAATTATACAGATGATTCGGACACTAAAGAAGCAAAAGTGATTTTTGCCACGAAAAAATCAGCAGATAACCCTGTTAAAATCTTTAGGGGTAAAGTAGGGAACATTAATACTAACAAAAACTTTACACTTACTTCATATGCAATCCTTGATGGGCTTACGTGGGATTATACCAACTCGCCTAAGACTTTTGATATAAGCTATAATACAAGAGTATTCAGTGCTGATGGATTGGATAATGTTAGAGATTTTGTGTACGCTTCCGACTGGAAAGGCAGTCCTATATATGTTGTTGCGAATGAGACTGAGGCTCTGTTGATCAGCAATGCTTCGTATGGGGCATTTAATGCACGAGGGGAAGTTTCAACCGACGTCGGAGATACTTCAAGTATTACTCTTATTAATGCAAGTCTTTATAATCCGGATGAAGAACAGTGGGAAACATCAGATACTATTTCTTTGGATATATTATCAAATACGGTTATTATTAAGGATAATGAGATTATAGAGGCTAAAGAAATAGAAGCAGGCGACAATGTAAGAATCTTAAAGAAAGAAAAGACCGCAGATGGGGATGCTTACTTGATAATGGTTGGAAAATAAATTATGGAAGGTGGACCTTATGTTTAATACATCAAAAGGTAAGTTTTTAGCACTAATAATATTGTTTATAACTATATATAATCCTTTCCCGGTTTTGGCAGTAGAAGGAGATTGCGGTTACGAAGGAGGAATTTCTTCGGGTGTTGCTGTTAATAAAAAATTTGATTATAAAGAAATAATATTTGTTACAGGTGAGCCGATTGTAGTCCAAGGCGACCTCACGGTTAAAAAATCCATTAAGGCAAATGCAGAAACATGGACATATACATATACAAATCTTAAAAATACTGATGAAGAGACAACGGTTACCAGAACCATCAATTATAATGTTGCAGTAAACGATAAAGGTGACGGTCAGATTCAGAAGAAGGTTTCCTTAGGTAAATTCTCCGAATCAATCAAGGTGGGAAAAGTCACATACACATTGAGCAAATATAACTTTTCCAAGAGTACAATAGTAGATGAAAAGCCTGTTGCGCAGTACTTTGCCGGAGAATTTATCGGAGACAAAACTTACAAAGTAACAGGTTCGGGTGCATCAGCTGGAAATGTAACCGTAAAGGCAGAGGGAAATGTATATGGATATAATCAATATTGGAGCAATGCAGAAGTTCAGGATATCAACTATTATATTCAAGGAAGCACGGGCGGACTAAATTGGAACAGAACAGCTGATGTTGGAACTTCTATGACAACCAGCAAAAAATTAAACTACCAAAAAAACAAACCTGATGCAATAAGCTTTGAAGGAGGATATGTGCAGACTGAAAACAATAACTGCCTTCTTCAATATTCTACAGAATATCCTGAATTAGATTCAAAAGGAAAACCTACTGATTACATTAACAAAGTGCAGGATTCTGTAAAGTTTGAAACATCTCCACAAGTAACGAGGCTTGTGGCATATCCCCT
Source organism: Ignavibacteriales bacterium (assembly GCA_050260055.1). Classification (GTDB taxonomy): domain Bacteria; phylum Bacillota; class Clostridia; order Acetivibrionales; family UBA4821; genus JBLMYQ01. The sequence continues at coordinate 53,060 of JBLNBO010000016.1, forward strand.
GAATCAGATAAAAGGACATTGGGCGGAAGCGGATATCAAGCTTGCTTATGCAACTGAATTATTCAAGGAAAAAGCTGCTGATTTTAAACCAAATGATTATATGACAAGAAGGGATTTTGCCAGGGCAATGGTTATGGCAGGAAGGCTTATGACTGATAAGGAGGTTTCTGAAGCCGAAGCAGTCTTTGATACCACTAATAGTTCAACTGTGAAAAAGACAACAAAGAAAAGCAAGGTAGTACAGGCTTTTGATGATGTACCTGTGGATTACCCATATTTCCCTTACATCATGAAGGTTTACGATAAAAAAATAATGAGCGGAGTAAGCGAGACCAGCTTTGAGCCGCAGAGTACAATTACCAGGGCGCAGGCGGTTACCCTGATAATAAGGGCTCTTGGGTTGGAGGATAGGGCTCCGGGACCAGTTGCGGTAACCTCTTTTAAAGATAACGATTCAATTCCGGCCTGGGCACGAAACGGGGCTTATGTAGCAGAAAAGATTGGATTGATAAGAGGGGATACATATGGAAACTTCAACCCGGACAAGAATATGACCAAGGCTGAAATAGCAGTAATGCTTAATAGGTTTATTAGTTATATGATGCAGGATATAATTAAGGATTATCGAGACAATACAGTTTATTAATTACTTATTTAGTAGTTGAAGGAATAAGCTTCTTCTGCCCAACCAATAAACTTCTTTCTTGTATTCTTGGTACTCAGGGAAATTCTTTTGAAGAATGGCTTCTTCTAATTTTGCTCTTGCTATAATCATGCATATTTGCAGAAGTGAAAAAATAAAAATCGGTATGGTCTGCAGAATTAGAGTCTGGACAATAAACCAATAAACATAGGTCAGATATAATGGATGTCTTGAAACACTATATATCCCATGCGTTTGTAGGCTATTTGCTTCAGGAAGGACTGTCAGCCTTTTTCCCAGAGTAAGTACACCGGTTAAATAAAAAGGCAGTATTGCAAGATTTAATATTGAACCTAAAGTAATCAAAAAGATATTTCGATTTGGATTAGGGAAAAGACCGAATAGATAGGTAGTAAATATTGAGGAATTTGAGATTATCAATACTAATAAGAATACTGCCGGACTTGTATTAACATCTCTTGGTTTTATGAACAGAGAAATACACATAAATATCATTACTATAGAATTAATTATTAAATATGGCAGTAACCATAAAAGATTTGATACTGTTTGAATATCAAGGTAGATATTAATTATTATACAGTTTACAATAATAATGTTAAAAATTTGCAAAAGATGCCTGAAAATCATATTTGCATACCTTCTAAGTTTTCTTGTAGTTGATAATTTATACTAACAAAAATAAGCTGCAAATTCAATATGACGTAATCAAGTAATGATTTTTATTTTTAATTTAAAATAAAAAAAAATAAAAATTACCAGATGAAAATTATAAGTTTTTATGTAATAATATTAGAGATTTCAGTTTTAAGATTATAAAACTTTATTAGGGAGTATAACTTTTGTATGTTTTCCAAAGAGAAAGAAAATAAAACTAACCGTTGGGTAATAAATTCATTCTGGGTATCTATTTATATTTTGTATTTATGTCTGTTTTTTGGCAGAATATACGGAATAAATAATTATGGAATCAATAGTATATATTATGGAATGATACTATCTTTTGCATTTGGTGTGAGTTTAGAAGTATTTTATAAAGTTTTTAAAAGCAAAAAATATAATTTCGTAATAAAATATTACATTATTATAGTAATAAGTATCTCTTCATTCTATTTAGTTTGCTTGACCCAAAAATCAGCATTGTATTTTTATTCAATAGTTGGAGCGCTTTTTTATTATGATAATTTGCTGATAATATCAGCGGTTATTATTGATATTATATTGGTTCTTATAAGGACTATCATGATGGATTTTACAACAGAGGCAGTGGTGTTTACTTATGTAAATGTTTTTTTGTTTATATTTTTCCTTGTGGCATATGGAATAAAAACCAGAGCATTAATAATGAAAAAGGATAAAGTTAGTATTAATAATAAAAAACCTGATGGCTTGTAGAAAAAAAGTTATAAAACAATGGTTAAAAAATAAAGGGTGCTACCTTTACTTTTTAACCATTGTTTTAATGTTTGGGACTTGATTTCAGGTATGCGAAATGATATAAATTAGTTTAGTTATTAATCGGGAGGAAAAAACAAATGTCAACAAAATACGTATTTGTTACCGGAGGAGTAGTTTCTGGATTAGGAAAGGGCATAACAGCAGCTTCTTTAGGGAGACTTTTAAAGTCAAGAGGAGTTAAGGTAACCATACAGAAATTCGACCCATACATAAATGTAGACCCGGGTACAATGAGTCCGTATCAGCACGGTGAAGTTTTTGTTACTGATGATGGGGCGGAGACAGACTTGGATTTGGGACATTATGAAAGATTTATAGATGAGAATCTCAATAAAAACAGCAATGTTACCACAGGAAAGATTTATGCAAGTGTAATTGGAAAAGAAAGAAAAGGAGATTTCCTTGGAGGAACGGTACAGGTAATTCCTCATATCACAAATGAAATAAAAGACAGAATCTACAGAGTAGGAAAGAATGAACACACAGATGTTGTAATTACTGAAATCGGAGGCACTGTGGGAGACATTGAAAGCCTTCCATTTCTTGAAGCAATAAGGCAGGTTTCAATTGAAGTGGGAAGGGAAAATGTTGTTTACATACACGTAACACTTGTTCCATATCTTAAAAATTCCCAGGAATTAAAGACCAAGCCTACACAGCACAGTGTAAAGGAACTTAGAAACATAGGTATTCAACCTGATGTTATAGTTTGCCGTACAGAAAAACCTATTGATAAGGAAATTCGTGAAAAAATCGGGTTGTTCTGTAATCTTACCAGTAATCATGTAATTCAGAATCTTGATGCAAACATCCTTTACGAAGTTCCTTTGATGCTTGAAAAAGAAGGGCTTGCTGATATTGTCTGTAAAAAACTCAGCATTTCTTGCGGACAACCTGACCTTACTGATTGGGAGCAAATGGTTGAGAAGAACAAAAAACTTAAGAACAATGTTGAGATTGCTTTGGTTGGAAAATATGTTCAACTGCATGATGCATACCTAAGTGTTGTTGAAGCACTTAAGCATGGTGGAATTGCAAATGATTCTACAATAAAAGTAAGATGGGTAAACTCTGAGCACATTAATCAGAATAATTATAAAAAAGAGCTTGAAGGGGCGCATGGAATTCTTGTCCCGGGAGGCTTTGGGGATAGAGGAATCGAAGGAAAGATACTTGCAATCAGATATGCAAGGGAGAGCAATATACCGTTCTTCGGAATTTGTCTTGGAATGCAGATGGCGGTTGTTGAATATGCTAGAAATGTGCTTAACTATCCAAACGCTCACAGCTCAGAATTCAATATACATTCGGCATATCCGGTAATTGATTTGATGCCTGAACAAAGGGATATTGATGAGATGGGCGGAACCATGAGGCTTGGGTTATACCCTTGCAAGGTTACAAACAATACAAGATTCGCCGAGATTTACGAAGAAGAGCTTATATATGAAAGACATAGACACCGCTATGAATTTAATAATACCTTCAGGGATGAGCTTCTTGAAAAGGGACTGGTTATTGGAGGAGTTTCTCCTGATAATAGATTGGTTGAGGCTGTTGAGCTTCCAAACCACCCGTGGTTTGTCGGAGTTCAGTTTCATCCGGAATTTAAATCGAGGCCAAACAGAGCCCATCCGTTGTTTAAAGATTTCATAAAAGCCGCTTTAAAATACAGGCAGAATATTACATAAAAATATACATAATATTACAAGAATATCACAAATAACAGAAAACCATTAATACCAAGGGTTTAAAAAGGTAAATATATCAAAAATATTAGTTGAATTTTACATTTTTATTACATGTAGAATACTCCATTGACGCTAAAAAAACCCAATGGTATAATTTAACTTGAGTCAGGATAGGTAAACCTTACCAACCCCTGATTATATATCAAGAGAAGTTAGGTTATTATATTATAAAGAAAGAAAGGCGTAACCTAACGGATAATTCATCATTATAAAGTAGCCTTTCTTTCAAAAAACAATATCAAAAGGAGGATTTTAAGGTATGAAAAGCATTAGAAAATCATTGGCATTCTTAGTAGTTTTAGCTATGGTTTTCAGTTGTGTAGCTCCAGTTATGGCTGCTACGCCTACTGATGTAGCTGGAACAGATTATGAAGCCGCAGTTGGAAATCTAGTTGCTCTTGGAATAATTAATGGTTATGAAGATGGAACCTTCAAGCCAGAAGCTACAATAACAAGAGCAGAATTCTCAAAAATCGCTTGCTACTTACTTGGTATGCAGGCAGCTGGTGCACAAGGCACAGCTACACAGTTCAAAGATGTACCTGCTAGCCATTGGGCATCAGGTTATATCGCACTTGCAGCTGGTAAAGGCATCATCAAAGGTTATCCAGGTGGCTTATTCAAGCCAGAAGAAAACGTAACATACGCTGAAGCTATTACAATTCTCGTTAGAGCAATTGGAATGGGCGAATTCGTTGAAAAACAAGGCGGAACATGGCCATCAAATTACATGGCAGCTGGTTCAATGGCTGGTATCACAAGTGATATAGCTGGTATCGGTGCTGACGGCAAAGCAATAAGAGGAATTATTGCACAGCTCGCATGGAACGCACTTGGAGCAGAAAAATGGGGACCAAAAGAATATACAACTGATGGTATCACATATGGTCCACAAGATAAAACATTAATGGAAGAGCTTTACAAAAATTATGTTTTCAAAAACAGCGAAGACAAATATCAAATCAAATGGTTTGAAGACATTAAAGTTACTTCAACATACACAACAGGTTTGATTGAAGCTGATCAAATCAAAATTGATGCAAGTGAAGACAAAGAATTAGCTGAAATGCTTGATGACGATTCAGCAACAGCTCTTGTAGATGTAGCTGAAGGTATCAACACAATAGCTCTTTATGGTTTAAAGATTGATGCTTTATTTGGTAAAGACAACAAAATCGTTAGCCTTAAAGTAGCTACACCAGCTAAAGACATCGTAAAAGGATTTGTTGCTGAATACACAGATGAAAAGCTTTCAATAAAAGCAGCACCTAGTGCAGCAGCTTCAACCGGAGTAAAATATGCTTTTGCAGATAGTTTTGTAGTATTTATAAATTCATTACCTGTAGCAAGCCCAGCTCTTACAACAGCTTTTGGAACTGACTCAGTTGCACTTGCAATGACAAAGCTTGGCTATGCAGAAGATGTTGATGGTTCAACAGCAAACGTAACAGCAATACTAAAGGGTGGAAACATTGAAACTCTTAAGATTACAGTATGTGATACATTTGCTACAGCAGGATATGATACTATTGGAACAGATGGATTAGATCTTACACCAGCAATGGGAGATCCTATCGCACAATTCGTAGTAGCTGAAATAACATCTAAGAATATTCTTAGAAACGTAGCTTCCGACAGAGATGACATGTTTGATTTAGATGATCTTACATCTACAGACAAATATGTTATACTCAAGAATGGTAAGCCTGCAGCTAAATCCGACATTAAAGTTGGAGATGCATTAACAATATTCCAAAAAGATAACTTCACATACATTCTAGATTCTGACGTTAAAGTAACAGGAAAAATCACAAAGAATGCTAAAGACGATGCTGCAAGAGGCGGCGATGACAGAAGAAAACTTACAATAGACGGTAAAGTTTATGAAATGGCATTGGATGGATCCTGCGCATACACAAAGAATGGTGATATTGAAGAAGAAGACGTTGAAGATACAGTTGGAACATTGTCTGATTTCGTAGACAAAGAAGCAACACTTACACTTAATGCTCTTGGAGACGTAGTATTTGTAAATGGTAAAGTTTCAACTTCAAGTGCTAACCTTCAAGTTGGTGTTGTAACAAGAACCCTTCAAGCATCAGGTGATGACTATTCATTGAAGATTCTTGGACAGGATGGAACAACCAAGACATACACAGTTGTAAGCGGAGATGCTAAAGTTATAGTTGATGATGGAGACCTTGATGCATCAGCAACTTATGAAGAAACAGACCTTGACACAATTTATGATGACGAAGATATTACAAAAGGTCATATAGTTCTCTATGAAGTATCAGCTGACAGCAAGATCAAAGCTGAAAACCTTTACATCAATGGTATTGATGCAGAAATAAATGACTTCTCAGTATATCTTGATGAATTATATGTTGATGCTGCTACTGTTACAGATGTTGACAATGATAACAAAGAATTCACAGCAGACATAGCTGATGCTGGCGACCGTACTACCGGCACAACAGACTTAGAATTCGGTACAAAATCAACAACAACCTTTATCAACTTTGACGCTGCTAACATTGAGAAGGTTGAAGGTTGGGACAGCTTAGTTAGTGATGATGACGATGTATGGGGAATTAATCCATCTACAGTAAACGGTGACGTTACTGCTGGAACATTCTTCGTAAGTGATGAAAATCAAAACCTAAAATCAGTACTTGTTGCTGTAACCAATCTTATAGATGGTACAGACCCAGATTACATCAATACTGATGATATGTTTGGTGTATTCGTAGAATCATGGACAGATTCAGATGATGAATGGGTTAAGATTCTTTACAACGGAGCAGAAAAAGATTACAAAGTTGCTGGAGACGTTTACGAAGAACTTGATGAAGGTGACCTAGTTAAGTTCACACTTAACGGAGAAGGCGAATTTGATGCTGATGATGCTACTGTAGAAGTATTTGACCAAGCAACAATTTCTGAACTTGCAGAAGATGACGATGCAGATATCTACAAGATTGATACATGGGATTCAACTGACAAAGTTATGACATTTGTAGAAGCTGGAAACAGAGACGATGTTGCTGGAGCAGATGGAATACGTGCATACGTAGATGCTAGTGCTTATGTATATACTTCTATAGACGGAGTTGCTAAAGTTGGTTCATTGTCATCCATAAGTGATGATAAGTTCGTAGTTCTTGCTGACAAGAACGATGATGGCAAATACGAAGTTGTAGTAGTAATGGCTGAATAATTAACACAATTAAAAAAGAGTGTGCGAATGCACACTCTTTTTTTTGTCTTTACTACTTTAAAAATTTTCCTCCTAGTGGTATAATTATGCTCACAGGGGGTGCATATTATGGAACTTCGGATAAAAAATTACAGGCAGGAAGAATCTGCAGTGATATTTGAGTGCAGTTATGGAGGAAACGATTTTTCTGCACACGCAAATCCTTTTGAGAAATTCTGTAGGCAGGATGATTATGAAGCAACTGAAAAGGTAAGAGAAAGAATTGGCACAATTTTGGTTAATAAGGCAGAAAAGCTGATAAAACAATAATTGAATTTAGAACAAAGGGGCAGTTTAAGCTGTTCCTTTTTTTATGCTTAAAAATAAAGCTGAGAGCTAAGATAATTACATATAGTACAATTAATAATGATTTTATTAGTTAGTCAGAGATTTTCATAAGAATACAAGATAATATGGGAAAAAATACAATAAAATAACAAATTAAGACAAAAAAATTTAAAATATTAATGACAAAGGGATTTTTTGGTGATAAAATTAATACTGGCAACAAGAAGATTTAGAAAATATAACCATATCATAAATATCTAATTTAACATCGCAGCAAACCCATGCTATTAATAAATCCCAATATTATCATACTTAAAAATTAAATATTATTTGCGTTTCTTGTTCTGAAATTGGTAAGAGAATTTAGACAAGCACTACAAAGTAACTTAAAAATTCTTGGGGGGAATTATTATGAAATGGAACATTAGGACACGGATAGTTGTAGCAGTACTAGGCTTATTGCTGCTTGTATCGATTTCCTTGACAGCAACGGCCTACATTAATGGAAGAAATATTGTGCTAGACGATATTGCAGACAAGGCTAATTCACTTCAACAGGTAGCCTATGAATCTTTTGATGCTCAAGTTCCTGGAGAATGGTTTATTGAAAAAGGAGAAATGTATAAAGCAGATAGAAATCTTGTGAAATCTGTAGCCGCAATTGGAGGCATATTACAAAAGCTCTCTGCAAAGCCTGAAGTCATAAGGCAGTTAGTAATGGCTGGCGTCATTGACCCAAAGGTTGCTGCCGGTATGTCAGGGAATAATAAATTTCAAGCTTTGGTGAATAAACTACATAATGTAAACATAAAAAACAACAAGGTACTTAACGAAGCATTAGCAAAGATTTTTGATAAAACAGGTGTATATGTTTTTATTTTTCAAAACAATGAATGTATTGCAAGCGGAATGAAAACAGGTGACAACAGTTTTTACAGCGGATTTAAGGCTGATCCTATAATTATGGAAAAAATAAAGACAAAAGACGATGATATTAAAGCAGAAGACGGTGAATTTGTTGTTAATGAAATTACATTAAAAGCAAGGGTAATTCCGCTGACTGATTCAAGCAATAAGGTTATTGGTTATGCAATGTTCGGCTTAAACAAACAAGCTGCTGTTGATAAAATAAATAGTTTAACAATGCAGCTTGCAATAGTATTTGTAGTATTAATAGTAATTTCGGTAATTATTACTGCTTATTTGACAAAAAGGTTGTCAACAAGAATAATTTCTGTAACCGAAGCGATGGTAACAGTTGAATCTAAAAACGATTTAACCGTACACTGTGATGTAGTAGCGGGTGACGAAACTGGTATTTTATCTAATGAGCTTAACAGTATGGTAAGAAAAATTAAGACAGTAGTGAAAGACGTTAAGCAGAGCTCGGTTGATGTATTAAGTTCTAGTGAAAAGCTTGCAGCTTCTACAGAAGAATCTGGTGCTTCAATGGAACAGATTGCAGCAAGTGTTAATAGTATTGCAAGAGGAATGCTTGATAACTCCAAATTAGTTCTTGAAGCAAGTGATAATATAAATAAAGTGGTTTCAAGTGCTGAAAATGTAGCAACATCATGTGATGAGCTTGCAGAAGAAAGTAAGAAAGTAAGAAATGATGCATTAAATGGTGGTAAATCTGTAAGAGCTGTTCAAAACTCGGTTGAAGAGATAAATCAGTATACCAAGGACGCAGAATTAGTTATAAACGAACTTGGCAAACTATCACAGGAAATTGGTGAAATCATAGAAATTATCACTGGTATATCTACTCAAACCAACCTTCTCTCACTCAATGCCGCTATAGAAGCTGCAAGAGCTGGTGAAGCTGGTAGAGGTTTCTCAGTTGTTGCTGAAGAAATAAGAAAACTTGCCGCAGGAAGCAGTGAAGCTGCTAAAGATATTACCAAATTGATAACTGATGTACAGAATAAGACCATAAATGCTGTTAATAAAATGCATGCTGGAGCAGGTAAAGCTGAAGAAGGATTGAAAATGGCTACCGATACAAATGAGTATATCCAAGGAATAATAAATTCAATTCAAAATATCGCCAAGAAAACAGATGATATTTCAAAGGCTGCAAATGTGCAGGTTGATATTTCTAAGCATATGAACTCATCAATGACGAACATACGCAATATTACAGATGCTACAGCCTCAAGTGCACAACAAATGAGTGCTAGCGTCCAAGAGCAGACAAGTGTATTCACAGAGCTTGGGACCCTTGCTACAGACTTGTCCAGTGCGGCTTCAAGGCTTTCTGAAATTGTTAACACTTTCAAGGTAGACTAAACGCTCAAATTATAATAATAGCAATCATGCCCCCTCTCTTTTGTCATAAAAGAGAGGGGTTATTGTTTTAGTAAAATAAATTATTATTGAAAAAAGCTGGCAAACGTAGTACTATAATAATAGTTCGCATGCGAATTATTATTAGGAGGAATTATGAAGTTAATCAGCAATAAAGAAGAAAATATAATTGGGCTCCTAAATAAGATAAATTATATAATTAAAAGCGATATGATAAAAGCAAGTAAAGAATTCGGATTGACGCCTCTTCAATTGATGGTTCTTCATTGTATTCGTGAAAACAAGCTGGTTACCATGAGTGATATAGCAAGACATCTTGGGTTGTCTAAAAGTACCACGTCAGGTATTATAGATAGAATGGTAAAACAGGGCTATATTCAGCGCGAAAGAAATACTCAGGATAAAAGAGTAATATATATTAAACCAGGAATTAAAGAAAAGGAATTAACTGATAAAATGATAGAGAATCATTCAGAGTATGTTGCAGAAGTGTTCTCAAAGGTGGATGAGAAGGAGAAGAATCTGATAAAAGATTCAATGCAGAAGCTGCTTGAAATATTATCTTCAGAAGAAAAAGGGTAATCTTTAAGGATTTTATATAAACATAAAACAATAGGTATTTTAATTATAACTGTAGATAGTGGAAACATTTGTTACATGTAAAATAAAGACGTAATTTATATGTCTATGCTATAATATTATTAAGGGAAAGATACTGGAGGAATGATTATGAAAAAAAGAATAGTTAGTATGTTAACTACAGTAGTTTTTATATTTAGCATTGCCGGTACAGCAGTTTTCGCTGAAGAAACAAAAAAGGTTGAAGAGGTTAAACCGGTTGCAGTAGAAATGACGATGCAGGATGCAATCAAGTATGCGGGGGAGCACAATAAAACAATAAGAGATTTAAAGAAAGTTTATGATGATTATTATGATACATATAAGAGCATGAAAGATACTACCTATACTTCACAAAACTCATCTAAGGGCGGCATAACCTTTGATTTGGATTCAGATATGAATATCTCTGCATTAGTGACCGCATTAGGTAGTTTAGGGTCAACCCCGAGTGCATATTCGAGGACAGCTAACGATGATTATGCAATTTACAAAGGATATGCTCTTGAAAACACTCAGAACCTTTATAATGATTTATTGAAGACAAAAGAATCTGCTGAGCAGGGAATATATTATAATATTGAAAAGCTTGTTTATGATATAGACAAAACTGAGAAAGAATTAGTATATTTAAAAAATACAAAGAAAAAGCTTGAAAAGGATTTGTTGATTTCGCAGATAATGCTTAAATTAAAAATGATAACGAAGCTTCAGTTTGATAAATCTAAGAATGCACTTAACCAAATGGATTCGACAATTAAACTTACCAATAATATTCTTGCAGCAAAAATTAATGCGCTAAAGGGATTGCTGGGGATTGACAGGAATGTAACTTTAAAAATTAAACCTGAAAAGTTCGAATATAAAGCAATAGGGGAAGTCAATATTGAAGAAGTTATTAAAGAAGCATTGGCGAAAAGAGCAGATGCATTAAAATCTGTACATAAGTTGAGAGGAAAAGAAACTGATTTTCTTGTTTATGATTATGAGAAAAACTCGATAGCTGCTGATACCTATTACGAAGCACAAAAAAACTATGAGAATGCTAAGGCTGATTATGAAAATGAAATAAGCGATATCAAGTTTAATGTTCAAAAAGTATATGATGCTTTAATCCTTTCTCAAAGCACTTATACTGATACCCTCGAAAACTTCAATAGCGTTGCTGAAACACATAGGATTAATAAAATAAAATATTCAAACGGAATGATATCAACTGTTGAACTAATGGGAAGCGAATTGGCATATCAAAAGGCACAAATAGATTTGGAAAAGGCTTTAAGTGATAATGTATTAGCTAAGAAAAGATTTGCACTGGCGTGTACGATAACAGATCCTGATGCCACGGCTGGACAATAAAAGAATGGAGCATAGCTCCATTTTTTATTACTTTAATTATAAATTTATATAAGGATAGCCCTTGTGGTTATCCTTATTCATTTTATTTTAGGAATAATATTAAGAGTATTTGGGGTTCTTTATTTGCCGCTTTTGACCGACCAAAATCGGCGGAAAAATATGCGGTGCATGCAATAAGTTATTTTATTTTCGGGTCGCTCTAAAGTTATTTCTCAAAAGAGGTACCTAGGGGTCCTCTTTTGGATTTATTTCTGCACCTTAAAATAATAGTTTTATATGCCGCTTTTGACCGACCAAAATCGGCGGAAAAGTCGCTGTTCAAACGCCACGAGGGCTTTTGGGGTACAAGAAAAAACTTTCCCGAGTTTTTTCTAAACAGTTACATAAGCAAGCAAGGAAGTTTTGGAATATAACTTTGGAGCGACCCAAACTGCATTTCAAAAACTATTTCTGGTGTCGTTGAAGAAGGTAAACAAATCGTTTAGCGCTTCTATATTGTCATTTTTAGAGTAATAATATAGAATTGTGTCTATAAAAATCTATAAAGAAGCCAGGAAATACATAGAGCTTCAAATCAAAATCATATCGGGAACTAAATCTATTTATTTTACAATGAAACATAACATATTTCATTTATTTTTATTAGGAATTTTTCGCATGAGAA
>JBLNBO010000017.1:0-2718 GCA_050260055.1 Ignavibacteriales bacterium
ATAATACTGAATAATATAGCCGGCAAGAACACTTATCCCAAACAGTAGAAACAGTATCATTCTCTGAAGTTGAATATAAAAACAAGTAAAGTGCCAATAGTGACTAATCTTTGCATGTACATAACCGAAGCAACAACCGATAAGCCGCACTGAGGAAAACTACCTGTAATCACTCCTATAGCAGGTCCAGCTGCCCCGGCTTTTTGGACAGCTTTACTTATTTTTTTGCATATTTATATTCAAGTATCTCAGTTCCGATAAAAATTACAAGAAGAAACGAGATAACTTTTGCGCTATCTATTAAACTGTCTGAGAAAGTATCAAACAAAGAATTTGCCCCTATTGTTTTTGTCCCTCATATCGCCACTTTACTCTAAAAGCTCTGCATTTTTCCCGTGAATAAACCAAAAAGGAAAAAAGAACAAAATTTGGCAAAAAATGTTAAACTACCGTAAGTCAGCCAGAATTGCTGGACATACTATCTTCTATTTAAAAATATTAAAGCTGAGGAATTGAAGGAGCTTGTATCACAATTATCTTCCCCGATGCAACTTTTGAATCAGGCGATGCAAGTTCCAGAACCTTTTCCGCAATATTCTCGGGTTTAAGACGGGGTCTATCTGAATATATTGACATGTACATGTCTGTGTCTACTGCTCCTGGGCAGACAGAGTAAACTTTTATTTCCCCTATCAACTCGGAAGCAATAGATTCAGTTATTCCATTTACTCCAAATTTAGAGGCACAATATATGGAAAACTCCGGAAGCCCGTGTATTCCTCCTACTGAAGATATATTGATTATTTTTCCATTTTTACTCTCTCTTATGTATGGAATCGCATATTTTGTACAGAGAAAGACTCCTTTTAAGTTTGTATCCATAACTTTCTCGTACTCTTCAAGGGTAGTATCTTCCAGCCTCTTTTTGCAGGCCACTCCTGCATTATTGATAAGAATATCAAGCCTGCCGAATTTATCAATTATTATTGAGATTAAACGTCTTACATCTTCTTCACTACGTACATCAGCCTGAATAGCCAGGGATTCACTGTTCATTGCTTTTAATTTATCCATTGTATCTTTGATTTCATTCTCATTTCTTGCTGTAATAACGACGTTTGCTCCCTCTTTCGCCAGAGCAAGGCAGATAGCTCTTCCTATCCCTTTGCTTCCCCCAGTTACAAGAGCTGTTTGACCTGCTAAACTCATTGTTACCCCCGTTATTCTCTTATTTTTATTTAATTATTTTTTATTTTAATAAAAGATAAACGTAAAAAAAGGATATACTTTTGGAAATTAAGTTTCTGAAAAGAGGTTCTTCAAGAGTAGATGTGGGATATGGCATACAGGCATATAACTGAAATAATAAGTAACAGAATCGAGCACGGTGTACTTAAGGTTGCAGTACCTTATTTAAAGCCTTTAGAAGATCTGGTTGACGTGAAAATTGACTAAAATAATTTTTGCATAGAAGTTTCATCAAAGGACAGATAGAAAATAAGAAGAAAACCAGAACCTGGAATCGATAACTTGCATCTTTTGAAGTTATCTTTGCAACTTATTTTAAAATTTTTTGTGCTACTATTTCAGAGGAATTTAAAATTCTGTATTTAATAAAAAAGGAAAAAAGGAGTTAGAAACTCCAATTGTTTTGAATTTAGCTGTTGTTTTTTGAATTTAAGCTGTTGTTATTACAAACACATGTTTTCCAGCATCAATAGTCTGTGTAACATACCAGCTAGATGTGAGGGTATCCTGTTTGATTTGACTTGATGGAATCGGTGTGTCATCGCATTTTGCTGAAGTAACCCTTCCGATTGATATCTTCATGGTGAAATCGGTGATAGGTCTCGTGTTTACAATAGTGACAATAGTTCTGTTACCAGAGATAGATGCAGTTATCTTTGCACTTTTTATTCCATTTATGTAGTTTGCAAGAGTGTTAAAGTTTGCATAGTTTGGATTTGCCGTTTGTTCGGATTTGATGATTTTTCCGAGTCCGGATGCCATACCAGCGTCAGTTCCTGCACCTTGAATGTGGCAAATCACAACGAAATTCATCGGGAAGTTACCATTTTTAAACTGTGTTGTGGAATTGTTATACTTGTCGTAGAAGACGGTAGGACTCATAGTAGCAGTGCCAGGGATCACACAGTCGATATCGAAAGGAGCCGCTATTTCCATTTCAATGAGATTGGATTTCGCATTTTTGATAAGTAATTGTTTCGGGAAGAGTACAGTATTGTCTATTGGATCACCGATCTGAATACCATGACTACCTATTCCGCTTGAGGAATCAATTGTAAAACCACTGTTAGAGACAGCTTGCATTGAGTTGGTACAGAAGGTAGTATATGGGAATCTCCATGCTGTAATACCATAATCAGACGTGTTCATGAGCTTATTGATTAATGCTTTATCGGTATTGATGGCTGCTTGATATGTTGCTACACTGATTCCTGTTTTATCCCAGGAATAATTTAAATATGTATTAATATCTACATGTGGGTGCAGTGTGTGAATATCGCCATTCTGAGCGTAGTATGTAAGCTCTGATGTTATTGTGTTCGCGATTGATGGAATGATGAAGAATGTATTAACTGCTCCTGGAGTCACACCGGCTTTTTTCTCAACATTAAACATCATATCCATGGTGTGAGTTTCCCATTCAGCAGCTTCTACATCATCAATAGTGATTATAAACTGTTTGTCACTCTT
>JBLNBO010000018.1:0-68826 GCA_050260055.1 Ignavibacteriales bacterium
CTCTTTTCTTTAAGTCCTTATTATTCATATTCAAGCTCCTTCAAAAGCATACTTCTCGTCCCCTTTTGAAGGGGAGATAGAGGGGTCTTAAACTACTTGAGATTTACTTTAGCAAGTATAACTTGTTTTTACAATGCTTTTGAACATGTTTCTTCAAAAAACATTTTGCACCCGTTTTAGCCCGAAATTGACATTTTTCTTACCTCAAAGTATAATAATATTATCTTACAATAATATATTCAAGGGGGTTAGTATAATGGCAACTTATTGCGGTGATTGCGGAAATCGCAGAGATGCTAGATGCACAGATTCTTGCAGTGGTGGAAATAGAGGATATTTCATGTATGTTGACGGCCAGCCATATTGCAATTATAAAAAACAAAAAATCGGAAATGCTAGTGGCTGCCTTTGTAGAAGCGAAGTATTTTACTGCCAGGATTTAAGAAGAATCTGTACCAGTTCGGAAAGTGCCTATAGAACATGTTCAAAGAACAGACAATAAAACATAAATAAGGAGCTCACCAGAGCTCCTTAAATAATATCTGTGTCTTAACTACTTCTGAACCTGATACAATATTCGAGAAAAATATCCCTATTGGCTTTTCCGAAATTTGTACATTAAATGGGAAATTGAATGTCGCCTTTTCCCCTGGCTTTATGCTGAAATCCGCCTTTTCAAATGCTTCCTCAGTTAAAGCCAATCCTCTTTTTGCACTGGTCTTCTTTTTAGTAATCATCGCCATCCATATATCAAGCTGGTTGTCTTGAGCAATTATTATTGGATTTGGATTTGAGTTCAGTATTTCCATTTTTAGGATAAGCTTATCTTCATATAAAGTAGCTTTTGTTACTGTAACTTTTACGCCTTTGTACTCAGCCGACTCCATCAGATTTTTCGTCATAACATATTGTCGAAAAGCCAATCTATAGTTTTTCTCATCAATATACCGCAAAGTAATATATTCCTTGATAATTGGAACATTTGCATTACCTTCAAACTCTTCTAAAAAACCTTGAGCAGTATACGTATTTTCAGATTCCTTTTTAAAGTTTTTTATTGTAAATATCTTACCGGCTTTGCTTATGTAGTTTTTCCGGCAATAGTCTATATAACTTGTTAATGTTGGAAAACTTTCGCTTCTAAATCCTTCATCAAGAAGATTATACGCCTCATTAAACTTTTCAGCTTGAATCAGCGAAAAAAAGTCATTGCCTATTACGTAGAAACCATTTGAATCTAATACTGGATAAATCACTGTTTTCACCTGTTGCTCAGCCGCCGCGATTTTACTTTTTTCATTTTTGAGATTTATTTTATAATCGCGTAAAAAGAATATTCCACGAAATAATAACTCAATTCCGGCAACCGAACCCAAAATTATAAGCACTACTATCAGTATTCTTTGCAGAATTTTATTCATTAGCCGTACACCTCTTTATCCAATATCATACTAAATTCTTTTATATGGAACTACTGTCTTGAAGGTAGATATTGCAACGGATCCACAGTTCCTCCACCAGATGGTCTCATCTCGAAGTGTAAATGCATTCCAGTTGAGTGTCCCGTACTCCCCATATCTCCTATTTGTTGTCCTTTTGTTACTGTTTGTCCTACTTGAAAATAATCATTCTTATTCATGTGTGCATATATTGTTGTAACTCCTCCTTCATGTTCAATTTGAACATATTTACCATAGCTTACTCCAGGACCGCAATCTTTAACTACAATAACCTTCCCATTCTTTGCCGCATAAACCGGTACAGACTGTCCATTCATTGGAGTTATATCGACTCCTGTATGAAAGCCACTATCCCTCCATCCATATGCCCAGCCACGTGTAAAAGGATGTATTACAACATCATTAGCAATAGGCCAACTAAACCCCTGTCCGCTAACTTCATTAGGCCCTAAAGTACCTGTGTTGCTTCCACCGCCTCCTGCATAACCCGAACATGCGAAATCTTCTGCCCATATATCCGGCCCACCTATATAATTATCATCTTTCTCTTTATCTTTACTGCTGTCAAAGTAATCCTTTGGAAGATTGAAAATATTTACACCATAATATGTTCCTGTACTGCTTCCACTGCTTCCACCTGCTCCAGCATATCTTGCCCATGTTTTGTACTCACCGCCTGTCAATACAGATGTCTTGAGTCCATCGTCGGAATTAGCTTCATGAATAATAGTTATCGTACCATTATTATCTTTACTATAGCAAAATCCTGTATGGTCGTTTTCGCCATGAGCTTCACCAACATGAGCTGTTCTTATAAAAATATCACCAGGCTGAACTTCATCTTCACTTATTTCTTTCAGTACTCCGTCATCAATAGCATCGTGAAGTGTTGCCGTAGAACCATACTTGCTAAAAGGATCAGTACTGCCTAATGCATTTATCATAACCCATTGAACATATCCTGAGCAATCTAAAGGCCCTCTTGGCTGCCGCTCTACATAAGGCGACTTTCCGCCCGACTGGTACGGCCATTCTATTGGTACAGATGCAGCAGTAGCAATTATTTTATCTCCTATGCCACTTGCAGTTCCACCTCCGCCCGATGCTTTTAGCTTATTTTGCCATAAAAGAGTTATTATCCCCTCACTATAACTGAAGCCGGATGGATTATAATTACTACTGAGATTGCTTTCTATTCCAAACAGATAAGCTTCAGGTCCAGGTGCGGCTGCAGCTGCCAACATGTTCTGGTCTACACCAGTAGTTGATAAGTTGTTTGGGTTTGTCCATCCATTCTTTGCCGAATCTTTACCAATCTGATAATTTGATTGGTTCATTAAGACCTCGGCATAGTATTTAAAATATAAATCATAACTTGTAAAATGCCTGTAAGTTCCCCCATCACTAGCATGCAAGCCCCCAGGCCCTTTTATTCCTGATAGGTTGCAATCTCCATCTGGAGCTGGGTTTGCCGTCGGACTCAAATCCCAACTTGCTTCGCCGATTATCTGTGCGGCCCACGCCGACCCGGGTATTCCATTTGCACGCCCTAACTGATTTATAGTATTAACACAATTATCGTTAGCAAAAATCGTTTGGGTCAGCGTCCTACCTGGTTTATCCTGTCTAACAAAAGTCACATCTGCATCCCATCCGCCTCCATCTCCGGAGTAACCTGAACCGCTATAATTTGACTTTTTGGATATATATCTTAAATCTATACCATATATCCATGCAATACAAAGCCTTGCAGTCGGGAAATACGAATTTCCATCCATCAGGTATAGTGCATGTCTTATATCATATACGTGAAGACCATATTTATTTTCAAATAACTCTTTCAATTCAATTCTCTTAGTATGTCTCTTAGGAGGGTTTGGTTTCCATAGAAGCTTTTCGAACTCAATCTTTCTTGTGAAACTTCCATTGCCATCAATATTATTTTCTTCAACTACTTGGGGTGATGATCCCCCTATGAATCCATTACCATCTACCTGCATTGAAGTCTTATAATAATCAGGAACCATTTTCATGCTTATATTTTTGGTCCATGTATAAGTACAGCCATCACCCGCATAAGTCTTTCTTTCATCATAGGAAAAAACCAGTTTGACACATGTAGGCATGTATTGATCCTTTGTAAGTATGTCAATCCATTCAAGAGTATACTCCGGTGTAAACTTATTATCTTCTGTTATGTCTGGACCATCTGTTTCACATACTTCAACAGTCCCACCATTTCCATCGCTTTCAGTTACCCATTTTGCAGTTTGTGTCCAGGTATATGTATAATCCCTTTTAACATGCCTTTTAACTTTAAACTGTGGCATGAACTTAGGAATATCCACCTCTGAAAACTTTTCGAGCAAATCTGCCTTTATTTTTTCTATTTCATCAGGAGTTGGATCCCTTTTATTTAAATTCTTAAAATCATCAAACGGATCTTCATCAATCGCTTTGTCAATTGTATAAAGGAACTTCCAGTCAAGCGCATAAGGCTCCAGCAACCTATAAAGTGTATCCTTCATATCATAATCATCTGTTGCTCCATTATCATTAGCCTTATCCGTAATTGACATCATTCGAGTATTTTCATTAGCTGCCGGAATCTCTCTGATATATGTCCAGATTTCATCTACTTGTTTCTTCATATCATTGCCAGCATAAGAATCAAATATTTTATCAGGAGTAGAGTCCAAATTCATTCGAGGTAAAACATCAGTCCTTATAAAATCGTCTATGTTTCTCATTTTATTTTGATCAAAATCATAATCACTATTATTGAATATTAATCTTGGATATTTTATTTTGTTGTTTCCAGCACCATAATCTCTATCATCATCACTATCTAATGGAGCTTCTTCACCAAATATTTTCGTGAATAAACCTCCTAATAAGCTGCCAAGTATAGATTGATCTAGCGCAGTTTTTTCTTCTATTGGTGCTAAAATTATGGAATTCCTTTCCTTTTCCAGATAAGTAATTATACGGTCTCTTTCTTGTTCTGTGCAAACCTGATCCAGTACAGGATTAAAGTCAAGGTTGAATTCCTCTGATGCTGCATAGGCTGGAACACTTAAACTCATTAAATTATTAAATTCCCCATGTCTTCCGAATCCTGCAATTAGCCTGTCAGTCGGCTTTATGTATTTTGAAGTTTTTATTTCGCTGCTGCGATTCTGATTAAGTATATTATTATTTAAAGCTGCATTAGCAATAATTTCGTTTTTATATGTTCCATCATTTAGCTTTCGCGTTGCATAAGCTAGGCTTACCGGTAGTGAAGAAGGTGTCTGATATGCAATACTTCTTCTTGCATTCATGCCAAAAAACGGTATCTCGCTTTTTGCTTTTGTAGTACCGTCTTCAAGCTTTCCATCTGTAACGCTCTTGGCAACCCTGTCAAAGTCTTCTTTGGTTAGTGCAGCTAAAGTACCATACCCTTTTTGGTATTGATCTTTACCGATAGTCTGTTTGGCAGATTCTACCAGCTCTCCTGTGGACAAAAATGCTTGTTTATATGACAAATCATATGCAGACCACCAGTTCCAAATTACTGCTAAAAGAAACAAAATAAGCCAGAACATTGGTTTTTTAGCTAATTTTTTTAATGTCTTCTTTAATCCTTCTATAGAAAATATTCCTCGGAATTTCTCCATTGGATTTGTAAGCAAATCCATTGTAGAGCCTACTTTAAAGGCACCAATCTGCCCGGCAATATTTCCAATAGCGCCGCCAATAGCTGCGCCTCCTAATGTTCCAACCACAGGAATTGGCACAAGCGTCCCGAGAGCAGCCCCGACTCCAGTTCCCACTAAAGTTCCGGCCGCAGGCAATACTGCTTTTGCTACTCCTTTTGCCGCCTTATTTATTCCTTTTCCGGCTTTCTCAGTCTTATCACCAGCAGACTGTAAACCCTTACCTACTTTTTGAAGCTTTTTCCCGCCTTCTTGAAGCTTATCTCCACCAAATTCAAGCGCCTTACCTGTTGCTTGTCCGGCAACTTTTGCACCTTCTCCGACGGTCTTTCCAATATCTTTACCAACTTCTGCCCCTACAGCAGTTCCTGCACCCGGGATGATAGACCCGATAATTGCACCGGCCCCTGCTCCAAGCCCTGCCCCTGCTATAGGCGCCGCTTTCGACGTTTCTTGCAAACCCTTTCCTGCTAATTTTGTTGCCTGTCCAGCCTTTTCAGCAGCTTTTCCCGTTCTTTCAATTCCTTTACCGGCACTTTTCATCTTTCTTCCTGCGTTCTCAACCGAGTTGCCGACATTTCCAACCGCGCCCTTAACCCTACGCGCGCCATTAGCAGCATGCTGTGCAGTATTTTTAGTACCGCTGGCTGCATCCCCGATATTTTGCCTCGCTTTGTCTTCGGCAGGACTCATTCCACTGTTTTGCTCATCCATTATAATCACTTCCCACAAAAATTCCAAATGGTTCTATATAACGTCATCACTATATATTAGAAACATTATTTACTTTATCAAAAGATCTAAGAACTTGACTCTGTGCAAAATTGCGTGCCGCTGCTGAATGTTGCTGTGTTTTCTGTGTTTTTGCAGTTGCCATCTCTTTTTGGGTCTGTTCAGCATATTTTGTATACTCATTTAATCTGCTTACCGCTATGTCATGGTCTTGCTGAGATATTCTAACACTCGGATCATTTGATGTAAGTCTGCTGTTAAGATTTTCTCTTTCTCTTTTAACAACAGCACTGTCTGTTAAACTTTCATGTTCTCTTATTGTAAGGCCGAATTGATTATTTAATTGATTAACTCCTGTCTTAATATAGTGACTATTGGATTCGAATTGTCTTGATACTTGTTCATCGACAACGCTGTTATCAAGCCTAATATTATTCAAATCCATATACCCTTCATTATCTACAGGGATAAAGAACCTAGATGAGCCTACACCTGCAGAGTCCTTCGAAGCTCCAAGAGATGATGAGAAATCTCCATCGACAGTTGCAAACGCCTCTTTTTCATAAGCAAAATTTCCTGTTCTCTCATCAAATAAATACCCATTATCTCCAACCATATATTCAGTTGGCTTCCCATGCTCATCATTACGAAGTTCATATGTTTTCCCATCACGGGTAAATCTTGTTGCATTAGTTCCGGTTGATTGTATAGGTCTGTATAGTGCCGTTTTACCGTTTTCTACATTAGCACGTACCGCAGGAACTTTAAAGTCTCTAAGATTCTCTCGCTGTCCCTCAAATGCCCCTGCAAGTCTCTTCTTTTCAGCATTTGCCTGACGCTCTTTATTCCAATCCTTTACGTAGCCTACACCTTGAGCGCCTCTGTGGTATCCGGCATGGGCTATGTCAATGCCGCCCTTGGTCAACCCTGCACCTACAACCCCGCCGGCAGTTCCTGCTTTAGTAATTTCTCCGAAATCCTCTCCTGCCGCCGCACTCCTAGCAACTGCCATAGTACCTCCAACAACTCCTCCACCAATTACTGCAGCCGTACCTGCTAAACCTGCAGCAGCTCCTAAAAGGCCCATTGCTCCACGTCTGCGCATACTTGGCGCCCCTGTTGAGCCACCACCGAGGAAACCACCGCCGCCGCTTCCACCATCACCGCTTCCACCTCCGCCGCCATTTCCGCCGCCAATACCCCTATTGGCTTTCTGGGCACTGTTCCTCCAATTATTGCCAGTAGAACCTACCTTATCGCCGCCGAATTTGCCCATTGCTGCAAGCCCCGCCAAAGCCGCAAGACCATGCTCATCCGACCTCTTCGCACTTGCCGCAGCAATATCAAATATTGAACGTAAGACCTGGCCTGATGGAATTATGAACCAAAGTGCTATGACCTTAACGATAGGATGCATAGTTTCGCCATTAACACCTGCATTATCTCCAAGAATTACAGTAAACATTATTCCATAACTTAATGCATGCATTGAGTTTGTAAATACATTCGAAATAAATTCCTTATTCCATCTTGTGAAAATCGTTGATTTATTGTCATTAAGCTTATCAATGGAATACACAGCCATAACTGCAGGAAACACGATAATAAGGAAGCTTATCATAAATGTTCTTGTTACATATGTAATAAACAGCATTAATACCTGGAAAACTCCCATAGCATATAAAAGTGCATATTCAATACGGCCTTCGTGGTCTGGCGTATAATATTCTTCGTATAATGATTTTAGTATTTTATCTTCTGGCTCAATAATATCTGCCATATCCTCATACATATCGTTGGCAGCCGCGCCGTCAGCCCATATTTTAAGCGCTTGCGATGTAACTGGTGCACAGTCAGAATCGAGTCCAAATAATTCTTTTGAAGTAAAACCGACAAAATAGCTTATACCCAACGGCTTTTTGGTATTCTGATTGAATTCGCTCCCATCTGTGGATTCTTTATCAATTACTTTTTTTGAATCTAAGAAAAATTGAACTGTATAATTAGTAGTCCCTCCCGTTTTACCTGTTACTGCGACCGTATAAGCATTATTGACTAATATCCAGCCTGGGTCTATATCATTATAGTTGTGTATTAATTTTGAATTTGCCAGCTGATTATATTGAGTTAATATTCCTGCAAATGGAATTATGCCTCCTACAATTTTTTCATAGAAAGTTACTGCAGGAACGGCTACTCCTTCATCTCCTCCTGCATTAGTATAAGGTAGAGTTGGCGCTAAATAAAAATACATTCCCGTAAAGTTTTCGTCATTAGTCTCAAGAGCAATACTACCCGAACTAATTTTCACATCAGAACTTTTGGTTCCATCCTGAGTGGTAACGGTATACGTATGATCCCCGCCAAACTTATCACGTGCATCATTTATAAGGTTTAATATATTGACATTCCCTGGAACCTCTGCACATTTATTCAATACCTCCGGGTCATTAGCCTGCTGGCCGCCACCGCCGCCACCGCCGCCGCCGCCGGCATTATTGTAAGCAACACTTCCAATATTTAAAAAAGTATTAGCAAGCTTATTATTTAAATTTATCATGAACACCATTACTATTCCAAAAGCCATCATCAATACCAGTCCAAAAAACCATGTATTGAGCTTCTGCATATACTCCTGCCTCTTTGCAGAAGCCGCAGACATTAAAGTAAGTACTCCTATGTATATCAGGCCTACTAAAAAAACTATAATTGCCATCATCATAAGCTTGGGGTAAAAATTTGATGTTATTGAATTAAATATTCCATTGGTTACTTTATTGTCTTCAATTCTTACTGTTGTTAAGTTAAATGTTGTTTTACTTTTAACTGAGGCTTCATTTACTCCTTCCCCCTGCTTCAACATATCCATAATTGAAACGCCATATTCATTAAAATATCCAACAAAGAGATTGCATATAGAAATGACAACATCAGATAGTCCTTCTGAAACAACCCCAGGCGGCTTCATATCTGCTGCCTTAGCAGTAATAGGCACCAATAGTGTAATGCAAAGTATGATGCTGATAATAAATTTCATTTTTTTCATAAATATCACTCCTTGATACTTCTCATCATTGCCAGCTTATTGAGGTTGGTTTCAACAAATCTGAACTCTCTTTCTGTTGGTACTATTTTCAAAATGGTGGTTTCATTTCCAACCTTGATTATTCCTTCTCCACGTGCACAGGTTCCTAAGAATATCGCTTCACCATCTGTCAGTTTGAATACCTCTTGAAGATATTCGATTTCTGACCTATCCTGCTGTAGAAACAGCTTTATCTCAGATGTTGTAAGAACTGCTTGTACATTTTTATTTTCATAAAAGTCCTGGAACTTCTGAGATACAACCGCAAGTGAAACATTTCTTTTTCTAGCCCTTCTTGCCATGGTATTCAAAAAATCAACCGCCTCAGGAAATGGAAGAAGCATCCATGCTTCGTCTACAATAACTCTCTTTTTCCTGGCCTTTGATTTATCTTCGCTGTTTTTCTTAACATATTTTTCCCATATCCAGGAAAGAAGGATCTGCTGTGCAAGAGGCCTTGCGAACTTCTCTTCCAGCCTTGAGATATCAAAATTGATGAATGGATAATCTTCCATAAGGTCAAATGTTGACTGCCCATCAAAGTATGCCATCTGACCGCCAAATTTTCTTATATACTGCTTCATAACCTTTGTAAGATAACTGTAGTGGAATTGATAGTCAACATTGGTGTTACCTTCAGCTTTTGTGCAAAGCCTGTCATACCAGGAACCTATTGTAGGCAGCATTTTCTTAGTCTTCTTTGAAACATCTATTCCTTCAATATCCTCATATACACCCTCATAAAGGCTTGCCGGTGAAGAATTTATTCCGGCTGCAGCATATTCTTCAGCTATTATTTCAGCAATAATCTGCTTTGTTATTTCGTTTACTACCTGGCTCTTTGTACTTCCTCTTGCCATTGTAAGAAGTACATTGGTAACGTCTTCAACCTTATTTTCGATACTTAATACATGTCTTTCCTTTCCTGTCATCTCATCTTTTACTATTTCTGTTTCAATATCAAAAGGATTTACAACAGTTTTGGAAGTTGGGCTAAATACTATGTTTATTCCTCCAAGGGATTCAGCAACCGAACCGTATTCTCCTTCAGCATCCAGCGCAATGCTTTCAATATTATTCAAAACTGATGAACGTGCCGTAAATGTTTTTATTGTAACACCCTTACCAGCTCCAGACTTTCCAAATACAACAAGGTTGTAATTAGAAAGGGATGGATGAAAGTTATCAAATAAGACAGGTACCCCGGTCTGCTTGTTGAAGCCTATCGGTATTCCGGTTTCATGACTGATATCTGAAAGAACAAAAGGAAATACTGTCCCCATTGTCCTTTTATCAAACATTTTACTCTTTTTAATTTTGTTGTCACAGTAAGGAAGATTTGATTTAAAGGCATCTTCCTGTATTGCCCAGGCAGACCTTATTGTGATAAGGCTTTTTGACATTTCCATTCTAAGAAGTTCGGAAAGCTTATTCAACTGTTCCATTGAGTCTGCAAAAATTGTACATACAACTGTAGATTCATAAAGTTTATTAAAACCTGCAGCAATCTCGTCTCTGAGCTTCTCAGTCTCAAATCTTTTGTCAGTGATTATGCTTTCTCTATTAATATCGCCTCTCTTTGCTGCAACGATTCTTTCGGATTCCAAATCATTAATTATTGCGTTAAGGTCTCTTTGAGTTTTTCCTTCATCAAGAGGTTTTATAAAAACAGAAGTATTAATATCTCCAAAATTGTACATGTTTCTTAAAAAATCAGCGAATATTGCCATTCTAGGAAGGTCAGAAATATAAAACGAGCGGGCATATCTTGTTGTTCTTGATACTACCTCCATCTCGTTTAGCCGTGATGAGTTTATACCTGAAGGCTTAATAATATCCTTGAGGCTTTTTTGGTTCTCAAGTAAAATGTTTGACTGTTTTGCTTGGGAATCTATAAGGGACATATCTTCCGATTTTTTCCCTTTTATTTCTTTTCCGCCAGCTACTTCAGTTATTTCTTGTTCTTCAGTTTTCTTTTCATCTTTTCTTTTGGAAAAAAACATTTGAGCGCCCCCCTTATTTTTAGGCAGTTTCCTGTTCCTTTGCACTTTCAAGCAAATATGCTTCTGATACTTCTTCTTCCTCATCCGGAACACCATATTTTTCATTCAATAAGAATAGCTGGTCGTCCAATCCGATTTCTACTGAAATCGGAGATGCCTGTTTTATAGTAAGTGCACTTTCTGTAGTAGAGAACAATCGATAGAACCCTGCTTCCATGTTGTCCTTTAATCTATATAATTCAGCATCATCCCTGTTGAAAGCAACATATAGAAGTTCTGCAAGTTCATTAGAATTTAATATTTTTGAATCTATACTACATCCCATAAGAGCGCCGACAATACTTTGCCCCCTGGTTAAGAGCTCAGTATATGCCATATCAAGAATTTCTTTCTCTGTAAAATTCGTCATAAGACCGATTTCTTCAATATGATATGTTAGGACCATATAGTACTTATATTGTAAAACATTTTTGTTAATGCTCATTTTTTCGATGTTATCTTTCAAATCCACTGCATATTCTAACAGATTCTGCTTCCTTTCCATTTCGTATGAAAGCATTCCTAACTTTTCGGTATCTTCAGGATTTTTTAATTTGATTGCATCAAATTCTTCACTTAATGTGTTTACTTCTTTTTCTATGCTTCTAATCTTTTCATTATATGTCTTAAGGCTGTCTTTAAGATCAACCTTCCTTGTCTGTACATACATTTGAACCGGAAACCTAAGGAAGTTCAACAACTCAATAAAACTTTCCTCAATCATGATTTTTTCATCTGCAGACATAAGGTCGTAGTTTATTCCGGAACAGTTTATTACCATTGTAAACATCGAACCATTTTTTCGAATAATCATATTATTATAAATCTTATCAAAATCAAGAAATGATTCCACATTTTCCACTCTGAAATCATATTTCTTATTTACCGTAGTATTTAATTCTTTAGTTTCTTTCTTCTTTTCTTTCTTCTGCTGGGAATACATAATAACACCAGTTACTAATACAATAAGAAAGAAAATATTCAAAACGTTATAAACAAATCCCATCAGGTAATCCTCCTGACCTAGTATAATCTTAAGTACTTGCCTACAATAATTACTGCTTTTTGGTTATATAAATGCATTTTTTCATGTTGAAGTTTATATATCTCCAGATAATATCATCTATTGATTCCCCGCCAGTATCTTTAAAAAACTGAAATGCATTTGTTTCTGGAATCTTTAAAGCACCTATTGCAAAGGATATAAGAGATATTACCAATAAGATAATCAATCCGGTCAGCTGGAGTCCGATTGTTTTTAGAATAAAATATATTACTGCTCCAAATACAATACCTGCTACCGTAAATATAAAAGATTTGGGAGAAAAGAAGTACAGTATTCTCGTTTCTCCACGTACATCCCTTGGAATAAGATAACTTCTCATCAAAGCCCTCCTTATTTAGTCAAATGAGGGATTTAAAACCAAATCCCTCATTACTTCTAAATTTTAAGTTATATTCGTTTTAAACTGCAGTCTTTGTAACGAGGTTGTAAATCCATTCAGCAAGAGGTCCGCATCCAAAGAGTAATGCCGCACCAATAAGATAGTTCCATGCCTGCTCTTTAAGGTCACTCTTCTTGTTCGGATTCGCTGTCATCCACTTAATACCAAACACAACAAGCATTACCGTACCCAAACATATACCAATCAATTTAATGCCATATACAATATTTGCTCCAAATTTCCTTACATTGTTTTCTACATTGGCATCAGTAGCACTTTGGGATTGGTTTTTTAACTGATCGATTTGATTTCCAACATCCATACTGCCTAAGGTTGCAGCATAGCACATTACCCCAAAAACAAGTGTACTCATTATTATTAGTATCATAAGCAAAGGCAGAGTTTTAGCTAAAAGTTTCATAATATAACCCCTTTCTTTCATTTTAATAAGTGAATCAGTGATGTGGTTTCTTTTACCGGCGAAATATATATTGCTCCAGCGACAAATTCTATTATGTTTTTTGCAACAAATGTGCCTCCAAAAATCAACAACGCACCAACCAGATATACCCACGCCTGGCTTTTTAAACTTGCTCTTTCGGAGGAATTTGCCATAAACCATCTTATTCCATAAACAACCAGGACACCTATAGCAAATATACTTCCAGCAATCTGGATATAACCAAGCGCTTCGGCTCCTACTTTTGTTACATCATCAAGCTCTCCTGCGGCAAAAACAATGCCGCTTGTCTGGAACAACAAAGCCGAAAATATAAATAAATAAATTAGAAACCTAATTTTAGCATTTTTCATAAGTTACATTCCTTTCATTCAAATTAAAGGAATATTGGTTTAAGCTACTATGATTATAGACATTACGGGGTGCCTGTACCAGTTACAGTCGTTACCATGTTAGCCATCCATCCCATTATCTGTGCAGCTCCGAAGGTAATAAGTGCTCCTATTAGATAACCAACAAGCTTTTCCTTAAGTTCGGCTTTTTTCTGAACGCTTGCAGTAAACCACTGTATACCGAAAAGAGCAAGAATTGCAACAGCTATTATACTACCGCCAATCTGTATGTATCTGAAAACAGCTCCCATTATCTTTCTGATTCCATTCTCGGCACCACCAATATCAACATTCTGACTGCTAATTTTCCCCGGGCTGAAATCGCCAGTATCCCCTGGTGTTGGAGGGTCTCCAACAGCAGCATATGCAACAGAACCAATACTTAAAAAGAATGTTGCCATCATTGTCATTACGAATATTAGTAGAACGATTCTTGATAAACTTTTCATACAGTTTCCTCCTTGTTATTTATTTAAAATTTAATTACAATCATTTACAGAATTTTATCTAAAACCCTCCTTTTTTTCAAAATCTACCTTAATTTTATTTTATAATAAAAGCTCTGTAAATACAAGCTTTTACTGTGCTCTAAAATAAACAAAAATTTACTCTTTTTTTTGTGCATGTTGCACAATAATACATTTCATAGTATTTACCCATTCAGAAACCTATTAAAAACCTTTAAGCTTAAGTTGACACCTTCCGTATTATGTATTATAATATTTTTCACACATAGGGGAGTGGCTCAATGGTAGAGTAGCGGTCTCCAAAACCGTCGGTTGCAGGTTCGAGTCCTGTCTCCCCTGCCATTTCATTTCAAGCAGTAGATAGTAGGATTGTACTATCTTTTTTTTATGGATTTATTAAGACAGCATTAATTTTGGTTAAAGATGATTACCTTTTCCAAGCCGGTTCAATGTTAGTAAAAGCTAGATATTGTTCTGCTATATCGTATTTCTTTGGAAATATCCATAAGAAAACCCTTGGGTCTTATTCTCCAAGGGTTTTTCTGTTTATTTCTTATTTGCTTTTTCAATATTAATCTTTCTGCCGTTTATCTTATTGTTCTTCATTATAGTTAAGACCTCTGCAGCATATTCCCTTGGAACCTCGACAAATGTGAATGTATTAAATATATCAATGGCTCCAATTAGTTTTCCTGGAAGCTTGGTGCTTGAAGCAATACTTTCCACTATATGCCTCGGCTCGATTTTGTCTACCCTTCCGGCATTTATAAATAGCCTTATCATTCCGCCTTCATTCTCGGAAAAGTCAACCATTTCTTTCCCTTTTCTAGTATCATTTTGTACAACCTCATCATCAATTCCAATAGCCATTTTCAAAAAGGCAGCCGCTATGTCAAGGCTTGTAATATAATTCTCCGGACCATTATTTATGCTAATATCCTCAAGCATTTTCTCAACATAATTTACATATTTGTTAAAGCGTCCTTCCGAAATTGTCTCTCTTAGTTTTTCCAACACGTTATTAACTCTGGTTTCTTCAACATCCATCATTGATGGTGGTTTCTCCTGTTTTATCAATGATTTCGTATATCTTTGTATATCTCTTAGTTTATATAACTCCCGGCCGGATACAAAGGTGAATGCCTTTCCTGCCTTTCCTGCCCTTCCGGTTCTTCCAATCCTATGGACATAATATTCTTCGTCATTTGGTATGTCATAGTTGACAACCGCCTCTATATTGTCAACATCTATTCCGCGAGCGGCAACATCAGTTGCAATAAGAATATCAACCGCACCTTTCCTGAATTTTGTCATTACCCTGTCTCTCTGCCCTTGTTTCATATCTCCGTGAAGCGCTTCTGCCGCATATCCTCTTGATTGTAGGTTGGCCGTCAGTTCATCGACACGCCTTTTCGTATTGCAAAAAACCATAATAAGCTTCATATTATATGCATCGATTATTCTAGATAGTAAATCCAGCTTTGCCGGCTCTCTGACTTCAAAGTAGTACTGTTCTATGCTTGGAACAGTCAACTCCCTGTGAACAGCTTTAACCATTACAGCATTCTTTTGATATTTATCTGTCAAATCCAATATTTCTTTTGGCATTGTAGCCGAAAATAATATTGTCTGTCTTTTTTCTGGAACCTCCTGAAGAATAGTGTCTATATCTTCTCTAAAGCCCATATTAAGCATTTCATCCGCCTCATCAAGCACTATCATCTTTAAGCTTCCAAGTTTTAAGGTATGGCGCCTCATATGGTCCATTACCCTTCCTGGTGTTCCTACAATAATTTGGGGACGGTTTTTCAATGCAGTTATCTGACGTTCAATCGGCTGTCCTCCATATACTGGCAGTATTCTAATACCCCTTTTATATTTTGCAACATTTTTCATCTCTTCTGCTACCTGTATTGCAAGTTCTCTTGTAGGGCACAGCACCATTGCTTGTACAAAATGCTCTTCATGATTTATCATCTCAATTGCAGGTATGCCAAATGCGCAGGTCTTCCCTGTACCGGTCTGGGCCTGTCCGATTACATCCCGTCCATTCATAATGTGCGGGATTGATTGGCTCTGTATAGGCATAGCTTCTTCAAATCCCATCTCAAGAATTGCTTTCTGAACCTCCTTAGAAAGGTTCAAATCTTTAAAATTAATGTTTTCCATTTTCATTTCCTTTTTTATTTAATAATTTCTCAATCAGTTTCAGTGCTGTCAATCAACCTTCAAAAGCTCTGTTTCAGGTTTTAAATATTTAGCAAAAAAGAGTTATCTATTTTAAACTGCTTGAACATATAGATTATATTCGATTTCAGCACTAATAGCAAATCTTATTTTAATAGGCTTTTTTATAAAATACAAAATTTGAATCCTCATAGAGTTTTTTAAATCCCTGATCACTCGAAAGCACAGTATTTATCGAGGAATCCCTATATACCAAAGCGCAATTAAGCTTATATTTGTCAAATATTTTCCTATGGGGCTCTCTTATCCATTCACAATCATAATAATCTTTTATTACTTCAACCTTTGGCGAATACATTGTGGTATAAGGCTCTGCCCTAGAGTCAATAAATACTTTTATATCATTTAATATAATATAGCTCCCAAAATCATATTGATTGAATATTCTCATAGTGGACAAATTTTCATTTTGTTTGATATATTTTATAGCTTCTACAGGATAGTTCCTGCCGTCAACATACGACCATTGAAATAGATTCGGTACTGCATAAAGAGAAAATGAAATGCATAACAAAGCAACTTGAATTCTTGATGGTTTAAGCATTATATTATGCTGACTTATATCACAGTCTTTTATAGTATCTGCAATGTAATCTGAGCACACAATTGCCGCAATGATAAAAAACAATGCACAATGCCTTATCGAGGTTAGCGACATGAATATTGATCCAAAAAGGAGAAAGAAGTGATGCATTTTTATTTGTTTTTTGGTTATTAGAAATAATACGAAAACCAAGGCCGCAAAGAAAAACAGATTCAATCCTGCAGGTCCTTTAAAATTCGGGGACGAAAACTCTTTTATTCCTAAAGTCGTACCTATTAGATTTGCTCTAACTATTATGCCTATTTGTTGTAACCCAAAAGGATTGATTAGACCAACGACCCCTCCAATAACAAATGGGATAAATAACTTTTTTAAATGGGGATTTTTTTGGCATGAAAATCTACCTATTGTAATTCCTAGCATATTAGTGAAATAGGGTAAGAATAATATAAA
Organism: Ignavibacteriales bacterium; assembly: GCA_050260055.1. Lineage (GTDB taxonomy): Bacteria > Bacillota > Clostridia > Acetivibrionales > UBA4821 > JBLMYQ01. Next base: position 17,026 of record JBLNBO010000018.1, read on the forward strand.
ATAAAACGGCCAAGCACCATAATGGATGTTAATTATTATCAGAGAAAGTATAGGAAGCATTATAATCCATTTATTTTTCCCGTCCTTAAGAAATGACTCTATAAAAAAGATTTCTAAAATAAACAATGCGTAACTAAAAACCTGTGCACGTAGTGTTATGAAATCAGTTAATGCAAAAATGGTAGCACCTGATATTATTAACGATAATATCCTATTCGACGACACCTTATAACATGTAATATACAATAATGAAAAAATCAAGCAGGTCCATAATAACAGTAGTAAATATAGGCCAGGGAACCCTCCGAATTTATATACAAAATAAATTACCGGCGTTAAGAGCCAATGATTTGGAAAGCACTTCAGATTATCATGAATTGAAAATTGATCTATGGTAGTTATACCATGATTGGTTATGTATTCTCCTACTTTAATGTCATAAAAAGTATCATTTTGAAAACTTTTTGGTACAGTTCCAAATGAGATAATAATCATTACAAAGAGAAATACCAAAGCGAAGCGTATTTTTGAATTCTTTATCATATGTTTTTCTCCTTTGCCTCTATACCAAAAAAATAACATATGCATTTTTAAAAGTCAAATTCAGCCAAATTATATTCTGTTCTGAAGTAACAGCATAAAAATCTATTATTTTTTTCATTAATTTAATATTGAATTTTAAAATATTGTCTTAAAAATCATATCCATGATATAATATAATTTATAAGATAAACCATTTTTTTATATTTTGTATACCATCCAAGGATTTTTAGGAGGTGTAGCCAGACTTTTTTATCCTACGTATATATTACAAAGGAGGAATTGAAATGAAAAGGATACAGGAATTTGTCAACAGGTCGTTGAAGCCAATGTTTTTATGCTTTGCAAAATTAATGGTAGAAATTCTGGGATTCGTTAAAATTTGGTGGAAGTCAATGCTTTTATTCTCTGTAATAGCCTATGCAGGATATGCCGGCGGCGAAGTATTCGGAAAATATTTTCCTAATACTGTCTTAGTTCCATTTTTAGTCTTTATAGTATTTGGACTGTCAATAGTGTATATCAGAGAAAGGTCTTCATCTGGTAAAACCATTTCACTTAAAATGGAAGTACTCGCTTGCACACTTGCATCATTCGGCTCTCTGCAACTTGGCAGCTTTATCGCACAGACAACCCCTGACCAGCACTTCTTAATTGGAATATTCTGCTTTATGGGAATCGGGATGGCCCTAGCAGCTTTTTCATTGTATTATGAACTAACCAGGCCAAGGACATACCTTGAGCAAATGTTTCAGGATATTGAAGAAAGTTTTAAAAACAAACGCCCAATCCTGACACGCGTAAAATAAAATCTCAGCTAAATTAATAAAAAAGTTCTTAAAAGTAATCTTTTAAGAACTTTTTTATTTGGTGCGGGCGAAAGGACTTGAACCTTCACGGGATACCCACTAGATCCTAAGTCTAGCACGTCTGCCAATTCCGCCACGCCCGCATTTATTTGACCCGAAGCGTATTGTACTATATATAAGACTTTTTTTCAAGCCCCCATTAGTATTTTCTACAAAAAAAATGGTCCTTCACTTTAGTAAAGAACCATTTTCTCTTTATCTAATTGATTAAACTTTTCTGCCAATATTAAATAAGTATATCGGCCCCATGAAGAAGAAAACTATGCTTAGAATTAACATTGTTGTTGCGGATTCGGCTTTGTATTCTGAAAATACTTTATAGATTGCGCCATAATACAATACGGCAGTAGCAAGACTAAACAAGAAACCGATTCCAGGAATAAATCCGCACAGAGATAATACAGGCATTATTATTTCCGGTTTTGTAATATCAAATATAAGTTTAAACGGCCCTGTTATCTTACCCAAAATGTACATATTGGCGACTGGTATCCACGCCAGCCATGCATTTTCCACACCTTTACTTTGAGCAATTTTCATCAAACCTAAAGAACCTAACACGTACAACACAATTACTAAAATAAAAAAGACCAAAAACATAGAACCTAGCATTGCAATGATATTTTCCATAATACTTTTGCCTCCTTATAATATTATTTTTTCATTTTTATATATTATTTTTTTAGAAACAAAGAATTAAATAACTGCTTTTATTATTATGATTTAAGAAATAATTTTGAACCTTGTAGACCTAAAATTATTATTCGATAAAATTTGGGTTTTTCCTTCTTTTTATGAAAATGTAGGTTAATATTTCAAGATTAGAATTATAACGGCTTTCCTACCGCATTGTATAGTTGTCTCCTATCAAAGAGATAACCCCTGTATGGGATTTTCCCATCGGCATTCAATGGTGGAATAATACTTTCTCCATAAGTACTATATTGAGAGCATATGTTTGCAAACCCAAGAACAGTAGGCGCAATATCAAGAAATGAAACTACCTTCTCATTTTCTTTATAGATGGTTCCCTCAGGAGAGATGATAAACAAAGGTACAAATTCCAAGTGCCTATTTTCCATTCTAATTGAAGCCTGCTTATATATCTTATCTTTCAATCCAGGAGTATGGTCTCCGAGAATTATAATATAGGTTTCCTTATCAATGGCCAGAGCTTCTTCTACGAAAGCTTGAATAGTAATGTCTACATATGATAGCGAATTGTAAAAATTCCTCATATTCTTATTCGTAATACCGTCAAAGCTTGCATTATGATAATAGTTCAATACATTTAAGAACTTACAATGATTGCTCATAGTAATAATATAGTAGAAAAATGGGCCAGACTGATTTTTCATTTTCTCCAGTACAAAGTTAAACACCTCGTGGTCAGGTGCTCCCCAACCCGCATCCTTTAAATTCATATCTTCCATATCATAGAATTTGTCAAAACCCATGCTTGAGAACGCATAATCTCTTTTATAATAGCTAGCATGATTCCCGTGAAATATCGAGGTGCTGTAAGAATTTTGAGACAATACTCTTACAAAAGAGTTCTTATGCTCATATGAAGGTAACTTTATTGACGGGAAATTGCTTAAAGGCTCTACGCTGTTCATTATTGAAAACTCTGCATCAGAAGTACCGCCAGCCTTATGGTAATTCATCATGTATGGGTAATATATACTCTTATCTGTCAGCGAATGCAGGAATGGCATAACATAACTGCCATCATGAGTTAGATTAACCGAGTTTGAATCTACAGATTCCATCTGAATAATAATTATATTCGGCTTTTTCAAAGATTCTGATTTTATGGTTTTTGGTTCACCATAATTAAACTGTTTTGCTATCTCATCATTATTGTGGAACATACAAAAATCTATCAACATATTAATAAGAGTCCCATAGTTTTCAACAACCGTAGATTCACTCTGCGGGTACCTTTTAATAAGCTGTATTAAGGACTTTCCCTTTAAAAAATTAATGGATTCTATAACTAAGATTAAAACTAGGCATGCAAGAATAATATTATCTTCATAATGCATTGTTTTTAAGAATTGATTGTGCTTTACATATAAATACATAAACACCGGCAAATCTATAACTGCAATAAGTTGATTAGCATTTCTCGGAGCACTTTTATGTATTACCACATCCAAAGATTCTTTTAAAAGCTTAAAGCTCTGCAGAATGTGTAAATAATAATGATAAAAGTTGAAGTATGAAATGCAAACCATAATATATACAACTTGCAATATGTAAAACAAAATAAGTAAAAAGCTTGGGCTCACACTCAATATTAAGTATACCAGGGTAGAAAATATAAAAGTATAAATAACTTTATATATTATTTTTAATGGTTTCCGTTCGTCTGCAACATACAAATTAAATATGGCAACCTTCATGGTATTTAACACTATGAATATACTGAAGACTAAAAAAGCTAGCATGATATATCTTAATTACCTCCAAAATCCAGACTGAAGACAATACATATTATACTCACCAATGCTTTATTAGACAATAACCTGTATCTCTTTAAAATTATTTTTGGTAAACCCTGGAATAAATCTTTGTAAATTACTATAGATATGATATAATTGAGTTTAAATATAACATAGTTCTTTGGTAAATTTTAAGACCAGCTAATCTGGTTTTAAGATGTTTATTAAGCTGGATAAGAATAAAACACTGACGTAGATAAAAATGGATGCTGTTAAAACAGCAAGAAAGGAGTGACTTCCATGGTTATTCAAATTCTTCTGGTAGACGACGATGATAACTTCAGAGCGAGAATTCGGTTCTACTTGGGAAAGGTGTTGCAAAATTGCGATTTTAAAGAAGCTGTCAATGGTTATGAAGCGCTCCAACTCGTTAATGAAAAAAGGTTTGATTTAATAATTTCTGATTTTGACATGCCCATAATGGGTGGAGAGGAATTTACTTATAAGGTTAGAAAATGGCTGCACTTAGAAACTCCCATTATACTTGTCACAGATCTATTTTTTGAACAAGAGTATTCTTCAATGGGTTTCAGCTCATTTGTGCACAAAAGCGATATACATGAGTCGCTTTTAAATCAAGTACGAAAATTTATTTAAAAAATATAAAGGGAGGTTTAATACCTCCCTTTATATTTTTCTTTTAAATATTGCTCCATTAGTAAAAAAAATATATAATTATTTTTTGGATGATAAAAGTATTAAAAATACCCGTTAATTTATAGTAAATGGGAGTCGTAGAAAGTGGGGTGGCTTATGAGTGAAATTCTCTTAGTGGATGACGAGGAAGAATTTTTAGAGAAACTCGAAAAATTTCTCCAATATCGTTTAAAAGACTGTAGTTTTGCCAAGGCAAGCAACGGAAAGGCAGCTCTTGATATTGCTGATAATCAAAGGTTTGATCTGATTATCTGCGATTACGAAATGCCTGTAATGGATGGAGGTGGATTTATTTCCGGTATAAGAAGCTGGAAGCTGCAAACTCCGGTTATACTCCTAACCACGTTGTGTCTGGAACAATCTTATTCGCAGATGGGCTTCGACTCATTTGTACACAAAAGTGATTTAGAGACTTCATTGTTAAAAGAAGTACGAAAATTTTTATAATTTCAATCTACTCAGACTGCCCCTAAAAGGGGCAGTTTTTTTATTTTCTATAATCGTTCCCTGTCAAATACTAGTAAAAAAAGCTTGGAAATAGTATAATTATATTGAATATAATATAAATAAAACCTATCGGGGTGGATTATATGAGAAAATCACTTATTCTGGTTCATGATTTTGATGTTGAGGGAAATATTATTCTGGATATACTGAAAAAGAACCAAGAAGCATTAGGCAAGAATAGTATTGATTATATGCCTTATCCCGGCACAATAGGAACAGAATGGAAACAACTGCCAGAGGATATTCAGCAAAGGCTTCAAAACTATGAAGAAGTAATCGGATTAAAGATGCATGGTAACCCTTCTGCCAGCAATTGTCAAAGCATAGGTACTTATTACCATGATGTAAGCAGAAGACATAAAGGCAGCTCAAAAAATTGTCTGGAACAGCTGCATGATTTTCTAGTTAAAAAATTAGGAGAAAATGAAAAACTTTCACTGGCAGAAGATCTTATTGGTTCTGAAAGTACAAGCCCAGAACTTATTGAAGGTGCAAAGAAATCTATTGATACAGCATATAAGCATGATCCCAGATTAATATGTATTAATTTCCCTGGCTCGTCCCAACAGCTAGGTATATTAAACGGCTTAATGGGTCAGAATTACCAGCATTGCGAAAATCTATTAATAAACTGTTATCAAGACAATAGTGTTGTATTTTATGGGGAAGAAGAAAATGTCAGGAACTTATTTAATAAATTCTCTGGTGGAAAAATTGAAGATAGTCAAACCAAATGTGTATATGATTTCCCCGACAATGAATATTTTATCAACGGTGCTCAAACAATTTTAGATTATGTTGAACACCAGGTAATAGGATACAATCGATTAGTAACTCAAAGGGATATCCACCAAACTGTTAATTTAGGCGGTATCCAAATACACCAAATATCAGGAGAAGCTTTCCATAAAGCAGCTGCAGGAGCAAGAAGCACTAATCCCTACGGTACATATTTTGTACTCCGCAAGCCAGAGGAATATGACCTGATGAACTGCCTGGTAGCTAACTCAGGTGCCGGAGGCTTGGCTGTAAAAGGTAATGAAATTACTTCACTTTTTAAGAATCCTTCAATTGCAGAAAAGGATTCTTTAGGAGCGGCTACATCCTCAACACTAATGGTAATGGCTTTAAAAAATGGGGGGAAAGTATTAGATTGCTATGACGGTTTTTTACCTGACTATTATATGAAATTTGGATTTGTTCCAGTAGGATATAAAGAGTTCAATGATACATGGGCACCTAACGGATGGAATTATGAACGGGATGGCAGACCGAATCTTATCTTCATGCTTCACAGCGGCATACCTCTGATGCAGACTTTTTGGGAAAATGAAACCGGGAAATTACCCAAATTCAAAGATTATGAGGGTAGAATTCCGAAATTTGAAGACTACGATAGCGCTGTTGAAGCAAGAAATACTATATTATCTGATGAAAACAAGATGAAAGAAATCCGGGATATTAGAGAAGAAATCAAGCAGGAAAAATTAAGAATAACACAAGGAAATGCCAAAAAGCGTGCAAGCGCAGAAAGAGCAATTTAAGGGGGGGATTTCATATGGATAATCAAAGCAAAGAGAATAATGAAAAAGACCTTAATGAATTAAAAACAGTATTATCAAAGTTTGAAAAAAATGTACGTAATCAATCCCTTAAGGATTATGCAGAGAGATTTGGAATTAAGGATAAAAAAAAGCTTAAAGAAATAGAAAAAAACTTCTTATAACCATTTAACTTTAAAAATAAATATGTCTGACCATAAACAGATTCCAGATAATTTGCCTGGAATCTGTTTAATGCTCCAATTTCTTATTTATGACTTATCCTGCTCAATTTAAACTTAAATCTATTTATTATAAATTTATGCTATATTCCTTTCTCGAATATCTTCAATAATCTTAAAAAGTGATTTGATTCTCTTAAAACATGATCACCAAGCAAAGGAATAATTATCGATTTGATTTTGCAATTAAGTAGTCCTTGCGTCCCCTGCGTATTAAAGTTCTTTATATCAGTTGTTGCTTTAAGACTATCCTCAGTGACTTTTGATAGTGGTATAGCCTTTTCCATTGCTTCTTGCGCTTCTTTTGTCAACTCATCAAATTCATTAGCAAAGTTATTAGCAGTTTCAATAAGTGTCTCTTCTGTTGGGTCAAGTAATCCTCTTATAAACTTTGAGTGTTCTGCCATAATTCTATTCCAGAAAGCTTCCTGTTCAAGGGCTTCTCTTTGAATATCAATATCCTCTCTTTTTTGAATCCTTTGAATCATTCTCAGGTATAATTTCGCCTCACGTAAAATGTGATCGATTAATAATGGGTAATTTACAGTAAACATTTTGCAGCTGAGAACATTTGATAATATTACTGTTTTAAACTGTATCAGACCAGCAATTAAGTTCATTGCCTCTTGATTAAGAGCAAAGACCCGCTGTTCGAGCATCGGGTTAATTGCCATCATACCACCACCCGTTAATCGAACTTCGGCTTGTGTTAGCTCAGTTGGTATTCTAATACCTGTAAAGTAAGACGAAGCCATTTCTGCCTTTAGCGTGTATGGCGTCACTACTTCGCCTGACTGAAGTACTTCTGGATTAACAACTCCATTGGAAAGTGAAACAGCTTCTGCTAAAAGTCTATCGAATCTCATTCTAAAAGCATCTGCCTGCTCTGTAAAATTTTTATCCTTTGGTGTAAACCCTGCTTCAAGAAAAAATGAGTGCTCTTTCATTATTCTGGCAAAGAATAAATGAAGTTCAAGGGATAACCTTACAAATTCCTTACTGGATAGCATAATAAACCTCCTATTTCTAAATAACAAAAGAAAAAAGCCTTTGCTGTCATATTATTAAAAGGTTACATAAAATGTGACATTTATATATCTATCATGTCAAAGATTCTATGCAGCATGACTCAATGCTTATAGGAATTGGTTTTCAAAGTAAAAACTAGTAAATTTAAATGCAAATATTTTATGTAGGCCTAGCAAGTCTGGATTGACATTAGCTGCAATGTTTTCATATGAATCACCTGATGCTCAAGGCAGGACTAGTAAATCCTGTGCCTGGGTTATGACATACCAAAAACAAAGAATGTAATTTTCTACGTTCTTTGTTTTTATTGGTTTAACTCATAAACCTTAATATTATTTTTCCTTTAAGCCCTTCTCCAGATGTTCATCAATATTTTTATATATTTTGGATATCAAAATATTGAAATCGTTTGATGCTTTTAGGTAATTACCCATATCAGGATTTTTTGATAAGATCCCAAATTTGTTTTTTAGCTGCTGCATCCGTACTTCTACTTCCTTTGCTGACATTTCTTTAGAGTATAACTGTTTTTGACTCAGACTAAGTTCTTCTATTTCTTTTATTAGATTTGGATTTTTGGAGATAATTGACCTTGCTTGCTTAAGCTTCGAATATTCTGCTGTTGCTTTTATTGCTTCAGCCAATTCAACTAAACCTTCATTTACATTCATAAAATCCACCTTTTTCAGCAATTTTAAATATTAATAATTTCCATTTTATGTTTTATTAATAAAACATGTGAAAAAAAGCTTTTATATAGATTTACATGTAGAAAGAAGGAGAATGAATTTACCTAATGAATAAAAAATGGCTTTGTCTAAACAAAGCCACAAGAAAATTTTGATTAAAGTTAAGATATTGATATCTAGAATTCTAAAAAAGTGTACTAAACGCTTAATACTAAAAACCAGTTTCAAATCCACCCATTCCGAATGGTGAAGAACCAAATTCGAAAGATTCAGGCCCAAATGGAAAGAAGCCAAAGCCAAACGGGAAACGACGGCGGAAAAACGGGAAGTGATGATGAATAAAATGGTGATGGAACACGTGCATACCACCCATACCACCCATACCTCCCATACCTCCCATACCTCCCATACCTCCGAAAGGCATCATACCAAATTCAGGCATTCTTACTCCTCCTTTAATATTTATGTTTACCTTTTATACTATGTTTGGTTCAACAATGAAGTTACAAATATCATAAGTTATGTAAATAAACATTAGATAATCTTTTATTATATTCTACTTACTTAGCTAAATTGAAATAATCAATTGGTTCTTTCTTTCATGTGTTTCGATTCTTTGAAAAAAGCACCTGCTTCAGCAATAACAAAGCAGGCGCTTTTATCAAATTTAATTTTACGTTACCTATAGAATCATTGTGGCTATCTACCCAACTTAGATTTCTGAAGATATGGAAGTCCATCATTTATACTTGGATCAATAGCCCATGTATTATCAAAATCCCATTGGTGTGTTGCATGCCAATTTCCTGATGTAGTAAAGTTTGAAATATCCTTAAACCATGACAACGCTACACCTGTATTTCCACCAGTTATTGTTCCTCCAACAGATCCCTTAAATGTACCGCTTGTTGTATATGCGTTATACATTGGCCCTTGAAGAACACCAGCAATACCGCCAACATTAGTACTACCGATAACAGTACTCGTAGCAAAACTACTATAAACTTCTTGGTCTGTGTCTATTTCCCCAGCTAGCCCACCTACATCATCATGATTTGCAGCAGTTACATTACCTGTTGCATAGCTATTCGAAACAGATCCGGTCATTCCTGATACCAAAGCTAATTTTCCAAGCAATCCTCCAACTTGAGCATATGCTTCTGCTACTGACGCTCCATTACCAAGTACTGTACATCTACTATAGCAATCTTTTATCGTACCTCCATGTGAATATCCAAGCAAGCCGCCGGTATTACCGTCTCCACTGACAGTACCTGTTGAATAACAACGTAATATGCTCCCATAGGAAGTCCCAACCAATGCACCTGCCATTGCACCTGTTGTATTGTTATGGGCTGAACATGTTATATCAACATTAGTTACACCTAAATCCGTAACCGTACCTGCATTACCGATCACTCCAAACAACCCTTGGCGAATAGCTGCTGTATTAATACATAGGTTCTCAACTGAGTATCCATTTCCATCATAAGTGCCATTAAACTTATTTGTCATATTACCTATCGGTATCCATGTCTCAGAAGTTGTCGGCGACATATCAATATCTGCCGTTTGTTTAAAATACTTTCCACTAAACCCTGTATTAGCTGCGTTATTCGCAGAAACCCACTTCAAATTAGCAAAACTTGCTATAAGATATGGATCCTCTAACGTCCCTGCCCCAAATGGCTTGGTGCCTATTGTCCACTGTGCTGTGTAGGTTGTATCGTGGTCAGGCATAGTGTCCACCACCACAGGGTCCCAACCATCAAAGGTGTAAACTGCTCTTGTTACTGTGGGAGCATCGATTGAAGCGCCGTACTTCACGCTTTCACTAGTTCCGCCAATACCACCATTGGCGTCAAACGTCAGGGTATAGCTGTTTCGGGTGTAGTTATAATTAACCACTCTACTGCCGTCTCCCGTTACTGTTACTGTCTGTGTAGAAGGCGCTGTGAAGCCGGCATAATTTTTGACGGCAGGCGTCACATCAGCTCCTATAGTGCCAGTGAGGTTTCCTGTTTCATACAGCGTATAATTCTCATCATCCAAATTCTGCTGATAATGATTAACCGCGTATGCTGCATTTCCATTCCCTGTCCACTGGGCAATATAGGTTGTGTCTTCCCCGGGCATAGTGTCCGCCACCGCAGGGTCCCAACCATAAAAGGTGTAAACTGCGCTTGTGACTGTGGGGGCATCGATTGAAGCGCCATACTTCACGCTTTCACTTGTTCCGCCAGTACCGCCATTGGCGTCAAACGTCAGAATGTAACTGTTTCGGGTATAATTATAATTAATCTCTGTACTGCCATCTGCTAAGATACTTACAGTTTGGGCAGAAGGTGCTGTGAAGCCGGTATAATTTTTGACAGCAGGTGTTACATCGACATCAGCAGTACCAGTGAGGTTTTCTGTTTCATGCAGCGTATAATCCTCATCATCCAAATTCTGCTGATAATGATTAACCGTGTATGCTATATTTTCATTTGCTGTCCACTGGGCGGTGTAAGTAGTGTTTGCCGCCGGCATAGTGTCCACCACCGCAGGATTCCAACCGTTAAAGGTATAACCTGTTCTAGTTACTGTCGGAGCGGAGATGGCCGCGCCGTACTTCACGCTGTTACTGGTTCCGCCAGTACCGCCATTAGCGTCAAACGTCAGGGTATAGCTGTTTCGGGTGTAGTTATAATTAACCACTCTACTGCCATCTGCAATTATAGTTACTGTCTGTGTCGAAGGTGCTGTGAATCCGGTATAGTTCTTAACGGCAGGCGTAATGCTACCACCGGTGGCACCGGTAAGGTTTTGTGTTTCATATAGCGTATAGTTGTTGTCAGCAAGATTTTGCTGGTAATGCTTAACCGTGTACGCTGTATTCGTTTTTGCTGTCCATTTAGCGTAGAGGGTTTGCACAGAAGCAATACTGGCTGTGGTTGTCGACGTTATCTGTGTTCCTGTTCCATTATCGCCGATTTCGATTGTGTACCAACCGTTAAAGGTATATCCTGTCCTTGTTGGAACGGGCAGTACACCATAGGCAGAGCCGTTGGTGACGGCAATGCTGTTGCACGATGAGCCACTATTAGAATCGAATGAAACGGTATATGTGTTTGCCGTCCATTGGGCCGTATATGTTGTGTTCACCGCCGGCATGGTTGCAGCCGCTACAGGATTCCAACCATTAAAGGTATAACCTGTTTTGGTTACTGATGGGGCTGAGATGGACGCGCCGTACTTGACAGTCTTTACAATATCATCCCCTCCGTTTACGGGCTTGAATGTCAGGGTGTAGCTGTTTCGGGTGTAATAATAATTAACCTCTCTACTGCCGTCTGCAGTTATAGTTACTGTCTGTGTCGAAGGTGCGGTAAAACCAGTATAATTTTTGACATCGGGCGTTACAGCAACGCCGGTAGTACCAGTAAAGCTTTCTGTTTTATAAAGTACGTAGCTGCTGCTATTGGCTACATCCTGCTGATGGTGATTTACCTTGTACGCCGTATTCGTGTTCGCCGTCCACTTCGCATAGAGTGTTATGTCTTCCCAGCCCATTCTCGAGAATGTATAGGCCTTTGTTAGTTGTTCATCACTATACCAGCCATCAAAAGTATATCCGGTTTTTGTAGGAGGATTCGGCGCGGTCACGATAGCGCCAAACTTCTTTGTTATACTGCTCACCCCACTGCCTCCATTACTGTCAAAAGTAATCGTATAACCACCATCGTCTAGATCATCCCAAATCAGATGGAAAGTACGCGCGATAGGTATTGAGGAGAAAGCCAACGAGGAGTCTTTCCATCTTACTGTCATATCACATTTCATTAAGTGTATGTTATCAGGCACATTCACCAGTACCTTGTTTCCGATTCGACCAAAGTTGCTGTTGGAGAAGGTAATATCATAATCGCTGACGGAATAGGTCTTTTTGGAAATGTCACCCTCTTTGAGATCCAGATAAGTCATATCAAACATGCTGTCCGGCAGGGTATAGACTCTAACCTTATCTTTCAGACTTATACCATCAGTATTTTTATATGCAAAATCATACACATCATATCTATCTCCGACGGTTAGCAATGGCCATTCGCCTGAATACAACGTCGGATTGTATTGAAACGTTCCTGTTAATACCTGCGCCTTGAAGTTTATTTCCAGATAGCAACCCAGTTCCACATAAAGCGCACCCGACTTTTTTGATTTCTTGACACCGTTTACAGATTCCACCTCATAGAAGAAATAGCCGTAGAGATTGGTATAAACGCCTGCCTCCGCCGTTAGTCCAACGCTATCCAAGTCTGTGGAGAACAGACCGACTGAAAATTCCAGGCAAATTCCAGCCCTAAGTCCCAAACTGCCCATGACATAGAACTGGAAATCATATGTTTCGTCCATGAGATCCAAAGTACTGCTACCTGCATCCATAGCTATGACATCCGCCCAGAAGCTGTAGCGGGTACCGCTCTTGTATTCAAAATTTAAGCCAAGAGCTACATTGATGTTCGCGCTTACCACAAAATCGACGGAGGTTTTGATTTGAACAACGCCCAAAAGCAAACTCTGAGTACTTTCGCTAATATTTTGGGTGAAAATCGTTATCCAATCACTTTCATTCTCCATCATATTGCCGTATGTTTCAAATAGATCCTGGACCCCTGCTGTTATATCACTGGTTTTAGTATATGCCAGAATATCCTGTATCTCCTGTGAAATATCAAGCACTTGAGTATCAGAAGCAGATTTGACCGTAGCATTGAGACTGATACCGGTGAAATCATAGACGTCAATGTCGGCACTTACCTTGTATTCGCTGATGTATGGAATAAAACCCCACAGATAATCCCATTCCGTCTCAGCGGATGCATTGACAGACATATCCAGCTCCTCCACAAAGGTGGCTGTCATACTGATATTTACTGCGGTATTATTTCCGGTGTCTACCGGGATATTAAAGCTTACTTCGACTGCACACCGTACACCGTCACTCAATTCTTCGGTATCGTCGCTGATGTCCACGTTTACATGCAAGTCTTCTATCCCTGAACCATCTTCAGCCATAAGTTTAAATTTACTCATGTCAGCTTTAGAACCATCAGGCATCAAAATAGAATACGACTCAAGGTTGGCTCCATCTCCTGCAAGCTTCTTAAATCCTTCTGTTGACATTGCAGCCTTGATCATGCATACCGCAGCCTTATTGGCAAAGCCACTGGCAAACACCTGCTGTTTGATTTTCTCTTTTAAGGCTTGGACATTGACACCCTCGAGCAAAGTATTTCCATCGATATTATTTTTTGAGTAGTAATCAAGGGACTCCTTCATATCACTCTTTGTTGTCTTTGTGAAGGCGACACTCAACGTTTCGCCGTCCGAGGTAACTGAAGTAACCTTGCCGTAGGTGACATCACTATCTGTTCCATGGCTCAAATCAGAAGTGGTATAAAGGGCCAGATAGTCACCTTTATCAATTGTAGTGTCTGCATTCAAACCCATTTCTGAAAACTCCGAGAAATCCAGGTCGGATATTGATATTGAAAATGAGCCTGATGTAGTATCAGATATGTAGTTCGTGAGTTCGTTATCCTCACCGGCATAAATCGGAAGAACGTCAGGTAGGAAGAGGACTTTTTTTGAATCAGCGTCAGAGTAGCCGACTGTGGTTCCGTTAACATTCGTTACCTGGATATATGCGATGTCGTCATCCAGGTAAGGCGCATCATCACCGACTTCAGGTTTAGCACCGCTGTATATGCACAGCACATCACCGGTTTTCAAAGCATTACCCCCGTTGTAGGTAAAGGTACCGGTGTTGGACTCTTTATTTCCACTTTCATTATCCGTCACCTTTACCAAAGGTACAGATAGCGCGTCCACCTCTGTTCCATTCTTGATAATGTTGGACAAGTCGCTACTTGGTATGTAAATAATGCCTTCGTTCATCTCAAGATTGAAACTTTCTTGCTTTTTTATAGTGAAGGAACAAGTGCGTATTGTATCGTTTTTGCCGGAAAAGCCTAATACATCATCATTCAAGGTAAGCTTATAAGAGGCTCCCTCAGTGAATCCGCCATTCGCAGTAACAGAAAAGACGCCATTGCTACCGGTAACCTCAAGGTTTACGGCTTCCGAGCCATCCATGGTTTCCAGCGTAATACCCGATTTCACGGTATTAGCAGTCATGGAGCTATCAGAAGCAACTATAGTAAATGTGAGGTCCGATTCCTGATCTGCCAGGGCGTAGGAGTCGTCCTGTTCCAGCTCCGGGGCACCCTCTATAACCATATATTTTGCGTAAAGAGTAATGTTAGAATTTATGGTATCCTCTTCGGAGAACTTGTCACCCTGGAGACTTGAATCAGTGTACCAGCCCAAGAAAATGGCATTAGTCTTTTGCGGGGACGGCAAGCTGGAAAGCGTTCTGCCTTTGATCACAGATACAGAAGCAACATCAGTGCCACCGTTTGAGTCAAACGTAACTGTATAGTGTATCGTTGAACCACCGCCAGTGCCCCCGGTGCTACCGGAGGTGCCGTTGTTGGGAAGAGGCATTGAAGTTGGTTCGGCAGCTTTTTCTTCTTTCCAGGTTTCCACCCTTTCGTTGGTCCGCATACTGAAGGTAGCAGCTTCGACTCTGGTCGCATTGTTTTTGGGGTTGAAGTTTCCATCATCATCGCCTTTTATCAACCCGGCCTTCCAGAGTTTCAATACAGCATCCTGCGCCCAGTCCGATACACCAGATAGGTCTCCAGGTTTAGTTGTCACATCTGTTGAAGCCCCATAATCTATATCATAGGCGTCAAAATATCTAATAGTAAAAGTCGCCATCTGTTCACGGTTAACAATACCGTCCGGGTCAAACCCGTTATTGCCGACACCACTTGTGATGCCGTTCTTAACAGCCCAAGCAACATAGGGAGCGTAATACGCATCTTTATCCACATCTGCGAAGCCAACTTTGCCCGCATAATCGGATGGAATCACTCCAGCGATACGACCCATAATGGTTACATACATTCCGCGTGTCATAGTACCGTTTGGGGAAAATGTATCATTTCCTGTGCCGTTGAAAATGTTGTGTTCTAAAGCATACTTCACCGAATTGTAATACCAGTCGGATTGTGATACATCCTTAAAGTTGGTTATTTGTTGAGATGCCGCTTTTTCGGAAGCATTATCTGTCGCTAATTCCTGACCTGCCAAAGCAATCTCTGGCAATAAAGTTGTCATAACCATACAGATTATGAGCATAATGCTAATAATTCTTTTTTTCATTTTGTATTCCCCCAAATATATTTTTTATTGCATATTTATATTAAATTGTATTATGCAAATTAGCATACTTTACAAGGCTTCAACTCTTATTCGGCATTATTCTGTCTATCTCTTTCTTTTTTGCAAAAATAGCAGATTTTTAGGTAAAAACGACAGATTTTAAATAAATCTTTTAATAATGTAAAAAATAATGTAAAATTACGTTGAATTTAAATTTTAAAAATGCTTAAGTTTAGGTGATAATAATGTTACTTGTCGCTATTTGTGACGATTTGCAAAATGATAGGATAAAAATTCAAAATTTTATAAAAGATTATTGCGTGAAAGAGGACTATGATATCAATATCTATGCCTTTGAAAATGGTGAAGCACTTGTAAAATACTATATTGCTGGTAAGGCTTCTTTTGACATTATTTTTCTTGATATATATATGAGCGGGGAAAACGGTATAAACATTGCAAAACAGATTAGAAAATATGACTCAGATTGTAAAATAATATTTTCAACAACAAGTGCTGAACATGCTTTAGAAAGTTTTGAAGTATCTCCTCTCAACTATTTAACAAAACCTATTTCGAAAGTTGTATTTGACTCTGCCTTTGAAAAAGCAATGAGAACCATTGATAAAGAAAAACAAAAGAGCCTACCTGTTAAGGTTGGCTCAAACATCCAAACTGTATATTATAAAGACATATTGTTTATTGAAAGTGCTGCAAAAATTCTGAATATTCATATGGTCAAAAATAAGAAATTAACTTTTTGTTCGAAGCTTGACGACATTGAGGCACAGATAAATGATAAGAGGTTTATTCGCTGCCACAAGAGTTTCCTTGTAAATATGGATCATATTTTAAGTATTGAAAACTATTCATTCAAACTTATTGACGGTATTGAAATTCCAATAGTTCAAAGGAATTTTGCAAGTATTAAGAAAAGATTTTATGACTTTATATTAGATAAGGCAAATCTAAAAAACGATTCAGGTAAGGTGGATTAATTATGACATTGTTATACCCTACTCTTGTTTGCCTTTTGAACACTTTAATAGTACATTCTTTGCTTACTAGAAAAAAGACACTTTTATTCTGTTTCGTCGCTTTTGTCGTAAATACATTTTTAATAATTTGTGCTGTGTCTTTAGCCCAAAAGTATATAACACAACCTATAATTCTAAAATACATAACGTATTCAATTGCATTTACGTATATAATATATTTTCATATAGTATTCAAAGAATCATTATCAAAAAAAACATTTACAATGTTTAGTATTTGGATGTTTTCTACCATAATATTATTTCTTACAACATCTATTATAAGTATGTTTTCAAGTATTTTTGATGAAAAATATATTCAAGATACAGTATATATAGTTAGAATTTGTATTCAGATTTTATTCTTACCGGCAGTATATTATAGGCTTAGTAAGCCCTACAAAAAAGTGCTTGGAATAGTCCCTGATAAAACTATTAATTTTATGTCCTTGTACCCGGTTATTGCATTTTTGTTGCTAATTAATACCTATACTACACCCTTTGGAGGCTTTACTAATTTCAATTCCAAAAATGAGATGTTCTTACTTTTAATATTTATAAGCTTAGGTTATTTTCTTGTATTTGCAGGAATATCTTCCTCATCTAAAATGATTTCGCTCAAGTATGATTATAAAATAATTGAAAATCAAGTCGATCTTCAACGTCAAAATTATAAGAAATTAAATGAATCTATTGAACAAATTAATACTCTTAAACACGACGTACGACATCATCTTTCTGCAATAAAATCAATGCTCCAGGAAAAAAAATACGAACAAGCATTGAAATACGTTGAACAATTTAATCAAAATGAACTGTCAAAAAACGTATCAACAGTGTGTAACAATTTTGCCGCCGACTCTATAATAAAATACTTTATGAGCCTTGCAATCAGCAAAAACATTGACTTTAAATGTGATGTCGTCATCCCAGAAGATATAGGTATAAATCCGCTGGATTTGTGTGTTGTTTTAGGGAATTGTCTGGAAAATGCAATCGAAGCCTGTGATAAACTTGATATTGGGACGGAAAAACAAATCGAGCTAATTTCTAAAATTGTAGGAACTCATATTGTCTTTATGATAAGAAATGATTTTAACGGTAATATATTTAAAGAAGAGAATGTTATAAAAACTTCAAAGACCGACCCCACGCATGGCATCGGTCTTTCTAGCATTAGTGAAACTGTCAATAAATATAATGGTAATCTAGATATTAAATATACAGATGATAAGTTTGAGATTACTATTATAATGTGCACCTCCGCCAGAAAGAACGGGACGGTTCCCGGCTAAATGTGCCCCTTAATTAAAACCTACATTAACCCTTCTTGGCAGTTTCCTTTTTAATCCATTCCATTAAAACTTTTTTGGGCACTCTTATCTTGTTCCCCAGCTTTATTGACGGAATCTTCTTTTGAGCAACCATCTCATAAGCGTTGTTTGTCCCAATCCTCAGTATTTTTTTAACCTCATCCATGGTTAAGTGCAACCGACGACAAAAAAAATACAGCCCATAGGCTGCATTTTTTGTTTGGCTGGGATGGCTGGATTCGAACCAACGAGATGCCAGAGTCAAAGTCTGGTGCCTTACCACTTGGCTACATCCCAATGTATGGGGTGAATAAAGGGAATCGAACCCTTGGCCTCCAGGGCCACAACCTGGCGCTCTAACCGACTGAGCTATATCCACCGCGTGTGCGCCCAAAAGCGCAAATATTATTTTAAGGCATAGTAATACAAAAGTCAACAGGATTTTGCGTTGACACAGATATATAAATGCTGATACAATAGAAATATATAACATTTTCTATAACTTAATATCGTGCATACACCGTTCCAATTGGAACCATGATACGACAACAGTCTCGTTTGTTATTTTAAAGGAGGGGATTTTATAGTTCTTAAGCAATGGTAGTTTTAAGTCAAGTCGTTTAATAAAAAGGAGGAATCTTTAATGGAAATTTTATTTGTATTATCAATTGTTGCGTTTTGCGCTATCACCTATGCAGTCTACAAGCACACCAAATCCGTTAAGAAAACGCTGCTTGCTGTTCTGGGAATTGTCCTATTCATACTCAGTCCGCTCTTCACAATCGTCATATTTGTACTGGTGTTAATTTTCTCGAAAAATACCAGAAATCGGTTGAAGAACTGGCTTAAAGAATGGATCAACAAGGAAGATGAACCTGCAGAAGCGGAAAACGAATAATAAGTAAACAAAAAGAGAACCAGCGGCATAATTACTGCTGGTTCTCCTCATTTTTAAAGTTCATGCGCCTCTTTTTCAGTCAGCACCTTTATACCTTTTTCCTGCAGTATATCGGCCGCCTTTTTCCAATCCTCGACTCTAAGGATTACCAGCGCCTGCCCGGATGTTTTTCCGACAAATGCATAAATATATTCAATATCCACATTTGCCTCTTCCAAATATTTAAGTGCAATACCAAGCCCTCCCGGTTTATCATCAACTGCAATTGCAATAACATCCGTATTGCTTACCGAAAAACCTGCTTTACTTAATACCTCATGCACCTTTTCAGGGTCGCTTACAATAAGCCTTAAGATTCCAAATTCCGCCGTATCTGCAATTGATAGTGCATTTATGTTTATGTTGTTTTCACCAAGTATCTTGGTTACCTCAGCAAGCCTTCCGGCTTTATTTTCTAGGAAAACAGAAATCTGCTTAATCGCCACGCTTTCACCACCTTTAAATTTCCAATTCATTTAGATTTTTCTCTTATCTATTACCCTTTTTGCTTTTCCTTCACTGCGTTCTATTGTTTTAGGCTCAACCAGCTTCACCTTTGCAGAAATTCCAAGCGTGCTCTCGATTTCGCCTCTGATTTTTCTTTCAAGCTGTTCCAGTTTCCTTACTTCATCAAAGAAAAGATTTCCCGCAATTTCTACCTGCACCTCAAGAATATCAAGATTATCCACCCTATCAACAATAATTTGATAATGCGGTGCTGTTTCTCCAATCTGCAGGAGCACTGCCTCAATCTGGGACGGGAATACATTCACGCCCCTTATAATAAGCATATCATCGCTTCTGCCGCTGACCTTTTCCATGCGAACCATAGTACGCCCGCATTCGCAGGTTTCATAATTAAGCTTTGAAATATCTCTGGTGCGGTATCGAATTAAAGGAAGCCCCTCTTTATTAATAGTTGTAAATACAAGTTCACCCTTCGAACCTTCCGGCAAGACTTCTCCAGTTTCAGGGTTAATTATCTCCGGCAGGAAATAATCCTCATTAACATGCATCCCCGCCTTGTTTGGGCACTCGCTTGCAACCCCGGGTCCCATAACTTCGCTTAGCCCATAAATATCTATAGCAAGTATGCCTAATTTATTTTCTATCTCTTTTCTCATGTTTTCCGACCAAGGTTCTGCTCCAAAAACGCCTGCTTTTAATTTAAGCTCTTCTTTTGCAATTCCCATTTCTTCTAAAGTTTCAGCTATTACAAGTGCATATGAAGGCGTACAAGCAAGAATAGTTGTGCCAAAATCCTTCATCAACTGCACCTGCCTCTTGGTATTTCCGCCAGATATAGGTATAACCGAGGCTCCAACCTTTTCTGCCCCATAATGGGCACCAAGCCCCCCAGTAAAAAGTCCATAGCCATATGCAACCTGGATGAAGGACTCTTTTGTAGCGCCTGCAGCAGTGAGCGTTCTTGCCATAACTTCCGACCAGGAATCAATATCTCTTCTGGTATATCCCACAACAGTAGATTTCCCTGTAGTTCCTGATGATGCATGGATTCTAACAATTTCGCTCATTGGAACTGCAAACATACCATAAGGATAAGTATCACGCAAATCCTGTTTATAGGTAAATGGAAGCTTTTTTAAGTCTTCTAATCCGTTAATATCTCCAGGTTCAATACCTTGCGCCTGCATTTTTGCTCTATAATAAGGCACATTGTGGTAAATTCTATTTACTGTTTCTTTTAACCTATTTGTCTGAAGTTCAAGCATTTTTTCTCTTTGCATACATTCACATGTTTGGTTCCAAATCATTTTGTCTCCTCCATAAACCTGCAATCAGATTATACAAGAATATTACTTTATTTCCTTAACTTCTGTCATTTTATCCCCCACAGCAATCTTATCAACCACTTCCATTCCTGAAACAACTTTTCCGAAAACTGCATAATAATTATCAAGCCATGAAGCATCGGTTTTAAGAATATAGAATTGAGAGCTGGCTGAATCCATTTTATCAGAACGTGCCATAGCAATTGCCCCTCTGACATTTTTCAAATTCGGATTGGTTTCAAGCTTTATTGTTGCACCCGAACCGCCAGAACCATTTCCATTAGGATCTCCGCCTTGAATAACCCAATCTTCAACCCTGTGAAAGGTTAGCCCATTATAAAAACTCTTTTTAACCAACTGAACAAAATTATCAACCGTTATTGGCATTAATTCAGGATATAATGCTACCTTTATATCGCCTTTTGCAGTTTTTATATTAACCATTACGGTTTTTTGTTTTGACATATCAATATTCTCATTTTTAGTTGTTTCTTGAGAAGCTGTTTTTTCTCCTGCTTTTTGATTTTGGCTGTTTTGCTGTGCGTTGGCCGATTCTCCAGCTTTTGCAGTTGTGTTTGTATTATTCTGCTCGGCTTGATTTGATTTTGATAAATCTTTATTACTATTATCAGCTGGTTTTTGTACAGACAAATATACACCTGCACCAATTCCACAAAAAATTATAATTGTAACAATAATCATAGCAATATTAGATTTTCTCTCGAAGTCGCTAATAGGTTCTTTTTTCTTAACAGTTTTATTATTTTTCAATCTAAACACCCTCCCTAACAGATATGCCTATAATGGTAATTTATGTTATATTTTCCATTACTTTAACACATTAACCATGGTTTGTTCAAGATTTTTGAGTTTTGATTTTAGCATTAAAATTTGCTCATCGTCTTTTTCTTCCTTCAAATCCGCCTTTAGTATTTCGGTAAGTTCATTCAACTCTTCCTTCAAGGTTTCCAAATACTCCAAGATAGCTAACCTAACATAAGTCTGCTTGACTTCACAGATAGTATTCTCAGTTTTGCTTATTTCATTTCCTGAGATTGTATAAACCTCACCCCTATCAGGAATAACACAATCGAGATTATGCCTGCTCTTTATTAAACCTGCAAAGGTATCTTGAACTGCTGAATCACCATGAACAAGAAATACTTTTGACGGCTTCTTTTTAAATAAACCAAGCCATCTCATCAAGCCATCCTGGTCAGCATGGCCTGAAAACCCATCAATTGATTCTATACGGGCATTTACCGAAATTTCTTCTCCAAAAATTTTTACCTTTTTAGCACCGTCCAATATTTTTCTTCCCAAAGTACCCTGCGCTTGATATCCAACAAATAGTATTGTACTTTCCGGCTTCCAAAGATTATGCTTTAAGTGGTGCTTAATTCTACCAGCTTCGCACATTCCACTGGCAGAAATTATGATTATATTATCAGAAATATCGTTTAGCGCCTTTGATTCATCTGCTGTTCTTGTAAAATGCAATTCGGGAAAATCAAGTGGGTTATCCCCGCTTGCTATAAACTTGCTTGCTTCCTCGTCAAAACAATCTGTATTGTTTTCAAAAATTTGAGTAGCAGAAACAGCTAGAGGGCTGTCTACATAAACAGGGATTTCTTTTAACTTTTTTAGTTTTTCCTTATATTTCTCATGGTCTTTATGGAGGTTATATAAAATTTCCTGGGTTCTCCCAACTGCAAATGAAGGAATAACAACATTTCCGCCATTATTTATGGTTTCTGTTACTATATCAAGAAACTCTTCCGCCTTATCTCCGTGATTGGAGTGTTTTCTGTCTCCATAAGTCGATTCCATTATGACATAATCAGCATCTTCAATTATGGTTGGTTCTCTAAGCATTGGAATACGCTGATTTCCAAGGTCTCCAGTAAACACCACTTTTGTTTCCTCATCGTTCTCTGATACCCATATTTCTAATATAGCTGAGCCTAAAATATGGCCAGCATCTCTGAATTTTACTCTGATATCATCACCAATTTTTACTTCTTCATCATACTTAACCTTCTTGAAAAGTTTCAGGCAATCTACTGCGTCTTGCATAGTATAAAGAGGCTTTACAAGATGTTTATCCTGCCTTGCCCTTTTTTTATTTAACCATTCAATTTCCATTTCTTGAATGTGCCCGCTATCGGGAAGCATTATTTCACAAAGCTCAGCCGTAGCTTTAGTAGTAATAATTTCTCCTTTAAACCCGTCAAGGTACAACTTTGGAATTCTTCCGCTGTGGTCTATATGTGCATGGGTTAAAAGAACACAATCAATCATTGCCGGATTGAAAGCAAAGTTCTCATTGTTAAGCTCGGTTTCCTTTGTCTGACCCTGATACATACCGCAATCAATAAGTACTTTCCTTTTTGATGTTTCCAAAAGAAAACATGACCCAGTAACAGTCTTTGCAGCCCCCAAGAAGCTGATATTCATAGAATCACTCCTCAAAATTAGTTTACAATTGAAACTGATAATTAGACGTACAAACGATTTATTTTGTAAGATAATATGATTGACTAACTTATATATATTCGATATAAATTTCTTCTTTCCTTTTATTTGTGACATAATTCTTAGGGTAGAATGATTTGTTATTTTCGGGGACTGAGCAAAGAAGTATCTTTGCAGTTTCTTTACCGCTTTTGACCGACCAAAATCGGCGGAAAAGTCGCCACTCGCCGTGGAGGCCATTACGGGTACAATAAGAAACTTCTACGAAGTCTCTTATAAACAGTTACATAAGCGAGCAGAGAAGTTTTCGCATCCATTTGAACGGACCAGCTTAGAGATTCTATTTCGCAAGTGCAGGCTGAAGCCGTAAAAATGGCAGGATGCCGTTTTTAAGTTTAAGCAGCAAGGATGCTGCTATTAAACTGACGGCGGGAAGGCAAAGCAAGAAATTAGAAGCTCTTGATGGGAAGTGGGGATGCAGAGGAGGAGATTGCAAAAGAGGAACTCTAAGTTCCTCTTTTGAGATGAGGCGTTAGAGTGACTCAAAAAAATTTTATTCAGTTAACAATAACTACATATTTTGTAATTATTGTTAACCTTCCAAAATTTTCATCCGATATATATAGTGAAGATAAAATAGCTACAGCTTAAAAACAAGGAGGTTGATAATATGCTTAGCTATGCAGCATTACTTTTTAAATCAAAAAAAGAAGAAAAGACAGACGGCAAGGCTTGGATTAAAAACAAAAAGGTCTTTGTCAAGGATGAAAAAGGCCTTGGAAACAAACCTGTAATTTGTCCTGCGCAGGGAATAACAGTAATAGTTAATAATAAAGAATATAATTCTCCTGTTTCTATATCTGAAATGGATAAAGTAGAGCTTAAAACCAGCCCGATTTTCAGGAAAGAATCAATTGAAGTATGTATATCTGAAAACCAGGCAGAAGTTTGGCTCAAAACTACTCCAGAGCAAGTCATCCGTTACGAAATTTTAGATTCACAACCCTCCAACAGACTTGAAATAAAAACCCTTGAAGTTTTTCAAAATGTAAAACTTATTTCTGCAGAAGATATCTATTATAAGCTTTCTGAGCTTAACATCTCTACAGGAATACATGATCAGGCAATAATAGAAGCATGCAAAACATACACTAAGAAAGAATTACTAATTGCTTCAAGTATGCCTGCTGCTCTAGCAGAAGATGCCTGGGTTGAATACTTTTTTACTGGAACTGATTATGAAGTAACCCTAAACGAAAATAAATATGGCAAGGTTGATTTCAAAAATACTGTTGACTACAAAAGCTCACAAACTGGGGACATTCTTGCAGTAAAGCATTCTATGAAGTATGGCGAAGCTGGCATCTCAGTTACTGGAGGAGTTATTAATCCTGGAACACCAAAAGATATTACTCTAAAAGCTGGGAACGGCGTTGTAATAGAAGGTAATGGCCGAATCGCACGCTGTATCAAACCTGGAAAAGCTCAAAAGAAAATTGACGGAAGTATGGTGACCATAAGTATAAATGAAAACCTTGAAATTAATAAGAACATTGATATTAGAACCGGAAATGTAAAATTCAGCGGTAATGTCATAGTAAACGGTTCAATAAAGGAAGCAATGGAAGTAGCTTCAAATGGTAATATTAATGTAAATGGAGATTCACTTTTTTCATTAATTAAATCAGACAACAATATTGAAATAACCGGAAATGTAATTTCAAGCAAGATTGAGACAACAGAAATCAAAAAAATCAGTAACTCACCATGTAAATACTTTGACCCAGCAATTGCTCTTTTGGGTGAAATAATTTACCAAATAGAGTCATCATGCGGTGGAAAATCTCTTCATGATATTTATCCGTCGGGAATTTCGGCAAAAGTTAAAGAAATAATCCGAGCAAGAGATCCGAAATTCTACAATTTAATTAAAAATCTTATAACAGCCTTAAAAACCAGAAAATATGAACATTTAAATGAAAAGGCTGAAGAAATGATTACAGCACTTAAAATTTTAATGAATAACTGTGAAGATATAAAAACTCTTGATCAACTTTATGAAATTAAAGCTATTATATCCTGGTCAACCTATATTCTTATGCAAGGCACTGAAAAAGAAGGAAATGTAAACATTAATTATGCAGTTAATTCTAGCATAAACGCAAAAGGAAATGTAAGAATAGGCATTAAGGGATGTATAAACTGCTTAATCTACTCAAAAGGAAAAGTTATTATATCCGGAATCGTAAGAGGTGGAAAAATTCATTCAGACCAATCTGTTGAACTTACACAAGTTGGGTCTAGCACCGGTACTTCAACAACCATATCGGTTTCAGAAAATGGCACAATTAAAGCTGATAAGGTATATGCAGAAACTGTAATAAAAGTAGGAGATTTCTCGTATAGATTCATTGAAACAGAGGAAAAAGTGAATGCACATATTGAAGATGGCAAAATAGTATTGAGATAGAATAAAAAACGGGGGGACATTTCATATGCCCCCCGTTTTTATTCTATCTCTTTAATTTCTTCCCACTGCTGTCTGCTCATCAAGACTCTTCTTGGTTTGCTTCCTTCAAAGCCACCAATTATACCTCTAGCTTCCAGCTGATCAATAAGTCTTGCCGCTCTAGCATATCCAACTTTGAATCTTCTCTGTATAATCGAAATTGAAGCCTGTCCCGAATCAATAATCATATCCGCAACTTGTGGAAGAAGTACATCATTATCTCCAGGATCAGGTTCACCTTGAACCGATTCACTTTCAAGCTTTTCAATAATATCCGTATTATAATCTGCCTGTCCCTGTGTCTTTACGAAATCAACAATTGCTTCAACTTCCTTATCCGTAATAAATGTTCCTTGCAGTCTGATGGGCTTTGGCTCCCCAACCGGATAATAAAGCATATCGCCTTTCCCTAGAAGTTTTTCTGCTCCCGCAGAATCTAGTATTGTTCTGGAATCAACCTGGGAAGAGACTGCAAAGGATATCCTTGATGGGATATTTGCCTTAATTACTCCAGTTATTACATCAACCGAAGGCCTTTGTGTTGCAATTATCAGGTGCATTCCAGCTGCTCTGGCCATTTGTGCAAGCCTGCATATTGCATCTTCAACGTCATTTGGAGCAACCATCATTAAGTCTGCAAGCTCATCAATTATTATCATTATTTGAGGCAGGGTTGCACCTGCTTCCTGCTCCTGCATAACTGCATTATAGCCCTTTAAATCCCTCACTCCTCTTTCTGCGAAAAGATTATATCTGCTTATCATTTCCTGAACGGCCCAGTTTAGAGCGCCTGCTGCCTTTTTAGGGTCAGTAACCACAGGAATTAATAAGTGCGGTATTCCATTATATACGCCAAGTTCAACCACTTTTGGGTCTACCATAAGCATCTTAACCTGGTCAGGCCTTGCCTTATATAAAATACTAGCTATAAGTGTGTTTATACACACACTCTTTCCTGAACCAGTTGCACCCGCTATAAGCAAATGGGGCATTCTTGCTATATCTCCAACAACAATTTTACCGCCAATATCCTTTCCAATAGAAAATGCAAGATTTGAAGGATAATTCTTAAATTCTCTCGATTCAATTATTTCCCTTAAGTAAACTGCTGAAACCTCTTTATTGGGCAGTTCAATTCCTACTGCTGCTTTTCCCGGAATTGGAGCTTCAATTCTAACCGCAGGTGCAGCAAGATTCAACGCGAGATCATCTGCTAATCCCACAATTTTGCTGACTTTTACCCCTGCCCCAGGAGAAAGTTCATACCTTGTAACAGTAGGCCCTCTGCTGACATTAATAACCTTTGCACTTACACCAAAGCTTGAAAGTGTTTCCTCAAGCTTAATTGCAGTATCCTTAACATCCCTTTTCGAGCCTGCATTATCAATATTAGTCGGCGGCTTTAAAAGTTCAACAGGCGGGAATACATAATCATAATCTTTCTTCTCAATAGTATTATGCTCTAGTTCAATTTCTTCAACTGTTTTTTGTTCTTTCCCTTTTACCTCGTTGCAAATTTCTTGATCAATATTAGCTTTCTTTGCAACCGCCTTAACCTTCTTTATATGAGTTTCCTCTTCAATTTCCGGACCAAACTGACGTTCAATTTCATTAAGCCTTTGAACATCAAAAGGCTTTCGAATATTTTTCCCTTGTTTTTCTTCGAGAGCCTGCACATATTTATTTGTTTCCTTTACATGGGCATGAATTTTTTCTTTCGGCTCTATTGAAAAAATATTGTTTAATTTTGCTCCAATTCCCCTAAGCGCTAAAACCATATCTACAGGGTGGTATCCGGTTATTACTACAAGAATAACTGCAAAAACAGCAAATAAGACTATTCCTGCGCCAACCTCACCAAAAACCAGGACAAGGGGCACAGTCAGGATTCCTCCGACAATTCCGCCTCCCATCATATCTTTTCCAAAAGAATAAAAATTCTGCAAATTTCTTGTAAACTCATATTCAGAATTATATATTCCATGGGTGTCAAATAAATATAGAAGACAGGAAATAAGTACGAGAATTATAGCCGCCGAAATGGTTCTTCTCTTAATATCTCTGCCGTTGCCTACTACTATATTCCATCCAAAATAAAACACAACAAAAACTGCAATGAATCCCGCCAGACCAAATAGCCCCAGAATAAAATCTTTTGTAAAAATCCCGAATGGACCCGATTCTTGAGTCATAAACATAGAAACAAATAATAATACCGCTGTAAAGATTATCAAAATTCCGATAATACTTTGGGATAATCGTTTAGTTGCAGCTTCTTCAGGCGTTTCTACATGAACGCGCTTAATTTGTTTTTTCTTTGGTTTTTTATCATTGTTTGTGTTTTTCAATAGGATTAGCCTCCTAAACTATGCAGCAATTAATTGTTATAAATAATAAAGAAATATTTTCAAGAATAAATATACCATAAAAAATGACAATAATAAAGGAGGTGTGGCAAGGGTTGAAATATAATTTTATATAATATATACTAATTTATGAATTTATTTCTATTTATTTTTTTCAAATCTTTTCTTCACCCTTTTATCAATATTTTCAGGAGGATTATTATGGGCTTTATTGATACAGTTAAAGAGTTGGCAAAAAAAGAACGAAAAAAAATTGTTCTGCCAGAAGGTTCAGATGCTAGAGTAGTAAAAGCTGCAAGCATGATTATTGCTGAAGATATTGCTGATATTGTCATTCTAGGAAACAAGGATGAAATAATAAAATTGTCTGATGGTGCAGATATCTCTAAGGCTGAAATAATTAATCCATTGACTTCTCCTAGACTAGAAGAATACTGCCAATTTTTCTATGATCTAAGAAAAAATAAAGGAATAACAATTGAGCAAGCAAGAGAAATAGTAAAAGATGAGTTATATTTTGCCAGCATGATGGTTAAATCCGGCCATGCAGATGGAGTTGTTTCCGGCGCAATTCATTCAACTTCCGATACACTCCGCCCAGCACTACAAATAATTAAAACAGCACCAAATGTTAAACTTGTTTCAGCTTTCTTTATTATGGTTGTTCCTGACACAAGTTTTGGTGAAAATGGTGTTCTGTTATATGCTGACAGCGGATTGGTTGAAAATCCGGATGCAGAACAACTTTCAGAAATTGCTGTTTCATCGGCAAAGACTTTTAGACAATTAGTCGGTGCAGTTCCTAAAGTGGCAATGCTCTCGTATTCAACTAAAGGAAGTGCAAGCAGTGAACTAACTGACAAGGTAATTAAAGCAACCGAACTTGCAAAACAAAAAGCTCCCGATACATTGATTGATGGTGAAATGCAGGGAGATGCAGCATTAATACCTAAAGTTGCCAGTTCAAAAGCACCCGGAAGCCCTGTTGCAGGAATGGCAAATGTTCTTATATTCCCTGATTTGAATTGTGGAAACATTGCATATAAATTAACAGAAAGGCTTGCAAAAGCCGAGGCCTACGGCCCTATTACACAGGGACTTGCAAAACCTATAAATGACCTTTCTAGAGGATGTAAAGCTGAAGACATAGTTGGGGTTGTTGCAATTACATGCGTTCAAGCTCAACAACTCGATTAAAGTATTAATAATAAAAAGGAGAGAGATTCGTGATTATTCTTGTTATTAATTGTGGTAGTTCTTCACTCAAGTATCAACTTATCAACATGTCTACAGAAGAAGTTTTGTCAAAAGGTATATGCGATAGAATCGGATTGGAAGGTTCTTTCCTCAAACACAGAACTGGAGAAGAAGATGATATTATTGTAAATCAGCCAATCCCTGATCACAAATCCGCAGTACAAATTGTATTAGATTATTTATCACATAAGGAGCACGGTTCAATAGATTCATTGGCAGATATAACAGCTGTGGGTCATCGTGTAGTACATGGGGGAGAATTTTTTCATGATGCAGCACTTATAAATGATAATGTTATAGACGCGATTAAACAGTGCTGTTCTCTGGCTCCACTCCACAACCCCTCAAATCTAATAGGAATTGAAGCCTGTCAGCATCTTTTACCTGATGTTCCGATGGTAGCTGTTTTTGATACAGCTTTTCATCAAGCAATGCCAAAATATGCATATTTATATGGACTTCCTTATAAATTCTATGAACAATATAAAATCAGAAGATATGGCTTTCATGGAACTTCCCATAAATATGTAGCAAATCGTGCAGCGAATTTCGTAGGAATTCCTATTGAAGAGCTGAAGATAATCACATGTCATCTTGGCAGCGGTTCAAGCATATGTGCAGTTGACAGAGGCGAATCAATCGATACATCTATGGGCTATACTCCTTTGGAAGGGCTGGTAATGGGAACAAGATGTGGAAGTATTGACCCGGCAATTGTTCCTGTAATAATGGAGAAAGAAGGCCTAGGAATACAAGAAATTAATGAATTAATGAATAAAAAATCCGGTATTTTAGGCGTATCAGGAATGAGCAGTGATTTCAGAGATATACAAAAAGCAGCCTATCAGTATAATGAGATGGCACAGCTTACGGTAGATATATTCTGTTACAATATCAAAAAATATATCGGACAATATATAGCTGCATTAAATGGTATTAATATAATCGTATTTACTGGCGGAATAGGTGAGCATGATTGGAGAGTCCGTAAAAAATCGCTAGAAAATCTAGATTATCTTGGTATTACAATTGATAATGAAAAGAATAGAAATGCAGTTCACAAGACACTTACTAATGATGAGCTCGAAATAACCGGAGGTCGTTCAAAAGTTAGGACCCTTGTTATACACACAAACGAAGAACTAACCATAGCTAAAGAAACAGCTAAGATATTAAAATAATATTTGACAACAAAATACCCAGATGCTAATATTATAACATTAAAAAGCCTAGTTTAATATCATAAGGTAGAGGTTGCACTTTTAAAGAGTACTGTTTTTAAGGAGTTCGAGCTTCAATGATAAGACAGAAAAGGTAAAAGTGCCGAAGGAATAATTAACTCGTATAATTATTACCTGGGCGTGACGTTAATAGCGGCGCGACTGTCATCGAGAACTCGATGGAGTGCTATCTGTTATTGAAATTGAATGCGGCAAGGTTTGCATCTAAGCTTGCTTTGTCGTATTCCAATACAGCTGGTCCATCAAGACCGGCTTTTTGCATTTTAAAAGTGTTTTTTTATAATAAACAATTAACATTAATAACATATAATAATATATAATATTAGTGCTAGGTATATTATTAAAGAATGCTCTTAAATATTTATTATATAGATACATCATTTGCCGGAAGTTATTAAATGGCGGCTGCATATTATTTTTACTGGAGGGATAATTATGAAAAAATATAATTTAGCAGTTATAGGTGCTACTGGAATGGTAGGAAGAACCTTTCTAAAAGTGCTTGAAGAAAGAAAACTGCCAATAGAGAATTATTATCTTTTCGCATCAAGCAAAAGTGCAGGTGAAAAGCTGGAATTCATGGGAAAAGAATATGAAGTTTTAGAACTTACCGAAAACTCTTTTGATAATGGTAATATAGATATTGCTCTTTTTTCGGCAGGTGGGAGCACAAGCTTGAAATTTTCGCCAATTGCAGCTGAAAAAGGATGCGTAGTTATTGATAACAGCAGCGCGTGGCGTATGGACCCCAATGTGCCGCTTGTTGTTCCAGAGGTTAACCCTAAGGATATACAGGGCCATAAGGGCATAATTGCAAATCCAAACTGTTCAACAATTCAGGCAGTTGTTGCTCTAAAACCCCTGCATGATAAATATAATATAAAGAGAATTATCTATACGACTTTCCAGGCTGTTTCAGGTGCTGGAAGACAAGGTTGGATGGATCTTGAAAATGGATTAAAGGGAGAATCACCTAAGAAATTCCCGCATCCAATTGCGGGAAACGTACTTCCCCATATTGATGTCTTTGAAAAAAGTGGATACACTAAAGAAGAGATAAAAATGATAAATGAAACCAGAAAGATTCTTCATGAGCCTGCAATGAGAATTACATCAACTACAGTAAGGGTTCCGGTCTTCAATAGTCATAGTGAATCTATAAATGTTGAATTCGAAAAAGATTTTGACGTCAAGGAACTTATGCAGACTTTAGAGCAAGCTCCAGGAGTAATAGTACAGGATGATGTTGAGAATAATGTTTATCCGCTCCCAATCAATGCCTCTGGAAAAGATGAGGTTTTCGTTGGAAGAATAAGAAGAGACGAAAGCATTCAAAGTGGAATCAATATGTGGGTTGTATCAGACAACATCCGAAAAGGTGCTGCAACAAATGCAGTTCAAATCGCTGAAGAGCTTATAAAATATTGGGGAAAATGAAATTATCTGAAAGGAGAACTCTGCAATGAAAAAGCTTCTTTTTAAAGGTTCTGGGGTAGCAATAATTACTCCATTTACAAACGACGGAGTTGATTTTGATAAACTTGGAGAATTAATTGAATTTCAAATAAGAGAAAAAACTGATGCAATAATTATATGCGGTACTACAGGTGAATCATCTACACTGCCAGATGCAGAACACAAGGCGGTAATAAAATTTGCTGTTGATAAGACTGCAGGCCGAATTCCTGTAATTGCCGGGACAGGAAGCAATGATACAAGACACTGCATTCATCTATCGCAATATGCTGAATCTGTTGGAGTAGACGGATTGCTTCTTGTTTCGCCATATTACAATAAAACTACTCAAAATGGGCTAATCGCGCACTATACAGCAATCGCAAACAGCGTTAAAGTGCCAATTATCCTTTATAATGTACCATCAAGAACAGGCCTTAACATACTTCCTGAAACAGTTAGAGCTCTTTCTGAGGTTGAGAATATTGTTGCTATTAAAGAGGCTTGCGGAAATATAAATCAAATCACCGAGCTTGCATCAATTTGTAAAGATAAGATATACATATACTCAGGAAACGATGATCATATTGTTCCAATGCTTTCGGTAGGAGCAGTTGGAGTAATATCCGTTGTGGCAAATATCCTTCCAAAAGATACGCATGATATGGTAATGAAGTACTTAGAAGGTGATGTTAAAGGTAGTATGGAACTTCAATTAAAAATGTTCGATTTAATTAAATCATTATTTATAGAAGTCAGCCCGATTCCTACAAAAGAAGCAATGAATATGCTTGGTTATAATGTAGGCTCTTGCAGGCTTCCTTTAACTAACATGACAGAAAAAAATATTGAAATCCTTAAAACATCACTTATAAATTACGGATTATTAAAATAACCCAATGTTACTTTTAAAGGGCAACCTTAAGGGTTGCCCAATATATTATAATACCTTACCAAGGAGGAAATCCTTATGCTAAAAGCAATAGTTAGCGGCTGTAATGGAAAAATGGGACAAGTAGTTACAACTCTAATTGAAAATGACTCTGAGATTGAAGTATGTGCAGGATTTGATACAAACGCCGCGCCAAAAGATTCTTTCCCCATATACTCAAAGCATAAAAGCTGTAAAGATGAAGCAGATGTAATCATCGACTTCTCTAATGCAGAAGGAATCGAGTTACTATTAGAATATGCAGTTTTAAGAAAAATCCCCCTTGTTATTGCTACTACAGGATTGTCAAGTTCTCAAATACAGAAAGTAAAAAAAGCTTCGCAATATATTCCAATATTTCAGTCTGGGAATATGTCAGTTGGAATAAACTTAGTAATGAAGCTTGTAGAAGAAGCATCCAAGGTATTGCATGAAAACTTTGATATTGAAATAATTGAAAAGCATCATAATCAAAAGGTTGATGCACCAAGTGGAACTGCAATCATGCTTGCAGAAGCTGCAAAATCGGCATTGCCAGAAAAACCTGAATATATTTATGACCGAACAAATGTAAGAAAAAAAAGAAGTAAGAATGAAATAGGTATTCATTCCTTAAGGGGCGGCACAATAGTTGGAGAGCATTCTGTTGTTTTCGCCGGCACAGATGAAATTATCGAAATAAATCATACCGCATTATCTAGAAACATTTTTGGGCTTGGAGCAATCAGGGCTGCAAAATTTATTGTAAAGCAGAAACCGGGATTCTATAATATGAAAAGTTTAATAAAATAATATAAAGGAGAATGATTTAATTGAGTGAGAAAGTGATAAACAATTATACAGTTACAAATGGTGTCTCTTTAATTACCATGGACAACATTCCGAATAACATGAAGATAATTTCAGAGATTTTTAATGCAATTGCTAAACAAAACATTAATATTGATATGATTACTCAATCTCCATGCTATAAAGGAATCTTGAATATTTCCTTTACAATTCCAGGAGATGATATGTCAAAAGCAATTATTGCTCTTGCAAAATTCAAAAAGGATATCCCCGCTCTTAGACTTGATATAGACTCCAACAATACAAAGATATGTGTATCAGGCGAGGGAATGAGAACTATACCAGGCGTTGCAGCAAATCTTTTTACTGTTTTATCAAGAGTAGAAATCGAAATCAAGCTGGTAACAACATCCGAAACTGAAATATCATATTTGGTTTCAAGCACAGATGAAGAATCTGCAATCAAATCAATAAAAGAAGAATACAATTTTTAAAATAAAAAGGACTAACTTATTTAATATAAATTGGTCCTTTTTATAAACATTTTGAGATTTATACCACTAAATTTCTAATCATCGCTTAAACAATCTTTTTTACTGTGAACTTCAGCACTTTTCCCTTCTTTTTTTACACAAATCTTCTTCTTGACCGAGTCATTTATCTTTTCTACCATTTCAGGAATGAAATCTAATAATTTATCCAATGATGTATTAAAGTTTGCAGGCAAAACTTTAATATTTTCTTTATTTACTACTAAAAATGCTATCGGTATAATACTTACCCCTGCTCCGCTTCCTCCACCGAAAGGCATTCTTGAATTACTTTGTTCGCTTTCTCTAGAATCCTCTTCTTCGATTTCGCCCTTAAATTCACTTCCTCCTGCTGCAAAACCAAATGTGACCTTTGATATAGGTATTATTACAGTACCATCAGGAGCTTGTACTGCATCTCCTACAATTGTATTAACATCAACCATATCCTTTATGCTTTGCATAGCAGTCGACATTAATCCCTGAATTGGATGTTCATTCATTTTTCCTACCTCATTTCCAAAAGTTATATTAACTTAACCTTCTTTTCTTTTTATCTCAATATTGAATATCTGATTTAATGAAACCAGCACATAAATAATATAAACAGTTTTAATAGTAAATATACTGTCTATATCAACTGCAAAAATCTTTTTTTTATAATTCGGATTTACTGAAAATTCAACATTGTTGAATAGATTATAATAATCTTTTTGCATTCTTAGATTTCCTAAAATTGCCCATGCTATTCCACATAGTATGCCAGTCATTGCAGCATCGTCAGTCCCAATACTTGTGGAAAAATTAAGTTTCGCTGTTTTTAATCCATTTCCTAGATTATTATTTATATCACGGAGAAAGTTGTTATATCTGCCCATTGTACCAAGTGATTTAATTACTATTTCACTATATTTATCAATCTTTTTCGGTTTCTCTCCTTTTGCTTTCTTATCTTCTTTTGTGGATTCAAATTTTTTATCAAAAAGCTTGAATCTATCCAGAAAGAGTATTTGAGTTCTGGTTTTTTGAAAATCTGCACCCCTGCGAAACATTACATGTATTGTAACATCGCTAAAAATCATGACTAGTATTAATATAATTATAATAATAAGAATTATTATAATTGCAGCAACATAAATCATATATACACCCCGCATAACATTTTTTCCGTTTATATGGAAAAAAATGCATTAAAAATTCAACCCGGTTATTAAAATTACCCGGGTTGAATTTGTGTATTTATTATTTTATTCTTCTATTTTCAAAATTTCATCTACCGGCGGAAGTTCTGCAAGCGATTTATAACCGAACGCCCGCAAAAATTCTTCTGTTGTCTCATACAAAATTGGCTTACCCGGAGCATCCATCCTCCCGGCTTCCTTGATAAGATTTCTTTCTAACAGCAGGTTAACCGAACTATCCGAATTTACTCCTCTGATTTTTTCAATCTCAACTTTCGTTGATGGTTGATTATATGCAATTATTGAAAGGGTTTCAAGTGCAGCTTGAGAAAGGCCTTGTTTCTGTCTGGGTTCGAAAAGCTTCTTAACATATTCGAAATAATCAACTTTAGAACACAGCTGATAGGCACCGTTAATTTCCCGTATTTGTATCCCTCTGTTTTCGGATATATACGCATCAGATAAACGATTTATAATATTAACTAAAGTTTTTGCGTCGACACCCGTAATTTCTGAAAGTGTTTCGAGATGAACAGGCTCGCCTGATGCAAACAACAATGCTTCTACTAGTCCCTCAATTTTTTGGATTTCCACTATGATGTTCCTCCTTACAGGTGCTTTATAATATCAGAGTTTTTTGTCTTTTTGACTACTATATCTCCAAAGCCTTCCTTTTGCTCAATGGTTAGTTTCTTTATTTTTGCAAGCTCTAAAATAGCCATAAATGAAGTTACTATATCCATTTTCGAATCTTTTCCCTTAACAAACAATTCCGAAAACTTGAATTTTGTCTTATCAAACAGAAATTTTACAATTTCTTTTATTTTGCTCCTGATTGTAATTTTTTCTTTTACAATCAACTGATTTATAATCTCTTTCCTTGGATTCAATTTTTTTATATTTCTAATGCAAATATCAGCATAAATTTCCGGGATAACCTCGGAAGGGTAACTCTTGTTGATTATATCAAAAGTAAGAACCTTAAACACTTCCTGCGGCTTGTAAAACATCTTCCCGTAGTAAGCTTCCCTATTCTTAAGCTCTAATGCATATTCCTTGTATTTCTTATACTCAAGAAGAGAATTTATTAGCTGGTCCCTAAGCTCATCTGTATCTTCATCAGGGGGCTGGGGCTTTGGTAAAAGCATTCTCGATTTAATAAGCAAAAGGGTTGATGCCATGACTAAAAATTCGCTTGCAATCTCAAGGTCAATACGTTCCATTTGGCCTAGAAATTCAAGATACTGGTCGGTTATTTCGCCTATTTGAATATCATAAATATCCATCTTATTCTTTTCAATAAGATGGAATAGCAAATCCAAAGGCCCTTCAAAGTTTTGAATTTTTATTGTATAACCAGTTTTGTGTTCCATAGCTCACCCTTCTAGTTTTCCTCTCTTTTCAACAGAGGGAAGGACTAGTATAACTTAAAGTCTCATTGCCTTTCTGACTTCCACCATTGTTTCCTCAGCAATCTTTCTAGCCTTCTCAGCTCCGCGTGCTAATATTTCATCAACAATCTCCGGATTTTTAAGTATTTCGGCTCTTCTTTCACGCATTGGTTCCAGATACTCATTAAGCTTCTCAATAAGTGCTTTCTTACACTGCACGCATCCTATTTTCCCTTCTTTGCAATCACTCTCAACTTGTTTTACCTCATCTGGGGAAAATATCTTTTTGTATGCAAACACAGCACAAACATCTGGATGTCCAGGGTCATCCTTCTTAATTCTCTGCGGATCTGTAATCATAGTATTTACTTTCCGTTTTACTTCTTCTGCTGTCTCTGAAAGAAGGATAGTGTTGTCATAACTCTTGCTCATCTTTCTGCCATCAAGTCCTGGAAGGACTTTGGCTTTCGTAAGCATAGGCTGAGGTTCAGGGAAAACCTCCCCATAAATATAATTAAACCGTCTCACCATTTCTCTGGTAATTTCAAGATGAGGAACTTGATCCTCCCCAACTGGGACCAATTCTGATTTATATATGATTATATCAGAAGTCATTAAACACGGATAACCCAAGAATCCATAAGTTGAAATATCTTTATCCTTTAATTGCTTTATTTGATCCTTATAAGTAGGACATCTTTCAAGCCACGAAAGCGGCGTTATCATTGATAGGAGTAAATGAAGTTCTGCATGCTGTTTTATATCTGATTGCCTGAAAATTACGCATCTTTCAGGGTCTAAGCCCGCTGAGAGCCAGTCTATAACCATATTCCTTTCATTCTCTCTTAACTTAGACGTATCCTCATAACCTGTTGTTAGTGCATGCCAATCAGCCGTAAAGAAAAAACAGTCATATTCATCCTGTAATTTCACCCAGTTTTCCAAAGCTCCGAAATAATTTCCAAGATGCAATACCCCAGTAGTTCTCATACCACTTACGATTCTCTTTTTACTCATTGATACTCCCCCTTATCAATATGATGAAAATTTATAATTGATAATTCACAATTATTAAACCTTAAAATCATTTTTTATAGGCTGTTTAACTCTCTTATATACATTTGATAGTTCTACAAAAACAAATGTAATATGCCCTTTGATGAAAGCTCCAGAAGACTTCCAATAGGCTTTGTAATGGTTGAAAATATCTCCGGTGATATCAGTATAACCAGTAGAAATACTGCAAGCATTATTCCCTGAAATTGAAATATTTTAAACTGGTTTTTTGGAGGAATAGCTCCTCCCCATATCATAAAGCCATCAAAGGGTTTCATCGGGATAAGGCTGACCAGCGCTAGATTAAGACTAAAAAACAAAGTGTCTTTTAAAAATGTTATAAGATAGAGAGCCTTATACCCTGATAAATAAAGCTTTTCCTTCTCGGCTAAAATATCAATAAAAGAAATAATAAAGGCCATGATTGCTGCCAGCAAAATGCTTGCAAGCGGACCTGAAATTCCATTAAGGATTATTCCTTTTTTCTTGTCTTTATAATTCTTGGGGCTTGTCTGTACCGGTTTTCCCCACCCGAATCCCGTTTGGACCATAAAAAGCAAGCCGACAAAATCAACATGCCTAAATGGATTAAGGCTGAGCCTCCGCCCAAAT
Organism: Ignavibacteriales bacterium; assembly: GCA_050260055.1. Taxonomy (GTDB): domain Bacteria; phylum Bacillota; class Clostridia; order Acetivibrionales; family UBA4821; genus JBLMYQ01. The sequence goes on from JBLNBO010000018.1 coordinate 55,749, forward strand.
CTCGGCAGATTATCACCCATTTTCCACGAAGTAAACGCATGTGCCCACTCGTGAACCGCAACCACAATAATACCTGCTATGAAGCTGATTCCTAACAATGCAACACTATTTCCAATACGAAATAAAAGCTCCATACCTTCCTCCGCTTAATTGCTGTCAGCAGTATACCATAAATATTTTGTATAAGAAAGAACTTTATTGCGCATTGCGTAGTTAAAATGATTAATCAGCTAATATCCTGGATATAATATACAGGATAAGAATACTATGAAAAGGCGGTTTAGTATGATAATAAAACCAGAGATATTCAGGCAGTATGATATAAGAGGCATAGCTGATGATGAGATAACCATAGAAACAGCAGAAGCAATAGGCAAAGCTTTCGGAACTATCACAATGAAAGCTGGCGAAACCAAATCAGTAGTCGGCTGTGACAATAGAGTTTCATCCGAACCATTGAAGCAAGCCTTAATCAAAGGAATAACCTCGACCGGAATAAATGTTGTTGATGTTGGAACTGTAATTACGCCTATGCTTTATTATGCCAGAATTCTTTTTGGTACAAATGCCGGAATAATGGTTACCGCAAGCCATAATCCTCCACAATATAACGGTTTTAAAATTTGTATTGCAGACGGCGGAACAATGTACGGTGACCAAATCCAGGATTTAAGAAGAATCATTGAAAAAGAGGGTTATATTTTAGGCAATGGAAACAGTAAATCCGTAGATATCTACCCTGACTATAAAAGCATGATTAAGGAAAAAATCACCTTAGGCAGCCAAAAGCTCAAAGTAGTAGTCGATTGCGGGAATGGCACCGCCTCTCTGCTTGCAGAAAATCTTTTTAAGGATTTAGGCTGCGAAGTAATTCCTTTGTTTTGTGAATCCAATCCATTATTCCCGAATCATTTTCCTGATCCAGTTAAAAAAGAGAACCTTGAGCACTTGATTAGGACAGTACTTGATAACAAAGCAGATGTAGGGATTGCTTTTGATGGCGATGGGGACAGATTAGGCGTTGTTGATGATCAAGGCAGTATAATCTGGGGTGATAATCTTATGATACTTTTCTGGCGGGAAATCATGCCCTCTCACCCTAACTCAAAGGTAATAATTGAGGTAAAATGCTCACAGTCGCTTGTTGATGAAGTCAATAGGCTTCAAGGCGAACCGTTTTTCTTCAAGACAGGGCATTCGCTTATTAAAGCTAAAATGAAAGAAACTGGCGTAGTTTTTACAGGTGAGATGTCTGGCCATATGTTTTTTGCAGATGAATACTACGGTTATGATGATGCCGTTTACGCAGGAGCAAGACTTTTAAGAATCCTGTCAAAAACTGAAAAACCTCTTTCGCTGCTTCTAGCAGATATTAATCGATATCACTCAACACCAGAAATCAGAATACATTCTAGTGAAGAAAATAAATTTAATGAAGTCGAAAAGGTAAGAACATACTTTAAACAAAAAGAAATCCCAATGGTTGAAGTGGATGGCGTCAGGGCAATTTTTGAACATGGGTGGGGGCTTGTCCGAGCTTCAAATACTGGGCCGGAACTCATAGTAAGATGTGAATCAAAAACACCCGAAGGCCTTGAAGAAATCAAAAGCGAAATTAAAACTGCTCTCAATATTCAAGAGCAATTTAGTGAACCCTTACAACTTTAATCATTTAACATAAAACATTTAAAATCAGCTTCAAAGATTTTTTTGCACTTTTTGCTGGGTAGTTATCTTTTTAATAAAAATATCAGCTTTTATGTCTTCAGAATAATTAAGGTTTATACCCTGAGGAATAATAAGTTCTGGTGAATTGCTTAAGTCGCTTTTTTTGCCGGTTATATCTATTTTCTTTGTATTTAAAGTATTAATCGGATTAACTTTGTCAGAGTGTCCCGATATCAAAATCTTTTCGGGGTTTATTTTATATCCGGCAGCAAAATATCCTTTTGATGGCTGTCCAACAATGTTAGGTATAATTGGTACTTCCTTAAACTTTTGATAATCTATATCAACCTGAACATTCTGGCTGTCTACTATAAGCTGCTCATTGTTTGTTATATCAGTATTTCTCTTTGTATATATCTTAAATCTCTTTATAACCGACATTTCTTTTTCACTATTTGTAATATCAACTATTGCCTTTACTGAGCCGATATTTGACACAAGCTTTTGAGGCCCGCTGATTGTAATAACATTCGGCCTGATTGATTTTGCTTCATACTTTAGGTCCTTATTGGTAATACCTTGGAACACTACTTCAACAATTTTCTGTACCTGCGAATATCTGTCCATTTCAATTTCAATTTTGTATTTATTCTTATCTATAACTTCTATTCCTTCAGAGTTTAAAAGATTAATTTTCACAGGAATAGAAATTTTGCCTGCACTAATTTTACCTTTGATATCTTTCAAGTCTGCAAAAGCTTCGATATCATTCCTTTGAATCTTATTAACTGCATCCTGATTTCCTTTCAGCTTTACTGAAATATTATTTGCCCTGTCTCCAGAAAGAATAAGCCCATAACCTGATAGAAGGTCAACATTTTCTACATTAACCGGAATTGAATCAAATTCTCTTTTAACCTCAGGATTCTGAATATTTACTACATAAATCCAAAGAATTATTGCAATAAATACGGATAACACCCTAAGCCTAACATTATTACCCAGCTTTTTCATTCTTCTTTACCTTCCATAGCATTAACTTCTTTGGTGTGCTTCTTTTGTTTATAAAGAATTTATCCAGTGCCATTTTTAAAGTATCAATACTAAGATTCCTTGTTAGTCCCCCATTTATCGCCATGGAAATCTTGCCGCTCTCTTCGGAAACTACAACTGATATTGAATCAGTAACTTCACTTATTCCTAATGCAGCTCTATGCCGTGTTCCAAGTTCTTTACTTAAATCATAATTCTCTGTAAGAGGAAGGAAACATGCAGCCGACATTATTTTATCTTCTCTTATAACAATAGCACCATCATGCAGAGGCGTATTCGGTGTAAAAATATTCACGATAAGTTCAGCTGAAATAGCAGCATTTACTGGTATTCCGGTCCTTATAATATCACCCATCATAGTATCTCTTTCAATAACTATAAGTGCACCTGTAAAGGTTTTTGAAAGCACATCAACAGAACGTATTATTTCATCAATAGCCTTCTTGAGCTTGTCCTCTTTACTCTCCTCGTCAATCACAAATATATCTTTGAACTTGCTTCTCCCTATTTGTTCGAGCGCTCTTCTAAGTTCCGGTTGAAATACAACAATAAGGGCTAAAACACCATATGTCATTGTATTTTTAAGTATGTAATTAATTGTGGTAAGTTGCAGCCATTCACTGATTTGAGTTGCAACAACCAGTATTAGTATTCCTTTTATAAGCTGGTAAGCACGGGTATCCTTAACAAGAACAATAAGCCAATAAACCACAAAGGAAACGATGGATATATCAATCGTAACCCTCAAGACATCAAGGAGATTATTAATTCCCATATAGCTTATAAATTCTTTGGCATAATTGATTATTGTGTACAACATGACACCCCTGCAAATTTTTAGTTTAATTCAATTATAAGTATTCGCAAATGTCTTGTCAGCATTTTTTTATAATTGAAATATAAACGTCATACATTTCCTATATATACATATTTCAAATATTTCTCTGCTATTTGTTTTGCTCTTTCAAGGGTTTGACGCGGTGTTACCTGCTTATCCCTCATTTTGTAATTAGGAAAATATCTGGAAAAGTGAATTGGGATTTCTGGATTAACCCCTGCAAGCCATGATGCAAGGCTCTCAATTTCCTTCTCATTATCATTTAGTTCAGGAATAATAAGCGTAGTTATTTCGACATGGCAATTTTGGGCTGAAAGCTCCACTGTCCGTTTAACATCATCAAGAGTACCCCTGCAAACATCTTTGTAATATTCATTATTGAATGCTTTAACATCAATGTTCATGGCATGAATATAGGGGAGAATCTCTTCAAGCGGCCTGGGACTTATAAAACCATTAGTAACCAGAACATTTTTTAATCCCTCTTTGGCCGAAAGCACAGCAGTATCATAAACAAACTCGAACCATATGGAAGGTTCGTTGTATGTAAATGCTATGCCGATATTATCATCCTTTTTAAGCTCAATAGCTTTTTTTACAAGCTGTTCAGGCTCAATATTAATTGTATCAGGATCAGCATGAGCTATAGACCAATTCTGACAAAATGAACATTTTAGATTGCATCCGAATGTGCCAACAGATAATATATTCTTGCCCGGATAAAAGCGGCTGAGCGGTTTTTTTTCTATAGGGTCAAGCGCAATTGAAGATACTTGTCCATAATTTAATGAATACAGCTTGTTTTTAAGATTTCTCCTGACTCTGCAAACGCCAATACCATTCTCAACAATAGAGCAATTATGAGGACAAAGATAGCATTTTAACTTTTCTCCCTCGTTTGTCCAATACTTTGCTTCCTTCATAACTCACCTCAGTAAACTATTTATCTCCGTGTCTTACAACCTCAAATCTTTCAAGTGTAAAATTCTCTTTTTGTCCAATTCCCGCCTTATGCAAAGCTATGCTAATCTGATATTCCGGTGTGTCTACTCCCTCCAAGTTAGGAAGTAAAAGCCCTGTGCGTGCTCCAGATCTTACAATTACTCCATATTTTTTTACATCTAATTGCTCAATAGACTCAATAGGTTCTGCATCCATAAGGACATCAACACTATAAACTATATCCTTCAACTCATCAGATGAAACAGGGAAAAATCTCGGATCCTGTGTACCTGCGCTAATTGCATTTTGTATTATTTCTTCTGCAATACAGTTTCTTGTTGATTTGATTGTTCCAATACAACCTCTCAATTCTCCATTTAATTTTAAGGAAACAAATACTCCTGCTTTTTGGGATATCATTTCTTCAGGTAAAGCACTAGGTACATTTATTGTTTTTCCTGTAGTAATGTATTCCTCTAAAGTTTCTTTTGCAAGAGCAACATATTGGTCTTGGCTTGGCATAAAAATCCTCCTATTTACACTATATTAAATTCAGCTACGCAGTAGCCTACTCCAAAAGGCCCTTCATAGGAAAAAACCTTTGGCAAAACCTCATATCCATTTAAACAGCCAAACAAAATTGAAAACGGCCTTAATCCACACTCTCCAGCCCCTTCAATAAGTTTTTCATCTATTTCCATAATTTCATTGAATTTACCTTCTGCTAATAATTCTACTAGTTTTTGGTCAAATTGGCTGCCTCTTTTATCGTATCCACATGGTGCATCCTGCGTAAGACGATGAGAAAGGTCGCCGCTTCCGATAATAGCAACATTCTCATCAGTTTCCTTTATTGCTTCTTTAATACACTCTCCAAATTCATAAAGTTCTTTATAAGATAAAAAGCCCATACAAATATGGACAATTTTAATATCTTTAACTTTTTGAGAAATGTAATACATAGGAACCAGAGCGCCATGATCAAGGCTATTGTCAATTCCATATAAATAAACAGCTTGTGTGTTCAAAAGAACAACCGGCACTCCAGACAGATTGCATTTTTGGATTACCTTTTCTGTAAGTTCAAGATTATTTTGAAACTCAAGACCTACATCAGGCCTGCCAAATCGTGCAAAATTACCAGATAAAGTCTCATTAACCGAAATAGCAACAGCATCTTTAAATGCTGGGCCATGCGGAGTTATAACCAATACTGTATCAGGCTGTTTAGCCTTCATGCTTTCTGAAGCCTGAATACAACTACTTATAGTTTTTGCAGCCGGAGCCTCTTCTCCTTTTCCTATTTCAGGAATAATAATCGGAGGATGAGGATAGATATAAGCAGAGACTAAATTTCCCATATTCATCACCCAGAAATATAATAACCATTATTCTTATCTATATTCTTAAATTAAATTATTACATAAAAAGAGGTAGTGCCATTAAAATTGTACCTACTAAAAAGAATGCAGCTATAACAATTGCAATTATTTTTTGAGTTTTTCTTGACATGTTTACGCCCCCGTATTAATTAGCTGATAGGCATAGTTAAAATCCTATCCACTTATTTTATTGTTTCAATTATATCACGAAAGGAGAGAATGCAAATAGGAAAATCCTATAAATGCTTATCCTTTTATCTTCTCAAATTCTTTAAAGAAACCTGGAAATGTCTTAGACACACATTCAGGCTTTGCAATTTTTATTCCTGGAATCTTTAATCCCGCCAAAGCAAAACTCATAGCCATCCTATGATCGTCATAAGTTTCGATTTCAGCAGCACTGTATAAAGAAGATGGATAAATTATAATTCCATCATCTTTTTCTTCGACCCCCGCTCCTAGCTTAACAAGTTCTTTTGTTAATGCTTTTAACCTATCCGTTTCCTTTAATCTCATATTATAAACATTTTTTATTTCTGTCGGTCCTTCAGCAAAAAGAGCAACAACTGCCAAGGTTTGCGCAACATCAGACATATGATTCATATCAACCGCAATGCCTTTAAGATTTCCGTTCCCAATAACCTTTATGTAATCGCTCCCTCTTTCAACCTTCGCACCCATTTCCTCAAGTATATCAACAAATTTAATATCTCCCTGAAGACTATTTGGATTAATATTTTCAACAGTAATCTCTCCATTTGCAATTGCAGCAGCGGCAAAGAAGTAAGATGCAGAAGAACAATCCGATTCAATCATATACTCTCTAGGGGTATATGATTGCCCAGCTTTTATGTGAAAATATTGATAGTTCTGGTTGCAAACATCAACTTTAAAATTCTTCATTATTTGCACTGTAATATCTACATAAGGCTTGGATACAAGTTCCCCAGCAATCTCAATATCAACATCTTTTTCAGCATAAGGTGCACTTAGGAGCATCGAAGTAATAAATTGACTGCTTATATCTCCTCTCAAGCATACCTTCCCTCCTTTAAGCCCAGTAGATTTGATTTTAATAGGGGGGAAGCCATTCTTATCGATATAATCAGCCTGTGCTCCAAGTTTTTTCAATGCTTCTACCAGTTCCCCTACAGGCCTTTCTTTCATTCTATCAATACATGTCAATTCAACCTCTCCGCCTTTTACAGCACAAAACGATGCAAGAAAGCGCATTGCCGTTCCAGAATTACCGATAAAGCAAGAACCGTTCAAAGGAACTTGTGCAGTATTTTCCACGTTCACAATCCTTGTTTCCTTATCATCTTTTATATAATATCCCAAACCTCTTAAAGCATCTAACATATATAAGGTGTCATCGCTGTAGAGAAAGTTTTTCAGGATTGTTCCCCTGCCCGCAAGGGCACCAATAATAAGAGCCCTATTGGTTATTGATTTTGAGCCTGGAACATTCACTGTACATTTGAAATTTTCCACAGGTTTTACTTCGTACATACTATTATCTTTTCTCCCTTCTTGCCTAGATACTTAACCCTGATTGATTCAAGGGTTTGTGATGCTTCAGCTTTTCCAATTTCATTTAAAGCTTCTACTCTAATGTTTTCAAGTTGTTGTTTCATATTTTATTGCCTCTCTCTTTCGAAAAAATAAAAAAACCTCATCCTTAAAGGACGAGGGTTAATAGCGGTACCACTTTTGTTCCTGAATTGAAAATATTCAGGCTCTCAACTACTCTAACGGGTTTATCCGCCGCCTACTACTAATTCAACGGCAGAGCTCCTAGGCAACTTCAGATGACCCTACTGCATGAATGCTTTCAGCCGATGACATTCCCTCTCTTTGCATAATTATCAACTTACTCTCTCAATCATTGCCTTTTTAAATGATTTTAACACACAATTTTATAATACACAATACATGTTATTCAATACAAGCTTTTTGATACACTAATTTAGTAGTTTAACCTTCAGAAACCATTGAATATGAATCCTTATATTCTTTAGCCTTATCAAATTTGTGGATTTTATCCCAAAAGGTGATCAATCTCGTGTAAAACTTCATGTTTTTTCTGAACTGCCCTACGAAAATGTTTGTAAGTTCAGGATCAAAATGTGTTCCTGCACATCTTTCAAGTTCTTCTAATGCCTCTTCAAAGGTCCTCTTTTTTTGATATGAACGATTTGAAGTCATTGCATCAAATGAGTCTGCAATCGCAAGGATTCTTGCGTGCAATGGAATATTCTCACCGCTGAGCCCACTAGGGTAACCCATTCCGTTATATTTTTCATGATGATGTTTTACAGCAGGTATAATATCCGCAAGCATTGTAACAGGCATTAATATACCGCTTCCAATCTCAGGATGCCTTTTTATTACTGTGAATTCTTCATCGGTCAGTCTTCCTTCTTTAAGCAGAACACCATCAGGTATACCAATTTTCCCTATATCATGAAACAGAGCCCCCACTTTTACTCTGTTCAACTCAGTATTCTTCATATTCAACTGCCTGCCAATAATCCTGGCAAAAATTGAAACTCTGGTAGAATGGCCTGCAGTATAGGCATCTTTTGCATCAACAGCTTTTGTAAAAGCTTCTATAAGTTCATAGTTATTTCTTTTTAGCTTATAATATGAATCTTTCAACCTTTGGTTTGACACAACGATCTCATCATTTAAGTCTTTATTCAACCTTATTTGCGAACATGACCTGATACCCGAAGCTACCCATAAAAGCAGTTTGTCAGGCCCTTCGGTTTTATCATGGTAACCTTGAATATTCAAAAGTCTAAGCATTTCAAGCGGAGGCTTCTCCCCTGCATAACCGGTTTGGAGAATTATAACTATATCTTTATTAAATTCTCTAACTTTCTTGACAACATCTTCTCCTGTCATTCCTGGCATAAAATAATCCAGAAGCATCAAATCAATATTCTTTTCTTTAATAATTTCAATAGCTTCAGCGCCATTTTGGGCGCAAAGAACAACATAATCTTCCAGTTCAAGAAGCATTTTTGCACTTTCTAAAACTTCTTCCTGATCATCCACAATAAGTATTAAATAATCTTCTTTATCTAATATAAAATTCTCGTTTGCCATGGGAAGCCACCTCAAAAGAAATTTGCTGAGAAATGTTTCCATTTGTATTTATTCTTTAGAAATAAATAAATACTACAAATGAATTATACTCCATTAATCTTCTCAATACAACAATTAATGCCCTTAATTTAGTTTAGTTTACAATAAAATATTATTTTTAAAAAATTAAATCAGTCATAATTTCTTTAAAAAAAGAAAAAATAATTCTGGAGGTGAAAAAATGAGAAATAGAAATCAAGCAATAATAATAACAACATTGAGCATCCTTCTTCTCGTTGTAATTGCTTTTGCTTCAGGAGTAAGAATGACTCCTAATACTGCAAAAAGAGGGACTCAGCAAAGCAGGATTTTACCTGGTACTCCGACCGTTCCCCGCTCAATGGTAAATCCAACTCAAACAAAAGCCCCGATTACTAAGCCAGTATTAACCAGCTCTCAAAAACTGGCAGAAAAAATCAACACTGAAGTCCGTAAAATGAAGGGTGTATTAGATAGTTCAACAGTGGTAGCAGGTGACACAGCTCTTATTGGATGTAAGTTCTCGAAGGACATAAAAAATGCAGCCTTAGAGAAAAAGACAATCGAAAAAAGAGTTAAAGCAGCAAATAAATCTATTAAGAAATGCGTAGTAACAGATTCGGCAGCTACAATGGCAAAAATAAGCAAGCTCTTTAAGAGCACAAACACAACAAACATTGGAACTCAAATAAATGATTTGATTAGAACAATTACCCCTACTACTAAGACTCCTGCTAAAACAAGATAAGAACAAAAAAATATGCCGAAAGGCATATTTTTTTGTTCTTATCTTTCAAATCATGATATAATTTAATTGCAAACCTTACATATACTGGAGGGAAAAATGCAATTAGATTTAAATGAAAAAATTGCCGAAGACAAACTTCTTATATTATATTTAATAGAAAATGTAAATTTCGAGCTTACTAATTCTCAAATTGCAAAATTGATAATTAAAGTTAGAGAAATAAATTATTTTTTACTTCAAGAATATATTTCTCAATTGGTAAATGATAATTATTTGAAATGCCGTATTGAATCTAATCAAAGATTATATTCAATTACTGAATCAGGCAAACAGGCATTAAGCTATTTTAAGACAATGATACGTGCAAGTTTTAGGAAGCTGATAGATACTGCCATTCAAGAAAACATCACTGCTCTTAGAACTGAAATTCAAATCTCTGCCGATTACACACCTATCAATGAAAATGAATACACAGTTTTTTGCCGTATAACCGAAGGCAATACCTGCCTTATTGAGCTAAATCTTTATGCGGGCACAAAAGAACAAGCAAAGTCCATGTGCAGAAATTGGGAGAAGAATTCTCAAGAAATATACTCTAATATAGTTAAGCTCTTAATGAAATAAGTATTGATAGGCTATCATTACAAAAGAAAGGAGCTGTTCGAGATTGCCAAATAAATATGTTACTATTGTGGTTATCATTCTATTTTTTCTTCTTTTGTTTTCACTATTCATTTACAGTTCAACATATAATACATATACAGAAAATAGGTTGATAAGGATTGATAATCATAAGGGCAGCAGCTCTTCCCCTAACCAAAACAATAGCAATTCTGTTACAGAAGGCGTCTATGATGAAATATTTGACATCAGTGCGGAAAAAAAAACCTCTCCAGCGACAGTGATTGAACTTCCAGAACTAAATTCTGTTGACAGAAACTCTTCTAAAGTAGTATACATTACAATCGATGACGGCCCTGACCCATACTCGACGCCAGAGTATCTTAGAATCTTCAAGGAAAACGAGGTCAAGGCCACTTTTTTTATGATTGGAAGCAGGATGGAAAGATATCCAGAACTAGTCAAGCAGATAGACTTGGAAGGACATGCAATTGGAAATCATAGCTACTCTCATAATTATTACACCCTTTATTCCAACAGTGAAAGTTTTAAACAAGAGGTTCTAAAATCCGAGGAGGTCATTTTTTCCATAACAGGAAAAAAGTCAAAGCTTTTTCGTGCTCCTGGGGGCTCAACAAAAATGCATGGTGTTGAATTTGATAATATAATTTCCGAATTTGGCTATAACCTTTTTGATTGGAATGTTTCAGCTGCCGATACTAATCCTGGCGGTATAACAAAGAGTCAGGTTGTTTATAACATTGAGCATGAATCAAAAGGTCTAAAAAAAGTTATTGCATTAATGCATGATAATTCAAAAAGAAAAGCCTCTGTCGAGGCTCTTCCAGAAATAATTGAATGGTTTAAGAAAAAAGGATACGAATTTAAAGTCCTTGATGAGTTTTCACCTTCAATGCGCCTAAAGAGATCCTCATTACCGATTAATCAAAGTGCATCGGTTGACAAATCAGTATATCAAGAAAGTGATATCCCCGTAAATTAGGCATTTGCAGCTATTTAAGCCTATAATTTTCAAATACCCTCCTATACTTTTCATATATCAATATACCAGCCGCTACTGAAGCATTTAACGAATCAATCTGCTCGCTCATAGGTATCTTTATCAAGGAATCCGCTAAATTCAAAACAGCAGGCCTTATTCCATGTGATTCGCTTCCAATGACTATAGCAGTCCCATTTTCAAAATCCTCTTCGAAATATAACTTTTTGGCTTCAAGACTTGATGCTAGGATTTTAATCTTATACCGCTTCATTTTTTGCAAAGCATCTTCCAAATTAATATTTTCAAATACATTAACCCTAAATATTGAACCCATTGTTGATCTTAATGTCTTAGGGCTAAAAGCATCTGTGCATCCATCAGAAAGAATTATCCCATCAGCATTTACAGCATCAGCAGTTCGAATTATGGTTCCCAAATTTCCCGGGTCCTGTATCCCATCAAGTACAATGTAAAAACCATCTGTTTTTATAATCAAATTATTCAAGTCATAATTTCCCCGAGAAATTACAGCCAATACTCCTTGCGGCGTCTCAGTGGAACATATATCATTAAAAATATTTTCAGGAACATAATGAATGCGGAATTCATCTCTTTCAAGCGTTTCTCCAAATTCTATCCCGCCTCTTACCTTATTAAGAATATCAGGACAAATAACCACATCTTCAACCGGTATTCTTTGCTTAATTGCCTCAGAAATTATTTTTATACCTTCAATAAAATACTTGCTTTCACTCTCTCTATATTTCTTATGATTCAAGGATTTTATCAACTTAATAAATTTATTGTCTTTACTTGTAATAGTGTAATTCATCCAATCACCACCTAAAAATAATGAGGCTTGAATAATCAAGCCTCACCAATTAGCCTAAATGAAAAATATTTAATAAATTACAGTTTTGATTTAGCCATTGAAACAAGCTTGCCAAAACCTTCTGCATCATGAATAGCCATCTCTGAAAGCATTTTTCTGTTCATCTGAACTCCAGCCTTCTTAAGCCCATCCATGAGTTTGCTGTAAGAAATCCCATTCATCCTTGCAGCAGCATTGATTCTAGCAATCCAAAGCTTTCTAAAATCTCTTTTCTTTAGCTTTCTACCAATATAAGCATAATTTAAAGATTTCATTACTGCCTGCTTCGCAGTCCTGAATAATTTACTTTTTGCTCCAAAATAACCTCTTGCGGATTTAAGAACCTTTTTATGTCTTGCGCGTGTTCTCATTGCGCCTTTAACTCTTGCCATTTAAATTCCCTCCTCAACTTTCTAAATACTATGCGTAAGGCATCATTTGCTTAATAGTTGCAACGTTTGTTGCATCTGCATAACCTGCTTGTCTTAAGCTTCTTTTTCTCTTTGTTGTTTTACTTGTAAGCAAATGCCTCTTTCCGGCTTTTCCCCTTTTAACCTTACCTGTTCCGGTTAGAGAAAACCTTTTTGCAGTTGCTCTATGTGTTTTAATTTTAGGCATATCTTTTATCTCCCTTCTACTTGTTAACTGCTTTAATCGTTAACTATCAACTGTATGCCAGCGACTGTCAACTATTTGGGTGCAACCACCATAGTCATATTTCTACCCTCAAGTTTGGGTTTCTTTTCAATTACTCCAACGTCTTTAAGTACTTCTGCAAACTTTCCGAGAATGTTTTCGCCAAGCTTTGTGTGATTGAGCT
>JBLNBO010000019.1:0-3443 GCA_050260055.1 Ignavibacteriales bacterium
GGAAGCAGAATAAGCATTGAAACATTAGACAGCAGTGGTATATCGGAATTAGGCTATCTTTGGGAGGGCTCATCTTCATGGATTGTAAGTAAAGCTTCAGAAACAAATATAGGAATGACTATTACGATAGCAGCTCCAACAGTATCGGTAAATACAACAAAGAAGCTATATGTATATGCAATAGATAATTCAACTAATAAGAACGCATCTGACAAGAATAAATATTATAGCTTTGAAATAACGACAGGAATAGTAAATGATACAACGCCGCCAGTAATAACAGTGACACCAAGTTCAGGTAAGGTCGCATCAGGCGGAAGCATCACAGTAGAAGCAACCGATGTAAGTGGAATATCGGCTTTGAAATATGGCTGGGCAGGAGCAGCAAGCTGGTCAACAGTAAGCGGGACCAAGACAGTTATTACAGCTCCAACTGTAACTGCAAATACAACAAAGAAGCTGTATGTATACGCATTAGATAATTCAGCTAATAAGAATACAACAGATCAAAATAAATATTACACCTTTGAAATAACTGCAGGGGGCTCAATTGATGTGCCTGGTGAAGCCAACTTTAAGGATGTATCTATAGAACATTGGGCATATAATGAAATAATGGAGATGTCAAAGAGTGGTATTATCAATGGGTACTCTGATGGGACATTCAAGCCTGAAAAGGCTGTAACAAGAGCAGAATTTGCAAAGATGATGGTGCTTTCATTAAATCTTGCGCTTAATAATCCGTCTAATGCAACATTTGTAGACCTTGGCAGCAGTCATTGGGCATATAAGTTTGTAGAGGCAGCAAAGAGCTATCTAACCGGTTACAAAACAACTGAAGGTATGAAATACAAACCAGATAAGAATGCAATGAGAGAAGATGTAACAGTAGCACTTGTAAGAGCAAAAGGATATCAAAATGATAGTGTTAATGAAGCAGAAATATACAAGACATTCAAAGATGCGAATAAGATATCCCCAAACCTAAGAAAATATGTACTTATTGCGAAAAAGAGAGGCTTAATTAACGGAGATCCTAATGGAAAATTCAGGCCTCAGGATACACTTACAAGAGCAGAGGCAGCAAAATTACTTTGGCAGATTGCAAACCAGGTTGGTGACAAAGTAATAATTGACTAAAAATCTCTAGATAAAAAAGAAGAAACCATATGGTTTCTTCTTTTTTATCTAGGAACTCTTTTACCGATTTTTCATAAAATGAAATAAAATACTTTGATTTATAAACACAGAAAGGAGGAAAAACATTGCGCCTTTTAAATATAAAAATAGGTTTTGCATTAACAGGTTCATTTTGTACATTTTCTAAAATAATACCTGAAATACAAAAGCTTGTTGATGAAGGAGCAGAAGTATTTCCAATTATGTCCGAGGCTTCATATAATATTGATACGAGATTTGGAAAAGCTGAGGATTTTATTAATAAAATTGAAGATATTACCGGCAAAAAGATTATTAGTACAATTACTGAAGCGGAACCAATTGGTCCAGAATCATTATTGGATGTAATTGTAGTTGCCCCATGCACAGGTAATACTCTTGCGAAACTTGCAAATGCAATCACTGATACCACTGTACTTATGGCTGTAAAAGCTCATTTAAGAAATAATAAACCCGTTGTTATAGGAATCTCTACAAACGACGGGTTAGGAGCTAATGCTAAGAATCTTGGAATATTACTAAATGCTAAAAATATTTTCTTTATGCCTTTTAATCAGGATAATCCATTAACTAAACAAAATTCAATAGTAGCAAGGATGGAGCTTATTGTTGAAACGATAATTGAGGCATTAAAAGGAAAACAGATTCAGCCAGTGCTTTTTGGTAAATAAATATTTATTGTGTTTGATTTATATTTTGAAAAGCTGACTCATTATATTTATTTCCTGCATTCCATAATATCCATTCTTCTAAGCCGCTATCATATACTGCTTTGATTTGTGCTTTAACATCTTCAGCAGTATATTTTTTAAAATTGCCTCTGCCAAGCCATGAAGCTGAGAAATCTTGTAGATATGGACGGATTTTGGCGTGAGTATCTTTGATTTTAGATAATCTTTCATTTGCAGTATATAGGCTTTTATAAACAACTCTATATGGTTCTAAATCAGGTTTCCTAATCTTATATTCTCCTAGCGCATAATGAGATGGATAAACCATAGGAGAAATGAAATCAACAGTTTTACTTATTGGTTCAAGGTCTTGTCCTATTTTTTCTATATCTCCGATATTAGTAGTCACAATTCCAAAAATATCAGCAGATACAGGTACTCCAAGTTGATTTAGTTCTGATTTTGATTTAGATAGAAAAGCATTTATTGGTTTAACTAAATTAGGCTTACTTCCAGGTTTATTATATGATAAAGTTTTGACCTTACCATCTGCTGGAAATCTAACATAATCAAACTGAACTTCATCAAAGCCATTTTTTACAGCTTCTTTTGCAAGGTCAATGCTATAAGACCATGACTTTTCATTGAAAGGGTCTAGCCAAGCTGTATTATTTCTATCATGCCAAACAGTGCCGGATGCGGTTAATAACGCTAGTTCTGGTTTTTTCTCTGCTAATATGGGATCTTTAAAAACAACAATCCTTGCAATTGTATGAATGTTACGACTTTTAAGCTTTTTCATTAATGCTTTAATATCGCCAATCATAGCTGTTTTTGTTGCTCCTGATTCTTTTGCAAGAGGAACATCTGATTTATATGAAACCCTTCCAAGATCATCTTTTACATCAATTACAAGAGTATTAAGCTCAGTTCTAGATAAAAGATTAATAAAGTGGTTGATTTTTGCCTGGTTTCCGGCAGACCAACCTGTAACATAAATACCTTTTACCTTATAATCTGGTAATGTTGAGGCTTTTTGTGATTCAGCCTTTGGTAATTCTTGAGTAGGCGGCTGGCTATTATTTTTATCTTCTTGTTTTATTGAACCATTCTGCTTGCTGATTTTATTTAATATTGAATAGGAGGAATATGAGTAAAGACCTATTCCTGCAAAGATTGCTAATATAAAGATTATTAAGAAAATATAAGTCAATCTAATTTTTTTCATCTTTTGTTTCTCCTTAAGCGATTCATTTTTTTGAGTTGAAAATAGTAAATATTGATTTAAGTGTACAAAGTATTTCGATACTATATTTTTTGAAAAGTTAAGTTGATTTATGAGTTTATTAAGATATTAATTTATTCCTTGTATTGAACATATTTCCCGTATAATGTGCAATGAACGTAATGAATTAAGATTTCTCTTAATAATGATAATTTTATAAGATTTCTTTCAATTGGGCATAAAATCCCTAACATATTATACTTTAATATAATTGAATGCTTAATGCAATAAGATTTTAAGATATCTTGATTGTTTAATTTGTAGACAATTTATAGAATATTATCATTTAATAAAACACTAGACAAATA
>JBLNBO010000020.1:0-85176 GCA_050260055.1 Ignavibacteriales bacterium
TGCCGCCGTAATCTCGCTTATAGTTACAGCTCCAGCTCTCCCAACTACTAAATCCGCTGCAGAAAGGTATTTGGGCATATAATAGATGTATGGAACAATTTTAATATTATTCAGAGTTTCAATTGAATATCCTTTTTCGCTTAGTCCTTTAAGAACAACTTCATATTGTGTTTTTCCGGTTGAAAGTATTAGATTGTATGGCAGTTTTCCATTATTTATTTCAATTAGATCAATAATAGCCTCATTTATCTTTTGTGCACCTCTGCTTCCACCAAACACAAGAACCAGCATAGAGTCCTTTTGCAATCCTTCTTCAGCTCTTGCTTCTTCTCTAGAAAAAGTAAAGATTTCTTCTCTAACCGGATTCCCGGTAAATACCAAAGCCTTTGCTTTTTTAAAATATTTTTCAGTATCTTTGAAACTTATTGCAGTAAAATTAGCAAATCTCGAAAGAATCCTATTTGCAATTCCGGGAAGCGAGTTTGATTCATGTATCAAAGTAGGAATTTTGAGCCTTGAAGAAGCCATTATAACTGGGAAACATACATATCCTCCCATTCCAATTACAAAATCCGGTTTAAATTTTTTAATTATCTTTTTGGCCTCTAGAAAACCTTTTAACATATTTCCTATAGTAGAAAAAAAATCAAAAGAAAGCTTTCTGTTCAATCCTTTTGCATTAATGAATTCAATATTAAAACCTTCAGCAGGAACAAGCTCTTTCTCAAGGCCTTTTTCAGTTCCAACAAAAAGGATTTCCGCATCTTTATACTTCGACTTTATACATTTTGATACTGCTATTCCAGGATTAATATGACCAGCAGTACCTCCACCGGCTATTATTACTCTCATTAAGCCTTAACCCCCGATATATTAAGACCTTTCTATCCCTCCTATACAAGGAGACAAATAGAAGCCCTTCGCAAAAATTAGTTGCCCTTTATAGCATTACTTTTAACACCCTACTCTTCTCTCTTTTTTAGGGAGGATATGAGGGTAAGCCCTATCCGCTTCGTGCAGACACATGCCTTGATATATTCAGCAATATTCCCATCCCAACCATTAGGAACAACAGCGATGAACCTCCATAGCTAAAGAATGGAAGCGGCATTCCGGTTGGCGGTGCTGTCGCTGTAATAACTGCAATATTAATAATAAATTGAATTGCAACCAAAGAAGTAATCCCGGTTGCCAACAAACTGGAAAAGTTGTCAGG
The DNA here is from genome assembly GCA_050260055.1 of Ignavibacteriales bacterium. GTDB lineage: Bacteria > Bacillota > Clostridia > Acetivibrionales > UBA4821 > JBLMYQ01. The sequence goes on from JBLNBO010000020.1 coordinate 1,217, forward strand.
CGCATGCATTGCAATTCTCAAGCCCCTCCATATAAAAACCAGGAAAAGAAGTATAACTGTAACTACCCCAATGAATCCCATCTCTTCAGCAAAAATTGAAAATATATAATCATTATGGGGTTCAGGAACATATCCGAATTTTTGCCTGCTTCTGCCCAGCCCTAGACCAAATAATCCTCCAGACCCTATTGCATAAAGCGAATTTACAACCTGCCAGCCTACTCCTTTTGGGTCGCTCCATGGATCAATAAAGGCTATAATCCTTTTTAAACTGTATTGGTCAGAAATTGCTACCTTTAAGAATAGTAAGACCGCAGGGATAGAAAGAACGGCAAAATGCCAGATACGTGCACCAGCAGTAAAGAGAATTACTGCACCTATACCTGCTATAATTACAGCACAGCTTTTATGTGGTTCTAAGAAAAGCAACCCAATAACAACACCAAGCCAAATTAAATATGGCATCAATCCCGTCCAGAAATTCTTTAATTTTTCTTTTTCACGGGACAATCTATATGAAAAAAACAATATTACTGCCAATTTTGCAATTTCAGATGGCTGTAAATCAGTGAAACCAAGATTAATCCATCTTTGCGCACCATTTTTATTTACTCCAACATGCGGGATTAAAACAATAATTAAAAGTGCTATGGAAATAAACAATATCATCCCTGAAAATTTTCCCCAAATTCTATAATCAATTTTAGAAACAAAAAGCATTACAAAAATACCTATTCCTGCCCAAAGAAGCTGTCTTATAAGAAAATGATAGCTGTTGTTAAAATTTCTTAAGGCATAATCCTCGCTGGCACTGAAAACCATTATGATTCCGCCTGCCAGCAGAAGAAGTATTACAATAAATATTCCGAAATCAAAAGGCTTTTTGTTTTGCATATTTCCTCCATTAAAGTATAGTATATCGCAATGACATAAATCCTATTATACAAAGTATAACAGTAAGCCCCCAAAATGTCCAAACAACCTTGGTTTCGCTCCATCCTGAAAGTTCAAAGTGATGATGTATCGGCGCCATTTTGAAAACTCTCTTTCCAGTCTTTTTATATACAAGAACCTGAATTATTACCGAAATAGCTTCTATTACAGGTATTGCAGCAACAATCAGTAAAACCAAAGGCATTTTCAATACAATGCTTGCCGATGCTATTGCTCCTCCAAGTGCTAAGGATCCCGTATCTCCCATAAAAACCTTTGCCGGATTCATGTTAAAAGCAAGAAAGCCGAGACATCCTCCAGCAACTGCGCAAAAAGCAATTGTTAATCCAATATCTTGATAAATAATAGCTATTACCGCAAAAAACACCATTATTACTAGGCTTATTCCTCCAGCCAAACCATCCAGCCCATCAGTAAGATTAAAACTGTTAGTGGCTGAAAGCATTACAATTACGACAAAAGGCACAAAAGCCCATTCAAGATTCATTATAATTGAGGAAAAAGGCACAGGCATTTTGGCAAAATCCAGCCAATAACCAGTAAATGGTACCGATATTGCAGTACCCAAATCCGTAAAGCGGTATAAATAGTAACCAAAAGCGGTTGCAACAATCAGAAGTCCAAGTATTTTCTGCCTTGCACTTAGTCCTTTCGATCTTTTTAACACTATTTTTATGTAATCATCAATAAATCCTACAGCTCCAAAAAGCAGCATAGTGATAAGAATCGGAAGTATATTGTGATATTTTATACTGAAAAGCCCACAAATCATTGCTATCGGGAGCAAAAATATTATTCCTCCCATTGTGGGGGTACCTGTCTTATTTAAATGAGATTGCGGCCCGTCATTCCGTATAATTTGTCCGAACTTAAGCTTTTGGAGCAAAGGTATCAGCACAATACCTGAAATAATGGTCAGTATAAACCCTGAAATTAGTACAACTATTTGGATATGCAATTCTGCACCTCCTCGGTAATAAAATCAACTATACCCTCCATTTTCATTCCTCTTGAACCTTTGATGAGGATAACATCGCCTTCTCTTACCAACTTGGCCAAATATCTATTAGCATCTTCAATATTGTTAAATGAGATAATCTTTTTCTGTGACATTCCAAGCATAGCTGCACCTTCAGCAATAAACCTACTGTTTTCACCAAGAGTTATCAAATGATTTATGCTGTTTTTAACTACACTCTTTCCTATATCTATATGCGCCTGTCTAGTCCACTCGCCTAATTCAAGCATATCTCCCAGTACTGCAATTTTACGGGCACCAGGCATCTGCTGGGTTACCTTGAGAGCCTCTTCCATTGATGTTGGATTTGCATTGTAAACATCATTCAATACTTTTATGTTATTTTTCAATTTGACAATATTCATTCTCATTTTTTCCGGCCTATACTCTGCAATAGGTTCAATCATATCCTGCACAGGAATTTCAAAGTTTAAGCCTACAGCAATAGCAGCAAGAGCATTATAAACATTATGCAAACCTGGAATACATATTTTAAAAAAGTATTCCTTGTTATTTATTTTTACAGTAAAGCTTGTATTCATATCTTCATCAACTTTTATATTATAAGCACGTATGTCTGACTGTTCGCAAAGACCAAAATATATAGTTTTAAGACCAATCGAGTCTCTTAATTTTAGCAGCATTGAATCATCCGCATTTAAGACCGCAATTCCGTTATCCTCCATACCATCAAATATTTCCGTTTTAGCCTTCAAAATGTTCTGTTTAGAACCAAGCTTGCCGATATGAGCAAGTCCTATGTTTGTAATAACCGCTATGTGAGGTTTAGTAATTTTACTTAAAATTGAGATTTCTCCCATTCCGCTCATTCCCATTTCAACTACTGCTGAGCGATTCTCATTAGAAAGATTTAGTAAGGTCAAAGGAACACCAATGTGATTATTAAAGTTGCCTTGATTTTTTAAGGCATTATATTTTTTTGATAAAACATTAAAAACCATTTCCTTGGTACTTGTTTTACCAACACTTCCCGTTACTCCGACAATGGGTATATCAAACTTATTACGGTAATAACCCGCAATATCCTGAAGAGCCTTCAGGGTATCTTCAACTTTGATTATGATAACATTAGAAAGGCTCTCCGGCGTTTTTGCTGTCAAATAACCACAAATTGAATTTTCAAGGGCTTTAACAATAAAATCATGCCCATCGAAATTTTCTCCCGCAAGAGGAATAAATAAGTCGCCCGGCATTAATTTTCTTGTGTCAGTTGAGATATTCTTTATTTCAGATTCAGGGCTTCCACTTAGCAATGTTCCATTTGTTGCTTTAATTATTTCGCTAACCTTAAGAGGGTGCATATTAACTCCTTATCTACATTCCAATATATTAAGCCAACTTTGTAATTGCCTCTCTTGCAATTTCCCTATCATCAAAGTGTATGGTCTTATCCTTGAATATTTGATATGTCTCATGTCCCTTGCCCGCTATCACAATGATATCCTTTTCCTTTGCATTTTTTATAGCATATTCTATCGCTTCTTGCCTTCCGACTATTATTATATATTCTCCGTTTGTCCTTTTTATACCTTCCTCAATCTCTGAAACAATGGCATCAGGGTCTTCACTCCTTGGATTGTCAGAGGTTATAACCGTAAAGTCCGCAAGCTCGCCCGCAATCTGCCCCATTATTGGCCTCTTTGTACGGTCTCTATCTCCACCACAGCCAAATATTGTAACTATACGGCCATTGGCATATCCCTTTACTGTTTCAAGTATATTTTTCAAACTATCAGGAGAATGTGCATAATCAACCATTACTGTAAAATTCCTATTGGTTTCAACAGTTTCTGCTCTGCCTGGAACTTTTAGATTTTCAAGACCCTTTATTATATCATTATTGGTTACATTAAATTCTAAGCATGCAGAAATAGCCGAAAGAGAATTATATACGCTGAATTTACCTGGTATCGGAACTCGTATATCAATATTCCCGTTTGGAATTTGCACCTTAAATGATGTTCCACCTGGCTGAATATCAATATCCTGTGCCTTGATATCTGCATTTGAATTTATACTGTAAGACTTCATAGGGCATTTTTTCATTTCCAGAAGTCTTCTGCCATACTCATCATCAGCATTTGCTTTACCTTCTTTACACAAATCAAAAAGCTTAGTCTTTGCGTTAAAATAATTTTCAAAATTTAGATGAAAATCAAGATGATCTTGTGTTAAATTAGTAAAAACCCCGACATCAAATTCGCAGGCATGAACTCTGCTTAGTTCTAGCGAATGCGAAGATACTTCCATAACTACCGTATCCACACCCTGAGACAGCATATCCGCAAACATCTCTTGAAGCTCTAAGGATTCCGGAGTAGTTCTCTGTGCTTCCACAACTTTATCTCCTATATAATTCGCAATTGTTCCAATAAGCCCTACCTTATGGCCTGCTTGTTCCAATATCGATTTAATCATAAAGGTTGTGGTTGTTTTGCCCTTGGTTCCTGTAACACCAATAAGATTTAGCTTCCTCGATGGATAATCGTAGAATCTTGCAGATACCTCAGCTAATACCATACGCGGGTTTTCATGCCTGATAACAGGCATTCCTTCAGGCATAACCACATCTTTTTGTATAACTAAAGCTGCTGCACCTTTATTTACAGCTTCCCTAATGTACTTATGTCCGTCAACCTTATATCCTTCTATACAGACAAACAAGCTGCCCGGTGTAACTTTTCTCGAATCATATTGTATGTTTTTTATTTCTACTCCTTTTGCATCCTCAATTAACTTTTGGTAATCCAAACCCTCAATCAGATGTTCTAAAAGCACCTTGCATCATCCTTTCGTTTATGTATTTAAGGGAACAGGCTCCCCTGTTCCCTGTCTTTGATACTACTTATTCTACCTCTACAAGCCCTAGTTTAACCTTAACCTCTGAGCCTATGCTTACCACAGCTCCTGGCGGAGGATCCTGCCCTATTATATCTCCATTTCCTTCAATCTTAACATTTAATCCTAAATCTTTTAAAGCTTTAGTTGCTTCAATTATTGTTTTATTTTTTAAATCAGGAACAGTAATATCTAATACCTGACTTCCCTTTTCAGTAAACAGTATTATTTGCGAATTAGTTGTTACAACAATATCAGGTTTCGGACTCTGCTGGGAAATTAAATCCTCATCATTAGAATTCTGCCCAATTATTCTATATTCAAGACCATAATCTTTAAGAATTTGTCTTGCTTCTTTTAACTTCTTTCCTCTAACTTCAGGTACTTTTGTTTCTTTATAAACAACCTCTTCAGGCGAAAATCTTGGTTCGACTTTCAAATAAGGGAGTACATCAGCAAATATCTTTCCTGCAACAGGTGTAGCTATCGCTCCACCCATATGTCCATTCGGACCTTTTGGGTCATTTAAGACAACCAACACCGCAACCTCCGGGTTGTCAGCTGGTGCAAATCCAGCAAATGATGCAACATAAACGCCTGTATTAATTCCCTGGTCAGCTGTTCCTGTTTTACCGGCTACCCTATATCCTTTTACTTCTGCATTCTTTCCGGTTCCTTTTGCAACAACACCTTCAAGCAGACTGCATAATTTTGCCGAAGTTTCAGGAGATATTACCTGTCTGACAACTTGAGGCTCAAATGTTTGAATTATGTTATCATCCCTATCCCGCATTTCTTTAACTAGCTGGGGTTTCATTAGTTTTCCACCGTTTGCAGCTGCGCAAACCGATGAAAGAAGTTCTACCGGCGTAACTTTTATTCTCTGTCCAAATGAAATGGTTGCAAGTTCAAGAGGCCCAACTTTGTTAACATTATGAAATATTCCTCTTGCTTCACCAGGAAGTGAAATTCCCGTTTTGTCTTGCAATCCAAATCCATTTATGTATTTAAAGAGCTTTTCGCGTCCCAATCGTCTCCCTATCTCCATAAATACCGGGTTACAAGAGTTTTGTACTCCCTCGGCTAATGTCTCAACTCCATGAACCCTTCCATATCCAACTACCCAGCAATGAAGATTAAAGCCCGCCACGTTAACCGAACCTGTACAGTTAAATTTATCATTAAGTGTAACCGCACCTTCTTCGAGTCCTGCTGCAGTAGTTACAATCTTAAATGTTGAACCAGGTTCATAGGTGTCTGAGACCGCTTGATTCCTCCACATTTTTTGCATTATCGCTGTTTTCTCTTCTTTAGAGAAAAGGTTCCATTTTGCCTTAAGATTTTCATCATTTGGAACAAAAGGATTATTCAAGTCAAAATCAGGCTTAACCGCCATCGCTAAAATTTCACCCGTTTTGGGTCTCATAACGAGGGCTACTCCGCCTTTCATACATTTATTATCTATAACCGCATTTTCAATATATCTTTCTGCAATATGCTGTATGGTTTCATCAATTGTAAGTACAAGGTTTGTTCCGTCTTGCGGACTGTAAAATCTTTCTCTGTCAAACGGCATTCCTTTTCCGCCCGCATCGGTTTCTGATACAATTCTGCCCGGCAAACCTTTTAGTACGCTCTCATACATAAGCTCGATTCCATCAAGCCCTTGATTATCATATCCTGTAAATCCGATTACGTAACTTGCAAGATTATTATTTGGATATGCTCTTTTTGTATCTTCATTAATCTTTACTCCTAGAATTTTTTCTTCATTAATCCATTTTCTAATTGCATCGGTCTGTTCTCTTTCAACTTTCCTTTTTATTATCTCAATTGAACTTGCTTTATTCGAAACCTTTTTTAACAAGTCATTATAATCCATCCCAAGAATTTCGCACAGTTTCCCGGCAACCTTCTCAGGCTCTGTAATTTCTTTTGGGATTACACTAACCGTTTCAACAGAAATACTGACAGCCAGCTCAACCTTATTCCTGTCATAGATAGTTCCTCTTTTAGAATTAACAATTCGGTCTCTTGTTTGCTGCTCAATTGCCATTTTCTGAAGCTGAGGCCCTTGAACAAGCTGAATCCAAGCTACTCTAAATATGAGCAAAGCTACTATCATAGTTAATAGTAGCAGTATAAAAAATTCTCTCTTTTTAATGTTAAGCCCGGTTGTTGTCAAGATATTCCCTCCTCCGGACTCCTCTTATTTCATTGGAGTATCGTAATTTATTTTAATTAAGAAAACTAAGCAGCTGTTTAGCAAACGAAGCCGGCCCCGATTCCTCATCTGTTTGGTTTTGCTCTACTGGAACTTCGGTAAAATCGGTTTTTGGTATTTGGATGAATACTGTTTGATTCTTATCAGGATATTGCATGCCCAATTTTTGAATCGCATCTATTTCTACCTGTTCCAAGTCTACCTTTCTGTTCAATGCTATTTGAGTTTGGGTATTTGCCTTGTTTAACTCAGCCAGCTCTGTTTTTAATTTACTAATATTTCTTTTCTCTTCATTAATTAACGAGTATCTTGAGAGTATAAACATGCCGATCACGAAAAAAATGATTACCCCCATTATCGCTTTGAACCTAAATATGGCTTTCTTTCTGGTTACTGTAACAACCCTTGATTTTTTTTCTTGCCTTTGGTAGTCCTCGTATTCAGGTATTGATTCATAAGCGTATCTTTTTTGCGCTGCTAACATTTTATTCACTCCCTTACCCGTATATTCCCTTGAAAATCATATAGGCTGATACTATTGGTTGTTTTTCAGGCTAATAATTGTCAAAGTTTTTTCTTTTGTTGATTAAATTCTTTTTTCTTTAGTAAATTTAAATATGTAAAGGCTTTTAAACCTTGTTAGAAAAAAATAACCGTGTTCTATTAAGAACAATCGGAATATTTTTAAAACTTCTATTTTTTTCTTGCTTCTTAACCATTCTTATGTTTAAAAATCAATTAAGAAGCTTAATCCTTTGCTTTTTTCTGTTTTTTCTTTAGTAAGTTAGTTTCTTTTTTTCTTTTGTAAAGTGATTTTTTTCTTTTGTTTGTTTTCTTTTTTTTCTTTAGTTTGTGTAGTTTTTATCTTTTGTATTTTCTTCCTGTGTTAGTTAAGTTTTTTTCTTTAGTGCTTCAGTCCTAGCCTTACGGCGTTTTGCAATAATCTTTTGTATATTAAAAAGTTTTCATTTGTTACTAATTAATACTTCTCAAAAACTCTTAATTTTGCGCTTCTTGCTCTTGGATTTTCTTCAATTTCTTCTTCTGAAGGCTCAATTGCCTTTCTTGTTATTATTTTCCCGTGAGATACCTTCCCGCAACTGCATATTGGTAAGTCTCCCGGACATTTACATCTTCCTTCTAAAGAAACGAATGTCTGCTTAACAATTCTGTCTTCTAATGAATGAAAGGTAATTATGCATATCCTTCCACCTTTATCTAATGAATCAATTGAATTTCTAATTGACTCTTCCAGTATTCCAAGTTCATTGTTTACTTCTATTCTAATTGCCTGAAAGGTTCTCTTGGCAGGATGAGGTCCATCTTTTCTAGCCTTTGCAGGTATTGCTCTCTTAATAATTTCAACAAGTTCACCTGTTGTTTCTATCTTCTTCTCTTCTCTACTCTTGCAGATGAATTCAGCTATCCTTACAGCCCAGTTTTCCTCTCCATATTCACTAATAATCTTTATTAATGATTTTTTATCATATGTGTTTACTATTTCTTGTGCCGTAAGCTTTTGGTTTCTGTCCATTCTCATATCAAGAATTGCATCTGCCTGATAACTAAATCCTCTCTCGGCATTATCCAGTTGATATGACGAAACACCCAAATCCATCAAAATTCCATTCGCTAAACGTCCTATTCTATTATTTATTACTTGATTAATTTCTGAGAAATTTTTATTTTCAAATATAATATTTTTATTTAGAATTGAAAGCCTTTTTTGTGAAGCTTTTATTGCATCTATATCTCTGTCGAAGCAGATAAGAATTCCTTTATCACTTAACCGGCTTGCAATTTCCCAAGAATGTCCTCCGCCTCCAGTTGTGCCATCTACATATATGCCCTCTGGAATAATCCCCAGCATATTAATGCATTCATTAAGCATAACCGGTTTATGAGCAAATTCCATATTATATTCCTAACTGAGACATCTTTTCAGCTATCTCATCAGCATCCATGCCAGAATTGTTATATGTTTCCCAGTTTTCTTTACTCCATATCTCAATTCTTGTTGATACCCCAGTAATGACTATTTCCTTATCAAGTTTTGCAAACTCCCTCAAGTTTGATGGTATTAATATCCTTCCTTGTTTATCAACTTCACATTCTGCCGCACCCGAGAAAAAAAATCTTATAAATTCTCTTGCAGCTTTATCTGCAATCGGAAGGGTTCTCAGTTTGTTTTCGAAATTAGTCCATTCTTCCAATGAGTAAACAAACAAACAATTATCCAAACCTTTGGTTACTATAAATTTTTCACCAAGGCCCTCTCTGAACTTTGAAGGCATTATTATTCTGCTCTTCGGGTCAATTGTGTGTTGATACTCACCGATAAACATTTATGTACTCCTTGTTCGTGGAACCCTAAACCACTTTCCACCACTTCCTACCACTTTACTGCTATTTTAATACATTTTTTTGGTATAATCAATAGGAAATATAAAAAATATTTTTTTGGGGCAAAAAAAAGAGGCATTCATATGCCTCTTACTTATTACTTCTTTTTTATTTGACTGGAATTCATTTTATTTGTTGACAAATGCATTTACATAGAAAGCAACAATTAGTTCGTCCAATGAAATACTTAATGTGTAAACATCTTGAAAGCTTGCTCCATTTCTAATCTGGTTATCAAGTTCCTGTCGCAAGAAGTCAATCTTAGATTCCAGCATAGGCTCACCCCGCAATTCTAATATTGTTATGTCTTTTATTTTTAGAGGATTTAAGCGTTAAGCCTCGTTAACACCTATTTTGCAAGCTTGTATTATTGTTCTCGCCTTAATAATATATTATCACTAATTAACTGTCAATATATTACAGTTAATTTTTTACAATTTTGTATTTTTATTTAAACCCTTCTCATTTAACCTTAGACTTTATTTTTAATTGCCTAAATTGAATCATCCTTAGTCATTGAAATGTCTTGCCTAGCAGTCCTTCTTATATAAATTACAATCGCAAAAACAACCACAAGAATAATAGAAAGAATCTGAGAAACTTTTAAATTTCCAACCATCAAGCTGTCTGCCCTTAGGCCTTCAATCCAAAATCTGCCTAGCCCATACAGGATTAGATAAAGAAAGAAAACTTCACCTTTTCTCTTACTTCTATTTCTATAAAACATAAGGAATACAAAAATCAATAGATTCCATAGAGATTCATATAGAAAAGTTGGATGAACAGCAATCATTTTAACCCCATCCAAAGCAGGTATTTCCATTCTCCAAGGGAGATTAGTAATTGAACCATAAGCTTCCCGATTTACGAAATTACCCCATCTGCCTATGGATTGTCCAAATGCTAAGAATGGAGCACAAAAGTCGAACAACGCTAATGGGTTAATCCCTTTAACTTTTGCAAAAATCCATGCCGTAATTACTCCAGCAATAACCGCACCATATATGGCAAGGCCTCCCTTCCATATCTGCAATACTTCCAGCGGGTTTGCCGAATATTCCTGCCATTTAAAAATTACATAATATAATCTAGCTCCAATAACAGCAGCCGGTATAGCCAAGAAAATAAAATCAATAAAATCATCCGATTTTATTCCGAACCTATCAACATCCCTCATTGCCCAAATAATATTAATTACTAGAGCAAGAGAAATAATTATACCATACCAGAAAATCTCTTTCCCAAATATAGTAAAGGCAACCGGGTCAATATTAAATTCTAGTCCCAACCCTGGGAATGCTATTTTTTCACTTCCCACATTTCACCCCTATTTTATTGGTCTAATCACAGACATTGCAATATTATCCACAATAAAATGTTTTCTAAAAATGCTTTCAACGTTTTCAAATTTTATATTTCTATAAGCATCACTCAGCTTAAAGAATTCAATGCCTTTCATATTACTTGCAACAAACTGATGCCCAATCTTATCAACTGAATTAAACACTTTCAAAGTGCTGCCGATTTTCATCTTTTTGACTCTTTCAAAGCTTTCTTTATCTAAGCCCTTAGAATATATTTTATTTATTTCATTAATAATAATATCCCTAACCTCTTCTGGGTTTTTAGATTCACCGCCAATAGACGAATAACTATAATTGCTCTCAAATGTATAATCTGCATCAAAATTTGAAGTAATCAGCCCTTTCTCATAAAGAAGAGTATACAAGTCAGAGCCCCTTCCGAAAAGCGTTTCCATTAAAATATTCATTCCTGCACTATGGACTGCAAAATCAGGCCCAGCATTTTCAGTATCTTCTTTAAATCCAATTATAAATAAAGGTGCTGAAACCTCCATTTTTTGTTCAACATTTTTTTTATTTATTTCTGTAGGTTCATCGGGGAAGATTCTTTTTATATCCGGTTTAGATTCTTTAATTCTTTGATTTGATGCAATTGCTTCAAAAATCCATTCATGGTCAACATCACCTGCTACAAAAACAATCATATTGGATGGATGATAAAAAGTATTATAGCACTTGTAAAGAACTTCTTTATTAATGCCCGAAATCGAATCAATGGTTCCTGCAATATCAATCTTTACAGGATGTTTCTGATAAAGAGCATCAAGGAAATTAAAAAATACCCTCCAATTAGGATTATCGTCATACATTCTAATCTCTTGACCGATAATTCCCTTCTCTTTTTCGACACTTTCATCAGTAATATAAGGATTTTGAACGAAATCTACCAAAAGATTAAAACATTTCTTAAACTCTTCAGAGCAAGAAAACAGATATGCAGTATGATCAAAACTTGTATATGCATTCGAAGAGGCTCCCAGAGCGGCATACTTCTCCATTACATCACCATCTTTTTGTGCAAACAATTTATGTTCAAGAAAGTGTGCAATTCCGTCAGGAACCTTCGTAATTTCTTTTTCACCTGGAATAATAAATTCACTATCAATAGAACCATAATGCGTAGCATAAGTAGCATACTTTTTTGTATAACCTTTTTTAGGAAGGACAAATGCCTTTAATCCATTGTCATATTCACAAACAAACAATTTTTCTCCGATTGAATTGCTCTCTATTATACTTTTTTTCATTATCGTCCCTCCTTTGGCTTGATATAGTGAATCGTATCAAGATTTATTTTATCACAAATCTTTATAACATCATCCAATTTGACACTTCGGATTTTATTTAATATATCATCCATACTGTCATCTGAATCAATAATAGACTGACCAAGACAAAAATCAACCAATTGAATAGGTTCATCCGCAAGGTTTCTCAAACTGTTTTCAAGAGCTTTAATTGAAGTTTCATATTCTTCGCTTGTTATTTTTCCTTCTTTAATATCATTCACTTGCTCAAGAATAATATTTTTTGCTTTTTCAAAATTTGAAGCTTCAACCCCGCTGCTTATCATCATAGTGCCTTTAAACTTATCCAGCCTTGAAAATACATAATATGCAAGACTATTTTTTTCACGAACATTTTGAAATAATTTAGAGTGAACTCCGCCGCCCAAAATACTGTTATAAACAAGAAGATTATAATAATCCGGGTCTGATAAACAAATGTTTGTTCTGAATCCCATTGAAAGTTTACCTTGGTTAACATCCATTTCATCAACAAAGGTTCTAATCGCACTTACTATTTTCTTGGTTTCTTCCTTTTCAACCAATACGCTGTTGTCAGTTTTAATATCAATTATTCCTTCTAATCCTGAAATCCATTTTTCACCCACATCACCTAAAATCAGTATATCTATTTTAGATTTTGAAATATTGTCTTTATAGCGCTTATATAAAGCTTCAGAAGTTATGCCTTCAAGGTCTTCTAACTTGCCCCACTCATGAATTCCATATCTTTCGCCGGCACACATAAGCTCATAGCATCTTTCAACCGCATATTGAACCTTATCATTCTTTCTTGCTTGGATTAACTGTGAAAGATTATCCTTTTCCTGCTGCAAATATTCAGATTTAAAACTTTCTCCATCCAAGAGAGGCTTTGTAATAATATTATCTAGCAGTTTCGCACAAGAATCTAAAAGCTTTTCCCCTCCTGGCAAAAACTTTTCATTAACCCCATCAATATAAAAATGTTGAATTTGTCTTTCTCCTTTTTTTACAACCCCGCAATCAAAAAAGCTTCCATATAGATTCTCAAGTTTTCTTGAAATCTCCTTCATTGATGGGAAATCTCTGCTTCCGCGTTTCAAAACCATTGGAATTAAAGCATTTGACGTTACTGTTTTACTATCAAGCTGATTATGTATAAACAGATTGATAGATGCCGTTTTGAATTTGTCGGCTTTTACAACAAAAATATTCATGCCGTTTTTTGTATTGTATTTCTTTAAGTTGAACCCTTTACCTTTCTCAAAAGCCATAAGTTTATTTCACATCCTTTAAATTTTTTTGCTTTCCATATTAAATTTCTGCTGTTTCTCTCATATAGTATAAATAATATGCCACTAAATATTCAACATGAATATTTAATGGCATACTCAAAATTACGAAATTAGTAGTAAACAATCACTCCCAAGCTTGCTTTATTTGTTGGTCAGTTTTTTTAGAATATCAACTTCTTGTGATAAATCAGCATCATTGATATCTTTCATTTCTTCTTCGAAATATTTTTCGAACTGGTTAAATAAATTTTTATATTCATCTAAGACTTTTAACGCAATTGATTGACGCTCCCATTTACCAAGCTGTGGGTTTTCGGGCGGAACCAAAATTCCATCTTCTTGATTTATTAGAATTTTATCTACCTTTTGATCATCATAATTTTGTCTTTGATCTATGGTCCAATCCTTTAATAAATCTGCATATCTTGAAAGCAGCACTGCTTTTCTTATACCATTATTAGCAAAATATTCAGATGTTCTGTTTTCAAATACAACTTTTTCCGTACTGCTGTCAGATTTCCCGTTTCTATCTTCATAGCTTACGTTTAAGGTCAAATCATTATTGTCCGATAATTTTTTAAGCTTCAACAGAATAATTCCGCCTCTTGTTCCTTCATCAGTCTGAGCTGAAGGAAATAGAGTATTAACTTTCATAATCTCTCCAGTTGCTTCATTTGCTTCCGGAGAACCATAAACCTTTTCTATAATATAGCCCTTGGAATCCAGATTTAAGGATAGGTTAAATACAAGTGGAGTTACCATATATTCAAATTCTTTATCCATTCTTTTTTTGAATTCTTCTGAAGAATGAACAGAGTAGTAGTTTGCACCTCTTACTTTTGTTATAGTTTCAATCAAAGAAGTATTAAAATCAACACCTATTCCAATAAAGGTTGTATAAATCTTCTTATCAGCATTTTTCTTTGTTAACCCCAAAAGGCTTTGTTCATCTGTGTCTCCGATATTAGGCATCGCATCGGTTAGGAATATTATTCTGTTTTCATATTCCTGGGGATTAGATTCCGATATATCTTTAAAGAGCTTTGAAGCCTCATTGTATCCTGATTCCAAATTTGTTCCCCCTCTTGAACTAAGCTCCATAATGTGTTTCTTTACAGCCTTAATATCTATTTCTTCAACCTTAGTCAATTTGTTTGCTAAGTATGCAGAATCATCATAAACAACCATACCAAATCTATCATTCTCATTTAAATGGTCAAGGAGCCCTACAATCGATTTTGATGCTACCTCAATCTTTGCTTTTTCAGAATCAGGATCTTTGTCTTTTTTCCCCTTATTCAAATTATCATAATAATAACTGTTAAACTGTTCTCCCATTGAACCTGAAATATCTAATACAACAACAAGATTTAATTTCTTTCTTTTAAAATCTCCCGTTTTAATATTGGAGTTCAATCCTACAGCTAAATAATAATCTTCTTGGCTTGAAATTGGATCTTTCGAGATTGCATATGTATATGATGGGCTAAATAATTGGTTGCTTTCTTTTGTTTTACCTGTATCAAAGTAGTAATCATAAAAAAGCCCCTCATAAGTTATATCTGTAGGTAAAGGTAAATAATTATTTTTTATATTTTCTCTGAAATTGTTTACGTCCTTTGCCCCTCCGGTAGAAAATCCAATATTTTTTGTTGATACAGAACTGCAAGCCATCTGCGCCATTTGGTTCCCCCCGCCAATAGCCATGTTGGACATAAAACTTGATGCCACTGCATCTGTGGCCATTGTTTCATTTTTAAATAACCAGGTATCTGTTTTTTTAACTAAAGGATTATATGAAATGCCCCCATTATTATTTGAATTACCCCTGCTTGCAATCATTAGTACAATCACTGTAATTATTATTGCGATTACTATAAATCCAGCTAGAATTATCTTGCTTTTTTTACTTAATTTTTTCATATATTTTCACTCCTTTTAAATTCAAGCTTATAAATTATTAGACTTGCTTTTTTATAAAAGGTTCCCCAAAATTTTATATAGCAAAGAAGTATTTACAATAAAAAATGAGAGCCTATAGGCTCTCATTTTTTATTGTAAATACTTCTTTGCTATCAGGTTTACCATCTTGCCATCCGCTCTCCCTTTAACCTTTGCAAGTACTGTCTGCATCAGTTTTCCCATATCCTTAATACTGGATGCTCCGGTCTCAGTAATAGTCTGCTTCACAATCTCTTCAAGCTCTTGCTCTGAAAGTTGTTCTGGCAGATAGGCAAGCAAGATTTCAATTTCTTTTTTAAGATTATCTATTAAATCTACGCGATTGCTCTTCTCATATTCGGGAAGGGTGTCTCTGCGCTTCTTAACTTCTTTTGCGATTACCTCAAGTATGCCTTCTTCATCCAAAGTCAATTTATTGTCCTTCTCAACCTGGAGGATAGCTGAGCGAACCATTGTAACAGTATCTTTCCTGACTTGGTCTTTTTCCTTCATTGCAGTTTTCATATCTTCAAGAAGTTTTTCTTTAAGTGACATACAAACCGCCTTCCTGATTGCTAATTATTTATTCTTTCTTTTCCTAGCAGCTTCAGATTTCTTCTTTCTTTTAACACTAGGCTTCTCATAATGCTCTCTCTTTCTCAGTTCAGAAAGCACCCCAGCTTTAGCACATTGTTTTTTGAATCTTTTTAATGCGCTATCTATAGACTCATTCTCTTTAATTCTAATCTCAGACACGTCTCTTCCCTCCCTCCGATGAAAACATCGATACATATGCATGCATCATAGGCAAAATACACATGAATATTATACATTAAGCGTAAAATCCCTGTCAATAATAATTATTGCCTTTATTATACTATTAAACTGCCTAAAGATTTGCCACCAAGCAAATGGAAGTGTAAATGGTAAACAACCTGCCCGCCTTCTGCTCCATTATTTACAATTACTCTAAATCCTCTTTCACTGATGCCAAGCTTTTGTGCAATCTTATTAATTGCCAAAAAAATATCCGAAAGAACATCAGCATTTTGTTCATTTATACTCGAAACACAATCAATATGCTGTTTTGGGATTATTAAAATATGAATTGGAGCTGCGGGCTTTATATCTTCAAAAGCTATAACCTTATCGTCTTCATAAACAACCTTTGCTGGTATTTCCCCCTTTACTATCTTACAAAAAATACAATCCGACATTACAATCCTCCTAAATAATTTTTTCTATAAATACTCTGACTAATCCTCTGTCACCTAAAAATACTTCTCTTTCATTAGGCAGATGTCTGCCTTTCTCATCATAAATAAGTTTAATATATGGTCTTGTTGGGAAGTTTGGGTCAACACCAGAAATAATGCCAACGTGTCCGGTGTTAAGTTTAACCCATTGTCCTTTATAATATATGCTTATTTTATCAAGAAGTATTTTTACAATTTCATAGCTAAAATAATGGTCACCGCTTGCAAAGAGAAATTCAATCTTCTCTTGCGGATGGAATTTGCCTCTATAGCTCCTCTCATGGGAAATTGCACTGTATACATCACATGCTGAAAGGATTTTCGCTGAAGAATTAATAATATTATCGGTTAATCCGCTTGGATAACCAGAACCATTTATCCTCTCATGGTGTTGATAAATTATTTCTAATACTTCCTTATCAATCTTCTGGATTTCTTTTAATACCAAAACCGACTTTGCTGCATGTGTTCTTAAAAGTTCAATTTCCTGTGAATCAAGCGGTGTAGTCTTAAAAATGATTTCATCTTTTATTTGAGTCATGCCTACATCATGAAGCAAAGCTGCTAAAAGTAGATTTTTTAAACGTTTATCCGGCATATCGGACTCAAGCCCTATTACAGAACAAAGAAGTGCATCTTCTATACTATGAACCAGAAGATATTGCGCCTTAACCCTCATATGTATCAGTAAATTGATTATTTCTTTGCTCTTTAAAGCTTCTAATATCGGCTGTTTAATTACATCGATCTTAACTTCTTGCCTGAAAAGTTCTCTGGCACACTTATCAATCAGGTTGCTTATTTGAACGTAAAATGTATTATAAACATTGATATCCTCATTCTTTTTAAAATCAGAAGGTTTATGTATTGTACCCTGAAGCTTTTCAGTATCGTCTAAACTCTGATGGAAGCCTTTCTTTTGGGAAATTCTAAACACTTCAAGCTCACTGCCTTCTATAAACACAGAGACAGTCTTAATATTGTATTTTCTCAGTCTTCTTATCATTGTAATTGTCACTTTTTTGTTTGCACCAATAAGCAGTTTGCCCTTATTATCCCAAACATTTGAAGCCAGTACCATACCGGGGGAAAGCTTAGATACTTCAACATCAATACTTCCCTGCATAATTTTCACCTCTTAATATGATTTGAAGAGCTGATTGTACAATTTCTTTCGTTTTCTTAAGAGCTCCTTCGATTTTAGAAGCATCATTTATATGATATCAACTAATATTTTTTATTAGCTTAAAACCGCTTTTATTCTTCTTACACCGGCAGACGAGCTTTCTTCTTTTACTATTTTAAAACTCCCTAAGTCTGCAGTGTTTTCAGCATGGGGACCGCCACAGATTTCCTTTGAAACATCTCCGATTTGATATACTTTTACTCTTTCACCATATTTTGATTCAAACAAGCCAATTGCACCTTCAGCCTTAGCTTCTGTGACAGTCATTTCTTCACAGCTTACCTTCAGTTTTCTTTCTATTGCTTCATTTACAAGCCTTTCAACCTCTTCAATTTCTTCGTTAGTCATCTTCCTTGAGAATGAGAAGTCAAAGCGCAAACGTTCAGCTGTTATATTGCTGCCTTTTTGAGCAACCTCGCTGCCTAAAACCTTTATAAGTGAAGCATGCAAAAGATGAGTTGCAGTATGAAGTCTTGCAGTTTCTTCTGTTTGATCAGCCAAGCCACCCTTGAAAAGCTGAGAAGCGCCTTGTTGAGATAATTCTTGATGTTTTTTAAAGCTTTCCTCAAAGCCAGCCGTATCAACTTCAAAACCCTTTTCTTCAGCCACTTCTACAGTGAATTCTATTGGGAATCCATAAGTATCATAAAGTCTAAATGCACTCATTCCATCAATTACTTTATTTCCTTCGCCTAATCTCTCAACTACTTTATCAAACTCTTTAAGACCTTGCTTTATAGTTTTCTGAAATCTCTCTTCTTCGATATTTAACTCATTTATGATAAAACTTTCATTCTTTAAGAGCTCTGGATATGCCTCTTTATAGGTACTTATTACAACTTTTGCTACTTCGGACATAGCACCTGCCGGCATTTCCAACTGCATGCAAAATCTTATCGCTCTTCTAATTAAGCGTCTTAAAATATATCCTTGGCCTACATTTGAAGGTGTAACAGCTTTTTCATCCCCCAGTATAAATGTTGAAGTCCTGATATGATCCGCAACAACTCTAAAAGCTTTTGTTGTCTGCTCGTTTTGGTTATAGTTTTTTCCGGACAATTCACCAATCTTATTAATTATATCGGAATAAAGATCTGTTTCGTATACCGATTTTACACCTTGAAGTACTCCTATTGTTCTTTCCAATCCCATCCCGGTATCAACATTTTTTTGTACCAACGGCTCAAATTTGCCATCTGCTGTCTTGTTATACTGCATGAATACATCATTCCATATCTCGAGATACTTACCACAATCACATGCTGGACTACAGTCAGGACTGCATTTTGGTTTCTTTGTATCCATAAACATCTCGGTATCCGGACCGCAAGGTCCTGTCATTCCGGCAGGTCCCCACCAGTTGTTTTTCTTTGGCAAAAAGAAAATATGTTCCTCTTCAACACCGAGATTTCTCCATATTTCATATGACTCTATATCTCTAGAGGCATTTTCATCCCCTGCAAAAACAGTAAAATATAAATCTTCTTTATTTAGCCCAAGCCAATCTTTCGATGTTAGAAACTCCCAGCTCCATTCAATAGCTTCCTTCTTAAAATAGTCTCCTAAAGACCAATTCCCCAGCATTTCAAAGAATGTACAGTGCGAGCTATCTCCTACTTCATCAATATCTCCTGTACGAATACATTTTTGAACATCGGTAAGCTTTTTCCCTTCAGGATGCTTTTGCCCCATAAGATAAGGCACTAATGGATGCATTCCTGCTGTAGTAAATAATACAGTAGGATCGTTTTCAGGAATTAATGATGCACTAGAAATAACTGCATGTCCCTTACTTTTAAAGAATTCTAAATATTTTTTTCTAAGTTCATGTGATTTTATCATGTATTTGTTTCCTCCCTAAGTTAGTGCGTTTTTGGTTTTAGCAAAATAACTTTACATTTTTTAACTCATTTTTTACAGGAATAAATTAATAACCTATTAATAAAACAAATACCCCTGAAGGCATAAAAAATATGCTTCCAGGGGCGAAATTCCTTCCGCGGTACCACCCTGATTTCCGTATTTCGGAATCTTAATAACCTTAACGTGGTTAGCGTCACTGCTTACTATTCTTCAGCACTGCTGTTCAAGGACTGCTTCATATGATACCCACAGGAATTCGCACCAACAGTTCCCTCTCTGAAGTTAAGTATTCATACTACTTTTTCCCATCATCACATAAAATATTCAACTACAAAAAGTATATACACGTATTAAAATCATGTCAAGAACGCAGCTATTTATCCTTCATTTTCGGAAAGATACTCTTTCTTGCTGCCTTATTATATTTTGACCTATTATCATATTTCTTAAAGTTGTCTTCCATCTTCTTTATGTCAATACCCGAGTTTGATTGAGTATTAGCACAACCCGAAAGTATCAGGAAGCTCGCTAGGACAACAAAAGTAATAATTTTCTTCATAGCCATCACCTGTATTAAGTTTTTTTGAATCATTAAAATATAAAAATGACTATATTCACAATAGGTATCGGTTATTCCCAGAAATTAATTAACTATTTATACCAAATTTGTTTTTCATAAGCATTTCGTCTCATTCAAGTTATTTCTGCTCTCTAGGGTTAAACTTTGAAACCATACGAAGTTCTTCAAAAAGCCTTCGCTCTTCTCCATTCATTGTTCTTGGAACTACAATTAATATTTCGGCAAATAAATCGCCTCTACCTCCGCCCCCGCTTCGATAACCTTTTCCCGCTAATCTCAACCTTTGACCTGATTGTATTCCCGCTGGAACCATTATAGATAGTGTACCATCTATTACCCTAATCTTTGCCTGACATCCGAGTGCAGCTTCCCAAGGGGCAAGCGGCAAAGTTACAACCATGTCAGACCCCTCAAGCCTAAAATAATTATCCTCTTTAATTTTTATATTTATATATAAATCTCCCTTACGGCCATTTGCACCTAAATAACCAAGTTCCGCAAGCCTGATTTTTTCTCCATTTCTTATTCCGGCAGGAATCTTTACAATATATATTTTGTCCTCCTGTCTTAAAGTTAACTTCTTTTCCCCTCCAAAAAATGCTTCCTCCAATGTAATGGTCATTTCAGTTTCAATATCTGCGCCATCAGAAAATACCGATTTGCGGGTATCGAATTCCCCTTCTCTCTCGGCATATGTCCTTTGACCCGATCCAAAGCCCAATCCACTGAATATATCATCAAGATTAATTGCATTCTTGCCAAAAAACACGTTAAAAAAATCACTAAAAGGACTAGAATCGCTTCTATTCTCCGTACGGTATCCTCTATATTGGGAAGGGTCAAAATTACGAAAATTCATATTATTTCCAAGCATATCATACTTTTTTCTCTTCTCTTCATCACCCAAAACTTCATAAGCCTCGTTTATATCTTTAAATTTCTCCTCGGCCTGTTTGTTTCCTGGGTTTGCATCAGGATGATATTGTTTTGCCAGTTTTCTATAAGTTTTCTTTATCTCATCACTAGAAGCATTCTTATCTACTCCAAGTATATCGTAGTAATTCTTGTACTGCATACTGTCCTCCTAAAAAGAATCTTAATGCAAACTATAAATCAATAATTAATATTTCCAAAATAGTCCTAACACTATTTTACTTTAATTGGCCATTACTGTAAATATACAAATTAATTACCCTCTTTTTTATGAGAGGGTAATTAATTTGCTACTCTATTTCGATTCTCGTTTCTTTTTGGATTTCTGGTTTCTCTTTTGGAAGACTTACTTTTAATATACCATTTTCAAATTTTGCCTTTATTCCATCTTCCTTTACATTCTCAAGATAAAATCCTCTCGAAGCTGAACCATACCTTCTTTCTCGTCTTATAAAATTATCATTCTTCTCTTCATTATCTTCTTTGTGCTCAACAGATATTAAAAGCGTATTATCTCTGAAGTCTATTTTAATATCTTCTTTCTTAGCTCCTGGAATCTCTGCTTCAACTTTATACTCTTTTTCAGATTCCCTTACGTCCGCTCTAATGGAGTTATAAGTAAACCCTGATGTAAAAGCTGAATCAAAAAAGCTATCCATAAAGCCAAATATTTTTTTAAATTCATCATATGGAGTTAATTCTCCTCCTCTGTTTTTTCTTCCGTATGGGAGTAGATCAAACATAACTATTCCTCCTTTAATTTGTTTTTTGATTTTGACTATCTTTGACCTTTAATATATTTATAACATTTTTAAAAAAAATACTCAATTCCGGTTTTTGACCTTGTCTGACCTTTATTTTCTTTTTTAATTCCTTTTTTATAATATTTTATTCACTTACAATACTTTTCTTTCATTTTCTTTATTTTATGCTTTTATAATAAAAAAGAGCCGTATACGGCTCTTTTTTATTATTTATCTTATTGTGCAATCTGCCATAGAAGTTTAGCTGCTTCTGCTCTTGTTAAAGTAGCACCAGGTTTGAATGTACCATCCGGATTGCCGCTTATTAATCCCCTTTGTTTTGCAATTAATACATATTTTCTTAATTCTTTAGAAATTAGGTTTGCATCACTAAACTGAGAGTATATATCCGATGCATCAATAAAATCATTATTGTAGCCTTTTGCCCTTACCAGCGCAACTGCTACATCCTCTCTAACAGCATTCTCTTCAGGTTTAAACTTAAGCCCTGATGAAGCATTATATCCTGTTAAATATTTTTTCGCTGTTTCTATTTCGTTAGATGCCCAATACGAGCTGCTTACATCACTGAACGTTGATTTACTAGTTGTTAGCGGCAGATTTAGTGAAAGCACCATTATCTTCGCAAATTCTGCCCTTGTTACTGGATTATCAGGTCTAAATGTTCCATCTGAATAACCTTTTATTATTCCTTTTGCAGCCATATCAGTAATTTCTTTATATGCCCAGTGGCTTGCTGGTACATCCTCAAACTCTTGACTATCTTGGAGTGTAATCTCAAATGTGTACGATTTCCATCCAGTGGTATTCTTATTTGCTGACGAATCTGTTGCATAAACATTTAATACTCTTGTAGTATCTTGTGTTACAACAGGTACTGGTATTGTATCTAGACTATTGCTTACTACAGCTGCACTATCTCCGGCCCA
Source organism: Ignavibacteriales bacterium (assembly GCA_050260055.1). Lineage (GTDB taxonomy): Bacteria > Bacillota > Clostridia > Acetivibrionales > UBA4821 > JBLMYQ01. The sequence goes on from JBLNBO010000020.1 coordinate 24,054, forward strand.
TGCATACCCTATTTCAGATAAGCCGCTATCATCTTGCACAGATATCTCAATACTCTTTCCTGATTTTACTTTGCCTGATTTAGGATCTAATGAGATAACAGGAGGCGTAGTATCAACTAAAAGTTCTGTCTGGAAAACAAGGGTAAATTCTGCATTTGCATTCCCCGATGTATCCTTGACTGTTCCCGCCGGAATAGTAATGATATATTGTGTGTTGTATTTAAGTGCTGTAGATATTTTTAGAACATTCCCTTTTACAGTTCCAGAAACCTTCTTGCCATTTACAATTACCTTACCCGTTCCTGCTTTCAACTGTTCGCTATATGTTATAGCTATCTGAGTACCCTTCTTGACATCAACTGCATTGTTTTCAGGAACAGTACTGCTTACCTCAGGAATTATCGAATCTTTCTCAGTTTCGGTTTTAAAGCTAAAGCTGTATTCTACATTTGCATTTCCAGCAAGGTCTTTTACGCTCCCTGCAGGGACAATAACATTATATGTATTTCCAAAATCTAACGTTGTCTGTACTAAAACCGTATTTTCATTTACAATCGCCTGAGCATCAATATTATTAATTTTAACAGTAGTATTTCCTGCCTGAAGTGCTTCGCTGAATTTTACTACTATCTTAGTATCTTTGCTTACTCCTGAAGCATTATTAGAAGGTACTGTACTGCTTACTCTTGGAGGAATCAAATCCGGTTCTTTCTCTGTCTTAAAGCTAAAGCTGCATGCCAAGCTTCCATTTCCATCGAGGTCTTTTACAGCGCCGGCAGCAACATTTACTGTATATGTTTTGCTATATTCAAGTGCAGCTGCTACTGTAATGGTATTACCACTAACAGCGCCTGTAGTGCTGACTCCATTTATATCTATTTTTGCATTTCCTGCCTGTAACTCTTCGCTGTATGTAATTACTATCTGTGAATCTTTCTTAACATCTGTTGCATTATTTAAAGGAATTGTATTAATTGCAATAGGTACTTCAGGTGCTTTCTCAGTTGTAAAATTAAAGCTATATACTGTATTTGCGTTTCCTACCACATCTTTTACAGCTCCTGCTGGAATGCTTACTGCGTACGCTTTTTCAAATTCAAGTATTGGTGATATAGTAAGGGTATTACCGCTTACAGTACCCGCAATTTCCCCTCCATTAATTGCAATCTTCGCATTTCCTGCCTGCAATGCTTTAGAGAAGGTTATTACTACTTGTGATTCTCTTTTTACATCCACTGCATTATTCTGCGGAATGGTAGTGCTAACTACCGGAGGCGTCAAATCTTTTTCCGTCGTAAAACTGAAGCTGAATGCTATGTTGCCGTTTCCTGCTTCATCTTTTACTACACCCGCAGGAATATTAACCTTATATGTCTTACTATATTCAAATGCAGGTACTATTGTAAGCGTATTTCCATTTGCCGTTCCTGTAATATTTACTCCATCTATATCCACTGCAGCATTTCCTGCCTGTAGCGTTTTTGAGAAAACAACTTTTATCTGTCCATTTTTCTTAGCATCGAATGCACCATTTGAAGGTTCTGTATTTGTAACTACCGGAACGTCTGGTGCTTTTTCTGTAGTAAAGCTAAAGCTGTATGCTGCATTAGCATTTCCTGCAATATCTTTTACTGCTCCTGCAGACAGCACTACATCAAATTTAGTATCGTAATAGAATGCAGGATTAAATGTTAAGGAATTATCTTTTAATGTTCCTGTTATGCTTTTACCATTCAAGGTTGCCGCTCCGGTTCCCGCTTGCAATGCTTCATTAAAGTTTATTACTATTTGAGAGTTAATGCTTGTTCCTGTTGCATTGTTTGCCGGTACTGTACTGACAACTGCAGGCGGAGTTGTATCAGGGGCTGCTTCTGTAGTAAAGCTAAAGCTGTATACTGCATTTGCATTTCCCGCAGTATCTTTTACTGCTCCTGCAGGGACATTAACTGTATATGTTTTGCTATATTCAAGCGCAGCTGCTACTGTAACTGTACTGCCATTTACAATACCGGTATTGTTTACTCCATTAATGTCAATCTTTGTATTTCCTGCCTGTAGCGCTTCATTAAATGTAATTACAATCTGAGAATCCTTTTTTACTCCAGCTGCATTGTTCAAAGGCAAAGTACTGCTTACTGCAGGTGGTGCTGTATCGGCAACTGTAAAGGTACTCATAATACTCTTGTCTTTTCCATAAATTGCAATGGCTTTAATAGTTGCACTTCCGCTAATCGTAATTGGTTTTGAATACAAGTTACTTGATGCTGTCGGAATACTTCCATCTATTGTATAGTAAATTTTAGCCCCTGCCGTACCTGAAGTAAGGGTTACTACCTGTGATTGAATAGATGCTTTTACAGGCTTAACATTATTTAGTGTTGGAAGCGCCGGATCTCCTGAAAGATTTGTTATGTAGTATACCCAGTTAAGATATATAGAATAAGGATTATTTGGATCAACTGCATAATCCATTTTTCCCTCGATAAAAGCTTCTCCTATTGTTGAATAATACTTGTTTAAGCTTGTATCTTTATTATACATATTTTTCATTATTTGATTAAGCTGTTTGCCCGAAACACCACACCAGCCATATCTGCTGTTTGCAATATGGATTATGAAACCGGTTTCGCTTTTTACTAGGAATGTTCTTCCAAAATAGTCGCTGTCATAATAGAATTGAATCTTATTTCTATCGCTCCATGGTACGCTTTCATAAGAACACCACTCGCCATTATATTGTCCAACAAAAGACCTCCCGTCAAGGGTTCCTGGATAGCATCCTGAAGAGAGTACAATCGGAAGGTGCTTATTTACAAACTGGCTTAAATCTTCGCTAGAGATTAGCCCATCTGAAGAATGGTTTGAGTGCTGATTTGTCAGATATAAATGTGTCCCTTCTTCACTATTCATTTTAACCATTAGCTCTTCCAGCGTATATTGCTTAGAAGATGAGTCATACATAGGTGTAATATTATAGCTGTTACCTGCAGGTATTACATCTTCTGCAGCTTTTGAATCTTCTGCTAAGTTAGGAGGGTAATTACCTCCGTAAAAAACCATATTTTTAAGTGAAGTATCTTCATTCAGCATATCTTGATAGTATTTCTTTAATTTTGCTATATAGGTTTGGATTTCCTGACCACTCCTTGCTGGAATTCTTCCGACAATTACTTCAGAAGTAAAATCAGTTTCACTCTCTTCTCCATATATACCGTTTCCATTTGCGTCCCAATTTCCATCCAGATTAGAATAATAGCAGTCTGCAGGCAAATTATCCCTATAGTCTTCGTAATTGTTAGGGTCATCATTATAAATGAAGAATTCATCATTAATTGCAAACACTCTTAAAGGAATGACACTGCTGTCTCCTCCCAATACAAAGAATACTTTTCCCTGCCCGTTATATACTTCAATGATAAAATTCCTTATCTTTTCCTGAGTATCTTTTCCCGAATATTTTGAAATAATATCATCTATTAACACTACACATCCTTCATATCCCTGTTCCCTTTTTGTATTAAGCAATCCCTCAAAAGCGCTCTTCAATGAGCTATTAGTAATAATTATATAATTTCCATTAACCGTAATCCCCTTAGGTGTTGTATAGCTAGCAGGGATTTTATCACTGCTTGCAGATGATAAAGAACTAATTTTGCTTTTGATGCTGTCGAAGGTTCCATCATTATCAACCAAATCTTTTATATAATTTGCTTTATCTGCCTGATAATAAGCTTTTACTTTTATTGTATTTGAAGACTCTACATTATTTCCCTTGTCTTTTAAATATATTGATAACTTTATTTTATTGTAATAAGAAACTTTTCCATCTTTAGGAATGTATTCAACAGGAAAAACATCTACAAATAAAACTCCATAGCCAAAAATGTTCTGCAAAGGATATGTATTTTTATATAGTTCTGGAGGGAACTTATTTGTTGAATTGTATATTTCCGCATCAGGTTCTGCAACAGCAGCAGTCTTATACTCAACCCCATCCGGCAAAAGAGGAGTTAAATATTCTCCATATTTCAGCTTTATATTTGTTGCGACCTGAGTTTTACCCAATCCTTGAGCTACTATCTTATCAACCTGCTTCTCTTCAGGAATTAGAATTTTCGCTGTTTTTACAGGAACTATAGGTTTGCATGGTTCCATTGTGCTTGTAGTTCCCTGCATACTTATAGATGTGAAGCCTCCTTGGGAAGATAAAGCCGGAGGTGTAAAGTTATATTCTACTTCTATTAAATTGGCTCCATTTGTAGAATCCGATGACGCTGGTGCAGCGCTGACCGGTAAGACGCTTGTAAATAAGAATATAAAACATAAAATTCCGCTAAATATTTTTGAATACTTCCTTTTCTTCCCCATATTCGTCCCTCCATAAATTTTTTTAGCAAAACTCAGAGAAATTCGACACAATACTATATTTTAATTATACAACCATTTAGCATATTATTCCATTGTGCAAATTGCACAAAAATAAACTTTTATTTTATACACATTGCACAAAAGGCAGAACCCCCTGTAAATCAAGGTTTCCTGCCTTTTAAAGCCTACCTTCTTTAAACTTTTCTATATATCTTTTTACCTGACTCATAAAGATTATTTCCTTTAGAATCAATCAGCACTATTAAGGGAAAATCGACAACACTTATCTCTCTTAAAGCTTCTGTACCAAGTTCCGGCCAAGCAATAACCTTTTGAGATTTTATGCATTTAGCAATAAGAGCACCTGCACCTCCAACAGCACCAAAATAAGCGCACTGATTTTTCATCATTGATTCAATAACTTCACTGCTTCTGTAACCTTTCCCAATCATTCCTGCAAGCCCTAAATCAAGAAGCTTTGGTGTATATTTGTCCATTCGGCCGCTGGTGGTCGGCCCGGATGAACCTATTATCATACCAGGCTTTGGCGGACATGGCCCTGTATAATAAATAACCTGATCTTTTATATCAAAGGGAAGCGGTAAACCTCCATCAAGAAGCTCAAGCATTTTTTTGTGTGCAGCGTCACGCGCAGTAAAAAGCGTACCGCTAAGCAGAAGCTGGTCGCCTGCTTTTAGACTTGAAATTATATCCTTCGTAAGTGGAGTGGATATTTTTTTCATGTATTCTCCTTTATATATGTATTTCTTATAAGCGTCTCCGAAGCTTTCTTCTCAAAAGAGGCACCTAGGGTTCCTCTTTTGCAATCTCCTCCTCTTGCATCCCCACTTTCCAGCAAGAGATTCTAATTCCTTGTCTTGCCTTCCGCCGTCAGTTTAATAGCAGCATCCTTGCTGCTTAAACTTAAAAATGGCATCCTGCCCTTTTTACGGCTTCAGTCTGCACCTGCGGAATAGAATCTCTAAGCTTGTCCGTTCAAATGGATGCTAAAACCATAAAACCTTCTTGCTCGCTAGTGTAACTGTTCAGAAAAAACTCGGAAAAGTTTTTTCTTGTACCTGTGATAGCCACCACGGCGAGTGGCGACTTTTCCGCCGATTTTGGTCGATCAAAAGCGGCAAAAGGTTTTAGCTACAAAGGAACTTCATTGATAATCCTAGAAAATATTTATATTTCAATTGATACATGTCTATTTACATGGCATCCGATATTCACTGCTACAGGCAGTCCTGCAATATGGGTCGGATAAGTCTCAACATTCACCTTAAGCGCTGTTATTCTTCCTCCAAGTCCCTGCGGTCCTATTCCAAGATTATTTATTTTTTTTAGCAGCTGATTTTCAAGATTAGCAATATGCTCTTTTTCATTTTCAGAATCAATGGACCTAATCAATGCTTTTTTCGCAAGTAATGCGGCCTTTTCCATTGTACCTCCAATTCCTACTCCCACAACAATCGGAGGGCATGGATTACTTCCTGCGCTTTCAACTGTTTCAATAACAAATTTTATTATTCCTTCAACTCCATCTGAAGGTTTAAGCATTTTTACTGCGCTCATGTTTTCGCTTCCAAATCCTTTTGGTGCTATAGTAAGACTTATCTTATCACCATCTGAAATATTATAATGTACTACAGCCGGCGTATTATCATCAGTGTTTTTACGAATTAATGGGTCTCCAACAATAGAATTTCTGAAGCACCCTTCTTTATAGGCCTGAGCAACTCCTTCATTTATTGCTTCTTCAACACTTTTCCCAGTAAGGTGTACATCCTGCCCAATTTCGCAAAACACCACAACCATTCCGGTATCCTGGCAAATAGCTAGGTTCTCCTGCTCCGCAATTTCATAGTTATTAATAATCGTATTGATAATACTCTTTCCCAACTCAGATTCTTCATTTTTTACAGCCAAATTCAATGCCTTTCTAACATCCTCAGGAAGTTGGCAATTTGCACAAAGGCAGAGCTCTTTTACAGCTTGAGTTATAACCGTGGTATTGATCTCTCTCATATTTTTTCCTCTTTATAAAATAATACCCCTTACTTCTAAAGCTAGTGTGAACAATTATCATTACTTCAGAATAAAGGGGATATTTGGTTTCTTGATGTTTAACAATTATTTGTTTAATTTATCCATAAATGTTGCTATTCGTGTTCTATTCTTCTTCTCATTGACTGGCTTCTTTCAATTACTTCCATATTATCAAGAGCTTTTCCTGTCCCCATAGCGACACATGAAACAGCATCTTCCGCAACAAAAACATCTATTCCTGTTTTGTAATTTATCAGTTTGTCCAATCCATATATTAGACAGCCTCCACCAGTCATAACAATTCCTCTATCGCTAATGTCAGCAGCAAGCTCCGGAGGAGTTTTTTCTAAAACCGAATGAACTGCTTCAACAACTGCCGTAGCTGGTTCTTCAAGTGCCTCTAACATTTCGTTTGATGAAACGGCTATTGTTTTAGGAAGCCCGGAAATCAGATTTCTTCCGCGAATATCCATCATAATCTCCTGAATTCTCGGGTATACACAACCTATGTTGATTTTTAATTCTTCAGCGGTTCTTTCACCAATCATTATATTATGTTTTTTCCTCATATATCTTACTATAGCTTCGTCAAATTTATCTCCGGCAATTTTTATGGATGTACTTACAACCGTTCCTCCAAGTGATATTACTGCAATATCAGTAGTACCTCCACCGATATCAACCACCATGCTTCCCCATGGCTTAGCTATATCCAAGCCTGCACCGATTGCAGCAGCAATAGGCTCTTCAATAAGATGAACCTTCCTTGCCCCAGCCTGCTCTGCAGCATCGACAACCGCCTTCTTTTCAACCTCAGTTACCCCGCTTGGAACACAAACAATTATTCGCGGCTTAAAAATTCTTCTTCCGCAAACTTTATTTATAAAATATTTAAGCATTCTTTCAGTTACATCATAATCAGATATTACTCCATCTCTCAATGGCCTTATCGCAACTATATTACCCGGAGTTCTTCCGAGCATTCTTCTTGCTTCTTCCCCGACTGCCATAAGCTTATTTGAATTCTTATCAATTGCCACAACAGAAGGCTCTCGAAGCACTATACCTTTTCCTTTTACATAAACCAGAACTGTAGCTGTCCCTAGGTCAATCCCTATATCCTGACCGAATCCGAACAAATTTCATCTTCCTCTCTAAAAAACTTTATAAGGTTGTCTTTTTATATTATATATTCTAATAGTAAAAATTTCAAACTTTAAAAAAATAAAACCGGTTTTTTCCGGTTTTATTTTGTAGTAGAACCTGTTTTGCATAAAGTACTATATTTTAGCTTTGTCGCCTGACCTCCGCGTATATGCCTTTCAGCTTTATTTTCCTCCAGGACTACTCGGGCCTTACTTGCAAGTTTAGAATTAATCTTTTCAAGGCGTTCGGTTATATCCTTATGAACTGTTGATTTTGATATTCCAAACTCTTTAGCGGCAGCTCTTACAGTGGTTTTTTTGTCAATTATATATTCAGCTAGTTCAATTGCTCTTTCCTCAATATGATTTCTCACAATAAAAAGCCCTCCTTGAAAGTTGCTCTACTTATATATATGTCATGTGGGCTTTCGATTAGAACTTTTATTAAAAAAACATAGAGAGTAAAATGAGCCTGCTTAACCGGCTCATTTTACTCTCTATTTAAATTTTTGAAAGATATTCAATTGGATTAATTGTTTTTCCATCCTTGTTCACTTCAAAATGGAGATGTGCCTCTTCCTCACATTCAAAACCAGCTGTCCTTCCAACTCCACTTATGACCTTTCCTCTCTTTACAGCCTGACCAACCTTAACCATTTTAGCAGTTGATAAATTTGAATATATTGTCTTTGTTCGGTCATTATGCTCAATTATAATAGTAATTCCATAGATCGGGTCATTCTTGATACTCTTTACAACACCTTCTGCAGCGGTTCTGACTGGAGTTCCTTCTTTAGAATTAATATCAATCCCATCATGCGTTGTCCACTGCTGTAGTGTTTTTGAAAATATCAGACTGTCCTTGGCAAAACCGTTTATTATTTTTCCGAATACCGGCCAATCTAGGTTTAAAGGTTGGTTTCTTTTATCAATATTTGATTCAGTTTTCCTCTTTTCAGTATCTTTTCTTTCTTCAATATTTTTTTCATCATTTCTTTTTGCTTGGTTAGACATCTTATTTTCTTTTGAGATTTGTTTATTTTCAGTTGAAACATTTTTATTACTATCTAACTTAATTAGGTTTTCAGCAGGTTTTGACTGTTCAGAAACTTTTCCAGTAACCGTTTGTGCTTCAGGTTGGGCAGATTTATTTACAACTGCATTTTTGCTGTAATTAGATGCCACCTTATCTGTCGAATTATCTTCTGTCTCAAAATTGATTTTTAACCTTTGATAATCTCTTATTGAAACAACAGCTATTGTTGCACCAATAACAATAATACATAGAAATATAACTAAATAGAAACCTTTTTTGTCAAGAAAATCCCCAATCTTTAAGCTGTAATTCTTCATCTTTAAAAATGTTCTTTTTTGTTTCATTTAAACGCACCTCCGTTATCATTTTTCCCAATTTTGGGAAATATATACCAACGGTTCAAGCGTTTATAAACAGAATCTAAAAACAAAAAACCCGCATAAATGCGGGTCTTGTCGTGTTTTATTAACTTACTTGTATTTTTTGATCATCCTTATAAACAATCAGTTGAACAGCTTTTGTTAATACATCTGTATAATTGTAGGTAATTCTGCGGGTTGGCTCATTATCACTTTCAAGCTTTACCACAAATATACTTGGATAAGTAGTTTCCAAAACTCCTTCTTTTACGAAGGACCTTTTTCTTCCAGCATTGGATATAAGTTGTACTCTTTCTCCTATGCAGGTTTCAATATGTTTTTTTATTTGGGACAGGTTTGCTTTATCAGTCATCAAATCACCTCATCCTCGATTTGGCAACATTATAACATTACGGTGTCGTTTTGTCAAAAATTTTCTTGATTTTTTGTTGTTTTCCTTGAAAATTGTTGCTTATCCTTGTGTTAGCCAGAATAATTCATTTTTAGTTTTATTTACTTTGTCTAACTAATTGTATATAATAAAATTGTACCAATGATTAAGTAATTAAGGGACATAAGTAAGAAAATTTTAAGTCCCATTATTCCTCAAATCAATTTGTCTTTCATGCTTTAAGGACACTTTAATTCAAAAAATGGGGGGGCTTTGAATTTGAAAAAAACATATGTGATTGATACCAACGTATTGCTCCAATCACCAAATGCTTTATTTTCCTTCGGTGACAACATCATAGTAATTCCAGAAACTGTTCTTGAAGAGTTAGATAAATTCAAAAAAGAGAACAGCGAACTTGGCGCAAATGCCCGTCATACTGCAAGATTCCTTGATAAGTTAAGAGAACGCGGAAAACTCAGTGAAGGAGTTGAACTTGAAAACGGTGGAATAGTAAGAATAGAGATGAACCACCGTGACTATAAACTTCCTTTCAGTTGGGACAGTACAAAAAACGATAATAGGATTTTGCAAGTTTGCAAAGCATTGGAAGAACAGAATGGAGAAAAAACCTATCTTGTTACCAAGGATATTTTTCAAAGAATAAAAGCAGATGTTGTTGATGTAATAGCTCAAGATTTCTTTTCCGAACAGGTTCCTTCCTATGAAAATCAATACAGAGGCCGTGCTGACGTATATACAAGCCCCGAAAAAATATCTGAGTTTTATCAGAAAAAGATTTTATCGCCTGACGATATTAAGCTTTCAATTGAAGAAAATTCACTGATAGAAGAACATCAGCTTGAGACAAATCAATTCGTAATCATCCATTCATTTAATAATCCAAAACAAACTGCACTAGGTAGATTTGATGGAAATAATATTGTACCCCTAAGATTTCTTGAGGAGAATCCTTTCGGAATATCTCCAAGAAATGTTGGACAAAAATTTATGCAGGAAGCACTTATGGAGGGAGCAGATAATGTTCCTCTTGTAATTGTCAAAGGTCCTGCCGGAACTGCTAAAACTTTTTACTCTCTTGCCGTCGGCCTTCACAAAATTATGTGCGATGATGCAAAATCCTATCGCAAAATTCTTATATGCAGACCAAATGTAAAAATGGATGAGGATATTGGTTTCCTACCCGGGACAGAACAGGAAAAAATTGCTCCTTATATGAGACCAATAATCGACAATCTTGAAGTTCTTATGGATAATGACGAAGTCCATAGATATAAGAACGAAAAAGAGTTAAAAGATAAAGTTGATGAGCTTTTCGACAGAAATATAATAATAACCGAATCAATTGCTTATTTAAGAGGAAGGTCAATTGTTAAACAATGGATTCTTATTGATGAAGCCCAAAACCTAACCCCAAGGCAGGTTAAGGGAATAATCACAAGGGCCGGTGCAGGAACCAAGATAATCCTTGCCGGCGACCCTGAACAGATAGACCATCCATTCCTAGATATAAGGACAAATGGACTTTGCTATGCGGCAGAAAAGATGAAAGGCAGCCCATTATGCTATCAGATATCATTAACTGATGAAGAATGCGAACGTTCTGCCTTAGCACATGAAGGAGCCAAGAGAATGTAGTAAGGAAATGCAATCTATAAAAACCCTTCTCTAAAAAAGAGGGGTTTTTTACATTCTAAACAAGTTTGGGACAATAACCAGCATACAGCCCCCGAAAGCTATTAGAACGAAAATTGCAAAGCCCAGCAAGCCAATACCGATATACTTTCTTCTGGTAAATTTCATGAAATAGATTACTAATGCAAGATATCCTAACAAAGTTAGAATCAAAATTAAAAGCCCAAAAAGATTACCGCTAAATCTTACTGGCATGCTCACAAGTATATTAGTTATTAAGCCAATAGCAATTAATACTAGAAAGAAGTATAGAATTGCAGTAAAAAACCCTATCAGAAAGTCAATTACCTTCTTGCTTTTTGTAATATAATAACTATTCTTTTTTATTGTCTCTTCAATTACGCTGCTTTCTTGGTTACTGTTCAAATTGTTTTCTTCCATTTCTCATCCTCCCCAAAAATAATTCTGCAATTAATTTTCGATTTATATACAGTAAAACCATAATTGAAACCAGTTGGAATCCTGTCAGCCCTAAGAATGCAATTTTTTCTACCCTAATAAATTCAATAAAAAATCTAAAAGCGAAATACCAGTTTAGGAATATTCTAAAAAGCTTACCTGGTTCAGTTACATTCTTTCTTATTATTAGTAAATATATGAATAAGCAAAAATCAAAAACTGCTTCATAAAGCTGTGTCGGATGTCTTAAGACTCCATCTCCGAAATCCACTCCCCATGATGCGTATTTAGGAATACCATAGCAGCAGCCTCTTAGGAAGCACCCTATACGTCCAATAGCAATACCAATTGCACCAGCAGGTGCAAACTGATTCCCTCTTTTATCTTTTATCTTTAAAACCTTTTTTGTCAGAATAACCCCTATAGTACCGCCAATCAATCCTCCTATAATAGTCCGTCCTGAAAGCAAAAGCGATAAATTAGTAGGGTTTGCCATAATTAATTGGTAATTTGCAATCCAGATTGGCAGCTTTGCGCCAAGTGCACCAAAAGTAAGTGCTGCAATAAAAATAAAGAACGTATTCTCATTAGCCGCCTTATTCTTTCGCGCATCTATAAAATAAAAAGCAATTCCAGCTGCAAGGCCTAATAGAACAAAGAAAGAATAAGATGGAACCGGCAAACCGCCTAAATTGAATAAAACTGGTCTTACTCCCCAATTTGCCGGATATATATGCGAATCAACCATTTTGCTTCCTCGTTAAGCGGCAGCATCCACCCGAACTCATACATCCATATAATTTCAAAGCTGTGCAAAAGCCCATGGCTCCGGCAGTTTTTGCTATGGCAACAATAAATACCATTACCCAGCCGGCAGTATCATTTACAAAATAGAGAAGAACAATGCAAATCAACGTCAAAACCGACCCCATTGTATGAGCAAACCTCATTCCGCATTCATCAAGTATTTCATCTGTAGATTTAAAAATCCTATTAATGGTTTGTGTGTACAAAAAAATCAATGGTGCCTTCTGAATCTTTAAAAGTGCCGAAAAAGCTAATATGGCAAAACTCAATACTATCATCCATTTAAGTTTAAAGATTAATCCTGCCCAAATGATAATGGCTACAGTCCATTTGCAGAAAATAAAGGCGCCTTTAGAAACTGATACAGGCCTGCATTCTTTCATTTTTTACCCCCCTAAAAAGTGTAAAGTTAACTACTTATCCTGAGTTTAAAACAGATTAGGGAAAAACATCCCTACCTTTGTCTGATATTCTTTATATTCTTCAAATCTATTGGTCAATAATTCCTCTTCCTGCTTTGCCCTATAATACATAAAAGGTATGAAAATCAATGTATTTGCCAAGAATGCAGATAAATTTAAATATATAAGGCTTGCACCATAAAACATCCAGATTATCGATGCATAAAGGGGGTGGCGAACCACCCTGTATACTCCCTCTCTAACCAACGTCTGTTTTTCATATATCTTTATATGGTTGGCCCAGTTTCTTCCTAGGTTAAACCTTCCTCTGATGTTTATTATACATCCTAAAATCACCATAAACAAACCAAAAAACACTATGAAAATCCTCAATGGATTATTGTTAAAAGATAACCCCCAAATGTCGAATCGAATTAGAGTATAAAAAGCTAGAAAAAAGAGTGTCATTGTACCTGTTTCAACAATTGATTTCTTCTCCTTGGCTGCTTTCCCGTTTTGCTTCGACTCTATGAAGTTTATCAGAATTGATATAAACAACGCCGCAACGCATAAGCCTACAATCAGGTTTGCTATAAAAAACAAAAGATCAAACTGGTTAAGATTTTGAAATAAATGTTTATTCATTGACATCCTTTCACTACTATTCTATTGCTTACCTCTATGCAGCATATTGTACGCTGAAAAAGGTATTTTTCTCAAATCCGGTGTAATTATATGAACGCATTCCTTTTGCATGGACTTCATATCAAAGTTATACGCATCAACAAATGAAGTTATGCTGATTCTAAAAGTATTATCATTAACATATTCGATTTTTTCTTCTTTTGATTTCTGATTAAAATTTCTTGGAACTAATTGTTTAAAATCCTTGAGAAAGCTAAAGCAATCACACATGCACACCTCTGCGGAATCTTTTAGCACATCCTCAACCTTGAAGAAAAACGTGTTATTAACTGTCGAAGCATACTTTTTTATTTTTGCATTCCTTGTTACCGGAATGAAGCCCTTTTCGGTTTTATATAAATAGGTCATTGCAACTCTTTCAACATTGCAAGGAAGTGGGATAAAGTCATCTTTTAATAGCATTTGATTAGTCTGTTTTTGTATCCTACTAATTGCTCCTGAAATAGTTAGACGCTGTTCAGGCTTATTCCCGCTATTCCTTCCCGAATACGCAATAGGTTGAAAATTTATACCCCTTATGTATTTTGTCTTTATGCCAAAATCAATAATCCTGCCAAGCTCGTTGTCATTTACCCCGTTTTCAATCATGCAAACCAAAGTAATCGGTACTTTATATTTTGCCAAATTTTCAATTGCCTTCTTCTTCATTTCTAATAGATTCTTACCTCGAAATTGTTCGTAAGTCTTTTCATTAAATCCGTCAAATTGAAGGTAAACCTCAAATCCTCCTGAAAATCTGCCTAGTTCCTTTGCAAATGCTTCATCTTCCGCAATTTTTTTTCCATTTGTATTTAGCATAACATATTTGAATTTTTTTGATTTAGCCATTTCAATTATCTTTATTATTTCGGAGTGGGTTGTAGGCTCTCCTCCGCTTATTTGCAATATCTCAGCAGTATTGAACTCAGAATCCTGATATAAGTCCATCATCTTTTCAATTTGAGCCAAATTAAGGAACTCTCCGTTGCCCGCATTAGAGTAACAAATCCTACAGTTTAAATCGCAGTTATTAGTAATTTCAATTAGGCCTATGCAGGTATGCTGATCATGATTCGGGCACAATCCGCAATCAAAAGGGCATCCCTTATCAACTTCGGTTTGAGTTTTACATGAAGTTCCCGGTTTATCATAATGCCTCTTTTTTAAAAAATACTCAACATCCTCTTCAAATAGCTCAATTTGCTCTCCATGCCCAGGACAATACTTTTTTAGGAATACTGAGTTGTCTTTAATAATAATTTTGGCATCAATCTTATTTAAACAAACAGGGCATAGACTAACTGCGGCTTCATGAAATACATATTCTCTATCCCTCTTATTAATCATTTACTTTTCTCCAATCTTTTTATCTGCGTCATAATTTCTTTCCAATCCTTGCACCTAATAATTCCCTCTTTTTGAAAATCGCAGTTATAAAAAGTATCTAAAAGAAGAACCAAAACCCCTGCATTAGCAATTTCCTCAGCATTTACGGGAGAATCTTCTATAAATAAATCCAGCTCGAATTCTTTACATAAGCCCGCCTTAGGCTCGCCTGCGGTTAAGAAAAGATTATCTTTAGGCAGCCCATAATTCTCAAACCAGCTTTTACTTTCGTCAAGAAGCTGCTTTCCTCTGGAACTTATGAAATAAATCTCATGCGAATTCAATAATTCATTGATATGCCCACATACTCCAGCTTTTGGAGGGGTACAGAATAAGAATTTATTTGCATTTTCCTGCCAGAATTCATGTATCTCATGCATTTCGCCATACCTGAATACAATATCTTCGCAAGTAATTTCATATCCAAGATAATCACTGATTCCAGCAGCACAGGATGAAATTGTATCTACTATTACGCCGTCAATATCCAACCCAATTCTCATGTTAATCTCCTTTAAACAGTTCAAGCCTTTATCATATAATCAATAGCGGCTGTGATGAGTTTTTAACATATTTTCTAAAAGCTTCAGCTTCGTTTACCAGAATACATACTGCCTTTTTATACCTCTCACTATCTTTTGTACTCTTCCCGCTTCCTTCTTTTATAACCAGATTATCCTCAACACTTTCATATTGAATTACCCCGGAGACTTCAAAATACTTTAAAAGTAAATCAATGCATTCATAGCTTTGCCCTAAAAGGCTTTTAAGCTCTGCATAACTCGTTGTCCCTTCTTTCTTGCTGATTACAAACTTAATTAAGCCTAAAGCTTTTTTTAAAAATTCTTCTTTAGTAATCGCTTTATCCGCAAAAATTACAGCAACCTCTTGCGGCTTAGCCTTCTGTATAATGCTTCTGAAAACCTCAAGAGAAGGTGGAATTGAATACATTACTAAGGTGTTTGCTTCGGTTATCTCAAATCTATTCTTGCCTTGCTGTCTTAATTCTTTATCAGTTCCTTCGTAAAATACTTGCGAACTTTTCAGGCCGAGATAATCTTTAAATTTCTCAGGGGTATCCCTCAAATCTACTATTTTTATACTCTCAGGCTTAAACTCAATTTCAGTATCTTTTTCCTTATTAATAATACTTATAATATTTAACCTTAATTCTTTTTTGCTTTTAAAAACATTCTGATTTACATTATAAATTATTTCACAGTCCTCAGGCGTCTCTTCATAACCAGCCTCTCGCCAGAAAACTCCATTACATATTTCTTGTCCATTTTGAAAAACTAGTCTTCTTCCAATATCCTTAATTGGAGCATTTACAGATATTTTTACTTTTTTAGAGATAAAAACAGGTCTTTCAAATCCTTCTCCGAAAGGAGCTAAGCTTCTTATGCTGTTCCATAGATATTCATCTATTTCAGATAGTTTTAGCTCCATGTCTACATCAATCTTCTTAACTGGCTCAACTTTATGTCTTAGAGCAACCTTTTCGACTTGATTAATAAACAACGGAACATTTTTAATATTAAGACTCAAACCTGCAGCTGCGTCATGCCCTCCAAAGCTGAATATTTCTGAGTCACACTCATTCAATATATCATAAATTGAGACTCCTTCAGGCGAGCGCGCTGAACCGACAACAGTTTCTCCGTCTTCTTTTATGGTCATAAGAATTATTGGCTTATTATATTTTTCGCATAATCTTCCTGCGGCAATACCAATTACACCATGATGCCAAAACGCATCATATAGGGCAAATATGTTTCTGTCCTTATGTCCCTGAGCTATAAGTTCTTCTGCCTTTCCCACAATTTCCGTTTCGATTTTCTTCCGAGCCTGATTGAGGCTGTCAAGCTCTTGCGCCAGTTCGAAAGCGTTGATTTCTTCCTCAGCCATTAGAAGCTTCACTGCTTTTCGCGCAGAATCAAGCCTTCCTGCAGCATTTATCCTCGGTGCAATCTGAAATCCAATGAATTCTTCATCAATTTCGCCGCTGGCTTTTGCTATTTCACAAAGACATTTTAGTCCTATTCTTTTATTTTCAGAAATCTTCTTTAGCCCTTGTATTAGTAAAAATCTATTCTCATTATTAAATGGAACTACATCTGCAATAATTGCCAGAGCAGTCAAGTCTAAAAACTGTTCTTCAGCTTTAGTCCTGCCATACTTTTCAAACAAAGCTCGAGCAAGATAAAAGGCGACGACAGCGCCAGGCACACAGTATGCCGGATGTTGTATCTCCCAGAGCTTAGGATTAATCAAACATAATGCAGGTGGAAGAATTTCAGGTATTGAGTGATGGTCTGTTACTATTACTTCCATCCCCAATTCGTTTGCAAGCCTTATTTCTTCAACATTTGAGATTCCGCAATCGCATGTAACAATTAATTTAATGCCTTTATCGGCAATGCTTTTAATTACTTCCGAATTCATACCATATCCTTCAGTAAATCTATCTGGAACGTGAAACATGCACTTTGCTCCGATTTGTTTCAGACATTCAGTAAGAATCGCGGTTGAAGTGGTTCCATCAACATCATAATCACCGTAAACGCAAATTTCTTCTTTATTATCAATTGCTTCTGTAATACGTTCTACTGCAATATCTATATTTTTTAAGTCTGAAGTCGAAACAGGCCTGTAGTCATCCAGAAAAAACTCTCTGATTTTCTCAGGTGTATCAAAGCCGCGTCCATATAAGATTCCGGCAGCAATCCGGTCACCATGGCAGGCTTGAATTATTTCACTTGGAATCTGCTTATTTGAACGAATTTTAATCATTAGTCCTCCAGCTGTTTCGCGATAATCTATTCTAGATAATTCTATATTTTTCTCCATAGTCCTTCTAAAAAAAATAAAACAGGTTAAGTTTCCACGAGCTATTTAAAATTGGCAATTGATTCCAAATAATAATGATGCTATAATTAAAATGTATATGCCTTAAACAAATATCGATTCGAATAATACCACTGCAATAACTTTGCGTAGGTAAGATGTATTAGAAGCCTGCTTCTTAGTTTATCTGCCTGTGTATTTTTTATTGCAGCGGTATTCTCCGAGTCCCGTTGGGGCTTATATAGAAAGTAAAACGGAGGAATCAACAAATGATGAAAAAGGTTATTCTGGGATTAATTATGGTGGCACTGCTCGCAATGGCTGCCGGTTGCAGCAATGAGACTAAAATGTCGAAGGACTACAATCAAAGCAAAATCCAGGTAGCCCAAAAAGCTGTTTCAGCTCATATTGCACAAAATGATAAATCTTTTACATTTGATGCTGACATGAATGATGCAGCAGCAAACGCCGCCTTTCAACTGGCAACCAAGAATGGGTATGAACTAAAAACCGTAACACACAACAATATTGGGAACGCAAAAAACATGTATTTCGTAAAACTCAATTAAACAAGACAAAGAAAGAACTGACTTTTAGTCAGTTCTTTCTTTGTCACCTAAGTGCTAAAACTCTATCTCCTCAACCTGATTCCACTCAATATCAAATTCTGTTTCACCATCAGTTACTTCTTCCGAATCAAATCCATTGCATATGCTGCAAAATTCGCAAAATCTGCAAACCTTTTCGTCTTTAGTCTTCAACTTTGAAGAATCAAAATTGCAGTTTAGTATTTTTTTAATTTCTTCTTTTAAAAATTCCTCATCTTTCTTGAAAAATTCCTGCGAATATTCTATTTTTACCGGATTTGCAGGGTGATTCGCCTGCCAATAAACCATCGTAATGTTATCAGGCTTAATCGGCTTCCCATTAATTATATCTCCGACCTTAGCCAGCAGATACATATATACCCTGGTCTGAAATGCTTGTTCTGCTGTTTTTGGTTTGATTTGCTTTTCTTGAACCTTCCAATCATAAATAACAGCTCTATTTTCAGCATCAACCATAATAAGGTCATACTTTGCCTGCAGCCGCATATTTCCTTGTTCAAGCTTAAGTTCAAATTCTGGATAATATGTATTATTCGGATTGATTAAAATATAATCTTTCAACCTTTTTTGCCAAACCTTAATATCAGAATATTCATTCTTTTCATCAGCAAAGGAATAATCAAGCCCCATAAAATATCTATATGCAAGAAGATGAAACAATCGGCCTTTTTCTGCATGATTGTTCTCTGATATTTCATGGTTTTGCCATAAAAGGCCGTCCACATACCTTTTTTTGAATCTGAGTCTGCACTTGCTGAAAATCTCCAAAGAATTCTGGCTAAAAAACATTTCATTTAGTCTATTTGTCATAATTCATCCTGCTTTCTCCCGCAAATCTTCCAATCTCTTCAAGATATAAAGACGGCATGGTCTTAATCTTCTTTCCAGTTTCTTTATGTAAAAATTCCTTATGTGCAGAAAAAAGAAGGTTTTCTTTTGCTCTTGTTATACCTACATACAACAACCGCATTCTCTCTCCAATTATATCTATTTTAGCCTGTTTACCGGGTTCAACATCTTTCTTCTCTCCCAGCAGCCTATCCAACTCATATTTCATGAAAGAAACCGGATTGCGGTACTCAGGCCTTAAGCACCAATAATCACTCAAAAATCTGTCATTTAAGGTTGCCGGAAAATCAGTTGAAGTAATGCATGAGAGATAAACCGTATCAAACTCTAGCCCTTTGCTCCTATGGTATGTAAGAAGATTAATCTCACCGGGAACTGCCTCAAATCCTTTTCTATCATAAACTATATTTGCAAAATAATTCAGCGAATTTTTTATGGTTTTTAATTCATGTGCAACTTCCCTTATACCCCAGTCAGGATTGAGCATCATCATATACCTAATATTTGATGCTATTTTTTGGGCAATAGCCATTTTTTCTGCATCAAAACCTAGCAAATCAGCAATATAAATAATAAAAGCTGAGAGCTCAACATTTTGGCCTTCAAGAATTAACCTGACCTTATAAATAAGCTCTTCAAAGTTTTCTTTTTGTATTTCTTCAAAAACCTTATCCGAAATGTTCCTATAATCCAGCTCTCCAGAAATAGGATATAAAAGTTGTTCAACCTTGCATACCATGAAATACTCTTTTAAATTTCCATATATCGTCTCATCCTGAATCTCAGGCATAAAACAGGTTTTAACAAGGTCATAAAAAAGCTGGTTGTCATATGGCATTGATATATAATCCAGAACAGTTCCAATAATAAGAGAAGCCTGTCCCCTCTCTATCGGAAAGCTTGTGAGTTCCCGGTATTTTGCTCCGATTAGTTCCAATTCGTTCTTAAAATCATCAATACCATAATTATTAGGAATTAGTATCGCAATTGTCTTATTTGGATACTCTTTAGCATATTTTGTTGCCCTTTTAGAAATTTCTTTTATTTCTTCCTCTTTGGTATCATAAATTCTTACCCCTATCATATATCCATCGGTTTTGGGATTTGGAAACGGGTCCTTTTTACCGACTTCTTTTATGGTTTGCTTCTCAAGACTGTCTCTGGCTTCAATGGTCGGGTGCAGCTCCTGAGACCATTCAACAAGAAAGTTTGCCATATTTATTATATCTTTTGTATTTCTGCTGGAGCTTTCAATCTTATTTTTTTTGACATCATCCCTATAGCAATAATTTCTAAATAGTTTGGGATCAGAAATCGTAAATGAAGACATTATGCTTTGATTGCTATCGCCAACTCTGACCAGGTTCTTATTATTATCAGATATAATAAACAGAATCTCTTCCTGCAAAGTGCTCGAATCCTGAGCCTCATCCTCAAATACATAGGAATATTTGTTTTGAATCTTTAGGCGAAGTTCATCGTCTGTTTTTAAAAGAGCTATTGCATTGCAGATTATATCATCAAAATCAAGAAGTCCTCTTCTTCTTAATTCCGCTTCATAATTTGAATATATTTCAGTTACGCATCTTAGCAATGATTTCTTGTCATTCTCAGTGTATTCTAAAAGTTTCTGTCCGCAGAATCCTTTACACTTAAAAAATGGAATCATTTCTCCTATAACCCGGGTAAATTTCTTCAACCAGGTATCTATTTTCCGATTTCTCTGCCAGCTTGATTCTCCGTCTTTGTAATCTAAGAATGAATAGAACCTTTCTTCATTGAACCCAATCCATTCATTGACCAGCTTATGTAGAAGCCTGTCTTGAGCAATCTCATCAAGAATCTCAAAATCGCCTGAAACAAGAATGCTTTCCGGCTTTTCCTTAACTATCTTCATAGCAAGCGAATGAAGGGTCATTACTTCATACCCCTTATTCCTTGGGAGTCCTTCTTTTTCGAGCATGTTTCCAATTCTTGTTTTAAAATTGCTTACCGCAGAATTCATATATGTAACAATAAGAATCTTTCCCGGAGTATGGCGTTGTTCCTTAATCAGATTAGCAGCAAGGATTGCAAGGGTATATGTTTTTCCGGCACCTGGTATTGCAGGAACCGCCATATATCCTTCTCTATATTTACATACTTCTGCTTGGTCAGGACGTAGGTTCATAAGGGCACCTCTTATATGGTAGTGTAAAATTTCAACTATTTTCGTATCCGTCTTGATTGTACTGACTTTCAGCAAAAACAACCCTATCAGTACATCTTCTTATCAGTCTTTTTACAAAGGTGGCACATTTTCGGGTTCTGTACTCTTCATCCAGTTCTTCTGTCCAAATTTTCTCATTTTCCCATTTTGGTGAAAAAACATAAGGATTTGAAAGCTGTTCTACATCGCTTTTGCACCAAGTTTGGGAGGAAATATCTATCCAAATTTGTACTTTCCGGTTCAGCGAAGAAGATATATAGGCAGAAGGTGTTGAAATAAGAACCGCTTCAGAAAAAATCTTTTGTTCAAGCCCTAAAATGGTTTCTGCTGGTTTTACTCCTTTTTTTATCATCTCAATAAATGACTTTCCTGTATCGGCTCCAGCCATATTACCAACTATTTTTGTGAAAGTTTCGGCAGATTCAATTAAAATTCTACAGGAGTTAATGTGCTCTTCAATCTGCGGAAGATTCAAAAGGATTGTTCTAAGCGCCTTTTGAAAAAAGACTTCTATTACTTCTGGTTGGTCTTTCCTATAATCTTCAATCCAATTTTTTAAAAGATAATATTTTTCGGTATTAAGAAATCCGATTCGGTCTCTGAATTCTAGATTTTCTATCTTAGGCAATGTAAATGGCTTTTGAGCCATAACCTCTCTAGTAAGCAGTGCACTTCTCACAGCATCAAGCCCTAATACCATTGATAAAAGATTAGAAATATCATGCCCTGGAGGATTTATGTTCCACTGCGGATGGCTTAAGCACGCAAGTGTTACCAATGCTCTTATAAAGCTGTCCTCCATATAGCTTCTGGTTCTGGCAAGATTGACAACATTAATTTTCTGTTTTGCGAAACAGCTTTCTAAACAGTATTCCAGTACACTATCAATAATTGGGCAAATTACTACAACGTCTGCCGGTTTTATTCCTTCTTTCAAATGTTTTTCGATTTCAAGGCATACCATTGAAATCATTTCACTTCTAAGTTCGGTCTGAATCGATTTAAAGTCAACCGGATCACATCTATCTAGTTGAATCATTTTCTCTTGAAGAATTGTATTATACATGCAATCAGAAAATTTTATAAATTCGGGTTTACATAAATAACTGGCATTAAACTCAATTATTTCCGAGCATTTCGGAAAGATTTTTTCTTCTACATATTCAGGACATGCACCCTGCTTTATCGAAACCGCGCCATCTATGGAGAAAGAAATAACAGTCTGCTGTACATTATCCATAAGATGTCTAATCAAATCTGTCTCACATGGAACAGCTTCTTCGATTCCATCTACTATTAAGTATTTTATATCTCCATTTAAACGGTTGATGTATTCTTTGGAGCCTAATAGATTCTTATTATATATCTCAACCGCCATAAAATAATCAATATATCCATTTCCCCTACAGTATTCAACATACCTGTTAATCACATCCTGCAAATCGGCAAAAAGCCTCTCTCTTGCCGAATCCTTCTTAGCATTTGAATCATAAAGCCTTTTGCCCGCTGATTTAATATCAATATTTGAAGCAGCGGCCCTAGAAAGAATGCTTAATGCTTCAATAGTTATCTTTTCAGAGGTTGAAGTAGTATCCATAAAACGCCCTTGCTTTCTGAATTCATCAACAAAACGGTTTAATATGAACTGAGAAACTTCTGTGGTGAGAAAATTAGGTTCTATGGTTCCCTTTTTAAAGCCTTCTATATTTGAGCTTACCAAAGGCCAATATTTCCTGATTTCGCCTTGAATAAACCCGAAATATGACTGAATCCTGATAGATGAAGACTTGTTTATATTAAGATTTTTTCTCCATATTATTGATTGGCGCCTATTCCTGACAAGCACAAGGATACTATCCGTTCTTTTGCCTTGCTCCAAAAGATTTTGATATGTATCAATCAGTTTTTTAGTTTTACCTGAGCCGGTAGGCCCTTTAACGAGCAGTGACTGCGACATAAAAATTACTCCAATAAACATTTAATAAAAAAATTATACCATAACTCATCTAAGAGTCCCACCAATTATTGGCGGGACTCTTAGATGAGTTATGATAAATTTGTAAGAATATTCGTTTACTTTGCTCTTGCAATTGCTTTCGCAACCATTCCGATTCCCGCAGCAATTAGACCGAACATTAGAATACCTTCATATAAAGATACTGGCTTGAAAAAGATATTAAGACCCATAAGAATGCCAAGGAAAATAGTTATTAGTCCTCCAATTGTAAGAACCCATCCGATAATAGATTTCTCATTGAAAAACAAAACCCCTATTCCTATAAGCAAAGGTAAGATTACTAAACCAAAGGGAGGGTTTACCCCTAACAAGTCCATTAATGTGAATCTTGATGATAAGATGGTATTTTGCATTACTAAGAAAGCTCCTGCTCCAAAAAGTCCTAATCCTACAAGAAACCATACAAGCCTTGTTCCTGCCGAAGAAGAATCTTTGCTCAAAAACTCATTAACTTCTTCATCAACTTTTTCCTGATCATTTTTAGAAAATTTACTTTCTTCCATAATAAACCTCCCCCAAAATTATTGAAACTCTATTTACTTATAGTACTCATCCATATTAAGCTGCCGCTTCTTGTAATATAGCCATAACCTGCTGAAATTCCAGTATTTTGATCAATATATTGAATATATGCTACACCGCTTCTAAAGTCTCCTGCCTCAGTATATTGAGGCTTAATTACATAGTTTCCGCTGTAATCAATATATCCCCAAAGGCCTCCCTCTTTTACCTTAGCTAAACCTTCTCTGAACATCCCTTCTCCACTGTTTCCCTGACAGTCAGAAAACCTTGCCGGAATAGCTATCTTGCCAGTTTTGTCTATGAATCCATATCCATCATAGAATTTAACACAAGCAAGTCCCTCATGGAACGTAAACATAGTATTAAAAGTCGGGGCTATTATTACATTGCCACTTTTATCTATACATCCGTATTGAATCCCAATTTTAACGCAAGCGAGTCCTTCCCTAAAAGCATAAGAAGCTTCATCATATTGAGGTGGAATAATATAAGTGCCTGTCTTATCAATATAGCCAAATTTATTTTGAACTCTAACACAAGCAGCTCCATCATAAAAATCATATGCACTATCAAATTGAAGAGGGATTACAGCCTTTCCAGTCTTATCAATATATCCGTATTTTTTATCCTTTTTGATTACCGCAATCCCCTCATGAAAATCATAAGCATAGTCAAAAGAAGGTTTTATTAATGTAGTTCCAGCCTTATTAATAAATCCATATTTTCCGTTTTGTCTTATTTTCGCCATTCCTTCATAAAAGTCGTAAGCATATTCAAATTTTGCTGGAATAAGATAAACACCTTCATTATTTATGTATCCAAATTTATTAGTGTTAACATCCTTAACCAGTGCCAAACCTTCATAGAATTCACTGGCCATTGCAAATATTGGCTTAATTACTTCTCTCCCTGCCCTGTTTATAAATCCATAACGCTTGGTACCATCAGAAGCAGCTTTTACAATTTTAAATAATGTTCCTTCTGCACTGCTCCCGCGGCTCAGAAAATCGTCCACACCCGCTATCGGCTTCATCAAGGCAATTATACTCATAAGTAAATCCTGCTCTTGGGTATCGCTTATTATCTTTTCATTGTCACTAATAATTATAAGGTCATTGTAATATAATACTTTCTTTCCGAGTGATTCAACCAGAGCTCTTAAAGGTAAAAAAGTTCTTTCATTTATTGACTCGGCAGGAACATCAATAACTACCGGCTTATTATTTATGAATATTTTTTTGCTTCCTAATGTCAGTTTTACCGTTCTGCCTTGCTGTATTACTATTACCGTCTGAGTCTTGCCATCCCACTTTACATCGGCCCCAATACTCTCAGAAATAAATCGGACAGGAACCAATGTCCTGGCAGACTTTGATAAAGGGCACACTTGATTATTGCTTGTATCTACAAAAGTCTTGTTAGTATTTACATAGGCAATCGGACTGCCTATGTAAAGCACAACAGAATTGGCAAGTCTTTGCCGAACAGTCTTGGGAAGGTCGGAAAATGCAAGGACTGAGCTTTCAAATACAGAGAAAATTAAAAGCATTAAGAAAAAAACTTTAATGATAAGCTTATTTCTGTTGATAAGAACCACCCCCAGAAAATCATATAGATATGTTTAAATACATCTTCTAGAATATGAGCCCAAGAACAAACATAATCAGACCTGCAAGCACTGCACATATTGGAATTGTCATTATCCAGGCAACTACTATATTCTTAGCAACGCCCCATCTTACTGCCGAAAGCCTTTTTGTTGCTCCAACTCCCATTATTGACGTAGAAATAACGTGTGTGGTACTAACCGGAGCATGCATTGCAGTAGCAGTAAGGATAATTCCTGCTGCCGCAGTTTCTGCTGCAAAACCATTAACCGGAGTTAATCTTGCCATATTTACTCCCATTGTTTTTATTATTCTCCATCCTCCAACAGCTGTTCCTATCGCCATAGCAAGTGCACAAGCTACTCTAACCCATTCAGGTACTTCAAAACTAGTTATTACACCAGAACTTACAAGCGCCATAGTTATAATTCCCATAGCTTTTTGAGCATCATTACTCCCATGACTGAATGCCATTGACGCGGCAGAAAGAATTTGTGCTTTGGAAAAAACAACCGTAACAAAACGAGGTGTTGCCTTCCTCAAAATCCACATCAATAACCACATTACAACAAATCCTGCAAAGAATCCGATTACAGGAGAAAGAATAAGCCAAAGTATTATTTTAACAAAGAAGCTGTACCATGCAACAACAGATATTGTTCCTTTATAGACAATCGCGGCACCTAATAAACTTCCAATAAGTGCGTGGGATGAACTGCTTGGTATTCCAAAATACCAGGTAATAAGATTCCATATTATTGCAGAAATTAATGTTGCAACTATTACTAATGTCGAAACAGAAACTGGGCTCACTATGCCGCTTCCAATCGTCTTTGCAACACCTGAACTTACCAACGCTCCAACAAGATTTAATACTGCAGCCATAACAATCGCAGTACTCGGCTTAAGTACTCTAGTTCCAATTGAAGTTGCTATTGCATTAGCCGTATCATGAAATCCATTTATAAAATCGAAAGCAAGCGCGAGGACGATAATAACAACTACACCAGTCATAACTTCACTAGGCATGCTTCATTACCACTCCCTCTATCGTATTGGCCAAATCTTCGCACATATCAAGCGTATTTTCTAAAAACTCAAATATCTCTTTCCACTTGATTATTTCAATAGGCTTGGTTTCTTCAGCAAAAAGCTTAGTAACTGCTCCCCTGTAAACTGAATCTCCCTCATTTTCTATACGGTTTATTTCAACTATTTTCTTATAAAGCTGTTTGGTAT
Organism: Ignavibacteriales bacterium; assembly: GCA_050260055.1. Classification (GTDB taxonomy): domain Bacteria; phylum Bacillota; class Clostridia; order Acetivibrionales; family UBA4821; genus JBLMYQ01. The sequence continues at coordinate 50,696 of JBLNBO010000020.1, forward strand.
TTTTGGTGTCTTTCAATGCATCAGCCATACTTTGAATTTCTTTTGCAGCAGCTATAATAAGATCAGTTATGATAATTGCTTCTTCTTTACAGCTTTTTATTCCAAAAATTAAAATGCTATGAGCTGTATCCTCAATATAATCCATAATTTCATCAATCTCTTTTGCAATCTGATAGATATCTTCTCTATCAAGCGGAGTAATAAAGGATTTATTTAATTGAGAAAGAATGGCATGCGTATTTTCATCCCCTTCTTCTTCAACTACTTTCATCTTTTTAACTTTGGTTTCCAAATCCTTTGTAGGATCAGATACTATCTCTTTTAATAATAGTGCACCTTCATAGACCTTGTTTGCTGATTGGACGAATAATTTAAAAAAAGTATCGTCCTTTGGGAAAATTACCATATAAAACCTCCATTATATGTTATATTAAGTTTCTTCTTCTTAATTATACAGTATTTACAATGCTAAAACAAAAAGAAATTATTTTATGTACTCAGTTATAATAATATTTCTATTTTTTTGAAGAAATACTTTGATTAATAGGAAGAGAAAATTCAATATCATTTTCTATAAAAGCATTATGAAGCCTTTTAATAAATTCATGCTTTATTATATATTGATTTGAGAATTCTTCTGCTTTAACAATAACATTAAAGCTTATGCCAGCTTCTGATAAAGCATTGAATCTTACAACAGGCTCATTTTCTTTTACAGTCCCATCCACATCATTTATAACAGTATTTGCAACTTTGATGCATAAAGCCTCGACCTTATCCAGATTGTTTTCTTTACTTATGGTTATAGGCACTGAAACCGGTACCTGCTTGTCCGGGGTACTGAAATTTGTTATAGCAACAACTGCAAGCTTTTGATTAGGTATAATTATTAGATGGTCGTTTCCTGCTTTTATTATGGTGTCTCTCCATGTAATATCAGTTACATATCCTTCTTCTCCGGAGTCCAGTTTAATATAATCACCTGGTTTAATTTGCTTAGAAGCAATAAGATTTAATCCTGAAAACAAGTTTGTCAGAGTATCTTTTAGCGCAAGAGCAACTGCAAGTCCTCCAACTCCTAGCGCTGTTAACACAGGTGTTATTGAAACTCCTAATGTATCCAGAAGAAATAAACCACCTATGATAAAAACAATTATTCTCATTATATTAACCAATATAGAAGTAGCGGGAATCGCGCTTTCTTCTTTATTGGAATATATATTAATCAAGCCTCCTAAAATATTGGCGCCAGCAACTGTTATAAGTACTATGCCAACGGCAAGCATAACTTTTGCAATAACTCCCATAGCCTTAGGCTCAACAGGCGTACTAATGACTGCTCCATAAACACCTGCAACAACAAAGAGCAAAAGAACAGGCCCTTTGCTGGTTCTTATCATCTCATTAGCCCTAATATGATTAAGTGCAGGAACTTTTCTTAACCGCCTAACTATTATCTTTTCAAAAATAACTCCAATTAATAACGCCCCTACTATATAAAATAATGGTAAAAAAGCTTTCAGTAACAAAAATATATTTTTTGTAACCACTTAAAATCCCCCTATATTACTATCTGACAATTATAAAAAGTTATTTGAATATTCTCTCTATAATTAAAAATTTAGATTTTAAATTATATACTTCCCCAACCTAAATAATCCTTAACTTTTTTGTCAGAATCCTTGTATTTTATTACCTCATCCATTGCTTTTTTCAGAATATTATCAAGTTCATTTCTTTGCACTGCATTTAGCTTGTTTTCTAAATGCGGACTTTTCATAGAGAATACAGGACTAGCCCCGTTCTCAATTACATCAACCCTTATTGTATCCCCTACATACTGATAGCTTTTGTAGCTAAATTCCTCAATTAATTCCTCATATCTTTTTAAGTATTTCATTATTTTCTCCTGTAAATTTTTATTTTTCTTTACATATAACATTATAGGTATAAAACATATAAGTCAATACTGTATTATTCCTCAACAAAGCTAATATTTTTCTTGTTAATATGTAACAAGTCTGTTAAACTAGAAAAAAATTAACTGCAATAGGAGGCGTTATAATTATGTTTGATATAAATGTTCGTGACTTGAAGGAAGATATTTTTAAGCAAGCTATTGTTGAACATCAACAAGCATTAAATTTTTGTCAGGAACAGGTTGCGAAAGATACGGGAATAAGCGAAGAAGATAAACAAATCAGGCTTTCTTCTCTCCAAAGTATCTCTAATGCTGTTCTTGCTTTAAATGTCACAGTTCAATTAATTGAAGAAAACAACAAGGCAATTTGGAGAAAGTTAGTAGAATTAGGTGTTGTAGAAGAAAAATAAACATCAGATACTGATTGAATTTTTACAAATTTTTTGTATTTTGATTCTATCAATAATATTTATTAAAGGAGTTCTTTTATTTTAACAGCAGCTCCTATATTAGAAGCATATTCAATAATTTTATATTCATCTATAGTTCCAGCAATTTTATCATCATAATTTATTACTAACGCACTAATAACTCTTGTTCTATCTATTTCTTTTATTAATGATATTAAGCAAGTTGATTCGGTAACAGCCAATAGCTTTACTTGAACAACTTGCTTTTCTTTGATTATGGACTTTTTATTTAAAATATATAGGAATGAATCTGCAATAATACATTTATCCTCCCAAAGTAAAAATCCAAATATATAACAGATTATAATTATGATAAGAACATTCCCCGAAAACGCTAATAACATAAAAGCTAAGATGAAAAGTATCGCATTAAGAACCTTTGACACATACAAGCAAAATTCTGCACATTTTATTATGCCTATTCTACGAGACAGAATAAGCATGGAAATTCGGCCTCCATCAAGCGGCATTATTGGAAGTATATTAAAGCAAACAAGAAATGAATTTACCATTATAAGATTTGTAATAAATATAGAATTCGAAATCTTAAATAGTTTAGTTATTAGAATTAAAAAAACACAAATTAGAAGATTAACTGCCGGACCTGCAACAACCATTATCAGTTCTTTTTTAACTGAGAGTTTCCATGCGCCAGAAATCCTAGCAGTAAATCCAACTGGAAGGAATTCAATTTCTTTTACTTCGAGATTAAATCTTCTTGCAATTAAAACATGTGCAGCTTCATGAATAAAAGCAGAGAAGTATGCAATTGCGTACAAGTTGAACTGGCCTGCAAAAAAAAGAATTATTGCCGCAGGAATCAGATAGATATTAAATATAATTTTCATACTGTTTGCATTCTCCTGCCTATTTATTTACAGGCTGAAACTGTTTAAGATATTGTTTACTTGCTGAAACTTAATAGACTTGTAGGATTAACCGTTCTATCGCCTCTCCAAACTTCAAAATGCACATGCGGACCTAATGACATTCCAGTATTGCCGACTTTTGCAATAACTTGACCTTTTGCAACCTTTTGGCCTTTCTTAACCAACAATTTTGAACAATGAGCATAAACAGATACAATATCTTTACCAGTCTTAATCTTTATGTAATTTCCAAAAGTTGTTCCTTTTCTTGATTCAATTATTTCTCCTGCAAAAGCAGCATGTATCGAAGTTCCTGTATTTGCTGAAATATCAATTCCAGGGTGAAGTTCTTCTTTATGGGTTATTGGATTAATGCGTATTCCATAACGTGAAGAAATGGCGCTATTTACGGGAATTGCAAGCTTATATTTTGATTTTATGTAATCTATATCTATATCCATAGAGTTTATACTGCTAAATACCGGTGTTACTGTTTTACTTATATTTTCCCCCGAGTTGGAAGGAGTAATAGCCTTTTGTTGTTCATTTTTAGAAACATTTTTTGTGTCTAAATCTTGTTTAGTATTGGGAGTTCCGGTTTCTTTAATTTGATCTGCTGCTTTATTTTTTTCTCCCGGATATATTAATGATTTTGAAAAAGAGGCAATGTTTGATAACCAAGCACTTGCGCTATTATAAGTACCTTTCCAATCGATATTGCTGGAAATACAATCATCTATCCTTTTTTTTGCTTCATTAGCCAAAGGATTGTCTATGCTTTTCGCAGATACAATCAATATAAGTATCAGACAGCATATTATCAGCTGAGTTAGTATTTTTCTGTAAGCCTTTAAATTATAAATTCGAATCCTTTTGTTCTTTCTGCGATAATTAGTATTTCTTTGTGATGCCGTTTTTCTTAATACTTCTTCCATGTCCACACCTCCCGGTTAATACATTTATATTTTGTGTAAACCGGAATTAGAACATTAATAAAACAAAAAGGACAGATGTAATTCTGTCCTTTAAAACCTTTTGATTTATTACTATTTTTTGACCTTTGATGCTACGTTCATTAACAAACCAATCCCCATCATATTCGTAAGAAGTGAACTTCCTCCATAACTAATAAATGGCAGTGGAATCCCAGTTACAGGAACTAAGCCAATAGTCATTCCTATATTAACAATAACATGCGTTGCAATCATTGCAGTAACACCTGTCGCAACAAAAGCTCCATATATATCCCTTGCATTTCTAGCTATATAAATTCCTCTCATTAGAAGAAGAATAAATAATACAACAACTAAGACTGAAACTATAAAACCAAGTTCTTCACCAATTACAGAAAATATAAAATCCGTGGTCTTTGCCGGTATATTTCCCAACTGTGTTTGCGTTCCTCTAAAGAGCCCCATCCCATAAATTCCGCCAGAACCTATAGCTAATTGAGACTGAAGAACATTATATCCACTTCCGAGCGGGTCCAGCGTAGGGTCAAAAAACACTCGAATCCTTTTAGCCTGATGAGGCAGGAAAAACAGGTTGTTTCCTTTCAAGATAAAATATCTGATAACAGCAACTCCTGCAACTGTAACGGCTGTAATACTCCCTATAAATTTATAATTAATATTGGCAATAAAAATCATTGAAACTAAAATTACCATTATTACCATTGCTGTTCCAAAGTCAGGCTGGTTTAAAATAAGAAGGATAGGAAGCCCAGCATGAAGCATAAGGATAATAATGCTTTTAGGTTTGTTTATCCCATATTCGTCCTTACCTAATATTTTCTCAATATGTTTTCCTAACGATATGATTAAAACAATTTTGGCAATTTCACTTGGTTGAATAGAAAATATTCCGAAATTAAACCAGCTTGTAGCACCATTAATTGGAGTAGTAAATAGAACTGCAATAAGAAGAACCATTATGCCCAAATACAAATGGAAGCTGTATGAACTCATGGCTTCATAGTCAATTACTGACATAATTATCATTGTAGCAAAACCTGCAATAATCCAGAATATTTGTTTTTTTACATCTGAAAAATCGCCGGTTGAAAAAGCTTGTGTTGCACTCATAAGAGCAATTACTCCTATGGACATAAGCATTAGAATTATTATTAGTGTAATTAGGTCAAATTTGCCAAAGATTTTCTTATCAAACATTCAATCACCATAAAACAATACCCGGTTACTTTATACCGGGTAGAATATTTTGTAGTTGCCTATGAACAAGTTATTTGCCTGAATTCTTTACGTTTCTAATTGGTATATTAGCAACTAATGCAGGGACAACCCGGTTGCCTTCATCACTCTTGGTCTTAGTCAACTGAATATCAAGCTCACTTTCATCTATTTCCATGTATGTTTGTATTACTTTTATTATTTCACCTTTAATCATTTCTAAAAACTGAGGAGAAACATTTGCTCTATCATGAATCAGTACTAATTTTAGTCTCTCTTTAGCAACATCTTTTGATGATTCTTTTTTAGTAAAAAAACTTAATAACTCCTTAAAATCTAACATATCTATTTCTCCTCTCACGTAGTCTTTAATCCAAAGAATCTTTTAATCTTAAACACAAAACCATCTTCGGGAATCAAAGGCATGACAGGTATATTCTCTCCCATTATTCTGGAAGTAATTTCTCTATAAGCTTGTCCAGCTGCAGATTTAACATCCGTTACTGCAGGTTCTCCTCTGTTTGTAGAAATTACTATTTTTTCATCATCCGGAACTACACCTATCAAATCTATTGCTAGAATATCAAGTATATCCTCGATATTCATCATATCCCCTCTTCTAACCATGTCAATCCTAACCCTGTTTACTAAAAGCCTTGGATTTTTCACTTCATGAGCTTCCAATAGACCGATTATTCTATCCGCATCTCTAACTGCGGACACCTCAGGAGTTGTAACTACAATAGCCTTATCCGCTCCGGCTATTGCGTTCTTAAATCCCTGCTCGATTCCGGCGGGGCAATCGATAACAACATAATCAAATTCCTGCTTCAATTCTTCACAAAGTTTTTGCATCTGTTCAGGACTAACAGCAGTTTTATCCCTCGTCTGTGCAGCAGGAAGCAAATGAAGGCCATCATATCTCTTGTCTTTAATCAAAGCCTGCTTAGCTCTACAGGTTCCTTCAATAACATCAACAAGGTCATAAACTATTCTGTTTTCAAGTCCCATAACAACGTCAAGGTTTCTTAATCCAATATCAGTATCTATTAGAACAACCTTTTTCCCTCTAAGTGCAAGTCCGGTACCAATGTTCGCAGTAGTTGTTGTTTTTCCAACTCCACCTTTACCAGACGTAATAACTATAACTTCACCCATACTATACCCCCTATAAACAGTTGAACAAACCAACATAGTATATATAACAGCCAAAGGCAAAACTCAGTAATATTGCCTATTCGAACTTATTTATCTTACCCCGCTGAGTTACAACATATATAATATATTCTTGCTCAGAAGTTGTCAATTTTTTTGTCAAAATTCTTAATCTTTTTTATGTTAATAAAAAATAATAAAGCCTGCCTAATTATTCAGCAGACTTAATATTTGTAAAAAACTTATCCCGTTTTTTCTTGTTTCCCAGTAATGCGAAGTTTATCAAGTTTTAATGCTACTTATTAGGCAAATAATATTCAATATATATAGTATCATCCTTTATATAAGCGATTTCAGGCAATTGGGCTTTTGAAAACTTTTCCTCAGGAGGACGTGTAATAATATCTGCAATTCTCAGCTGCGTAGGATATAAATTGAATGCAGCAACAAACGCATCCTTATTGCCTGTTGCCCCAGCGTGCACTATACCTCTTACTGTTCCCATTACAACTATATTGCCTGAAGCAACAATCTCACTGCCAGGGTTAGCATCTCCAATTACAACCACATTCCCATGAAATTTCACAAGTTGTCCAGACCTTAATGTGCCTCTGTGAAATTTTGTCACTCCCTCATCTATGCCATAAAACATACTTTTTAGCTGTGCTTCTTCTGTTTTCTTTACTCTTTCTTTAACCAGCGCCGGACCTTCTTTCCCTGATTCTTTAGATACATCTAGTCCAGTAATTTCTTTAATTTTTGCAGCAATTTCAGCAAACTGCTTGTCATCTAGTTCTCTTCCTTTGACTCTTACAGGGTAATTTATTCCCTTAAGGAAATTCACTGAAGCTTCAAGCTTTACAGCTAACTCCTGCATTAATTCATCAAAATCCTGCTGCTCATCAAGCATTATTATTAAGGCGTCTTTCATTCCTTTAAAATTAATTTTTCCAGGCCCCATATCAGATTGCCTCCAATGAATTAGTTTTTTCAATTCATTATATCAAAACCAGTAGTATATTTAAATCATTTTTAGTTTTTATTTTAATTATCAAGATTCATCGTGTCTGTGGAATTTCTTGAAGTCCTGTCATATTAAAAATATCATTCTGGGTACTTCCCGTTCCGGATTGGTTTGCAGAATTCCCATCTACAGGTGTCTGCTGTTTATTTAATCCAAAATACTCTGCAAAGATATCCCTAGCAACTGGAGCAGTATACGATCCATGTCCCCCGTTTTCGATTATAACAGCCACTGCAATTTTTGGCTTGTCATATGGTGCAAAGCCAACAAACCATGCATTGTCTGACTTCTTCTTGCCTGTATTCTTATTATATTCACGTACTTGTGCAGTTCCAGTTTTACCAGCAACTTTTATAGAAAAATTCGCAAAGGTTCCATAAGCAGTTCCTCCTGCATCACCAGTAACCGATTCCATTCCCAAAAATACATATTTTATGAAATCTTTATTAATATTTAAAGTTTCCGGCTCATTTTTTATATCAATTCCCAGCTTGGTTGAAAGTACTGAGTTGATATCTTTTTGATCGACAGGTTCGCCTTTCCAATTAACCATTTTTTTAAGGATATGCGGTTTATACTTTATGCCACCATTTGAAAGAGTAGCAATATAGTTTGCCATTTGTACAGGTGAAAACAAATAATCTGATTGACCTATTGCCGCTTGAAGAGTATTACCTGGATACCATTTATCCCCTTTAGACTTCTTATATTCAGGCCCTGCAAGGACTCCTTTGTTTTCCCCCGGAAGTTCAACCCCAGTTTTGCTTCCTAATCCAAACATTCGGGCAAACTTATTAATATTATCTATACCGGCTCTATATCCCATTTCATAAAAATAATAGTTGCACGAAACCTGTATTGCCTTAGTTACATTTACTGCTCCATGGGTTGTATGCCCGCTACTCCAAATCCAGCACTTCGGCTGATAATCTTTATATCTTTTATATATGCCTTGGTCAATAATTCTTTCTCCCGTTGTAGTTTTCCCTTCTTCAAGAGCAGCCATCGCCGTAACCATTTTAAATGTAGAACCAGGTGAATAAACCCCTTGTATAGATCTATTTCTTAAAGGGGTAAGTTCTCTGTCCATCAAGGTATCCCAATCTTTCTTAGTAACTCCCTTAACAAACATTGCAGGATTATATGCGGGATAACTCGCCATTGCAAGGATTTCTCCGGTTTTTACATCAATAGCTACAACTGCTCCAGTTTGTGCATCATCAAATTTATCTTTAAACCCGCCTGAATTAATCTGCTTTATTGTATCTTCCAAAGATTTTTCAGCAACCTTTTGAAGATTGTAATCTATTGTTAGATAAATATTATTTCCCGGCTTAACCGAGTTTTCTCCAGTATCAGAATAATTGGTTTCAAATTCTTCGGTAAGCCTTCCATTCAAATCCATTTGAACCTTTTTTATGCCGTCCTTACCCTTGATAAATTCCTCAAATGTGTTTTCAACTCCGCTTTTACCAATCATATCATTATGGTCATACCCTTTGTCTTTTCTGATTTTCAATTCCTTTTCATTAATTTTCCCTATATATCCTATAACATGGGCAACAGTTAATGCATTGGGATATTCCCTGATTGGCTCAACAGAAATAGTAACCCCCGGAAAATCCAAGTGTCTTTCTTCTAATTCTGCAACTGTTTCTTTAGAAACATCTACTGCAATTAATACAGGATCAAATGGGCTTAGCGGCTGTAATCCCATTTCATATCTTACAACCATAATTTTTCTGGCATCTGCCGTATTAATACTGTCGTCAATATTATAAAAATGCCTTATTTCTTTAAAAAGCTGAACATCAGATATATCTGTATTTTTTATTTTAAAACTTTTATAAAAGTTTTGAATTTCCTGAGCATCTGCCTCGCCATCTCTTAAATAGAACCTAATAGGGTTAATCGAAATCGGAAAGTTATCTCTATAAGTATCCCCATTTTTTTCAAGCACTTTAACTAGAGATAGTATCATAGCGTTTATATTATCTGGACTTACTGATGTTTTCATTATCTCTATATTAAAGGCTTCCCTATTTGTAGCCAAAACAACTCCATTTCTGTCGAATATTTCTCCTCTAGGTGCTTTTATTTCAGCATCTCTAAAAAGGCGTCTTTGGGATGAGTCTCTATATTGCGCCCCTTGAATTACCTGCAAATTAAAAAGCTGAGCAATAAGAATAAGCCCCACTAATATGAGAATTATATATACTATTCTAAATCTAATTATCCTATCTTTCTCAGTATTTATTTCTGATCACTCCCATGCTGCAGAGTTAATAATTTCTATATAATTTTGTATGTTCTTTTATCCAAGTATCAATCCATAATACCAGGGGGAATACAATTATGGTAATGGCCGCATTGTATACTGCCTCAGGAAAAATTATTTTTCCAAAAGCATATAATATATCGTGCTGACCAGAAAAGTACAGTACTACAAAGTAGAAAATACTTTCATAAAGAAAAGAAAAAATAAAAACGAAAAAGATTGATACAAGCAAATTCTCTCTCACAAATCTTTTATTAACCAAACCGATTGATATACCTAAAAATGTGTTCAGCAAAGTATAAAGCCCTATTATAGTTCCTACAACTGCATCTTCAATAATTCCTCCAAGGGCTCCGATAAATCCCCCCTCCAGGCCTTCTTTAAGCAAAGAAAAACAAATAATGAAAACCAAAAATAAATTTGGCTCAACATTAAATATTCTAATATGTTCAAAGAAACTGGTTTGGATTATGCCTGCCCCAAGAAAAACCAGGGTAGTAACTAAAAATCTCAATTTGCCCCTCCTGATTGTTAAATCTATTCTCCCCTCTATTGTAAAGAGAGGGGGCTAGGGGGTGAGTTATTTTGGTTTTAATACTATAACTTCTTCAAGTTTCTTAAAATCAACCGTCGGCTCAATAACAGCATATCTTACAGCCTTAGGCTGTTCATTGTCGATTTTTTTAACCTTGCCAATCAATATTTCAGGAGGATATATGCCGCCAATTCCAGAAGTTTCAACAATATCTCCATCTGCTATCTGTACACCAACAGGTATGTAAAGCATTTTTATAAGCCCATTCTCTTTAAGTTTCAAATCGCCGCGCAATATAACTAAATCTCTCGTTTTTGTGAGCCGCCCGCTTACCGAACTCCCGCTATCTATTATAGACATTACTTTTGAAGATGATGGACCAGCAGATACGACCTGTCCAACCACTCCCTTTGGTGTAACAACTGCCATATTATAATTAATCCCATCATTTGTTCCTTTATCTATTGTAAAAATATTAAACCAGTTCCCGGATTCCTTCGCGATTATCCTGCAAGTAATCATGCTATAGTTCTCATATTTACCTTTTACGTCCAGAATATCTCTTAGCCTTTGGTTTTCGTATTCAAGGCCTGCTAATTTTCTGTTTTGTTCTTCAAGCTGAACTATTTTTACTTTAAGGTTTTTATTCTCATCTGTAAGAACTTTTGCATCATTAAAATATCCACGAGTATCTTGGACATTTTTTGCAACATAATTAAACCCTTTTTGAATTGGGGTATATACATAACTAATAGCTTTTTCATAAAATGAAATGCTTGCTCGACTTTTAGATGTATACGCAAGCGCAACGAGACTGGCAATTGTAATAATAACCAGCCAAAATATTTTGTTCTTAAAAGCCCGGGTTAACACGTATAGCTCCCCCTCATAGTCAATTTAAAATTGACAATTTATAATTTACGATTAAACCCATTAAATATCTGTTTGAAAATTCATTATGTTCCGTTAATAATATTATCTGAGCTTTTTGGGTGAAATCAGTACTCTTCTAAGAGTTTCTATCTCGTCTAAAACCTTTCCAGCGCCAAGCGCCACGCAGTCAAGCGGCCTATCCGCTATATTAACCGGCATTCCGGTTTCTTCATTTATCAACCTATCCAATCCGCTTAGCATTGCCCCTCCGCCGGTAAGCATTATCCCTCTATCCATAATATCTGCAGCTAATTCTGGCGGTGTTTTTTCTAATGTAAGTTTAATCGCATCAATAATTGCGTTAACTGGCTCTCTAAGGGCCTCAAGTATTTCTGTTGAAGAAATATCAATATTCTTTGGAAGTCCAGTCAATAAATCTCTTCCCCTTATTTCCATCCATTCTTCTTTCATTCTTGGGAAAGCACACCCTATAGATATTTTGATCTCTTCAGCAGTTCTTTCACCAATCATAAGATTGTATTCTCTTTTTATATAATTAACAATTGCGTCATCAAGCTCATCTCCGGCAATTCTCAACGATTTGCTTGTTACAATCCCACCAAGAGAAATTACAGCAACTTCACTTGTGCCACCACCAATATCAACAACCATGCTTCCAGATGGCTCTCCCACAGGGAGATTGGCCCCAATTGCTGCAGCCATTGGTTCTTCCATTAAGTACGCTTCACGGGCACCAGCAGAATATGTAGCTTCTTCAACAGCTCTTTTTTCAACCTCTGTAACACCTGAAGGCACACAAACAACAACTTTTGGCTTTGATATTATATTAACATGAGCTACCTTTTTAATAAAATGTTTTAGCATGGCCTGGGTAACATCAAAATCTGCAATTACGCCGTCTTTAAGAGGCCTGATGGCAACAATATTTCCGGGTGTTCTTCCAATCATTTCTTTGGCCTCATGCCCTACTGCTAAAACCTCCATATTCTTTTTGTTAATTGCAACAACTGAAGGTTCTCTAATAACAATTCCTCTGTTTTTCACATGCACCAAAGTGTTAGCAGTGCCAAGGTCAATACCAATATCCTTTGAAAAAAAACTCATTTTTTATCTCCCTTTCCAAATTCTTATCCGGCTTGTCCGGTTATTTTTGTTATTAAATCAGATTTTTTTCTTTGAAGCTTACAAAAATTCCATCCCCGATTATTATATGATCAAGCATCTTTATGCCTAATGTCTGTGCACCACCAGCAATCTTTTTTGTAAATAATATATCTTCCTTACTTGGTTGGGGGTCGCCGCTGGGGTGATTATGTACAAGTATTATTCCTGCAGCCCCGCTTCTAACTGCTTCCTTGAAAACTTCTCTCGCTTCAATTGCAGAAGTATTAAGTCCTCCTAATGCAGCTACATGTGTTTTAAGAACAGTGTTTTTTGAATTCAATACTAAAACCCTTAATTCTTCCTGCTTTAAGCATCTCATTTCCTGCATAACAATCCGTGAAACATCTTCAGGAGTAGTAACTACTACCCTGCCGTTTTTACGGTTTGCGTACAATCTATTAGAAAGCTCAACAATTGCCTTTATTTGTATAGCCTTTACTTTCCCTATACCTTTTATACTTTGCAGTTCCTCAAATGCAATGCTGTTTAAAAAAGTAAGGCCTTCAGATTCCTCATCCAATTTTAGAAGCCTTTGAGCTACACCTAACGAAGTTTCTTCTTTTGTACCCGTTTTTATAATTATTGCCAATAATTCAGCATTTGATAATGCTTGTGCGCCATATTTAACAAGTCTTTCATAAGGCCTCTCATCCTCAGGAATATCCTTAATTCTCAATCTTTCAACTGTCATATGTTAATTACACATCCTATTTTATTATTAGATCCCAATTCACCCCTTGTCCCTCAATGCTTAAAAGAGGGTGAGGGTTTATAAAATATTAATTCCAAATTCTTTTAACATACCAGTCAATCTGGCTAATGGAAGTCCTACAACATTGAAATAGCACCCTTCTATTCTTTGAACAAGCACAGAACCAACTTTTTGAATCCCATAGGCGCCAGCCTTATCCATCGGTTCGCCAGTTTTTATATATGCTCTAATTTCTTTATCTTCCAGGTTTCTGAATTTTACAATAGTCTCTTCATGTGATACCATTTTACGGCCAGAGCCTGATTCAATTAATGCAATTCCAGTAATAACTTTATGGGTATTGCCTGAAAGTTTCTTTAGCATCTCAAAAGCTTCTTTTTCATCTCGTGGTTTCCCAAGAATTTCAGTTTCAAGACAAACTATTGTATCCGCCCCAACAACTAAATACCCGGGATCTAAGTTCCGGGCAATTTCACGTGCTTTTGTTTCCGCAAGTTTTTCTGCTAATAAATTTGCGTTTTCTTCATTTGCAGTTTCATCTACATCACTGGAAATCACTTTAAATTTTAATCCAAGTCCTTCAAGTAATTCTTTCCTTCTCGGAGATGAAGATGCTAATATAATTTCAAGCATAAAAATTCCTCTAGATTTTAAATTTTTCTATAAATAAATATACCAGCAATTATCCCTAATGCACTCGCAATATTTACCCTAAGCATGAACCCAAAGCTAAAATCAAGTATTCCAAGATTCAAGCGAAATGGCTGGGAAATTCCTAATTCAAAACCCCTCTTTAAAACTTCAAAGTCTCTATTTGCGCCCAGATAGTCTCCTAGAACTCCTCCAATAACTAAACCTGCAACTAAAAGTGCAATAAGAATCAATGGATTTTTCTCTTTATATACCATCTGCGAAATCCTCACTATTCATTGTAACTTTTTAAACATATTATACCTTTATATAATATCCATTTCAACTAATATTAACTATTTGTTGGCAAACACTTATGATATTGCATAATATGAGGAATAATACAGACCTGAATTAAGTAATATATAATTGATTTATATTAATGAACAATAAAACCAATATTTTGTACTTTTCATATATATATATAAAATGTATAATTAAGAAAAGGACTAAGATATAAAGTGCTTTCTTAAAGTTTGGAGATTAATATGAAAATTGAAAAGGTTAGTGACAACAAAATAAAAGTAACTCTTTCGATATCTGATTTGCAGGAACGCAATTTGGATTTTTCAGAATTGACTTATAATTCTCCTCAAGCACAAGTTCTATTCTGGGATATGCTCCATCAAGCCGAAATAGAATTCGGCTTTTCTGCATCCGATGCTCAGTTATTTATTGAAGCTGCGCCTAGTTCAGGTGACAGTCTCATAATTACGCTTACAAAGGTTGAAGAAGATGGCGATTTTGAATCAATACAAAAATATATCCGCAACCGGTTTAAACGTTCTGAGCTTAAAACAAAGAAGAAAAGTAAAAAAGTATCTTCTGGCATTATCGTTTACTCATTTTATGACTTTGAAGATTTATGTAAAGCTGTAGCAAATATCTCAGAACTGTATTCAGGAGAAAGCTCTCTTTATAAATATAATGAAACCTATTATCTCATCCTAACAAATACGGCAATAGCAAACACCAAGCCAGATTATTTCGACTCATTAATGTGCGAATATGGTTCAAAAGTCACAAATATAGCTTTTACAGATGGATTTCTTAATGAATACGGAGAAAAAATGATTGAATATAATGCTATTGAAGTAATCAGCGATTATTTTAAAGTATAAAAGAAAAAAGCCACCCTTGGGTGGCTTTTTTCTTTTATTATTATTTATCTTTAAATATTAATTAGCATTTCTAACTTGGGGTATTTTAATATCGATTTCCCCTTCCGGGAAATTGAACTCTGTAAAGCAGGAGACTGATTCTATAGCATTATTCTGAGTATTTTTTGAGTATGTCTCAAAAAACATATTTTTAACAAGGCCTGTATTTTTATCAATAACAATTATTGTTTTAAAATCATCTATTTGAATTACATCTGCCAGCGGGAACATATCTGCCTTGCTAGGCATATTAATAGGATAAGCCCTTCCACTCAATACAATTTCCTTTGTATCATCATCATCTTTTACTTTTTTCATGCTTGCTGTAAATGAATCATTTACTTTTGAAATAAAGTTTTCAACATCCAAAAAATCAGCTATATATTGCTCTGAACCCTTACCCATGTCTTTCTTCAACCACTCAGTATAATCATTTTTACGATATGCCTTATTTCCCGAGTATATAAATTCCTCTTTTAAATTGCCCTTATCATCCATAGACTTTCCATAAATAATCTTACTATTTCTATTAACTTTTAATTCCAAAGAATAATTTCCGTTTGAATATGAATTCGGATCCTTAAAAGTATAATTCATAATAAATCCTTTGCTCTTATTCATTTTAGAAATTGCGTTATTTAATAAATCCTTTACTTCCGAAGATTCATTTTTATCAGATATAAGCAGACTTCTTGTCTCGTTATCCCAAAGCACTTTTTTCTCTAAACTTTCGGCAACAAAATCCATAGGTACATATGTTTTACCTTTATAAAGAATAGGTACGGAATCCAGCTTAACAATCTCTTTATTTATATAAGTTTCTTGAAAGTTAATTTTTAAATAAATCTTTATGTTATCCTTATAAATTGTAACGCTTTGATCCTTACCTTTCCACACTATATGTTTATTGTCATTCTGAACTCCCAGTTTAGTTATTATTGCTCTAAGAGGTAACAGCATTACATTATTTTTGATGATAATTGGTGTATCAATACTTACTGCTTCAGAATTAATAACAACATTTACATTCTCATTTTTTGTTATTTTATCGAATGCATCGGACGCAAACACATATACACCATAAGCAAATACTAGAATCGTACTTATAACTAAAATTTTTATTAAATTATCCATATCTGCCTCCTAAGAAAAAGTACAATTGATAAGATAGTACATAGATTAATATTGTCAATTTATATAAAATTCTACGTTTAAAACAAAACACCTCTTTTTTGATATCAGTTTTATACCATTAAGAGGTGTTATTTTTTACTAGTGCTGTATATTTATTCTATGGCTTGTTATTCATTACAAGTTCTATAAATCTTCCGGCGTCTTTCGCCTTATTCATAGCTTCTTCGGTTATCAAATCTCCTATACTAAGTATGCTGTTCCCCATTTTATCGCTAATTTCCTTAGTTACCTTTCTTCCCAAAAGATATTCTCTTTGTTTCATTTCAAATAACTCGGAGGATTTAGGCTGTTCCTTTTTTATATTATCGGCAGCTTGTTTTTTATGAATTTCATACTGTTTAACTCCTGGCCTGTAATAAACATTTTTTGCAGATATGCCTTCTTCAAAAGAAGAATTAGCAATATCTTCTTCATTTATGTCTTTATCAGTAACTATTTCTTTAATCTCTTCCTGTTTGGCAGCTTTAGGCCTCGAAGGAGCAGGGTGTAATTCTTTTTCTTGTACTGCCTGTTCAATCACTTTTCTTTCACTTTGCTCCTTTTTAGTAATATTCTTTGCTTCAGATTGCTTTGCCGGGGCACGTGTGATATCAATGCTTTTTGCTTCAAGAGGCTCTTTATACATAACTTCTTTATCACTCATCTCATACTGACGCAATAGCTTTGACTCATCATTTTCAATTTTACCCACACCTATACAATCTTTATTTAAATCGATATCGGTAATTTCACTGACGCACTCTCTCACCACCACAAGATTTTCTCCAAAAGTAACTATGCCTTCTCTACGAATCAATCTTGCCTTGTCCTTTTTATCATAAGGAATAAATTCAAGCGCAGAAATCATACAATCCTTTTCGCCGATGTATACATCTCCAGTTTCCCCAACAAGCTTACCTTGCTGGGTAAGAACCTTGGTGTTCTTTACTTTGATTTTTTTCTTGTAAAGATTGACTGCAGCATCAACTCTGATAATATCCTTTACTGCTTCTTTTTTTGCCACTGTAAGTGCATATTCGCCAATACCCTTAACATCTCTTGCATCAATAACTCTTGCTCCAAGAAGTAATAATCCATCATCGACAATGAAATAATCTGCAGAACCTTTTTCCTCATTAATTAACAAATCATGTACTGTACCCAATTGGTTTCCAGTTGATAAATCTACTATCGGAAGACCTATAATTTCAGAAGTTTTTTTCACTTAAACTGCCTCCTTAAAATCTATATACTAAAATTTTTTATCAGGTCATCTTTAACTTCTTGGCTGATGCTGTTTCCGGCTGTTTCAATATAACTTAGAATCATTTCTTTTGCAAGGCTCTCCTGCCCGAGTTCCCTATAAAGCGAGCATACATCTATTATAATCCATAGTATCAACTGCTCTTCCGGCTTCTTTTCCAGGGCTTGAATGTAGAATTCAATTGCTTCCATAAGTTTCCCTTCTTTTTTTGCCGTAAATGCCAAATCTATATATTGTTCCACAGTTGTTGCTGCTTCAGCTGTTTCAATTTTTTCTACCTTTTGAACTTCATCATTTTTATTTTCTTCTGTTTTAAGCTTCTTGGCAGAGGTCCTTTTTGCTTTTGGCTTAGAATTGTTATTTTCAACAGCTTGGTTTGTTTGTAACTCTTCTCCGTTAATTGATTTTTGGCTAATTCTTTCTCTGACTTCACTTGCAGGAATTTCGCCTCTAATAAATTTAGAGAATACATCTGTATATTGTTCACTCTTTTTTTCAAAATCAACATAGCTCATGCTTTCGTTAGCCGTAATAGAATTAAGTACATCCTGCTCTTCCGGTTTAATCTCTTCCTGCTGCTGAACAGCATCAATGTCTTGGTCTCTATCTTTGATTATTTCTTCGACCTTTTTAAAGCTTAAAATATTTTCAACAAATTTAAACTTGTGTGAAAAATCCAGCTTTTTAAGTAGTTTTTCGAAATTAAACAACCCCGGCACATTTTCAAGTTTTAATTTTGAAATTTTTTTCTCTTCAAGCATTATTACCAGCTCCATTCCAAATAAAACAAATAATATTAATATAAATACTGTAGGTACAATTCCCCATTTGAAAATTGTACCAGGAAATAAAACAAATACAGTTATTGAAAGCACCAATAATATGCACGCACTGCCAATACTAATTTTATTATTTTTTACTAACAAAAAAAGTATAACAAATACAGAAACTATTAATATCTGGATCAAAAACAAACCTACGCTATACATATCAATTGCACGCTTCCACTTAGATTATTCTACATTCCACTATTTTTTAACTCAAATTTATTTAATGTATCATTCCATACATATCCTTCTTCTTCCATCATACTCTGTCCAGCGAACTTCAAAGCCGCTTCTTTGTTTGGTATAACACCGTTTTTTAGTCTGCCGATTTCTCTTTGAGCATCTTCAGATTTTTTATTAAAATCGGAAGACATGCTTTCAAGAAGCTTTAATCTAGCTGAAACAAGTGTCTCCAAATAGTTATTGGCAAATTTTACTGCATAATAATAACCCTCTGAGGTTTTAAACAATTCATCTGGAACAATAAGTCTTCTAGACTTTTGCAGAATAAGCCTATTCTTAACAATAGCCCCAGATATATCATCCTTTGTATAACCTGGAATTTCAAATATCTCCATAGATTTATCAGATTCAATCTTAATGTCTTCAACATAGGAGTAAAAGTCTAATACAGTCTGAAATTTCGAATTGCTATAATTTCCAGCATTTCCACTATTCGAAGAAGTTTTCCCAGTCTTCCTGTAATCTGTAAAACTAACCTTACCAGCATTAAAAATAAATCCTTCTTCAGTATTCTGGTTTTCATCTGTATTTTCTGTTGTATTTGTATTAATACCGCTTTCAATATTTGTTTTATCAGTAAAAGATATTGTTTTAAACTTAAAACAACCTGTTACAATTGCAATAAAGAAAATAACTGCTATAATTATATATCTTTTCATATTTAGTCCTCTTTCCCCTGACTAGATATTCCTTCTTATCCCTTTTGATTTAAACTATACACTGAACAATATAAACTGTAAACTGATATATAATTTAATCTTTTATTTTTCGTTACTTATTTTATAATAATATTGTCACATATATCAATATGAAAAATAAAGGCGGTTGGAAAGAAGGTTATGGACAAAAATATTATTGAAGTAATCAGTAAACAAATAGCAAATAAAGGTTGTATTATTGGCAGCAATATTCTTTATCATGATGTTCTTGAATCAACCATGCTTGAAGCAAAGAATCTAGCCAAGGCCCAAGCAGAAGAGGGCACCATAGTAATTGCCGGAATGCAAACTGTCGGCCGTGGGCGTATGGGTAGAAGCTGGATATCTCCTGATGGCGGCATATGGATGTCTATCATCCTTTATCCGAAAATCTCGCCCGCCGAAGTACCCTTAATTACTCTTTCTGCAGGCACTGCAGTTTGCACTGTTGTCGAGCAATTATATCACGTATATCCTGGCCTGAAATGGCCTAATGATGTACTGCTTAACGGTAAAAAAATATGCGGAATACTGACTGAGGGAAGCGTTGGACCAATTGGAATTGATTATTCTATCCTCGGGATAGGATTGAATCTTAATTTCGAAATCGCACTTTTCCCGGATGAAATAAAGAGAAGCGCCTCAACAGTTTATTCTGAAACCGGAATAAATTTTAAAACTGAAGAGGTTTTAAAGTGTTTGCTGCTTGAGTTGGACAAAACTTATAAGGATTTTACTTCAAATAGAAAAAAAATAATAAGCCTTTGGGAATCATACTCGATAACACTCGGCAAGAAGGTCTCCGCAATTTTTGATACCTGTATGGTTACAGGAACTGCCCTTCGCATTACAGAGAAAGGAAATCTAGTAATACTATCTGATGAAACAGGATTAGAAATAGAAATAGACTCTGGAGAAGTATCCATAAAATCTTAATCATTTTTATTTTTTCTTTGTTCAAGATAATTTATCAGTTTTTCTCCTTTTAAAACACCAAGAAGAAATAGCACCACCGATACCAGTGAAATTATTGCAACTACTCCATAGTTTCCTTTTTCAAGACTCGAACCCCAAAAAGATGCCGCAATAACCCATGGTGACCTTGCAATAATTGTCAATACTAAAAAATCAATAAATTTGATTGGTGTAAGACCTGCAATATAGGTCAAAGCATCCTTGCCCGGGAGTCCTGGAATAATAAATAATAAGAAAAGCGAAACAGTAAGCCTTCTATTGCTAATTTTCCTTTTAAGATTATCAATATCTTTTTTATGCATGAAAATTTCCACTATAGGATGTCCCACAACCCGTGCAACAGCAAAGCATGCCAGAGAACCAAGGGTTATCCCTATCATTGATAATGCCGAACCTAACAAGCCTCCAAACAGATAGCCTCCTGCTATATGCACAACTTCACCCGGAATCACAAAAATTACAACCTGAATAAACTGCACAAATATGAAAGCAATATATCTCCAAATTCCAAAGCTGTTTATCCACGCTTCAAGCTTGTCCTTATGAGTAATTATAGCGAAATAATCCCTCCAGTAATAAAGGATTACTCCAACTAATAAGAAGAACATAATAAATATGATGATTTCTTTTGCTCTAATTTTAATATCCTTCAACTTAATCAAATGTATTTCCTCATTTCTACTTTTGTTAATATAATTTTAAACCTTTTACCATCTTTTTAACACTTAAATTGGCTTTCACTCTTATGTGCATCTAAAACAGTTTGATATATAAGTATCATAGCTCTATCAACTAGTTCCTGCTTCTTGTCTTTTTTCTCTTTTACAGCATAACAAATATTCTTGATATTTTGCAAAAATAACTCTTTCCTTTGAGAATGCCACTTATCAAATTCTTCAATGCAATTTTTTGTTATATTGAATTCTCTTCTATTTTCATCACTTTCCTTCTTAATTGTTTCTATATAAGTCATTATTTTATAGTACAATACATCGTTTGACGCTTCTTTTTCATATTCAATACTTCTTTTTATAAATAAAACAATTTTTGACCATCCTTCAAGTTCAATCTCTAATAGTTTTCTCATTTGCTGGTTTTTTATAGACGGAAGCTGATAGTTAATAATTTCTTCAATCTCTTTTGATTCCAAGTAATCATCTATGCTCTGTTTGATAATATTCTCAAGTCCAAGTATCTTAATATTCTTAAGTAATAAACTTATGAAATCTTTAGGTATTGGAACGCCTAATAAGACAAGATTCTCAATAATGCTTATTACTTCAGTTAAAATCAGAAATCCGATAATAAACTGAGAAAACATAAAGGTTTCAAAAAAGTATAATATTCCCATCTCCAGAAGCCTTGCAGTTATTATTGAAATACAATACATTATTATCTTATTAACAGCTTTTCTTAAGCCATTACTACTGAATCGTTTGAATCTACATGCCTGTGCTGCACCTGTAAAAGTATCAATAAGAATCAATGCAATAAGCACAATGAAAGAAACCTTAATAGGAGAAAAAAGAGTGATGAAAAGGCCGGTCAGAGCCTTTATCTGCCAGAAATCGCCTAAATTCTTTAAAAAACTCATATATCCTCCAAAAACATGTCATGTTTACTCCATATTATGTTTAGAGGAAGAAATAATTGCATTAAAAAAGTCCTAGGATAAAATCCTAAGACTTTGCACTTCTGGTCGGGGTGACAGGGTTCGAACCTGCGACCCCATGGTCCCAAACCACGTACGCTACCAACTGCGCTACACCCCGATTTCAAGTCGCTTATATATATTAACAGCAAACAAAGTAAATTTCAAGTCCTTTATTTATGATTTGTAGCTTTTTTGTTAAGTCAAAATACTTGAATGTAGAAAAAATTGGTGTTATACTACAATCAAGTTTTAGAAAAGGAGTCTTTCAAATGATATACATATTTTTCTCTTTACATCACCATCATCATTTGAAGAACACTTGTAACTGAGTTAGAAAACTTCAGGTACAAGTGCCTTAGGTGTTTGTACCTGCGAATGATGACAATAGCCGTGCAGGTGCAAACCTATACGGCTTTTATATTTCCCGCAGTATTAAAAACTAACTGGCCTTATTGCTTTCAACTGGCAACTGGTCACTAATAATTAGGAGGTACGATAATGAGCAAAGAAAAAAATAATTATGTAGTCCCGCGCACATTGCCCGGATTCTTAGAACTTCTTCCAGCCGAACAGGTGTTATTCAACAAAATGCAGGATACTATTCGCAGTACATATGAGATGTTTGGTTTTATCCCTCTAGATACACCAGTAATCGAATTATCAGAAATTCTATTAGCAAAAGCTGGCGGAGAAACAGAAAAACAGATTTATAAATTTGATAAGGGTGAGAACTCGCTTGCTCTTCGCTTTGATTTAACAGTTCCTTTAGCAAAATATGTTTCTATGTATTATAATTCTTTAAGTTTCCCATTCAGAAGATATCAAATCGGCAAGGTTTTTCGCGGTGAAAAGCCTCAAAAAGGCCGTTTTAGGGAATTCTACCAGTGTGATATCGACATAATAGGTGATGGTGAACTAAGCATTATGAATGATGCCGAAATCCCAAGCATTATATACCAGACTTTTAGAGGTCTCGGTTTTGACAGCTTTACTATTAGAATTAATAACCGCAAAATACTTAACGGCTTCTTTACTGCCCTCGGTTTAAGTGAAAAAAGTGCAGACGTTTTAAGAATAATAGACAAAGTTGACAAAATTGGCGAGCCAAATGTACGTATTGAACTAGAAAAGATTGGAGTTGCCGGAAGCTCAATAGACTCAATACTGCAATTTATTAACATCAAGGGTACTAATAGCAATATTATTTCTGCCCTTGAAAATTTAAACATAGATAATCCTGTTTATCTGCAAGGCCTGCAAGAACTTAAGGAAGTGGTCAAATATATTGGATTCTTTCAGGTCCCTGAAAATAATTTTACCATTGACCTTACAATCGCACGCGGTTTGGATTATTATACCGGAACAGTATATGAAACAATCCTCAATGATTATCCTCAAATAGGAAGTGTTTGTTCTGGAGGCAGATATGACAACCTGGCAGAATACTATACCGATAAGAAACTACCAGGAGTAGGTATTTCAATCGGGCTAAGCAGATTGTTCTATAAATTATTGGAAGCTGAATTGATAAAACCTTCCAACTCATCAACAGCAAAGGTATTAATCATTTCAATGGTTGAAGATATGAGCTTTTCTCTTAATCTTGCAAGTGAGCTGAGAAGTAATGGTATTAATACTGAGATATACTACAACGATAAAGGTATGAAAGGGAAACTAAATTATGCAAATAAACTTGGCATTCCTTTCGTAGCAATAATAGGAGAAGATGAAATAAAATCTGGCGAAATATCTCTTAAGAATATGTATACTGGCGAACAGCGAAGTGTTAGGTCAAATGAAATTATCAAAATAATAAAAGATTTCAAATAAAATAAAAAGGCGAATTCATAAATATGAATTCGCCTTTTTTATTTAAAAATTTATTACAACTTCCTATTTACCTTGTTCATCAATGCATTTTGAAATATAATGTTCACATGAAAAGAATTCTATCCTGCATGAGACGTGCGATTTCTGATTACAATATGATTGAAGATGGTGACAAAATTGCAGTTGGTCTTTCTGGAGGCAAAGACAGCATAACGCTTTTGCTTGCATTAAACAAGCTTAAAAGCTTCTTCCCTCAGAAATTCGAAATTGTTGCAGTTTGCCTTTCTCTTGGATTTGATGATTATAATACCGAATCCCTTGAGAAGTTATGCAGTGACAATGGCATTGAATTTGTAAGAGAAGATACCAATATTGGAACCATCGTATTTGATATCAGAAAAGAGCCGAATCCATGTTCGTTATGTGCTAATATGAGAAGAGGTGCTCTCAATAATATCGCAGTAAAATTAGGCTGTAACAAGGTTGCTCTTGGGCATCATTATGATGATGTCATAGATACTTTTTTCCTAAGTTTGCTTTATGAAGGCAGAATCAATACCTTTTCACCCGTTACATATCTTAGCAGAAAGAAACTAAACGTTATAAGACCATTGATATTCATTAAAGAAGCTGAGATTAAAAGCTTTATTAAGAAAAATAATATAACAGTTGTTAAGAATCCATGTCCTATAGATTGTAAGACAAGCAGGCAACTTGTAAAAGACCTTATAAATAATCTATGCACACAAGACCCTTTAATAAAAACAAGAGTATTTGGCGCAATAAAAAGAAAGTTCCCCGAATGGGATTCGCCATCCAATTAACGAAAGGAAGAAACCAAGCATGAAACAAAGTAGAAGAATAATATCATTAACATTAACAATTCTATTTGTATTTACATCATTCATTCAGCCAATAACCAGCTTTTCTTTTGCCCAGGGTGATTTGATATACGAAGAAAAAACTTCTGAAAAAATCTCATCCGGAGTTACACGCGAAAACATAAAAAGATTTTTAACATCTGGCTGGTTAAATATTAATGTAATAACAGTTGATCTCTCTAATCCTTATGTAAAGCTGGATTTGCTTACTTCTCCTGATGGAGTTGGGACATTGGAAAATATTAAAGTAATGGCTGAATCTTCAAAAGCAATAGCAGCAGTAAATGCTGACTTTTTTGATAAGATTACTCTGCCTAGTAAAACCAATATCGGCTATCCTATAGCTTTTGAAATGAAGGCAGGAGAATATGTAAGTTCTGCTTATTACAATAAGAATGTATTTGCAACTTTTTCAATGGATAATTTAAAGAATATTCTATACTCTTATGTTGCAAACAGCATTACACTCATATCTCCAAACGGAACTGAGATAAAAGCATCAGATATAAATAAATATTCAACGAGCTACAAGATTCCAGTTATATATAATAAATACTGGGGCAAATACTCAATTGGAACAAACAGCGGTTTAGCGGATATAGTAGAAATGGTTGTTAATGATAATGTTGTAACTGAAATACGTTCAGGAATGCCGCCTATTGAAATTCCTGAAAATGGTTATGTAATAACTGCAAGACTTGAAGGAGCTCAAGCACTTACTAATAACTTTGTAGTAGGGGACCAGATTCAATTAGAAGTAGCAACTACTCCTGATTTAAGTGCACAAGAGTTTGCTGTAAGCGGAGACACTCTCCTTTTAAGAAATGGCCAAGTTTCGTCTTTTTCTCATAATGTCTCCGGGCTTCATCCTCGAACAGCAATTGGAACTTCTGCAGACAACAGATATCTTTATATTGCTGCTGTCGATGGAAGGCAAACCCTTAGTCGCGGAGTTTCCCTGGATGAAATGGCAGCAATCATGAAAGAAATCGGATGCTATAATGCAATAAATTTCGACGGCGGTGGTTCAACTCAAATGGTAGAAAGATTGCCAGGCACCAATAATATTGGTGTTGTAAACTCTCCTTCTGAAAATCCCCTTCGCAAGGTGGTAAGTGGGTTGGGAATAATCTCAACAGCACCTCAAGGATCCTTAGCAGGATTATTAATAGATACCGTAGACACAAATATTTTTGTTAATACTACAAGAGAATTTAAAGTAAAAGGTTTTGATGAGCACTATAACCCTGTGGAAATTAACCAAAGTGATGTAACTTGGAAAATAAGCGGAGTCAAAGGCTATTTTAATGGAAACGTTTTAACAGCCCAAGAAGCCGGAGAAGCAGTTGTAACTGCATCTATTGATGGCATTTCTCAGAGTTTTCCTATAAGTATTCTTAGTTCGCCTGTTGAAATAGATATATATCCAAGAGACACAACGACCTCGGTAGGTAAAACAATAAAGTTTAAGATAACCGGAAAGAATAAAAATGGTTATTCTGCCGTTATTGACCCGACATCACTTAATTGGAAAGAATCAGACTCAATAGGAACCTTCTTAAAAAATGAATTCACAGTTACCAGCCAAGGAGGTACAATAATTTCCTGTACTTTAGGAGGTGCAACAGCATTCGCACGTGTCACTGCAGCAGGAAACTCCGAATATGTAGTTCAGCCCTGTGAAGAACCTGTAATAACCTATAAAAGCTATCCTGTTGATATTCCAGGTGATGCATCTCTTTCATACGAACAGGTTCACAGCGGTTCGTCTTCATATAAATTAACCTATGATTTTTCTACAGCCACTGGTTCTAGAGCCTCATATATCGTTTTCCCAGAAAACTCAATCAATATTGGAAGCACCTCTACAGATTTGGGTGTATGGGTATATAATGATTCCCCTAAAACCGATTGGCTAAAAGCACAAATTGTTGATGCAGAAGGCTCTACCCACCTTTTGGACCTTTCAAAGGATTTAGGCTGGACAGGTTGGAAATTTGTAAAAATTCCAGTTGATAATGACGAAATTGCTTTTCCTGCCCAACTAAGCAGAATATATGTTGTACAGATTGACCCGGAAGTAAAATCTGCAGGAGCAATATATATTGATGATTTAACGCTGTTTACTAGAAAAGCTGGTGAAGATTCATCCAATCCGATTCCTGATAATATTGTGGTACCTGATTCAGCAAACAAGGCTGTTTCAGTCCAAAGCAGCTCAAATTCATTTAAATTTATCGTTACCGGGAATATTCAAGAAGAAAAAAGTATTCTTGATAAATTATACTTGAATAAATTAAAAGAGAAGATAAATTATACAGAGTTACTGGCCGTAGCAGGCACAATTGACCCTACTTTTAAAAAGACAGCTAAGAAGCCTATTATCTCAACGCAAGACGGGCTTTCTATTTCGACACATAAAAACAGCACCTTTATTGTTCTTAATGATTCAAAAAGCAGCATTAGGCTAACAAATCCTGCTCAATGGAATTGGCTTGAAAGCAAGCTTCAAAGCATTAATAGTAATAATATTTTTATAATGCTTCCAATAGCAGTAAGTAAGGATACTTTTTCAGACCCTTATGAAGCAGAATTATTTTACAAGATTCTTTCAAAATATAAAAAGGCATCAAATAAAAACATTTGGGTAATCTCTGGAGGAAAGGTTTATAATGTGGATATTGAAAAAGGAATACGAAGCCTTTCCTGCTCAGGAATGAATAAGAGTTCGGATATTACCACAGAATTGGATAACACTAAATATCTTGTCGTATCAGTGATAGGAAATGAAGTAACATATCAGATTAAAAATGTATTTTAATAAAAAAATAAAACGGCGGAAATCCGCCGTTTTATTTTTTTTATATAATTTATATTCTTAAGTCCTGTCTCATTTGAGCATGAATCTGGTCAATCTGATCCATGCTGTTTCCTTCAGCATAAATCCTGAAGAGGGTCTCAGTTCCTGAAGCTCTTATAAGCACCCAGCTTCCATCTTCCATTATAAATTTCTGTCCATCAATACTTACCACTTCTTTAATTTTTTGTCCCGCTATAGTTTCCGGTTTGTATTCCTTTAAGTAGTTCAGCACCTTTTCCTTTGCATTTGTTGAGCATCGAATATCCAGCCTTTTGCTATAAAGATATCCAACTTCACTCTTTAAATCTTCCATGATTTCAGTTGGAGTTTTTCCTAAGCGGGCAACCATCTCTGTAATGAGCAGACATGCTAGAATACCGTCTTTTTCCGGAACATGTCCTTTAATAGACAATCCGCCTGATTCTTCTCCGCCCAGGAATGCACCCTTATTCATCAAAGCATCAGCAATATATTTAAATCCTACAGGAGTTTCAACTACCTCCATCCCAAACTTGTCTGCAAGCCTATCAACCATATATGTTGTTGCAACTGTACGGGCAACTGTCCCATTCCAGCCTCTGGTCTTCATTAAATAATACTGCAATAAGTATATAACCTGATTTGGGCTGATATAGTTTCCTTTGCTGTCTATTACTCCGAATCTGTCTGCATCACCGTCTGTCGCAAGTCCCAAATCTGCTTTTTCATCTTTCATGGCAGCAATAAGGTCTTTCATATTTGCCATGGTAGGTTCTGGCATTGAACCTCCAAACAATGGGTCTCTATAATTATTTATGGCTTTCACCTTACATCCAAGACTTTGCAGAATTTCACATGTGTAACCTATTCCAGCTCCAAACATAGGATTGCAAATTATTGTTAGATTAGACTTTTTTATTACTTCTCCATCAATCAGTTTATGGATTGCTTTTAGGTAATCCTCTTTGGGCTCGCACAATCTAACCCATTCTTCGCTCCCTACTTCCTTGACTTCTCCAGTCTCCATTACCTTCTTAACATGTTCTAAAATCTTATCAGTAATTCCCTTGTGTGCAGGACCGCCGTACTCAGGAATGAATTTAATCCCGTTATGTGCAGGCGGGTTATGGCTGGCAGTTATCATAATAGCTCCACCAGCATTATAATTCACAACTGCAAAAGCAATAACCGGAGTTGGTGTAGCTTGATCAGTCCAATGGACTTTAATTCTGTTAGCAGTTAATATATTACTGCATGTCTTGGCAAACTCAGGAGAAAGGAATCTATTATCATATCCTACTACAATCCCCTTATCCCCAAGATTATTTTCATTAACGTAATTTGCGATAGCTTGAGCAACGATTTTTACATTAGAAAATGTAAAATCATCTGCCATAATTCCTCTCCAACCATCAGTTCCAAAAGAAATCTTATTCATTTTAAGCCTCCTATTATTTAGTGTAGATTTTAAGTGTAAAATTAAGAATCTCTAGCCTTATTTTACAACCGTTTTTAGATACTTTAAAAATTCCTCTTTAAGTTCTTCTCTGTGTAAGGCAAACTCAACTGTAGCTTTAAGATATCCAAGCTTATCCCCGACATCATATCTTTTCCCAATAAAATCATATGCATAAATTGCTTCTTGCTTTGAAAGTTCTCTCAAAGCATCTGTCAACTGAATCTCTCCACCTGCGCCCGGTTCAAGCTTTTCTAAACACTCGAAAACTTTTGGAGACAAAATATATCTTCCAAGTATAGCAATATTTGATTGAGCTTGTGTTTTTTCTGGCTTTTCTATCATATTTTTTACTTTATATATTCTTTCTTCAATTTTATTGCATTCAACTATACCGTATTTGTTAACCTCTTCCCAATCAACCATCTGCACTCCAAGTATTGATGTCTTATATTCATTGTAAATATCTATTAATTGCCCAATACAAGGCTGTTCAGATTTGACTATATCATCACCAAGTAATACAGCAAACGGTTCATCTCCAACAAAAGACCTTGCACAATATATGGCATGCCCCAAGCCCTTTGGCTCTTTCTGCCTAATATAATGAATATCAACTAAATTTGAGATGTCTTTAACAAGGCTTAAAAGTTCACCTTTACCAGACTTTTGAAGCTCCATTTCAAGCTCAAGGGATTTGTCAAAATGATCTTCAATAGACCTTTTATTGCGCCCAGTCACTATAATAATATCCTCAATACCAGCTTCAATAGCTTCCTCAACAATAAATTGAATTGTAGGCTTATCAACAATTGGAAGCATTTCTTTAGGCTGGGCCTTGGTTGCCGGCAAGAATCTAGTACCCAATCCTGCCGCAGGAATAATTGCTTTTCTAACTTTCAAGATTTTTCTCCTTAAAAATTATGTTTCAGACTAATTCTTTCAAACTGTACTTGTATACAAATTGTTTATCAGTCTGAATTTTTTAGTAGAATCATTATAACATATATTGGCTTTTCTTCAAGCAAAAAAAGAACCTTTCCGTAAGAAAGGTTCTAAATATCATTAAACATCAATTAGTTTCTTGCCTTCAGTTCGAGCCAGGCTGCCTTCATCAATAGCTTTGAGCCCTTCAGCACCATGTCTCATTAATACAATGTTTAAGGTCTGTAGGATTATTTTAATATCATACAAAATTGAATAGTTTCTAATATACAGCAAATCATACCTTAGCTTATCTTCAGGTTCGGTCGAATACTTGCCTAAAACTTGAGCTAATCCGGTGATTCCTGCTTTTACATGAGTACGGTATTCATAACCTGGAATCTCCTTCTTAAACTGTTCTACAAAGTGGGGTCTCTCAGGCCTTGGTCCAACCACACTCATATCACCCTTCAAAACATTAAGAAACTGCGGCAGCTCGTCTATCCTTGTTTTCCTTAAAAAATTCCCTACAGAAGTTATTCTATCATCATTTTCTGCGGAGAGAGTCGGCCCGGTAATTTCTTCGGCATTATTAACCATTGTCCTGAATTTATATACATCAAATTCTCTTCCGCCTCTAGTAACCCTTTCCTGACTATAAAAAACCGGCCCTTTTGAATTTAGCTTTATCGCAATAGCTGAAATTAATAATACAGGCGAAAAGATAATCAATGCAATGGTTGAGAAAACTATATCAAAAAGCCTTTTAATCATTTTTTGTACAATTGAAAGTTTAAGCTGTTCAACTTCAAAGGTTGCTATATCATCAAACTGAAGCATTTGAGCTTTATAAAGCAGTATCTCTGACATATCAGGCATAATATATATACCTTTTCCATTATTCATGCAGTATCCAATTATTCTTTTTTTTGTTTCATCTGGCACGGAAGAACTAATAAAAACATCATTATTATTGTTGATTAATCTGAAAACGTTTTCAATATCTGCTATATCACAAGTGTTCTTTATGTTTAAAAGCATATTTGAAGCCGGTGCCTTAATCTTACCAACAATACTATCTAGGTCATCATCCTGAGTCCCAATAACAATTACATTTCGTGTATCAAGAATATACTTCCTGATTTCCCAAGCAAACATCCTCCATAATACAAGTAAAGCAATCTGCAAAACAGGAGAAACAAGCAGTATGCTTCTTGGGAATGAGAACCCTTGGTTGATATATGTTATCGCAATGGTTGTTATACACAAAAGCATAATTGCAAGAACAATTGAGTATACAGTTTCGTATAGAGATTTTTTCAAAGGCTTTAAAAGCCCATACAAATCAAAGTATAACAGGGCTGCAATAGTTATAAACGGTATAATCTCTATATATGGACCAATATTGTACCTTGGGGGGTTAAAGTCAAACTTCATCATAAATGCAATATAAAATCCCAAGTTTATAAGCAATATATCCACTAGTACAACTACAATATTAAAGATTTTGTTCTTAATTTTCATGGTAATTCCCCATTTCTATTTCCATACTGAGCCAAGAAAAATATGCCTGCACAGAAAACAAAAAGGCATATTAACTTAAACTATTATATTTAAATGCTCTACGTTTGTAAATAAGAATCAACTTCCATTCTGGTAAAATCGTTCTATATATTGCCCCTGATCCTTTTATTATTAAGCCTATACTGATGGTTATTTTATTCTTCTATAAAGTTTCTGGGTGTTTAGGAAATATCCATGTTTGATAAAAAAATATACCAAACCTTTTATATGTTCAAGAGTCATCCATGAAAAGAATTTCTTTTTGGTTATTCTCTGCTCGTAATGAACCGCTTCCGCATAAGGATAGTAAACAACCTCCCAACCAGCCAGCCACATTCTTAAACACAAATCAATATCCTCAGGAGCATAAAAGATTTTCTCATCAAATCCACCAATTTGGCTTAATGCATCTTTCCTTATAATGTGACATGCAGTAATTGCATAATCAACTTTAATTGGAGATTGGACATTTTTCAAATCATAATATTCTTCTTTATATAATTTATTTTCTGCCCACTTAGTATCAATCCTGCGCAGCAGTTTTGTTATAACAGTTGGAAATCTTCTGGCATTTTCCTGAATACTTCCATCCTCATATCTTAATCTTGGTGCACATATTGCAATTCTATTTTCGTTCAGCATATACGATACAACCTTACTGACAGTTTCAGGCATCAAATATGTATCACTGTCCAATACAACAATGAAGTTCCCCCTTGCCCTGGAAATTCCCTGGTTTCTTGCAACAGTAGTGCCCTCGTTCCTAAGATTTCTAATAATAATTGCTCTTGGACATGTACTGTTAATAAGCTCAACCGTGTTATCAGATGAACCATTATCTACAACAATAACTTCATAAGGTAGGCCCGCAGCCCCATCCTCAAGTGAAGCGAAACACTTTTCAATGAACTTTGCAGAATTCCAGGTTAATATTAGAAAAGAAACCTGTATCTCATTATCCTTTGTCATTCAGACATTCCTTTCTCATAGTAAATAACCATTAATTGCAAAAAATAGTCTTCCCCGCAAAATTTTTGTGTCTTTATAATTTATTATTTTTCCAATTGCGGTCCTGCCGCTCTATAAGCCTCCAGGGTCTTGACTGCGCAATTACTCCATGTATATTTTTGTGCCTGTACAAGTCCCTTTTCTACTAATGTATTATACATATCTCTATTATTGATCAATTCAATTATTGCATCCTTGATTTCATTTTCTTTGTAAGGATTTACTTTGATTCCTGCATCTCCGGCTACTTCTTTCATAGAAGAAATATTACCAGTTATACATGGCAGGCCACTTGCCATAGCCTCAACCAGGGGAAGCCCAAACCCTTCATATATAGAAACGTATAATAGTATTTTTGCACCTCTATAAAGGTTAGGCAAATCTTCATCTCTTACGAAATCAGTAAAAATTACATCCTTTTCAAGGTTATTCTCTTTGAAATAGCTAAAGACTTCTTCATACATCCAGTTTTTTCTTCCGCAAATAACAAATTTGTACTTATCCTTTATCTCTTGCGGAAGACTGTTATATGCTTTGAGCATTCTCACAATATTTTTACGTGCATCAATCATTCCAACAAATAAGAAGTATTCACTCTCGATACCATAAGATTTTAAAAGATTTCTATCAACATCAGCAGAGTCAAAGAAGCGTTCATCTGCCCCCAGAGGAACTACAGTGATGTTTGCTCCTTTTACCGTCAATATACTCTTAATATCTTCAAGCGTTGCATAAGAATCGGATATTATAGCTTCT
Organism: Ignavibacteriales bacterium; assembly: GCA_050260055.1. GTDB lineage: Bacteria > Bacillota > Clostridia > Acetivibrionales > UBA4821 > JBLMYQ01. The sequence continues at coordinate 83,848 of JBLNBO010000020.1, forward strand.
GCCCTTCTAACGGATAGCCACATATACACTCTGAATAAATACCTTTTGACAAAGTTATGTACCTTGGGAACAATAAAAAAAGACATATCATGAAAGGTTACAACATGCTTGACCTTGCTAAAATAAGGCATTGTATAATGTGGAGAGTGAAGCAAGTCTATTTTGTATTTTTTCAGCTGGCCTGGTAGAATAAACTGCTCCCAAAGCAGCCTCAGCCACACTTTCCTCAAGTATTTACTTTTAACATCAATAAGTTTGAAATTCGGATTTGAAATATTAAAACCTAATATATCATCATCATGAATAAATAGGTAATATGTATTTTCGGTATCAATCTTTTGAAGAGAATCTATTAAATTATATAAATACCTGCCAACTCCGCTTTTCTTTTTCGGAATTGAAGTTAGATCAATTGCTATATTCATTTAATTCTCCCTCTTATAAAGCTTTATATATATCCATCACCTTTTTTGCCGAATCTTCCCATGAAAATTTACGGGCTTGAACAAGTCCTTTTTCGGACATTTCCCTTCTCAAGCTGTCGTCATAGATAAGCCTGTCCATTTCATAAGCAATATTCTCTATATCCAGAGCATTTACAAGTATACCTGCATCTCCTACCACTTCAGGCAGTGAAGATTTATTTGAAACGATAACAGGTGTACCGCATGCCATAGCCTCCAATGGTGGAATCCCAAAACCTTCGTAAAGCGATGGAAATACAAATGCCAGAGCGCAGGAATAAAGGGCAGCAGCATCTTCCTCTGCGACATATCCTGTAAAAATCACTTTTTCTTCTAGTCCAAGTTCTCTTACAAGTAAAAACACTTCTTCGTACATCCAGCCTTTTCTTCCAGCAAGCACAAGGCTAATATCATTATTCTTTTCTGAAAGGATTTTAAAGGCTTTAATAATTGAATTAATATTCTTTCTTGGCTCTATTGTACCAAAGTATAAGATATATTCATTGTTAATGCTATATTTTTCTTTAACGAGCTTAAAGTCTTTATTTGGATAGAATATATCCCCATCTACTGCCGGATAAGCAATTTCGATTTTATCCGGTGAAATTTCCATAAACTCTGTTATTTCATTCTTAGTATTTTCAGAAATGGTTAAAATTACATCTGCATCTTCACAAGACCGTTTAAGATTTTTTTTATGTATATTATAGGTTGGTTTGCTCATTGTTTCCGGATAGCGGATATAAACCATATCATAGACTGTGTTAACAACCTTACCTTTAATTCTAGGAGGAATTATGAAATTGAAGAAGTGGTAGATGTCTGCTTTTGAATTAAAGAAAAGATTATATGGAATAAGACCTAA
>JBLNBO010000021.1:0-2651 GCA_050260055.1 Ignavibacteriales bacterium
CGTTAAAAATCCAACTTAAAAATCAATTAAAAAACTTGTCTACACTGGAAGATTTACCAATATCATCTCACTAATTGCATAATAATCAAGATTCCAAAAGCGATTGTCCCGATGATAGTAATTGATTTTATAAATACAGAAGGATTTTTCAGGATTTCAGGTTTCTTTTCCATTTTAATTACCCCAAATACCAACAAGGTAAAATATAAAAATATTACAAATGGAATTATATTATCTATTAATTGTCCAATTTTTTGATACATAATTTAATTTTAAGTATTATCAATGTCAAGTTCAATTTCTCTCTGAATGTTCTTTTTCGTAGGGAAAATATATATTAACCACAAATAAAGAATTATTGTCTCAAAAATAAAAGCATAATAGTTCGTAACGACAAATCCAATCGCAGTAAAAATAACACAAGACTCAATGGTTGAGTATAAATATCTAGATGCTAATACGAATTTCTCTAATCTGTTTTTTAATTCTCCTGATTTATAAGTGTCATTTCTTTTCTTTTTGTAAATAAATCCAATAGAAATAGCGATAATTGACATTCCATTTATTACAGAAAATAGTAGAGTAAAGAAAAAACTGTCTACCTGTACGTTTTTTGAAGTTATTCCTTTGAAGGCAATGAATAGAATTACTAAAGTCAGAAAAGTTAATCTTATTAAGAAATTTTTCTTAATATTTCCAATGTAATCTGTCTGTCTGTTCTCGTTTTCCATAACCAATCTTCTATCTGCTGTGATTTCTAGTTTGCTTGTGCTTTAACTAAGTTATAACCTTACCAAAAGTAATGTTATCAATCCAAAACGGTTTTATAACCTTACCATCTTGTATAAATACCCCTCAAATTTATAAACTATTATTTTCCCCACCAAACTTTCTTATCAAATTAATCTCATAACAAGAATATTTTATTATTAACAATGCTACCCATCTTCGAAATGTTTGACCGTTAACAACTTCTTCCTGGTGCACCTGAACCTTTTTAAAGGTTTACTTCCCAGGTTACATACATTTCCGGCATAGTTTCAAAGGATTAAGACATAAGCCAAAGGCTCATTTTATATAAGAATACTTAATACATCAATTTTCTCAACATCCTTTTAACATCGGTCCAACATCCTTATAGCATCCGTTCAACTACAATTAATAATGTATGTTATACGGTTGTTAAAAGGAACTTAAACGGATGTTGAACGGATGTTGAATTAATTAAATACACAAGAGTTCTTCAGCAATTTTGCAGCGTGAATTTATCGATGCCTTATATACCGATATTCTTAACCGTATTGGAAGTGCTCATATGGAATCGAAGATAGCCACAGCATCGTGGGTTAATGCTCCGGGACAATGGTAAGAAGGTACACTAAGTAATGCTTGATTCTACAATACCTAAGTAAAATTAGATAAGAAGAATATATTTGTAATAAAAGGCTGCCTTATGGTGGCTTTTTTAGTTATCGACTTTTCTAATTGTTACCAATTTATAGAGAGCTAAAATTGGGTATTTTAGGATCTCAAAAATTACGAATATTCGACGAAACCATACGTTTGATAAATAGTCCCGGACGAATATACATCGGGTGACATTTATTAATTTTTATTTTCAACTTTGGAAACTATAAATTCGGAAACTATTCTGGGTCATTTATAATCAAACTCTAATACTGGAGCCTTTACTTTAAAGGCAACAACTCCTTTGAGAAATATTAATCCGAGCACTATCAAGCCAGCCGCCCCATTAGATGGGAACTTTGGTCGGCTTGTCCCTGAGTTAAAAGTATTTGATAAAGGTCGCGTTGTGGTTAAGGATTTTTGGGTAAACTTTTAAATCTAACAAACTATGCTATACCTTACATCAACAGAATACGAAAGACTAACAGGACCAATTGCTTGCGAAATAGCGAGTAATGTGCATGTGAATAAACGCCAGGTTCTTGTGGTAAAAATTGAACCCCCTATAGCCGGAATTGACTATGGCAGAGGTTTTCGGGCAATAAACTATTTACTCCTTATAGCTAAATACAAGGATGTTGAAATAAAGAACCTTAATAAGTTCCCAATAGATGTGGTTGTTTTTGTACCTGACAACCTTGAAGAGCCATTAAAGATAGAAAGGAAATGGTCAAAAATGGAAAGTATCGGTTGGGCAGAATTAAATGAAAACCAATAGTCAATAGGATTAATAAATGCATAAAAAGCCCGGCAAGTCCGGGCTTTATTGCTTATAGTGCAGCAATATTCTTTTGCAAATAATCTTTAAACGTAAGCATCCGATAAAACGCATATTGTAGGTTCTTTCAGGGCTATTTAATTTTGTTTAAAAGAAAAATAGCCATGACACTTGATGAATATGCTTCACTTGAACAAGATTTCTTAGCTTCAAATGCTGATATAAAGACTTTTCTTCGACAGAAGGGAATAAGCTATAATACTTATTACTACTGGAAACGCAAATCAAGAGAGCTTAAAGAGGATTGCTCTCAAGTTATAGGGCAATTTATGCCTATAGATGTTCGACCAGGAGGTTTAATCAAACCTGCAAAACGCAATCGTAAATTAAAACAACCTTTAATCACTCAGGGAGAGTTAGAAATTGAACTTCGAACATCCACCGGAACAGAAATACGTATTCGCGG
>JBLNBO010000022.1:0-315043 GCA_050260055.1 Ignavibacteriales bacterium
TGAAACTCTGAATAATATTAAAATTGTTCCATACATCTATTATATGCCCAAATACCTTTCTGCAGCGGATTTAGTAGTTGGGAGAGCTGGAGCTGTAACTATAAGCGAGATTACGGCGGCAGGCACTGCGTCAATACTTATTCCTTTTCCATATGCTACGGAAAATCATCAAGAATATAATGCCCGTTCGCTAGAAATGAACGGCGCTTCAATAGTTGTACTTGATAAAGACCTAACTGGTAAAATATTAAATCAGCAGATTTCTAGTCTTGTTGAAAATAAAGAGCTGCTTTCGAGAATGGCGAAAAGCGCCAAGAAAATGGGTGTTTTAGATGCAGCTCAAAAGATTGTTGCTATAATTGAAGAACTAAATATTAAATAAGTTTATATATTTCCCTACAGTAGTGCAGGTAACAAAATATTCCAAAACGCATAATATGTAATTATGATTGGAATTATAAGGCACTATACTGGAGGGAGAAGACTTGGATGTATATACGATTCAGGGTGGTGAGAAGTTAAACGGTTCTGTTAAGATAGAAGGTTCAAAAAATGCTGTATTACCTATACTAGCTGCATGTATTATTTGCGGCGGCAGAAATGTTTTATATAACTGTCCTGACTTAAGAGATGTTTCGGTTATGCTGAACATTTTGGATTTTGTCGGCTGTAAAGTAGAAAAAGTTGGCGATACACTTGTTGTTGATACTACAAAAATTACTACGAGTGAGATCCCTGATAAGCTTGTAAGAGAAATGCGGTCATCGGTTGTTATTCTAGGAGCTATGCTTACAAGGATGAAGAAGACGGTTTTAAGCTACCCAGGCGGCTGCGAAATCGGAACAAGGCCAATAGATTTGCATGTTAAAGGACTTAAGGAGTTGGGAGCAAAAATCTCTGAAGTTGGTGGATATCTGTTGTGTGAAGCAGAAAATCTTGTCGGCACAGAGGTTAACCTGGATTTTCCCAGTGTTGGAGCAACGGAAAATATAATGCTTGCAGCTGTAGGGGCAGAGGGGACAACAATTATAAGAAATGCTGCAAGAGAACCAGAAGTTGTTGATTTACAGAATTTCTTAAATTCGGCTGGATGCAGAATTAATGGGGCTGGTACTAATATTATTAGGATATACGGAGTGAAAAATTTTAAACCAACCGAATATAAGATTATGCCTGATAGAATTGTAGCAGGTACATATTTAGCAATGGCGGCGGCAACGTATGGAAACATCGAAATTACAGATGTAATACCAGAACATTTTAGTGCTTTGCTGTTTAAACTAAAAGAAGTAGGCTGCAAAATAAAAATAGGAAGAAACAAAATAGAAATTGAATCTCCAAAGAAACTGTTAGCCATTGATACTATTAAGACATTGCCTTATCCAGCATTCCCAACTGATTTACAGGCTCCAATGATGGCTTTGATTACAATAGCTTCGGGAACAAGTATAATAATTGAAAACATATTCGAGAATCGATTTAAGCATGTTAATGAACTATTAAAAATGGGCGCAAAGATAACATTAGAAGGAAGGACAGCGATTGTCAAAGGAGTAAATGTACTTCATGGAGCGAAGGTTGAGGCAAAGGATTTAAGAGGCGGTGCAGCTTTGATTTTGGCAGGTCTTGCTGCTAAAGGAGAAACAACTATCGAGGGAATTCATCACGTAGAAAGAGGATATGAGAAAATAGAGCAAAAACTTGCGCTTTTAGGAGCGAACATAAAAAAATCTGTAAAGAAAGATATAAAGGAATAGGGCAATTCCCTATTCCTTCACAAAAGATAAAGGCAGGTAGAAATTATGGGAAGAAACATTAGATTGGTTGAGGGTAAAAAACCAAAACGCAGGAAAAGCGGGTTTGTATGGGTGTTGGTTGCAATTCTTTTGATAATAACCGCTCAGGTGTTTATATTATTTTCTCCATTTTTCAATATTAAATATATTGATGTTCTAGGGCAAAAGAAGGTTAGTGCAAAAAAGATATTAGAGCTTTCAGGCATTTGTTACGGTCAGAACATATTTAAGGTAAGCTTTTCTAAGGCTATAAATCAAATAGAAAATAATGAACCGTATGTCGAAAAAGCAAAGATAACACATAGATTGCCTAATTGTGTAGTGATAGATATATCAGAAAGAGTTCCAGTAGGTGCAGTTGAATATATGGGTTCTTATATTCTTGTTGATAATAACGGCTATGCCCTTGAAATTACAACAAACATAAGAGATAAGAAAATTGTTGAGTTAAGAGGTATCAATCTTAATAGAGTAACAATAGGCAAAAAGATTTCAGAAGGCGAAATGGACAAGCTCAAAGCCAGTTTATGTTTATTAAGCTTACTGGAAAAAAATAATCTTATTTCAAAAGTTGAATATATTGACGTAAAAGATATAAAAAATGTTATAATGTTTGTTGATAAAAGGCTTGATGTAAAATTCGGAGATGCAGAAAAGCTAAATTCTGTTGCACTATGTAAATATCGTTTGGATTTTCTAAAAGCCATTATTGAAAAAATACCTGGAAATAAGGCTGGAGAAATAAATCTAACTGCTGATAATCCTGTATTTAAACCTATTGAGGAGTAACAATCCCGAAAGGAGAATAATCTTGAAAAACAAAGGATTTCAAATAACAATTGCTTTTATCTGCCTAATATTAGGTCTTATGCTAGCAGTGCAAGTAAAAAGCATAAAAAAGATAAATTCAGGCGGTATTGATAAGATGAGAGCCAGTGAGCTGCAAACTGCCCTTTCTTCAGCAAACGAAAAATTGGAAGATGCAAAAAGGGAATTGGCTTCAAAGGAGAAAAAAATCGAACAATATCAAGAGGCGGCATCAAAGGGAGGAAACTTAGGAAAGATAATTCAAAAGGATATTACACAGGCAAAATTGCTGGCTGGTTTAACTGCTGCACAAGGACCTGGAGTAATTATTACCTTAAATGATAGCAAGGTTAGAAATGAGCAGGTAGATATTAATGAAAATTATTTTGTTATTCATGACAGCGATATTCTTCTTGTAATTAATGAACTTCGCGCAAGCGGGGCAGAAGCAATCTCATTAAACGACCAGCGTGTAATAGCTACAAGCGAAATAAGATGTGCTGGGCCAGTTCTTAGTATTAATAATACAAGGACATCTGCTCCTTTTAGAATTAAAGCTATAGGAAATGCTACAGATATGGAGAACGCCTTAAAAATGAGGGATGGTGTAGTTGACGCACTTCAGCAATGGGGAATTGAAATTGAGATTAGTAAACAAGATAATTTGGTTATTCCGGGATTTGATGGAGCTTTAACATTTAAATATGCGGTACCTTTCAAAGAGGGGGGGAATCAATAATGTATTTGGCATTAGCTGGTCTGATTCTTGGAGTTGTCCTTGGGGTATTTCTTCCCTATAATATTCCCGTTGCATATTCAAACTATATGGCTGTAGCAATCCTTGCATGCCTTGACAGTGTATTCGGAGGCTATGCTGCATCCTTGCAGGGCAAGTTTGACATGAAAATATTTATTTCCGGATTTTTTGGAAATGCTTTATTGGCTGCGGCGCTTGCATTCATTGGGGATAAGCTCGGCGCAGATATTTATATGGCAGCGGTATTTGCTTTTGGAAACAGAATGTTTATAAACTTTGCAATAATTAGAAGATACCTATTGAATAAATAAAAAAAAAAGAATAATATATTAGAGAAAATATTTTCCACAAAAAAAAATTTTATTTTTATAATATTTCTGATATAATGATTTATAAAACAAATGGAAGTTTTATCTAAAGGGGGTTTTTAAGCTTATGGCACTTGGGGACATCATTGTCGGTATTGACATTGGTACTTCAAAAGTTTGCACGCTTATTGGACAGGCTAATAGAATAAATAATATTGATGTTCTGGGTTATGGCTCAGCCCCTTGCAGTGGTGTTAAAAAAGGCATAATTGTAGATATAGAGGGTACTTCCCAAGCCATCAGGCAAGCTACGGAGCAAGCCGAACAGATGGCTAACTTAACTGTAAATTCTGCTTATGTTAATATAACAGGGTCAAATGTTAGCTTAATTGAAAGCAGCGGTCAGGCAGAAATACCAAACAGCCAAAGCGAAATAAACTATTCTGACCTTGAAAGGGTATTAAAATCTGCTAAGGACGACGTTGCTATACCTTCGGACAAAAAGGCTATAGATATAGTTCCTTATCAATATATAATTGATGGTTATGATCAGATAGTTGATCCTGTAGGAATGATTGGCTCAAATCTTGAGATTGATTGCCAGATTGTTGCAGGTTCAGTTACTGCAGTGCAAAATTTAGTAAGAGCTGTAGAAAAAGCAGGGTATTATGTAGATGGAATAGTAATCGAATCTGTTGCTGTTGGAGAGGTTGTTTTAACACCAGATGAAAAAGAGTTAGGTGTACTTCTGCTTGATGTTGGCGCAGGGGTTACTGATGTTTCAATATTTAGAGGAAAAAGGCTAATCTTTTATGATTCTATACCCATTGGCGGTGACCATATTACCAATGATATTGCAATTGGATTAAAAGTACCATATAATGAAGCAGACAAAATTAAAAGGCAGTTTAATTTAGCGCTTACTTCTTTGATTCAAAATGATCAGGAGATTTCAATAGCAAGCATAAATGAGAGCAGAGTAAGAAGTATAAAAATATCTGAAGTAATTGAAATTATTGAAGCGCGGGTAACAGAGATATTTAGTCTTGTGGACCAACTGCTTGACAAAAGTGGAATGAAGGAGTATATTTCTGCAGGTGCTGTTTTGTGTGGCGAAGGTATTACAAATTTTGATGGAAATCTTCAAATCGGAACTGCAATGCTTGAAATGCCTATAAGAGTAGGTAACCCAAAGGGCGCAAATATTTTGAAGCCTACTTATTCAGTAGCTCTTGGAATAGTAAAATATATGTCAGGCGTAAAGCACATCAAGGATGTTGCCAGTAACGTTAAGAACTTCAAGAGAAAGAAACTCAAAGTTGATGGAGCTAGAGAGCTTAGTATATGGAACAAACTTAGCAAATTTTTCAATGACTTTTTTGTCTAACGCCGTTGTATAATTAACTTATACATATACTAACCAATGAAAATTAAATTAAAAATGATAATTATTTGAATAAAGGGGGCAATTGTGTTGCTGGAGTTTGACATTGATTTGGAGCATTTTGCTCAAATAAAAGTTGTTGGAGTTGGAGGCGGAGGAAACAATGCCGTAAATCGGATGATTGAATCAGGGCTAAAGGGTGTTGAGTTTATAACAATAAACACTGATAAACAAGCTTTATTTTTATCTCAAGCCAACATGAAGATTCAAATAGGAGAAAAGCTTACAAAAGGTTTGGGAGCAGGAGCTAATCCTGAAATCGGTCAGAAAGCTGCTGAGGAGAGCAGGGAAGAAATTTCCCAATCACTAAAGGGAGCAGACTTAGTCTTTGTAACTGCTGGTATGGGCGGCGGAACCGGAACTGGTGCAGCACCTGTAGTTGCAGCTATAGCAAAGGAAATGGGAATACTTACAGTAGGAGTAGTAACAAAGCCGTTTACCTTTGAAGGAAGAAGAAGAGCTCAGCATGCTGAAAAAGGAATTGAAGCATTAAAGAATAATGTTGATACGTTGGTGACAATACCAAACGATAGACTGCTTCAAGTTATTGAGAAAAAGACCTCAATAATGGAAGCTTTCAGAATGGCAGATGATGTATTAAGACAGGGTGTTCAGGGTATTTCAGACTTGATTGCTGTTCCTGGACTTGTAAATCTTGACTTTGCAGATGTTAAGACAATCATGCTTGGAACCGGTATTGCACATATGGGTATTGGACGTGCCTCCGGTGAAAATAGAGCAGAAGAAGCTGCTAAGCAAGCTATTCATAGCCCTCTCCTTGAAACATCTATTGAAGGAGCAAGAGGTGTATTGCTCAACATTACTGGTGGACCTGACCTTGGATTATTTGAAGTCAATGCAGCTGCAGAGTTGGTTCAAAAATCTGCAGACCCAGATGCAAATATTATCTTTGGTGCAGTTATAGATGAGAAGCTTGGAGACGAAATATTTATAACAGTGATTGCTACTGGCTTCGAAAAAGGTATAGCTCCAAAGAGAGTCGAAAAGCTTTTCGATAAGACATTAGTGAATCAGGTACAAAATCCTTCTGCCCCTGCAATAAATGAAAGACCTGCTTCAAATGTTTCGCCTGATGAATTAGATATACCAACTTTCCTTAGAAGAAATAAACTAAGATAAATAATATTAAACCAGTAAAGCTGCGGAGACCGCAGCTTTTTCTTTTTGTCGAAAACTTTTTTATTCGCCAGCCTGAAATGACAAAATATGGAAATAAGTTAATATATAATAAGCGTGTTCATTTTTTAGATGTTAGCTTTGAAAGTAAGAATATAATTTGCGACTGATGCGTATAATCATATTTTTGTATTTTTTGAATAAAGTAAAGTAGGAAGTTGTCTTGTCAATGTGAGGGAATTGTGACTATATATGTTGATGTTTTGTTTTTAGAGAATATAGCAATTAATTTTCTGATTCTTGCTGTAACTGGCTATATTTCAAAACTTAAGGCAAGCTCAGCTAAATTGCTTTTTGGTTCCTTAATAGGGGCCATATATGTACTTGCTGCATTCTTACCGGAGATGGAAACTTTTTTTACAATTACAGCAAAAATTTTGCTTTCTTTTGTTATGGTAGCAGTAACTTTTTGGCCGGAAAGAATTAAGGATTTTTTAAGGTTGATTTTATTTTTCTATCTTGTGTCTTTCGTATTTGGCGGTGCAGTATTTGGCTTATATTATTTTTTTAATCAGGGAGTGGGAGTAACAAATAACGGAATCTACGAAATAAGTGGATTTCCTATCAACACGCTTCTGGTTTCAATAATCTTTGCCTATATAGTTATTAGAATATGCTGGGATATTATTAAAACAAAAGCAATACATGAGAATTTAATGGTTTCACTTTCAATTGAATTTGAGAATAAAAAGGTAATGCTTGATGCTTTGATTGATACGGGAAACTCGCTAAAGGAACCAATTTCCAATATTCCGGTTGTGGTAGTTGAATTTGAAGCAGTTAAAGATATTCTTCCTCAGGAAGTTAAAATGATTTTCTTAAATGAGTCAGAAGCAAATCTTGATTTGGTAGTGGAAGAGATATCTAAAACAGATTGGGCGAGCAGATTTAGACTTATTCCATTTAATTCTTTGGGGAAGAGTAATGGAATGCTGATTGGCTTCCGTCCGGACAGAGTAGAAATTGAACTCCAAAATGAAATAAAGGGTTTTGAAGAGGTAATTATTGGGATATATAATCGTGTTTTATCAAGGGATGAAAGCTATAAAGCATTATTGAGTCTCGAATTAGTAAGCTGATATGTTTCATTATTAAGTAATTATCAATTTTAAATTGATGAAGGGGGGATAAGAATGTCTTTTGCTAGAATAAAAGTGTTCCTATGGGTAACTTATATCAAAATTTTACGAAAAATAGGGTTTTCCCCGGGATTCCCGGTTTACTATATAGGGGGTAGTGAAGCGCTGCCCCCGCCCTTAAATGCTGAAGAAGAAGCTTATCTTATTGCCAAACTTAGTGATAAAGATTCTACAGTCAAATCAATTTTGATCGAACGAAATCTAAGATTGGTTGTTTATATTGCAAGAAAGTTCGAAAATACAGGAGTTAGTGTAGAAGACCTAATTTCGATTGGAACAATAGGTTTGATTAAATCTATAAATACTTTCAATCCGGGGAAAAATATAAAACTGGCAACATATGCCTCAAGGTGTATTGAAAATGAAATATTAATGTATCTTAGAAGGAATAATAGAATCAAAACGGAGGTTTCAATTGACGAGCCATTGAATGTAGATTGGGACGGAAATGAGCTCTTGCTTTCAGATATTCTTGGGACAGAAAATGACATAATTTATAGAACAATTGAGGATGATGTTGACAAAGAGCTCTTAAATAATGCCATGAAAAAGCTGTCAATTAGAGAAAAGAGGATTGTAGAATTAAGGTTTGGATTAAAATCAGGAAATGAAAAGACGCAGAAGGAAGTAGCAGATATGTTGGGGATTTCCCAGTCATACATATCCAGGCTTGAGAAAAGAATCATTAGCAGGTTAAAAAAAGAAATCAGCAGGATGGTATAACTAACTCACCCTCGGGCAATACTTTAATTGAAAATGTCCATAAGCATCGCATTACTTCGTTGCACTTCGGACTCAAAGTGCTCACATATCAGAAATATGCTCCGCGCTTTTCGCCTTGTGCGCCTTGTACTGCTTGCTTCTAGTCATTTTCATCAGTTGATACAGTACGAAAGTTTTTTAACTGTCACTTGTACTCTGTCAACTATCAACTGGCAAAGCCAATTGTCTGGAGGGCTTAGGATGCTTGTAAACAAAGTTGAGATTTGTGGTGTAAACACATCAAAGTTACCAGTTTTATCGAATGAACAAAAAAAGGAATTGTTTGTTAGGATACACAATGGAGATACAAGTGCTAGGGAAGAATTCATACAGGGAAACCTCAGACTGGTATTAAGTGTAATTCAGAGATTTAATAACAGAGGAGAGTACGTTGATGACCTATTTCAGGTTGGATGCATAGGATTGATTAAGGCAATAGACAATTTTGATTTAAGTCAGAATGTTAAATTCTCAACTTATGCAGTTCCAATGATAATCGGAGAAATAAGAAGATATTTAAGAGATAATAATTCAATTCGTGTCAGTAGATCCTTGAGAGATATTGCGTATAAGGCTTTGCAGGCAAAAGAAAGATTAATAAACAAGAATCAAAAAGAACCTACCATTGAGGAAATTGCCAAAGAATTAGGAGTAGCGAAAGAAGAAGTTGTTTTCGCATTAGATGCAATTCAGGACCCAGTTTCACTATTTGAACCTATATACCATGATGGTGGGGACGCAATATATGTTATGGACCAAGTAAGTGATGACAAGAATCATGATGAGAACTGGCTTGAAGAAATTTCTTTAAGAGAAGCAATGGCTAGACTAAATGATAGAGAGAAACTAATTTTAAATAAAAGGTTTTTTGAGGGTAGAACCCAAATGGAAGTGGCGGAAGAAATAGGGATTTCACAGGCGCAGGTATCAAGATTAGAAAAAAGTGCGCTCCTGCATATGAGAAAATACGTATAACGGGGGTAATTATGGGGAGAACAATGGATTTTCGGCAAAAAGAGGTCATTAACGTCTGCGATGGCAGAAGGCTAGGCTATATATGTGATGTTGATATTGATTTTGAATCTGGAACCATAAAGGCTATAGTAGTGCCCGGGCCGGGAAGATTCCTTGGAATATTAGGGGGAGGGGAAGATATTGTCATACCTTGGGACAGCATAACCAAGGTTGGAATTGACACAATCCTGGTTGACCTTGACGAAGGCGGAGGCAGAAAAAAGCAAAGAGAATTTCGTACATACGAATCAAGAGGGAGATACGGGTAACCTAATTAAGTCCGAAAGGACTTTTTTTATGTAAAAAATTCTATGTTGTTTGGATATTAATTGAAATTTATTCCTAATCATGATACAATAGTAATGTTATGGTCAATTAAATAATGGAAAGGAGTATGCTTAATAAAAGGATACTGGACGTAAAATTATAGAATATAATTCTTATTTTTTTAAGATGGAAGGAGGACTGTTGAAGGATAAAGGATTTGAGTAAATGCTGGAATGTAAAAATGAGGGTCGTTGAAAGGAGAGATTTTTAGTGAGAAGAAATCCTGTTTTGTTTATATTGGCAGCTGTTGTGGTGGCTTTCTTGACTTGGTTGATATGCCCGCCGATTTCTCTTGGCTTCGGTGAGTATGCTTTGTTCTGGTTAATTATGATTTTCCTTCTTGTCTGGTCATTAGTTCCGGCAGGACTATGGGATGAAGATGTTGCTGTAACAATATGCCTAGTGCTTTTAGTCCTCTACTTCTTATATGCCATTACCGGCTGGGGACTATTCAGAGCTGATTCTTATTACAATCAATTAGGCAAACCTGCGGAAAAGGAATTCACCGAGTCAATTGTTCCTATTGATGTAAACAAACTCCCGATTGTAGATGCAAACCTGGCTAAGAAGCTGGGCGACAAGAGATTGGGAGAAGAAAAAGCTTTGGGAAGCATTTGCGAGCTGGGTGAATTCACACTCCAGAGCGTAAAAGGAGACCTGGTTTGGGTAGCTCCGCTTCTCCATAGAGGATTTTTCCAATGGCTTGATAATCAGGATGGAACGCCGGGCTATATCACGGTTTCTGCGACAAATCCGCAGGATGTTAAGCTTGTTCAGGAACTTGATGGCAAAAAGCTCTTCATCAAATACCAGCCTAATGCGTATTGGGGCGACGATTTACAGCGCCATATTTGGTCAAATGGTTTTCTTACCAAAGGAATCACGGATTTTACCTTTGAAATTGATGATTCCGGCCAAATGTACTATACCGCCACCACATATAGAACAGAGGTAAGCTGGGGTGGTAATGAAGCAACTGGTACGATAGTAATCAATGCGCAAACCGGAGAGCTTAAGGCATACTCCATTCAAGATACCCCGAAATGGGTAGACCGGATTCAGCCCAAATCCTTTGTTACTTCTCAAGTTGCCAATTGGGGAGATTATGTCCATGGCTACATCAATCTGCAAGACAAAGACAGATTAATGATAGCTGACGGTTCTGCCAATTCAGACAGCGATGATGAATCCGACAGCCAGGCTGAAGACAGTAATGATGGGGCTATCTTGGTATATTCCAATGGGACCTGTTATTATTTCATGGGCCTTACTTCTGTAGGAAAGGACCAGTCAACCGTAGGGTTCATGCTGGTTAACAGCAGGACCAAGGAAGCATTCTACTACCACATGGCAGGTGCCTTCGAAAGCTCGGCCATGAAATCGGCAGAAGGAAAGGTGCAGAATTTTGGATATTCTGCCTCCATACCGATTCCAATTAATTTGGACGGTATCCCGACTTATTTCATGACTTTGAAAGATCAGGAGGGACTTATAAAAGGTTATGCCATGGTAAACATTCAGGATTACTCTTTGGTAGGTATAGGAGAATCTTTGCAGGAGGCAAAAAACAACTACAAAGCTGCCTTGTATTCCAGTGGAAACAGCCAGGCTCTTAGCCAAACAGCATTGATCAAGAAGACTGGAGGCCTGGTGCAAAGGATTTCGAGTGCAGTAAAGAGCGGTAATACCTATTACTACATTCTGCTCGACTCGAATCCGAATCAAGCCTTTGTTGCAAAGGTTGATTTATCGCTTGAACTTCCGCTTACCTTTGTCGGAGATCAGGTTGAACTTTCTTATATCGATTCCGGGAATTCGGAAGCAGATATTCGAGCATTCGATAACCTGAGAATTAATCTCAAGAAGACACAGGAGCAAATTCAGGTCGAACAACAGGCTAAAGAGGTTCAGGCAAAAGTTGATAAGGGGCTTACTGAAGAAGCAAAAGCAGACAAGGCTCTTGAAGGGCTCAGTGAAAAAGACAAAGCTGAGCTTCTGAAAAAGCTCCAGAGTCAGCAATAATTAAAAAGAGAAGCGTCCGAAAGGGCGCTTCTCTTTCTTTTAATTTATCTCTATTGGTATCGCCACATAAAAGGTTGAACCCTTACCTTCTTCAGATTCAAACCAAATTCTGCCTCCAAATCTCCCTTTTACAATCGCATTTGAAACATAGAGCCCTAATCCTGCTGCTTCCATACCTTTTGAGGATACAGCTCCTTTGAAGATTTCCTTTTTTATTCTGTCTGGAATACCTTTACCGCAATCCTTAATGCTGAACTTTATATTTTCATTATTTTTTTCTACCAGCAAGTCTATTTGTCCGCTTTTTCTTTCATACGCATCAATAGAATTCTTAATTATGTTTGTCAGAACATACATAAGTTCAGTATACTTGCCTTTTATTTCTGTTGATGTATCTAAGCTAATCGCAGCTTTTAAGGTACAGCCTTTCCTGATTAATTCTTCTTCCATCATCAGTTTTATACTTTTTATAAGCACATCAAGCGTAAAAGTTTGGCCTTGGGAGTCCTGCCTTATTTCCCTTGCCTGATTTCCGACAGCATTTAATGCTTTTTGCATACCTTCGCAAAAGCCTTTTAACTTATCCACCTGTTCGGCAATTGTTTGAGTAATTCCTCCACATGTTTCGCTATTGATGGGAGAGTCATGTATGGCGTTATATAAATTTTTGGCCAGCCTATCCAATATGCTTTGTGTATTTGAAATACACACCATTCTGCTTGCCATATGCTCTGATATGCTTCCCATCATTTCTCCCAGAGAGGCAAGTCTTTCCTGTTCAATTAGTTTTTCCTGACTTTCCTTAATAGAGTTTATGGTTTGGTGTGCAAGAGAAACTTCTTCAAACATTCTTTTGTTTTCACGGATAATATAGCAAGTCCTCATAGCAGCTGCAACCCAAAGCAGAAGTTTTTCCATTCCCTCGGTTTTATCATGATATCCTTGAATGTTAAGCAACTCAAGCATTTCAAGAGGGGGTTTTTCTCCTGCATAGCCGGTTTGTAAGACAATAACAACTTCACTGTTGAATCCTCTTATTTCTTTTACAACCTGTTCGCCAGTAAAGCCGGGCATAAAATAATCAAGAAGCATAATATCTACTTGCTGGTTTCTTACAATCTCAACTGCTTCTTGCCCGCTATATGTACTGATTACATTGTATCCTTCACTTTTAAGAAGTGGGACTATCAACTCAACAACTTCTTCCTGGTCATCTACTACTAAAATTGTGTAATCTTCCTTATTAATAGCATTTTTTTCTTGAAGCATATAAATCACCCCGCTTTTATTTTTTCAACTTGAGTTTTTATTATTGGAATGGATATATAGAATTTAGTTCCTTTGCCTTCTTCTGTTTCGAACCACATTTTGCCATTAAAATGGCCTGTTACAATGGAATAAGACAAATAAAGTCCCAGACCGGTACCTTGAGTTCCTTTAGTAGTAAGCATTTTAGAAAATATTCCTTCTCTATACATTTCAGGAATTCCACCTGCATTATCTTCTACCGTAATTATTATTCTTTTTTCTTCTTTATGACTCTTCAACTCTATCTTTCCAGGGTTGGCATCATATGCCTGTATAGCATTTACGACTAAGTTGGTTATAACCTGCCCCAGCTTACCAGGGTCTCCTTTTACTATGGTGTTATCCCCTGCTGAAACTTCTAATTCGCATCCTGAACTTTTAATCTGGTGATTAAGAAGTGTCCTTATATCTTCAAAAACGGTAGAAACATAGAAATCCTGTATGTTTTCGCCGCTAAGATTTCTGGTATGATTTCTTATACTGTTTACGATTTTTACGATTTTCTGGCTGGCATTAGAGCTATTTGATATCTGATGTAGTATTTCATTTTCAATTTCCTTTCTTTTTTCAGGTGTCATATTTTCATTGTCAAATGAATCACGATATTTAATAAAAAGCCTTTCTATAAATGTCATTCCACCCATAATAACTGATAAGGGACTGTTTATATCATGAGCAACTCCACCTGCAAGCTCACCGAGTGATGCAAGACGTTCGCGTTCTAAAAGCTGACTTTGCGTTTGCTTAATTAATTCCATATCCTTTTTATGTTCTGTAATATCCTTCAAAAGAATAATCGTACCAATATGGCTATTGTTTTTTATGATAGGTGTTATTTCTACAGCAAAGTATTTATCAAATTCTTTGGCTATGATTTGCTTTTCAAAAGCAAGCGGTTTTTTCTCTTTTATAGCTCCTAGTATATATCTGGTAAGCTTCTCTGCATCAATATTATTTGTGTTTCCTTCAGGGTTCAATATCTTGGTAATACTTTCTTTACGCTTTACGGTAAATATATTAGAAAATGTGTCTATAAAGGTTTTATTATAATCGATTGCTTCAAGGTCCTCGTTGATTATTACGTAGCTGTCCGAGATTTGATCCACCACATTTTGTAGCGCTATAGGTACTATGTTAAGAAAATCAAATTTGAAAATGGCAAATGCCAAACAAATAATGGTAAAGGAAAAAGCTACTGGTGTAATATAAATTGGTAACGTCATAATATGAAAGTTTTCAAAGATGTTAAATACAAAAGGAATACTTGTACCTAAAATTATTAACAACGATTGTCTTGAAAAGAATCCTGAATTCTTTATTGAATAATATAGCAAATATGTCAATCCTACAAACAAATATAGATACAAAATAATCGTATGAATATAATAAAACTTGCCATATTCCGTCAAAGTATTGATCGGAGAATACTTTACAAAGAATAAATGATGGTATTTATTTGTAAGTATAATTGGATAATCAATAATTGGAAATAAAAATATAAGTTTATTCTTCCAATTAAAGCTAATTTCTGTATACGCAAATGCTAAACCCACAAAAACTAGCGAAACCGGAAGAAAACACACACCCAAAAAATAAAAATATACAAAGAACATATTGGTAAAGTTACTTAAACCTAAAAGAAAATTGCCAAAGCTCCATATAAATAACGATAATATAATGCCTAAAAAAGCATAATGAATATGCCTTTTATTTTTCATTTTTAATATATAAAAGCCCAAGCTAGCTATTAATATTAAAGAAATACATAACAGTCCAAACCAAATATCTAATTCCGTAATAATCACCTACTTATGTTGAATTTTAGTTATATATAATTTACCTCTTTCATATAATTAATAATTTTCTGCATGTACTCTGCATTTATCGGAGGCCATTCAAAACCGAGCTGTTTTAGGTATGAAAGAGTAATTTCAGAATTTAGTTTAACACTTGTCTTGAATTTCAGTTGACTTTCTTCATCAAAATCATTAATAATACCTTTCAACTTGATCCGGCTTGATTCGTCAGATATTACTTTCTTAATTAATTCTTTAAACTCATCTTGATCCAAACATTTAATTTCAATTCCTAAATCTCTAAATAATTCTATAATTTGGGATACATTATTTATGTTATGGTTATATAAATGGAATACTCTGCCTAAAGACTCTTCTTTCATAAGTATCCTCACGATTGCTTTACTGCAATAATCTACAGGTGTAAAATCAAAAGCCTCGTTAAGAATGTTTTTTGATACAGCTCCTATAGAAATTATAGATTTTATAATATTATAGAATGCATTTTGTGTAATATTTTTCTGAAAATGGCCGTCTGTAAATCTGCCGGTTAAGTTGCCGACTCTTAATACAGCTATTTTGGCTCCTGCTTTTATATACTTATTAAGTAATATTTCTGCTTCATATTTACTTCTTACATAAGGATTATCAAAATAATTCTGACCTATATATAAATCATTTTCTGTAAACACTTTTAATTTATTTTTGTCCTTGGTAGCAACTAAATATTGGCCTGAGATACCCATTGTAGAAGTATATAGCAGGGGCTTGTTATTTTCCTGACAAAACTTAACTACTTTTTCAGTACCTCTGATATTTATTTCTTCAAAATTAGAATAATCTCCATAATAACTAACCAAAGCACCTGCATGGATAGTTGCATCAATCTTGTTTTGCAGCTGTATATATTCATCTTGTTCCAGCCCTAAATATTCTAAGGTAATATCTCCATTAACGGTAAATACCCTCTTGTCAATAACTGAAGCATGCGTATTGCCAAAATAAAACTTTAAAGTGTCTTTCAAGCGTTCTCTTGCATTATTATTAGTTTTTGCCCTTACTAAACAATATATATTTGATCTTGTGCTGGTTAACAATTCATTCAAGATATGTGAGCCCAAATAGCCTGTGGCGCCTATTAAAAGAAGGTTTGAATAGTGCATATCTTCTTTGTTTATACTTATTATTTTGGTATTAATGTCTTTTACTGCAACACTTTTTCCATCATTAACTTCTGCTACATTTTCAGTACCATTTTTATCCATACTAATTATAACATTTGATAATTGTCTAATCGTCCTATATTTATAAATATCTTGAGTAGTCAAATTCCAATTATATTTTAATAGACTTACTTGAAGTTGAATTGCTTTTAATGAATCTCCTCCTAATTCGAAAAAATCATCATCAATTCCGACTTTTTTGGTTCTAAGTATTTGTTCCCAAATCTGTGCAAGTGTCTTTTCTATTTCATTTTCTGGAGCCGCGTAATTACTCTTGCTATAATTTATGCCTTCAAATATAGGCAATTTAAGCAGTCTTCTGCTAGTAAAATAGGTTAGCGGTAATATGTATTCTTTTAGCTTTACTTTTCCAAGTATTTTTGTATCACATAAATTGTATTCGGCGAAAGTGGGTAAGCTGTTTTCTGCTCCATTCATGTCTTTCTCTGATATTAGAATATGGTCAGATGCAATAATTTTCTCTGGTTCTAATGCTTCAACAATTTCACAACTTTTCTCATACGCTTGGTTATAATAAAACTCTATATGCTCAATTTGCTGGGGCAAACAACTTACCTCTCCCTTATATTCGGCATGCTTTTCATATTTTTTAACAATGCTCCATTGCAGTCTTTCTATAAAATCCAATATCGGTTTATTCTTTTCTGTAGGTATATAATTTGCCACTATTTGTTTGATTCCAAGTTCTTCGGCAAACCTTCTTATGCCTGAAAATACTGCATCTTCGACTCTTCTTCCCAATATTCTACAGCTTAATAAAAAGGTATCGATAAATAATTTACTTCCTTGATCCTTTAATATTACCAGCCCGATTATGCCATAATCCCCCAATCTATCAGAAGCTTCAATGGCAAAACATTTTGTTTTCTTATCCTTAATAAGCTTGCTGATTTCTTCTTCGCTTCGCCTAATTGTACTGAGGTTAAACTGGTTGGTTCTCTGTGTCATTTGGGACACTCTAGGAATCTCAACATCATGAATCAATCTCATGCTAACCTTAATTCCAAGATTTCTTATAAAATCTTCTAGTGAAAGCCCAGTATTTTTAATCTCTTTTCTTTTTTTCTCCGCTTGATACATGGTGGTCCTTAGAGAATCTTCCTTTGTAACCTTTACCTTATCAAATGCCCACACATGTTTTAAGAACATAGGTATAAACTCTTCTTCTGTAGGCAGTTGAAGAGTCAATACTTCGGGATGATTTTCAACCATTTTTGAGCATTCTATTGGATTGTCATCTATAAATATGAAGCTATCCAAGCCCAAGTTCAATTCATTTGCTATATCTTTTATGTTTTGACTTTTTTCTTCCCAGTTTACTTTCCAACTTGCTATATTGTTCTTTCTAAGTATCATTTCCTGATTCGTTTCAAATACTTCTATTACATCCTTTTCATTATTCTTACTGCAAACTGCAAGCAAAAATCCTTCTCTGTTCTTTTCAAACAAAAATTCCTGTAGTATTTTATATCCTCCCTGGACTTTAACTCCAAGAGCTCCTTGCTCTCCGCATATACCTTCCCAGATAGTGTTGTCGCAGTCCACTACTATTACCTTGAAATGCTGCCTCATTACAGCACATATTTTTCTTGCGAGTTCTGTTCCAAATGCAGCATAATACTCTTCCGTAAAAGGCATATGCCCCTCTTTGTCTTTTATGCTGTCAAATACCTCCTGAATACTGTACATTTCCTGAACATCACTTAATTCTACAACATAAATGTTTTTATGCTCGAGAAGCATTCCTTTGAAACGATGATTCAGGTCATTGATTTTGGTCAGTATTCCATGATGCAGGTTAAGATGAGTTGATACCGGAAATATTGCTGTTATAAGCGGAGCCGGATTATCAAATTTATTTATTGCTTCTGTCAATTCCTCAAATACCTGTTCCAAGGTGGCTATTTTTTGCTGCTCTGTTCCAATATCATTTCTGATAAAATCTTCAAATCTTACTAAAACTATATTTATGCCTTCTTTGTTTTTTGACAGCATACTGTCGGGATTTAATAGTTCCTGGAACACCTGGTTATACCCGGCAAACTCTGTTTTTAGATTATGTCCGAAATTCTTGCCCCACCATTCTATATAGTCATGTATTGGCTCTGACGTAAAGGTTGAGACTATTTTAACCTGAGTTTCTTTTGCTTGCTTTTTCTTTTCTTTTCTATGTTTATACTCAATATCACCCTCTGGAAACCATCTTGCCATATGCCCTGTTTTGTAAAGTTTTTTACCGGGTTCATATGGATTTCCTATGATTTCCTTTGTAGTCATCACGTTATTATCCGAAGCCGAAATATATAGTTCTCCGGCAATACCGATAGGCATAAGATTAAGATTTTTATCAAGGATATAGCTTTTGCCAGCAGTTATTTCTTGAGAAAGAGAGTTGATTAATATTCCTTCTGGATAAACGATTTTATTATTATCGAATTCATATAGAATCTTATGCTTTTCTTTTTCTGAGAGCATGTTAAGCTTTGATATGTTTTTCGATGGATCATCAAGTGCGTGCCACAAAAGATTTATAATGTGTTGGTGAATAAATTCAACTTCTTTCGCATGAAATAGATTAATTAGATAGTCGTAATCTATTATAAGATGTCCATCACTTTCTCTATCATTTATATTAATAATCAAATTGTTGCTTTGGTGACCGTTAAAATGCCACCTTGTAACATACTCTTCGGAATGCTCGGATTTGCTGTATTTTGAGTTTTGATAATTTAATACTATGTCAAATAAATCACAAGTTATTTTATGTTTTCTTCTTACTTCTTTAATAATTAGATAGTAAGGATATTTCTGGTGTCTTAGTAATGATATGGTTTCTTTTGATACATTTGCTGTTAAAGCTCTAAAATCCATATTATCATTTAATTCAATTTGTACACAGGATATATTAGAAAACATGCCTATTATTTCTTTTTCTTTTTTATTAGCCCTGTTTAAAGTTGTAGTGCCTAGTATTACATGCTCATTTCCAGTTATACGGTTAATATACATGGACAAAGCTGACATAAATAACGCAAATATAGAAATCTTATTCTCTTTACAATACTGTTGCATTTTTGTTGTTAGCTTTTTCGGTACCAATAAAGTCTTTCGCCTTGCGTTTGCATTAATAATTGTTGAGCTTTGAACTTTTAAAGGAGTTTGCTCAGAAAGGATATTAAATTTATTATTCCAATATTCTTTATCTTTTTGATACCTTTCTGATTTTGTATATTCTTTTTCAGATAAGATATATTCTAAATACGACGGTTTTTTATCTATTGATATTTCTTCGCCATTTTTTAGCTTAATGTAGTTTTCTACAACCTGATCAGACATAATCGTCATAGTACATGCATCGGCAATTAAATGATGGTTTCTACCGTAGATTCCCCCGGTATTATCATCAATCTTTATTAGAACACAATAAAATAAATCCGAATCTATTAATTCAAACGGAATTTGGCTTTGTTGTTCTTCCCATTTGTATAATTCTTCAATATTTTTGCCGCTAAAATCAAATAATTCAAATCTATGATATATGTGTTCTGAAACGTATTGCTTAGGTTCTCCATTTTCTTCAATCACACGAAGTCTCATTGCATCATTATTTTCTATAAAAATATTTAATGACTTTTCTAAAAGCCTATAGTCAATTTCACCTTTGAACTTAATTGTATAGGAAACATTGCCAATAGAAGTACCAGGGTGTACCTTCTCGGTATACCACATAGCCTTTTGGGGATAAGTTAAAGGATAATATTGAACAGAGTTGTTCTCTGACTTTGCTTTGCTATTTTCTTCAGAATTAGTCATGAATGTACCTTTCCTTGGGATAAGTATCATTAATTATTCTGATTTATAAAATTTAAAATTTCATAAATACCAAAATAAAAAACTGTCCCATGTCTTATCTTTCGTTTTACTAATTTATACCATTATTATACAGTATATCTGTTCTTATAACAAGGGCAGTGACTACATATATTTATAGTTGTATGCTTCATATTTTAAGAATATTATTATTTAAAACTTTATTGTATAAGCTATTTATTGACATACCTAGACATAATTAAAATATTCTTGTACAATATGCTTGTTATTAATACATATTCGGAGGGAAAATATGAGGTGTCCTTTTTGTAACTATGAAGAAACCAAGGTTGTTGACTCAAGGCCTGCAGATCAGGGGAATATGATAAGACGACGAAGGGAATGCTTTGAATGTGCAAAAAGATTTACTACTTTTGAAAAAATTGAGAGTATACCATTGATGGTTATAAAAAAAGATAGAAGCTTAGAACCATTTGATAGAGAAAAGCTTATTAATGGACTTTTAAAAGCATGTGAAAAAAGGCCGGTTTCAATTGAAAAGATTGAAGCCCTTGTTGATGATATAGAATCTCAGATAAGGAATTCTTTGAAGAGAGAGGTTGAAAGCCAGGAAATTGGTGAGATGCTTATGGATGCATTAAAGGACTTGGATGAAATTGCGTATGTAAGATTTGCTTCAGTATATAGGCAGTTTAAGGACGTAAATACTTTTATTAATGAACTCAAAAAACTTTTGAAGGAAAACAAGGAAAGTAAATAAACAGCAAGATTTTTGATATAAAATGTATATTTTTACTTTTACAGTAAAATAAGTACCGTTTGAAGAGGCTAAGCTTTAAATGGTACTTATTTTTTATATACTTTTGAGTATGCGGTTACTTGAAAAAAAGAGGATGGTAATTATGGTTGGGAAAATAAAAAGTGCGGGTCTTATGGGATTAAACGGATATATAGTTGAGGTTGAAATTGATATCTCCAATGGTATTCCTGCTTTTGATATAGTAGGCTTGCCAGATGCAGCTGTCAAAGAATCGAAGGAAAGGGTAAGGGCGGCAATTAAAAACAGCGGTTACGAATTTCCAGTAAAGAGAATAACAGTAAATCTTGCTCCAGCAAATACTAAGAAGGAGGGACCAGCATATGATTTACCGATTGCTCTTGCTATATTGAGTGCAACTGAGCAAATCAAGAATGATGAGCTTGAAAAGTATATATTTCTTGGAGAACTCTCACTTGATGGGCAAATCAAACCGGTAAACGGAGTCCTTCCGATGACGATTACTGCTTACAAGGAAGGACTTAAAAAAATAGTAATTCCTGTGGAAAATGCTGAAGAAGCAGGAGTTGTAAAAGATATTGAAGTTCTTCCTGCAGCCTCAATTGAAGAAGTAATATTGCACATAAATGGAGAAAAGAATATAGCAAGACATTTTGTAGATGTCGAGAGCCTTTTTAAAGCACACAATAATTATGATGTCGACTTTGCAGATGTTAAAGGGCAGGAAAATGTAAAGCGTGCTTTGGAGGTGTCTGCGGCAGGAGCGCATAACATACTGATGATTGGCTCTCCTGGTTCTGGGAAGACAATGATGGCTCGGCGCCTTCCTACTATATTGCCGGACCTTAGTTTTGAGGAGGCACTCGAGATAACCAAGATTCATAGCATAGCAGGGTTTTTGCCCCCAAAAACTTCGCTGATTACCACAAGGCCATTCCGGTCTCCTCATCATACTGTTTCAGCAATTTCTTTAGTTGGTGGGGGAAGAATTCCAAAGCCCGGTGAAATAAGCCTTGCACATTATGGTGTTTTATTTTTGGACGAGTTGACTGAATTTCAAAAAGATGCTCTGGAGGTTATGAGACAGCCATTGGAAGATGGGATAGTAACTGTATCAAGAGTTAATGCAACACTAACATACCCTTCAAGATTTATGCTAATTTCATCAATGAATCCATGCAAGTGCGGATTCCTGCTTGATCCTTCCAAGAATTGTACTTGCACTTCAAGCCAGGTTCAGCAGTATCTTAGCAAGGTCAGCGGTCCTTTACTGGATAGGGTGGATATTCATATCGAGGTTGCACCTGTGAAATACAAAGAGCTGGATAATGACTCAAGTGCTGAAACATCAGACTCTATTAGAAAGAGGGTAAATAAAGCTAGAGAGATTCAGCTTGAGCGATATAAGGGGATGAATATATTCTTTAATTCACAGTTGCAGTCTTCGGGAATTGCACGCTTTTGCAAGATTGGACAAGAAGAGAGGGAGTTGTTAAAAGGCGCATTTGAAAGATTGGGCTTAAGTGCAAGAGCACATAACAGGATTTTAAAGGTGGCAAGGACAATTGCAGATTTGGATGAAAGTGAAACAATAAAAGTTCCCCATATTGCAGAAGCCATTCAATATAGAAGTTTGGACAGAAAGTTTTGGAGCGGAGAATAATTAACTTAGGGAGGATGCATAAATTTAGATTCCGAATTTAATAATAACATTATTCAAAATACCTTATTGGAGGCAGTTTGAATGAATGATAAAACAAAAGGAACCTTAATTATTATTGGCGGGGCAGAAGATAAAACAGGAGAACGGAAAATCTTGAAGGATGTTGTCAGAATAGCTGGTGGAGCGGAAGCAAAGGTTGCAATAATGACAACTGCGACAGAAAATCCTCAAAAAGCAGGGAATAACTATAGAGAGATTTTTCAGAATCTTGGAGTAAGTAACATTACAATATTAGATATCAGCTCAAGAGATGATGCAAATATCGATGCTAATGCTGAAATAATAAAGAAGTCTACGGGTATTTTTTTCACAGGCGGAGACCAATTAAGAATTACCAGCATTCTAGGGGGAACCAAGGTATACAATGCTTTGCAGGATGCATATATTAATGGGTTGACGATAATCGGAACAAGTGCAGGAGCATCAGTAATGAGCAGTACAATGATAGTGGATGGCAACAGCAATGACCCTGCCAGAAAGTGCACATTAAAAATGGCTCCTGGGCTGGGACTTCTCGAAGAGGCAATTATTGATCAGCATTTTGCCCAGAGAGGAAGATTAGGCAGACTTCTTTGCGGTGTTGCAGAAAATCCTGACATTTTAGGAATTGGAATAGATGAAGACACAGCAATCATTGTCTATCCTGATTCACATTTTGAGATTTCAGGGACAAATTCCATTACGGTAATAGATGGAAAATCAATAAAAAGCTCAAATGTATCTGAGCTTAAACCTGACGAAATTTTGGCAATAGCAAATGTTACACTGCATGTTCTACCTAGTGGTTATGGATTTGATATTAAAAATAGAGAGGTATTAAGACTGCATTAATCATTTGAGTTCAAATAGCAGAAGTTAGGCTTATCGATACTTCTAAAATTACCTTGCCGGTTTTCAATTATATCTACCAAAGTATCCATTTGCTCAAAGAAAACGGCCAATACATCACCATTTTGAGTGTCATTAAGTGCATGAATAAACGCATCTCTTTCATTGGGGATTACTCTAATCTTTTCCCTTTGCATTCCTGCTCTTATCGCACCGTCAAGTATTGTATTTGCAACTTCCATAGGTTTCCTACCTCTTAGATTATAATCTTCCTTGATTATTATTGAGTCAAAGGACTTGCCGGAGATTTCTCCAATTTTTCTTATATCCTCATCTCTTCTATCTCCAGGTACTCCTACAATTCCTATCAGCCTACTTGGTGATAATTTCTTTAATGCTTCAATTGTTACTTTATATCCGTCGATATTATGGCCATAATCAAGCACAACCTTGAATTCTCCGAGATCAAAAATGTTAAATCTGCCTGGATTGGTATTCTTATCGTTACTAAATGTTTGCATTGATTTTCTAATAATTTCGAAAGGAATACCTAAGGCACAACCAGCAGAAATCGCTGCAAGAGAATTATAAATATTATGCTTCAATAACCCATTCATTACTGCAGGTATTTCATCTACTTTCATTATTTGATGAATAAATTTATCATAAGAAAAGCATATCCTATCATCCCAAATAAATATTGCATTACCACCATTAGTCATATGATTATTTAAAATTGTATTCTTATTATCTAAAGAATATAGAATAATTTTTCCCTTGGATTTTTCTATAAAACGTTCAACCCAGGGATCATCCGCGTTTAGTATGCAAGCTCCGCTATCTTTTACTGCCTCAACTACTAAAGACTTTACGTTAAACAATTCTTCCAGGGTATTAATACTATCAATACCTAGGTGATCTTCAGATAAGTTGGTTATTACAGCTACATCGGCTTTTTCATATGCGAGGCCTTTTCTAACAATTCCTCCTCTAGCTGTTTCAAGAACTGCAGCTTCAACATTGCGGTCATTGAGAATCCTCCTAGCACTCCTAGGTCCTGTCGTATCTCCATCCTCAATGCAAATATCATTAATATATATTCCATGTGTTGTGGTATAACCCGTGACAAAGCCACTTGTACGTAGTATATTACTAATCATACGTGTTGTGGTTGTCTTCCCATTAGTTCCTGTTATTGATACTATAGGAATGCTAAAAGGAGTTTTATCAGGGTAAATCATATCTATTATAGAAGAAGCCACATCCCTTTTTTGACCATAAGTGGGATGCAAATGCATTCTGATTCCGGGTGCTGCATTTACTTCGACAATTGCTCCATAATCTTTTTCAATTGGCTTCGAAATATCAGGAATAATCATATCTATTCCAGCAATGTGAAGGCCAATTGTTTTTGCGGCAGATTCAGCTAAGTAGATATTTTTAGGGTGTACTAAATTCGTGCAATCATGTGCTTCTCCGCCAGTGCTTAAGTTGGCAGTTCCTCTAAGCCGTACAATCTTTCCTGACTCAGGTATTAAAGATATATTCATATCTTGCTTATCAATCATCTTGTATAAATTTTCATCAATTTTAATTTTAGTTAGGGGTTTTTCATGGTCTTCACCGCGAAGAACATTTCTATTTGTTAAATCAATTAATTCCTTTATTGTATGTGTTCCATCCCCAACTACATGTGCAGGGATGCGTTCAGCAGCAGCAACAAATTTGCCGTCTACTATAAGCAGCCTATAATCTTTTCCGGTAATAAACTTTTCAATTATAACTTCCTTATCAAAATTCAATGCCTGATTAAATGCATGTTCTAAGTCATTTTCATTGTATATTTCTAAAAATACAAACTTACCTTTATTTCCACTCTTTGGTTTTACCACAACTGGATAACTAATTTCTTTTGCAGATATTACTGCCTCTTCATAAGATAAGCATACTTGTCCGCGAGGAGTAGGTATGGATATTTCATCCAGCATTATTTTTGTAAGCTGCTTATCGCATGCTATATCTACAGCGATGCTGCTTGTTCCTTCATATAGAGTAGCACATAAATGTTTTTGATATTTTCCATATCCGAAACATAGCATCCCGCTGTCATCTATTTCGCTAACCGGAATACCCCTTTTCTTAGCTTCAGATACGATTGCTCTTGTGCTTGGACCTTCGTCGTATCTTAAGTAGAGGGTCTTAAGACTTTGAAACTCTTTCTCAAAATCAAAAGGACTTTTTTCTATTATGCTATTTATAAGTCTTATTATGAAAAGGCCGCATGCCTTTCCAATAACAGGATTATGACAGGCATATATAACCTTATAAAGATCGTCTTTAATCTGCCGAGCTTTGCCGTAATTGACTTCGTGTCCAAGCATACACTGAAGTTCTAAACTAAGATGCTCCGTTACATGAGCGAGATAGGTACCCTCATGTAACCTTTCTATGAAACCGCCAATATATCCTTTTGCACACTTATGCTTGTATAAACCAGGGAATAATGTCATTATTCGATTGTTAAAATTCTCGATATCTTTGGTTGCTACATCAGCAAATGCACCAAGTTTAATTTTTATACTGATAATAGGTTCAGACAAGCTAAATATATTTGGTGCATTTAAAGTTTGTAATTCTTCTATTTCCATATTTGCACGCTCCAATCAAAGTTGCATACAAATTATTTTTCTTATTTTGTTTAAAAAATATTTTTGTAATTTTTTCTTGAAGAAATTATCTACTTTAGTTAAGATATTGATGTCAAAAAATGTATTTGGAGGTTGTAAAATGAGATTTAAGGTATTTATTCCAATTATTATTTTGTTAATTATTAGTTTGACAGCATGTCAGACTAAAAGCATAGAGAAACAACAGGAAATCAGCAAGCCACAGGAAGTAGTTGTGTACACATCAGTTGACCAAGTTTTTTCTGAACCGGTATTAAAAGATTTTGAAACGAAAACAGGCATTAAGGTTCTTCCTGTTTATGACGTAGAAGCAACCAAAACAGTAGGCCTTGTAAATAGACTAATTGCAGAAAAAGATAAACCTCAGGCAGATGTATTCTGGAATGGTGAATTTGTAAACACAATTTTGCTAAAAGATAAAGGTGTTCTTGGCGCGTACAAATCTGCTAATGCAAGTGATATTCCTGCAAATTTTACTGATACTGATTCTAAATGGACTGGTTTTGGTGGAAGAGCAAGAGTTTTGATAGTAAACAGAAATCTTGTAAAACCTGCTGATTATCCGAAATCAATATATGATTTGGTTAGCGATAAATATAAGGCAGAACGAATTGGTATTGCAAAGCCTGTATTTGGTACCACAGCTACGCATGCATCGGCTTTATATGCTATGCTTGGACCTGAAAAAGCTAAAGAATTTTTTGCAAAAGTTCGTGATAGGAAGATTCAGATTGTTGACGGAAATTCAGTTGTTAAGGATATGGTTGCCGCAGGCAAGCTTGATATGGGATTAACAGATACAGATGATGCATATTCGGCAGTAAAAGATGGTGCACCTGTTGATATCGTGGTTCTTGACCAAGATGAAAAAGGAATGGGAACACTTGTTATTCCGAATACAGTTGGCTTAGTTGCAAATGGTCCGAATCCTGAATCAGGTAAGAAATTAGTTGATTACCTACTAAGCAAGGAAAATGAAGCAAGACTTCTTACTGATGGATGGATTGATTTAACAGTCAGAAAAGTTGATGCAAAACCTAAAACAGACAAGTATAATAATATTAAATCAATCCAAACAAGCTTTATTGATATATACAAACAGTTAGAACCAGCCAAGAAGGATATGCAGGAAATGTTTATTAAATAGGGCTGAAAATGTAAGGGCATTCCTTGTGGTTGCCCAAAATTGCATGATCGCGAAGGTGAGATGACTAGTTGACTAATAATATTGTTAACCAAAGAAAAAGGTTTATTTTACCAAGAGGATTGATAAATTTTGCAATCCTCTTGGTTTATATTATTATAATCTTTTTGCCTATAATAGCTTTGGCGATAGACACGATTTCATATGTTTTATATTCAGGCAAAGAGTGGATTAGTCTTATTATTCCCTCTCAAAGAAAATGGGGACTCCTGATACAGAGTGTATTGCTTTCAGGATTAACGGCAATATTTTCTTCATTTATTGGAATCGTTTTAGCATCAAAGTTTTGGGAGTTTAAAAAAGGAACAGGAAATCTGCTAAAATGGCTGATAATGTTGTTGTTGGTTATTCCACCATATATTCATACCCATGCGTGGGGACTATTCGTTGATAGGATAAATAATCTTCTTAGTACTTTAAATATTGGTATAATAGTTTTTCAGGGCTTTTGGGCTAGCTGTTTTGTAGAAACCATAGCTTTTTTACCAGTAACTACCGGATTAGCATTACTTGGAATGGCTGCGATAGACAGAGAACTTATTGATGCTGGGAGAATTACTTCAAATGATTTTACGGTTTTTTGTAGAATAATTTTGCCATTATCAATAAGGATAATTTCTGCTGGAGCAGGATTGGTATTTCTTTTGAGCCTGGTTGACTATACAATTCCTTCACTTTTACAGTTTGATTTATATGCACTTGAGATATTTGCAGAATTTAGTGCCACAAGTGAGCCGGCGCGTGCGTGTTTGCTTTCTTTGCCTATTGTTGCTTTATCATTAATTGTATTCGGATTTACCATTAGTGGTATGAAAACTATTAATCTTAGCAAGCTGTGGAATCAAGAAGCTCAAGGGAAAAGCTTTAAATGGCCCTCATGGTTTAAATTTTTACAAAGAATAGTAATAGGAGTATTTGTATGTTCTGTACTGGTTCCTCTAATTAGTCTTATATTTGAAGCAGAATCATTTAAAAAGTTTATTGATGTGGTTAGAGCTTCTTCGCAAGAATTCTATTTCAGTATTCTTATTGCGGTTTTATCTGCTTTGTTTTCTATAATTTTAGCTGTGTTAATAACTTGGGCAATGACAAGCAAATGGGTAAGAGGAAAAATCTTATGGATACTGATAGGTATTCCACTTGCAATACCAGCGCCACTAATTGGGATAGGACTAATAAGTATCTGGAATAATCCCGACATAGTAATAGATATCTATGGAACCGTACTAATGCCTATATTTGCTGGGATTATTCGATTCTCTGTTATAGCAATTCTAATATTATATGTATACTCCAGCAGGATTAATTCTTTATTGTTGGATGCAGGAAAAGTTTATGCAAATAACCGGCTTAAATACTTTCTTGGTATTCGCTTACCAATGGTTTTTCCTGGTTTAATGGCAGGATTTTTCTTTGTATTTACATTGGTGATTGGAGAATTGGGAGCAACACTAATTGTTGCACCTCCTGGAAAAGCAACACTAACCATGAAAATATACAATTACCTTCATTATGGCGGAACAGAAACTATTGCAGGCCTATGCCTGGCAGTAGTTATTATTACAATGGTTTCAGGTGTAATTGGATTAATGCAGATGGGAAAGAAGGATTAATTTATTAGGTAATATAAAGCTTAAAACCCGAAATGCAGAATATTGTAGGAAACAGATATATCTGTTCCGAAGACAAACATATGCAGCAAAGGAGGAATCATTTTTGATTGAGATTAAAGATTTATGTAAAAATTTCGGCAGCACAAAAATATTACATAATATCAATCTAAAAATTGAAAAAGAAGAAGCAATAGTATTGTTTGGCCCGTCTGGAAGTGGAAAAACTACTCTTCTGAGATTAATTGCCGGCTTGGAGATTCCTGACCAAGGCGTAATCTCTTTTGATGAGAAGGTTGTTAGTTCTAAAGATTGGGTACTTGAGCCTAATAAACGCGATGCTGCTTTTGTTTTCCAATCCCATGCATTATGGCCTCATATGACGGTTGAAAAAAATATTCTTTTTGGAATTCATATAAAAGACAAAAATGCTGAAACGGAAAAGGTTGCAGATATAATTAAAGAGACGGGACTTAAAGGCCTTGAAAAAAGATACCCTCACCAATTATCCGGTGGG
Source organism: Ignavibacteriales bacterium (assembly GCA_050260055.1). GTDB lineage: Bacteria > Bacillota > Clostridia > Acetivibrionales > UBA4821 > JBLMYQ01. The sequence goes on from JBLNBO010000022.1 coordinate 29,100, forward strand.
CAGGCCAAACGTGCGGAATTTGCAAGAGCATTAGTTTTGGATAAATCAATCTATTTAATGGATGAGCCATTAGTTAATCAGGATGATGAGATTAAGGCAGAGCTAATGGATATTGTTAAGAAAAAAATAGCAAAAACTAAGGCGGTACTGATATATGTTACGCATGATATGGAAGAAGCTGAAAAGATTTCAAAAAGAATTGTAAGGATAAAAGGTGGGAGGATAAATTCAGTTGACAATTGAAAGTAACCAGTTGCCAGTTAAAAAACGAAAGTCTATAAAACAGTTTCTGACTGATTTTCCCTATATTCAAGTAGCTTTGATAGTAGGGGTGATTTTAGCTGTTTTTTTGATTCCTAAAAATACAAACCTGACTGCTGGCAAAAAAAGCTTATCTCAAGGTTGGATGACAATCAATCCTCCTAAAAAAACCACTTGTATACTACAGTGGAAAGACTATGCAATAGCAGGAGATAATGAAGGAGTATATAAAATAAATTTAGACACAGGAAAGGTCAACGAAAAATTTGCTCCAAAAATCAGTATGGAGTATGTTAGAGCCTTAATGGTTGATAAAAATGACTGCTTATGGGTGTGCCATATTAATGGTGCTTCAAAGTTTAACGGCAAAAGTTGGGAAAATTTTTCTATAAAAAACGGACTTCCTGACAATAGAGCCAATTGCATAATGCAGGATTCAAAAGGTCTAATATGGGTTGGAACTTCAAAAGGTATCGGAATTTATGACGGGAAAGCTTGGCGCTCAATGACTACAAAGGATGGATTGATTTCCGATATGGTAAATGCTATTGCTCAGCATACAAATGGTACTATGTTTTTTGGTTCTTATTTGACTAATATTGGAGGTGTAAGCTGCTTTTACAATGGAAAATGGCAGTATTTTAATACAAAAAACGGATTGCCTCATGATTATATCAATTGTTTTTATCAGGATAGTAATAAAGGAATGTGGGTGGGTACAGGATTTCTTGAGAGAGGAGGCACCTGCAAACTGGTATTTGAAAACGGCAAATGGGCAATTTCCAAGGTCTTGACTGTTAAGGAGGGTCTTGCAGGCGAAAAGGTTTGTGCAATATTTGAACAGAAAAATGATGGAATAATGTGGTTTGGTTCAGAATATGACGGTATTTCATTTAATAAAAATGGGGAATGGAGCTCTATTGATTATTTGGATGGCTTGGCCGGATGCGAGGTAAAATCAATATTATTTGATAAAAATCAAACAATGTGGTTTGCAACGCCTGACGGGGTTTCAAGAATAACAGACAAAGCACTTAAAGAAACCATAAAAGCTCATCTGGGAGAATGATTTTACAAAAAAAGTTAATAATTGACAAGAATATGCAAGTGAAAGATAATATTGATTGTATATAAAATTAGAACCCTTGAAGGGAGGATTCAAATGGCAAAGAAAGCCAAAGATATACATCAGGAAAAAGCATATCCACCTCCTGAGACATTATTTCAGCTACTGGTATTGATTCTAAGAAATATATTTTCAAAAAAGTTTGTTTTTCGAATAATTCTTTTTGCTATCATAGCAATAATGTTTTCATTTATTCATGAGTACATACTTGCAGCAGTTTATACATCTGTTGGTTTCAAAGGAACTCCTAGCCAGTTTTATGATAATATGCTGGTTTATTCTAGGCCTGAGGCAAATCCGCCTCCTTCACCGGGCAGTATATATTATGAACAAAACGTTTTTGGGAAGAACGTAACACTTGTTGCACCTAATGTAATTTTATGGATTTTGTGGAATGGTATATTTAGTGTTTTCTATTTGCCAGCGCTTAATTCTTATTTGTTCTGGTTTTTCCTATCTAGTATTATTGTTGGGACTTTGTGCAGGATGTACAGCTTTGGAATATTTAGAACTTTAAAAGAGATATTTGCACAGTTTGGAAGTTTATTTAAAGATATTTTTTCTAAAATTGGTTCAACAAGAATGTCTAAGTTTATTTTTGGCGGGATTATTGGCCTTTTGCTGGGCTCATTTGCTTTTAATGCAATGGTTGGTCTAGCTTTTGCAATTATCTTATTCCTTGCAATGAGTGCAAGGGATAGAAGCTTTCTATTATTAGTAACAAAACTATCAAAATCTGATTTTCATAGGTTCTTTAAATTTAAAGCAGAGTTTAAATTTGATGGAGATATTACGGCTTCAGCGTACAATGGAATGTCAATAGGATTATTGATTACATCCTTATCAAGATTATTGACTAATTCGAATGCCCAATTGCTTTTGGGGGCAGTTTTAGTATTGGTTTTTGTACTGGGTTTTGTAAATCTTGCGAAAAAGAGAGATGGAGAGAGCCTGGCAGTATTTTTGTTGTGCCTTGTTGGTTATGCGACAATACCATTAATGAAGGTTTTTGCAGACGATGGCGGTTTGCCTGAAAGCGGCGGAACCGTAAATGGGTTGATGCATAATCCGGGGACTACAGTGGGTATAAAAAATAGTATACCTCCGGGAATATATGCAGGGCTTAACGGAATATTCGGACCTGCTTTGCCAGAAATGATTAAAAAATATGGCGGATGGAAGGGTGTAGTTGACCATCTCAATCAAAACCAGAAAGATTTTGTCAAAGATGCCATAAATAAAGGTGTCAAACAGGCTCAAGACGAGGCCGCAGACGCTAATTCGGTTATAGGATTGGTAAAACAAACCGCAAAAAATGCAAAGGATGAAATGGTTCAGGCAGGTAAAGATGTTGTTGATGCAGTTACTCTTACTGGTGGGTATATTCTTAATAACCCGGTGCAGGCCATTAAGAATTCATTAGGCTGGGTTAAAGATGGTGTAGTAACGGTTGGAACTGCAATCAAAGATGCTGGAGAAGGATTAGTACAAGCCGGAAAAGATTGTTGGACATATAAAGGTCTTTTTACCGATACCGTTAAGGGAATGTTTACTACAGTAAAAGATGGTATAGTAACAACAGTTACTGACCCTAAAAAAGCTTGGGCTTTTGTCAAAGATGCTGTTGGAATAAATAATATTATAAACAGCTGGGATCCAAACAGAGGATTCTGGGATAGAATGGGACAGGTTGGGATTGCTGTATTTAAAGGCTATACAACAATACAGACTGCTGGTCAAGCAGGTGCACTGATAAAAGCCGGAGGTTCAAAGATAGTAGGTGCGCTTACTACCTTAACCAAAGGAGCTGGCGGCAAGACAATAGCGGGAGTCGGCGGCAAAACTGTTGCAGCTGTAGGAGGCAAGACGGTTGCTGGAGCTGGTGGCAAAACTGTAGCAGGCGTAGGTGGCAAGACAGCGATCGGAGTTGGGGGTAAAACTGCTGCTGGTGTGAGTGGTAAGACTACAGCCGCAACAGCAGGAACTGGTGGGAAAACAGTAGGAACGGTTTCAGGTACACCGAAAGGAACTGTATCTGTGCGTACACCAGATGGAAAGGTCGTTTCAACAAGTGGATTTACTGGCACGCCAAAACCAGCAAACCCTGGGGGTATGACCCCAAAAGCGGTTAAGCATGTTCAAAATGTTGCAGATACACATGGGGTTAACATTCATATAAGGCAGACAAATCCTTATTCAAAACCTTGGATTGATTCCGGAAGAGGAGTTCCTAAGCCTGAGTTTATTAAATCAAAAACGGTAAATCCTTATGATACCTTGATTGGCGCACCTAAAAATTCGGAAGGGCTGGTTGCTCACTTTGAACCTATAAAGCCTATTAAGGGAAACATGCCTGATGATGTATATAAGCAGGTATATGCAAGGTATGAAAAGAGACTTGCAGATTTTAACAAGCTTGATAAACAGATTCAGCAGATGTCGGGCGGGCCGAATCCTAAAATCAAAGTAAAAGACGGAATAATATATGATGCGAAGACAAATAAGCCATTTGCCGGAGATTATGATATTGCAGGTATAACCGGTAAGAATGGCGAGCCTATTCCAAAATCAATTAAAGATCAGATTATAAAAGATTTGAAAAACGGGCCTGCAAATGTTCAGCATGATCCTCTTGCAAACTGGCCGGAAAAACTTACACCAGAGAATTATGCAAAAATGGGTAAAACTCCACAACAGCTTGAAAATGATATAAAAGAATATATTAAGCAAATCAATGACCATAAACAAGGTGGAGAAGGGCTTATACAGGTTAGTGCCGGCGGTAAAGGCCAAATGACAACTTCATATATAAATGTTCATTGATACAATTGTTAATTAGACATAAACAGCTAATAGCTATTATTATACCGGAGGTGAATATATGAGCTTTACGACTGAAGAAAGAAATAAAATTTTAACTATTTATAATAATTTTATAAATCTAAGACAAGAAGCTTATGACACTATAAATAACCAACAGGGAACTCCTGCTCTGGAAGCTCAATATGATAAAGCCCAGGAAAAAATCAATGAGATGGCTGGAAATTATATTAAAGGGTTACCGATAATCCCACTTTCAAGATGCCCATTTACAAATGAAATAGTCAGCCATTCAATAGATATATTCGGAATTGACGGGCTGTGGTGGAATAATGAAGTACCGCAAAGACCCGAAGAAAAACTTCCAAAAACATTCTTTGGATTTACGGGTGCAATCAAAACCGTACAGCCTGTTGAAAAGTTTTCTTTTATCTGTAGTCCGGGGCCGGAAATACCTTTTGTGGTGCCAAGACTGTTGGAACGCCCAGAGATTAAAGCAGTAATCTATTTAGTTAGGGTTGGAAATCATACAGCCTATCCGATATTCTATTTTGCCCAGCCAATGGTTTATGATGTTGAAAGGCTTAATGAATGGGGAACTGAGAATTACTCATACGAAAATGCCAGGGGTGAATCAGTTTGGGATTCAAGCTTTTTACTATCTGAAGATTACGATTTTGATTTAGCAAAATGGATTCAACAAGAAAAACTCTATTGGATTAAACCAGGAGATTCATCTATGGCTTTAAATAATACAGTTCAGGGATGTCCTTATATTGGACTTGAAGGTAAAAAAGAAATAAGTTTTATTCAAGATGGAGAAGTATGGTATAACGAAGAATGATTTTAAGGAGGAAGAAATATGAGTGCAAATGCTCCATTTGTTTTCCAGGTAAGTAAAAATGATTTAGGGGTTTTGTTTATAGACTTATTAAAATTAGAATGGTCAAAGGAATGTGTTTTTGCTGAACTGCTTAGTGGGTATCAAGCCGGTTCAGGCAAAATATCGAATGATTTGAAAGAAATAGCAGAAAACGAAACTTGTATACTAACACTTAAGATACTTGCAAATCCATTACATAGAACGATATATAATACTGGTGGAAGCATGGTTCCAGTAAGCTTTATGAATGTTTATTCGAATAAGTCTATTGATGAGCACGGACTGGTTTGTATTATGCCGTCATATGAAAATTCGATAATGATTTTTTCATTTGATACTGCAGAATCTTATGGAGAATGGTTTGCTGAAACAATATCTATGTGTAATCAGGAAAGTATAGAAAGCAGCTTTCCATCAAAATTTTCGATAGAGGCATTGGTATTTATATTGCATGCAGTTGATTGCTTTAAAAGAGTTGCATTCAAGAGTATGTTAGACTATAAGCCAACCGAAGAATCGATGGTTGCTTCAAAAGAATATGGAGAAACATTAAAGACTTCAGTTGACAGCAAGGATGCAAGATGGCTGCTGCCAGCTTTTTCAGTGCTTACGCCTAATTTGAACAAATATAATATGAACTTGGGGCCTGACCATATGAAGATTCTTACAGATAATAAGCTTTTTATTCCGGTAAAAAACCAAGACTCTGGTGAAGAGTTCTTCAAATTTGGAGAATCTGGGAGAAGGCTTGGTGTTGAGTTTTATGGCAGTTGGATTATGGCAGTAGGATTTGAGTCTGTGGTATTTAATATGGATGGGACTGAAAGACTCATAGATAATGGGTTCTTGGCGCCAACTGCATTCGCAAATAATCTGTTTGAAATTGAAAAAGATGCAAAGGGAGATGGAATTGTAAGTTATTCTTGTCTTACGCATGAAGGATTGGTTAGTAAGGTAACCGGATTTATGAAAAAAGTATTAGAGTCTGTTTAATAAAAAAATTGACATATGAAAATATGTCAATTTTTTTATTAAAAATTAAGCTATTGTTGATATAATTACTATTGTCTGATTCATAAATTAAATTGTTAGTTTAAGATGACTGCAAGCAAAATCAGATGCTTTTTTATTGAAATACCTCTTTTCTTTTTCATCCATACAAATTTCTGAAAGCATCATATATATATATAAAATGTTATGTGGTGTTAACATTGAGTTGAATATTGAGATATTCATATCAAGCTCTTGAATTTTTATTTCATCGGCTTGAAGCTTATAGGATTTGACCTTACTGCTTATTGGTTGAAAATCAGAAAGGAAAAAATGAACCTTATCACCTAAAACGGTTTCGCAAAAATACTTCATGTCGAAATTGAGCCCCCTTTTTGTTTTAATATACCGTATATTATTTTAATACCATTTTATGGATAAAAGTTATTCGCTTAGCAAACAGCAAAAAAAATGATATCAATGACATGACATTTGCTTTTTGCATTGATTTTTTTGCATAATACATTAAATGCATATATATAATGGTCGAAATATGTAAAATGAATTTAGATCCCGATATTTTTATCTTCCACCGAAAGGTGGATTTTTTTTGCTATTTAGAGAGTTATTAAGTGCCTTTGATGCTTTTTTATTAGAAATTTTTTAATTATTAATACTTTATGTACATTTTTCTGATATAATTAAAGTATGGGAATTTTTGTATTGCGTTTGGAGGGATGGCTATGTCAACTGGTGAAGAAAGAAAAGATGGGTTTAATCAGGAGAATTTTGACCAAATAAAGCATGAACCTGTAACTCAATTAGATAAAGATATTATTAAAGAAGCTGCAGAGTTTATGAGAGCCCAAATGAAGTTAAAGCAAGGTGAAAAAGCTAAAGCAAGGTCAAATGCTAATGAGAGTCATGAATTATCAAGTAGACCAGCTCTTGAGCTTCCCAGCTTTATGGTTAACAATCAAAACGCAAATTCGTCGGAAAGGTATAATCCTGATGATTATTCTTTGTCAAAATTAGCGAAACTTAACTTGATGGAAGCAGCAGCAGAAGTTATGAAGAAAGGCATCCAGTCCCAGCCTGATTATGAATTTCCCTATGAGGATGGCTCTTTAAGAGTATATAACTTTGGGAAACTTCCACAGGAGGTAGAAGCAATAAAGAGCGGCAGAGACTATATGCCTGAAATACCTGCAAGAGGAATTAGTTACAAAGGATTGGGATTACACTGCTTTATGCAGTCAGATAAAGACGGAATAGTTTCCAAGGTAAGGTTTGGGTTTGGGAAGATAATTAATCAAGATAGATTTGCAAATAAAACTGTTGACCATATGAATGAATTGGTAGGAGATTATGTTGGAAAGGTTGGATTAGATAATATAGGCTTGAACTTTGGAGTGCTTGAACCTAAGAGTTTTGCGATGGATCCAGATGGGAAAAAGCATTATTCTTTACAAAGGATAGATAGAGATAAGGATAGATAAGTTAAATAAAAATTATATATAAAAATAATAAAAGCTCCAATTATTGGGGCTTTTATTATTTTGGTCGGTGAAGACTATTCTCCCTTTCGAGAAAAAATGAATCCACCTATGGCAGCACTTATGCCAACTATTGTTGGTACATACAGTACAAATCCAGCGTTTGTATGCGTTGCCGCATAAACTCCGAAACCGGAACCAATACACATGAGGATAAGACCAATCGCTATACTCTTCATTCTTTAAACATCTCCTCTTTTATTTTTGTCCTATGTGAAAACGCCGCATCAAAAAATAATCCGACTAACGAACAAGCAAGAAAAAATATTCTTGATTGCATAAGCAAAGAAAAAGTTTGTTTTGCTTATAATCGCCGAATAAATTATTGATAGGGCGTTGTGGTTTTTTACATAAAAATGAAGTTTTAATATACTTTAATTATATCACCTTTTAAGGGTAGATTTCTATTGTACAAGTTGCACAAAAATTAGAGTATGAATTGTGCAGGGTGCACAATTCATACTCTAATTTTTAAGCAAAAGCTTTGTTGCCGCTTTTGACCGACCAAAATCGGCAATAATTTTATTTATTAAGAGGAGGAGATTTCAAAAGAGGAACCTTAGGTGCCTCTTTTAGGAGATGCTTTAAAAGGAATGACCCCAAAAAATGAACAAAAAGAAAAAAGCTTCAAAGAATTGAAGCAGATTAAAACAAAAACAAAATATATTATATTAAGGTATGAAAAGCCAAAATTTAAACTACTAAAGTGGTAATAACCACTAAAAACAAATCAACAACTTAATTGAAAAATCCGATAAAAATTAATATCCGGTTGGGTACAAGTAAAAGCAATATGCTCTACTTTAAATAATAATGCAATTAAAAAATTTTAATTTGCGGTGTCCCACCAGAAAATGCTTTGGTGAATGTGATTTATTAAATTGTTTGTTGTTATTTTTTTATCTACTTTTATTATATACCATCTATAACAAAAAATCTATTGTGCAAGTTGCACAAAAATTTTCCGCGAAAAGAAAAAAGCCCCTTTAATAGGGGCTTAATTCTGAGATTTTCTTCTGTTTTTCCATTCTTGAATTTCTTCAAAGAAAATAATCCAGCCAATTAATACAATAAAAGCGATGAGGCAAAAGCTTAGCAGTGTAATGGCATTATTAAAAGGAATTGAAGGACTTAATCCTTTTGTTGAAAGAAGCCAGTACATAAAAATTGCAAGTGCTGCAATACATGATATAAAGAAAATAACCTTTTTCCTCATTAAATCAACCTCCTATTCTTTCAGAACAAAAGTTCTACACGACATTGAAACGAATAAACATTCCAATCATTTATAAAATAATCCCGCGGCAAGGGCAACAGGTTAAAAAATGAAAATATACACTTTTTTATTTTATATTGTATTTCCTTTAATGTCAAATCTTGATAGACATTTATTTTTTTCTTTGGTAATATGATTTTGAATAAGATTCAAGAGGTGCTCAAATGTCTAAAGGCAAATTCTATATTTGGCTCAAATCCATTCCGGGCGTAGGAGAAAAAAGATTTTTTGCACTAAAAGATTACTTTGGAAGTCCAGAAAAAGTATGGAATGCATCCAAAAGCGATTTGTTATGTGTTGAAGGAATGGAAAAGGTTGCAGATGCTATTGTTTCTCAAGAATTTAGGGAAAAAGCAGAAAGGTACATGAATAATTTAAATAAAAACGGAATAAGACTAATTTCAATTGAAGATTCTGAGTATCCAGACATATTAAAGAATATCCATAAACCCCCACAAGTTATGCATATCAAAGGCTGTATGAGCCTGCAAAAACTTAGTGGAATCGCAATTGTAGGAGCAAGAAATGCAACAAGTTATGGAACTGATATGGCAAGACAGCTTGCTAAAGAGCTTTCTTTCAGAGGAATTACGGTTATTAGTGGAATGGCAAGGGGTGTTGATACTTATGCGCATAGGGGAGCAGTCGAAGCAGGTGGAATGACAGTTGCGGTAATGGGATGTGGTGTTGATATTGCATACCCGCCAGAGAATCGCCAGCTTATTGATAAGGTGTGCGAAAGCGGAGCGGTAATTTCTGAATATGCAGTGGGGGAAAAGCCTTTCCCGTTAAATTTTCCTGCACGAAACAGAATAATAAGCGGTCTTTCAAAAGGGGTTGTAGTAATTGAAGCAGGTGAAAAAAGCGGTTCGCTGATTACGGCTGATTTGGCGCTAGAACAAGGTAGAGAAGTTTTTGCAGTGCCAGGAAACGCTGATAGCAATTTCAGCAAAGGCACAAATTCTCTTATTAAGCAGGGAGCAAAGCTGGTAATTTCTGTGGAAGACATTCTAGAGGAATTTGAAGAACTTAAAAATGTAAAAATAAAAAACAAACAAAAGGAAGAGCTAAAGGGATTTAGTAAAGAAGAAAGGAAGCTTATTGAGAGTATGGATGCAGGCTCAGTTCATATTGATGTCCTTTCGAGAACTACAGGCTATAATGTTCAGAGTGTAAACACAATGCTTATGATGCTCGAACTAAAAGGAATTATCAAACAACTACCGGGTAAATTTTACGTCAGGGTTTAAGCAGGTTAAGCTCAAATAATACAGAGTGTAAAGATAAAGGCAAAAAAGTAAAGGGTATATGAGGAATAACACTTTACATTTTATAATATAAACTTTAAACTATTTTACATGATAAAGCTTATAATATAGCGGGAGGATTTTAATGGCAGAATATCTCGTAATAGTAGAATCGCCTGCAAAGGCAAAAACAATAGGTAAATTTCTAGGAAAGGGCTATAAGATTGAGGCTTCTATGGGACACATCAGAGACTTGCCTAAAAGTACGCTTGGAGTTGATATAGAAAAAGATTTTACACCAAAATATATACCGATTAGAGGTAAGGGTGATTTAATTAAGAAGCTTAAAAAGCAGGCAAAAAGCTCAGATAAGGTCTTCCTTGCAACTGACCCTGATAGAGAAGGCGAAGCAATTTCCTGGCATCTTGCACATCTTCTGGATTTGGATGAAACAGATAAGTGCAGGATTACATTTAATGAGATAACCAAGAATGCTGTTAAGACTGCTATAAAAGAGCCTAGAAAAATAGATATGGATCTTGTGGATGCCCAGCAGGCAAGAAGAGTCCTGGATAGGATTGTGGGTTACCAGATAAGTCCATTTTTATGGAAAAAGGTTCGTAAGGGATTGAGCGCAGGAAGGGTTCAATCTGTTGCTGTAAAAATGGTTGTTAATAGAGAAGAAGAAATAGAGAGCTTTGTTCCTGAAGAATATTGGTCACTAGCGGCAAAGCTTTCAAAAAAGGGTACTGGAGAAACATTTGAAGCTAAACTTCATGGCATATCAGAAGAAAAGATTGATATTAATTCTAAAGAACAGATGGATGATATACTTGCTGATTTAGAAAATGCCGTATACTCAGTCTCAAAGGTTAAAAAGGGAGAGAAGAAAAGAACTCCGGCGCCTCCTTTTGTTACAAGTACTATGCAGCAGGAAGCGGCCAGGAAACTTGGGTTCCCAATTAAGAAGACGATGACAGTTGCCCAACAGCTTTATGAAGGAATAGAAGTGAAAGGTTCCGGGTTAGTAGGTCTTATAACTTATATGAGAACTGATTCTACAAGGATTTCCGATGAAGCCCAAAGAGAAGCAAAAGAGCTTATAACAAATAAATATGGGGAAAAATATATTCCAAAAGAAAGACGAGTTTACAAAAATAAATCAGGTGCTCAGGATGCTCATGAAGCTATCAGGCCTACACATATAATCTATTTGCCTGAAAACATAAAAGATTCTCTTTCGAATGATCAATATAAACTATATAAATTAGTATGGGAGAGATTCATTGCCAGTCAGATGGAATCAGCAGCATATGATACTTTGACTGTAGATATTAAAGCATCAAAATATATTTTTAAAGCACATGGTTCTAAAGTTAAATTTGCAGGTTTTATGAAGGTGTATGTTGAAGGAAGGGATGATGATAAGGAGGAAAAAGACATCATACTTCCTGAGCTTAACGAGGGCGAAGAGCTTTTATTGAATAAACTTGATCCTAAACAGCATTTTACACAGCCCCCGACAAGGTATACTGAGGCGACTTTGGTTAAGGCAATGGAAGAAAAGGGTATCGGAAGGCCGAGTACCTATGCACCTACAATTACTACTATACTGGCAAGAACCTATGTTGAAAAAGATAAGAAATATTTACTGCCAACAGAGCTTGGACGAGCAGTTACGGCTTTATTGGTAGATCACTTTAGGGATATAGTTGACGTAGAATTCACAGCAAAAATGGAAGAAAAGCTTGATGATGTAGAAGAAGGAAAAAGAAGATGGGTAGATATTCTTCGCGAATTTTATCCGCCTTTCGAGCAGACTTTGAAGCTTGCTGAGAAAGAAGTTGAAAAAATAAAGATTCAGGATGAGGTTTCTGATATTCCATGCGAAAAGTGTGGAAGAATGATGGTTATAAAAATGGGACGCTTTGGAAAATTCTTAGCATGCCCTGGGTTTCCTGAATGCAGAAATGCTAAACCGATATTGGAAGAAGCTGGCGTGCAATGTCCTTTATGTAAAGCTAAAGTTTTATTAAAAAAGACAAAAAAAGGCAGAAAATATTTAGGTTGTGAAAAAAACCCTTCTTGCAGTTTTATGTCATGGGATATGGCATCAAAAGAGAGTTGTCCTGAATGCGGAAATTTCCTATTGAATAAGAAGAGCGGAAAGGTGCTGGCTTGCAGTAATCCAGAATGCAAGTTTGAAAAAGCAGTTAACAATGTGAAGTTGACAGTTGACAGTTAAAACTATAAGAAATAAGAGATAATTAGTATTGTTATTTGCGATTAAGTTCCTTCCACTAATGCCATGAGGGAATGGGTTGGGGATTAGGATTAGAATTTGGAGAAAATTATGACGGAATATATTACAGTTATTGGCGGCGGGTTAGCTGGCTGTGAAGCAGCTTGGCAGGTTGCCCAAAGAGGAATAAAGGTTAAACTTTACGAAATGAAGCCGGAGAAATACTCTCCGGCTCATAGTTCGTCTGAACTTGCTGAAATTGTTTGCAGTAACTCTTTAAAGTCAAGTTCGCTTGAGAATGCCGCAGGATTATTAAAAGAAGAATTAAGAATAATGAGCTCGCTGATTATTTCATGTGCTGATAAAACAAGAGTACCTGCAGGACAGGCTCTTGCAGTTGATAGAGAAAAGTTTTCGAGGCTTGTTACGAGAGAAATTGAGTCACATGAAAATATTGAAGTAATCAGAAAGGAAGTTGGTAAAATTCCTGAAAAAGGAGTTATTATTATTGCAACTGGGCCGCTTACTTCAGAATCTCTTTCGGAAGATATAAAAGAAGTAATTGGGAATGATTATTTGCATTTTTTTGACGCAGCTGCCCCTGTTATTTCAGCTGATTCGATTAATATGGAAAAAGCTTTCCGCGCAGATAGATATGGAAAGGGTGACAGCGATTATATCAATTGTCCAATGGAAAGAGAAGAGTACGAAAGATTTTACTCTGAATTAATTAAGGCCGAAACAATTGAAATTCATGGATTTGAAGATAAAAAGGTTTTTGAAGGATGCATGCCTGTAGAAGTAATGGCGAAACGCGGGATACAAACCTTGAGCTTTGGGCCTATGAAACCGGTGGGATTTATTAATCCAAGGACAGGTAAACAGCCTTATGCAGTTGTTCAATTAAGGCAGGATAATATTGAAGGGACTCTGTTTAATATGGTAGGATTTCAGACAAATCTTAAATGGGGTGAGCAAAAAAGGATTTTCAGCATGATTCCGGGGTTGGAAAATGCGGAATTTTTAAGATATGGAGTCATGCATAAAAATACATATATCAATTCTCCGGGATTACTGACAGAAGTATTTAGCTTAAAAAATAGGGCAGATTTATTCTTTGCCGGACAAATAACAGGTGTTGAAGGTTATGTAGAATCTGTTTCCTCTGGTATAATTGCAGGAATCAATTCTGTACAAACTCTATTAAACAAAGATAAAGCCATATTCCCGAAAGAAACTGTTATGGGTGCATTGGCAGCGTATATATCTTCAAATTCTATTGGCAGTTTTCAACCTATGAATGCTAATTTTGGCATTCTTCCCAGCCCTGAAGTAAAAATGAAAAAGGAAGATAGAAATAAGTATTATTCAAACCGTTCTCTAGATAAGATATTTCAGACGATTAAGGCAATTTCTTAATAAAATTTATTATTTTTGTCATTTTATTGTATTTTATTGAATTTCATTGGCATATGAAAATAATAGTGATATAATGATGTAAATATTAAGGGTGCAATAAATCGCTTCAACCCTTGGTATAGTGGCATTTATTGGATGTGGGCTTTTCTTGTGGAGTTCTTATTTAATATTAAATTTCAAAAAATACGGTTTTTTAGAAAAAAATGAGTAAAGGAGAACCTATAAATATGTCGAAATATATATTGAAATATATTTGTGGGGGATGCGTATGATTGAAGATATGTTTAAAAGTACATACGTGCTTCAAAAAGCACTAGACGCGTCATGGACAAGAAACAAGGTAATATCAGATAATATTGCCAATGTTGACACGCCCGGATACAAAAAGAAAACAGTAGAGTTTGAATCTTATCTTTCACAAGCAGTGGATAATAAAGCTTTAAAGGGTACGGTTACAAATGAAAGACATATTCCTGTCGGAGCAGGTAATATGGGAGGTATTAAAATTAATGTAAGAGAAGATAACTCTACAACCATGAGACTTGATGGAAACAATGTTGATGTAGAAAGCGAAATGGCTGATCTTGCTAAGAATAATATCATGTATAATGCTTTAATAGAAAAGATTGCTGGAGAGTTTAGCAGGCTTAGAACTGCAATAAATGATGGGAGGAAATAATTATGTCATTCTTTAGTTCACTTGATATAAGTGCATCAGGGTTAACGGCTCAAAGATTAAGAATGGATTTAATCTCCCAAAATATTGCTAATGCTAATACAACAAAAACTGATGATGGAACACCTTATCGCAGGAAAGTATTAATCTTTCAGCAAAGAAGCAGTGATAAGCCATTTTCAGAATACTTATCAGAGTCAAGCAAAGCGAAGGTTGGAGGAGCAGGCGTAAGAGTATTGAAGGTTGCTGAAGACCAGACACCTTTTAAGAGAGTTTATGATCCGTCTAATCCGGATGCAGATAAGGATGGGTATGTTAGCATGCCAAATGTTGATGTTACAACTGAAATGGTAAATATGATTTCTGCAAGTAGATCGTATGAAGCTAATATATCTGCACTTAATGCTACAAAAAGCATGGCTATGAAGGCATTGGAAATCGGAAAATAATTAATATAAAGTGTAAAGTGCAAAGTTAAAACCAAAATGCAGAATAAAAATAGTGTAATTTGAAGGGAATGATAGTATTAATGGTTAAATCAATAGCAGAAGCTTTTCCTCCATTAAAAGCTATACCATCAGTTCCTGGAAGCAGTAACAAAGAAACTAGTACGGGAAGCGTGAATTTTGGCGAAGTACTTAATAATGCCATAAACAATGTAAATCAGACTCAAAAATCATCAGAGGAAATGGCTAACCTTCTTGCCTCAGGGAAAGTCGATGACTTACATAGTGTTATGATAGAGAGTACAAAAGCAGAACTTGCACTTCAATTCACCTTGCAGGTTAGAAATAAAATTCTTGATGCTTATACTGAAATTATGAGAATGCAAATGTAGAAGGAGTGATACATAGGGATGCCTGAAGCTTTAAAAAGATTGCAGCAGCAGGCAATAGAAATATGGAGAGCAATGGATGCTTCTCAGAAAACCAGGATGCTATTTATAGCAGGCTTGGTTATTGCTTGCGTTTCTCTGGGTATATTTATGATAACAAGGCCATCTTATCAGAACCTTTTCAGTGGAAGTCTTGATGAAAAGGAGATTGGGGCAATCAGCAAAATTCTGCAAGAGAATAAGATTGACCACAAGATGATTAATGGAGGAACTGGAATCCAAGTCAAGAGCAAAGATATTGATCAGGCTCAGCTTGTATTAGCACAGGATGGATATCCTAAAGGAGGTATGACCTTTACGGATGCTTTGGGATCAATAAAGTTGTCAACAACAGAAAGCGATAAGAAAAAGATATTTAAAGAATATACCGAGCAAAAAATTGCAAGAGGATTAGGTGCAATCGATAATATAACAAGTGCAGTAGTAAACCTTAGTATACCTGAAAAGGATGTTTACTTAGGGGATTCAAAGGCCCAGGAACCGACAGCTTCAGTGTTGATAGAAGCTAGTGAACCTTTATCAAAGAAGCAGGTCCGTGGAATTGAGAATTTTGTTGCAGGTAGTGTTGAAGGGTTGAACAGAAAAAATGTAATGATTATAGACAAAAGTACAGGAAATATGCTTAACGATAACCAAGAAGATGATCTTGCTGCTGCAACAACCCAACAGTATGAATTCCAGAGTGCAATAAAGAAAGAGATAGAAACCAAGGTTGAGAATTTATTAGGCGGAATGTATGATGGAGTAAGAGTGGCAGCGAATGTTGTATGCGATTTTAATACTGAAACAACTAAAGAGGTAAAGTATGCACCGGTTGTTGGAGAAGACAGCGGTATATTAAGAAGTAGTGAGACGCATAAGGAAGAAGTTCAAAACGGCGGTTCTGGCGGAGTGCCTGGAACTGATTCAAATACTGCAGGTACAACCACACCGTCTTACCCGACAGATTCTTCATCAGGCTCATCATATAAAAAGACAGATACTGTAAATAACTATGAGATAAATCAGCAAAATATTGAAAGTACAAAAGCTGTAGGGCAAATGGATAAAGAGAAATCTTCTATAACTGTAAGCTTGGTTTATGGAACAAAGAAAACAACTGCACCAGTGCAGGCAGATATTGATACCTATACTAAGATGATTTCAAATGCAACGGGAATTGCAACAGGCAACATTACATTGGCAAGTTTCAAGCTTCCAACCGCACAAACTGAAAAACCAAAATTTGATTGGATTGGATTCCTTACGAAGGCTATTCCGGTAATGATTCTTGCAATTCTAATAATCTTTTTAGGAGTAGGAGTAATGAAGCAGTCCAGCATATCAGAACCGGGATTTGCTTTTGGAGGCAGTACTGCTGCTAGAACCATTTCAGCGCCTATGATTGTTGAAGAAGAGATTCTACCGGAAATTGAGATTGAAGAGAAATCTGAGGTTAAAAAACAAATAGATAAGTTTGTAAAACACAGGCCAGAAGCAGTTGCACAGCTACTTAGAAATTGGTTGTCCGATGAATGGGATTGATTAATATACAGGAGTGAACTGAATGTCAAGGGGAAAGTTAGATGTAGGCGGTAAAGAGAAAGCAGCAATGCTCCTAATTGCATTGGGGCCCGAGAGATCTTCAGAGATATTTAAGCATCTAAAAGAAGAGGAAATCGAACAGCTTACTCTGGAGATAGCTAATATTAGAACGGTAACCCCTGAAGAAAAGAATAAAGTCCTTGAAGACTTTTATCAGATATGCCTCGCTCAGGAATATATAGCTGAGGGTGGTATTACCTATGCTAAAGATATTCTTGAAAAAGCTTTAGGTAGTCAAAAAGCTTTGGAAATTATCAACAAGCTTACTGTTTCACTTCAGGTAAGGCCATTCGAATTTGTCAGAAAAGCAGAACCAAGCCAGCTTTTAAATTTTATCCAAAATGAACATGCACAGACTATTGCTTTGATTCTTGCTTATTTAAAACCAGCACAGTCTGCGGCAGTTCTTTCTGTTCTGCCCCAAGAAAAACAAGCTGATGTTGCTAGAAGAATAGCAGTTATGGATAGAACTTCTCCAGATGTTATTAAGGAGGTTGAAAGAGTTTTAGAAAAGAAGCTCTCTGCTCTTGTAACCGAAGATTTTACTTCTGCTGGAGGAATCACATCCATTGTCGATATTTTGAACGCAGTTGACCGTGGAACTGAAAAATTCATTATGGAAACCCTTGAGATTGAAGACACTGACTTAGCTCAGGAAATCAAAAAGAGGATGTTCGTATTTGATGATATTGTTACGCTTGATAATAGGTCTATTCAGAGATTTCTTAGAGAAGTTGACAACAACCAGCTTGCACTTGCTCTTAAAGGTTCTAGTGAGGACGTACAGAAGTGCATATTTAATAATATGTCAAAACGTATGCAGGATATGATAAAAGAAGATATCGATTATATGGGGCCTGTTAGACTTAGAGATGTGGAAGATGCACAACAAAAGATAGTTAACATTATCAGGAAGCTTGAAGATGCTGGAGAAATTGTAATATCCAGAGGTGGAGGAGATGAAATAATTGCCTAAGATTATTAAATCCTATAATGTTTTTATTGGGGAGCCTGCAAAAGTTGAAGAGCCAGAAATAGAAGAATATGCATATGAAGCAGACGAAGAAGATGAAATTGATGAGGCTTACTCTGAATTAGATAAAGTAGATGATGAAGAGTGTGTAGAATTTTCAAGGAAAAAAGCTGAAGAGATATTAGAAAAAACAAAGCAACAAGCTGAAAAAATTATTGAAGAGGCAATGTCAAAGGTTGAAGAAGAAAGAGAAATCATCCTTGAACAGGCGAAAAAGAATGGGTTTGATGAAGGATATAATCAAGCAATCGGGCAGTGTGAAGATTTGATAAATGAAGCAGGAATAATTAAGCAGCAAGCATTTGAAGAATACCAACACATATTAAATGGTGCTGAAGAGGAAATATTATCATTAATATTTGATATAACGAAAAAAGTAATTGGGCGTGAAATCAGCGAAGGTAAAAATGAAATTTTATTTATGGTTAGGCAAGCATTGGAAACCTGTACACATAAGGATTACGTATTATTAAAAGTAAGTGAAGACGATTATAAAACAGCATTAGATTCTAAAAATAAGATTCTTGCTATGGCTAAAGGGGTTGGAGAGCTTGAAATTAAAACAGACCATTCCCTGGAGAAAGGCAGCTGTCTTATAGAAACACCTTTTGGGGCTGTAGATGGAAGCGTGAAAACAAGAATTGAGCAGATTGAGAAGGTTTTTTATAGCCTGATTGAGAAATAGACCCCCTCATCATATGCCCCTTCTCCCACGAAATTGGGCGAAGGGGTTACTTATAAGAAATATCAATATTTTCCTTTCCAAATGCTCAGGGAGAGGAAAAATAAAAAGGTGAGGGTTAGGAGGATAAAATGCCAGAGTTTTCTGCAAAGAAGTATAGGGAAGCACTTGATAAATCTAACTTTATAGTTAAATATGGGAAAATATCTCAGGTAATCGGTTTAACAATAGAATCTGATGGCCCTTCTGTTAGTATTGGCGAATTATGCAAAATCGATTCATTTCAAGGTAATAGTATTGAAGCAGAAGTTGTTGGTTTTAAGAATAATAAGGTTCTTCTAATGCCTTTGGGAGATATGGAAGGAATTGCTCCTGGCAGTAAAGTTACTGCGATTGGGGAGCCGCTTTCGGTTGGTGTTGGGCAAGAACTTAAAGGTACTGTTATTAATGGCTTAGGCAAGCCAATTGATAATTCAAGCTCAAATATATTTAAACAGACATATCCAGTATTTAATCAAGCGCCTCATCCTTTAAAAAGACAGAGAATAAAGGAACCTCTTGAACTAGGTATTAAAGCAATTGATGGGCTTATGACAGTTGGGAAAGGCCAGAGAATAGGAATCTTTTCTGGAAGCGGCGTTGGTAAAAGTACATTAATGGGTATGATTGCAAGAAATACAACTGCTGATATAAATGTAATTGCTTTGATAGGCGAACGCGGAAGAGAAGTAAGAGAATTTCTAGAGAAAGACTTAGGGGAAGAAGGATTAAAAAGATCTATTGTTGTTGTTGCAACTTCTGACCAGCCTGCACTTATTAGACTTAAAGGAGCTTTTGTCGCAACTGCGATTGCGGAATACTTTAGGGATCAAGGGAAAGACGTCCTTCTTTTGATGGATTCACTAACAAGATTTGCTATGGCACAGCGTGAAGTAGGCCTAGCTATTGGAGAACCACCGGTATCAAGAGGATATACACCTTCAGTTTTTGCCCTTTTGCCAAAGCTTCTTGAAAGGGCAGGAAATTCTGAGAAGGGTTCTATAACTGGCCTTTATACGGTTCTTGTAGATGGGGATGACCTTACCGAACCGGTTACCGACACTGCCAGAGGCATTCTAGATGGACATATTGTTCTTTCAAGGAATTTAGCAAATAGAAATCATTTTCCTGCTATTGATGTACTTGCAAGTATAAGCAGGGTTATGCCTGATATAGTAACAAAAGAGCATAAAAGTATAGCTGCAGAGATAAAAAAAGTTATGGCAGTTTATAGAGATGCTGAAGACCTTATAAATATTGGAGCCTACGTTAAAGGGAGTAATCCAAAGATAGACTACGCAATTGAATCCAATGAAAATATAAACGAATTCTTACTTCAGGAAGTTGATGAAAAGGTTTCTTTCGATGAAACATTAAATATGCTGAAGGCAGTTTTGCCGTAATTGATTAATAACTTAGAATGGAGAGAGGATTTTGGCAAGTTTTAAATTCAAACTTCAGCCTCTTCTTAACATAAAGACTCAGATGGAAGACACCATAAAGAATCAGCTTGCAAAGGCAGTCCGTTATTTGGAAGAGGAAAAGAGCGCTCTAAAAAATTTAAAAGAAGAACAGAAAAAATGTATGGCTGATATTAGTTCCGAATCATCGAATGGTATTACAGTTGAGCGGCTTCGGAATTATAATTCATACATTTCTTTTTTAAAAGAAAAAATTCTAAATCAAACCAAAAGAGTTAAGTCTGCACAAGAAATTGCCGATAATTATAGAGAAGAATTGATTCAAGCATCCAAGGAGAAGAAAGTGCTTGAAACTCTAAAGGATAAACAATATAGTGAATACCTTAAGGAACAGGAAAAAATAGAGCAAAAGCGTGTAGACGAAGTGATAAGCTATAAAGAAACTACTAAAAGAAGTTAATGGAGGATAAAATGGCAGATCAGGCTACAAAGGGAAAGGTTGATACTAAGGAGAAGGATTCTCCAGAACAAGTCAAGTCCAGGGATGGAAGCAAAAAGAAAAAACCTGGACTTTTTTCATTTCTTTTTCCAATTCTTCTTGCTGTAATGATAATTTTTGGAATATGGGCATATTTCATAAAATCCAATAAATTTGGGTTAGGGGAAAAGTATAGGGATACTCTGAAAAACATACCTGTTGTAAATATGGTTCTTCCTCCAAATCCTGATCCTGAAGCAGCTGAATATATGTCGGATGAACAATTGGCAGCAAAGTATGAGGAGTATAGGAAAAAGAACAAGGAGTATTTGAAGAAGATTGAAGAACAAAAAACAACTATCAGCGAATTGCAAAAATATAAAGACAATGAACAGTCAATGCGCAGCGGGAATCAAACTTTAAGGTCTTTTCTTGAAGAAGAAAGGAAAAGGATTGACAGTGAAAGGAAACAATTACAAAGTGACAAGCTAAAATTTGCTATAGATGTTAAAAATGCTGATAAGCAAGGATTTACGGAATATTTTGAAAAAATGGACAAGGAAACAGCAAAGCTAGTTTATGAGAAAGTATTAAAAGAAAATCAAGCAAGTAAAGAAGTTAAGGATTATGTCAAAATGTTTGAATCGATGGAGCCAGCAAGTGCGGCTAAGGTTTTGGAGAGTATGGGTGTAAGCAATCTGGATTTGGTAGCAAATATTGTTAAGCTTATGAAAAAGCAAACGGCCGCTGAAATTATGGCAAATATGGATTCGGTTTTTGCTGGAAACCTTGCAGATAGAATTGCAGTTGAGTATCCGATATATCCAGAGGAATAGCAAATAAGAAAATTTAAATATTAAGGAAGAAAAACATGGAAGTAAGTATTTTTTAGGGAAAGAAAAGGATTAGGAAAATAAAGGTTAGTTTAAGAATGAAAGGAGGTGAAAAAGTGGTTCAAGTAAATTTTATGATTAATACAGCCACTGTTTCTTCAAATTTACAAACTGAACAGAAAGCATCATCCAAAGATGAAAACAAAAAATTTGGGGACGTCTTAGAACAAAAAAGAACAGGGCTGGATGATAAAAAGAAGATTTTTAAAGAAGAAAAAAGAGAAAAAATTGAAAAAACAAATAAGACTGAAAAAACTGACGAAATAATAAAAGAAAACCAAAATATCCAGGATGAAGACGCAAACCAAACTGATAATATTGAGAAGACATTAAATAAGCAGGAAGTGCATAAACAAAGAGATAAAGAAGATGGAAAAGAAGATGTTGATAGCAATGAGGAAATAAAGGAAATGGAAATAAGGAAGAAGATAATGGCTCTTGCAAAAGAACTCGGAATAGAACCGGGGGAGGCTGCAAAGCTAATAATGCCAGGAGATTTGGTTAATATTCAGGATTATCAAGAAAAAATCGGGGAACTTACGGAAAAGCTCACAGCACTTGTCAATGTAAATGAGCAAAATAAAGCTGAGGTATCAGAAAATATTAAGGAAATAATCGAACAAATCTTTACTCAAGCGGAAGGGGCAAAAAATCCTTTCGGGATAGAAAAAAAGCAATTTGATACTCAAAACATTAAAGAATTGTTAGAAATTAACAAAGAAGATGCTGCTAGCGAAACTGAAAATGGAACAACCAATGCAGAAAGTTTAAAAGATATAAATAAAAAGGAAATATCAAACAGTCAAGATTCAAAAATTAACAAAGACGAAGAATCAGTAAACTCAGAAATAACGAATACAGATAAAAAGCAAGACACAAATAAAAAACAAGATACCATAAAAAATGAAGAAATAACTAGTGAAAATAAAATTGAAACCAAGGATGAAAAGGGAAAAACAAAATCGCAAAATGAAGATGGGACCAGTGAAAGGGACGCAAAAAGTGGCGGTTGGGAAGAAAAAATCAAGGTAATGTTCAAGTACCAAGATAAAGCTGATAATTCATTTAAACTTTCAACTGAGAATAGTATCCAGACAGTTCAAAATTTGCAGGATATACCAAGTAATCAGAATGATCAGCTGAAAACAAGCAGTTTTGTAATTCCTCGTAAGGAAGAGGTATTAAGTCAGATAATTGATAAAGCTGCGGTTACTCTAACCCCTGATAAAGCAGAAATGGTTATAAATCTAAAACCTGATAATCTTGGCAAGCTGGAGATGAAGATTGTTACTGAAAAAGGAATATTGAATGCTCAGATAGTTGCCGAGAATCAACAGGTTAAACAGATTATAGAAACAAATTTCAATATTTTAAAGGATGCACTTGAGAAGCAGGGAATTGCAGTTCAAAGTTTCTCGGTATCGGTAGGTAACAACGGTTTGAACAGAAGATTTCAAAACAATGAATGGAAGAGTCAAAACAGCAGTAATCAAAGGCAATATAAATCTAATGGAATAACGGTAGTCGGTTCTACATATTTGCAAGAAGACAGCTTAAAGAACAAATTAATGTGGCCGGATAGCACCGTAAATTATACAGCCTAAAGGAGGATTAATAATGGCAGTAAGTACAGTAACAAACAATACTGCGGCAACAACTTCTACAACTTCTACAACCTCTGCAACTTCCTCTACCAGTACAAGAAATACTGGTGAATTGGGCAAAGACCAATTCCTGCAATTGCTGGTAACGCAATTGAAATACCAAAATCCTCTTGAACCCATGGATGATAAAGAATTTATTTCTCAAATGGCGCAATTTAGTTCTTTGGAACAAATGCAAAACTTAAACACTAATTTTTCATCTATGAAGGCTTTTTCACTTATGGGTAAATCTGTAACAGCAACCATGAGCGATTCAACTACTGGAGAAACAACAACTATAACTGGAACGGTTAACAAGGTTAGAATCGAAAACGGAAAAACTTATGTAGAGATAGACGGTAAGGAAGTTTCTATCGACAATATCACAGACGTAAATAATGGAACATCTACTCGACTTACCGATTTGATGGATTTGATTGGAAAGAGTGTAAATGCATCTGTCTCTGACGGAAAAAATAATGTAAGTGTTTCGGGTATTGTTTCTGAGGTCAAGAAAGTATCTGGAAAAGACTGTGCAGAATTAGACAATGTTGAATTGCTGGATGTTGATGTTGTAATGCCTGATTATGTTACAGATTACAAGATTGATTATCTTGAGGATAATATTGGAAAAGAGGTTACCGTAAAAGTTAAGGATTCAAAAGGTAATGAAGTAAAAGTGACAGGTACTCTTGCCGATGTAGTCCAGAAGGATGGCAAAATACATGTATTGCTTGATGGAGTAACAGTTCCAATAAATGATATTAGCGGAATTGAATAATTAATAAAAAATATTTAAAATTATCAATTTAAAATTGATAATCAAGTAGGTGGTCATAATGGTAATAAATAATAGACCTGTAGTAATGCCGCAAAAGCAGGTAACCCAGACAACTTCAACACAGCAGAGAAACAACATAACCGCAGGGAAAACAGGCTTTGGCGAAATACTTCAAGATAAGATTAATCAACAATCAGATGTTAAAATTTCCAAACATGCTGAACTAAGGATGAATGCAAGAAATATTAATATTAGTGAAGCTCAAATGGAAAGAGTAAAAAATGGAATAAATAAAGCTCAGGAAAAAGGTGTTAAAGATTCATTAATGTTAGTAGATAATATTGCACTTGTAGTAAATGTTAAAAACAGAACAGTTGTTACAGCAGCAAATACTCAAGAACTTAAAGAAAATGTTTTCACAAATATTGATGGTGCGGTTATAGTTTAGCTGGCCCTCCACGAGGAAGCTGATACACCTCTGAATGACAGAAAGAGGTGACCGTATAAAGAAGAAGGGGGTAAATTCTAATATGATGAGATCAATGTTTTCTGGTGTTTCAGGATTAAAGTCCCACCAGACAAAGTTGGATGTAATTGGTAATAATATCGCTAACGTAAATACAGTAGGTTATAAATCGTCAAGAGTAACATTTCAAGAAGTATTTAGTCAAACAGTTAGGGGCGCTGGAGCCCCAGATACAACAACAGGACGTGGAGGAACCAACCCAATGCAGGTTGGTCTCGGTATGGGGGTTGCTGCCGTGGACACAGTTTTCACGAGAGGCAGTGTTCAAAGAACTGATAATTCTACAGACTTATCTATTGATGGCGATGGGTTATTTATAGTTAAAGGTGGAAGCGATGACAGCTACTGCTTTACCAGAGCAGGTGACTTTACAGTTGATAAGATGGGCAACTTTGTAACTTCAAGCGGAGGGAACATATATGGCTGGCAGTATCATACTTCAGATCCTAATAATCCAGGGACTGAAGTGTATGATACAGAAAAAGCTGTTGAGCCAATTAATATCTATTCTGATTCATATAACGGAAATAAAAAGATTATTGCACCTAGCGCTACAGATGAAGTTGCACTTTCTGGAAACCTTAATATGAACGATACGCCTACAGATGATGCAATTATTGTTCCGTTAACAGTATTCGATGCATATGGAAATGAATATGAAGCAGAAGTTCAGTTCCAAAAATCAGCTACTGATCATGTTTGGAACTATACCGTAAGTGATACTGAAGCAACACCTAGATTTGCTGATGTTACGGGTACAATCACATTTGATACAACTGCAGGAAATGAAGGTAAAGCATTAACAGCAACCGGAGGAGCCAATGCACCTGGAACTCCGGTACCTGCTTTGAAAAGAATGATTACCCTTGGGCTAAATGCGGTTGATGCCAGCCTTACAAATATTACATATGAGCTTGACTTTGGCAAAATAACCCAGTATGCAACAGATAGTTCTGCAAAGGCGTACAGCGTTAATGGTTATAACAGCGGAACCCTTTCCTCATTTAGCATTGGTTCAGATGGAGTTATTACAGGTATTTATAGTAACGGTCAGCAGCAGCCTTTAGGTTTGATAGCACTAGCAAACTTTGAAAATCCAAGTGGTTTGCAAAAGGTTGGAGACAACTTGTATAGAGCAACAACAAACTCTGGTGAATTCAAGAAAGGTGTAAAACCTGGAGCTGAAGGACTTGGAACATTAAATCCAGGAACACTTGAAATGTCAAATGTTGATTTGTCTAGTGAGTTTACCGAAATGATTACAACTCAAAGAGGTTTCCAGGCAAACAGCAGAATAATTACAACATCTGATGAAATTCTGCAAGAACTTGTAAATATTAAGAGATAAAGGTAATATATAACAAGAAGAAACAATAAGAAACCTAGAAAATTAATAAATTCCTTAGGGAGCTGAAATCAAAAAAAGATTTGATTTCAGCCCCCCCTATTGTATTTTCGGGGGAAAAATATTATGATAAGATTGAAAAGATTGAGTGGTAAAGAGTTTGTCGTAAACTGCGATTTAATCGAGTTTGTCGAAAGTACACCCGATACAGTTGTCACACTTGTATCAAATAACAAAATTGTAGTAATAGAAACTATTGATGAAGTCATAGATAAAGTGATAGAATATAGAAGAAAAATAAATTCAACCTTGAAAGTAATACAAAAAGAGATTATAAAAGAGGTTGAACACCAAGAAAACTCGTAAAATGACAAAAGATGAAAGGTACTTGAGTAAGCTGAAACCATTATCCATAAAAGAATGGTTTTAGTACTTTTCTTTATTATATTTCTAAAAATAGTATTATCCCAAAGAAATTATTTTGATACAAAAGCAAAGCCGAATCTCGATAGGAGGAGAGGATTATGGAAGGAAAGCTTAATTTCATGCTAATAGTGATAATTGCAATTCTGTCGATGGCGGTTGCTTTTATTGTGATTTATATGGTTATAACAGGCGGACCGAGCAAAAATGTTGCTGATGCCTCTAAAGAAAGTAGTAAACAAATAGAAAAGAAAGTAGAAATAGATTACAAAAAAGCAACTACTTATGATGTTCCTGAAATGATTGTTAATCTAAAATCTGGTGGAAATAATCCAAAATCCATAATAAAAGTAGAAGTTGGTATAGTTTTATCTGATAAAAAATTCGAAGAAGATATTAAAACAAGAGAACTTGAGATAAAAGACATAATCAGATCGACCTTCAATGGGAAAACTGGCGATGATGTTGCTGACACAAAAATTGATCAGGTTGCAAAAGAGCTTTTGGTTAAATTCAAATCTATGTACAAAGAACCGAAGGATTCAGCTAAAATAGTTAAAGTGCTTTTTCCTAATGCATTTGTACAATGAAATTCCCTATATATTTAATTGTGTTCGGACAAGGGGGTGGTGAAGATGGGGGACATTTTATCGCAAAATGAAATAGATGAATTGTTAAAAGCGTTGAACACCGGCGAAATCGATGTCCATCAAATGAAAACTACTAACGAAGAACGCAAAATTAAAAACCATGATTTTCGTAAACCAAATAAGTTTGCAAAAGACCATTTAAAAACTTTGGAAATTATCCATGAAAACTATGCAAGATTGGTTACGAATTTTTTATCAGGATATTTACGTGCACTCGTCCAAGTTGAAGTAATATCAGTTGAAGAGCTTAGTTATTATGAGTTTAATAATTCTATTTCAAACCCTGCAGTTTTAGGAATGGTTGATTTTGCTCCACTTTCAGGTTCAGTTATAGTTGAAATAGCTCCTAATATAGTTTTTGCACTAATTGACAGAATTCTTGGAGGCAAAGGTTCATCAACCCAAAAGATAAGAGAATATACCGAAATAGAACTCGCAATAGTTGAAAGAATAATAACCCAGCTTTTGAATCTTATGAGAGAACCCTGGGAAAATGTTACACAGATAAAGCCTAAGCTTGATAAGATAGAAACTAATGCTCAATTTGCCCAAATTATTTCACCAAATGAAATGACGGCATTAATCACATTAAGCTGTAAAATTGGTGAGATAGAAGGAATGATTAATATTTGTATACCTTATCCGGTACTGGAAAGTGTTATACCAAAACTCAGTACTAAGTTCTGGTTTTCAATGAGAGAAAAAGGTTCTACCGAAGAAAGCAAGGAAGCTCTTGAAAAGAAGATTGAAAGCACCATAGTTCCAATAAGAGTGGTTCTAGGAAAGGCTGAACTTTCAGTTGGAGAGATAGCTGAAATACAGATAGGTGATGTAATACAGCTTGATACTAATGTTAATAGAGATTTAGCAGTGTATGTTGGTGATATTTATAAATTCAATGCCCGTCCTGGAGTAAAGAAAAGCAGAGTGTCAGTAAAAGTAACGGGTGTGATTAGAGAGGAGGAAGAATATGGGTGAGTTACTTTCGCAAGCTGAAATAGATGCATTGCTTAAAGGAACATCATTCGGAGAAGAAGAATCGTCTCAAAGTGGTGTTGAGGAATTAACAGCACAAGAAATTGATGCAATAGGCGAAATTGGAAATATCAGCATGGGAACAGCATCTACTACCTTGTTTACTTTACTTAGTCAAAAAGTATTAATAACCACTCCAAATGTTAGGATTCTTACATGGGGAGATTTAAAGAATGAGTGTAAAGAATCTTTTGTGGCAATAAGGGCAGAATTTACAGATGGACTTAAGGGAATAAATTTGTTATTATTAAAAGAAAAAGACGTTAAGATAATTACAGACCTAATGATGGGTGGAGATGGATTAAATACAGATGGTGAAATAACTGATTTGCACCTTAGTGCAATAAGCGAAGCCATGAATCAAATGATTGGTTCATCGGCCACTTCTCTTGCTTCGATACTTAATCGAAGGATAGATATTTCTCCCCCTAAAGCTTTTAAGACAAATCTTGATGAAAATGATTTTTCAGAATTCGATTCAAACGAAAAGATTGTAAAAGTGTCTTTCAGAATGGAAATAGGCGAGCTTGTTGACAGCGAAATAATGCAGCTGCTGCCAATAGATTTTGCAAAAGAAATGGTTACTGGCCTTATAGGACAAGCTGTAGAACAAGACCTAGAAGCAAATAATGAGCCAGAACAAAGGCCAGTTGATTCAACTTTCTATACTGAAAGCTCAAATCAAGCTGCTGCAAGCCAACAGGCTGCAATGCCAAATTATTCACAGCCTAGTCAGGGTTATTCACAGCCAGCAGCAAGCCCATTTGATCAAAATGTCAATCAGGTACAATACCAGGCACAGCCATATAGCCAGGAACCTGTGCAAAATCAGATACATACGAATATGGGTGGTCCACAAAGGCCAGTCAATATACAGCCAATACAATTTCAATCTTTTGAAGAAGGGAGGACACCTACACAAAAAGAAAATATCAATTTACTTATGGATGTACCTTTGCAGGTAACTGTTGAGCTTGGAAGAACTCATAAGCTCATTAAAGATATACTAGAATTTGCTCCAGGATCCATAATTGAATTAGATAAACTTGCAGGTGAACTTGTTGATATACTTGTAAATGGCAAAGTTATTGCAAAAGGCGAAGTTGTTATAATTGACGAAAGTTTTGGTGTGAGGGTTTCTGAGATTGTACAACCTTCAAAAAGACTATAGAAGTATCTAATACAATAATAAAATTAAGGAGAGGGATTAACATGGGAAAAAGGATTCTGATAGTCGATGATGCTGCATTCATGAGGATGATGATTAGAGACATCCTTACAAAAAATGGTTATGAAGTAGCAGGAGAGGCAGAAAACGGAGTAAAAGCAATTGAAAGATTTAACGAATTAACACCTGATTTGGTTATTATGGATATAACAATGCCTGAACTTGATGGTATACAGGCTGTTAAGGAGATAAAAAAGATTAACTACGAATCAAAGATTATTATGTGTTCAGCAATGGGACAGCAGGCAATGGTTATTGAATCTATACAAGCTGGAGCAAGAGATTTCATAGTAAAACCATTCCAAGCTGATAGAGTTGTTGAGGCGGTTAGAAAAGTTTTAGGCTAATTGGAGATGAGATAATGTCCGGCTTTTGGAGCTTCTTTTTAGGTTTAATATATTTTGTTGTTATATTCGGTTCAATAATATTCTTAGCTTATGTATCCACTAAGTTTCTTGGCACAAAAGCATCTGGCAAGATGAGAGGAAAATATTTCAGGATTATTGATTCAGTAGTCTTGGGGTTTGATAAACAAATATTCCTTGTGAAAGTCGGAGAGCAAATCTTTTTGACTGCTTGTTCCAATAAGGTTATTAATTCTATTACTCTTTTGGATAAAGACGTATTAAAATTAACTGACGAAGAGATGAAATCATTGGAACAGCAGCCTGAAAATAAAGACAGTTTTAAAAACTACCTAGATATGTTCAGAAATACGTCTAAAAAAGAACATTTTGATAATGATAGCGTACAATCAGAACAAGAGTCTAATAACTTCAGACAGAATCTGAACAAGCTCAAGGGAATTCTTTCAAGAATAAACTCCCAGGAAAACGGAGATGAAAAACTTAATGAATAGCAGGCTGAAATTTGCAGTACTAATAGCGGTAGTAATGCTATTGTTTATGACAATTCCTGTAAATGCAGAACCTGCATTGCAGATTCCAACGATTGGAGTTGATATTGGGCCGGCAAAGCAACCGCAGGAAGCAGCTGCAACTGTTCAAATAATATTAATATTAACGGTTCTTTCTGTAGCACCAGCTATCCTCGTAATGATGACTTCCTTCACGAGGATAATCATTATTTTATCCTTTCTAAGAAGTGCTCTTGGAACTCAGCAAATGCCGCCTAATCAGGTTTTAATTGGATTTGCGATGTTTCTAACCTTTTTTATTATGTCTCCTGTATTTATACAAATTAACGACCAAGCTTACAAGCCTTTTATGAAAGGACAGATTACTCAAGATGTGGCTTTTGCAAAGGCTGAAGCTCCAATAAAAGATTTTATGTTAAAGCAAATAAAAAGCGATAAGGATTTGCTTTTATTTGTTAAAATGGCAAAAATGGATTCTACAAAGGTAGAAAAATCCAAACTTCCATTAACTGTCGTTATACCCGCATTTATGATTAATGAATTAAAAGTTGCCTTTCAAATAGGCTTCTTATTATTCATACCATTTCTAATAATTGACATGGTTATATCAAGTACACTTATGGCAATGGGTATGATGATGCTTCCACCAGTAATGATATCATTGCCATTTAAAATATTACTTTTTATTATGGTTGACGGGTGGAATTTAATAACCCAAACTATTATAATGGGATTTCGGTAACTAATTTAAAAAGAAAGTTTTTAAAAATTAATTATAAATTATCAATTTTAAATTTGTGTGAAGGGGGATTGCAAAAATGGAACAGGGCGTAATAATTGAACTTGCATCAAGGGCATTATTAGTAATATTATATGTTTCTGGGCCAATGATGCTCCTCGCAATTATTGTTGGTTTAGCGGTAAGTATTTTCCAGGCAACTACCCAAATCCAGGAGCAGACACTTACATTTGTGCCAAAGTTGGTTGCTATATTAGGTGCTGTTTTAGTATTTGGGCCGTGGATGTTAGCGGTTTTGAAAGATTTCACTCTGAATTTGTTTCAGAATATTAATATGTATGTTAGGTAACTCACCCCTATCCCTTCTACTCTAAAAAGAAGGGAATTTAAATGAGCAATTAAGTAAATCGGAAAGGGATGAAGTTTTGGATATATTAATGGGGAGCATGATAACCAAAATGGAGATATTCTTGCTAGTGTTCGTAAGAATGAGTTCCCTTTTTATTATATCTCCAATATTCGGCAGAACAAATGTGCCGAGTATGTTTAAAATCGGATTTGCACTAATGCTTTCAGCAATACTTTTAAATGTTGTTAAATTACCTGCTGATTTAAGCCTCTACAGCACATATGATTTTACAATAGTAATTATTAAAGAGTTTATCATTGGGTTATTGCTTGGGTACATTTGCTTTGCTATCTTGTCGGCAATTTATCTTGCAGGCCAAATAATTGATACGCAAGTTGGATTCAGCATAGTAAGCGTTATGGACCCTATAAGCAATATTCAAGTTCCAATTACAGCAACGCTTTATTATGGATTAACAATGGTTATTTTTCTTACCATAAATGGGCATCACATGTTAATTGATGCTTTAGTGAGGAGTTTTAATATCCTTCCTATCGGTACTTTGGTTTTTTCACAGGCAATGTTAACACAAATGATTCAGATAATGGGAATGATTTTTATTATTGCATTTAAGATAAGTGCACCAATAATTGCGGCAACGTTGATATGTGACGTTGCATTTGGAATTTTAGCAAGAACTATGCCGCAGATGAATATCTTTTTTGTTGAGATGCCGGTTAAAATTATATTGGGCTTGGCAGTAGTAATGATTACTTTGCCAGCATTTGTAGGAGTAGTAGGATTTTCGATTGATAATATGAATGAGCAAACAAATGCTATAATGAATCTAATGGCGCCAAAGGCTATTGGCCAATAGCTTTAGTGATTTATTAAAGAGTTATAGTTGAAATCATAGAAGCTTTTTATGGGGTTTTATAATGGTGATGCATAATTATTGGCTTATATTGAATTTAATACTGAACAAAGCAAAGAATAAACAGCTAATGCCCAACAGCGGTTTTTATAGTATAAACCTGCAGTTATTTGCAGATGAAGAAAAAACTGAGAAAGCTACACCTAAGAAGCGTCAAGATGCAAGACAAAAAGGACAGGTATTCAAGAGTAAGGAAATTAATTCAGCAGTACTTCTGCTAGCTATGTTCTTGACACTAAAATACAGCTGTCCAATGATTTACGAAGAATTATTCAAATACACCCAAGCAATATTTAATGAATATATGAAACGAGATATTGCTGAGGTAAGCACACTGATGAATTTCTTACTTTACACGCTAACCGTTTTCGGGAAAGTTATGCTTCCAATATTATTGGTTTCGGTATTAGCGGGATTAATAAGCGGATATGCACAGGTAGGATTCTTGTTTACACTAGAGCCTTTGAGAATTAAACTTGAGAAATTAAATCCAATTACAGGAATCAAAAACATGTTTTCGCGAAAATCTCTGGTTGAGCTGGTAAAATCCTTTATTAAAATTAGCGTATCATTTTATGTAGCTTATTTATACCTTAAGGGTGAAGCCCAAAATGTGTCAAAATTAGTAGATATGGATGTAATCAATATTGTAGTATATATTGGTAATGTTGCAATAAATGTCTCTATAGGAATTATTGTTATACTGATAATATTGGCAGTATTTGATTACATATTTGAATGGTGGGATTACGAAAGAAATTTAAGGATGTCCAAGCATGAATTGAAGGAAGAATACAAGCAAACAGAAGGTAACCCACTAATAAAGTCTAAAATCAAACAAAAACAACGTCAATTATCAGCAAGCAGAATGATGAAAGAAATTCCCAAAGCTGATGTTGTTATTACAAATCCAACTCACTTTGCGGTTGCAATAAAATATGAACCAGAAAAGAGCGCTGCACCTGTGGTTTTGGCAAAAGGGCAAGACTATCTGGCTTTAAGAATAAAAGAGGTTGCTAAAGAAAACAGGGTAGAGATTGTTGAAAATAAGCCGCTTGCCAGGACTTTATACAGCACTGTTGAAATTGGCGAAGCAATTCCGGAAGAACTTTATCAGGCAGTAGCTGAAGTTCTTGCATTCGTATACAGCTTGAAAGATAAAAAGCCTGCAGTATAACTCACCCCCTATCCCCCTCTCTTGAAATAGAGGGGGAAAAGAGGGAGATTTGGGAGAGGGGAGGGTCTAAATGAAGCTAGGGGATGTAGGAGTAGCAATAATAATAGTTGCAGTAGTATTAATAATTATCCTACCAATCCCTGGGTGGTTATTAGATGTCCTTCTTGCAATTAATATTTCCTTATCTTTGCTTATACTATTAAATAGTATTTATGCAAAAGATGCTTTGCAAATGTCCATATTTCCCTCGTTATTATTAATAACAACAATTTATAGGTTATCACTAAATATTTCTGCGGCCAAGCTGGTTTTAGCAGAAGGAGAAGCTGGACAAGTAATAGAAAAATTCGGTACATTCGTTACCAGAGACAATATTGTTGTAGGATTCATAATATATTTGATAATAATGATTGTGCAGTTTTTGGTTATTACCAAAGGAGCCGAAAGGGTATCAGAAGTTGCAGCGAGATTTACCCTTGATGCAATGCCTGGAAAACAGATGGCGATAGATGCAGATTTGAATTCCGGTTTGGTATCAGAGGAAGAAGCGAAGGAAAGAAGAAAGAACGTTCAGCGTGAAGCGGATTTTTACGGAGCAATGGATGGTGCCAGTAAGTTTGTCAAAGGTGATGCTATTGCCGGTATTATCATAACTGCAATAAATATCGTAGGCGGATTGATAATAGGGGTCCTGATGAGGGGCGAAGAAATAATGCAGGCATTAAATGATTATACTATCCTAACCGTTGGTGATGGCTTGGTAAGTCAAATCCCTGCACTTCTTATCTCAACAGCAACCGGTATTATAGTTACCAGGGCAGCTTCAGATTCAACCTTGAGTGAAGGTTTACTAAAGCAGATATTCCAAAACCCAAAAGTAATGCTTATTACATCTGGTGTATGCTTAATTCTTGCATTATTTGGGCTTCCAACATTACCTTTTGTAATAATTGCTGGCGTATTGTCAACGGTTGGATTCAAGCTTGAAAGAGAATTGAATCTGAAACAAAAAGCGATGGAAGTTCAAGTACAAGAGACAGAGGTTGAAGAAACAAGAAAACCTGAGAATGTTGTGACCCTTTTGCAAGTTGATCCGATTGAGTTGGAGTTTGGCTATGGAGTAATACCTCTTGCGGACGTAAACCAAGGAGGAGATCTGCTAGACCGAGTAGTAATGATTAGGAGACAGTTAGCTCTTGAACTTGGTATGATAGTTCCTATGATAAGGTTAAGAGATAATATACAGTTAAATTCAAATGAATATATAATCAAAATTAAGGGTGTTGAAGTAGCCAGAGGCGATTTGATGTTCGAAAATTATCTGGCTATGAATCCTGGGACTGTTGAACAAGAGATAGACGGTTATGATACAGTTGAACCTGCATTTGGACTTCCTGCAAAATGGATTTCCGAGAGCCAAAGAGAAAGAGCAGAAATGCTTGGTTATACTGTTGTTGATTTGCCGTCAATTATTGCTACGCATTTAACTGAGATTATTAAGAGATATTCACATGAATTACTTGGAAGACAAGAAGTTCAAACCCTACTTGATAATGTTAAGGTAAATTATCCTGCCATTGTAGATGAACTGGTACCAAAAGTAATGACTCTGGGTGAAATTCAAAAGGTTCTCGCAAGCTTGCTTAGAGAAAATGTAAGTATTAGAGATATGGTAACTATACTTGAAACTCTTGCTGATTATGCACCAATTACTCATGATTCGGACATGCTCACTGAGTATGTAAGACAAGCTTTAGGCAGAGCCATATCCAGAAGATTTATTTCTGGAAACAAAGCAACTGTAATTACGATAGATCCTCAACTGGAACAAAAATTACTTGACTCAGTTCAACGAACAGAATATGGTTCATTTATTTCAATGGAGCCAAACGAGTCACAAGCTATTATAAATAAATTGTATCAGCAGGTTCAAACCATTACAGCAACAGGGCAGCAGCCGATTGTGGTAGCTTCCCCGGGTGTGAGATTATATTTTAAACGTCTTACTGAGCAGGTCCTTCCAGAGTTGATAGTATTATCATATAATGAACTTGACCCAAGTATTGAAATTCAATCGGTAGGAATGATTTCTATTAATTGACAGTGTAAAGTTGATAGTCTGGTTAAGATTGAATTTCTAAATCTAAAAGGTAACAAATACTCCCAAAAAATATTAAAAATAATGAACAAAACAGTTTATATTTGAGCGATAGTTTGATATTATTTTGTTTAAGGTTTTACTATCAACTGTCATCTGTCAACTGTAAACTATACTATAAAGGTGGTTTGAAATGAAGATCAGAAGATATATGGGAAAAGATAAGCATGAAGCAATGCTAAAGGTAAAAATGGACTTGGGGAATGACGCTGTAATTGTTAGTACCCGAAATGTGAGACAAAAAGGTATTGCGGGCTTTTTCAAAAAGCCTCTTGTTGAAATGTTAGCAGCGCTTGATGACAGCGATAAGAAATCTTCCGATTCCAAATTGGCCGAAAATAATGAAGGTAATAAGAGTAAGATAGAAGAAGAAATAAAAATCAAAGATCAGAAGCTTAACCAGCTTGAAGCTAAAGTGTCTAATATTGAAGGTATTCTTCAAAAGCTTACTGGGCAGATTCAAACAGGTGGGAAACCTATTCAGGAAACACAGCCGGATTTTAATACTAAAATATATCAACTTTTCACTAATAATTTACTCAGAAATGAAGTAGAACCTGAAATTGCCAAGAAGATTATTGATACCGTAAAAGAAAAGGTTGCAAATAGTGAAAATGTCAGCGAAGTAGCAGCAACTTTATATAATACTATCCAAAACTTTCTTGGCAAGCCTGAGACAATACAGATTCCAGCTAATAAAAAGCCGTATATAATTATTCTGCTTGGACCAACCGGCGTAGGAAAAACTACCACACTTGCAAAGCTTGCAGCTGATTTTGCATTAAATCAAAAGAAAGATGTAGGCTTGATTACTTCAGATACTTTCAGAATAGCAGCAGTAGAACAGTTAAAGACATATGCTGAAATTCTTGGTATGCCTGTAAATGTTATATATTCTGCAAGTGAGATAAATGAAGCAATTAATAGTTTTTCGGATAAGGATGTAATACTTATAGATACACCAGGAAGAAGCCATAAGAATAAAACTCAATTTGAAGAATTGAAATCATTGGTATTGAATACCCATGCAGATGAGCTTTATCTTCTGATTGGAGCTACAACAGGGATGAAAAACTGCAAAGACATAATAAAAAGCTATAGCTTTATCGAAAACTACAAACTATTATTTACAAAGATTGATGAAACCTCTTCATATGGGATAATTCTAAATGTTAGAGAAATGACAGGAAGGTCATTGTCTTATGTTACTACTGGACAGAGCGTTCCTGAAGATATCGAAATTATAAATGTGGACAAGATATCAAAAATTTTGTTGGGGAGTATACCTGCATGAAGGATCAGGCAGATAAATTAAGGCAAATAATTTCAAATATAAAAAGCAAAAATACAGCTGCTCCTGAGCTTGAGGAAAAAGAGATTCCGAAAAGAACATCAAGGGTTATTACTGTCACAAGCGGCAAAGGCGGGGTTGGAAAGACAAATGTTGCTGTGAATCTAGGTATTACTCTTAGTGAATATGGGTTTAAGGTGATAGTTCTTGATGCTGATTTTGGGCTGGCAAATATTGATGTTTTATTTGGTATTGTTCCAAGGTTTACACTATTGGATGTTATTAATAATAAAAAAAACATAGCTGAAATATTAACTGAAGGCCCCAAAAATTTAAAATTTATTTCTGGAGGGTCTGGTGTTGAGCAATTAGCTAAGCTTGATAAGGCGCAATTGGAGAGATTTATCGAAAACATGGCAATTCTTGATAAATTAGCAGATTATATAATAATTGATACCGGTGCCGGTGTATCAGAGAGTGTAATAAGCTTTGTAATGGCGGCAGATGAAGTTTTATTAGTAACAAATCCCGAGCCTACCTCAATCACTGATGCTTATGCACTGATAAAAATGGTTTCAAACCGGGATAAGAACAAGAATATTAAGCTGATTGTAAACAAAGCAGAGAACCAGATAGAAGCTGAAAATATTCTAAGAAAGCTTTCTATGGTTGCAGAAAAGTTTTTATCAATTAAGCTATCGCCGTTGGGATATTTGATAAATGATGAAGTAGTGCCGAAATCTGTGAAGATGCAGCAACCGTTTACTATTGCATTCCCAAAGAGCAATCCTACTAAACAGATTAGAGATATATGCAAGAAGCTGGTACAAATAAAAGTCGAAAGAAATCAAGGAGGAGTTAAATCCTTTGTAAATAAATTAGTCGGTTTCCTAAATAATTAAATATTGTCAGTGTTGGAGGTTTAATGTGCAAGTAAAGGATATAAACATTGGGGCAAATTTAGAAATATCCATATATAGAGAAGGCGAAAAGCCTGGAAAGTCTTTTCCAGTTAAAGTACAAAATATTTTTGATGATAAAAGAATTGAAATTGATGTTCCGTTTTCTGGCGGGCAGATGATACTCTTTCAAGTTAATGTTATAATTGAAGTAACCACGACTACCCAAGAGGGAGTATTTTCTTTCAAGGCAAAGGTAATTGAACGTTCTAAAAGGAACGATATTCCAGTTATGATTATTAAGGTAGAAACAGAGTTTGAGAAAAGGCAGAGGAGAGCTTACTTTAGGATAGCGTGCAATTGCAATCTAAGATATAGAAAATATAAGCTTCCTGTACTTGGAGAGAACGAAGAACAATTTAAAACAGTAATGACTTGTGACATAAGTGGTGGAGGGGTATGTTTCCAGACTGAAGAAAAATTAGATGCTGAAGAATTTTATGAATGTGTTATAATATTAGACAAGGATACTGAGATAAATACAATATGCAAACTAGTTTCTGCAACAAAAGAAGAATATACCGACAAATTTTGGAAAACAGGAATGAAATATGAGAGAATAACGGAGCAAGCAAGAGAAAGAGTTATCAACTTTATTTTTCAAGAACAATTAAAGCTCCGCAGAAAAGGATTGGTTTGATTGAGTAGTACAGGCTCTGAAAATATTAAGGTATTAATTGTTGGACAGTCATGTTTTGCAGGACAAATGATTGCAAGTACCCTTAGGACTGACCCATCATTAGAAGTTCTTGATATTTGTAGAAATAGTTCAGAAATTACTGAAAAAATCAGTTTTTATAATCCTGATGTTATTGCAGTTGATGCTCAAATGAATAATTTGGCTGAAAAAGAATATCTTAGAAAAATTATGGATAGTAATTATGCACCTGTTGTAATGCTTGGGAAGAAAGAAAATAGCTTTCAGGATATCCTAGAGTATGGTTCGGTAAACAAAAATGCTTATTTTGTTGACAGACCGGATGATTATCTTGAACTAATCAGTGAACCTGTAAAAAAAGAATTGATTAAAAAGGTTCACATGGCAAAGAATTTAAAGTATAATCATATTGATAATAATTGCATTTCATTTGTTGAAAAAAATAAAACATCCAACGATACTGTTATCAGTAACAAATTTACCTGGGAATATCGTACTAATTTCACCAGAAGACTTGGTATTAAAAACATTGTAGCAATTGGGTCCTCTACAGGTGGACCAAGTGCTCTTTTGGACGTAATACCATCACTACCAAAAAATTTATCTGCAGCTTATCTTATTGTTCAACATATGCCTGCTGGATTCACCAGTTCGTTTGCTCAAAGGCTTGACAATCTAAGCCAAATTAATGTTAAAGAAGCAGAGGATGGAGATATTGTACAAGCCGGGTCAGCTTACATTGCACCTGGTGGAAAGCATATGATGGTTGAAAAAGATGAATTTGCTGGAGTCTTGAGAATTAAATTATCTAACAAACCGCCTAAAAATTCCGTCAGGCCATCTGCGGACATACTATTCAATTCGTTAGCAGAAACAGGTTTGGGCAACTTAGTGGGAATAGTAATGACTGGTATGGGATGTGATGGCCGAGAGGGTTTGAAAAATATGAAAGAAAGAAACAAAGCAGTAATCATAGCCGAGAGTGAGGAATCATGCGTTGTATACGGTATGCCAAAGGCTGTGATAGACGCAGGGATAGCAGATAGGATTGTTCCTGTGTCCCAAATTACGAATGCGATTATTAATTACGTGGGGGTGGATAGAAATGGATATGAGTCAATACATTGAGATTTTTATTGAGGAAACCAAGGAGCACGTCCAAAATTTAAATCAGAGTTTACTCCAACTTGAAAAGAATCCTGGAGATATGGTTATCCTAAACGAAATATTCAGGGTTGCACATACATTAAAGGGTATGGCTGGAACGATGGGATTCACCAAGATGGCGACACTAACTCATGATATGGAGGATGTACTTCAATCAATAAGAAACGGAGAAATAAAAATAAGTACCAAACTTGTTGATATCCTCTTTAAATGTCTCGATGCAATAGAAGCTTTCTTGAATGCAATAATCAATTTGGGAAATGAAGGAGACTTTGATGCCCAAGAAATTGTAGAAACTTTAGCGAAAATTAGAAAAGAAAAGAAAATTGATTTTGAAACAAAACCAGAAAAGAAGAAAGAAGAAAAAACTCCTGAGCCTAAATTAGGTATTGGAGCTACAGCTCAATTTACACCTGATATATATGAGCAGAATGTTGTTAATAAAGCATTGGAAATGGGAATAAATGCATTTAAAATTACAATTTCCCTGGATAAAGGGTGCGTACTTAAAGCTGCAAGGGCGTTTGTTGTATTCCAAACGCTTGAGAGATATTCAGAAATAATTAAATCTGTTCCTCATGTTGAGGATATAGAAGATGAAAAGTTCGATCAGGAGTTTACGGTAGTAGTTGTAACAAGAGAAAGCGAAGAACTTCTGGAAAAGGAATTGTATTCGATTTCTGAAGTAGATACTGTAATAATTTCAGCGGTTCCTGCAGCAGAGATTGATAGCAGGCAGATACCGGCAATCGGAAACAAGAAGGAATCTTTGAAGAAACCGGAACCAATTGAAGTTGAACAAAAAGTTATCGAAGAAGCACCGATAGAATCACGTGAGGAACAACCTGTTATAGAATTAATGGAACAAGATGATTTCATTAAACATAATATTGAAATGCTTAGCGAATATGAAGCTGATGTAATTGAAAAGACACCTATTACAGTTAAGAATGCAGCTGGAACTGCAGCTAATGCAAAGGGCGTTAAAACAGGCAAAACAGTTAGGGTTGATATTGATAGACTCGATGCCTTAATGAATCTTGTCAGCGAGCTTATAATTATTAAAACAAGACTTGAAGGTATTGATGGTATTCAAAGAACGCAGAACTATAACGAAGCTGTTGAATATCTTGAGAGAATAACAACTAATCTCCATGATGCAGTTATGAAGGTTAGAATGGTGCCTATCGAAATAGTGTTCAATAGATTCCCAAGAATGATACGCGATTTATCAAGGGAAACAGGAAAAGAAATCAATTTGATTATGTCCGGTGAAGAAACAGAACTTGATAGAACTGTTATCGATGAAATTGGAGATCCGCTCATCCACCTCTTGAGGAATTCAGCAGATCATGGTATTGAAACACCAGAAAAAAGAAAACAGCTTGGAAAACCTAATGCTGGTTCAATATTCCTAAGATCTTATCAAGAAGGAAATAACGTAGCAATAGAAGTTGAGGACGATGGAGCAGGCATTAACATTGATAAAACCAAGAAAAAGATTCTGGAAAAAGGCCTTTTAAACAAGGAAGCTCTTAATGCGCTAAGCAAGAAAGAGATAATGGACTTCCTATTCAAACCAAGCTTTAGTACAGCTGATAAGGTTACAGATATTTCTGGCAGAGGTGTTGGTCTTGATGTTGTTAAAACAAAGATTGAGGCTCTGGGTGGAGTAATTGAAGTTGAAACTGAGTCTGGCAAAGGCTGTAAATTCATTATTAGACTTCCTCTTACACTAGCAATAATTCAAGCACTTCTTGTTCTCATTGGGGAAGAAAAGTTTGCGGTACCTCTTAGTTCGATTAGAGAGATAATAAATATCGACTTGAAAGAAATTAAGCTGGTTCAAAAACAAGAAGTAATAATTCTAAGAGAGCAGGTAATACCAATAATCAGGCTGGATCAAGTACTTGAAGTACCTAAGGTAGAAAATAATTCTACACAGGTAACTGTTGTTGTAGTCAAGAAAGGCGAAAAGCTTTCAGGTATTGTAGTTGATAGCCTGATTGGACAGCAGGAAATTGTTATTAAATCTCTTGGTAAACTCCTTGTTGGGACAAAAAGTATTGCAGGTGCAACAATTCTTGGAGACGGTCAGGTTGCACTAATTATAGATGTTAATGCATTAGCATAAGGGGGGAAGAATAATGGAAGGTCAGGCTATGGCATCAAACCAATATATTATATTCCGTATGAATAATGAAGAGTATGGAATAGATATACAGAAGGTAACGACTATTGAAAAATTATTAGCTATTACTAGAGTTCCGCATGCTCCAGAGGGAGTCAGGGGTGTTATAAATCTTAGAGGTGAAATAATCCCGGTTGTAGAATTGGCGCAGAAATTACATTTAGGACAATTCGTTCATTCTGATGATACAAGAATAATTATATTTAAGATTGAAGATCTTTCAGTAGGATTTATTGTTGATGAAGTTGTTGAAGTTTTAACAATACCTGAGGAGAATATAGAAAATATTACTCAGGTTTCAAATGATGTAGCTATTGACTATATTTGTGGTATTGGTAA
The DNA here is from genome assembly GCA_050260055.1 of Ignavibacteriales bacterium. Lineage (GTDB taxonomy): Bacteria > Bacillota > Clostridia > Acetivibrionales > UBA4821 > JBLMYQ01. The sequence continues at coordinate 71,091 of JBLNBO010000022.1, forward strand.
AATCAAAGGTAAAATAGTTACACTTTTGAACCTTGATAAGCTGGTTGTATTAAAGTAATTTTGATTAGAGGTGTTAGCATGGCTATTGCAATTAGTGATTTAAAGGATAATGAATTAGATATCTTAAGAGAAATAGCAAATATTGGAGCTGGCAATGCTATAACAGCTTTATCAAAGCTCTTGAATAAGAGAGTCGATATGTCTGTTCCAAGAGTCAAGATCATGGATTTCAAGGACATTCCAGAAATTTTAGGAGATCCTGAAATGCAGGTTGCGGGAATACTTCTAGGTATGAATGGAGATTTGACAGGAAATATTCTTTTCATACTAAGGCTGGAGTCAGCACATGCATTAGTAAATATTCTTATGGGAAGGCAGGATATTAATCAGGGAGTTCAATTTGACGAGATTGAGGTTTCCGCTCTAAAGGAGACAGGAAATATTCTTGCAGGTTCATACTTATCTGCACTTTCTACTATGTTGAACCTTAATATTATACCGTCTACTCCAGAATTATGTATTGATATGGCGGGTGCGATTCTTAGCGTACCAGCCATAGCATTCGGTTCATGGGGAGAAAGTGTTCTCTATATAGAGAATAAATTTAGTGATGGAAATCAAAATGTCGGAGGAGAATTTTTCTTAATCCCAGATGTTCAATCTTACGAAATATTACTAAAGGCATTAGGAGTAGTGAGTTAATGGACAATGTAATAAAAGTGGGCATGGCAGATTTAAATGTGGCGTCATGCCCAGATGCTTTGACAACATTAGGATTGGGTTCATGTATTGGCTTATGCTTGTACGATTCTGTGGCAAAGGTGGCAGGTATGGTTCATATCATGCTGCCTTCAAGTAATGGTGGTGTTGGGGAAAGTAACCCTGCGAAATATGCAGATACTGGTATACCATTACTAATTGAAAAAATGGAAAGAGCAGGTGCTTTAAAAGGACGGTTGACTGCAAAGATGGCAGGCGGTGCCCAGATGTTTGGATTTAAGCCTGAAAATGATATAATACAGATAGGTAAGAAAAATATTGCAGCAACAAAAGAGCTTCTTGAGAGGCTCGCCATCAGAGTTGTGGCTGAAGACACAGGCGGAAGTTACGGAAGAACCATCGAGTTTTATGCAACTGATGGAAGCCTATTAATAAAAACTATTGGACAAGGAACGCATATAATTTAACTAATTGATAGAGGGGAAAAACATGAAATATATTTACAAGCTTCCTATTTTCCTATCAATTATTTTTGCTATAATAACCGCTATTGCTTCACTCGTTAATGGTAAAGACGTTTCAGCAATGGCTTATGACGTTTGTATAGTTATTGTAATAGCTTACCCAGCAGGAATAATTCTTAAAAGTATTATTCTTAGGACTATTAAAGAAGTATTAGTTAAGAATTATCTATTAGAACAACAGGAAAAGAAAAAAAGGAAAAACAGCAAGTTAGAAAAACATGAGAGAGAGATAGAACTCAAAATTTAACATTAGTAATTAATAGCACTAGGGGGATATTAGATGGGAGAAAATCCTGAAAAACAGGCCCAGCTATGGAAGGCTTACAGTGAAAACAAAAATCCTGGAATTAGGGAAAAACTTATTATAGAATATTCCCCTTTAGTTAAGTATGTCGCTGGAAGGTTAAGCATTTATTTTGGTTCACATGTCGAATATGATGACTTGGTGAGTTTTGGAGTCTTTGGATTAATTGATGCCATTGACAAGTTTGATATTGGAAAGGGAGTTAAATTTGAAACTTATGCTTCCTTGAGAATAAGAGGGTCAATCATTGACAGTATAAGAGAGATGGATTGGGTACCACGCTCATTAAGACAAAAAAGTAAAGAAATTGAAAAGGTATACTCGGAAGTTGAAAATGAATTGGGACATGCTGCAACAGATAAAGAAGTTGCAGATAAAATGGGTATTACCGTTGAAGATTTTTCGAAGTTATTGAATGAAGTAAATGTATCTTCAATGATGTCATTGGATGAGTTTTTAGAGCAGAATTATGAAATAGGTGTAGAAAGTAATAATGTATTAAAAGAGGGAATTCCGGAAAATTATATAGAAGCAAATGAATTAAAGGAAATATTGGCTGGTTCTATAAGCAAACTTCCTGAAAAAGAAAAAATGGTAGTAGCATTTTACTATTATGAAGAACTAACACTTAAAGAAATCAGTGCAATAATGGGAGTTTCAGAATCAAGAATATCTCAGCTGCATACAAAAGCGTTGTTAAGATTAAGAGGAAAGCTAGGCAGGATAAAATCTGCATTAATAGATTAAAAAGGTGGATGAAAATTGTTTACACAAAATATCCCTTATAAAAATCCGAATGATGGTTTCTTTGAAATAGTTTATCAAGGCGATGGGGTTTATCTTATCGTGCATCCACCTATTGCCAGCGGAATGAAGGTTTCCGTAGCAGAGGTGCTAGATAAGCTTGCCAAAAAACAGGTTAGAAATTTCGATAAACGTGCTGTAGAGCTGATTGTTTCAAAGGCATCAAGACTTCCTGAAAAGATAGCTGAGGCCCAAAACGAAGAGAAAATAGACGCTGTGGTCTCTATAAGCGTTGCACCTGATAAAATGAGCGCAAATGCAATGATTTTGCCGCCTGAAGGTGGTAGAATGCTTTTGTTTCAAGAATTTATTCAGAAAATGAATGATAGCGGAGTTGTGTTTGGGGCCAAAGAGAGTGTTATTCAAGAATTATGTAAGAGTCCTGTTTATGGCCAGCAAATACTTATTGCTGAGGGAGTTGCTCCGGCTAATGGTATAAACGGTAAGATTGAGCTAAAATTTAATATTCATAAAGATTCAAAGCCTACTATTAACGAGGATGGGACTGTTAACTACAGGGAATTGAACCTGATAGAAAATGTTAGCAGAGGGAAGGTTTTGGCTGTAGCAATACCGCCTACAAATGGTATTAATGGGAAAAATGTATTAGGTGTGCAGATTAATGCGCTTAATGGTAAGCCTGCAATGCTTCCAAAGGGCAGAAATGTTGAAATATCACCAGATGGCACTTTATTATTGGCCTCAATAGATGGTCTGGTAAATTATATAGATGGAAAGGTAAGTGTATTCTCAATTTATGAAGTACCGGCTGACGTGGACAATTCTACAGGGAATATAAACTTTATCGGGAATGTTGTTGTTCATGGAAATGTACTTTCAGGATTTTCGATTGAAGCAGGCGGAAATGTTGAAGTGTTTGGGGTTGTGGAAGGTGCTTCAATAAAAGCAGGTGGAAATATCATTTTACGAAGAGGAATGCAGGGTACTGGCAAGGGGACACTAGTGGCAGATGGGGATATTGTTGCAAGATATATTGAGCATAGTAATGTTTATGCCCGCGGAGACGTTAAGTCTGAGGCAATTATGCATTCTAATGTGAGATGTGGAAATAAAATGGAGCTTTCAGGCAAAAAGGGCCTTCTAGTTGGAGGTACAGCGAAAGTTGGAAGAGAAATCCATGCAAAGGTTATAGGTTCACCTATGGCTACTATTACTGAAATAGAAGTTGGCGTTGACCCAAGCAAAAGAGAAAGGTATAAAGTTATAAAGGATGAATTAGCGCATGCTGAAAGTGATATAATGAAATCCAATCAAGCTATAGAAATTTTAAGAAAACTAGAAAAGGTAGGAAAATTGCCTCCAGAAAAAATTGCAATACTGGAAAAGAGCATACGCACAAAAGAATTTTATGAGTCAAAACTATATGAACTTCGAGAAGAAATGGAAAGGCTTGATGAAGATCTTGAACAGGAATCAAACGGAAGAATCCTGGCTCAAGTAGTAATATATCCCGGAACAAGGATTGCTATAGGTACAAGCTTGTTGAACGTTAGAGAAAACCTCCAATATTGCTCATTGTATAGGGATGGTGCTGACATAAGAGTAGGAGGGTATAGGTAAGGCAGTTGACAGCCTTAAGTAATTGACAATTTAAAATTGACGATTGGTAATTAAACGAAATAAAAATATTAATACAATTAATTTTAATATTTATAGATTAGATATTTTTAAATTTTAATTTAATTTCGATTTTCAATTATACTTTTTCGATTGTTAATTAATTGTGAGGTGATTTAAATGTCAATTAAACCTGTTGATTTTCAAATGTCTATCCCAAAGGCTTCTGAAGTTTCCAAAGTCAGGGGGGAAGAAAACTCAAAGGAGCTTGTTCAACAGCAGGTTCAGGCTGGTTCAATTCAAAACAAATCAGAAAATGCAATGAAACAGGTTCAGAAAAGAAACCAGGCAGAGGAAGCTCGTCTTCGCGAGAAACAGCAAAAAGAAGAGAATAATCGACAAGGGAAAAGGCAGGAAGAATCAAATAAAGAAAACGAAGAGCAGAATAATATGAAATATATCGCAAAACAAAAAACAAGTAGATTTGATGTCAAAATATAGTTGATAAAATTTAAGGCATACTGTATAATGTGTATAAGGAAACATATTGAGAAATAGGTTTCCTTTTTTGTTTGAGCAAAGCAATATTGATACTAAGGAGGAGGGGACAGTAATGGGGACTTTTTATATTATCTTAAATGCAATTTCTGTATTCTTCTTAGTTTTCTCATTATTATTCTTCTTTGTGTTCAAACGATGGGGGCAGCGTGAGTTTGACCGCATTGAAAAAAAGAAGAAAGAGATTGAAGAAATAATCAGCACTGCAGACCAAATGATTGATGAGATGAATAGGTTTTCTGATTATATGATAACAAATCTTGAGGAAAAGTCTGATACAGTTGAGAAAATGGTTGTCTCTCTTGAAGAAAAAATTAAGCGTAACAAAAAAGTAATTGAGGGTATCAAGACAGTAGAAAAAGCAATAGATGAAGATAAGATTGAGATTGCAAAAACAATAATTCCATTTCAAAGCAGGGCTTCTTCAATAATTAATACCAAAGGAGCTGTTGAAATTAAACAGGACTTATTAGAAAATGAGAACTATAAGCCGAGAGTAAACAGCAGTAAGTCAAATCAGATACTTAAACTGGCTGAGAATGGGCTTGATGAAACCGAAATTGCTAAAAGGCTTAAGGTGGGCAGAGGGGAGATACAACTAGTTCTTGGTATGAGTAAGGGAATTAGGCGGGCATAACAAAAAAGCTAGAGGTATCTAGCTTTTTTTATCTAAGAATAAAATCATGCCAAAGCCATTGGTTTTAGTTGCTCCAAGGGAATTGGGAAGTATTTTAAATTGAAAAAACAGTAGTAATAAACTATAATGTTAAAAACAAACGCTTTAATAGAGAGGAAAATGATTATGTATGAAAAACGTGTTCTCTCAAACGGCTTAAGATTGGTATTTGAAAAAATAACATATGTAAAATCAGTTTCTATTGGTGTATGGGTTGGAACTGGCTCAAGAAATGAAACATTGGAGAACAATGGAGTATCTCATTTTATTGAGCATATGCTTTTTAAAGGAACGCCAACAAGGACGGCAAAGCAGATTGCTGAAAGTATAGACAGTCTTGGCGGCCAGATAAATGCATTCACAGGAAAAGAATGTACCTGTTTTTATGCTAGGTGCCTAGATAGTCATATAGATATTGCAGTCGATGTTTTGGCAGATATGCTATTTAATTCAAATTTTTCTGCCAAGGATATTAAGCTGGAAAAGAAAGTAATCATGGAAGAAATCGGGATGTATGAAGATTCACCCGAAGAGCTGGTTCATGATTTGCTATCTTTAAGTGCGTGGAAAGATAATCCTCTTGGATACTCAATACTTGGTACTTCTAAGAGTGTATCTGGATTATTCAAGCAGCATATGACTGATTATATGTTTAAAAATTATACTCCTGACAATACAGTTATTTCAGTTGCTGGAAATTTTGATACTGAGCATATTGTAAGTCTTATTGAGACATACTTTGGGAAATGGCCCAAAAACAGTAAGCAAATTGACAGCCCACAAGCGTCTTTTTCTCCAAACATTTTTGTAAAGGAAAAAGAAATCGAGCAGGTTCACGTTTGTTTAGGGCTTAATGCAATTGAACATGGAAATGATAAGCTCTATACCACAATTGCAATTAATAATATATTAGGCGGGGGCATGAGTTCAAGATTGTTCCAGAAAATAAGAGAAAACAAGGGACTTGTTTATTCTATATACTCATATCCTACATCATATAAGGATACTGGAATGTTCACTATATATGCAGCAATGAATCCAGTAAATGTTAAAGAAGTTTTAAAACTGATAAGGAATGAAATTAACCAATTGTGTAATAAAGGGCTTAGTGAAGAAGAAATATCCAAGTCAAAGGAACAGCTAAAGGGAAGTTACATCATTGGTTTAGAGAGCACATCTGCGAGGATGAATAGTATAGGAAAATCAGAGCTCATGCTTGGAAAGATTTATTCGCCGGAGGAAGTGCTTAAGAAGATTGATAATATAAATGTAAAAGAGATTGAAGAAACTATTGATATAATATTCAGAAATCAAAAGGCGAGCTTGGCATTAGTTGGCAAGCTCCCAGAAGATATTGATTTTGAGGGCCTAATTAACGGGAGATAACCTCCCTAATCCTCCTAATAGGAGGCGATAGAAGGGCTAAAAAATCTTATCTATAAAAACATAAAGACTTACTTTCCACTCTCTATCTAAGGGAGGATAGTAGGGTCTTTAGTGATAGAGGAGTAACCATGTCTATTGAAATACTTAAAGACAGGCTAAAGAAAGGTATACTCGATAAAGTGTACCTTTTTTGGGGACCGGAAGAATATCTTATAAAGCATTACCTGGGTGAAATAGAATCATATATTATTAGTCCCCAATTTAAAGACTTAAACTATTCTCTCCTAAAAGGCAAGGAGTCAATAAAGGAAATAGTAAGCGCATGCGAAACTATACCTATGATGTCTAAGGGGAGAATGGTTGTATTAAAAGAGTCTGAAATTTTTTCTGAATCAACCAGCAAAAAGGGTAAGGATAATTCGGGAGAAATTAAAATAGTCTGCGATTATCTTAGCAATATTCCGGATGGGGTTTGCCTGGTATTTGTGGAATCACAGACAAACAAAAATAATATATTATTCAAATCTATCGAAAAGAATGGCTTATGCGTTCAGTTTGATTATCAGAAGACGCCTGAGCTGGTACGCTGGGCAGCAAGAGTATTTTCTTCATATAATATCCAGATTGGAAAAGAAGAAGCAGAGTATCTTATAGGTATATGTGACCCTGGAATGAATGATATTATGAATGAAATTCTAAAGCTGGTTGATTTGGTTGGAAAGGGAAACCGTGTTTCAAAAGCAGATATAGATTCATTATGTATTAAATCTGTACAGAGTAAGGTTTTTGATATGATTGATTCAATTACTAATGGGAACCCTGCAAAAGCTTACAATCTTTTAGATGATATGCTCTATTTAAAAGAACCGATTCAAAAAGTAAGTGTACTTGTTGCTAGGCATTTTAAGATTATGTATTTTGTAAAGCAGATGATTTTAAACGGGTATAAATCAGAAAGAATTTCAAAAGAAATAAACTTAAACCCGTATATTGTTTCGAAATATATAAGGCAAGCTGGAAAATATGAAGTAAATGCATTAGAAAATGCTTTTAGAGAATGTTTAGAAATTGATAGAAGGACAAAAACAGGAAGAATTGATTCGCGGGTTGCGTTGGAAATGTTTATATCGAAATATTCTGCATAAATAAAGAAAAAAGTCTGATTAATCAGACTTTTTTCTTTATATTATATATTTTTTAGCGAAAAGGCAAATAATAATTCCATTATGATATCAGGAGGAATTTTATGCCGCAGAGTGTTAGAACCGATTTAGCATTAGAAACTCGAGAACTTTACAAAAAAAGTAATCAGATTGAAGTTCCGGGAGTGGAAGTGGAAACAGAGAGCCTTGATGAGCTTAGTATAACTAGGGTAAAGATTAAGACTACAGAAGGGGCAGAAGCCATGGGTAAGGCACCAGGAAATTATATTACGCTGGAGGTTCCTGAGTTAAATCAGGGAATAAAAGAAATTAATGATAAGGTAGTAGACGTATTGGCGAAGGAAATTAACAGGATTTTGAATGTTGATTTAAAGGCTTCAGTCCTCATCGTTGGTCTGGGTAATTGGAATGTGACTCCTGATGCGCTAGGGCCAAAGGTTATTTCTAAAATTGCTGTTACGAGGCATCTCCTAGAGTATGCAAGTGAGTATATTGAAAAAGGAACCCGTTCGGTAAGTGTTATTGCGCCTGGTGTTCTAGGAATTACAGGAATTGAAACAGGCGAGATAATTAAGGGAGTAATTGAAAAGGTTAAGCCTGATGTTGTAATAGCAATTGATGCCTTAGCTTCAAGGAAAATGGAAAGGGTTAGTACCACAATACAGATTGCTGATACAGGGATAAGCCCAGGTTCCGGAGTTGGGAACAAAAGAATGGAGTTAAGCAAGGATACGCTTGGAATTCCAGTTATAGCTATTGGAATACCCACAGTAGTTGATGCGGTTACATTAGCAAATGATACGCTTGATCTTATGCTGGACAAAATGGTTGAGAAATATGGTGAACAAGGTGACTTAAAAAAGATTCTTGGCAACTCGGAAAGTGGGGATAAAATGCAGCTAATAAGAGAGGTATTAGCTCCCTATGTTGGTGAATTAGTTGTTACACCTAAGGAGATAGATTCAATAGTTACAAACATTTCTGAAGTAGTTGCAGGCGGGATAAATATTGCGCTTCATGGTTCTCTAGAAAATGCCGAAAAATATTTATCATAACATAAAAGCGTGACCAAGGTCACGCTTTTATGTTATTAATTGTCGCTAATCTGTGGGCTGCTGATTATCGGCTTCTTTTTTAATACGTTAGATTCTCCTATATCCATAATCATAGAATCTAAGGGCTTTTCTGCTTTTTCAAATTTTGACATGCTGCAAATACCATGAAATTGTCCACCTTCTTCGATTGTAAGACCTTCAACCTGAATATCTCCAATGATTTTTGCAGTAGAAGCAAGTCTTAATTGCTTTTTACTATATACATTTCCTTCAATGGTTCCTGCTGTATCAATATTGTTTGCTGAGACATTGCCTAGAACTAATGATGTTTCACCCATAATCAGATCACCGTTTATTCTGACATCTCCATTAATTTTGCCGTCAATTCTAACTCTTCCATCTGCGGAGAAATCTCCGTCAAGAGTAGCAGTGCTGCCTATAAGTGTATCGAATGCTTCTGTATTATAGTTGCTGGTTTTGGTGAACATAGTTACCTCCCTATTACATAAAACTAATTAGTTATAATAATATCAGTGAAAAAACAATTTGTCCATACTGAAATTAAACTGACTTATAATATCTTAAAATTCTTTCTTTCATCTGGAGCTTATTTTAAATAGGAAAACTGCTGACATTTGGTTGTCAGCAGTCAACGATTAATTCACGTTATTAATATTTATCAGAGCAAATAATACTATTAACCCAGCAATTATAAAAATTGCACCTATTATCAGAATATACTGTATATACTGTGGAACCGGAGTGAATATGGCAGTTGATCCAGAGGATGCACAAACAGTGCCAATCGCCATAAACAACATTATTAATGTTAACCCCAAAATAGTAATTTTTTTCATACTTTCAACTCCTCCTTTATTTTCTACTACCGCGGACATAAGCCCATTTCTATCTGTGGCAGCAGTCAGATAAGAAATAAAACCTTTATAATAAAAGCATGCTAATAAATATAAGGCAAAGCCTTATATTACTACCCGCTAGAGAGAAATTATTTACCAGCGTTTTTATTATTTTTTATTACTACATATAAATTAAAAATACCACATTTTTTGAAAATGTGCAATCTAATTCAAAACTACTATCCTTATTTATTCTCCGAAAAGAATTATTCGAATATCAAAAGAATAAAAATAAAAAATATTAATATATATAAACAAGTTCCTAAAGTTTAGCAGGGGGTTACCCCGCCAAACTTTAGGAACCGTTATCCAGGGATATAAATAGCAATAGACAAGGAAGGGGCTATTTTGATGTATTCGCTTGGGGTGATATACTTTCCACATGAAAAAGAACAAATTAAGCTGATAGGCAGAATGGAAAAGGTTCTTCCAAGCTTTTTAATTAAGCATGCTTTGGAGATAACCCCAATAATAAGCAATACCATAATTCTTGAAAACTTAGGCATGAAAGTTGAAGAAATCCAATTCCCTTATTTTTTTGCTGCTAATGATAATGTATCAACTGCTAAATTCAAAAGGGCAGGTATTAGAACCAAAGAGTTTTTATCTTCAAAGGACATTACACAAATAATATTTGATGGAAAAGAACCTGTGGAGGAGTTATATCAAGCATTTTCAAACCAGAAAAAAGAACTAAAGATATTTGACAAAACAGATTTTTACGGTATATTCATTAGTGAAATTCTAAAGTACATCTGCAAAAAGATGGGAATAAAATTGCAGAAGCTTCCTGTTACTATGATTCTAGATGATATGGATGAATTCTTTGAAGATATTATAAAGAATTTGTGTACAAAAGTTCGTTTCCTAAGTATAATTTCACTGAATTATGAGAATTTTATACCGATGGTAAACGAGATATACAATGAAATTGGCTTGGTTGTGAGACTTGATAAAAATCTGAAATATAAAAGAGGAGATTATGGTATCATAATAAATTTTAGTAAAGATAAGGATTTTGTAAATAGTAATAAGTTTTCAAGGAATCATATAACTCTCAATTTTGGTGCTGAAATTTCGAACAACAGCCAAAACGGAATATTGATAACAGATATAATTATAAAATCAAAAAATAAAGATATTAATAAGTATCCATGGGCAGTTACGCCTGCTTTTTGTGAGTCATTTGCTTATAAATTAGCAAACGCTGATGTTAAAGATAGAATGATACTTATTAAAAAACAGAACACAATCTTGACGGGATTAAAATCAGCAGGTTATGAAATTAGTAATGTGAAAGGGGTTAAAGGTGAAATCAAAGCCGGAATTCTAACGGATTATGGGGAAAAAATCAAACCAAAAATCGTTTAAAAACAATAAAATATTACCTATTATCTATAAACCCCTAAATTCTTGACAATAATTTTTTTGTATTTTATAATGTAGGAAAGTTTGCTTTAAGGTTTCGCTTTATCTATATTTCATCAAAAGTTTATCATATGAAATTGGGAGAGAAGCGAAATAGATGGGTTTATCAGTAAAGTTTAGTTCTTTAAATTTTATTGATAAACGCTTTTGTTCTAATAAGTAAAGTTGCTCGGTATGTAATTTAGTAAATCAGCTAAAAAACTTTCAAGGAGATACATCAAATGAATGATAAGGAAGTAATATTAACTTATGAAGGTCTAAAAAAGCTTGAAGATGAGCTTGAAAATCTGAAAAGTGTAAAACGTAGAGAGATTGCGGAAAGAATTAAAGCCGCACTTGCATTCGGAGATTTATCAGAAAATGCCGAATATGATGAGGCGAAGAATGATCAGGCTTACGTTGAAGCAAGAATCGCTCATATAGAGAACATGCTCAAACACGCAAAGTTAATTGACGAGGATGAAATAACCACTGATACTGTAGGATTGGGTACAAAGGTTAAGGTTCTTGACGTTGATGAAAAGGAAGAGGTTGAATATACAATAGTTGGTTCAACTGAAGCTGATCCATCAAATTTCAAGATATCAAACGAATCTCCGGTTGGAAGAGCATTAATCGGTCAGGCAGTCGGGAATGATGTAAAGGTTATTGTTCCGGATGGTATAATAAGCCTGAAGGTTTTAGAAATCCATAAATAAGTCACAGAGGGGAACGCTTTGACAGCTTATGCACAAGCATGAGTTGACAAATGTCGTTCCTTTTATTTAATATATACTATTGATTAATCTATGTTAGATTAACTATCTAATAAGCAACTGGTTAATGGCAGTTAGTCACTAAAATATCGGAGGTAATACAATGAACGAGAATATTGAACAGCAAGATTTAAATGAAATATTGAAGATACGCAGGCAGAAACTTAGTGAGTTGCAGCAGGCAGGTAAAGACCCATTTAAAAATGTTAAATATGAAAGAACAAATACATCAGGCCAAATTGCAAATGACTTTGAGAGCTTTGAGGGTAAGAATGTCAGTCTTGCAGGAAGAATAATAGCAAGAAGAATGATGGGAAAAGCTAGCTTCTGCAATATTCTTGATCAGGATGGAAAAATTCAGTTTTATATAAAGATTGATGAAGTAGGAGAAGAAAAATACGAAGAATATAAAAAGTATGATATTGGAGATATTGTCGGAATAAAGGGTGATGTTTTCAAAACACATACAGGAGAAGTATCGGTAAAGGTAAAAGATATTATTCTTCTTTCAAAATCACTACAACCATTGCCTGAGAAATGGCATGGACTGAAAGACACCGATTTAAGATATAGACAAAGATATGTAGATTTAATTGTAAATACAGAAGTAAGGGATACTTTTATTAAAAGAAGCAATATATTAAAATCTATTAGAAACTTTCTTGATAGCAAAGGGTTCCTTGAAGTAGAAACGCCGATACTGAATGTAATTCCTGGCGGAGCAGCTGCGCGTCCTTTTATAACTCATCATAATACATTGGATATTGATTTATATTTAAGAATATCACCAGAATTATACTTAAAAAGGCTTATTGTAGGAGGCCTTGAAAAAGTTTATGAAATGGGAAGAGTTTTTAGGAATGAGGGTATTTCAATTAAACATAATCCAGAATTCAGTATCATGGAGCTTTACCAGGCATATACAGATTATCATGGAATGATGAACCTCACTGAAGAACTCATATCAACTGTGGCAAAAGAAACTTTAGGAACTACCACAGTAAATTACCAAGGGCAAGAAGTAGAGCTTTCTGCACCATGGGCAAGGATTACTATGATTGATGCGGTTAAGAAATATACTGGAGTTGATTTCAACGAGATTAAGACTGATGAGGAAGCCAGGAGAAAAGGTAAAGAGATTAAGCTTGATGTCAAAGATACATCTACTTGGGGAGAAATACTTAATCTTGCATTTGAAGAGCATGTTGAAAAGAATCTCATTCAGCCTACCTTTATAATGGATTATCCTGTTGAGGTAAGCCCGCTGACAAAGAAGAAGCCTTCAGATCTAAGACTAACAGAAAGATTTGAGTTGTTCATCACATCAAGGGAAATGGCAAATGCATATTCAGAGCTCAATGACCCAATCGATCAGAAGGAAAGATTCTTAAAGCAGGTTGAGGCCAGAGATGCCGGAGATGAAGAGGCAAATATGATGGATGATGATTTTGTTAATGCATTAGAATATGCTATGCCTCCTACAGGGGGATTAGGTATAGGAATTGATAGGCTGATAATGCTGTTGACAGATTCGTATTCGATTAGAGATGTACTATTGTTCCCTACAATGAAACCTAGAGAATAAAACTAATTTAATGGCATCTAAGCTAAGATGCCGTTTTATTTTGTTGAATATTTGCTAATATATGATATAATTTGGCTTAAACTAAGTAAGATTAACACTTTAAAGTTCCTTAAAATTCTTTATGAATAAGAAGGAGGATAAAAATATCTTAATGAATTTAAATTTTAGACAGAAAGGATGTTGAAACATGAAGTTAGGGGTAATAATAGCGGTTTTTCTTTTGGGAGTAGGTTCAGAATATGCCAGGGCAAAAGAAGATGAAGAGACAATGAAGAAACAGGAACATAATTAAGAGGATGGAACCACACGCAAAGAGTGTGGTTCTTTGCTTTAATGCAGATGTATTTGTAATAAATAGACCTTGAAAAACAAAGCATTTGGTGATTAAATATATCCAAGTAAAATATGGCATAAGGGAGATACGAATGAATTCATTAATAGATTCTATATTACTTATACCAGGGATAATTATAGCTTTAGTTTTTCACGAATTTTCGCATGGATTAGCGGCGGACAAGCTTGGTGATCCTACACCAAGAAGCTATGGAAGACTTACGATTGAACCTTGGCCGCATTTGGATATTATCGGATTAATACTGATATTTTTCCCGCCTCACTTTGGCTGGGCAAAGCCTATTCCTATTGACCCAAGGAATTTTAAAAAACCTAGGCGGGATGAAATTATTGTTTCTTTTGCCGGACCATTGGCGAACTTTGTTATTGCGGTTTTCTTTGGATTTATATTAATGCTGATTCAGAATTTTAGTATTCTTAGCAGTTCGGTTTCAGCACAGGCTATATTGGTTAAGATAGTTGCTCTAACTATAGTTATAAATGTGAATCTGTTTTTGTTTAATCTTTTACCAATACCGCCATTGGATGGTTCGCATATTCTTGCAAATATTTTGCCTTATAAGTATTCGCAAAAGTATTTGGAGCTTGAGAGATATGGAGTAATAATTCTACTTGTGCTTGCTTTAACAGGAATATTTGGGCTTATTCTTTCCGGGCCGGCGCAGATGATTTATTATTTAATCTTAAAGATATTTGGGTTGGTGTAATAACTTTTAGGAGACGATTTTTTGAACAAAGACCTAGTTTGCTTAGCAATTGAAACGAGCTGTGATGAAACTTCTGCCGCGGTTACCTGCGGCCGAAAGGTTCTTTCTAATGTGATTTCGTCACAGATTGAACTTCATAAGGTTTATGGAGGCGTGGTTCCGGAAATTGCATCAAGACACCATGTTGAGAACATAAGCCCTGTTATTAAAGAAGCACTTGATAAAGCAGGCGTTAGTTTTTCTGATATTGATTTTGTTGCTACAACTTATGGACCAGGACTTGTTGGTGCATTGCTTGTAGGTTTATCAACAGCAAAAGCCATAGCATTTGCTCTTGATAAACCGTTTGTTGGAGTACATCATATTTCTGGACACATTTCTGCAAATTATATTCAAAGCGAGTGGCTTGAACCGCCTTTTATCTGTCTTGTAGTTTCCGGAGGACATACTGAGCTTGTGCATGTAAAAACATATGTAGATTATGAAGTAATTGGAAAAACTAGAGATGATGCAGCCGGTGAAGCTTTTGATAAAATCGCGAGAGCTTTAGAGCTTGGTTATCCTGGAGGGCCTTATATAGATAAAGCGGCAAGTGAGGGAAAGGATGATGCATATGTTTTTCCTAGAGTCCGCTTTAATGATAGTTTGGACTTTAGTTTCAGCGGTTTAAAAACTGCAGTATTGAATCATATGAATAAAATCAGGATGTCTGGAGAAGAAATTAATGTCCCTGATTTGGCGGCAAGTTTCCAAAAAGCAGTGGTAGATGTATTGGTTGAAAAAACAATGATTGCGGCAGAAGAAACCGGACTTGATAAGGTTGCTTTAGCTGGAGGGGTTGCTGCTAATTCATTATTGAGGAATACTTTTATTTCTGAAACAGAAAAGAAAGGAATAAGATTTAGTTGTCCGCCGCCGATATTATGCACGGATAATGCCGCAATGATTGGATGCGCGGCATATTATAAATACATTTCCGGTTATACCAGCGAGCTTGACCTTAATGCAATACCTGGATTAAAATTATAAAGAAACAAAAAAAGTGGCGAAGCCACTTTTTCATTTAAATTTTGTCGAATTTTATAATGTTAATACTGTGAAAAAGCCTGATAAACCCTACGCATAAAAGCATCTGGATATGTGGATAAAGGTGTGGATATTGTGGATAATTTACATAATACAAATTATAGTTCATTGTTTTATTTTAATTATATGACAAGTTATTATCATTTATTTACAAAATAAAAAGCCAGTAATATAATAGTTTTGCTGACAGTAAGATAGTATCGAAAAAGAATAGTGGAGGGGCTATGAGCCTAAAAGATAAATATAATTTTTGGAAAATTACTTCAGGGAAAAATAATGGTGGCTTTATAAAGTATGTTTTTCAATCAAAGATACTCTTGGTAATTATACTCTTTTTGCTGTTTACATTTATTGGCGTGGCAGCAGGTATTTTCTTTGCAATACTTGAAACTACTGAGGAGATAAGTGCTGATGATTTGGAATTTAAAAACCTCACTTCTTCATTTTATGATATAAATGGGAATGAAATAAGCAAGGTTTTTGGTTATCAGAATAGGATTACCGTAAAATTGAGTGAAATGTCGCCATATTTGCCTAGTGCGTTTATAGCAATTGAAGATGAGAGATTTCGCGAACATAACGGGATAGACTTAAGACGAACCATTGGTGCAGCCATAAACTATTTGCTCCCAGGAGGCAAGCAATACGGAGGCAGTACTATTACCCAACAGCTGATTAAGAATATAACTGGTGAAAAGGAAGTTACAATTAAAAGGAAGCTGCAGGAACAAGTCAGGGCAATATTACTGGAGAAGAAGCTTTCTAAAGACCAGATACTTGAATTATATTTGAATACCATTTTCTTAGGAAAAGAATCATATGGTGTTGAGGCAGCAGCAAGAAAATATTTCGATAAGGACTCAAAAGACCTTTCTATAGCTGAATGTGCAATACTTGCAGCCTGTGCTCAATCACCCAGCAAGCGAAATCCTATTTCGGATTTTAAAGAAAGCAAGGAAAGACAGGAGCTTGTCCTTTCAAAAATGAAACAACAGGGTTTTATTACTGAAGAGCAATATGAGGAAGCTGTAAAGGCGAAAATCAAGATTAAAAGTGGTAAATCTACTAAGAGTTCAAGACAGTCTTATTATATTGATGCAGTATGCATGAAGGTATTAGAAGATTTGCAGGAAAAGCTAAAGATTGATAGCAAAGCAGCCCAGGAAAAGCTTTTTGGTGAAGGACTAAAAATTTACACTACAATGAATCCAAAAGTTCAGAATGCGATTAATGAGGCATATTCAGAAGGAAGTCCTGCCTTTTCTCAATTTAGTGGAAGGTCTGTTAAACCGCAATCTGCAATAGTAGTTATGGACCATAGTAATGGATATATTCTGGGACTATGTGGGGGTTATGGGCCTAAAACTGGCATAATGACCTTTAACAGGGCCATTCAAGCAAAGAGACAGCCAGGTTCAAGCATTAAGCCTATAGCGGTATATGGGCCTGCACTAGATAGCGGGTTAATTACACCTGCAACAGTTATTGATGATGTGCCTATAACGCTTGGAAACTGGTCGCCAAGAAACTGGTACAAAGATGGTTTCTGGGGACTTTCAACCATACGCAGAGCAATTGAAAATTCAATGAATATAGTGGCAGTAAAAGTATGGTTAAAAGTTGGAGGAGAAAGGTCTACAGAGTTCTTATCAAGATTAGGAATAACCATTTCAGATACTGATAAATATTCTCCGGCAGGCTTAGCTCTAGGAGGGCTTACGAATGGTGTTTCACCTTTGCAAATGACTGCTGCTTATGGTGCAATTGCTAACGGAGGTTATTATGCAAAGCCGATTTTATATATAAGGGTGGAAGACAAAAATGGAACTGTTCTGTTAGAAAACAAACCAGAGCTTACAAGAGCAATGGATGAGAGAGCATCATATGTTCTTACAAGTATGATGAAAGATGTTGTTCAGTATGGAACAGGTTCGTCGGCAAAACTTTCTGCAATGCCTGCTGCAGGTAAAACCGGAACTACTTCAAATAATTACGACAGATGGTTTGTAGGCTTTACACCTTACTACGTAAGTGCGGTATGGTTCGGATATGACAATGATGATGGAAAAAAGAGGTCTATCCCTGGAAGCACAAACTATTCGGCAAAAATATGGAAAATGGTTATGGAAAAGTCGCATAAGAATTTACCGGTAAAAGATTTTGTAATGCCAAATGGGATAGTAAGTGAAAACATTTGTATAGACTCAGGTATGCTTGCTGGCGATTTATGCGCACATGACCCGAGAGGAAGCAGAATTAGGAAAGAGATTTTTATTGAAGGTACTCAACCAACAGAAATATGCAGTGTCCATGTTAAAGTAAATATTTGTACTGCTAGCGGCAAACTGGCTAAAGAGTACTGTCCTCCGGAAAACGTTGTTTCAAGAATAAAAATTAAAAGACCGGAGCCTTATACCCCTGCAGACAGCGATGCGCCATTGCCTAAGGATAAGCCTTATGAAGCGCCGACTAGTACATGTGATGTGCATTAAGAATATTGATCCATAATGGTTTTGATTGCAAGGGTGGTTATTGGTGAGCCTTTCGAAGGGTCATCAAAGCCACCCATTTTTCCTGGGTCCCCAATTCCAACTATATATGGAATATTGATTTCATTTAATATATCTATAGTATCACCAAAAACTTCATTGCCATCTATAGGCGCGCCTTCTTTATCAACTGCAGATTCAACCTTTTTTCCATCTCTGGTGATTGAACAATGAACTTTAATTCCAGATTTGCCGTGCCCCATAGAAGCGACAGCAAGCGCACCTATTATTTCTATATCTGGAAATGAAGCAAAAGACCTTAAAGCGGTTTCACCTTTACCCTTATCTTTGTTTCCATTATCATCAACCATTATCACTACAGGATCGTTTTTTGCAATCATAACTTGCTGGGCAATTTCTGAACCGGTAAGGTTTGTAGGGTTTCCAGCTGATAAAGAAATACATCTGCCGCCATTCTTTTTAACTGCACTTTCTACTGCAGCACGCGCGTAATCATCACCATCCGTAACTACAATAACTTTCCTTTTATTCATATAGATACTCCTCTCAGCTTTTTGGTTTCGGCTTTGCTAAAACTGATGTAACATATCCAAAGAATAATGCAGCAGTAATTCCCGCTGCCGCAGCTTTAACACCGCCGGTAAAGGCCCCTAAAAGACCAATTGAATTAACATCTTTTATTGTCCCTTTCGTAAGAAGGTACCCGAATCCCGTAAGAGGAACCGTTGCACCCGCGCCTCCAAGGGCAACAAGATTATCGTATAATCCTAATCCCGTTAATATTGCACCTGCTGTTACAAATAATACGAGTATTCTAGCTGAAGTCAGCCTGGTTTTATCTATTAACATTTGACCTATTGCACAAATTACTCCGCCGAGTATAAATGCTCTAACATAGTCCAAGGAAAATCAACTCTTTTCTGGTATAATAATTAAAATTATTATTGGGTAACCGTTATGGTTACCCCTATATATTTATTTTAAACTTCATTGTCAAATGGTTTAAGCCTGTATTGTTACTGCATGAGCTATTGCCGGAATTGTTTCACCTTGTTGAACACTGGTGGGGCTCATTAATGCACCTGTTGCTACTAATAGTATTTTTTTCAAGTTGCCGCTGGTTATTTCATTATATAAATAACCGTTAAATACACTTGCGGAGCATCCGCATCCACTTCCTCCTGCATGAACATCTTGCTGTTCCCTGTTAAAAATTAATACCCCGCAATCTAAAAGTTTATTTTCTATTTTTAATCCGAGTTTTGACAACATATCTGAAGCTATATCTAACCCTACATATCCAAGGTCTCCCGTTACTATATAATCATAGTCGTCTGGATAAATACCTGTGTTATTAAAATGAGCAAAAATTGTGTCAACTGCTGCTGGAGCCATTGCTGCACCCATATTATTTGAATCATTTATTCCCATATCAATAATCTTACCGGTTGTAATATCAGTAATGTATGGACCGCTGCCAGTTGAACTTATTAGGCTTGCTCCTGCTCCAGTTACAGTCCATTGTGAAGTCAAAGGCCTTTGGGTTCCCAATTCAAGCGGAAAACGGAATTGTCTTTCAGCTGAACAAAAATGGCTTGAAGCAGCACTTATTACATAGTCTGCAAATCCTCCATCAATTATCATTGCAGCTAGAGACAAAGATTCAGACATTGTTGAACAGGCCCCATATAACCCAAAAAAGGGAATGTTGGTTTCTCTAATAGCATAGTTTGATGAAATACACTGACTGAGCAAGTCTCCAGAAAGTATATATTCAATATTTGTATGAGGTTGACCTGATTTTTTTACAACCATATTTATGCATTCACGAAGAATCTTACTTTCTGCTTTTTCCCATGTCTTTTCATCCCATAATTCATCATTAATAATTTCATCAAAATATCTTGCAAGAGGCCCATTCCCTTCTCTTGGGCCTGCAATACTTGCTGTCTGTATTATTGAAGGAGGATTATCGAATTTTACAGTTTGTTTTGAAACCTTTTTTTTTGCCATTCCCAAGATCCTTTCGAGTTAATTAGATGAATTATCTAAAAATAAAAAATAGTATACCAATTATTACTGAAGCGGATATTCCATATACCAAAACAGGGCCAGCTAATAAAAACATCTTTGAACCGACCCCCATAACATATCCTTCGCTTTTATATTCCATTGCAGGAGCGACGATAGAGTTGGCGAACCCTGTTATAGGAACTATTGAACCTGCACCAGCACGTTTTCCAATTTCATCATAAATATTAATTCCAGTTAGAAAAGCTCCTAAAAATATCATTGTAATCGAGGTTAGATTTGCTACAGTATCAACATTGAAGCCTAATGATGCGAATAAATTTCTAAATAATTCCCCTATTGTGCAAATAATCCCTCCAACAACAAAAGCCCAAATAACATTCTTTATTATAGAAGTATTTGGAGACTTTGTTTTAACATAATCCTGGTATTCTTGTTTAGTAAAAAGCTGATCCATCTTAATATCATTCCTTCTTATGAAATATCTTCAGATTTATTATAGAGTGCTCTGCTTGAGAACTTTTTCTTATAAATTTAGTATAAGAACCCAGTAACTATCCTATCTATTTGGGTCAACATAGAATGCTACATTGACATTTGCCTTATATTCAACAATTTTGCCATCACGGACAGTACCGGTTGTATTCATAACTTCAACGCCTGTAATATTTTCGACAGTTCTAGAAGCTTCAGATACTGCTTTTTCAACTGCATCCTGCCAGCTTTCTTTTGAATCTCCAACAAGATTAAGAACCTTTACAACTCCCATTCTAAACACCTCCTATTTTCAAATTAAGGATTTGTTAGTAGAGTGCGCAAATAAAAAAATGATTATACCGAGAATAATTTTCTAAAATTCACAAAAAAAAGAACCATCATTTAAATGGTTCTCTTTGACAGATTTTAACTACTTTTGCTCAAAGAATTTCTTTAATAAGCTTTCCTCTTTTGATTTTAATTCAGATAGAACGTTGACGAGAATATGCTCATTTTGTTCGTCAAGTTGTTTAAACTTAATTCCATATTCATATCCATTTTCATTTATTGCTTTTCTAACTACCTTACCATAAAACCTTATTGTATTTCCACTATCAACAAATACTTCTACAAATGCTTCTGAATCACTTTGAAGTTCCGATTTTGAAGCGACAGAGATACCGGAAGTACTAAGGCTGGTTACAACGGAAAATATTGCAGGTTCCCGGTTAACGGTAATTTTTGAAATAATGTATGCATCATATCTGCTATTTTGTCTTGTATTTTCAAATTTATTTATATTTATAACCTTTATTGTCATTATCTTTAAATCTTCAATTTCAATCTTATCTACAATACCATCAAGGACATATTCATTTTGAGCTGTTGAGACCTTACACTTTACAGAATCACCTACCATAATTAGTTTATTTATATAGTCCTGAGTAAGTTCTACTTGTATATAGTTATCAGAAATATTATACGTAACATTTGAAATCCATTCTGTTTTATCAAACTTTGTCCTTATTAATTCTCCTGAAGAAATTATGCTGTGCAAATCAAAGTTCTCCATTAATTTTTCCTCCCTTTATATTTGCGGGTTAAATAGTAAAGATAATTAATTACTTGCATATGAGACGATTATCCTTTAATATAGATATTTGACAGGCTAGTTTATGTTCAATGTTGTATGTAGGAAAATCAGTTTATAATATATAGTATACTAAAATTATCAAAAATTCTCAATACTTTCCTTAATTGAAGATGTAGACAAAAAACGGATTTTGGAGGTTTTACCTTGAAAGTTTATTCTTTTGTTGGACCTAGTGGTACTGGAAAAAGCCATAGAGTTCAATGGGTAGCAAAAGAACATAATATTGAATCTATAATAGATGATGGACTATTTATAAGGGGCAATAAAGTTCTTGCAGGTTCCTCGGCTAAAAAGGAAGAAACAAGGATTGCTTCAGTGAAAAGAGCTTTATTTACCGACTATAACCATGCTGAGAAGGTAAAAGAAGCTATTAGGGTCTATGATCCTGAATCAATAATTATTCTTGCAACCTCAGACGAGATGGCAGTAAAAATTGCAAAGGCACTTGAACTGCCAGAAATTTCTGAAGTAATAAGAATCGAAGATGTCGCAACAGAAGAAGAAATGAGTTTAGCTCTTTCCATTAGGAAAGATGAAGGTAAACACGTTATTCCTGTTCCAACTTTTGAAATAAAGAAAAACTTTTCAGGGTATTTCCTTGATCCATTGAGAATCTTCAAGCCTAAAGAGAGTGTCAATGCACTGCCTTTTGTTGCGGACAAATCAGTTGTAAGGCCTACATTTAGTTATCTGGGCAAATATGTTATTTCGGATAACGTAATTAATAATATGGTTGATTATTTGATTGTTCATGTTGAAGGTGTTTATAAGACTGTCAGGTCGAGAGTAACCAATATGCCTGCAGGAGCAATTATTGATATCGAGGTTTCAATAAACTATGGAAATTATATTCCTGATATTTTGTATGCAATACAGTCTAAAGTCAGTGAAGAGATTGAAAGGCTTACAGGGTTAAACATAATTTTTGTAAATGTAACTGCTAAAACTCTAAATGTAGAATGAAACTAAAAAACTACCTTGCGGTAGTTTTTTCATTTGCGTTTTGTGATTTTATTACTGGATCTTGTGGTTGAGTTACTGAAGGTTTCTTATTTTCAACTGATTGTGATTCGGATTGACTGAATTTTGTATTTAAGATTACTATTTCAACCCTTCTATTTTTTGAGCGGCCATCTTCGGTAACATTGGTTGCAATTGGACGGTATTCTCCATATCCAACTGCGGATAGTATTTTCGGATTTATTCCAGATTTATCAATAAAAAGCCTTAATACATTTGTTGCTCGTGAAGAGGATAATTCCCAGTTTGATGCGAATCTTCCGGTAATAGGCACATTATCTGTATGGCCTTCTATTCTTATATACTGTCCCTGGCTTGTGTACAAAATTTTTCCTATACTCCTTAAGAGTTTATCTGCTTGCGGAGTCAGGTCTGCATAACCGCTGTTGAATAGAACCCGGTCAACAATCCTTATTGCAACTCCTCTTTCTTCTAAGGTAACTGAAATCGAAGATTGGAGGCCTTCCTTTTTTGCTAACTCTTCAACCTTTTTCTTAATTTCCTTTAATTTGTTTTGTTCAGCTTTTTCCTTATCAGCATTACTTACATCAAGATGGAACCCACTATTTCCTTGTATCTGAGATATGCCCGGGCTTTCACCTACGACTTCTTTTGTACCTGATAATGCACCGCTTAACGATTCTGCAACTGCTTGAAACTTTGCAGCGTCCTGCTGGCTAATTGAATATAGTATGACAAAGAATGTCAAAAGCAGGGTTATAAGATCTGAATAAGTAAGCAGCCATCGTTCGGAACGGTCTTTCTCCGGTTCTGGAGGAAGCTGGTTCGCCATTTATTAATCACCCCTCTGCGCGCATCATGCCTTCATCTTCTTTGGTATCCTGTGTGGGTGCTTTTCCGCTCAATTGTTCAAGAAGTGAGAGGTTAAGCTTTTCTTTAATAATTCTTGGATTTTCTCCAGCTTGTATGGAAAGAAGACCTTCAATTATTAGGTCATTAATCATCTTTTCTTTTTTACCCTTAATTTTTATCTTAGCTGCTAATGGAAGCCAGACAAGGTTAGCAAGTCCAATACCAAACAATGTTGCTATAAACGCAAGAGCGATTTTTGCACCAAGTTCATTTGGATTTGAAAGGTTACTGAGAACGCTTATAAGTCCCAGAACTGTTCCGACGATACCCATTGTTGGAGAATAACCGCCTGCAGCTTCAAAAATTGATGCGCTGGCATGAAATTCATTCTCGTGAAGAAATGTTTCTCTTACTAAGATATCTTTTATTACTTCAGTCTCTATACCATCTACAACCAAGCTTAATCCTTTCCGTATTAGGGGATTCGGATTAGATTGAGTATCTTGTTCAAGACTCAGAAGCCCATCTTTTCTAGCTTTTTCCGATAAGTCAGCAAGTTGATTTATTATATCTATTTCATTATATTCTTTATGTATAAACGCAATCTTGCCGGTCTTAAGGGCCCTTTTTATATCTTCCAAAGGGAAAGATATCATGACGGCGCCGCAAGTACCTCCCAATATAATCATTAGGGCAGTAACCTGAAGCAGTCCCGCTGGGTTTCCACCTTCCATTATATAAGCAACCAAGATAAAACCAAACCCGATAATCAAACCTAAAATGGTAGATAGATCCATAAGCTCACTCCTAAATCGTATATTTATTAATAAAACTATTTTAAATTGTTAAGATGCTGAATTTTCTAAAATTACAGTTATTTCAGAAAGGATAATATAAAACATGATTATCAATAATCTTATCGGTAAGCAACAATAAAATATTAACATAAAAAATATAATTTAGTTAAGAAAATTATTAAATCTGTATTAATTTTTTGCTAACTGCTTCAACTTTTGTATTTTTTATTGTAAAATATGTTTGCTTACGTCACAGTTATAAAAAAATATGAGTTTATTGGTACTTATAGCATATAGAAAATGAAGACGAGTGTAATAAAATGATTTTTAGTAATGGAACAGAAAAATTATTAATGAAGAAATCTTTAGTCTTATTTGCATTGGCCATATTAATATCCCAACTGCTTTTTAAATTTAATATTCAATTGTTAATTGGTGTTTCAATCGGATATGCTGTTAGTCTTATCAGGTTAAGAAGTTTGTCCGAAATGATAGGAAATATGTTGTCTAACACCAAGATTTCACTGCAGATTATTGTGAAATATTTTGGTATTCAATTACTTACGGTAGTTCTTTTATTTGCTTGTGCAGATAAATCATTACAGATTTTTTTCGCTGCGTCTATAGGAATAAGCATTATAACATTAACAATCATGGTAAATGCGTTAACTGAAGCTATAGGTGTTACAAACAACAACTTCGAATATAAAACGTGATATGCGGCGCATTGCGGCGTTGTACTTCGGACTCAAAGTGCTCATTTGCACTTAAGCAAACTCCGCGCTTTTCGCCTTGTACGCCTTGCACTGCTTGCATCTAACGTTTTTAGGAATTAAGGATATGCGGCGCATTACTGCGTTGTACATATATAAAAAATTTAGTAATAAAATTTAGTTTAAGCAATAAAGAATAATAAGGAAAGGAGATGTGAAATGAGTCATCAAGCAGTTACCGCAGTAGAGGACACCACTGTACAAAGTACAACAGCTGCCGAAGTTCAAGCAAAAACTGCTGAACATGGCAATCAAAAGGAAAGCTTAGGCGCAGAGCTTACTGCAAAAATGGAAAAGATAACTTATGAAAGCATTAAAGTTGAAGTTCCAGGCTTTAATATACTTAACTATAATGTAAAACCATTTACAATTCACTTTAATGAATCAATTTTCACAATGTGGGTTCTCACAGCAATAATCATTATTGGTGCAGTTCTTATCACAAGGAAATTCGAAAAATTCCCAGGGAAAGTACAAAATTTTGCCGAGGCATTAGTAGAAGGTATAAATAGTTTGGCTAAAACAATGATAGGCCATCATTGGAAGCCTTTTGCCCCATACTTCGGTACAATAATAATATTCCTTGCGTTTTGTAATACAATTGGAATGCTTGGAATTCCCGAATTTCATATAGGTGGATTCTTATTCCCAGGGCTTAGGCCCCCAACAAAAGACATAAATCTTCCAGCAGCACTTGCTCTAATGACAATTCTACTTGTTATTGGAAGTCAGCTAAAATATAAGGGAATAGGCGGAACAATTAAGAGCTGGTTTGAGCCAATTCCGATTATGTTACCGTTCAAGTTGATGGAGTACATAATAAAACCGCTCTCACTCTGCTTGCGTCTATTTGGTAACGTTTTTGGAGCTTTTGTAATGATGGAATTAATAACTATCGTTTCAAGAAGATTACTTCTTCCACCAATATTTAGTCTTTACTTTGACATATTTGATGGATTGTTACAAGCGTTTATATTTACATTCTTGTCAATGCTTTATATTGAAGAAGCCATAGAATAAAAAGGGGGTGAAATACAATGAATGGATTAATGGGAATAGCAGCAGGTATCGCAGCTCTAACAGGTTTGGGAGCAGGAATAGGTATAGGTATAGCTACAGGTAAGGCAGCTGAAGCTGTTTCAAGACAGCCAGAAGCAGATGGCAAAATAACCAAAAACTTCGTTTTGGGTATTGCTCTTGCAGAAGCAACTGCAATTTATGGTCTTATCGTTGCAATACTTATCTTCACAAAGCTCTAATATTAAACATGGCCTGTTTGAGGCAGGCTGACTAGACATAGGCAGTAGGCATAAGACTATTGCTGATACATTTTTCATATGAATCGAGTGGTCTTATGTCTAACGCTTGCGTCATCAATTGGGAGGAGAAAAATGCTCAATTTTGATTTTACATTTATTTTAACAATTATTAACATATTGTTTTTATACTGGATACTAAAAAAGATTCTTTTCAAGCCTGTTACAAATTTCATGGAAAACAGGGCTAATTCTATAAAAGAAATGTTTGAGTCTGCCCAAACAAATAAAGAACAATCCGAAACAATGAAGGCTGAACTCAAAGAGCAGCTTGATAAGGCTGTAGAAGAAGCAGAAAAGATTATTAACGAATCCAGAGTTAAAGCTGAAAAACAATATGAAGAAATATTAAATAAAGCTAAAGAAGACGCAAAATCTCTTGTTGAAAAAGCTCAGAGAGATATTGAAATAGAAAGAAAGAGCATGGTTAATGAACTTAAGGCTCAAATTGCTGGTATTGCACTTGCAGCTGCTTCTAAAGTTGTCGCAAAGAATATGGACAACGAAACTAACAAGAAGCTTGTTGACGATTTCATTGATGAGGTAGGTGCTGCATAATGCCGCTTGTTGAAAAAAGGTATGCCGAAGCATTAATCAGAATTGGTGTTGATAAAAACTTAATTGATACTTTTAAAGCTGATATGGAAAGTATTGAAAAAACAATAGCAGAAAATATCGAGCTTAAGAAGTTTCTTAACAATCCAAGCTTAAAAAGCAGCAGCAAAAAAGAAGTTATAGAAAAGATATTTGGAAAAGAAGCTCACAAAGATACAGTGAATTTTATTAAAATCCTTGTTGATAAAGGAAGAATGAAAAACTTTTCCGAAATTATTGAACAGTATAGCTTACTTGCCGACGAAATTAAAAAATGCCTTAATTTAAAGGTAATATCTTCTGAAGCACTTTCTGACAGCCAGATTAAAAAACTTGGTGAAAAATTAAGGGTTGTATATGGCAGTCAAAGTGTAAAAGTTGACAATATTATTGATTCATCAATACTCGGTGGAGTGGTTGTAAAAATTGGTGATAAGATGATAGATGGAAGTGTAAAAGGCAAGCTGGATAGAATGCAAAGCGCAATAGGCTAAAATCAGCGCTGGGCGCTGAGTCCTGAGTGCTGAGTAAAATTCAAGAAAATCCAAAAGATTTTTATGGGGTTACCCAGAACTCAGAACCCAGAGCTCAGAACATGTTTAACGGCTGATAGCCAAATACAAGAGGAGGGTAAAAATGAAAGTAAGACCTGAAGAAATTAGTTCAATATTGAAACAACAAATAGAAAACTATGATATGAAAACCAAGGAAGAAGATATTGGTTATGTTCTTCAAGCCGGAGACGGTATTGCAAGAATTTATGGATTAGAAGGTGCAACATATGGCGAACTTCTTGATTTCGGAAACAATATCTTCGGAATGGCGCTTAACCTTGAAGAAGACAACGTTGGTTGCGTGCTTTTCGGAGGAGAAGAAGAGGTTAAAGAAGGAACAATTGTAAAAAGAACAAAGAGAATGGTTGAAGTTCCAACTGGTGATGCTCTTATTGGAAGAGTTGTTGATCCCCTTGGAAGACCGCTTGATGGTAAGGGCGAAATAAAAACGGATAAGTTCAGACCAATTGAGTTTCTTGCTCCAGGTGTTATTGACAGAAAATCAGTTAATAAACCGGTGCAGACAGGTATTATGGCAATAGATTCTATGATACCAATCGGAAGAGGTCAGAGAGAGCTTATTATTGGTGACAGACAGACAGGTAAAACTGCGGTTGCAATTGATACAATTCTCAATCAAAAAGGACAGAATATGATTTGTATTTATGTTGCAATTGGACAGAAAGCTTCTTCTGTTGCTAGTATTGTTAATTTGCTTGAACAAAAAGGAGCAATGGAATATACAATTGTTGTTTCTTCTACAGCAAGTGAGATGTCAACAATTCAGTACATTGCACCATACGCTGGCTGTGCAATGGCAGAAGAATTCTTATATTCACAAAATAAGGATGTCTTGATAATATATGATGACCTTTCAAAGCATGCACAAGCATACAGAGCTATGTCACTTCTTCTCAGAAGACCTCCAGGAAGAGAAGCATATCCTGGCGATGTTTTCTATTTACATTCAAGATTGCTTGAAAGAGCTGTAAGACTTAGTGACGAGCTTGGCGGAGGTTCAATTACAGCACTACCTATTATTGAAACGCTTGCAAGTGACGTTTCTGCATATATTCCAACAAACGTTATTTCGATAACAGATGGTCAGATATACCTTGAATCAGAATTGTTCTTTTCTGGTATCAGACCTGCTGTTAATGTTGGTTTGTCAGTTTCCAGAGTTGGAGGTTCTGCACAAATCAAGGCTATGAGAAAGGTTGCAGGAAAGCTTAGACTTAGTCTTGCTCAGTTTAGAGAGCTTGCAGCATTTGCTCAATTTGGTTCAGAACTCGACAAACACACCCGCGATAGCTTGATGCAGGGTGAAAGACTTGTTGAAACTCTAAAGCAGGATCAATATTATACAATGCCGGTTGAGCATCAGGTTGTTGTTCTGTACTCGGGGATTAATGGATACCTAATGGATGTTGACACAAAACAGGCTAGAAAATTCAATGCAGGGTTAGTTGAATTTATTGGGGAGAAGTATCCAGAAGTATACAAATCAATTGTTGAAACAGGCGAATTAAAAGCTGAAACTGAAGAGACTATAAAGAAGGCAATTGAGGAATATAAGAGCATGAGATTCAGAGCGTAAAAGTTAGTTGACAGTTGACAATGTAAAGTTAACAGTTAAAGACTAACAACTAGCAATTGAGTTGATTAAATAGGCTGATATGAAATGATATAACTAATAGAAAAGTTGATTTGATGAGTTGATATTTCCAGGGTTGTGACTTTTGGCTTTTAACTGTAAACTGTCAACTATCAACTGTCAACTGTAAAGGGTAGGTGAGAACATTAAATGGCTAGTGCTAGAGAAATCAAGCTTAGAATGAAAAGCATAAAAGAGACCAAAAAGATTACTAAAGCTATGAAGCTTTTAGCAGCACAAAAACTGAAAAAGTCCAGACAGCAATTGGAGCAAACCCTTCCATTTTTCAAGAAGGTTCAGGAGACAATAGCTGATATATTGCTTCGTACAAGAGATATAGATGTAAAATATTTTGAGCAAAGAGAAACCAAGCCAGAAAAAAAGACATTGTATATTGTAATTGCTGGTGATAGGGGTTTGGCAGGTGGCTACAACAGTAATGTTATAAAGCTTGCTGAAAGAAGTATCAAAGATAAAAATGATTCATTGATTTTAACAATTGGTCATGTGTGCCATAACAATTTCAAGAGGAAGGGGTATTCAATATTAAATGAATATGCTTATCCTTCCCAAAATCCTAGTGTTTACAGAGCAAGGGAAATTGGAGAAGTAGTCATTGAGGAGTTTTTAAACGGTACAATCGATGAGGTCTATCTAGTATATACTTTGATGGTTAGCGCATTAAAGCTTGAACCTCAAATTACTAGGCTGCTGCCACTTGATATTGATAATATGAAGAATATCGATTTGACGCAGGAAAGAAGGGCGACCTTCTTATATGAGCCTTCACCGAATGCAGTATTTGATACACTAGTACCAAAATATCTTAAAGGTCTTTTGTATGGTGCATTGGTAGAATCTTTTACAAGCGAAATGAGTGCTAAAATGACTGCGATGGATAGTGCTACATCTAATGCTGACAAAATGATTAAGAAGCTGACATTGTCATATAACAGAGCACGTCAAGCTGCGATAACCCAAGAAATATCGGAAATTGTGGGCGGAGCGGCAGTGCTGTAAAACAGTTTAAAATTGACAGTTGATAGTTGGGGCGTATCGTATAAGCCCGAAAGAGAAATTAAAGTAGAAGGAGTGTAAAATATGCCAGAAAATGTAGGAAAAATCATGCAGGTAATTGGACCGGTTATAGACGTTAAGTTTGAACAAGGTTTACTTCCTGCAATATATAGTGCTGTAAGAATCAACAGAGCTGAAGACAAGATTGTTGCTGAAGTTATGCAGCATCTTGGAAACGATACAGTAAGATGTGTTGCTATGTCTTCTACTGATGGTCTTGCAAGAGGTATGGAAGCTATTGACACAGGGGCTCCAATAACAGTTCCTGTTGGTAAAGGTGCACTTGGAAGAGTTTTCAATGTTTTGGGAGAAGCAATTGATAAACAAGGTGAGGTAAAAGCTTCAGAGTATTTACCAATTCACAGACCAGCACCAGAGTTTACTGAACAAGCACCTGCTACAGAAATACTTGAAACAGGAATAAAGGTTGTTGACCTTCTTGCTCCTTATGCAAAGGGAGGAAAGATAGGTTTGTTCGGTGGAGCGGGAGTTGGTAAAACAGTTCTTATCATGGAACTTATCAGAAACATTGCTCATGAGCATGGAGGTTTCTCAGTATTTGGCGGCGTTGGTGAACGTTCCAGAGAAGGAAATGATTTATGGAATGAAATGAAAGAATCAGGAGTTATGGATAAGACAGCGATGGTGTTCGGACAAATGAATGAGCCTCCTGGTGCAAGAATGAGAGTTGGTCTTACAGCATTGACAATGGCAGAATACTTTAGAGACCAAGAAGGACAAGACGTTCTTCTGTTCATAGATAACATATTCAGATTCATTCAGGCTGGTTCTGAAGTTTCTGCTCTTCTTGGTAGAGTACCATCAGCGGTTGGTTACCAGCCAACACTTGCAACAGACGTTGGAACTCTTCAGGAAAGAATAACTTCAACCAAGAAAGGTTCTGTAACGTCAGTTCAGGCAATTTACGTTCCTGCCGATGACTTGACAGACCCTGCACCTGCAACAACATTTGCCCACTTGGATGCAACAACAGTTCTTTCAAGAGCAATAGTTGAAAAAGGAATTTACCCTGCAGTGGATCCGCTAGACTCAACTTCAAAAATTCTTGATCCAAGAATAGTTGGACAAGAGCATTATGAAGTAGCTAGAAAGGTTCAAGCTATTCTTCAGAGATATAAAGAATTACAAGATATAATAGCTATACTTGGTATGGATGAATTGACTGAAGACGATAAGTTGGTTGTTTTCCGTGCAAGGAAAGTTGAAAAGTTCTTATCACAGCCATTCTTCGTTGCTGAAGCATTTACCGGTTCAGCAGGTAAGTATGTTCCGATTAAGGATACAATTGCAGGATTTAAGGAAATCGTTGAAGGTAAGTTAGATGATATTCCAGAAAACTGCTTCTTGATGGCTGGATCTATAGAAGAGGTAAAAGAGAAAGCTGCAAAGCTGTAGGGGGTATAAAAAATGGCAACTTTTTATCTTGAAGTAGTAACTCCCGAAAGAAAATTCTTCGAGGGTCAAGCAGAGATGATAATAGTTCATACGCCAGAGGGTGAGATTGGTATATTAAAAGACCATGAACAAGCTGTTATAGCTGTTACTGCAGGAGTTGCTAGAATTCTTGCGGATGGAGTTTGGAAAGAGGCGGCTATTACCCCTGGTTTTATGGAAGTAACTCCAGAAAAAACTATTCTTCTTGTTGATACAGCTGAATGGCCTGAAGAAATAGATATTAACAGGGCAAAAGCGGCTAAAGAGAGAGCTGAAGAAAGACTTCAACAGAAACTGGCATACCAGGAGTATATTAGGTCTCAAGCTTCTCTTGCAAGAGCACTTGCAAGGTTAAAGGCAACAAAACAAGTTAGGTTTTAATAAAAAATAAAGCAGGCTAAAAGCCTGCTTTATTTTTTATTAACTACTTTTTCACCCAGTGTTCTGCCTTATCCTTTATATAGTTCTTGATTAACAATTCATCCTCTTTACTTAACATTTCTTCTGATTCGTTATTTATCGATTCTATTACTTCTTTAGTAATGCTATTAACCGCTTGGAGTGAAGCTTTTTCCACTGCTTTATTATATAGGGCTATGAAACGTCTTTTAATTACTAATAAGTCTTCTTCTGAAAACAATTGTTGCATAATATTCCTCCATAGTATCTTATTTGCAAAGCCAAAACTTACTATGTATAGCGAAATATGCATAATTCTAGTATAATTATAACATAAACGAAATTTCTTTGCTATTTTCAAACAAACAAAAAATCAACAAAAACCTATATAAAATTATCATTTATGCCGATATATGATATGGCGGTTTATTGTCTTCAAATCTAAGGAGGAGCATAATTTGATGAAGAAACCTAAGAAAATTCTTTCTTTCCTACTAATTTTCAGTATAATTTCGTCTCTTTTTGGCGGGATTGCTCCATTGCCAGTTAATGCAGCTGGGCCTGTAGATATGGACTTGACCGGAGTCAAGGATGAAAATAATGAATATATTATCAGCGATAATAGTGCAGTCCTCTATTGGAATACAATACCCGGCGCTTCCAGTTATATCATTTCGAGAGATGATTTGGGGCCTGCTGGTGACATTACTGTAACTGCCTCCACATATACAATTACTGACCTTTTACCAAACCGTATTTATCATTTTACGGTTGATGCACGGAACAGCTTGGGAGCAAGTATCGCAACAACTGACAATGAACTTAATGTATTTACTGGTGATATGGATTTTACATGTACAGATATAAGCCTTTTATCATCTTCTGATAGCGAAAGCGGGTTGAACCCTGGTTTCAGGCTTCAATGGGATATCCCTGAAATTTGGGATGGTTCTGATTTTACTCCTATAACTTCAAATAAAATTGATTATATTGTATCTGTTGGCACTGATAAATCAGCTATGAACATTGGAAATTATGATGTTTATTATGACGCGGGAGCTTCTTCAACAGGATATGAAGTCACAAAACAGGGAGAGCCTTTAGTATCAAAACTTGTTAATGAAGTTGATATAACAAATGGAATTTTTACATATGAATGGTGGAGATACAGGGACTTTGCAAATAATGTACTTAACGATAATTCTTTGAGCCCAGGAACAGTTTATTATTTAAAGTTATACCCTCAGTTCAACACCTCAGCAACTAATCCTAATAATATTCCTATTGGGAAGACAATTAGCAGAGCTTCGGGCTTGGATAATGGGTATGCTTTCTCCCCTCTACATGTCAAAATAGGTAAAGATTCCAATAACAATATTACATGCACAATTGACAGAATAAATTATGATACTAGCGATGGAACAGAAGTAATAAACTTTAAATATGAAGTTTATTCCAGTGCTGATTCAGGAATGATGACGCCTATTTTAGAGGGATATGAATTCGAGCAATATGGCGATTTGACCAAACCAATAGAAATATTTCTTCCAACCAAAAGTTCTTCATCTACCTATTATTACAAAGTCTATGCAAAATCAGATAACTTGGACAGTATTCAATCAGCAGTCATGAAATACAACATGGCGCTGGAAGATGGAAAACCGCCTATTCCGCAAAATGTTGTTGTAACTGATACAAAAATGATTACTGATGGAACGGAAAAGGGAGCAACGGTAAGTTTGAAATGGGATAAACCGCAGGGAATAGACAATGATGAGATAAGATACTATATTTATGTCAGCCTGAACAAACAAGATTCAACAGATGACGATGGAAGCTATTATCAGGAAGTAATTGATGGCATACCTTATGATATTAGATACAGAACAGTAAAAATTGTTGAAGAAAGCGATTTGGATTTTTCTGAAAGTGGATATGTAAAATACGATTTAAATGGGTTAGAACTGCTTCAGGACTATGATGGTTTTGGGGATGATTATCCTGCAGAGCTTAGGCTTAATAAAATTTATTATATTAAGCTCTGTACAGAAAAGATATCTACAAACTTAAAATCAGACTATTCTTTACCAACAAGTTTTACTACACCTGGAGAAACCAGAAATCCTCCGGTTCCTAGTTATTTCAGCCTGGAATCTGTTTCAACAAGTGAAATTGGGCTAGTTTGGCAAAAGGCAGATATCAATATTACAGATTATAATTTTTCTCCGAGTACTGATTATACGGTTAGTTATGATGTATATATAAGCGATTCATTGGAGAAAGACGCAAATGGTAATTACAATTCCTTTATATATTTAGATAATTATCCTGATACTCCTGCAGCAGGCTTGAATTATAATGCCCGAAGAGCATTAATAAGCAGTTTTGCCGGAAATGTGGATGTTGTTGCGGAATTTGGACCTGCGGTCAAACCTGATACTGCTTATTATTTCATTATTAGATTAAAGTTAGATATCGCAGGTGAAGCGAGACCTCTTTATTCTGATTTTTCATATGTCGTGCCGGTTACTACAGATAGAGGGGACATTGAGGAACCTGATGAAGGCACGCTTAAGCCAAAAGCACCATCGGATTTCGGAATAGATGAAGATACTGACGGGAATCCAAAACTTTTGAGTAATGAAGTAACACTGAAATGGACACAGCTGGAACAAGATGTAACATACAGGCTTATTAGAACAGCAAAAGTAATTAGCCCATATGCAGGACTAACTGAACTCGAGAATGATGAAGAATATAATCTGTTGGATTATGAACTTCCAGATACAATTACTCCGGATTCTAAAGGAGAATATGTTTATACGGCAGAGAGCTTGCAGCCTAACACAATATATTATTTCAGCATTAGGGCAGAAAGATTATTGCAGGATGGTACCTACACTACTTCTGATTGGATTACCCTGCCGGTTACTACAAATATGCTGGAAATGCCGGAATTATTTGCGTTGGTATCTGATGGAACATATAACGCCTATACAGCACTTAAAGTTCAGTGGAAAGCAAAAGAGACTTATGATGCTCAAGTATGGATTAAGTCTGAAACCGATTCGGAGTATACATTGTGGACAAATGTTATAATCACTTATGATAAGCCGGAAGAATTAGAAGACACTGATCAAAGAATGAATTATGCAGTTATCAATGGGTTAAACGCAAATACAAGATATTATATTAAGGTTAGAAATTCATTTACCGCGGCAGGAAGTACAGAAGCAATATTTTCAAAATTTTCTGAACCGCTACAATCAAGAACCGAGTTTAGGCAATCAGATTATGATGATGAGCAAAACCAAGAAGAAGAAGAGTCAATATTTGATGAAGCTATGAAAGATATTAAGTATGGGCTTTATTGGATTTTAGATAATACTAATGATGACACTAGGATTAAAGTAAGAGAAACAAGATTAAAAAACTGTATGATGAATGATAATTCAAAGAGTTATACAATTGATATGGGGTATTTCAAAAGAACAGCAGATGAAGAAGATAAAGATAAGGTGGCTTCAGAAAACAACGAAATCATAATACCTTATGGAATATTCGAATATCTAGACGATTATAAGGAGACCCTCATAATAAAAACTGGCTTTGGAGAGATACATTTGAAACCAGGTATATTGCAAGACTCTGTTCCTGGTATTGCAGCTATGAAAAATAATATAACAGGGGAAGACCCTTCAATTAAAGATATCTATATTAGTTTGAAGTTTGAAAATTTGGGTAGAAGCGGCTCAGACCTTTCTTCAAAGAAAGACCTTCTTGTATCAGATGCAACACAATTCACGGCTGAAGTTCTTGGAATGAGTATACCAGAAGCAGAAATCGAAGCTGAGATAGAGAGCGAGCTTGATGATATCCTTGACGAGAAGTTATCGGAATTTCAGGATGAGGATGAAGAAGATAAAGATACACAGAAAGAAATAGACCAGCTAATCAGTGGATACAGGGATGAAATTCTGGGAGATTTGGGTGAATTTGTTGCAGAAACTGTTGATGATGAAACTGAAGAGGGGCCGGAAGACCTAGTATTCTTTAGCAATCCTATAGGATTTAAGCTTAATTATACCCCTGCTGCAAGCGGAGTATATTATAATGCATATGTCTATAGAGAAAAAGAATGGGTAAAACTGCCTGCTTACATTGATTATTCTGGAAATATTGCCAGCTTTGAGATAAAAAGGGTTGGAAACTTTGCAGTGTTTAAAAATACCTCGGTAATTAAAGCTGGAAATGGAAAAGTCAATGAACAGCTTGCGGCTTTAGATATGAAATATGATATTGCATCAATACTAACAGAGAATGGAACCTTTAACGGTCAGCTTCCTATTAGTGTGAAGCAGCTCTTAATAGTTATTCAAAGAATCTTTGGAGAAAGCATGGCAGATGAGAAGATTTTAACCAATATGGCAGAAAAGCTTAATCTTAATTCAAGCTTCAGGATGCTTGCAGATTCGCACAAGTTGACTAGAGAAGAAGCGGCCTATCTTGCAATGAGAATGTATGCTGTAAAGACTGGAATATCTGAAACAATCTATAAGTCCACAAGAGCTGTAGATTTATCTGATTACAAGGATATAAACAAAGCATATTACAAGTCCATTATTATGGCTGCAGATTTGAAAGTAATTACACCTGATGCTAACAAAAAAATTCTGCCCAAAGGCCAATTGAGTATAGAGAATGTACTTCTTGTTATTATTAGAACCCTTAAATTGACTGGCGACATGTAAATTTTTATTAACTTGTAAAAAAACATTATGTTTTTTAATTGGCAATTATTAATTATCAATTTTCAATTTGATTACGGGAGACAGTTATGAAAAGAATTTCACTATTTCTTGTATTTCTAATGATTATTCAGCTTATCCCACTCGGATGCTTCCAGGTTTATGCTACTGATCAGCCTCCACCTACTAACCTTGCGGTGACAGTAGAAAATGGAAGACCTGTAATATCCTATTCCGCTGCAAAAGGTTACTATGCAAAGCTGGAATGGACTGCTCCAATAACATGGAGCGGGGATGAGCAGCATTATGAGCTTCATTACCGTGCTGAAGATGAAAATGTCTATCAGGTCTACGGCGGTATTATTAATAGAAGTGTTACCGAGATAGAAATGCAGAATTTAAAATCTGGTACGGTTTACCATGCTCATGTCCACGCAATTCACGAGCATACTCCTGAAGAAGGCGGTGCTGTTGATGTGCATGATGAGATGTCTGAGGAAATTCTTTTTCTTACAGATACTAGTATTACTGTTGAACCGGGAGAAAATGAATCCCTAAACATAAAATGGGATAAGGTTACTTATGATTCAGCAAGTGTAAGCTATGATGTATATATTTCTGAGAGCGCATCATTTGCTGAGACCTCGCCTGTACGTGTAGGGCCTGAAGATATTGGAATAGGTAAACCGGTAGAGATTGATGGAACACAGTTGGTTTATAATGCGGTCGATTTGAAGCCTAGTACAGTATACTATGTCAAGATAAGAACAGTTATTGATGATGATGGGAGGGTAATTTGTCTTCCTGTTTCAGCATCTTCGGCAGGCTTTACGACCATTAGAACAGAAATTAATAGGATTTCATCCGAATGGTGGAAATTAGAATGGAATCCAATAACCAATACAGATCTTAGCGAAGATGATCAAATTCTTTATAAAGTAATAAGAAGTGTTGACGGTGACCTTGAAAAAGAAATTGCAGGAACAAAGGATACTAACCTTCTTGTAAAGGTACCAACAGAGAATACATATTTTATAATTCAGGCTGATTTGGTTAGCCAGATTGGTACCAATCTTAGTGTTGTCTCTGAAAAAATATATGCCGCTGAAGAAGAAATAGTTGCTGTACCCCCAGTGCCTCAAATTCTTGATGGTTCAACAGAACAGCATACTGAGGTAGGGTCAAATGATATTACTTTACTTTGGGAAGCCCCTTATTCAAATATAGGTAATCTTGACACAGATGTCTATTATGATATCTGGGTGCTGGAGAATTCAGCTGATATTGATAATGGTGCAATAAATCCTACTGTTAAAGATTTAACTGTTGGAGAGTCAGATTATGTATATGAAAAAATAGGTAATGTGACCGGAGATAGGATAATAGCATTTAAACATACATTATCAAACCTTGATCCCAATACAGTGTATTATATTAAAATAGTGGCAAAAAAGGATTATACAATAAACAATGTTACCAGCACGGCTACTTCTGAGCCTGCTTTAAAAGTATTTGTAACGCTTCCGGATGGAGCAATTGACCAGCCTGTTGTACCATTAGTCCCTCCTTTTAAAGTTAAAACGAATTTAGTGAATGGAGCAGAGATTGAGGCTGCAACCTCAGATTCAATAACTCTTCAATGGAAGAATCAGTGGTATGAAATGTGGGATTCTGCCAATTCAAAATGGATTTATATTGCTGATGAGGATGTTACAGAGGCTGAATCTGATGGAGAGATTTGCAGGCTTATTAATTATGGCTCTGATATAAAATACAGTGTTGGATATGAGGTGTATACAAATAGTTTTGATTATACCAGGTTATTGGAAGCAACTGCATCTATGCCTATGCAGATTACAGGTATACCAAATACTACAACATCTACCACTGTTGAATATACTGTTTCTGGGTTGGAACCAAACACAGCTTATATATTTTGGATGAGGGCTTACAGGACTGACTCTATAAAGTCTGAGCTTTCTGATCCGATAATTGTAAGCACAAGGCCAGATTATGAGGTTCCGCTGGAAAAGCCAGCTATTCCAGTAATTAGTTATAAATATGCTGGGGATACATATGTTGATATGATTTGGGATGTAACGGATGATTACAGCTATGAGATAAAATATGGAATATATGATGATATTTCTAAAGCAACAGGTGATAAACTTATTGAGTCTGAAGAGTTAAAATCATCTACCAAGTATAGGATTAACAGCTTAACAGCTGATACTGACTATTACTTCTGGATAAGGGCCATATTAAAAGGGACAGGCACTGAGGAGGAAATGTCAGACTGGAGTGATTCATATTTAATAAAAACAACTGAGTATGCACCGCCTGATCCGCCAAAAGGGTTTGGTATAAAGAATATAGATAACCCAATTGGGAAAGATTATATCTATTTTGAATGGATATATAATGAAGGGCTTAAATATAATATGCAAATTGCTAAAAAGTCGGATTTTAGCGATGCGGTTTCATATCCATCCTTAGAGGTATCCGAATATAAAGTTGAAAAACTAGATGCAAATACCAGGTATTATGCCAGATTATTTGCTTACGATCCTGATAAAGACCTTACATCTGCATCATCTTCGGTAATATCTGTTAAGACATTAACAAGTAATGATGAATATGATACAATTTCAGATACAGAACTCCCTATTGATGTTCCGAAGCCTGAGTTTGATGAAAATGATGATGATATTGCTGTTCTTAATGTAAAATATGAAAACACGGATATGTTTATTGAACAGATTTACAGCAGTAATTCAACAGATTTTGTAGTAAATTTTGAGGGCTTAAATCCTGATGAAGACAGCAGCACTAATCGGTCAGAAGGGGTGGAAACATCAAAAACAACTATTTCACCGCGGATTCTTATTGCTTTAGAACAAAAGAAGCAAAACCTTGTATTGGACAACGGTCCTGTTGCATTGGTGCTTAAACCTGGAATTATGCAAAGTAAACAACTTATAAATATACTAAATAATGATCCGGGTTGTATGATGGAAATAGTCTTGCAGAAAATTTCGAATCCTACAAACAAGACAACAGGCAGTTCATATGTTTCTAATGTTTGGGAAGCTGCACTTGACGTTGTAACAAACTCTGGGAAAACTAAGCTCACTTCGCTTGAAGGCTTAAAAATCAGGGTGCCATATTATAATATCAAATGGTTTGACAAGTCAACCATGACTGGTGCTGTATATGATGCAGTTGGCCAGCAGTGGAGCAGGGTTGATACCGGAAGTTCCTTTGATTTATTGAATCTGGAAGGAATGGTATATTTTACTCTGCCCGGGAGCTGTGATTTTGCAGTTATGAAAATGAGTGGAGGCAAGTTTTCAGATATAACAACCGGAACATATGCAAATGAGATAAAAGCAATTGTAGAGAAATATGATTTGAAATGCCTTGGGGATGGCAATTTTGAACCATCTAAGACTGTTAGTAAGGAAGAGGCAGTAAAGATTATGCTGGATATATTAGAGTATGGTTATGATGAGGATTATCTGATCCCGGCTAAAAAGGCAGGAATAACAGCTAATGTCGATGTTACAGATACTACTCTTCCAGCAAAAAGAGCAGAAGGCTTAGCGATGGTTACAAGGCTATGTGAGCTCATGACAGGAAATAAAGTACAGGATACAAATACCGACTGGTATTCAACAGATTCTTTTTCCAGAGGACAGATGATGGTATTGCTAAAAAGTATGCTGGAAAAAGCGGGAGTATTTTAAATAGTTGAAAGTTGACAGTGTAAAATGTAAAGTTAAAACCAATAGGGTCTCTTAGGAAACAGGCATGTTTGTGCTGAATACAAGTGTAGGGGCAATCCCTTGTGGTTGCCCAAAATCCCTTATTTTGAAAGGAATTCAACTTATGAAAAAAACGATTCTAATGGCAGTAATTATATCTCTAATTTGCTCAGGCATTAGTTTTGCAAGCGGAATAACTTATACAACAAAACAGGTTGGAGAAAACACTATAAAGGTTA
This sequence comes from Ignavibacteriales bacterium, assembly GCA_050260055.1. Classification (GTDB taxonomy): domain Bacteria; phylum Bacillota; class Clostridia; order Acetivibrionales; family UBA4821; genus JBLMYQ01. The sequence goes on from JBLNBO010000022.1 coordinate 112,065, forward strand.
TTCTCAATGGGCAATTACCGGAAGGACAAGGGTTAGAAATAACCTCAGTCTCTAAGAGAGAAGGCAAGGCCCTAAACATATTTTTTAAGACTGGCAAGGGAATAACCAATATGAATAGCATTGACGTAGATTTAAGAACAATGCTTCCACCGATTAGAATAATTCTTACGAATCTAGATAATCCAAATCAAGGAATATTCAAAGATATTCAAGGAATATATTCTGAGGAATACATAAGACATTTACATGATATGGGTGCCATTGATGGGTATCCTGACGGAACCTTTAAGCCTAAGGACAGCGTAACAAGAGCGGAATTTGTGACAATGCTTTTAAATTCATTAAAAGTGGACAAAAAGTCAAAATCAAAAGGATTTAAAGATACAAGCAAACATTGGGCAAAAGATGCAATCAATACGGCATGTGATATGAAAATTATCAACGGATTTGGTGATGGTACATTCAAACCCGATAAGACGGTTAGTGCTGCAGAAGCTGCAACAATAATAACCAAACTATTTGTATTCAGGTCGACTAATCAGGAAGGTATGCCGGTAATTAATGTGAAGCATTGGGCATATAATTCCTTGAAAAAGGTCTTTGCGGCGGGAATAATTAATAAAGCAGATCCGATTTTCAAAGGATTTAAAGAGGATTCACCGTTAAATAGGGCAGATTGTGCAATGATAATTAGCAGGGCAATAACTACAAATTAATTACAAACCCTCACTCGTCTATATTTCCTTCCCTTCGCCAAATGCTCTGAGAGAAGGGGAAGGAGGGCAAGGATTGGAAATTAAAAAGATGCGAAAAACCGCATCTTTTTTTTGCATATATACGGTTCTGGATGGTAATAATTCTATTATTAAAGATTTTTTTCAATTCTTCCAATTTAGCGAAAAAGGAGAATGACATTGATAAAACTTGTTATTAAGCAAAGCGGACCTTTAAAAGGTAAGGTCAGAATCAGTGGCTCCAAAAATTCTGTACTTCCTATTATAGCAGCAACACTTCTTACTCAAGGTGAAAATATTATTGAAGAGGTTCCATTATTAAACGATGTTGAAATAATGTGCAATCTTATAGAGTCAATCGGCGGGGAAATTACCAGAACCGGAAACTCTAAGCTCAGTATTTCCTCAAAAGGAATAAACGAGATTGTTGCACCTTATGAATTAGTCAGCAAACTGCGGGCATCCTTTCTAGTTATGGGACCTCTTCTTGCAAGGGTTGGAGAGGCGAAAATCTCAATGCCTGGAGGCTGTGCCATAGGAACAAGGCCTGTTGACTTACATCTAAAAGGTTTTGCGGCAATGGGAGCAGAAATAAATAATTCAAGCGGTTACATTCATGCAACTGCAAAAAAGCTTAAAGGCGCACAGATTTATCTTGACTTTCCAAGCGTAGGAGCAACAGAAAATATCCTTATGGCTGCTTGCCTGGCTGAAGGAAGTACAATTATTGAAAATGCTTCTGTAGAGCCGGAAGTTGTTGACCTTGCGAATTTTTTGATTATGGCAGGAGCAGATATTAAGGGAGCCGGAACTGATACTATCAAAATTACTGGGGTAGATGAGCTTAAAGCAACGAGTCATCTTGTCATACCAGACAGGATTGAGGCTGGAACCTTTATGGTTGCAGCGGCAATTACACAAGGAGATATTATTATAGAAAATGTAATTCCAGACCACTTAAAGCCAGTTTCAGCCAAGCTTAAAGAATGTGGAGTAGAAATTTCGGAAGAATTAACATCAATAAGGGTGAAGGCTGATACCAAAATGAAGGCGGTGGACATAAAAACACTACCGTACCCTGGGTTTCCCACAGATATGCAGTCTCAGATTGCATCATTGATGAGCTTGTCTGAAGGGACTAGCGTAATAGTTGAAACAATTTTTGAGAATAGATTTATGCATGTCTCCGAGCTAAATAGGATGGGTGCAAATATAAAAATTGATGGACGTACTGCTGTAATTGAAGGCAAAGGCATATTAAATGGTGCGAGGGTAAAAGCGAACGACCTAAGGGCCGGAGCAGCATTGGTTTTAGCTGGTTTATCAGCAGAAGGAATAACAGAGGTTACTAATGCAGAGCATATATTTAGAGGGTATGAAAATATTGATGAAAAATTAAAATCCTTAGGAGCAGATGTATCTAAAGAAGAGGAGGAAAGAGCAGACGAGGATTCAGAGTAAAAATAGTCCTTGTCAAATATATTAAATAATATATAATAATTTTAGATTTCTAAAGAGGGGGCTGCACATGTCGGACAAAGTATATGAATTAATTGAAAAGATGTATGCGGAATTTACAGACAGACTTAACGGTATAGATAGCAAGTTTGATGGAATAGATAAAAAGTTCGATGTGATTGACCACAGGTTTGATACTCTTGAAAAAGAGATAAGGCAAAATGGCGACCAGATTTTAAGACTTGAAAATCAGTTTCATGATAAGATAGGAATATTGTTTGATGCACATAAATCAACTAATGAAAGATTGGACAGGCTTGAGATAAAGGTTAATGATATAGCGAAAATGTCTGAGATGCATGAGGTTCAGATAAAGGGAATTAAAGATAGATTGGGAGCATAAAGCCGCTTAATAAGCGGTTTTTTTAATGGGGTTTTCTAAAAAAGGCAGATCATAGGTCTGCCTTTTTTGATTTTTCTTAGGATATTAAGAGTAATATCTTAAACTAAAAAGCATGATCGCAATTCTGTATACAATATTTTCCATAAATACCATAATATTACCATAATTTTCTTGACATGGATTATTATGGATAGTAAAATAACCTCGCTGGTAAAAAATGGTAAAGGTAACAGTAATTTACTATTTACTATTATTTTTATCGCGCTCATAATAGATACTAATGATGAGTATTGCGAGGTAAATATATTTTTGGGAGGAGTAAAAATATGAAAGGAAAATATTTAAAACCACTCATCAGTATGTGCATGATAATGATATTTCTATTATCATGCGCAACATTTTCATTTGCCTATGGAGGACCGCCAGACATAACGCCTCCAAAAGTGACAGCGCCGCCAGACATAACAATCCATACAAGTACTGCAGGATGTACGGCATATACGGATTGTTATTATGGTGCTTATGCAATTGATTTTGGCATAGGGTCATTTAAAGAAGGCGACCTTAATGCAAAGGGATTGTCTACAAATAACTGGGCAGCTCTTTCATCAATGAAGGTTAAAAAAGGATATAGAATAACATGTTATTCTGAAGACAACTTTGCTGGCGATTGTGTTATTTTAGAATCTGACGAAAATAACTTTTATGATATTGGCTTCAATGATAAAACTAAATCTATAAAAGTGCAGTTTGTTGATGCAGGAACAGCACATGCTTCTGATTCGTCTGGAATTGCGAGCCTAACTAGTAATGCACCTGCAGTATTCCCGATAGGAACAACAATAGTAACTTGGACAGCAGTAGACAATGCTCATAATTCTAATACCGATACACAGACAGTAAAAATAATAGATGATACAAATCCGACAGTACCTACTATTAACTTTACATCACCGGCAGGTTATGTATCAGGCAATTTAACAAATCAAGATGTAAAATTCACTATTACCAATGGAAAGGACTTTGATTCTGGAATAAAAAAATCGCAGTATAGCCTTAATGGCGGAACTAATTGGTATGACTATAATGGAGAAGTGACCTTATCAACAGAAGGCACAACATCAATAATTGCCAAAACAGTTGATAATGCTGGGAATGAAAGCAGTAATGCAAAAGCAACAGTTAAAATAGATAAAACAGCACCAGCAGTTCCAAATATTTCTGGAATTCCAACAACATGGACAAATGAAAAAGTAACAATTACTATTACAGCAGAAGAAGGAGCATCTATTGAGTATAAGAAAGATGATGGAAGCTGGATAGGATATACAGCGCCATTTGAAGTTGATGCAAATTGTGTAGTAACGGCAAGGGCAACTGATGAAGCAGCCAATGTTGGACCAGAAGCAAGCCTTACTATAACAAATATAGACAAGACATTACCAACAGGAAGCATACTAATTAATTCAGATGCAGCTTATACAAATAATAAAAATGTAATACTTACAATTTCAGCTTCTGACTTAGGAAGCGGTATAGATAAAATGATGATTAGCCAAAAAAGTGATTTTAGCGGGGCAATCTGGAATAACTATGAGACGTCTAAGGCAATTGACCTTGACGGATCTGATGGAACAAAAACTGTATACATCAAATTTAAAGATATTGCTGGAAACGTAAGTGAAGTAGCTAGTGATAGTATAAATCTTGACAGAATGCCACCCACTGTAAAGCTAACTCACGACCATGGCAAATTGCTTGTTAAAAAGGGAGATGTAATAACGATAACTGCAACATTCAGTGAGGACATGGCTGCAACACCAACAATCAAGATTGATGCAGTAGGTGATAGTGCAGATATAAAAGATGCTGCTATGACTGGTTCAGGAAAAGTATGGACATATACTTGGACAGTTCCGGCTGGGCATGATGGATTAGCAAATGTAACTGTAGATGGAAGCGATTTGGCTGGGAATGGATTACTGATATCAGGCATAATTCCATTCATAATTGATAATACAGAACCTGGGGCACCAAATACGCCAGAAGCAGATGAAGGAATTGGAACAATAATAGACAAAACAGAAAAAGCATCTGGATTTGATATTCAAGTCAAATTCGGAGATAATGGAATTGTAACCGACACTGTTGAATTATTATTGAACGGAACGGGAATTGGAACACATGAAATTAAATTATCAGATATATTATTAGGCGGAAAAAGCTGTACATTCAGTGTAAAAGCAGAAATGCTTGGAGCTGATGGAAACCAATCATTTAAGGCTAGAATTATTGACAGAGCAGGAAATATTGGTCCTGAAAGCGGAACGTTGGTTCTTGTTTTAGATACAACAGCACCAGTAATAACAAGGCTGGGTGATGCAGAAGTAACAATTGAACAAGGTAATGCATATACAGACGCAGGGGCAACAGCTCTTGATGCTATTGAAGGTGATATAACATCAAAGATAGTTACGGTTAACCCTGTCGATACAAGTGTACTTGGCGAATACACAGTAACATATAATGTAAGCGACTTAGCAGGGAATACAGCCACAGAAGTAACTAGAAAGGTTACAGTTGTAGAGCCTACAGAAATAGAAGGAGAAGGAACAGGCCTGCTCGGGCTCTATTATGGCAGTAATAATTTTACAGATTTGAAGGTTGTCCGTATTGACCCAATAGTTGACTTTGACTGGGGAACTGGAACTCCTGACGCAAAGATTACGACTGACGCTTTTGCAGTGAAATGGCAGGGATTTGTTCAACCTAGATATACAGGAACATACACATTTTATACAAGAAACGATGATGGTGCAAACTTAAATATTGATGAGCAAGTACTTATTGATGATTTAGACAGCAATCATGGAACAACAGAATTCAGCGGTACAATCGACCTTGTTGCAGGAGAAAAATATCCAATAACACTGCAATTCCGTGAAAATCAAGGATATGCGAATATTGATTTAAGTTGGTCAAGTAACAGGCAGGCGAAGGAAATTATTCCTCAGAGTCAGCTTTATCCAGCAGAAATTACAAGAGTAAACGGAGTTACATTGCCAGAAACATTAGAATTGTATGTTGAAGATGAAAGTACATTGACACCAGCCTTTGACCCAGCAGATGCAACATATAAAGAGGTAACTTGGACGACAAGTGATTCAAGTATAGCATCAGTTGATTCAAATGGAAAAGTAACAGCACTGGCTGCTGGAACAGCAGTAATAACAGTTACAACCGCAGATGGCGGTAAGACAGACACTTGTTCTGTAACAGTAAGTGAAAAACAGAATGAAACAGTATCCGTAACAGGAGTATCGGTGCTTCCAAAGACATTATTACTAACTGTATATCAATTCAGCACATTAACAGCAACAGTTGAACCGGATAATGCAACATGCAAAAATGTTACATGGAAATCTAGTGAGCCAGGTATAGTAGCGGTTGATGAAGATGGAGATGTAACGGCACTGGCTGTTGGAACGGCAGTAATAACAGTTACAACCGAAGATGGTAGTAAGACAGATACCTGTTCTATAACAGTAAGGGAAAATAATAAATGGAATACATTACTTGAAAGCCTTAAGATTTCAAAAGGAACCTTAACACCTGGGTTCAACGCTGAAACACTGAATTATAGAGCTACAGTTAGCCATAGTGTTAAAAATATCACTGTAACGGCGGTAGCTCAAGAACTAAAAAAATTAGCAGTTGCAGAATCTGTATATGGTGAAGAAACTATAGAACCAATTATCAGGATTCAAGGAATTGTAACTGAAAGCGGAGTTGCATCTTCTCCAATCGATCTGAAAGTAGGGAGTAACTTAATAACTGTTGATGTAGCAATAGGAGAGGCTTCAGAAACATACACAATTACAGTAAAAAGAAAATCAGGAGGCGGCAGCAGTCCATCATCTACTTCAAGCTCAAGCACAACTACAACCAGCTCCACCTCAACACCTAAGGAAGAAGAACCAGCTCCGGCTGCATTAGAAGAAAAGAAGGATTTATTTAAAGATCTTGATAATCATGAATGGGCAAAAGAACAGATTGAAGAACTTGCAGCTAATGGAATAGTAAAAGGTAAAGAACCTGGATTATTTATGCCGGAAGATAAAGTTACAAGAGCAGAGTTTGCAGAAATGCTTGTAAATCTTTTAGGAGTAAGAGAACAGTCTGCAACATCAAATTATTCTGATGTTAAGCTTGGAGACTGGTATTATGGAGCAGTTGCATCTGCTGACAAAGCTGGGTTCATATTAGGTTATCCAGATGGAACTTTTGGACCTGATAAGCTAATAACCAGAGAAGAAATAGCTACAATGGTTAGAAGGATACTTGTTAAATACAAAAATATTACTATACCTGATGATGTATTGAGCAATCTTACATTTAAAGATAAAGATTCAATATCTGAATATGCTAAGGAAAGTGTAGCAGTAGCTGTATTGAACAAAATAATGAAAGGGTATCCAGATGATAATACATTCGGTCCATTAAGAGATACAACAAGGGCTGAAGCGGCTGTAGTAATATATAATTTATTTAAAATGAAATAATCAATTAATCACAAGGAGGGGGAAACGTTTAGTTTCCCCCTCCTTGTGATTAGAGCAACTACGGAAAATATGGCATAAAGATATTAAGACTAAATCAAGGTTACATAATATAATAAAAAACCAAATTATGTATTGTGTTTTTTGTAAGTATGATATAAAATAATATTAGAAAAAGATAAAAATTTCCTGTTGAAAAAGGCAAATCCGGTGAAAACCGGAGACGCAAAGCCAACGAGTCTAACACCGGAAGGTTAAGACGGTCGGGTTGCCAAAAGTAGAAAAAGAGTTTAGACTCTTGATTCTTGGTAACTCGGAATCAAGAGTTTTTTATTTCATACAAGCATTAAGGTCCAGTGGACTCCAAAGATGAATAGGTGATTTTGAAAAAGGCAAACCCGGCGAAAGCCGGAGACGCAAAGCCACGAATCTAAAGTTGAGAGACAAAGATGGTCGGGCCGCCAAATTCCCAGCCTGGTAATTTATCAAGGGCGCCGGAATTGGCACTAGAGAGATAAATTTATCAGGTTTTTGTTTTTGGGGGTGAAGGTATGAGAAAGGCATTGCTAGTTCTAATAGTATTAATAATATCTTCAACAGCATTATTTCCCTCTATGGGATTAGCATATAATTATATATCCCTTTTTAATTCTCCAGATAGTGAAAAGGCTATTATAGAAAATGAAAATGGAGCCTTAATACTTAAACAAAACTGGTATGGAAAGAAATTTGAAGTTAATCCTGAAAAAACGGTTGGATTTAAAAAGCTTAATGAGGTAAATATTGAAGAATATACAAAAGCATTAAAAGAAGTTGAATTTGGAACAAAAGGAGATTTAACCAACAATAGTATCTGTAAAGAAGTATATAGCCCGGTTTCGGTAAATATATATTTTCTTGATAAAAAATTGAGAAACTATTCAAACGCAGCGGCTCTTAGTTTTAAGGATAACAGCATAGTTGTATTTGGGACAAGTTACAAGCTTGGGAGAGAAGCAATACATAGATTGGCAGTGCATGAATTAGGACATCAGATTGATTTTCAATTGATGGATGATAATAAAAGGCTTTTATATAAAAAGATTAGAGGAATTGAAGATTTAACTACTTATAATGATAGTTCAAGTGTATATATAAATAGACCTCAGGAAATATTTGCAGAGGATTTCAGGTTGCTATTTGGTGGTGAAGCTTCAAGAAAAGCATCCCATCTAAACAGTAGTTTGCAAGATCCAACCAAGTCAGCTAAGTTAAAGGATTTTTTCATTTCCTTGATTCCGAGAGCCAAATAATTAATGTTTGAACGAAATGCAAAAACATTCCTATACACCTCCTTTTAAAGTCTTACTCCTTATAGGGTAAGACTCTTTTTTTTAGAGAAAAAAATATTTTTAAAAAAAGTGAATTTTTACTTGAAATATATAGAAAGCTATAGTAAAATAAAACGGCTGTGACATATTGCGATGATGTAAGAGGTGGCTAATCTTAGAATTAGGGAATTCTTACGGAGTATGTCCGATTATAAACCGGGCGACAAGTAGCTTACACGCTATGGCTTGAAATGTGGAGAAAATCATTTTTCCTGCAAAACAGCCCAGGTTTACGCATGAAGCGGTTTACCCGTGCAATGTTTACCTGGGTTAATTTATAAAAGAGAATGATACACCAGGCCTCGTGGAATAGAAAATACTTGTCTCACCTAGCGCATCAATAAATAAGAAATGTGGAAGTATATCGCATTTCGAAGAATGAGGAGGAGATAAAGTGACCAATAAGGAAAAGATTAGAATCAGACTAAAAGCTTTCGATCATCAAATTCTCGACCAGTCCGCAGAAAAGATTGTGGAAACTGCAAAGAGAACAGGAGCAAAAGTTTCAGGGCCAATACCCCTGCCGACAGAGAAGGACATAATTACGATACTTAGAGCTCCACACAAATATAAAGATTCTAGAGAGCAGTTTGAGATGAGAACTCATAAGAGACTCATTGATATACTTCTGCCTACACCAAAAACGGTAGATGCTCTTATGAAACTCGATTTGCCAGCTGGTGTTGATATCGAGATTAAGCTGTAAGGTCATGTTCGCAACCATAAAATGCGAACCAATAACCGAAGGAGGTAAAAGGAATGAAAGGAATTTACGGAAAAAAGATTGGTATGACACAAATCTTTAATGAAAATGGAAATGTTATACCGGTTACTGCTATAGAAGCAGGTCCATGTGTAGTTGTACAGAAGAAAACGGAAAAAAGCGATGGATATAATGCTATTCAGGTTGGATTCGGAGAAGCCCGCGAGAAGAATGTTACAAAGCCTATAAAAGGGCATTTCTCTAAGGCAAAAATATCTTTGAAGAAATACTTAAAAGAAATTAGAGTTGAAAACTCAGAAGAATACACAGTTGGACAGGAAATAAAAGCTGATGTATTTAGTGTTGGAGATAAGGTTGATGTTACTGGAACATCCAAGGGTAAAGGATTCCAGGGCGTTATAAAGAGACACGGCTTTCATAGAGGACCAATGGGACATGGTTCAATGTATCATAGAAGACCAGGTTCAATGGGACCGACAACATCACCTGGAAGGGTATTTAAAGGCAAAAAACTTCCTGGACATATGGGTAATGTAAGAATTACAATCCAAAACCTTGAAGTTGCTGGTGTTGATTCAGAAAAAAATATACTTTTAATTAAGGGAGCAATTCCTGGACAAAAAGGCAGTTTGGTATTTATCAGAGAAGCAGTTAAATAAGATTTTATTTGTTAGTTTAGAAAGGAGGATTACAGTGCCTAAAGTTGCTTTATATAATTCGCAAGGCGAACAGATTGGTAGTTTTCAATTAAGTGATAGTGTATTTGGAGCAGAAGTAAATGAAGCAGTGCTCCATGAAGTAGTTGTGAACCAGCTTGCAAATCGCAGGCAGGGCACTCAGTCAACCAAGACAAGAGGAGAAGTTCGAGGTGGAGGAATCAAACCCTGGAGACAAAAAGGTACAGGTAGAGCTCGTCAGGGTAGTATCAGAGCACCACAATGGATTAAAGGTGGTATAGCATTAGGACCAAAACCAAGAAGCTTTAAATATTCAGTACCTAAGAAAGTTAAGAGAATTGCAATGAAATCAGCTCTTAGCGCAAAGGTTATTGATAATAACGTATTGGTTGTTGAGGAATTTAAATTTGATCAAATTAAAACAAAAAGAATGGCTGAAATACTCAAGAAGATGGATGTTAACACGAAAGCATTGATCGTTCTTCCAGAGAAGAGTATTGAGATTCAAAAATCTGCAAGAAATATAGTAGGAGTAAAGACACTTTTAGTTAATACTCTTAATGTATATGACATTTTGAAATATGACAAATTTATTGTGACAAAAGATGCAGTTGCCAAGATAGAGGAGGTGTACGTATAATGAGAACTCCTGAAGATATCATTGTAAGACCTATAATTACTGAAAAAAGCAATGACGAGTTAGGATTAGGAAAGTACACTTTCGAAGTTGTTAAGAATGCAACAAAGACAGAAATAAGAAGTGCTGTTGAACAATTATTCCAGGTTAAAGTATTATCGGTGAATACAATAAGTATGCCAGGCAAGGCAAAGAGACGCGGTGTTCATATTGGTAAAACTCCTGACTGGAAAAAAGCAATAGTAAGGATTGATACAAATCCGAAACCTGAAATATTCCTTGATAAAGGCGGTAAGGAAAAACTTACAGGCAAAAAGTATAAGGATAATATAGAAGAATTCGGTGGTGTCCAAGCGTAAAATTGTGATAATTGATTAAGGGAGTGAAAAAGAAATGGCAATAAAAAAATACAGTCCAACGACTCCTTCAAGAAGGCAAATGACAGTTATTGATTATTCGGATTTAACAAAAAAAGCTCCGGAAAAAAGCTTACTAGAGCCTATGAAGAAGCATTCAGGACGAAACAATACAGGTAGAATAACAATCAGGCATCGTGGAGGCGGCAATAGAAGGAAGTATAGGGTAATCGATTTCAAGAGGAGTAGAGATGATGCGAAAGCAGTTGTTACTTCAATTGAATACGATCCAAACAGAAGTGCAAATATTGCCCTGATTCAATATGATGATGGACAAAAGAGCTATATAATTGCAGCTAATAATCTTAAAGTAGGGGATCAGGTTGAATCAGGTATTAATGCTGATATTAAACCTGGAAACACTCTGCAAATTGCTAATATTCCTGTTGGTACAATGATACACAATATTGAGCTTAAACCTGGTAAGGGTGGGCAGCTTGTAAGAAGTGCAGGGAGTTCAGCACAACTTATGGCAAAAGAAGGAGATTATGCTCAGGTTAGACTTCCTTCTGGCGAAGTTAGAAGGATTAGCATGAAATGCAGAGCTACAATAGGGCAAGTTGGAAATATCGAGCATGAAAATGTTTCTTACGGAAAAGCAGGAAGAACAAGATGGCATGGAGTTAGGCCAACTGTTAGAGGTGTAGTAATGAACCCAATCGATCACCCTCATGGTGGTGGAGAAGGAAAATCTCCGATTGGTAGACCAGGTCCGGTTACTCCTTGGGGTAAACCAACACTCGGACTTAAAACCAGAAAGAAGAAAAAAGCTTCAGATAAGTTTATAGTCAAGAAGAGGAAGTAAGGCTTGCGAAAGGAGGAGTAAGAATGAGTAGATCGGTTAAAAAGGGACCTTATATATATCCAAGTTTATTAAAGAAAATTGAGGAAATGAACAAGGCCGGAGACAAGAAGGTTGTTAAGACTTGGTCAAGGGCATCTACAATATTTCCACAAATGGTTGGACACACAATAGCTGTTCACGATGGAAGAAAGCATGTTCCAGTCTATGTTACTGAAGATATGGTTGGACACAAACTTGGTGAGTTTGCACCAACAAGAACCTTTAAAGGACACAGTGGACATACAGAAAAATCAACTGCATTAAAATAATAAAACGGCTCTTAGTTCATTGGCGGTACGTAGTGGTCAGTAAAAGTTAAATATAAAAGAAGGTTTAACTGTCAACTATTAACTGTCAACTGGCGAAAGCCAAATGGAAGGAGGATAAGAGTAGTGGAAGCAAGAGCGGTATTAAGGCACGCAAGAATTTCTGCTCGTAAGGTAAAAATAGTAATAGATTTAATTAAAAACAAGAAGGTTGGAGATGCTTTGGTAATTTTAAAAACTACCCCAAAAGCGGCTTCACCAATTGTTGAGAAACTAGTTAAATCCGCAATGGCTAATGCGGAAAACAATCATAATATGAATGTTGATGATTTGGTTATTTCTGAAATATATGCAAACCAAGGACCAACAATGAAAAGGATTGAGCCAAGAGCACAAGGTAGGGCATACAGGATAAGAAAGAGATCAAGTCACATTACGGTAGTACTTCGTGAAGCAAAGTAACGATAACACTTAATAAATTAAAAAACAAATTAAGGGAGTTATCGATGAAATTCGCAAAGTTAGTATTAAGGAAAGAAATTGCTTTAAAACTTTGCTCATTATAAGAAGGAGGATAGAAAATGGGCCAAAAAGTTCATCCACATGGGTTAAGAATTGGGATCATCAGAGATTGGGATGCAAAATGGTACGCAGACGACAAAACTTTTGCTGATAATCTCATTGAGGACATGAAAGTTAGAAAATATGTAAAGAACAAATTATTTATCGCAGGCGTTTCCAAGGTTGAAATAGAAAGAGCAGCAAACAAGGTAAAAGTTAATGTTTATACTGCGAAGCCTGGAATAGTAATTGGAAAAGGTGGAGCGTTAATTGATGTTCTTCGTAAGGACCTTGAGAAAATGACTGATAAAAGCGTACTTGTAAACATCTGTGAAGTAAAGGTTCCTGAGCAGGATGCTCAACTAGTTGCTGAAAACATCGCATCACAGCTTGAAAAGAGAGTATCTTTCAGAAGAGCAATGAAGCAAGCAATGGGCAAAGCAATGAAATCTGGAGCCAAGGGAATTAAAACATCGGTTGCAGGAAGATTAGGCGGAGCTGAAATTGCAAGAACAGAACATTATCATGAAGGTACTATTCCACTGCAAACAATGAGAGCCGATATAGATTATGGTTTCCATGAAGCAAATACAACTTATGGAAAAATTGGTGTTAAGGTTTGGATTTATAAAGGCGAGGTTCTTCCAAGAGCCAGGAAGACAAAAGCAGTTGAAGGAGGCGAATAAAGATGTTGATGCCTAAAAGAGTTAAGCGTAGAAAGGTTCAAAGAGGCAGAATGACTGGTATGGCTACTCGTGGAAATAAAGTATACGAAGGCGAATACGGTTTGAAGGCACTTGAGCCAGCTTGGATAACAAGCAATCAAATAGAGGCTGCGAGAATTGCAATGACACGTTTCATAAAAAGAGGCGGTAAAGTTTGGATAAAGATATTCCCTGATAAACCTGTTACAGCTAAACCTGCTGAAACACGTATGGGTAGTGGAAAAGGTTCACCGGAATATTGGGTAGCAGTTGTGAAACCAGGAAGGATATTGTTTGAGATTGCAGGAGTACCTGAGGAAACAGCAAAAGAAGCAATGAGACTTGCTGCACACAAGCTGCCGATAAAATGCAAATTTGTAGTCCGCGGTGAGGAAATGGATGGTGAAAACAATGAAAGCGAATAAATTAAAAGATAAATTACAAGAAATGAGAGATATGACATCAATAGAACTTGAAAAAGAGCTTTCAGAACTGAAAAAAGAATTGTTCAAACTTAGATTTCAGTTAGCAACAAATCAATTAGACAATTCTAATAAGGTTAGTAGTGTAAAAAAAGATATTGCAAGGATTAAAACAGTTATTAGGGCTAGAGAGATTCAAGGCATAGAGGAATAGTAGATTGGAGGTAAGAAAAAGATGACTGAAAGAGCTCTGAGAAAGGTTAGAACAGGCAAAGTAGTTAGCGATAAAATGGATAAAACTGTTGTCGTTGCTATAGAATACAGCATCAAACATCCTCTTTATAAAAAGGTTGTAAGAAAGACATATAAGCTAAAAGCTCATGATGAAAACAACCAATGTACAATAGGGGATAAAGTTAAAGTAATGGAAACGAGACCGCTTAGCAAGGAAAAAAGATGGAGAGTGGTCGAAATAGTAGAAAAAGCGAAGTAAGATTGTAGTTTGAAGTTGGTAGCTGATTATAGTTTAAAGCTTAAAATTATTTGGTTTTAACTTTACATTTTACACTGTCAACTGTCAACTAAGAATGAGGGGAGGTATTTAAATGATACAGGCACAAACCAGACTAAAGGTTGCTGATAATACTGGCGCAAAAGAACTTATGTGTATTAAGGTTCTCGGCGGTTCATTGCGTAGGTATGCAGGTATAGGAGATATAGTTGTTGCTTCAGTCAAGAATGCAACACCCGGCGGGGTTGTAAAGAAAGGTGAAGTAGTCAAAGCAGTTATCGTTAGGTCTAAAAAAGGTGTTGATAGACCAGACGGTTCACATATAAAATTTGACGAAAATGCTGCCGTTATTATTAAACCCGACAATACTCCTAAAGGAACACGTATTTTCGGACCGGTTGCAAGGGAATTGAGAGATAAGGAATTTATGAAGATTATTTCTCTCGCTCCCGAAGTACTGTAAAGTGGGAGGTGGATTAGAATGTCCAAAATAAATATAAAAAAGGGAGATAAGGTTATTATCATCTCTGGCAAGGATAAAGGCAAAACTGGTAAGGTATTAAGCACAGTTCCAGATGAAATGAAAGTCCTTGTTGAAGGTGTCAATATGTCTGTAAAGCATAAAAAGCCAAAAGGCAGATACCAGCAGGGAGGAAAGATTAACCAAGAGACTCCGATATATAGCAGTAAAGCTATGGTAGTATGCAAAAATTGCGGAAAGCCTACCAAAATTGGGAACAAAATTCTTGACGATGGTACTAAGGTTAGAGTATGCAAAAATAATGGCTGCGGAGAACAGCTAGATGCTTAATGTTTTATGAAGGGAGGTAATTTGTCAGATGTCAAGATTGCTTGAAAAATATAAAAAAGAAGTTATTCCAGCCCTCAAGCAAAAGTTTAATTACAATAATGCAATGGAAATTCCAAAGCTTGAGAAAATAGTAATTAATATGGGGATTGGAGATGCTAAGGACAATCCTAAAGCTATAGATGTTGCAATATCTGAACTTGGAATAATTACAGGTCAAAAGCCAGTAGTTACAAAAGCAAAGAAATCAATTGCAACCTTTAAAATCAGACAAGGCATGAGTATTGGATGCAAAGTTACACTTAGAGGATCAAGAATGTATGAATTTGCTGACAAGTTTGTTAGCATAGCCTTGCCAAGAGTAAGGGACTTCAGAGGTGTTTCGGCAAACTCATTTGATGGAAGAGGAAATTATGCTGTTGGAATCAAAGAACAACTTATTTTCCCAGAAATCGAATATGATAAGATTGAAAAGATTAGAGGTATGGACATTATATTTGTAACTACAGCCAAGACCGATGAAGAAGCTAGAGAACTTTTAAGACTATTAGGAATGCCGTTTAGTCAAGGTTAAAGAGGAGGGAATGAAGTGGCAAAGAAAGCTTTAATACTAAAACAACAAAAAGAGCCAAAGTTTTCTACAAGAGTGTACAATAGATGCAAACTATGTGGAAGACCTCATGCGTATATAAGAAAATTCGGTATATGCCGTATTTGTTTTAGAACCCTAGCACACAGGGGAATGATACCTGGTGTTAAAAAGGCAAGCTGGTAAGCCAGAATCCGGAGGCCAGAAGCTGTCAGCCGGATACTATATGTAGGAATGAAATCGGAAGGAGGTTTGAGAATGAATACTACTGATCCAATTGCAGATATGCTTACAAGAATAAGAAATGCAAATTCATCAAAACATGAAACTGTAGATATTCCAGCATCAAAATTAAAGAAATCTTTAGCGGATATTTTGACCCAGGAAGGTTATGTAAAGGGTTATGAAGAGATTGAAGATGGGAAACAGGGAATACTTAGAGTTTCTCTTAAATATCAGCAAAGCAACAAACAAAGAGTAATAACAGGCTTGAAGAGAATAAGTAAGCCAGGTTTAAGGGTTTATGTTAATAAGGAAGAAATTCCAAAGGTTCTCGGCGGTTTGGGAATTGCAATAATGTCAACATCAAAAGGAATAATGACAGACAAAAAAGCACGCCAAGAAGGTGTTGGAGGAGAAATCCTAGCTTTCGTATGGTAGAATAAATAATTGACGGTTAACAGTCAATTAGAAGTTTATGGATTATTTAAGGAGGTGACTACAATGTCTAGAATAGGTAAAGCGCCTGTTATTGTACCAAAAGGCGTTGACGTAAAGATGGAAGACGGTAATCTTCTAACTATCAAAGGGCCAAAAGGCACACTTGTTAGACAACTGCACAAAGATATGATAATTAAAATAGAAGAAGGGCAGATAGTTGTTGAAAGACCAACAGAAGATGCTGAACACAGATCACTTCATGGTCTTACAAGAACATTAGTAAATAATATGGTTGTAGGTGTAACAACCGGATTTGAAAAAACTCTTGAGATAAATGGTGTTGGTTACAGGGCTCAAAAACAAGGCAAAAAGCTTGTTTTAACACTTGGTTACTCACATCCAGTTGAAATGGAAGAACCAGAAGGCGTTACTGTTGAAACTCCTGCTCCTAACAAGGTAATTGTCAAAGGTATCGACAAGCAAGCTGTAGGAGAATTTGCTGCAAAAATCAGATTTAAGAGAGAACCTGAGCCATATAAGGGTAAAGGTATCAAATATGAGAATGAAGTAATCAGGAGAAAAGAAGGTAAGGCCGGAGCTAAGAAGAAATAGAAGGGAGTGAAATATTTTGAGCACAATTGCTAGAAGCAGCAATCCACGCGTAAGAAGACATGTGAGAATCAGGAATAAGATTTCAGGTACATCTGAAAGACCAAGACTCAATGTTTTCAGAAGCCTTAATAACATATATGCTCAGATAATTGATGATACGGTAGGAAATACCATTGTTTCAGCTTCTACTTTGGATGATGCAATAAAAGGAAAACTTAAAAATTGCGGAAACAAAGAAGGCGCAAAACTTGTAGGTGAGCTTATCGCACAAAGAGCAGTCGAAAAAGGAATTAAGAAGGTAGTTTTTGATAGAGGCGGATTTATTTATCATGGAAGAATTAAAGAACTTGCTGACGCCGCAAGAAATTCCGGATTAGAGTTTTAGAGAGGGAGGAAATGTATGCTACAGATTGATTTGAGCAACGTTGAACTCAAGGAAAAAGTCGTAAGCATCAATAGAGTTGCCAAGGTTGTTAAAGGTGGAAGAAATTTCAGATTTAGCGCATTGGTTGTTGTTGGCGACGAAAATGGTCTTGTTGGAGCTGGTATGGGAAAGGCAACTGAAATTCCAGATGCAATAAGAAAAGGTATCGAGGACGCTAAAAAGAACCTCGTTCAGGTTCCGATCATAGATACAACTATTCCACATGAAATAATTGGTGAATTCGGTTCTGGAAAAGTATTGCTAAAGCCTGCTGGACAGGGTACTGGAGTTATCGCAGGAGGCCCTGTAAGAGCTGTGCTTGAGCTTGCTGGAATTAGAGATATCAGGACTAAATCATTGGGTTCAAACAATCCAAGAAATATGATTAATGCTACAATGAGTGGTTTATCTCAGCTTAAGACCCTTGAAGAGGTTGCGAGAATGAGAGGCAAAAACCCACAAGACATAAAATAAGTTGACAGGCATTTAACTGTAAACTGTCAACTATAAACTTTACACTAGTATGAGGGGAGGTTCGACTATGAAACTTAATGAATTAAAACCTGCTGTTGGTTCAAGGACTGAGCCAAAAAGAAAAGGCAGAGGTATAGGAACAGGAAATGGCAAAACTGCCGGAAAAGGTCATAAAGGTCAGAAGGCACGTTCTGGCGGTGGAGTAAGACCTGGATTCGAAGGCGGACAGATGCCTCTTTTCAGAAGACTTCCTAAGAGAGGCTTCAAGAATACATTTGCTAAAGAATATGTTGAAATAAATGTTACAGCGTTAAATTCTTTCGAAGATGGAACTGTTGTTACAAAAGAATTATTAAAGACATCAGGGATTGTAAAAAATTTCAAAGATGGTATAGTAATTCTTGGAAATGGAGAAATTAAGAAAAAATTAACTGTTAAAGCCGTAAGGTTCACCAAGTCTGCTGAGGAAAAAATCTTAGCAGCAGGAGGAAAGGTCGAGGTGGTATAATTTGTTTCAGACTCTGGTAAATGCATGGAAAATCATGGATTTGCGCAGGAAGATACTTTTTACAATAGGAATGCTTCTGGTTTTCAGAATTGGTTCCTTTATTCCTGTGCCTGGACTT
The DNA here is from genome assembly GCA_050260055.1 of Ignavibacteriales bacterium. Taxonomy (GTDB): domain Bacteria; phylum Bacillota; class Clostridia; order Acetivibrionales; family UBA4821; genus JBLMYQ01. The sequence continues at coordinate 130,544 of JBLNBO010000022.1, forward strand.
AACAGCGAAGTAATGGGAAAAATTATAGGTGAAGGCGGAGACTTGGTTGGTCTTCTTGACAGTATAGGTGGCGGAGCTTTAAAAAATCTTTCGCTTTTTGCAATGAGTATTACACCTTATATTAATGCTTCGATTATTATGCAGCTCCTTACTATAGCAATACCTAGCCTTGAGAAACTTGCAAAAGAGGGCGAAGAGGGAAGAAAGATTATTGCTCAATATACGAGATATGGAACAGTAGTATTAGCTCTTATCCAGGCAATAGGGCTTTATGCTTCTCTTGCTTATGGTGGTGCTGTTTATGATCCTAACTGGCTTACAGCAATTACTGTTATACTTACATTTACAGCTGGAACAGCGTTTCTTATGTGGCTTGGAGAACAGATTACTGAATTTGGTATTGGAAACGGAATATCGCTTCTGATATTTGCAGGTATTGTATCAAGGGTTCCAAGCGCAATGGTTTATTTATTTCAAAAAGCTGGTTCAGATATATTAATGTGGTTATTGGTAATAGTTTTATTGGTCTTCATGTTTGCTGCAATTGCTGGTGTTGTATGGGTACAACTTGCAGAAAGAAGAATACCGGTTCAATATGCTAAAAGAGTAGTTGGAAGAAAAATGTATGGCGGGCAAAGTACTCATATTCCTATAAAAGTTGCCATGGCAGGTGTTATTCCAATAATATTTGCAATGTCAATAATGATGTTCCCAGCTACAATTATGAGATTTGCGAACCCTAACCCAACAGGATTTTGGCTCTGGGTATCAAATAACATATTCTCACCTAGCAGCGCAGTATATGCACTTTTTAATGCGCTATTAATAGTAGGTTTTACATTCTTCTATACATTCGTAATATTCAATCATGTTGAAATAGCAAACAATCTTAAGAAGAATGGCGGTTTTATACCGGGAATTAGATCTGGGAAGCCAACTGCAGATTATATAAAGAATGTGCTAAATAGAGTCACTATTTTCGGAGGATTATTCTTGGCAATGATTTCAGTACTGCCATATTTAATCCAATGGGTTACTCCTTTCGGAAATATTTACTTTGGAGGTACAGCTCTATTGATTGTTGTTGGTGTTGCTATGGACACAGTAAAACAGCTTGAGTCACAGATGCTTATGAGACATTATAAAGGTTTTTTAGAATAAAATAATGTTCAAGGGGGCAGAGGTGTATGAGGTTAATAATATTAGGTATACCTGGAGCCGGTAAAGGCACTCAAGCCGATAGAATTTCTCAAAGATTAGGCATACCTCATATCTCAACTGGTGATATATTTAGACAGAATATTAGTCAAGGGACTGAGCTTGGAAAGATTGCTAAAGAATATATGGATGCTGGAAAGCTGGTTCCTGATGAAATAACAATTGGGATTGTCGCAAATAGAATTGAGCAGAGTGATTGTAAAAACGGGTTTATATTTGACGGATTTCCAAGAACGATACCTCAAGCAGAATCACTTGGGGAAAAGCTGGCGGATATGGGCCTGAAAATTGATACTGTTCTGGATATTGAACTTGCGGATGAAAAAGTGCTTGAAAGAATGACAGGAAGAAGAGTATGCAGTAAATGTAAAGCAACTTATCATATTAAGTACAACCCATCAAAAATGGATAGTATTTGCGATTTATGTGGTGGTTCTCTGATTCAACGAGATGATGATAAAGAAGAAACAGTAGCAAAAAGAATTGAAGTTTATCATATGCAAACTGAGCCTTTGATTAGATTCTATAAAGAAAAAAATCTTCTTAAGGAAGTCGAAGGCGAGGGGGATGTAGAAAGTATTACTAAAAAAATATTTGAAGTCCTTACAGTAAGTGTATAGCTGCTCTTTTAATGCTAAAGAGGCAAGCTGATTACTTTGGGAGTTTGGGGGGAAAAATGATTTCAGTGAAGTCAGCCAGAGAAATTGAACTAATGAGAATGGCTGGAAGAATTGTTGCTTTGGCGCATGAAGAGGTTAAAAAATTCATAAAGCCGGGAATAACCACACTGGAATTAGATGAAATTGCTGAAAAGGTAATTCTTTCAAATGGTGCAACTCCATCCTTTAAAGGCCAAGAGGGGATAAATCATAGTATTTATCCGGCAGCAATATGTGCATCAATTAATGATGAGGTTGTACATGGAATACCTGGAAATAGAACCCTCAAAGAAGGCGATATAATTAGTATTGATATTGGAGCATGTTATGAAGGCTATCATGGAGATTCTGCAATGACGCATCCTGTAGGAAAAGTAACTGATAAAGCGCTTAGCCTAATAAAGGTTACCGAGCAGAGTTTCTTTGAAGGCATAAAATATGCAAGAACAGGTAATAGGCTTACTGATATCTCAAATGCAGTACAAATATACGTAGAAAGCAATGGATATTCTGTTGTAAGAGATTTTGTTGGTCACGGGGTAGGCAGAGAACTTCAGGAAGAACCTCAAATACCGAACTTTGGCAGACCGGGTTATGGTCCAAGGCTTGTTGAAGGTATGACGCTAGCAATTGAACCAATGGTTAATATAGGTAATTATCCAGTAAAAATATTATCAAACAATTGGACAGTTGTTACAGCAGACGGAAGCTTATCAGCGCATTATGAAAACACAATATTAATTACCCAGGGAAATCCAGAAATACTTACAAAGTTATAAAAAAACATCTTGAAGATTCCGGAAAAATAGTATAAAATAAATTGTTCAATTTTATACTGATTGTTAAATAAAAAAATAGGTTGTTTTAATGAGGTGATTCTAAGATAATGGAACTCGGTCAGATTGTTCTGTCCAAGTGCGGTAGAGATAAGAAGAAGTATTTTTTTGTTGTTTTAGTAGATAAATCAAAAGAATATGTATTCATTGCAGATGGCGATTTGAGAAAGATTGAAAAGCCGAAAAAGAAAAAACTTAAGCACCTGGTTCCTTTATATATGGACGAAACCGTAAAAGAGAAGCTTCAAATTGGTTCAAAGATTACTAATGCTGAACTGAAGAAACATATAAAAATATACCTCGAAAGTACAGAACAAGGTTAGGTCTTGTATCGGAAAATGAGGGAGGGTGATACAATGGCAAAAGAAGATATTATTGAAGTAGAGGGAACTGTAGTTGAAGCGCTTCCAAACGCTTTATTTCAGGTTGAACTAGAAAATGGTCATAAAATTTTAGCTCATATTTCCGGAAAATTAAGGATGAATTTTATAAGGATTCTTCCCGGAGATAAAGTTACCCTTGAGTTATCCCCATATGATCTCACGCGCGGTAGGATAACATGGAGAGCGAAATAATAATTGATAATATTTGCTGGGGGCTGAATAATATCCCTGTTCTGCGTGCTGAGTGCTGTGTACTGAGAAAAAATAAAATCTCAGAACCCAGAACCGAGTACACAGAACAGTAGTTAATCAGAGAACTCAGGACTTATGAATCTTAGTGAAAGGAATGAGGATTAAAATGAAAGTTAGACCATCAGTAAAAGCAATATGTGAAAAATGCAAATTCATTAGGAGAAAAGGCAGACTAAGAGTAATCTGCGAAAATCCTAAACACAAACAAAGGCAAGGCTAATAGCAGTTGATAGTTGACAGTGACCAGTTGACATTTAATTAGGTAGGTCTCTGCAAGAAAAGTGAAAATAAGCTGATTATAGGTGCGGCTGATGATTTGCACATTTCAAATACTGTGAATCATTGCTTATAACAGTTTATATATAAAATAACAATGTATCCGCATATTGGCCTTATTGACCTCCCTCGTGGTCAATAAATGGAGATTTTAAAGAGAATTTTAGGAGGTGTTTCAAGAAATGGCTCGTATTTCGGGAGTTGATTTGCCGAGAGAAAAAAGGGTCGAAATAGGTCTTACCTATATTTTTGGTATTGGCCGAACAGTATCAAATGAAATTTTAAAAGCTACAGGAGTTAATCCTGATACACGCGTTAAAGATCTTACAGATGCTGAAATTAGCAAACTTAGAGAGTATATTGATAAGAATTGTAAGGTAGAAGGAGACCTCAGAAGAGAAGTATCCTTAAACATAAAAAGACTTATGGAAATTGGATGCTATAGAGGTTTAAGGCATAGAAAAGGCCTTCCAGTAAGAGGACAGAGAACTAAGACTAATGCTAGGACAAGAAAAGGGCCTAAGAAGATTGCCGGTGCTAAAAAGAAATAGGAGGTAGGTAGATAAATGGCTACAAAGGCTTCTAGTGCTAAGAAGACCACAAGAAAAAGAAGAGAACGCAAAAATATTGAACGCGGTGCGGCTCATATACAATCAACATTTAATAATACAATTGTGAGTATTACCGACACAGCTGGGAATGTACTTTCATGGGCTAGTGCCGGAGGACTCGGATTTAAGGGCTCAAGGAAAAGCACTCCTTTTGCGGCTCAGATGGCTGCTGAAACAGCTACAAAGACTGCTATGGAACATGGTCTAAAGACAGTTGAAGTTTACGTTAAGGGACCTGGTTCAGGAAGAGAAGCAGCGATTCGTGCTCTTCAAGCGGCTGGTTTGGAAGTAAGCCTTATTAAGGATGTTACTCCAATACCGCACAATGGTTGCAGACCACCGAAAAGAAGAAGGGTGTAAGCAAGTTTACAATGTAAAGTTGACAGTGTAAAGTTAAAAAAACTTACACCTACAACTAAAAATGTAAACTCCAAATCCAAAGTTAACAATGAGCAGTTGAAATTAAAAATTATTTATTGATAATCTTTAATATTTGGTTTTTAACTGTCAACTGAAATTATGGAGGTGTAAATATAGATGGCAAGATATACGGGAGCTTCGTGCAAGCTTTGCCGTCGCGAAGGCGAGAAGCTTTTTCTTAAAGGCGAAAGATGCTATACGGAAAAGTGTGGAGTAACGAAGAGACAGTACGCGCCTGGACAGCATGGTCAGGCAAAGAAGAAACTTTCCGAATACGGTATACAGCTTAGAGAAAAACAAAAAGCCAAGAAATTTTATGGAGTATTAGAGAGCCAATTCAGAAAGTATTTTGAGATGGCATCAACAGCAAAGGGTATCACAGGTGAAAATCTTCTCAAGCTTCTTGAAACAAGGCTCGATAATATCGTTTACAGATTAGGATTTGCTAGATCTAGAGCAGAAGCAAGACAGTTAGTAACACACGGACATTTTTCTGTAAATGAAAAGAAGGTTAATATACCTTCGTATCTGGTAAAAGCGCAAGATGTAATTGCTGTAAGAGAAGGAAGCAAGGATGATGAAATGTTCAAAGAAATCCTTGAAGTAACCGGAAGCAAGGTAGTTCCAAAATGGCTTGAAACAGATCAGGAAAAGCTCAAAGGAACAGTTTTAGCTGCTCCGACTAGAGAAGATATTGATTTACAGGTTGAAGAACATCTGATAGTTGAGCTATACTCCAAATAATAAATTAGTTGCTTTCATATTGTTGATAAGCAATTCAGTTTACAGAGAGAGATGTTGACTCTAAATATAGATTATTACTGTCAACTGTAAACTGTTAACTGTAAACTATAAATGGGAGGTTAATGATGATAGAAATAGAAAAACCCAAGATAGAGTGTGTTGAAATAGCGCCGGATAATTCGTTCGGAAGATTTACCATAGAACCTTTAGAAAGAGGATATGGGACAACGCTAGGAAACTCGTTAAGAAGGATTCTCCTTTCATCACTACCTGGAGCAGCTGTAACATCAGTGAAGATTGATGGTGTACTACATGAATTTTCCACAATAAACGGAGTTGTTGAAGATGTTACCGAGATTATTCTTAATGTTAAAGGTATTGCTTTGAAGCTTCATTCAGAAGGAGCAAAGACACTTTATATTGAGAAGAACGGTGAAGGAGAGGTAACAGCTGGGGATATTAAGGAAGATCCTGATGTTGAAATTCTAAATCCTGAGCTCCATATTGCAACATTAGCTAATAATGCTAAATTCTATATGGAGTTGAATATTTCCAAAGGCAGAGGATATGTTCTTGCTGATAAGAATAAGAATAATGCCAATCCAATAGGTGTTATACCAGTTGATTCTTTATATACACCTATAAGAAAGGTAAACTTTATTGTAGAAAACACCCGTGTAGGACAGGTTACTGACTATGATAAGCTTACAATTGATGCTTGGACAAATGGAAGTATTACTCCTTATGAAGCACTTAGTTTAGGGGCAAAGATAATGAGTGAGCACTTGAAATTATTCATTGATTTATCAGACAATGCTCGTAATACTGAGATAATGGTTGAGAAGGAAGAAACCAAAAAAGAAAAAGTTCTTGAGATGACAATTGAGGAACTTGATCTTTCAGTTAGATCCTACAACTGCTTGAAGAGAGCAGGTATAAATACAGTTGAGGACCTTATTGCAAGAACTGAAGAAGATATGATGAAGGTAAGAAATCTTGGAAGAAAGTCACTTGAAGAAGTAGTTCAAAAGTTAGAGGCACTGGGACTTTCACTTGCTCCCAGCGAAGATTGATTGGTTTTCAGGAGGTGAAGTAATATGACAGGTACAAGAAAGCTTGGCCGTACAACGGCACAAAGAAATGCTATGTTAAGAGGTCTTGTAACAGCTTTGTTCCAAAGCGGACGTATCAAGACAACTGAAGCAAGAGCAAAAGAAGCTAGAGTGATAGCTGAAAAGCTTATAACCATTGCTATAAAAGAAAGAGACAACGTAACAAGTGCTACAAAATGGGTTAGCAGACCAAAACTTGATAGTAAAGGTCGCAAAATTACAACCACTGTTACAAGCAAAAATGGCAAAAAGTATTTAAAAGTTGAGAGAGAAAAGGTTCAAGAAATGGTAACCTTGGATGCTCCTTCAAAGCTAGCTGCAAGAAGACAGATTATGTCCTATGTATACAAAGTAAAAGATGCAGATGGAAAGAATATTGATCTTCCAAAGAAGCTTTTTGAAGATATGGCTTTAAAGTACAAGGATAGAAATGGTGGCTATACAAGGATTCTTAAGCTTGGCCCAAGAAGAGGGGACGGAGCAGAAGAAGTAATACTTGAATTGGTATAATAATTCTAATAAAATAAAAAGGAACCTGAAGGTTCCTTTTTATTTTATTAGAATTATTATATGGGCAAAAAGATTAAAACAAATTTCCTTACAAAAATTGTTATTAATCTTAAATTTTATTGGAGAAACGTATGGAGAAAAGCAACAGAAATATCAAATTAATAATTGAATATGATGGAACAGATTATCATGGGTGGCAGAGGCAGCCAAACCGGATTAGCATCCAGGAAGTTCTTGAAAATACATTAAGCCAGGTTCTTGAACATGAGGTTTCAATTATATCAGCCGGAAGAACTGATGCAGGAGTTCATGCACTTGGACAATGTGCAAATTTTAAGACTGACTGCAGAATACCTGCTGAGAAAATACCTTACGCGCTTAATGCATTATTGCCTGATGATATTGTTATTAAGCATGCGTGTGAAGTCTCTGCTGATTTTCATGCCCGATTTTCTGTAAAGGGTAAATACTATAAATATATAATCAATAATGGAAGATTCCCCTCTGCGATAGATGCAAAACGAGAATATTTTTGTCCATACAGGTTAAATATTGATTTGATGAAAGAAGCATTGGAACAATTACTTGGCACCCATGATTTCAAAGGATTTATGGCATCCGGATGTGCAGTAAAAAACACAGTTAAGACTATCTATGAAGCAGGATTAGAAGTAAAAGACGATAAGATTACGATTGGTTTGAAGGCAGATGGATTTCTTTACAATATGGTAAGAATAATTGCTGGAACGCTTATTGATGTAGGAAGAGGAAGAATTCCTATTGAGAATGTAAAAAAAGCATTGGAGACAGGCGAAAGGAGTCTTGCTGGCAAAACAGTTCAGCCTCAAGGATTGTATTTGGTTGAAGTGTATTACATATAATATTGAATTTCTTCATAAACTTTAAATAAAAAAGAAGGAATTCATGTGAAAAAACTTACAATAATCATATCAATAATCTTAATCGTTCTTTGTGCATGTGCATTAAAAAACAGCAATTTGCAGCGTTCTGCTGCTGGGCAGCAATTTATGACCAATGAACAGATTAAGTCAGAAATATCACAGGAAACAAGAATCCCAATAGATAAAATTGTTGATAAGTATATATGGTTTCAATATGCAGATATTGACGAGGATTCAGAATTTGAGCTTTTATTGAGTTATAGGTTTGAACTTCATAAAGGTTATTATTTAATATTTGATTATAAAAATGGAAAATATACTAATATATTTTTACGGCCATGGCCTATTGAGAAGATGAGCCAAAAAGAAGTAGTATATGCCAGCGGAAATGATGTTGTTCATACACTAACTGCAAATATACTTCAAATCCAAAAAGAGAAAGTTAATATAATATGGAGTGGAATTTATGATAAATATGACTATTCTAAATTAACTAATGGACTTGAAACTCATGGAAGATATTACATTGATACTAATGGCGTCCTAAATTATTTTTATAAAGTAGATGCAACTGATTATAATGGCATTCCTGTAAAAACCGAATATAAAAGCGAAAGATATTACTGGAATGCAAATAAAAACATGTTTATTAAACAGTAGGCCTTATTCTTTACGAATATTCCTTTGTAAATATTCAAAATCATAAATGTTGCTGACAAGAAGTTTCCAATCTACTTTGTTGAATACCTTTATTACAGAATCAGGGTAAAAAATCTCTTCACATTCCTCACAATAAAATATCGGGACATTATTAATAGTATACAGCTTATTATTTATAGATTTTTTTATTGATTTTAATTGAAGCTTGGTCTGATTCTGACAATAAAAGCATGAACAGGGTTTGTAAGTCAAAATTATTCACCTCATAATAAAATTATTAATAATTATATATTGATTTTAGCTGTAAAATCGACATTTTACAACATGAAAATTTCTGAAATATTAAAAATAAACAAAAAAAATGTAGGTTCTTCTTTAAGAAGAACCTACATTTTTTAAATTATAAAGCTCTTCCGGGAATTAAATAGTCAACTATACCAAAAATAATTGCGCCAATAACAGCTCCTAGTACAGTAACACTATATCCAACTACAAAGAACTGTGTAGCATAAATAATCACTGCAGCTGCTATAAATCCAGTTATTCCTCTTGCAAAAGGTGATGCATTAATTCCGGTTATAAGATTAAGAAGATAATCAAGTACTGTTAAAACTATAGCTGCAGCTATTAATGGTCCAATACCTGTTATTGCAAAACCAGGAGTAAAAAATGCTGTAATAGCGAGTACTATTGCTGCGGCAATAAATCTTATTATGATTTGTGAAAAGTCCAGGCCTCTTTCTCGAATATCTTTATTTTCAATGTTTCCAGTATCCATTCATACACATCCTTTCGTTGATAGTTTCTATAATAGTATTGATATAAAAATAAAAATTTATTCATTAAAAAGCCAGAAAAATCCAGAATAAATAATTGCAGAATATGAAAGAACAATTTGAAGATAATAAATATATATAGATAATTAAATAGGAAGGATTATTGAAATTTATGCTTGTAGTCTTTTTTAGAACACTAATATTATATATTTTGGTCGTAATTGTAATGAGGATTATGGGAAAAAGGCAGATTGGGCAGCTTCAACCTTTCGAGTTTGTAATTACAATAATGCTGGCAGAACTTGCAGCTATTCCTATGCAAAATACGGGAATTCCATTAATAAATGGCATAATTCCAATATTCACTTTATTAATTGCGCAGATTGCATTCTCTTATTCAACCTTAAAAAGCGAAAGATTGCGTGGAGTAGTTTGCGGCAAGCCTAGTGTACTAATTGAAGGTGGTAGAATAATTGAAGAGGAACTAGAAAGGCAAAACTATAACCTGAACGACCTCATGGAGCAATTAAGATCAAAAAGCTATCCTAATGTTGCTGATGTGGAATTTGCTATTCTTGAAACAAGCGGACAAATAAGTATTATTCCTAAATCTCAAAAAAGGCCGATAATTCCTGAAGATTTAAAAATTGAGACACAATATGAAGGTATACCAATTAGCTTGATAATAGATGGGCATATTCTTTCAAAAAATTTGTATTCCATTGGTCTTAACGAACAATGGTTAAGTAATGAACTTGAAAAATTAGGAGTATCTGATACTAAAGATGTATTATATGCTGATATTGATACTTCAGGAAAGATATTCTATCAAAAAAAGGTGGGACACTAATGAAACCAATTTTACTAATAACTTTGGTGTTAGTTATAATTTTTGTTTCAGGACTTTTGATGTATGATTATATTAGTAAAACCTCGAAGTCAATTGATACAGAACTGGCAAAGTTAGATAAAGAGGTTAGGATCAACAAATGGATTCCAGCTTATAAGATTCTTAGCACAATGGAAAACAAGTGGATAGATCTAAAAGATAAATGGGCATTATTTGTAGACCATCAGGAAATTGATAATATTGATTTGAGTATTTCGAAGATGAAAGAATACATCAAAAAAAATGATACTGTAGATGCACTTGCAGAAATATCATCATTAAGGCTTCTTTTTGAGCATATACCTAAAAAGGAATCACTAACATTAACAAACGTTTTATAAACAGAGCATAATTTGATAAAACGCTGAAAAAATGGTAAAATAGAAATAGAAAGAATTATTAGGAAGTGATTCTTTTGAAGGTAGGAACCGGATATTTTGAAACTAGGATGAATTTATCATCAAATACAGATAAACCTAATAATGGGGTCAATTACTCGCCTGATATAATTCAGAAAAATGACCCTAGTATACGCATGGAAAAAAGTTTAGGTGTAACTGAATGTAAGACATGCAGTCAAAGAAAGTATATGGATAAATCAAATGATGCATCTGTATCATTTCAAGCACCAACTCATGTTGATCCAAATTTGGCAGGTTCTAAGGTAATGTCGCATGAGCAAGAGCATGTTGTAAACGAGCAGGCTAAAGCGCAGGAAGAAGGACGTGAAGTTGTTTCTCAGACGGTTCAGATTTTTACTGATGTGTGTCCCGAGTGCGGAAAAAGATATGTTTCAGGTGGCAATACCAAGACAGTAACAAAGGCGAAAAGTAATAATAGCATTGAAAAAGAGTTGAATAATAAGTATTTTGGAGAAAAAATAGATGTAAAAGTCTAAGAAAATAAATATAAAAAGAGCACTTTTAAGTGCTCTTTTTATATTTATTTTCTATTCATTTGAAGTATCTTTTTCTCTGATTTCCACTCTTCTTATTTTACCGCTTATTGTTTTTGGAAGCTCAGTAACAAATTCAATTATTCTTGGGTATTTATAAGGTGCAGTTACTTTCTTGACATGGTCTTGAAGTTCTTTTGCAAGAGAATCGCTTGCTTCATAGTTTTTTGCAAGTACAATTGTTGCTTTTACTATCTGTCCTCTATCGGGATCTGGAACTGCCGTTATTGCACATTCCAGTACTGCAGGATGTTCAACCAAGGCGCTCTCAACCTCAAAGGGGCCTATTCTATAACCTGAACTTTTAATTACATCATCTGCACGTCCAATAAACCAATAATAGCCATCTTCATCACGCCAAGCCATATCGCCTGTATAATATATATCATCATGCCATACTTTTCTAGTCATTTGCTCATCCCCATGATAACCTTGAAACATACCAGCAGGTTTTCTCTTATTTGTTCTGAGCACAATCTGGCCTTCTTCTCCGACATCACATGAATTTCCATCTTCATCGAGCAAATCTATATCATATCCAGGAGAAGGTTTTCCCATTGAGCCTGGTTTGGGTTCTACGCCAGGATATGTTCCAAGTGTAACAGTAAGTTCAGTTTGTCCGTATCCTTCAATAAGTTTTATTCCTGTAGCCTTAAAAAATTGGCTATATACTTCCGGGTTTAAAGGTTCTCCGGCAACAGTACAGAACTCTAGTTTTTCAAGGTTATAACTCTTTAAGTCTTCCTTTATCAAAAAACGATAAATGGTTGGGGGTGCACAGAAACTTGTTACACCATATTTTGAAATTACGCTTAACAGATCTTTGGGAACGAATTTATTGAAATCATAAACAAAAACAGCACACCCGCAAATCCACTGCCCATATATTTTACCCCATACAGCTTTAGCCCAGCCAGTTTCAGCTACAGTCAGGTGAAGCCCATTATCCTTGACGTTTTGCCAATATCCTGCTGTAAGAATATGACCAAGCGGATAAGTATAATCATGGCTGACTATCTTAGGCATGCCAGTTGTCCCAGAAGTAAAGTATAGAAGAAGTATATCGCTGTTTACTGGGGCATCGTTACCTACAGGCCTTGAAAAATCACTAGATGATTTTGCAATTTCTTCATCGAAATTAAGCCAGCCTTCTTTGGAAACTCCTCCTATAAGAGCTTTAAGCTCAACGGATGGAGATTTTTCAAGAGAGTCCTCTACATGCTGGATTACTTCGGGTTCAGCAACGCTGATAATCATCTTTATATTAGCTTTATTGTTCCTATATACAATATCCTTCGAAGTAAGAAGGTTTGTAGCAGGGATGCAAATTGCACCTATTTTATGAAGTGCAAGAATGCAAAACCAAAATTCGTAACGTCTTTTGAGTATTACCATTACGCGGTCGCCTTTTTTAATACCGATTGATTTGAAAAAGTTTGCGGTCATATTACTGTAATCTCTCATATGGGCATAGGTAAATATTCTTTCTTCGCCATTTTCATTACACCAAACCATTGCAACCTTATCAGGTGTCTGTTTAGCTCTTTCATCAACAATATCATATGCAAAGTTAAAATTGTCAGGGATATTGATTTTAAAGTTTTCATAAAAATCTTCATAAGATTTAAAATTTGTTTTACTTAAAAATTTATCTAGCATTAAGCCGACCTCCTTGGTAGATTAAAGTATAATGGCCAAAAACTTAGCAGGCTTGTTATTTAAAGCTCTCATACCGTGATTTATACCTGAATCAAAGTATAGCGAATCACCTTCATTTAAAATAACTTCATGAGAATCTATGTAAACCTTCATAGAGCCTTCAATTAAATAGTTAAACTCTTGCCCTGGATGAGAGTTATAATGAATTTCAGCATCTTCAGCTTCTGGTTCTACTGTAACCATGAATGGTTCAGCCTTTTTATGAATAAAGTTGAATGCTAAATTTTCATATTTATATTCTTTTCTTCTATCAACACTTATACCTTTTCCTTTTCTTACTATTGAATAGGTATGAAGCCTGGGACTTTCACCTGTTAGGAGTGTTGAAAGCTCAATATTGAACTTGTTGGCAAATCTATATAGGAAACTTACAGGAATATCTATACTACCAGATTCATAGTCTTTATATAGTTGCTGGCTGACTCCAAGTTCTTCTGCTAATGAATCAGCAGATATATCTGAGATTTCACGCATTTCTTTAATTCGTGCTGCAACTTGTTTAATTTGTTCAGTCATATAATCCTCCTTATGCAATATTTAAGATTTGTGTTGAATTCCGATTATCCAGCTAGTGAATTGTTTTACAACATGATAGCATTACAATATTAAAATGTAAAGGAATTTGTTGCTTGAAATACCATTATATAGAATTAATATGGCAGTAAAAACAGGAACATGATATAATATATATATAATCTGATAATCTTTGCCTTGGTTAGGGGGGCATATGAAAAAAAGATATATTCTATTATTTTTATCAATTCTAATTATAATTCTGCCAGCTTCAATAATTATTTCAGCGCCTAATGACCTGAAAAAAGGTACTCTATCCGATGGCAGTGTATGTTCAAACGTTTATTCTTTACAGATGGATAAAGTGGATGTAATTGCTGTGCCTGCCGTTAAAGAGGTTAAAAAAGATGAAGTGAAGCCTCCGGTAAATCCAAAAAAATTTGCATATCTAACCTTTGATGATGGCCCGAGCCCAAGCGTTACACCCAAAGTATTAAAAGTATTGGATGAATGTGATGTAAAAGCGACATTCTTTATGCTTGGTGCATATGTTCAAGAATACCCATCAGTTGCAAAGAGTGTATATAATAAGGGCCATGCTATAGGTAATCATACTTATACTCATAGATGGAATAAGATCTGTTCCAACTTTAAGACAGAAATCAATAAAACAAATAGTGCAATTGAAAAAGCAACTGGCGGTTCTAAGGTAAAACTTTTCAGAACACCATATGGTTATAAACTTCAGACAGGCTTTAAAAATCACCTTAAATCTCTTGGTATGAGGACATTCATATGGAATGTTGACTGCAAGGATTCCAGAGCAAAAAGGGTTCCAGCTGCTGATATTTATAATAGCGTTGCCTGGTCACTTGATGGCAAGAAGGATGTAGTAGTTATTCTCCATGATGGAAAAGGCCATGAACAAACCGCTTATGCATTAAAGAAAATAATATATGAATTATGGCGAAAAGGATATGGAATAAAACCGCTTACGCCAGATGTAAAAATTAATGCGAAAGTTGAAATAAAGTAAAAGCTCCCGGAAGGGAGTTTTTTATTTGGCAAACGACAGATTTAGTTAACTCAATCCTAGTCAGTATTTACCAGTTATCCCTTGGATTTCAAGAAAGATTGTGATATAATATAATTAATATTGCAATTTCAAATTTTAAATATTTTACCACCGGATTATTATCGAGGAGGGGATTATATAGAGTAGTAATGTCATTTACTAATGATATGAGGAGGGATTTTATAGTTATTACATTTCAAACACCTAGGTACTGCTATTTCGCTTTTTTCAATATATTGACACTTTATATTATAAATGTAATAATTTAATAAAAAAATGTCGGGAGATGGAAGAATGTTCACATCGGAAGCATTAAACATAAATCATAAAAGGCATCTTACAATAGGAGGAGTCGACTGTATTGAGTTGGCAGAAAAACACGGCACTCCTGTATACATAATGGACGAGCAATTAATAAGAAAAAACTGCCGCGCTTTTAAAAACTCGCTGGATAAGTTTTATGATGGAAATGGACTTGTCATATATGCGAGTAAAGCCTTTTCTTGCCTTTATATGATAAACATTATCAAGGAAGAAGGCCTGGGCTTGGATGTTGTATCGGGTGGAGAGCTCTATACGGCAATAAAGGCTGGGTTTCCGATGGAAAAAGTCTATTTCCATGGGAATAATAAAACTATAACCGAATTGGAGATGGCTCTTGATCACTCGATTGGAAGAATCGTAGTTGATAACATTCAGGAGCTGGAAATGCTGAACGAGCTGGCAAAAGCAAGAGGAATAAAAGTCGGAGTATGCTTTAGAATTAAGCCGGGAATTGAAGCGCATACACACCAGTTTATCCAAACTGGTCAGATTGACTCTAAATTCGGCTTTGCTCTTGAAACTGGTGAAGCATTTGCGGTTATGGAAAAGGCCATGAAGCTTGACAATATAGAAGTTGTCGGATTGCACTGTCATATCGGCTCGCAGATATTCGACATACAGCCGTTTGTCGCAGCCTCAGAAGTGATGATGAGCTTCATTGAAAGAGTTAAAAACGAGCTGGGAATAGAAATTTCAGAGCTTAATCTTGGCGGTGGATTCGGAATAAAATATCTTTCCGAGCAAAACCCTGCGGGATTTGAAAAGTATCTGGAAGCTGTCTCGGCAAAAATCAAAGAGATTTCGGCTCAAAAAGGAATAAAAATTCCGAAGATTATCATAGAACCGGGAAGATCGGTTGTGGCCGAGGCAGGGATAACTGTCTACAAGGTCGGAGCGGTAAAAGATATCCCGGGAATACGCAAATACGTTTCAGTTGATGGCGGAATGTGCGATAATCCTAGATACATCCTTTATGAGTCACAGTATGAGGCATTGGTTGCCAATAAGGCAGACCAGCCTAAAATTCAAAAAGTTACAATCGCAGGAAAGTGCTGCGAATCCGGTGATGTTATAGGAAAAGATATGCCTCTGCAGGAGGTAGAAGCCGGAGATTACATAGCAGTATTGTCCACTGGGGCATATAATTACTCAATGTCGAGTAATTATAACAGAATCCCGAGATTGCCGGTTGTAATGGTGAATAATGGAGTAGATAAGGTAATAATCAAAAGAGAATCATATGAAGATTTGATTCGAAATGATGTTATCTAAAAACCCTAATGACACAAAATAAAAAGCTCCCGAGGGAGCTTTTTATTTTTGCTTTTTTAGCGAATAATTAAATTTGTCTTTTTATTCTTTCCAATTGAGCTTGTGTGGCTTTCCACATATTTTTGTTCATCCGGGATGCCAGCTTTATCAAATAGATTGAAGTGCCAGTTAGCCCAATAATGAGAATAACAGTAAATAGCAAGGCAAATTTTCCAATTAAGCAATACGAGAGGCTTGTTAAAGGGAATAAAATCAATAAAATAAAAAGTACTTTTGCTGTGAGCTTGAATTGTTGCAAATCTTTCTTTCTCATTTTAGAAATATCTTTAGAAAAATCTGGCTGTTCATACGGACTTTTCATTCTGTATTTTCCGTCTTTACCTAGCTCCATTTCAAGAATCAACGATTCGCTTTTCATAAACATCCTCCTCCAAAAATTTTTTTGGCTTTATAATCTTATATCTTTTTGCCTACAAAATATTGTTGTGACGTTGGCAACTAACATAATAAAAATTAAAGTATTATTATATTATACCAAATACATTGATAAAAACAAGAAAGTATTATTTATTTTATCAAGCGTCTTTCATTTATTAATCTTACGCTTTAGCTTTTAAATATTATTAAATTAAAGTCAGGTATTTATAAGAGATACTTAAATGCTTTTGTTTTAATGAAAATGGACATAGAATCTAAATTCTATGTCCATTTTGGTGGGTGATAATGGGCTCGAACCATCGACCCCCACGATGTCAACGTGGTACTCTAACCAGCTGAGCTAATCACCCATTTATCAGCGAAATTAATTATATATACTGTTGCAAAAATATTCAATACCTCTAGGAATAAAAATTAATATTTTAGCTTTTCAAATATGCTTTACACTAATTGCAACAAAGCCAACAAGCAAAATGCTGCGTTAGGCAATTGCTATTTTAATTAAGGGTGAATTTTTATGTATTTATAAATAATCTGTTTTGTGATAAATTTTTTCTAATAGGATGAACCTTTTTGAAGTTTCAAACGTTATATTAACGAACAATAAAAACAAATCAGGGGATAGAGATGAACGAGAAAACATTGATTGACCTATGCAAAAATGGAAATAGAGAGGCGCTTGAACGGATTATAAGTGATAATTATCCGATTGTTAAAGGCTACCTTATTAAGATAACTCTTAATGAACATCTTGCAGAAGACCTTACTCAGGATTGCTTTATAAGGGCATTGGACAATATTAAAAAATATAGCCCCAATGGAAAGCTCTCTACCTGGCTGATAACCATTGCCAATAACCTTTATTATGATTATCTGAGGAAGAATCGGAAAATAGTATTAGGGCTGGAAATGGAAGAAGATATACAGTCTGTTGAAGAAAATTTTGAAGATAGGCTTGAACTGAAAGAGATAGCGAATGTTATTTCTCTCCTGCCTTATGAGAAAAGAACTGCATTTATTCTAAAACACTACTACGGTTACAAATATGAAGAGATTGCGCAGATACTTAAATGTCCTATTGGGACAGTTAAGTCCAGGATATTCAGCGCAATAGAATTAATCCAAAAAAAACTTGAAGGGGATGAAACGGATGAAAAATAGAGATTGTTCAAAAGAAAAAGTCCTTGATGCTTATTATAATGAAACAAAAGATGAATACATTTTAAAGCATATAGAGAGTTGTGCAGAATGTGGCAAGTTTTATGACAGTTTAAAGAGTACGGGAAACAAAATGGACTTATTTAATAATGTTGTCCCTACTGTTAATCCATTTATAGTTAAAAAAATTATAAATACACACTTAGCTGAAAGAGAAAAAAGAAGAATTATGCAGGAATCCCTAGGGTTTTTCTTAGGCAGCAGCGCATTCATAACGATATTTTATGGCGCAATAATAGCTTATGACTTCAGATATGCTGCAGTATTTTATTTATTAATTTTTTCAATCATGCCGTTTTTATTAATACCGGCAGTTCTCAAAAGAAAGGAGATGAATTAAATGAGTATAATGACTTCATTCTTGATGGTTATTTTAGTTGCATTGCTTGCTTCCCAGGCAACATGGATATACATTGACGCTCGTAGGAGGGGAGAAAATGCCACACTTTGGGGGTTATTCGGATTACTGAATGTTCCTTCGTCACTGATTATTTACCTAATTGTTACAAGGATAGGCAAACGCAAATGTCCGAACTGCAAAAAGGTTGTTGAAAAGAAGTTTAATAACTGTCCATTTTGCAGCTATAAATTAAACAATTCCTGCGCTAATTGCAATAGCAGGATTGAAGAGGGATGGAGCTACTGCCCAAACTGTGCAAAGGAATTATAGGTATAAGGGTAGAGATTTACCAATGGAGAAGCATCATGCTTGCAAGGAATTCCTTAAAGCCAGCCCATGGAGTTTAGAGAAGTTGGTGTCCAATATTTATGCAAATTAATAGGACTCTCATATGAGAGTCCTATCTTTTAGTATTAGCCATTAGCTAACAGACATTTTTATTCTTCTTCTTCATCTTCCTTCATATTCTTCTTAGCTTCCTCGATTACCTTTGAAGCAATATGGGATGGAGCTTCTTCGTAGCGTTCAAACTTCATAAAGAAGTTCCCTCTTGCCTGGGTTAATGAACGTAAATCTGTTGCATACTTAAACATTTCAGCCATAGGTACTTCAGCTACTACTTGTTGAATACCTTTATCCTGAGGATTCATGCCCATTATTCTTCCACGTCTCTTATTTAGGTCGCCAATAATATCTCCCATATATGAGTCAGGAATATAAACTTCGACGTTAGCTATAGGTTCAAGCAATATTGGTGAAGCTTCAACCATTCCTTTTTTATAAGCAAGGGATGCAGCAACCTTAAATGCCATTTCGGAAGAGTCAACAGGATGATATGAACCGTCAACAAGGGTTGCCTTAAGGTTTACTACAGGATAACCGGCAAGAATACCACGTTGGATAGCTTCTCTCAATCCTTTTTCAACTGCAGGGAAGTACTGCTTTGGAACTGCCCCTCCAAAGATTTTTTCTTCGAATGTCAAATCTTCAGATGTCCCTGGTTCGAACTCTATCCAAACATGGCCAAATTGTCCGTGGCCACCGCTTTGTTTTTTATGTTTGCCTTCAATCTTAACCTTTTTCCTTATTGTTTCCCTATATGGAACCCTAGGGTCCGTAAGGGTTACAGATACACCAAATTTGGTTTTTAACTTGCTGACGATAACATCCAGATGCTGTTCACCAATACCGGAAATGAGAAGCTGTTTCATTTCTGCATTGTTCTCAACTTTGAAGGTTGGGTCTTCTTCAAGAAGTTTCTGAAGGCCTGTACCTATTTTTTCTTCATCTCCCTTAGCTTTTGGTTCAATACCCATTGATATTGAAGGTATTGGGAATTTAATTCCTTCAAGTTCGATTTGTTTGCCTTGGTCGCAAAGAGTATCGCCGGTATTAGCAAATTGTAATTTTGCAACAGCTGCAATATCTCCTGCAACAGCTTTTTCCACCGGAACCTGCTTTTTGCCTCTTAGGGTGAATATTGATGATAACTTTTCAGTTTTTCCTGAACGTGAGTTAAACACTGTAGAATCAGGTTTAATCATACCGGAATAAACTTTGAAAAGACTGATTTTACCAACATATGGGTCTGCTATTGTCTTAAAAATCAAAGCTGAAGTAGGTTCATCGGAGCTTATCTTTCTTGTAATCTTTTCATCAGTTCCTGGTTTTACTCCACTGACTTCTTTTACAAAATCAGGTGCAGGCATGTATTCCACAATAGAATCAATTAATGGAATAACACCCATATTCTGCAGAGCTGAACCGCAAAGAATAGGAACAGTTCCTACTTCAATGATACCTTTTTGTAGACCGAGAGTAAGTTCTTCTTTGGTAAACTCATCCCCATTAAAGAATTTATCCATTAATGCTTCATCTGTTTCGGCGATTGCTTCAGCAAGCATATCCTTGTATGGTGCAGCTGTAGTTTTCATAGTATCAGTTAATGGAGTTTCAACAACTTTTGCGCCTTCATACTTATATGCTTTCATTTCAATCAAATCTATATATCCTTTTACAGCATTGCCTTCGGAATAAGGTACTTGTATAGGAATAACACTATTTCCGAAAGTAGATCTGATTTTTTCTACTGCAGCAGAAAAATTTGCATTTTCATCATCTATTTTATTTATAAACATCATCTTTGGTATATTTAATTCATTTGCATAATCCCATGCCTTTTCAGTACCTACAGATACTCCGCTTTTTGCTGAAACTAAAATTAATGCAGCGTCTGCTACACGGATTCCTTGTTTTAATTCGCCAACAAAATCAAAATATCCGGGAGTATCAATAATATTGATTTTTGAGTTTTTCC
The DNA here is from genome assembly GCA_050260055.1 of Ignavibacteriales bacterium. Classification (GTDB taxonomy): domain Bacteria; phylum Bacillota; class Clostridia; order Acetivibrionales; family UBA4821; genus JBLMYQ01. The sequence continues at coordinate 151,023 of JBLNBO010000022.1, forward strand.
ACTCGCATGGAGCAAGTGTTGTAGATATTGATGCCTGCCTTTTAGTTTCTTCGGGATCGTAGTCACTTGTAGTATTTCCATCCATGACTTTTCCCATTCTGTCGATTGCGCCTGAGTTAAAAAGAATTGCTTCGGTTAGAGTTGTTTTGCCTGCACCTCCATGTGATATGAAGCAGATGTTTCTGATGTCGCTTGTTGAGTAGTCTTTCATTATGAAACCTCCTTTTAATTTTTTGCCGGATTCATAAAGTATACCGTAGAAGCTGTTTGCTAGAATTTAAATGCGTCTATTGAATAAAATTATCAAATCCTTCATAACTGTTATATAGCATGAAGATATTTCCTAGCAAAGTATATATTTTTTTTTCTCTTAATGCAACAGATTCTAAGCATTTGCTTTAAAATTTTAGAGAAAAAAATACGTATTTATTATTCTCTATTATTTCCAGATTTCCTTTTTTAAATTAAATTTTAATCAAAAAAAAGCAGTCAGTTTAGACTGCTTTTCCGACGCTTTTTAGTCTTTATACACAACCTTATTTCTACCCTGGTGTTTTGCCTTATATAAACGTTCATCGGCTTTCATTATTAATTCCTTACTTGTAAGCGAATCGGCTGGACAGTGCGCAGCACCGACACTTATTGTTAGATTGCCATTCGGCTGTTTTTCTTGAAAGCTAAATTCATGCTTTTCTACAACAGACCGTACTTTTTCTGCGGCTATTGCAAGACCATCTGGAGAGGTTTTACAGCAGATAATAACAAATTCCTCGCCGCCATATCTGCAAAATATATCAGTAGGGAATAAAACAGACTTAACAACTGCTGCAATCTCTTTAAGTAATTCATCGCCTGCAAGATGGCCATTCTCATCGTTATATGTCTTAAAGAAATCAATGTCAAGCATAATAAGTCCAAAATCTTCGCTAGATTGCTCATCGATTTCTCCAAATTTTTGCTGTTTAATTACACGCTCAATTTCTTGCTGCAGTCTTTCATCAAAAAAATATCTGTTATAGACCTGGGTTAATCCATCCTTATTAGCTAATTCTTTAAGCTTTTCATTAAATATGGTCAATTGTTCAATATTTTTCTTATGCTCTGTAATATCCTTTATAAGAAGGATTGTCCCAATATGACTGCGACCAGAAAAGATTGGTATGATTTCGACTAAGAAATATTTGTTGCCATTTTCTATAAGTATTTGCTTTTCAACACTTACAGGACTTCTCTGTGAAACTGCTGATTCTACAAGTCGTTTAAATTTCTCAAGGTTGATGTCGCTTTTATCATCTTTAAACAATTCATTAATTTTTATTTTCCTTTTGATTATAAAATTCGCTTTGTTGAATGTATCTAAAAATGTTTTATTATAATCAACTATTTCAAAAGCTTCATTTATTATGATGTAGCTATCGGAAATTAAATCTACAATTCTTTGCAAAGCAATAGGTAGTATACTCAAAAAATCAAACTTGAGAATTGCAAACATAAAGCAAAAAACACTAAACGTAAAGGCGATATTTTCAATATATGTCGGCCATTCGGGCACAAGCTGAAATGTACTAAAGGAATCGGTAATAAAGGGAGCTAAAATGCCTAAGAGCACTAGTAAAGATTGTTTTGAAAAAAATCCGGAGTTCTTAATTGAGAAATATGCGAGGTAAGAAAGTCCTATTATTATACAGATATATGAGTAAAAAGTATGAATCATGTAGTAATTACCGGGAATGAAATCGCGGGTTAAAAGAGAGTATTGGATATAAAAAAAGTGATGAAATTGATTAGTAACAAGTATCGCAGTTGAAATGAATGGAATAATGAAAATAAATAAGTGTTTCCAAGTCAGGTCAATTTTTGTTTTGGCAAAGACAAGACCTAGGTATAGAATTGAAATAGATGCATATATGACACCAAAGAAAAATAGCTCTTCTAAAAATTCTGAGTACCATTGATTGGGTTCTAAGACTAATTGAAATATTATAGCAAGGTTCCAAAGCGATGCATAAAAAGCCAAGCTGATAAAAGCATAATGAATTTGCTTTTTATTTCTCATTACACTTATAAAGATTAATAAGAACAGCATCAGAATTGTTGATACAAGCATTAAGGAAAAAAGAATTTGATTGCCAGCCATATAAATTCTCCATCTATACAAGATATTGAATCATTCAATACTTATTATAATTAATAATGAGAACTATTACAATAATTAGGAAGTCATTTGCAGTTAACGCTAAACAAAAAAATCTTAAGGCTATACCCTTAAGATTTTTTATGGAGCGGGTGATGGGAATCGAACCCACGCAATTAGCTTGGAAGGCTAATGTTCTACCATTGAACTACACCCGCATTTCTGGTGACTTTTTATATTATAGATTTGAAAGAATAGTTTGTCAAGAGGAAATATTCAAGCTCTTAGCAGTTATCTGAGTTAGCAATTGGGATATGGTACGGTATTTGTCAATAACTTACCGCAAAAGGGGATAGCTAGGGGAAATATTATATTCAGCAGGTACATATAGGCAGTAGTGCCTTATTTTTTGCATTTTTTCATCTGTTTATGAATGTTAAAATATTTATAAGGATATATCAAAATAATCCCATCGGAAGAATCAATTAATTTCGTTAGTTTGTTCTCTTATAATCATTGCGGTTTTATAAAATTAAATATTTAGACATCTTGGCATGCAAGGGACTTAGGATAGAACTTGTGTCAACATAAAAAGTTAACTATAACCTGACTAAAGGTTTTATAAATTTTTTTAGTTGCTTGACAGCTAGTTACTATTATTTTGGGAGGTATACAAATGAACCAAAAGCTAAGAGTGTACGGTTTATTAGTTTCTGTTTTCTTATCATTCTTATTTTCCTATCAAAGCATTGCTGCTACATATTCTATGGTAGATGTAACACTAAACAACAATTCAATTAACTGGGATACAAAGCCAATTAATGTAGATGGCAGTGTCTATATGCCTATAGCTGAAATAATCCAGGCAGCAGGAATGCAAGGCGCCTTTGATGCTAAAACATTAGTTTATTCTATAAAATTTGAACAGAATGAGATTGAGCTAAAGCTTGATAACAGTATTGCAAGTATTAATGGAAAGTTAATTCAAATGACGGGACCAATGAAAATTATTAACACAAGGCTGATGATGCCGGTAAAAAATCTCGAAAAGTTAGGTTTTATGGTTGTTGACAGAAGCGGGAAAGTGCTTGTGTTTAAACCTGAAAACGGTAAGATAATTTACAAGGTTGCTAGTGGAGATTACTTATGGAAGGTTTCGCAGATGTTCGGTACTCCTATTTCTGAAATTAAAATCCTAAATAATCTAACGTCAGATAATATTAATATTGGGCAAATGCTTGTAGTAAAGATTGCTGAACCATTCAGTACCAATTATGACGCTGTGACTGGAAGTGCTACAATAAAAAGTGGGGCAGGGTTTGGTTTTTCAGATGTTGGTTATCTTGCTGCTGGAACTCATGTAAGTGTTACAGGAAAGAGTGGACTTTGGTATAAGGTTTCTACTTTAAAGGGTAACGGATATATCTACTATACTGTAATTAAAGTCACTCAAAGCATAACAGATACTACTGTAGTAAGCACGTTCTTCCAAAAAAGCATATCAGTTGATACATCAGGAGATACAATATCTTATAAACAATATAAAGTTATGTCTGGAGATATCCTTTGGAGTATAGCTGAGAAAATGGGAATCCCGGTAGAAGAATTGGCAAAAGTGAATGGGCTTTCTACAAGTTCTTACTTGACTATTAATCAGGTACTTATAATTCCGGTCCACACTATAATAAAGAAACAAACTGTTAATGCACAAGCAGGAGAGGTTTTGGATTGGTTTACAGAAGGGCAATATGTACTTCCCATAGGTAAAATTGCAAAGGTAACTGATGTTCAGACTGGTTTAAGCTTTAATATTCAAAGAACTATAGGAAGCAGTCACTCGGATACAGAAACGCTTACAGCAGGAGATACTCAAATTATGAAAAATATATTTGGAGGTACTTGGAACTGGACAAGAAGAGCGTTCATACTTGAAGCAGATGGCAGAAAATTTGCCGTTTCAATTGCTGGAATGCCTCATGCGGGAGTTGAAGGACAGCCTTTCTTGCAGAATGTTTATAATAGAAGTGATAATTATGGTTACGGGCCCAACTATGATAGAATTTCCGGAAACCAGATGGACGGGCATTTTGATTTGTATTTCCTAAATGGTCTAAAACATTTGGATAATCAAATAGACCCGGACCACCAGAAGATGGTTATGATTGCTGGAGGGTTAAAGTAGTTGACATTTAACTCAGGACAACCTAAAAGACCTATTTCAGAGGGAAGATAGATGAATGAGTTGAAAGGGCGAGATAATATCTCGCCCTTTTGCTTTACATAATATTGACGAAGTTATGTTAATTATGGTAAAATACAGATAATGATTTTAAGATGGGGATATTAGTGAATTTTATAATTTATTAGATATCCTTGGAAAAATTACTTCTAAACAAGAGGGCTCCAGAATAAAAATTACATTAGATGAACGGCGCTTTTATGAACTAGAGAGGAGAGTGGGGCATTTGACCGGCAGTGCAGCAACTATTGAAAACAACACTGTAACTATAATCGGAAAAGTAGCATCAGAACTAAATTTTAGTCATGAAGTCTATGGAGAAGGATTTTTCAATTTCATGCTTGATGTACCTAGATTGAGTGATGTGAATGATCTTTTGCCTGTAACAATTTCAGAAAGGCTGATTCAGAATATTCAGTTTGAAGAAGGAGCTTGCTTTGAAATTGAAGGACAATTTAGGTCTTATAACAGTTATAATAATGAATCCAACAAATTGATGCTGACTGTTTTCGCCAGAGATATTAAACCAGTTGAAGATATGTCCAAAGTAAAAAATCCAAACCAGATTTTCCTAAATGGTTTTGTATGCAAGAAGCCGATATATAGAACTACTCCTTTTGGAAGAGAGATATGTGACGTTCTTTTAGCTGTAAATAGACAGTATAATAAATCTGATTACATACCTTGTATTGCTTGGGGAAGAAATGCGAGATATTCTGAAAGTATTAATGTCGGAGAAAATATAAAGGTTTGGGGAAGAGTTCAGAGTAGAAGCTACCAAAAAACCCTTGAGAATAACCAAGTAATTAATAAGGTTGCATATGAGGTTTCAGTTATAAAAATGGAAATTGTGGGCGATAAGGATGATACTGCTCCGGTTATTGAGGAAACAGGTGCGTAAAGATAGTATGCAAGTTAAAAATAAGATAAAAAAATAGGTAGGACTGACTTTGGGCAGTTCTATTTTTTTTATAATTATAATATATGAACTCTAAGCTAAGGAAATATATTTCTTTATTTTTATAATGGGCTTTGAGCAGCAGAAGAGTTTTGCATCATTTCAAGTTATATTGACATTTAATAATATAAATTGTAAAATTAAGCGGAAAACACTGTATGGTGGCTAAAAAACGTGGATTTCAAGCCAATTTGCGCATAATAGATATAAAATATACAAATATTATTAGAATATAATGTTTTACAATTTTAGAATTTGTAGGAGAAAAATAAAATGATTATTGTTATGAAACCTTGTTCAACTGATGAGCAGGTTGATGAAATTGTCAAGGTTCTTAAATCTATAGGTTTAGGTGCACATATATCAAAAGGCGATATGATTACTATCATCGGAGTAATTGGTGATAAGAAGCTTTTAAGTGAAGTGCCTCTTGATTTAATGCCAGGGGTTGATAAGCTTGTTCCTATAGTTGAAGCCTACAAGCTGGTAAGTAAAAGTTTTAAGCCTGAGTCTTCAGTAATTGATGTCAAGGGTGTTAAAATAGGTGGAAAAGAAATTGTTATTATGGCAGGTCCTTGTGCAGTTGAGAGTGAAGAGCAAATTCATGCAGCTGCAAAAGCTGTGAAAAAATCAGGAGCCAAGTTTTTAAGAGGAGGCTCATTTAAGCCTAGAACATCTCCTTATGCTTTTCAAGGACTTGAAGAAGACGGCCTGAAAATGATATATGATGCAGCCAAGGAAAATGATCTGCTTATTGTAAGTGAAGTTATCAGCGAGAAAACTCTTGAGATTTCGGATAAGTATGTTGATGTTTTCCAGATTGGGGCTAGAAATGTGCAGAATTTTCAGCTTTTAAAGGAAGTTGGAAAGTCAGGCAAACCAGTTGTACTTAAAAGAGGACCGGCTTCGACAATAGAAGAATGGCTTAATGCTGCAGAGTATATTGTTAGTGAAGGCAATAATAATGTAATTTTATGTGAACGAGGAATAAGAACATTTGAAACGGCCACAAGAAATACTTTAGATATAAGTGCAATACCTGTTGTTAAAAAACAGAGCCATCTACCTATAATTGTTGACCCGAGTCATGCTGCAGGAAAGGTTCATTACGTTCTTCCACTTGCCAAAGCAGCAATAGCAGCTGGCGCAGATGGCCTTATTGTTGAGGTTCATCCTGACCCAAGACATGCACTTTCAGATGCAGCACAGCAGTTAACGCCTTCTTTGTTTGATTTATTATGCCAGGATATTAGCAAAATGGCACCAATACTAGAGAGAGAATTTAAATATGGAATGTAAAACAATTTCTATTGTTGGATTAGGTTTAATAGGAGGTTCACTGGCAAAGGCAATTCGCAAGGTTTTGTCTGTGAAGACCATTATTGGTATTGATACTGATGAAAGAATTCTTGAAGCAGCTTTGTCACAAGGAGTTCTTGACAAGGTTTCAAGGGAAATTGATAATACTATAGGAGATTCAGATATAGTATTTGTATGTACACCAGTAAATAAAATTTCGGAATGTGTAAAAGAATTAAATAAATTTGTTAAAAAAGATTGCATAATTACCGATACCGGAAGTATAAAAGGTAACATAGTTAATGAAATTGAAAAACTAAACGGAGATTTCGTTTTCGTAGGCGGGCATCCAATGTGCGGGTCTGAAAAAGTGGGGTTTGAAGCAAGCAGGAGCCATTTATTCGAAAATGCATATTATATTTTAACACAATCCAAGCACACAACAGATTCTGCCGTAAAAGTACTGGAAGAAATTATAATTGAAATTGGGGCAATTCCTGTTATTATTGATAATAAGGAACACGACTTGGTCACTGGCACAATCAGTCATTTTCCCCACGTAATTTCTGCAGCAATTGTTAACACTGTAAATAAATTAGATGGAAAAGAAAATCATATGAGGACTTTAGCAGCTGGGGGATTCAAAGATATAACCAGGATTTCTTCTTCCAATCCTGAAATGTGGAAGAATATTGTGATTAGAAATAAAGACAATGTTGACAAAATATTAGATAATTTCGTTGAATTAGTAAACGAGTTCAGGTCTTGGCTAAAAAATAATGATGCCGGCTCAATATATAAATACTTTGAATCTGCAAAGGAATATAGGGATACATTTTCTTCAGGGAATATTGGATTGATTAATCCGTTAAATGATATTACAGTTGATGTGAAAGATAAGCCAGGTGAAATTGGAAAAATTGCAACACTCTTGGGCGAAAGCAATATTAATATTAAGAATATTAATGTTATAAACAGCAGAGAGAATGAACAAGGGTGTTTGAAAATTAACCTGTCGGATGCAGATAGTACCGCAAGGGCATGTTCTGTTTTGAGAGAGAATGGCTATAACGTTTATAAAGTATAAAAATTATAATATTAGATTCTTTTTGTTTATTTTCAGAGAAAAAAGAGGGGGAGACTTGAAATGGTCGTAGAACAAAAAAATGTTGTCAAGGGAGAATTGTATGTTCCTGGTGACAAATCAATTTCTCACAGGGCAATAATGGTTGGAGCTCTTGCAGAAGGCATATCTGAGATTGATGGATTTTTACTGAATGAGGATTGCTTAGCTACAATTGAATGCTTCCGAAAAATGCAGGTAGGAATCGAAATTCTTCCTAAAAACCGTGTTAAGGTTTATGGAAGAGGAATAAATGGGCTAAAACCATACTTGCATCCTTTAGATACCGGAAACTCAGGAACAACAATACGATTGATGCTGGGAATTATGGCCGGGCAGAAGTTCAATTCAGTATTAACTGGAGATGATAGAGCTCACAAGAGACCAATGGGTAAAGTAGTTAAGCATCTTAGAACTATGGGAGCGAATATTATAGGTAAGGAAGATGGAAATTATGTTCCATTTCTAATTAACACCAGTCATCTTACAGGAGCGACATTTGACTTCCCCAATTCAGGAACCCAAGTTAAGTCTACCCTATTATTTGCAAGTCTTTTTGCAGAAGGTGAAACAGTAATCAATGAAAGAATAAAATCTAGAGACCATACTGAGAGAATGCTGAATGTATTCGGAGCAAATATCAAAGTTGATGGAAATACCGTCAGAAGCAATGCAGTTCCAGAGTTGTTTGCACAGAAAGTATATATACCTGGAGATGTATCTTGTGCAATTTATTTCTTAGCTGCAGGTCTTTTGATTCCTAACTCAGAAATATTAGTCAGAGATGTTGGAATAAATGAAACCCGAATGGCAATCTTTGATGTGTTGAAAAGAATGGGTGCAAACATTGAGATTTCTAATATAAGAACAATAGATAACGCGACTATTGGTGATATTTGTGCAAAATATTCTGATTTGCAGGGTGTTACAGTAGAGCCGGATGATGTAGCAAGGATGATAGATGAAGTACCAATAATGGCGCTGATAGCTGCCAAGGCAAATGGTACTACAGTATTAAAAGAAGCGCCAGAGATTATGCAAAAAGAAACCAACAGGATAAAGGCAGTATCGCTTGAACTTTCAAAGATGGGTGCTAAGATCACTGAAACACCAGAAGGAATAATAATTGAAGGCGGAAAGAACCTTAAAGGAACAGTAGTTGAAAGTTATAATGATGAAAGAATAGCAATGGCTCTTGCAATAGCTGGTTTAACGTCCGAAGGAGAAACAATGATTAGAAGGCCGCAGTGCGTTGACGTTGCTTTCCCTGAGTTTTTTGACATACTATATAGATTATAGAAGAAGCTGAAAGGCTTCTTTTTTTTGGGTATTTCCATATACAAGATGTACGAATCTGAGGTAAGTTTTATCAATCCGGTTTATGGAGATTAACCCAGATTTATATGGATTGATAAATAGTAATTAAGCTAATATAATCATGTTTGGTGTTAAGCCCTATATCCAAAACTTATTTGCATGCCAGGATGGGATTTGGAAAAAAATAATTAAAATTTCCGGACTTCCCTGTTATAAATATTTAACTTGGGGTATAATGGCTATGGAGTTTTATTAAATATTCATTAAATTATGAATAAGTTTTATATAATCAGCATAAAAGGTCTTGTCTGATATTTATTGTATGAATTATTTTATTGGTTTTAAATTTCTAAATTATTAATCAAAGTAAGGGAGGTATACTATGTGTAATTGTGGATGCTGCTGCGACAGTGAAAATGACGTTGAAGTAAAAAAGATAGGCAAAATTAAGGAAGTTATAAACAAATATAAAGATACCAAGGGTGCATTGATTCCTATTCTTCATGAGGTACAGGAGATTTATGGCTATCTACCTTTAAAGGTCCAAAAAATCATTTCTGAAGAATTGAATGTTCCATTGGCTGAAATTTATGGAGTAGTAACCTTTTATTCAAACTTTATAACTAGCCCTAAAGGGCAATATAAAATTCAAGTATGTCTAGGTACTGCATGTTATGTTAAGGGTTCAGGAAAGATAATTGAAAAGGTTAGCGAAGTACTAGGAATTGATGTAGGAAAAAGCACTAAAGACGGCAAGTTTTCTCTTGATGCTGTTAGATGCATAGGTGCTTGTGGTCTTGCTCCTGTAATGATGATAAATGATGATGTTTACGGTCAGCTTACAACCGACAAGATAGAAGGAATACTGAAAAAGTACTAATACCAGAATTCATAGGACAGAATAAAACGATTTTAACTATCAACTGGCTCTCTAACTGAATATTAGAAGCCATTATCCATGCTACTAGCCACTTGATTTCAAAGAAATCTTAGTGATAGTGTATATCCTTAAAGGATTGGACTTAGCGCCGCTTAACATCTATGAATGACTGGAAGGAATAGCGGTGGTAGTCGTCGGAGCTAACTTACAATGGGGGTGTTTAAATGAAAACAATCCAGGAATTAAATAAAATCAGGGAAGAAACCCTGAAAAAGATAAAAGCAGGTGGCGAAAACAAGACAACCAGAATCGTGGTAGGTATGGCGACCTGTGGTATTGCTGCCGGAGCGAAACCTGTTCTTGAAGCCTTCGAAAATGAAGTAAAGAGCAGAGGAATGAATAACGTTGAAATTAAGCAGAGCGGATGTATAGGTGTATGCAGACTCGAGCCAATCGTTGAGATTTACGAGCCGGGCAAAGAAAAGGTAACCTATGTAAAGATGACGCCGGAGAAGGCAAGAAAGGTTATTGAAGACCACCTTGTCAGAGGTACAATTTGTAATGATTGTACAGTTGGTGGTAAGGAAGCAGAAAATATTGAAGAGCTTAAATCAATAAATGATGCTTATTACTTTAAGAAGCAGTTGAGAATTGCATTGAAGAACTGCGGAATCATAGACCCTGAAAATATAGATGAATATCTGGCGATGGATGGATACAAAGCAATCGAAAAGGTATTGAATGAATATACGCCTGCTGAAGTTATTGATATAGTTAAAAGATCTGGTCTCAGAGGCCGTGGAGGAGCAGGTTTCCCGACAGGTATGAAATGGGATTTTGCTTTTAAGGCTCAAGGAGATCAGAAGTATGTATGCTGTAATGCAGACGAAGGAGACCCAGGTGCCTTTATGGACAGAAGTGTTCTTGAAGGTGATCCTCATGCAGTTATTGAGGCTATGGCTATTGCAGGATATGCAATTGGCTCCAACCAGGGGTATATTTATGTGAGAGCAGAGTATCCTATAGCTGTAAAGAGATTGGGAATTGCTATAAAACAAGCCAAGGAATATGGGCTTCTTGGAAAAAATATTTTAGGAAAGAATTTTGATTTTGACCTTGAACTCAGACTTGGAGCCGGAGCATTTGTCTGCGGTGAAGAAACAGCTTTGATGACATCCATTGAGGGAAAAAGAGGAGAGCCAAGGCCAAGACCGCCTTTCCCGGCAAACAAAGGATTATGGCAAAAGCCAACAATACTGAATAACGTTGAAACTTATGCAAATGTTGCTCAGATAATATTAAAGGGGCCTGAGTGGTTTTCTAGTATCGGAACTGAAAAGAGTAAGGGAACCAAGGTTTTTGCAGTAGGAGGAAAAATCAATAACACAGGCCTGGTTGAAGTTCCTATGGGTACAACATTAAGGGAAATTCTTTATGATATAGGTGGAGGAATTCCAGAAGGCAAGAAATTTAAAGCTGCCCAGACAGGAGGACCTTCAGGTGGATGTATACCTTCTGAATGTCTTGATATTCCAATAGATTATGAGACCCTGATTCAAATTGGTTCAATGATGGGTTCAGGGGCATTAATTGTAATGGATGAAGACAACTGTATGGTTGATATAGCAAAATTCTTCTTAGGATTTACGGTTGATGAATCCTGCGGTAAGTGCCCTCCGTGCAGAATCGGTACAAAAAGGATGTGGGAAATCCTTGATAAGATAACATCAGGGAATGGTGAAGAAGGAGATATTGAGAAACTTGAAAACCTTGCAAAGAGCATAAAGATATCTGCGTTTTGTGGATTGGGGCAGACTGCACCAAACCCAATCCTCAGCACTATTAGGTACTTTAGAGATGAGTATGAAGCTCATATCAAGGAGAAGAGATGCCCCGCCGGTGTATGTAAAGCGCTTCTTGGTTACAAGGTTGGTGTTGATAAATGCAAAAGCTGCGGAATATGTGCAAAGAACTGCCCTGTAAGTGCAATATCAGGTGAAAAGGGCAAGCCATATGAAATTGACCCTGCAAAATGTATTAAATGCGGTGCATGCGAAACAAAATGCCCGTTTAAGGCGATAAGTAAGTAGTGTAAAGTGTAAAATGTAAAGTTTAAAGTTAAAGGATAAATAATGAATAAAAAGGAACGTCAGAAGCGAGCAGTACAAGGCGCACAAGGCGAAAAGCACGGAGCATATATCTAATATGTGAGTACTTTGAAACGAAGTGCAACGCAGTAATGCGATGGTTATCACGTTCCGTAACCTATAGAAAGGTGTGAAAGATATGGAAGATATGGTGAATATAATAATAGATGGTCAAAGTATGCAGGTGCCGAAAACATATTCGGTTCTTGATGCAGCTAGGGAAGCCAATATTGATATACCAACCTTGTGTTATCTGAAAGGCGTTAACGAAATAGGCGCATGTAGAATGTGCGTAGTAGAAATAAAAGGAGCGAGAGGGCTTCAGGCGGCTTGTGTTTATCCTGTATCTGAAGGCCTTGAGATTAAGACAAATACTCCAGCCGTTAGAGAATCAAGGAAAGTAACTCTTGAGCTTATTCTTTCAAATCATGATAGACAATGCTTAACATGCGTTAGAAATAGAAATTGCGAACTTCAGAAACTATCTGATCAGTTGAATATTCAAGAGATAAGATATGAAGGCGGTATGAAAAAACGCCCTCTTGATAATTTTTCACCGTCAATAGTTAGAGACCCGAATAAATGTATTTTATGCCGTAGGTGTGTAAACGTATGTAAAAATGTTCAAACAGTAGGAGTTATTGATACTGTTGAAAGAGGATTCGACACAATAGTATCGCCTGCTTTTGAAAAACATATGGATGAAGTTCCATGTGTAATGTGCGGGCAATGTATTGTTGCATGTCCGGTTGGAGCTTTAAGGGAAAAAGATGATACCCAAAAGGTATGGGATGCATTAGCAAATTCTGATTTGCATGTTGTTGTCCAAACAGCTCCAGCGGTTAGGGTAGCATTAGGAGAAGAATTCGAAATGCCGGTTGGAACAAGTGTAACTGGCAAAATGGTTGCTGGACTTAAAAGACTTGGTTTTGCCAAGGTGTTTGATACTGATACAGCGGCAGACCTTACAATAATGGAAGAAGGAACAGAACTGATTCAAAGGATAACAGAAGGAGGAAAGCTTCCGCTAATTACTTCATGCAGCCCTGGCTGGATAAAATTTGCCGAGCATAATTATCCTGATTTATTAGAAAATCTTTCAACCTGTAAGTCGCCGCATGAGATGTTTGGTGCTTTGCTTAAATCATATTATGCACAGAAAGCTGGCGTTGACCCAGCCAAGGTATTTGTAGTTTCTATTATGCCTTGTACTGCTAAAAAATTCGAAGCAAGAAGGCCAGAGCTTTCAGCAACAGGCTTTAAAGATGTCGATGTTGTGCTTACAACTAGAGAGCTTGCAAGAATGCTAAAAGAATCAGGAATTGATTTGAAGACACTTTCGGATGAGAAGTTTGATGATCCTATGGGAGAAGCAACTGGTGCAGCAGTAATCTTTGGAGCAACTGGCGGTGTTATGGAAGCAGCGCTGAGAACGGTTGCAGAGATTCTTACCGGAAAGCCTTCTGAAAATATAGAATATGAAGCGGTTAGAGGTACGGAAGGAGTCAAAGAAGCTGAAATACAAATTGGTGATTTAAAATTGAAGGCAGCTGTTGCTCATGGACTTGGCAATGCAAGAAAGCTAATGGACAAAATACGAAATGGTGAAGGGAACTATCATTTTATTGAGGTAATGGCTTGCCCAGGTGGATGCGTAACGGGAGGCGGTCAGCCGATTCGTTCATCCAAAGACCTTGCAAAGATGAATCTTAAAGAAGAAAGGGCAAAAGCAATTTATGCAGAGGATAAAAGTCTTCCTTTAAGAAAATCTCATGAGAATCCTGCGGTTAAGAAGCTGTATGAGGAATTCTTGGGTGAACCCGGAGGCCATAAGGCCCATGAACTTCTGCATACACATTATCAGGGAAGAGAAAACTATCCAGAAGAATAAATTATTCATTTAAGCCCCTCTCTTAAAGAGAGGGGCTTTTTGTACATGTTGCACAAAACCCGGGCAGTAATTTTTGTTTATATTGGCAAATGACAAGGCATGGAAGAATATGATATAATTTTTATATATGATGCTAAAAGTAAAAATGGCATGAAAGGAGATGCCTTTTAGCACAAAATAAAGGCAGGGAAATAAAATGGCTGGCGGAAGAAATAATACTAAGCTATTAGAAGAATATGACAGCCCATTTAATGGGTCATTTGACGACCAATTTGATGGCCCAACAGATAGATCAACAAGAAAAAAGAGCAAATCTAAGGATACAAAGCCTAGTCCTAAAGAAAATTTGATGAAACTTAAGGGCTTAGAGGATAATCGTGAATCACTAATAAATTTTTGCAGCAAACTAGCAAATGCGGATATAGAAGCAATGATTAAAATTGACCAAGGAATTATTGAGATTTTACGGATAGGCCTTGGAGAAAAATTTAATAAATTTGAAAATAATCCTAAACTGGCAGAATACTTTGAGAAAAGACAAGAAACCCAGCAAGAATTTAATCAAGAAACTGGAACGGTTCAGGAAGAGGTATCAACAGCAGGGATAATTGATGCTGAATTTGAAGATATTAAGCATCCTGAGCCTGTTACTGAAGAGAATAATAATAGAGCTGATTTTGAGCAGAATGAAAAAACTCAAACCCAGAATGCGGATATAGAAGCTGCAGCAACAGCAGAGCCTGAGGTGTCCGAAACAGAAAAACAAATAAACTTTGATGAAGAGCATAATAAGAAACAAGCAGAATATGATATTTGGTGGAATGAAAGCCTGCATGAGTTGGAAAATATCGCTGACCCAAGCGGTCTTGGTGCATATGGGGTAGAAGAAGGACTAAACGACCCGGAAATTGAAGAACTCAGGAAAGAATCATGGGGGAAAATTACAAGAGATTATCAAGGTATGCCTTCAAGATATGCATACCTTGATAAAAATGATGTTATTAAACCTAATCAAGCGCCGGACAAATCTCAAGACGTGGGTATTAACCCGGATGAGCCGATAAATGACCAAGCTAAAAAAGGCAAGAAAAAATCCAGCTTCAAAGATATGCTGAATAATGGCAAAAAGAAATTAAAAGAATACATTAAAAATTCGAAAATTTTTGCTTTCCTAGATAAAGAGGATGAATCAGAACTTGATGTTCAAGCTATGCTAAGAAGCCGTGCCATATATTTAAAAGCGCAAAAAAAAGAAAGAGAGCTTAAGCAACAACAAAATCAAAAAACTCAGCCCCAAAAAGGTTTTATCCATAGAAAATATAGGGATGTTAAAGGATATCTTAAGCAAAAACAATTGAGCCACAAATTCGATAGATTTGTGGAAGAACAAGAGGGTAAAGAAGTTAAACCTGAACTCTCTATGGGGTTTGCTGGCATTAGTTCTGCTGCAATATATAAAATCGGGGAGACAAAAGATGGGCAAAATGAATACATGCTTATAAAAGGGAATCTAAAAAAGCCTCAGAATATACAACACTTTAATTTTGTTGGAAATATTGATGACTTAAAAAATTCTGATAGGGGGATTGAGGCGCTAAACTTAAAGAAATTCTTTACATTTATTACATATCCTATGGTTAAAGAAGCATTAAACAATAATAAAACACCAGACGGAAAATTTGATTTTGGGAAAGTAACTGTAGATAGCATGAACAATCCGGTTTTAGGAAATCAGAAAGTGAATAAAGAGATAGCAGCTAATTTTAAGCATTTAAAGCTGGATCAGGCTGTCAAACAAAATTCACAAGGCAAAAGTGATTTTGGACGCTAAAAAAATATAAAAAGAGAAGTTGAAAGACTTCTCTTTTTTATTTCAAATTGATATAATTACCAGTAATTAAGAATATGGGTGGAGGGTCAATACAAATGGAACAATTCACAATGAACACTGTTTACGAGGTTTTGAGTAAACTCCAAAAAAGTTTCGAAAAATTTTCTCTAGAGGCAGAAAAGGTTGGGCTTGAACATTTATTCGGGAGATATACTAGCGAGGATGTTATTTTGCAAGAAGATATTCCTTGTTTTGATAGGGCACTTATTGATGGATATGCTTTGATATCGGGTGATACATTTGGTTTAGGCGAAGGAAATAATAAGCCTTTTAGCCAGGTTGGACAGTGTGAAGTGGGACAGGAATGTGAAATAAATCTTGGGCCAAATGAATGTGTATATATTTCTTCGGGCGCAATGATTCCTCTTAATGCGGATGCGGTAGTTCCAATTGAAGATATTGAATTGACTGGGCCTGGAGAAGTTTTAATTAATAGGTTTATTGACAGATGGGAAAATGTAATTAGAAAAGGCGACGATTTGAAAACAGGTGAAGTTCTTATCAAAGAAGGAACCAGATTAGGTGTAAGAGAGATGGGAGCCCTTGCTGGATCAGGTATTGGCCATGTAAATGTAATCAAGAAGATAAGAGCGGCAGTAATTTCCACTGGAGAAGAGTTGGTACAACCATATTCTACTATTATTAAACCTGGAAAGGTTAGAGATATTAATTCGCACATGATATGTGATGCATTAAAATCCTTTGGAGTAGTTCCAATAAATATGGGTATAGCCGGAGATGATTCAAGGAAAATGGAAGAGATTATTGCTGACAGTCTTGAAACTGCGGACTTAATAATAATTTCTGGCGGCAGCTCAAAAGGTACAATGGACAAGACATATAGTGTTATAAAGAGGATTAATGGCGGAGAAATCATTACAAATAAAATTGGAATTGAACCCGGTAGGGACACAATAATTGCAAAATGCGGGGATAAGGCAATTTTTGGGCTGCCAGGTAACCCAATTTCCGTTCTTTTAACTCTTCATATTTTAGTTAGGCCTTTAATACTATGGATGAATAAATCTCAGCCGCGAAATCTAAGCATTAGAGCAGTGTGTACTGAGAACTACAAATCATCAATAGGAAGGGAAGAGTACGTGCTGGTAAACCTTGATATGAATGACAATGAGTTTACTGCCTCCCCAATTTTGCATAAAAAAGGTTTTATTACTTCAATGATAAAAGGTAATGCATATGTAAAAATCAGAGCCTCAGATGAAGGAATAAAAAGAGGGCAGGAAATCGAAGTAGTCGTAATGCAGAATCATGTTTTGTTCTAAGGATATCTAAAAACAAATATAATTTAATAAAACAAATAAAAGCCAGAGAAAACTCTCTGGCTTTTTTAAGGATTAGATATGCCTAACATTACAGTATTCAGAGTATCTTCTCAAAAGAGCTTAAAAAAGCCGCTGTTTTATTTGCTTCTTTGGTTCGTAATATCAATGATGTTTATTTTGATATATATTACATTCTTTTTTGATTCTGTTAAGTATTTAGAATCTGAAAGCATTAGATTTGTAAGAGCAGCTAATCTAAAAACATTGGAAAGCGTAATTTTCTATTCTATACCTGTTTGTAATACTGGCTCTTTAAATGGCAAAGAGCCGAATAAAAGTGCGAACACATTATATCTAGGAATTTTTGACTTTAAGAAAATACTGCAGGGGAAATATCCTGTGTTATCTGGCTATGTTCCAAATTCTATAAGAGATAAAGCAAATAATCAAAATAGTAATTTTAATGAAAATTCTAATGAAAAGAATCAAGTTGATGAAAATGAAAATAAAAATTCAAAAATTTACTCAAAGACAACTTTGGTAAAAGCAGGGGGAATTTTAATTAGAAATCATACGAAATATAAAATCGATATAAATAAAATGCTTTCTGAACCTCTTAAGTTTAAAACTTCGCAAAAAGGTACGAGTGCGATTATACTGCATACGCATACTACTGAAGCATATATGTCAAACAGTAAGAACGCTGCAAATGGGTATAGAACAAATTCTCCGGATGAAAATGTTACAAGGGTTGGACTTGAGCTTAAAAAGCAGCTAAATGCGAATAAGATTAAAGCATTTCAAGATACTACGGTACATGATTATCCGGAATATCTTGGTGCTTATTCAAGGGCTTTTAAAACCATTTTAAAAAACTTGGGAAAATATCCTGAAGCAAAACTTGTACTTGATATCCATAGAGATGCATATGGAGAAACTGAAGGCAGCCTCAGAACTGCAGTCAAGATAAATGGTTCTGATACAGCAAAGATAATGTTTGTTATAGGGACAGATGAATTGGGGTTGGAGCATAAGGAATGGAGAGAAAATCTTAAATTAGCTGTCAAGCTTCAAGATAAGGCCAACAAATTATATCCTGGACTGTGCCGGGAGATTGATTTGCGCAAGGAGAGATTTAACCAGCATTCGGCACGCGGAGCTATAATAGTTGAAGTCGGAGGAACAGGAAACAATATAATTGAAGCAGAGAGAAGTATGAAATATCTTGCCAGAATAATATCTGATACATTTAAAACAAAATAGTATCGATTTTTTCATTCAGGAAAAAATACTAATGAATTTTAGATTCCTGGAGGGAAAAAGATTGAATAAAACAAAAGTAAAAAGAAAATTAAAAGTGACGCGCTCATTAAGTATATTTCTATGTCTTATAGGCTTTTTTTTATTTTTAGGAGTGGGATTAATTACTGTTGATTGCAGCTTTAACAATCTTACAGGACGCAAGAACAATACACCAATATTTGCATTCATTGATCAAGGAAACGGGAAATATAACATAGCCATTTTTGGAAAGAAGCAAGAGCTTAATATCAAAAGAACCAGAGAAATAATAGAAAGTACAGGGCATTTTATAAAAAGTACATTTAATGAAGAAAAAATAAAGAAGTAAAACTGATTTAGAGAGTGCGGATAATTATTATTCTGGAATTTAAAAAATCGCATATAAACTATACTTCTCAGATTGATTTCCATAAAGCAATATGTTAAAATGATTTGAACCATATAGTTTTGATATTTGCGGGGGTACGTTATGAGTGCAGAAAAACTATTATTCAATATTATTATTCTATTTCTTATTGTATTTATTTTCAACAGATATATTGTTATGCAACGGATCTCACTCCTGCTAGTACTGACTGGCCAATTTTTTGCTTTAATTTTAAGTATAATAATGTCTGTTAACGGAATAAAACCAAGTACACTTATTGAATTTATCTTGGCAATCTTTGGTATAGTAGTACCTGGTATTATATTTTTCTATTTTTATTTTAAAAACAAAGAAGGAAAAATAAAAAAAATATATCAGACAGTACTAGGAATCTTTACACAAAGCACCACTCCCAAAATTGATGATAAATTTATGATAGAGGATGGCAGTAAAGACAAGTATAATTTAGGCTTAAAAATGCAAGTAATTCCTGAAAAAACTAGTGATGTCATCTTAAGAGGATATAGTTGTTCTATTGAGGATATACCACTTTCAGTTAAAGAAGGCTTAGCTGAAAATGATAGGCTTATTGAACTTAAAGCATGGCGAAAGGCGCTCGAGAAATATAACCTGATTTTAAAGCAATGCGGAGAAAATCCTGTATTACAATTCAATATTGGTAATATTTATTTTCATCTTAAGGAATATCAAAATGCAATAAATGTTTATAATACTGTTTTAGAGATGAATAAAATTACCCATAACCTTAGTTTACCTGATGATGAGGAAGCTAGTCACAAGACTGCGGCAAGAAGGATAAAAACGGTACTAAAAAAAGTTGAAGATTATGAAATTATTTTTAATACAGCTGTATGCCTTGTATGTCAGGGAAAATACGAGCAAAGCATAGAAGCTTTTAAAAGTGCAGGAGATAATAAGGATAATTGGATAAATGTATATCAGCCTCTTGCTTTGGTCTATGAAGCACTTGGTAAAACTATTGAGGCTGCTGAAATGTATAGAAATTTAGCAGAGATTTATCCAGAAGATTTTGAAATACAAAAAAAGTCAGGGGACTTTTGCTGTACCATGAAAAATTATGATTCTGCAAAACAATATTATGATAGGGCAAACGTATTAAAGCCTGAATATTATCAAGGATACCTTAATATTGGAATCTGTTTATTAGGAGATAAAAGATATAAGGAAGCAGTTGACATACTTCAGTTAGTTATTAAGATTTCACCCGATATTGCAGAGGTTCATCATAACCTTGGTAATGCATATTACGGAATTGGACAAAAGCTTCTTTCTTTGAGTTCATATAAAAAAGCCATTGAGCTTAACTCAAATGACTATAAGTCATTATATAATCTTGGCGTAATTCTTGATGAACTTGATGTGAAAGAGGAGGCTATTATGGCTTTCTCGCATACTCTTGATATTAAGCCTGATTTCTATGAGGCTTCAAATAACCTTGCTATATTGCTGTGTTCGATAGAGAGATATGATGAAGCTGTTGATTATTACTTAAAAGCGCTTCAATTTAATCCTTCAAATATTGAGCTGTACTTTAACCTTGCAATAACATTAGAATACCAGAAGAAATTTGATCAGGCTGAAGAGCTATATCATAAAATTATAAAAATGAGTCCTAAACTAAGTGATGCCTATTACAATATTGGACTTATCAGAGTACAAAAAGAAGACTTCAAGGGAGCTGAACAGTATTTTAGAAAAGCAGTTGATTGTAATCTTGAGCATCATAAATCTTACTATCAACTCGCAAAGATTTATGTGGTCTCAAGGGAATATGGACGGTGCTTAGATTGCTTGGAAAAAGCTGTTGAACTATCAAATGATTATATTGAAAAAGTTAAAGTTGAAAAGATTTTTGATTCAATTAGGAAAATGAAAAGTTACGAAGAAATTGTAGAAGCATGCTAATTAGCATAATTATTTATTTGGTGAAAGTTCATCTTTAATTTTATGAAACTTAGAAAGGCATTCATCACAATATTTACCGCGCTTTATTGGTTTTTTACAATAAACGCATGTGAAGAATTCCCCAAGATGGTTAATATCATCAAAACGGCCTTTGCTTATATATCTCAGGATATCTTTTTTTGATACTTTGGTTTCACTGGATATTTCATCAATAGTAGATGTACTAGGGTTATCAAGTAAAAATTTCCTGACTGTTTCAAGGTCCTGAAGATCCTGAGAAAGGCAATTGGAACAGAGGTCTTCATTTGCAGGAAATAATTTACCACATTTTACGCATTTGCTTAATTCCATTGTATTTTACTCTCCTTAGAAATTGAACATTTAGATAATAACGAAACAAGAAAATTTAAACCAAAGCAATAGAGAAAATCTCATATATTTATTCTACCACAAAATTTAAAATTAATAAATAAAGCTAAAGCCAAAATCTTGATTTTGCAATTAAATATTTTATTTATATGATAATAGCATGGAGGAATTGAAAGTGATTGAAAGATTTTTTCCTGATATGGAAGTAAATAAGGTCGAAGATATAAGCATAGATGACCTTAGGGATAATAATATCAAAGCTATCATTCTAGATATTGATAACACAATATGTGAATGGAAAATGGAACCTGCAGAAAATGTTAAAGCATGGCTTGGATTATTAAAAAGAAATGGAATACAAATATGTCTGGTTTCGAACAATAAAAGATACCGTGTTGAGAAGATTGGAAGGATACTTGAAATAAATTCGATACATAGTGCAATTAAGCCTAGTAGGAAGGGGTTTCTTTCTGCTATTTCTATTATGAATGTTACACCTGAAGAAACTGCAGTTATCGGAGATCAGATATTTACTGATATCTATGGAGGCAACAGGCTTAATATGCTAACAATTTATGTTAAGCCGATTTGTGATAAAGATTATTTATTTGTAAGGATGAAAAGGCCATTTGAAAGATTCATTTTACGTAAATATAAATTATGCAATTATTTTCAGAAAGAGAAGAGGATGGTCTGGAAAATAAGGAGCAGAGTAAAAAAATATAAATCATATGAGGTTTAGATTATGTCATACGAAATTACTGCTAAAACCTGTATTACCGGTCTTGTTGGAAATCCAGTTGAGCATAGCGTATCACCAATTTTTCAAAATAAATTATGTTATAAGATGAATATAAATTCGGTTTATTTGCCATTCAAAGTGGAACAGGGAGATTTGATAAAGGTCATTGAAGCGTTTAAAGCACTGAATATTAAAGGATTTAATGTGACAATTCCCTATAAAACTGATGTTTTGGATTTGCTTGATGAAGTGACGGATGAGGCATTGTTAATCGGGGCAGTAAATACAGTGAAGATTGTAGAGAATAAACTCTACGGCTATAATACTGATGGTTTAGGATTCATAAGGGCATTAGAAAGTCGGAATGTTGAAATAAAAGATAAAAATGTAATTGTATTAGGAGCTGGAGGGGCAGCTCGTGCAGCTGTTGTAAAACTTGCGCAGAAAGGTGCAAAAAAAATTATAATTTTAAATAGAACTCAGGATAAAGCAAAAATACTCTCTGATTTAGTTAATAAAAAAGTTGCTGATATTGCAGTAAATGATGAATTAACCAATAATACATTAAGAAAGTATGCCGCTGACTGTAATATGCTGATAAATACTACTTCGGTTGGAATGTGGCCTGATATAAATAAGTGTATAGTTGATTCGGAAGAAATATTCACTAATAAGCCTGTTGTTTTTGATATGATTTATAATCCTTTTAAAACAAATTTTCTATCGCTAGCAGAAAAAAACTCATGTAATATTATTAACGGTCTTGGAATGCTTGTATACCAAGGTGTTTGTGCATTTGAAATATGGCATGATGTCAATGTCCCATTACAAATTGGAACTGAATTAATCACTAACCTAAAAGAATATTTTGTTAAAATGCAGGATTTTAAGTAATTTTAAAGAATATTTAGTTATACGTTTTATACCAAAAGGGGGATTTATTATGTCACAAGAGGAATTAAACATTAAAAACTATATGGAAGAAGTTGTTTATGGACTTTTTGACGATGTATTAAAAGATTTGAATGTTTGTACTTGTGGAAAATGCAGAATGGATATTGCAGCGATTGCTTTAAATCAGCTTCCTGCAAAGTATATAGTAACTGAAAAGGGAGAACTTTACTCAAAAATTAATACATTAAGACAGCAGTTTGAGGTTGATGTTATATCTGCCATTACAAAAGCAGCTGTACTCGTAAAAAGGTCGCCAAGACATGAAAGCTAATCTCTCTAATCTTGTATTTACAGGATTTATGGGAACAGGTAAATCTTCGATTGGCCAGCTTTCAGCTTCAGCATTAAGTTTTGATTTTATTGATATCGATAAAGAAATCGAAAATCGTGAAAATATGCTAATATCAGAAATATTTGCAACTTTTGGCGAAGCTTATTTTAGAAGATTAGAAAGTAAATTAATTGAGGAAATATCACTTAAAACAAAAACGGTTATTTCAACCGGCGGTGGAGTTGTACTTAATCCTGAGAATATTAGCAATCTTAGAAAGAATGGAATTGTTATTCTCCTAAAAGCTGAACCGGAAATAATTTATCGAAATGTTGCAAAAGATAAGAATAGACCGCTTTTAAATTGTGAAAATCCTATGGCTAGAATAATAGAGCTGCTTGAAGCAAGAAAATCATATTATGAGAACAATGATTTTGAAATCGATGTTTCTAAATTAACTATACAAGAGGCTGCTTTAAGGGCAATACAATTATTTAATAATAAATGTTCTTCATAATAAGTGATGTTTTAATTTATGATTTTTGCTGACGGCTAGGGAAGTTTTTCTCTAGCCGTCTCTAAATAGAATTATTATACAATAAAAGGAAAATATAATACTATGATTAGATTTGGACCTTCCGGGAACTCAGAGTCATTTTATAAGCAAGGCTTCAATTCATCCATTGATGCACCTGGGTGGATTGCTAAGCTTGGTCTTAATGCCTATGAATACCAATGTAGTAAAGGGATAAATATTTCTGCAGAAAAAGCGGAAGTTCTTGGGGAAAAAGCAAAAGAATATAAAATATTTTTGAGTATTCATGCCCCATATTTTATAAACTTTGCTAATGCGGATGAAACAAAAAGGCAAGGTTCAATAAAATATGTACTTGATACTTTAGAGATTGCAAAAAAGATGGATGCAAAAAGGATAGTTGTTCATCCTGGGACTTGTGCTGGAGTAGACAGACGTGAAGCATTCCTTACAGCAAAGCAGACTTTAAAGATTATTATAGATGAGGCTAAAAACTTAAGGCTTAATGGAGTTTGTATCTGTCCGGAAACAATGGGTAAAATAAATCAATTAGGCAATGTGGATGAGATAATAGAGCTTTGTGCTATTGATGAACGAATATATCCAACATTGGATTTTGGACATATACATGCACGGAGCAGGGGGGAATTATTGAATAACACTCAAGATTATGAGAAAATATTTGATAGTATAGAAAATAAATTAGGCAAAGAGAAGCTAAAATATTTTCATTGTCATTTTAGTAGAATAGAGTATACGCAGGGTGGAGAAAAAAAGCATTGGACATTGAATGATGCACAATTTGGACCGGAATTTATCTTTTTGGCTAAGGTTATTGCCAGACGCAAACTTGAACCTGTAATAATTAGCGAGTCAAGAGGCACAATGGCAGAAGATGCGTTAGAGTTAAAAAGTATTTATGAATCAGTAAAGGAGAAAAAGAAGCTATGAAATTTTTGGTTGTTAATGGGCCCAATCTTAATATGCTGGGAAAAAGGGAACCGGAGATTTATGGAGTAGAAACGCTAAATGATATTATTAAGAAAACCGAGAATGAAGCTAAAAGTCTAGGTGTTGAAGTTGATTTTTTCCAATCTAATCATGAAGGCGAAATAATTGACAAAATACAAAGTGCTATAGGCAAATATGATTCTATAATAATAAATCCGGCTGCTTTTACTCATTATAGTATAGCTGTTAGGGATGCCGTAAAATCAACTGGAATTCCAACTATAGAAATACATATCTCAAATATTCATTTAAGAGAGGAATTCAGAAGTAAATCTGTTATTTCTCCAGTATGTATTGGACAAATATCTGGTTTTGGTTCGGATTCTTACATATTAGGGCTGCATGCAGCAATTCTGACATGTAAAAAAGAAGGGTAAGTTATGATATGGAGGATATAATGTTCCAAAGTAGAATTAAGAAGCTTAGAGATAGCTTTAATAGCAATAATATTGATGCGCTAATTGTAGAAAACCACTATAACGTATATTATCTTTCTGGATTTACTGGTACCAATGGATATTTGCTCATTGAAAAGGGAAGAAGCTTTTTAATTACTGATTCAAGATACTTAGAACAAGCAAAGATTGAATGCAAAGATTACGAAGTAGTTAATCAAGGGAAGGATATTTATGGCACTCTTTTTAACATCCTTGATGAAACAAATATCAAGAATCTTGGATTTGAAGGTAATTATATTACTTTAAAACGATTTGGTGAATATGAAGAAAGATTGACCGGAATTAATCTGATTTCAGTAAAAGGAGAAATAAAAAAACTCAGAGAAACTAAAGACCTGCAGGAAATCCAAAAAATTAAAACTGCAGCTAATATTGCAGATATGGCTTTTAATCATATACTTAATTACCTAAAACCAGGGATCACTGAAAATGAAATTTCTCTTGAGATAGAATACTTTATGAAAAAGCAGGGAGCATCCGAAATATCCTTTGAAACAATAGTTGCTTCTGGGGTAAGGAGTTCTATGCCTCATGGCGTTGCAACTTCAAAAATAATAGAATATGGTGATACCGTAACTCTTGATTTCGGTTGTATTTATGATAGGTATTGTTCAGATATGACAAGAACAGTATTTATTGGTCAAGCACAGGAGAAAATAAAAGAGATTTATAAAATAGTATTAGAAGCACAACAATCTGCTATACAAATGCTGGAGCCTGGTTTGGTGTGTAAAGATGCTGATGCAGAGGCAAGAAGCATAATCAGCAAGTCCGGTTATGGGCCTAATTTTGGCCATTCACTTGGACACTCACTTGGACTTGAGGTTCATGAGGAACCGTCTTTATCATATAATAGTGAAAAAATATTAAAACCAGGTATGGTTGTTACAATTGAACCGGGCATATATCTTGAAGGTATCGGGGGAGTAAGAATAGAAGATTTGATTTTGATAACAGAGAATGGGTATGAAAATTTTGTAAGTGCATCAAAGGAAATAATAATAATTTAATGACATAATTTCTGGAGGAAAAAATGGACGAAATATTTTACAATCATAGTTGTACCTGCCCTATTTGTGATCTTAGTTTTAAAACCAAGAAAGTACATGAAAAGAAGATTAATGTTATAAAGAAAGATGCTGATTTTTGTAAGTATTTTGAAGGACCTAACCCATACTTTTATGAAATAAATGTTTGCCCTAATTGTGGTTTTTCTTTTTCAGACAGCTTTAATAAAAAATTAACTCCAGCCAATATTGATAATTTCGTAAAAGTATTTGCGCCTCAGTGGAATAAGATTAATTATACTGGAGAAAGAGATATTTTTAGGGCTATAGAAACCTACAAACTAGCAATTGTTTGCGGACAAATACTTGAAATAAAACCGAGCTCTCTAGCTAAAATATGCCTTAAAATATGCTGGCTTTATCGTCTAAATCAAGATAAAAAACAAGAATTAAAATTTATTAAGGGAGCTATAGATTTTTTTGAAAAAGCTTACGAAGTTGAGGACTTTAACAGAAGTGATAGTATGGAACCTGAAATGATAGTATATCTACTTGGAGAATTAAATTATAGATTAGGAAACGCCGAAGAAACAAAGAAATGGTTCAATATTGGTTTAACCAAGTACGGGAATAGCGTTTCTGCAAAGAAACAAACAATTGATGCTATGCGTGAAAGATGGCTTGAAATTAAAGCAGATGTTTCGAAATAGAATAGTAAAATAAGCATAAACTTTAGGATAAGGCTTTGAACTTTATAACTTTTCTGAATATCCGAATTTTGAAACTTTTTCTTGAAAATTATACTAATATAAATTAAGATATTGTATGCAATGAACCGAATTTAGAAAAGGAATAATAATATGAAAAGCAATAAATAAAAGGAAGAATACAACTGTCATCTAGCCATTGACAACTAGCAACTAAAATAATGGAGGTATATTTTAATGATTTCAGCTGGAGAATTTAGAAATGGAGTAACTTTTGAACTTGATGGGCAAGTTTATAGAATCGTTGAGTTCCAACACGTAAAACCTGGAAAAGGAGCTGCTTTCGTAAGAACAAGATTAAAAAATGTAATGACAGGAAGTGTTGTAGAAAGAACATTTAATCCTTCAGAAAAATTACCAAAAGCACAGATTGAAAGAAGAGATATGCAGTATCTATATAATGATGGCGGGTTATATTATTTTATGGATACAGAATCATATGAGCAGATTCCGTTGAATATCGAACAATTCGGAGATGCATTGAAGTTTGTAAAAGAGAATATGATGGTTAAAATACTTTCATATAAAGGCAATGTATTCGGAGTAGAACCTCCGACCTTTGTTGAACTTGAAATAACTCACACGGAACCAGGATTTAAAGGAGATACAGCTACTGGCGGGACTAAGCCTGCAACAGTTGAAACAGGAGCGGTAATCCAAGTACCATTATTTGTAGAAATCGGAAATGTAATAAAAATTGATACACGTACAGAAACTTATATTGAAAGAGTATAGATGTAAAGTGTAAAGTTTGAAGCAAAAATAAAAAAATAATAGAAGTATATTATAGGAGGAAAAAGGAATGTCAGTTTTAAAAGAAAAGGTAGCTTATTTAAAAGGCATGGCAAATGGATTAAATCTTGAGGATGGTAAAGACCAAAGCAAAATTGTAAATGCAATAATTGATGTTTTAGATATTTTTGCAGAAGAATTTACAAGACTTGAAGAATTGCATAATAATATGCAAGAACAGGTAAATATTATTGATGAAGATTTAGGAACTTTAGAAGATGAGATTTACGAAGAAGAGGATTATGAAGAAGATTTGATTGAAGCTGTATGTCCGCACTGTGAAGAAACAGTAACCTTTTTTGAAGATGAAATAAATGAAGACGATGAGGTTGAATGTCCAAAATGTCACAAGACATTTGAAATCGAATGGGAATGTGATGAAGACTGCGGATGCGGCGAGTGCCATCACGAATAAGAAATTTAATATGAAAAAGCCTTAGGGCTTTTTCTTTTTTTTGAATATTATTTTTTTGCGCTTGCTTGAATATATTTAAATAAATATAGGATTGTAGGAGCAATTGTATGGAAGGACCTTTTTGGGAGTATAGATATCTTTTTCTCTTCGTAGTTCTTATTTTCCTTTTCTATCAATTTGAATGGCAAAGGTCAAAAGCAATACTTTATGCGTTAATGCTTAAAGCCAAAAAATATTATATAAAAAAAGTTTTTGTAACTGGAAGAGAACAAGAAGAGTGGGTACTGGAGAAAGCAATAAAAATTTTACCAATATCGGTAAGATTTTTGCTTAACAAAAATATATTAAGATCAATCATACATGAAATGTATCAAGGACTTGACGCTTTTTGTATTGATGAAGAATTACGAGGATATTCAGATATTAAAAAACCGTAAAAAAAAACCTGCAAGCAGGTCGGATTTTAAAACATGTTCCTTTTCTGAAGGAATATTATTGATATTACACATAACACAAGAGAAATTCCTAATATAATGTTAAATGCATATGGCATATGTGCAAGCGGGTTTGTCACATTCATCCCAAAGAAGCTAGATACCATAGTAGGTATAGCAATAATTATTGTGATAGATGCAAGGAATTTCATTACTATATTAACGTTATTAGAAATTATTGATGCAAAAGCATCCATAGTACCGCTTAGTATACTACTATAAATGTTGGCCATTTCTATGGCCTGCTTATTTTCAATGATAACATCTTCAAGAAGCTCGGTATCATCAGGATATTTTTTTACGTAGTCTAATTTCAGCATTTTTTCCAGAACAATTTCATTAGCTTTAAGAGAAGTAGAAAAATAAACAAGACTTTTTTCCAGCTTCATTAATTGCAATAATTCTTTATTTCTCATTGACTCGTGAAGCTCATGCTCAATCCTGCTGGAAATCTTATCAATATGTCTAAGATATATAAGATACAGGGTTGCGTTTCTATACAAAATCTGAAATAAAAATCTACTTTTATAAGAAGTATAAAAGTTTTTCACCCTGCTGTTCTTAAAGTCTTTAATAACTGGATTCTCTTTTAAGCATATGGTTACTATACTTTCATTGGTATAGATTATACCTAAAGGGATTGTATAATAAACATTTGTATTCTCTTCTTTTTCAATTACTGGCGTATCGACAAGGATTATTGTTTGACCATTTTCATACTCGATTCTGGAACGCTCTTCTTCATCCAATGGAGCATGTAAATATTCAATTTCAATCTTCAATCCTTCGCTAACTGTTTTTATTTCTTCTGGAGTAGGATCAATTAGGTTTACCCAAACCCCATCTTCGAAATGGTCAAGTTCTTGGAGCTGGTCTTTTACTGTCTTGAAAATCTCGAGCATTTTTACACCTTCTTTCCTGTTTCTTAGGCGCAAAAAAGGTTAATGCCACTCTCCAAAGTTTATTGAAGGAGATACAGACATGAGAGCTAACCCTTTTGCATCAAAAGTTAATTTTATAATATTACTACTAGGGTCACTATCCATGCTAACCACCTCCAAAGAAATTTATAATTAACAATTAAAACAATTTTAAAAAGCAGTAAAACCGAAAATAAAAAATCCTTCTACAGCGAGCGAAGAAAGGATAATAAACAAAACAAATATTTTATCCTCGCTCGTTTAGCTTTAGCACTATACAACTTTGGATTTCATCCAGCTGCGTTAAGTAAAACCTTATTCCGATAGTACTTGTTCACCCTTTGGCATCTCTCGATGTTCCAGGGTAGCAGCATTTATCTGTATAGTAACCTCACCTAACAAAGATATTTGTATCATACTAATTATATACGCGACTTTACATAATTACAACAAATTTGCAAGAATTAATCGAAATTTAACTATTTCTGCGTAATATTTTCTAAAATCAATCATACGCAAAGATTATTATTAAATTTATTAAGATTAATAGATTTTACCATAAATTATTCAGATTATCTAAAAAAGTGTCTGGTCATTATCTTTTTTTAAACCTGAAAGAGAAAATCTTTGATGTGTTTATATTGACATTAACTATTGAGAATATTATTAATATACTTCCTATTACTGCTAGAAGGCTAAGTACATTATTAAACACCAAATATGAAACAAGAATACTGAAGATTGGCGTGGTAGAGAAAATTATGCCTGTACGTAAAGGAGAAATATATTTTTGCCCATAGTTTTGCAGGGAGAAAGCCACCCCTGAACAAAATACGCCGCTCAATATTACAGCAAGCGTACTTGCAGAAGAAAAGGCTGCCGAGCTTCGTTCAGTAATAGCTGAAAAAGACAAACATATAATTGATGTTGCGATAAGTTCAATGATTGATATTAATATAGGTACATGCTTTTTCACAAGATTTCCTATAAGGATAGTCTGAATAGAGAATGCTGCAGCAGCAAGAATGGTTAGAAGCGTACCGATATTAAATTCAAACGAGATTCCATTGTGATTTATTAATATTAATCCAATAAATGCGCAAAGAAGGCTGATTACTTCATTAGGTTCCATAGCTTTTCTTGTAAGGAAAAAACAAAATATTGGAATAAAAATTGTTTCAAAGCTTATAAGCAAGCCTGACTTAATGGGGGTAATATATTGCAATCCCAGAATCTCTAAAATTGATCCTAGAGATAAGAAAATTGAAGTGATTAAGGAAAAGTAAACTATGCTTCTGTTTATGAATTTAAGTTTTTTTCTGAATACAAAAGCAATAATAATTCCACCAATTAAATAGCTAATTCCCAGAAAAAGCAGGGGCGGAATACTTCCTAACCCTATTTTGTTAACCGTAGGAGTGCATCCCCAGAAAAAACAAGTAGCGATAATCGCCAGAGTGCCTTTTGATGAATCCTTCACAAAGTTAAGCTCCTTTCCAAGGTAATTATATTAGTAGATTAAATATTCAACTTTTTATTACAATTTCCTTCAAAATAGTTGTAAATTCGAAAACAAAAAGTATGAATTTGGACATAATATTTAATAAATTTATTATGGAGATAGTAAAAGTGAAAATTCTTATGCCAAACATTGATATTGTTTTAAGAAATGTGTCTGCTATTTTAATATTATTTATACTTGCTCGCCTTATGGGTAAAAAGCAGATTTCCCAGCTTAATTTTTTTGATTATGTAGTAGGTATATCAATTGGTTCGATTGCTGCGGCTTTTTCTGTTGATAGAAAGATTTCTTATTTTGAAGGGGTAATAAGTTTGGTTATTTGGTCGGTTCTTTCTATTTTTGTTGCATATTTGTCTTTAAAGAGCCTAAAAGCACGTAAACTCCTAGAGGGAGAATTACGGATTCTTATTGAAAATGGAAGAATAATTGAAGAAAACTTAAGAAAAGAAAGATTCAATATTAATGATTTGGTTGAAGAGCTTAGAATGAAAGGGATATTCAATCTTTCAGATGTCGAATTTGCACTGCTTGAAACCAGTGGAAGAGTTAGTGTAAAACTAAAATCCCAAAAGCAGCCGGTTACTCCATACGATATTGGAATTCCAACTACTTATCAAGGACTAAGCACAAACCTTATAATAGATGGAGAGATAATAAAAGAGAATCTCGCATATGTGAAATTGGATGAGGCATGGCTAAAAAGTGAATTGAATAAAAAGAATATACATTCATTTAAAGAAGTTCTGCTTGCATCTCTAGATACGGAAGGGAGTCTTTATATTTCTTTGAAGAACAAGAAACAAAAAGATACAAAAGAATCTAATTGAAGTAAAGATTTATTTGTATGTATGAATCTGTTATTTTATAATATAGAAAAGATTAACATATCTTAAGGAGGATTAAAATTGAAACGAATAATTACTTTACTTTCGGTAATTTTATTAATATGTTCTTTAATGCTAGGCTGTCAAAAGGTGCAGAATCCTTTAAATCCAAACAACGTAGAAAAAAAACAAGTCATAAATATAGCTGGGCTGCAAGGGCCAACGTCAATGGGCATGATTAAGATGATTGAAGAAAAGCCTTCCTTAGGTGCCAATGTCGATTCTAATTATGAGATAGCAAAAACGCCGGACATTCTAGTTTCAAAGCTTATTTCCAAGGAGTTTGACATAGCCACAGTTCCGACAAATCTTGCAGTTAAGCTTTATAATAAGGGTATTGATTATAAATTAGCTGCTATGAATACATGGGGAGTACTATATATTGTTGGCAGTGAAGAAGGTATTAAACAATGGAAGGACTTAAAAGGTAAAACAATCAATTCAGTTGGAAAAGGAACAACACCAGATATTGCTATTAGGTATTTGCTTGATAAAAATGGGCTTAATCCTGATAAAGATGTAACCGTAGATTATACAATTGCGCAGGTGGAACTTGCACAGGCAGTAATAGCAGGAAAAATAAAACTAGCTATTCTCCCGGAACCTTTCGTAACGATGGTTATGACTAAAAATCCAAAAGTAAAAATTATTTTTGATATACAGAAAGAATGGGATAAAGCATCCAAGACTACAGGCGAATTTGCTCAAACATGTTTGCTGGTTAAAGGAGACCTTGCAAAGAATAATCCCGCCGTTGTGAATACATTCCTTGAAGAATATAAAAAGTCTACAGAATGGGTAAATGCTAACAAAGCAGAAGCTGGTCAGCTTGTTGAAAAAAATAATATTGGAATAAAAGCTAAAGTTGCTGAATTATCTATTCCACGCTGTAATATTAGATATGAAGATGCTGTGACTGCAAAACCCAAAATTAATAGTTTTCTTGAAATAATCTTAAAATACTCACCTAATGATATTGGAGGAAAAATTCCAGATGAAGGGTTCTACTATAAAAAATAGTATATTAACCTTTATTTCCTTTTTATTTGTTATTGTTATATGGAAATTAGCTTCGATAATGGTAGACTCCGAGATAATAATTCCATCTCCAGAGTCTACTATTAACAGCATTGCATTAATAGTAACATCGCCCGATTTTCTAAGGGTTGTCGTTGAGACTGTATTCAGGGTATTAGAGGCCTTTTTAATAGCATGTTTTGCAGGAATTACATCAGGATTGCTAATGGGGTTCAGTAAAACAATTAATGCGCTTTTTAAACCATTACTTATAGTAATTATGTCTGCTCCGGTTATTTCTTTTATACTTCTTGCACTTATTTGGTTTAAAGCAGGGCAGATACCGGTATTCGTAGCTTTCTTGATAATATTCCCTATTATAACCATCAATGTTAGTGAAGGGATTAAGAATATTGACTTAAAACTTATTCAAATGGCCAAATCTTATAGGGTAAAAGGGATAAGAATTTTAACAGAAATCTATTTGCCTTCAATAATGTCTTTTTTGGTAGCTGGAATATCAACTGCGGTTGGAATAGGATGGAAAGTTGTTGTTACAGCTGAGGTTTTGAGCCAGCCTAAATTTGCTATAGGAACAAGCATGGAAACAGCAAAGGTGTATCTTGAAACTCCGACTGTTTTTGCATGGACAATAATTGCAATACTACTTAGCTTTTTGTTTGAGAAGTCAATCAGGCTGTTGGAAGCCCGAATGTTTAAATGGAGATAAAATAATGAGCCTCAATATTAAAAACTTAAGTAAAAGCTTTGGAAAGTTAACAGTTTTTAAGGATTTCAACCTTGAGATACCAGAAGGTCAGATTACCTGCATTCTTGGTCCTTCAGGCTGTGGAAAAACTACTCTCTTAAATATAATTGGCGGCTTGGAAGAACCGGATTCAGGTGAGTTGAAGGGTTTCGAGAGTAAGGTTATTTCTTATATTTTTCAGGAGCCGAGGTTAATAAGGTGGAAAACTGTTTGGGATAATATTGACTTTGTGATTAAAGATTCTCATTCAAAGGAAGAAAGAAATAATCTTATAAATAAATATCTTGAAATAGTCGGACTTGCAGATTTCAAAGATTATTATCCTGACAGACTTAGCGGAGGAATGATGCAGAGAACTGCAATTGCAAGGGCTTTTGTTTATCCGGCTGATTTATTGATAATGGATGAACCTTTCAAAGGGCTTGATTTAAAGCTTAAGATATCAGTTATGGATTCTTTTATTAAACTGTGGAAGGCCGATAAGAGAACGGCAGTATTTGTTACGCATGATATTGACGAAGCATTGTATATGGGGGATGAAATATATGTTCTAAGCAGTCTGCCTGCCCAGATAAGAAAAGAATATTTTAACCAAGTTGGCAGGGAGGATAGAAAGTTTCGTGACAGCCGAAACTTTGAAGCTGAAGGCAAATTTTTTGAATTAATTACTAGCTAATCATTCCTTTTTTTCTGTAAAAATGGTAGAATGAATATAAATACAAAAGATAAGGTAAATGTGAAATGGCATTAAAAACCCAAAAGAGAACAACAGCATATTATCTTAAGAGATGTATAGAATCAATGCCTTTAAGCGGGAAAGATGTATGCCCCTGGTGCAGGGTGGAACCTTCAGTGATTCTTGCATGCAATGCTAAAAATGGCACAACCTTGTTTTTAAAAAAATGTAATACTTGCGGGAGCTTTATAAGAATTTATAGAAAAAGTAGTGATATTTAATCTGATTGGGAATATTAATAATGCTTGCGTATGCAGGCATTTTGTTTTAAGGTGGAGATAATTTTATGACAACAAAGATAATATTTGTAAGACATGGAGAAGCTGAAGGAAACTTTGAGAGAATATTCCATGGACAAACAGATTCAAAGCTGACAGAGAAAGGTCACAGCCAAGCCAAAAAAGCAGCAGAAAAATTAAAGAATGAAGATATAGATGTTATCTATTCAAGTCCGCTTAAAAGAGCATATGAAACTGCAGAATACATTGCCAAAGAAAAAAACATTAATAACATTATAGCTGATGATGGGTTAATGGAGATTTATGGCGGAGAGTGGGAAAATGTAAGATGGGACGATTTACCCCAGATTTGGCCTGAAGAATATGAAAATTGGGAGAATCGCCCGCATTTGCACTGCATGCCTGCCGGAGAAAGCATGAAACAGGCGTATGACAGGATTGTATATACTGTAAGCAGAATTGCGAATGAGAATAAAGGCAAAAACATATGCATTGTAACACATGGAACAGTATTGCGGGCTCTTATGTGTTATATTTATAGAAAACCTTTT
The DNA here is from genome assembly GCA_050260055.1 of Ignavibacteriales bacterium. GTDB lineage: Bacteria > Bacillota > Clostridia > Acetivibrionales > UBA4821 > JBLMYQ01. The sequence continues at coordinate 186,254 of JBLNBO010000022.1, forward strand.
GAGGATTTGATAACCGTATCATGGTATGACAATACAGCAATTACCATAGTAGAGTTTATCAATAACAGTTTTAAGGTTATTCTTGAAGGTGACAATTCTCATTTGGGGGACCAACTAAGTACTTTTGCAACTCAGGATTGGTGGAAAGAAAAATAAATTCTGGATTGACATTGCAAAAACCAATGTAGTACAATAATAAAAATCATTACACTTCAATTTAATTTCTATAATAGTTTTTTAATTTAACATAAAAATATCTAATAGGGGGGAAAAAAGTTGGCAATGTTTTTGAATGAACCTTCCAGGACTTTCAGTGAATATCTATTACTACCAAACCTTACTACCAGGAAATGTACACCGGATAATATCGACTTAAAGACTCCAATTGTAAAATATAAAAAAGGTAAAGAAGAACCTGGGTTCAAGATTAATATTCCTATCTGCTCAGCTGTTATGCAATCAGTTTCAGACCACAATATGGCAATAGCATTGGCAAGATGTGGGGGAGTTTCATTTATCTTTGGCTCTCAAGGAATTGAAACTCAAGCGGAAATGGTAACCAAAGTAAAAAAATACAAGGCCGGGTTTGTTGTAAGTGATGCAAATCTTAAGCCTGAAGATACTCTTGCAGATGTTATAAGGCTTAAAAATAAATCAGGTCATTCAACCATGCCTGTAACTGAGAATGGTACGCCAAAGGGAAAACTGCTTGGAATAGTAACAAGCAGGGATTACCGTTTGAGCAGGACGCCAATGGATGCTAAGGTTAAGGATTTTATGACTCCATTTTCTGAATTGATATATGGAACTAATGATATCAGCCTTAGTGAAGCTAATGATATGATTTGGGAGCATAAACTTAACTGCATGCCTATTATAGATAAGAATCAGAACTTAAAATATCTTGTATTTAGGAAGGACTATAATGAGCATAAAGAGAACCCAGACGAACTGCTTGACAAAAATAAAAGATTGGTCGCAGGTGCAGGAATTAACAGCAGGGACTATAAAGAAAGAGTACCAGAGTTGGTGAAAGCGGGAGTAGATATTCTCTGTATTGATTCTTCTGATGGATTTTCTGAATGGCAGGCTGAGACAATTGAATACATCAAAAAGGAATATAATGAGCAAGTAAAAGTTGGTGCTGGAAATGTAGTCGATAAAGAAGGTTTCCTTTATCTTGCCGAAGCAGGAGCAGATTTTGTTAAGGTAGGAATAGGCGGAGGTTCTATTTGTATAACCAGAGAACAGAAAGGTATAGGGAGAGGCCAGGCAACATCAGTAATAGAGGTTGCGGCAGCAAGAGATGAATATTTTAAGAAAACCGGAGTATATGTTCCGATTTGTTCAGATGGCGGTATCGTACATGATTATCATATGACCCTTGCACTTGCCATGGGCGCAGACTTTGTTATGCTTGGCCGTTATTTTGCAAGATTTGATGAAAGCCCTACAAGAAAAATTAAGATTGGTGGTAACTTCGTAAAGGAATACTGGGGAGAAGGTTCGAATAGGGCACGAAATTGGCAGAGATATGATACTGGAGGAGAAGCACATGATATGACCTTTGAAGAGGGAGTAGACAGCTATGTACCATATGCAGGAAAGCTCAAGGATAATGTAGAGGTGACAGTAAGTAAGATAAAATCAACAATGAGCAACTGCGGTTCCAGAACAATAGAAGAGCTTCATCAAAATGCAAGGCTTACGCTTGTTTCGGCAACCAGCCTGACTGAAGGCGGAGCACATGATGTAATATTAAAGGAAAAGAATGTTTACAGCGAATAGAACCAGCTTATGTGAATAAATGAAGAGAACCAAGAAATTGGTTCTCTTTTTCGTTCTAAAATGAATGCTCATTTACAGACTTCTGATCCGGCATTTTTGAAAAGTTTTGAGTTTTTCCTTCAAGCTGTCGAACAACATTATATAAAATAATATCCTTTTGGTCTTTTCTCTGCAAAGGTTGCCCCTTGTCATCTTTAATAGGGACCGATGCTGTTTTCTCAATGTATTCATTGGGCATTGAAATACAGAAGAATACACGCCCGGGCATACTGCTTTCTTGATTTTGAGGATCAACATTTGAAAAATTGCCTGTAATCCCTATTGAAATATCTGCACCGCTTTCTTTTTTACATGCATCTGCCATAGCTTTTGCACATTCAGCACTATATACTGAATATTTTTGTATTATTTCACTTGGGACTCCTCTTCTAATTTTTTCTTCATTGGAGTATGTAACATAACCTGCTTTTGCTACACTCGAAGCGCCTTCTATGTTGGTCAGGGAATTCATGAATCCTCCGCCGGTGCAGCTTTCCATTGCTGATATTGTAAGTCCTTTTTCGGAAAGAAATGTGACTAGTTTTTTAAATTTAATCTCATTCATTTGGCTGTATGATGACATTGTTTACCTCCAATAATTTATTACATAAATAAATTATATCAGATTTTAAGAATATTTTGGCTATTTATAAAAGCATCATAGAGAATCCCATAGATTATTGAAGATTGAATATCAAGCAATTTTGTGATAAAATAGTAATAATACTATACAACTAAATATTATAAATTGAAAGGAATTTTTCCCGAAAAAGATTATCAACTAAACAAACAGCTCTTTTGGCTGCTGAGGATATATTTTTGTAAATACAGGAAGTTTTAAAATTATGTTAGGAGGTTGAAAATATGCACGGAAGTTACGTTGCGAATTTCTTTTTTACTGTTGCATTGATTCTTCTCGGATTGGGAGCAGCAAAATTTTTCTATGAAACCCAGGATGCTGAGACAGCGGTAATTTTCTTCATCGTTTTTGCAGCAATTGCATGGGCAGTTATATATGGGCATTGGCTCATACTAATTATCGGCGTGATTGCTGTCATCGTAATCTTTTTATGGACCACACGCTAAATACAAAAAGACCACCAAAAGGTGGTTTTTTTGTTCTCTTTATCCGCTTTTTGATTATACCAGCTTTCTATAGATTTTACCCTCCATTTCTTTAGGAGTAATCTTTTTGAAATTGTGGAATTCCCACATAGATAACTGGTTGCAGGATAGATATACTTTTTCGGAATCGGAATTTTGTCCGACAACAAATAAACGCGGCCATAAGGTATTCAAGCAGCCATATTGGTCAAATGCAGCATAAAGGTTGGTTAATTCGAAATCTTTAATTTGTTTGAAATCACCTGTGAAGACAACCTGAGCTTCAGCATCATGCAGCTGCTGAACGGTAGCCTCACTAAAGGGCAATGTTCTAATTTCATCCTTTTCCATTCTACTTTCATCCTTTCTTTTTTCCTATTCTTCTTAATAAAGAGGAACAAAGATAACAAAATTCTTGCAGACAGGTGTATGCAAAACATATTAAAATAATAGGTATTTGAAAGTATTATATTATCTAATCATTTTCTTTTCAATAAATAAAACAAGAACACCTTTATAGCCAAGTTCAAAGGTATTCTTGTTCATATAGGATATAAATCTTTTTAAAATTAATATATAAATATACCGCAATCGTTATTGTATTTTGCTTTAGCCATATTATAAGAATATAGAATTTCTATTGTTTTTTCCTCAATCTCAGATAGCTTTTCTTCGGCGGCTAATGATTCCACAATAGTGCCTGAAGAGCTTTCTATCTGCAAAGTTTTCATAAGCTGATTATTTACTTTAAGACCGGTTTTATATCTGGTATTTGCAATTTCAACGCCTTCAGAAGCTTTCGAAACCATCTCCTTTGAGGCCTTAAGCATTGATGAAACTGCATTAAGAGTTTCGAAAGATTGACGGATTGAACTTTCTACATTCAATTTTGTCTGCTGGAGATTTAAAATTGCTTTTTCTTCTAATAATTTAGCTTCTCTGTATTTAAAGGTATAATCAAGTTCGTTTGCCTTGGTAATATTAAAATTGTCAGTATATATTAATGCTTCACCTAATGACTTTTTCATTTCAAGCCTGTTGGCAAGGCCGCTCTTAATCCCTTCCTCAAGGCTTACTGTTTTACTTTCATCGCTTAATGATTCAGTCAATTCGAGTTTGGTATCTAAAGGAATATTCATATCCTTTTTCAGTGCGGTCAAAGCGTTGTTCAATTCGCCTATGGCCTTAGAGTATTCAATCCTTGTGCTGTCATAGTAGTTGCTTGAAAGCAGCATATCATCCTTTGCCTTCATTCCAACTGAATAAGAATTTAAAGAGAATTCATACTGGGTTTTTCCTCTTTGCATTGCTTTATTTTTGACTTCAACAATTTTTTGCATTTTTAATACATCATAGTAGTCATTTTGTATGAGCATGGCTAATTGATTTTTATATATATCGTAAGACGCTTTTGAAACCTCATAATTTATGCTTGCAGATGATTCCATAAGTTTTGCAGCATCTTCCGGGGTTATTGATGAGAATTCTATAGTTCCAATCTTGTCTGATATAACGCCTCCAGCTGTTGCCGAAGCAGAATCAAGCTTATCTTCACCACTGGAAATTTTCTGAGCACTTGCATCGACTTGTGCTTGAGCAGCTGCTTTTACAGCGGGGTCTGAAATAGCATTTACCTGTTCCTGAACCTGGGCTAAAGTAGTTTTGGCATGGCTGATATTGCTCCCGGCCTTTTTTAGGTCATGCCCAGCAAGTTCTGCCTGATCGTAATAAACATTATTTAGAGCAATCTGGTTACTAACAAGCTTAAGTGGTATAGAATGCTCAATCCCTAATGCAATTGCATCTTTGATACTTATTTTCATTATGGTGCTTTCTACAGTTTTAGCTGTATCTTCTGCATAGGATGATGATACAGGTACTATAAATAGAATGATTAAGGATAAGGTAATTGATAACTTTCGTTTTAACATTATTAAACCCCCCAGAGTACATTTATAATTGAAATTTGATGATTCCACAATACATTCATCCTCAACACTTCCTTTTTTCAATACCAGATTCAATCACGTAATACACGACAGGTATTACAACCATTGTAAAGAAGGTTGAAAAAGTCAATCCTGACATCAGTGAAACTGCCATAGGAGAGAATAGGTTGTTTCCCGAAACAGCAAGAGGAATCAATGCAACTATTACTGTCAGAGCAGTCAGGATAACTGCATTATACCTTTTGTCGACAGATTGTATACAAGCATCATAAAGAGGTATGCCTTCTTTTCTTGCCGCGTTAATAAAGTCTATTAAAAGGATACCGTTCTTTACAACAAGCCCGATAAGAGCAATTATTCCGAGAAAAGCAGTAAGCGAAAGCGGCTGCCTGAAAATATACAACCCAAGTGTAGAACCAATAAGAGATAATAGTATAGAAACCATTATTACAAGAGGCTGTGTAAAGGAATTAAACTGTAATAGGAGCATAATATATATCATAAATGCTGCAAAAACTGCCAGCAGGCCTACAATACTAAAATAGCTCTTGATTTCCTCCCTTTCGCCAGCCAATGTAATTTTTGTACCTGAAGAGTCTAGCTTAGGTAAAATATTAGCCTCTATATAATTCTCAATACTTGCAGCATTTGAACCTGGGGCAGGGTCAGCCATTACGGTTATTGTCTGATCCTTATTATAGGTTTTTATGGTGTCCAGTTTTGAGTTATAACTGACTAAAGCAAACTCTTTCAAAGGTATTTTTTTGCCTGTAATAGATGACTTGATTTTAAAATTTTCAAGCATTGATACATCTTTAATATCGCTTTTTACTAAAATCGAATACTCTTTGCTATCTTTGCGGTAAACACTTGGTTTACTACCATATAGAGCAATATTGATTTGCGCTTGAACATCATATTTACTAATACCAAGACTGCTTGCTTTGTCCTCATCTATATCCACTTTGAGCTCAAGCGTTTCATCACTACAATCATCACGGACGTTAGTAACAGTGTCCATTTTTGACATTTCTTTTTCCAAAACCAAAGCAACATTTTTAATATTATCTCTATTTTTCCCAGATACCCTAATTATTACTTTTGCATCAACTGGCTTTGCATATTCCAGGAGTCTTACTCTAAACGTTGCTTCAGAAAAGTTGTCATCCAATAGTTTTTGCAGATAATTTGCTAATTCGGTATTAGACTTAAATCTCTTTGATTTTAAATTGAACTGGCATGCAATTTGAGCATAATTACTTGATGGCGAAGCAATGGGCATTGTAACATAGAATTTAGGGATATCCTTGCCAACAGATTCTAGACAGCTTTCAATTTCAGGAACTGATTTTAAAATTTTTGACGCTTTATCTGCGATATTTTCAGTTGAATTAATGTCAAATTTTTCAGAAGTCATATCTATGTATAAAATGTTTGAGGTGACATAAGGGAAAAACTGCAGCGGAATATGTGGGATTACTACTTTTATTGCGATAAGGAGTGCTGCAAATGTACAAACAATGGTGGCTTTTCTAAATCTCAGGCATAATCTCAGCATATCTTGAAAGAATTTTCTTGCTATGCTTCTTTTGTTATGTTTTTCGTTTGATTTTTTAAAGAATAAGGCTGAAAACGCAGGAGTAATAAACATTGCAGTAAAATAAGATGCAATTATTGAAGTTATAATAACCAGCGGAATAGCACGCATGAATCGTCCTGCCGGGCCATCCATAAACAAGAAAGGGCAAAACGATAGGATTATTGAAATTGTTGCTGTGAGTATAGGGATTATACAGCGCTGGGCGCCTAAATATGCGGCTTTGACTCTATCCTCACCTTGATTTATTCTTACTTGAATTGAATCAGCAACCACAATTGCATCATCAACCAAAATTCCAAGCGAAATTATTAACCCAACTAAAGATACTTGGTGTATCTGTATTCCTGTAATATACATAACAATAAAGGTAGAAAGTATTGAAAGCGGTATTGCCGTAGAAGCGATTACGGCATTTCTTGCTCCCATTCCGAGAAATACCACAACTATTACAAGGATGATACCAATAACCAAGTGAAGCATAAATTCATTTGTTTTATTGCTGACATCATCTGGTTGATAAACTACTTCCTTTATTATTAAATCACTTGGAAGGTTGCCTTTGACCAAATTAATTTCTTTTCTAACTTGATTCCCTACTAAAATAATATTTTTGTTTTTCTCAAAATAACCAACAAGAATTACTGCGTTTTTTCCATCTTGTTTGAATTTTTGAGCATCATCCTCGATTCCCATATGGATATCAGCAATATCTTTTAAGGTTAATGTTTGTCCGGTTTTTTCAGAGACTGCAATGATTGTGTTTTTTATATCATTAGTTGATGTAAATGTTCCAGGTGTATTGACTGTAATTTTATTTCCATTATATTTTATACTTCCGGATGGAATCTGAATATTTTGCGCTTTTAGCAGTCTGCATATTTCATCTAGAGAAAGACCGATTTGATTAAGTTTTTCGGAATCAATGGTTATTTTTACTTGATTATCAAGTTTTCCTTTTAAGGATACTTTTGTAATACCATTGATGTTTTCTAATTTATCTTTAAAGAGTTCTCCGAACGAAGACAGCTGTTCATAAGAGTAATTTTCACCCGAAAGACTAATTATTATGCCGGTAGCTTCTGAAAGATCGGTTATCAACTGGCTTGGCAAGCAGCCTTCAGGCAGTTCGGATTTAGCATCTGCAACAGCGTTCCTTACAGCCTGGATAGATTTATCATAATCTGCTGAGTTTTCGAAGAAGATAACGACAACAGAAAGACTCTCTTTAGATGTTCCGGAACAATAATCATAACCATCAAGAGAGACTAATTTATCCTCAATTTTTTTTGTAACCAAATCTTTTACATCATTTGGTGATGCTCCTGGATATGGAGTAACAATCATTGCAATTGGAGGGGAGAGCTCCGGACTTTGCTGTCTTGGAAGCATATAATATGTATATAAACCTATCAAACAGACCACTAAGGCCAGAAACAGGGTCGTTTTTCTTATTTCAACCAACTTTTTAATCAACCATTTCATATTTGAGGCCTCCAACAAAAAAATAGTAATGATTTTTTAGATTTTTTAAAGTATGTCTTTGCGAAAGATAGTAAGGTAATCTATAGTAATTATTTATAAGTGCTAGAAAGTACCTTTACCTTTGAACCATCATCTAAATTTTTCATTCCACTTACTGCAAGAAGTTCTCCTGGGTTCAAACCGGTTACTAGAACAAGGTCATTATCTATTTTTTCTATTTCAATTGTTTTCTTAAAAGCTATATTATCTCTGACTATATAAACGTAGTACTCTCCATCTGAGAATACAGCTGTCATTGGAATCCAAATACCTGATTGTTTACCTGTATCAATACTTACTTTTGCGATAGAGCCTAATCTGAAATTGGATTTTTCAACTTTTATCTCAGCTGTGTATGTGCGTGTTGTTGAATCAGGAGCTTCTGCAATGTTTGTAACAGTGCCATAAGCCTTTTCACCATCAATGTCAACTTTAGCTTTTGAGCAAAGTGTTATGTATTTAAGTTCACTTTGAGGAATCCCAATATTTATTATCTGTTCCTCGCTTCTAATAATGACTACCGGCATAAAAGCGCCGACACGTTCAGTTTCATCAAAGGTAGTACTGACAACTATACCATCATTTTCTGCATAGATTACTGCATTATTAAGAAGCTCCAATTTGTATTCATAATCGGTTTTTGCGGCTTGGTATTGAGATTTTGCTTGCGCAAGCTCAGACTCGGATACGCTTTTTTGTAAAACCGCCTGCTCGTAGTCATTCTTTGAGATGGAATTCTTTGAATACAACGAATCCACTTTTTCAAACAAGCTTTTAGCGTAATTTAGAGCATACGAGGCTTTGTTAATATTTTTCTCGGCGGTATCCATAAGCGATTTCGCAGCATTTAATTGAAATTTCAAATCATCCTTATAAAGTTCTGCAAGCTTATCTCCCGCATGAACCGTATCACCTTTTTTTACATAGATTTTGTTAATTTGGCCGGGTGTTTTAAAGCTGTAAGAAGTTAATTGCTTTGAGTCCACGGTTCCTGAATAGTCCATGCATAAACTCTTTTCAGTTTGTTGAAGCGTTTGAATCCTTATGGTTTTAAGCTGTTCTGATGTAGTAGCTTTATCTTTGCCTGAACAGCCTGTGAAAGAAAAAGTCAATATTAATATAAATAGTAATAATAATTTCTTTTTCATATTTTTGTTCCTTTCTTTAGGTTTTTATAATAATCCAAGATTACTCAATAATATTCAAACTGATTACTTTAATGCATTAAGACAAAGTTCGGATATTCTATTGGATTCTTCCTTACCAAATTTATAATTTTCATCTTTATCAAGCCGCAATATAATATGCCTGAAGGGAATTGTAGAATAAACCAGTAATACCTCGTCAGGAATAACTTTTGGGTTTAATTCACCGGTTTTTTTACCTAAATCAACGAATTTCTCTGCAAGAATTCGCAAGTTCTTATAGCTTTCAAGCTTTTCTGCTATTGGGAGATTAACATTTAACACTATTGAAGAAGCAAATTTTGCGTATGAAGGATTAGCATTTGTTTCATCAAAGATTGTGGAAATAAATTTGTTGGTGATTTCGGAAATATCCTTTGAATTTTCAAGAATATCATGAAGAAGATTTCTTAAATATTTTGCTCTAGTTTCAATCAAATCCTTAATCAACTCTTCTTTACTTTTATAATGCCTGTATAAATAACCCTGAGAGACTCCGGCTTTTTTACTAATATGGGCAATGGTTGTGTTCCCAAATCCGTGCTCGGTTAACAGCTTCATAGCAGCTTTTTTAATATTTTCAATTTTTGATGATTCAGTAATTCTTGACATATGGTATATTCCTCCTATAAATGAATATTCATTCATTAATATAATTATACATTGTTTTTAAATAATTGTAAATAAATCTAAAAAATCCAAATAAATTTTTTCTAAGGAAATAGCATAACTTCACTAAAGTTATAAAAAAACAAGCGATGAAACATCGCTTGTAAAAAATAAGATTACTGCAAGTCTATGATAAAACCTTGTTGTATTGTTCCCTTCGGAACATATATTGCGTAATGTTCTTCATATGAATCTCTTATGCAATAACTGCATGCTTTGTCTTTAGTACACTTGCATTCCAGATTATGACTTTTTTCTCCATCTCGGCAGGTGGCAAGTGTTTCTACCCTTGGCGGGCCATCGCTTTCAAAGACCTTGGTAAGGTTTGTCGGGTATGCTTTCTGCATATAGCCCTTTCCTTCCTTGGCCATAACCTTGTAATAGTCATCCGAGGCTATAACCCAATTTATGAAGCAGCCGCCGCCCTCGACTTTTGAGACATCTTTTAAGGCGACTATTTGCTGTGTTGAGAGTATGATTTCATGCTGGAGCGCTTCTTGGGAAGAATTATATATGGCGGCCGAAACTCCCCAAAGGATTAAAGCTATTATTATGGCATTAAAACAATACTTTAGTAATTTAGGTTTAAACTCTATTACTGCTGCAATAATAATGACCAGAATTACGATTGCACATAGGATGAAGATACCCATCTTTGTCCAAGAATAGTAGTTTTGGGAGGCATACCAGAATCCTGCAAGTATTCCGGCAAGGATACCTCCAGCTACGGCTCCACCTATTCCCCAGATATAACTTTTGCTTGTAAAATAGGTTATCAGGAAACCTGCAAGAACAAAGATACCGACAAATATCCATAATCCGAGCATAATATCACGTCCTTTTTCTTATTTGCCAATCTAAACTGGCTGCATTCAAAGCAAAGCTCATTTGCTAAACAAAATTCTTAAGAATTTAATAAATCTTAAAATCTCGCTTGGCAAATGAGCTTTGCGTAAACAATGTTATTAAATTTAGAATGGCATGCCGGTATTATATCATGGTAAATAGAGGAAGTATATAAATAATTTACCAAAAATTGTTTCTTACAAACATAAAAAGGGTTGCAGAGATTTCTCTGCAACCCTTTGGTGCCGAAGGTCGGGGTCGAACCGACACGGTATCGCTACCACTGGATTTTGAGTCCAGCACGTCTGCCAATTCCATCACTTCGGCTTGTGCTTAATCATATTAGCACAAAATGTTCTGCAAATCAAGGGCTTACCTGTTAATTCTAGTAAGTCTTTTGATGAAGGTTTAAGGCAGGTTCTTCTTTTTATGGAAAAATAACATTAAATAGATTTTTGGTATATAATATTAATGAAAAATGCTTTGCCGCTTTTAACAAATTTTATTTTTTAAAATTTTTAGTAATAAGCATTTTGGATTTAGCATCCATTTGAACGGACCGACTTAGAGATTCTATTTCGCAGGTGCAGACTGAAGCCGAAAAAATGGCAGGATGCCATTTTTAAGTTTAAGCAGCAAGGATGCTGCTATTAAACTGGCGGAGAAAAGTCAAAGCAAGGAATTAGAAGCTCTTGCTGGGGAGTGGGGATGCAAGGGGAAGAGATTCCAAAAGAGGAACTCTAAGTTCCTCTTTTGAGATATAACTTCAGAGCGACTAAAAGAATTTATTTACCGCTTTTCAACGACGAAAATCGGTGGAAAAGTCGCTACTCAAACGCCGTAGAGGCTGTTGCTGGTTCATTGAAAAATATCCTATGCACTAAAGATTTGAAAACATCCTTTGACGGTCGGCACAAGATTCGCATCCATGACTCAATTATGCCTAAAATGAACATCCTTGTTCATTTTCCCGTGTCGTCTGCTTTCTTCATTGAGTGCATCACGAATATTTTTCATAACAGTTACATAAGCGAACAAGAAGAGTTTATAGGAAAGGATTATAAAAGGAAAACCTTGGGTTTTGCTTTTAAGATGAAGACTACAAAGACACTACTAACAAAATTTTATATACCTCTTTTGATATAGTATAATATGAAGGAAAATAACTCCGAAAGGAATAACTATATGAATCAAAAATATGAACAATTCAAAAATTACATAAATGGCAAGAATGTTGCTGTTATTGGAATAGGTGTGAGCAATACTCCATTAATTAAAATGCTTTTAAAGCTTGGCGCAAAGGTAACTGCCTTTGACAAAAAGACAGCACAGCAGCTTGAAAACTTCTATAAAGAGCTTGAATCTTTAGATGTAGCATTCTCGTTAGGAGAAGGCTATCTAAAAAATCTAAAAGGATTTGATGTAATATTCAAAACGCCGGTAATTAGATATGATTTGCCTGAGTTGATTGAAGCTCAAGAAGCAGGGGCAAAAGTTACATCAGAGATGGAAGTTTTTCTAGATATCTGCCCTGCAAGAATATTTGGAGTCACCGGAAGCGATGGTAAAACAACTACCACAACTTTGATTTATAATATATTATCCCAAGAAGGATATAAGTGCTGGCTGGGGGGGAATATTGGCACTCCTTTGCTAAATAAGATTGAGGAAATCAATACTGATGATATGGTTGTTTTAGAGCTAAGCAGTTTTCAGCTTCATACCTCTAATGTAAGTCCCCAAACTGCTATAATTACTAATCTTGCTCCAAATCATCTTGATATACATAAATCAATGGAAGAATACATAGATGCAAAGAAGAATATATACCGTTATCAAAAAGCCGGAGATAGGCTGGTATTAAATTTTGATAATGAAATAACCAAAGAAATGGCAAAGGAAGCAAAAGGAGAAGTTGCTTTCTTCAGCAGGCTATCTGAAATTGAGGGAATATGCCTTAATGGCGATAAAGTAATAATCAACCAAAGTGGTAAAGTTACTGAAATTATGGACATAAATGAAATACTTATTCCAGGCACACATAATGTAGAAAATTATCTTACAGCAATAGCTGCTATTCATGATATTGTAAGCGTAGACAGTATTAGAACCGTTGCAAGTACATTTGCTGGAGTTGAGCACAGAATTGAGCTGGTTAGGAAGATAAATGATGTAAGATTCTATAATGATTCAATTGCAAGCAGTCCTACTAGGACTATTGCAGGATTAAATGCTTTTAAGCAAAAAGTAATACTCATTGCAGGCGGATATGATAAGAAGATTCCATATGATACTATGGGCTCAGCAATTATTGAAAAAGTCAAGAAGCTTATTTTGATTGGGCAGACAGGATATAAAATAAAAAATGCTTATTTAGAAGAATGCAGCAGACTCCAGATAAAGGCAGATATACCAATGTTTGAAGCGGGTTCACTTGAAGAAGCTGTAACATTAGCGTATAATGAAAGTATGGGTGGAGATATTGTAATCCTATCTCCTGCAAGTGCTAGTTTTGATATGTTCCGAGACTTTGAAGAAAGAGGCAGGATATTTAAGGAAATAGTAAACGTATTGTGAGGGGATTTTTATGAATGCAATGGATAATTTTTTGGGAATGCCTTGGAATGATTTGATTGAACTTATGAAAGTCGCAATAATTTTGTTGTATACAAAGTACTTATTCATGACTATTGTTGTATATATTATGTATGTAATAGTACTTGCTATAATGGATGAAACGGACATGCTTATGCAGTATATGTTTTATTTCACAATAGTATTTTTATTGCTGGCCAGACCAATTGTAGGATTGTTTGCATGGTTTGACTGGTTCTTAAAAGGGTGCGGTATTAACCTGCCAAGCTTTTTTGCATTGCTATTTTAGTCTAATATAAGAGAAGAAGAAAACTTGGGTTAACCCAAGTTTTCTTCTTTTGAATGATTGGTTAAGATTGAGAAATCTGATATAAAAAAATTGCGGGTGCAGCTAAAAAATGGTATAATATAACTAGAACTATTTTCTTTTATATTCATTATAGGAACCTTGAACATCAAACAAGGAGATTAATTGTCAGCAGGTCTTTCTTTTGTCTTTTCTTTGGGGATTTTTTTCGGTGAAGATTTTTGGTAAAAAAGTATAAAACCTAATAATTATTAACTCAAGCCATATACTAAATTCTTATTTAAGGAGGAGAACAATGCAAAGAATAAAAGTAATAATTATGGTTCTTCTTTTTGTGTGCTTAATATTGTTTCCAGCTTTTTCAATGGCTTCAGGGAGCGGAGAAACTACGCTGGGATGCATAAATGAGCCCAAACATATGGAATCAATTTCTGGTACATATAATGTTAAGGGCTGGGCTCTGGATATTGAGGGCGTTTCAAAAGTCGAAATACTTATTGATAAGAATGTAATTGGAGAAGCAGATTATGGTGATCTCCGTTCTGATATTGGCAGCATATATACAGAATTTAATAATAATTACTGCGGATTTCATTATTCATTTGATACAACAAAGGTTCCGAGCGGCGAACACTCTATCTTTTTAAGAGTAATTAACAATAAAGATGAAAAGAAAACGTTTACTGGTACCAAAATAATAGTTTCAAATTCTTTGCCTCCGGTCTGGAATGTTGATTCTCCTCGCCCCTCCGAAACTATAAGCGGACAATATAGAATATCAGGATGGTTTCTTGATGGAGATAAAGTTTCAAGTCTTAATTTAACTATTGATGGGAAGCCTTACGGAAAAGCTTTGTATGGTATATCCAGGGATGATATTTTTAGTGAGTATCCAGGGTATGATAATAAATATGCTGGTTTTGTATATGACTTGGACACAAGCTTGTTAAAAGATGGTTCTCACACCTTAATAATTACTGAAACTTCCAAAGAAGGAAATATTACCATTACTCCGGCTATATCTTTTGAAATTTCAAACCATGATTCGGGAAAAGGAACTGATAATGCTGATAAAGAGGAAACAAATGAGAATACTTTACCCAATCAGGCAGATTCCCTTAGTAATTCAGCCGGAGAGCTGGCTCTTTCCATGCTGCAGGATAGCCCTGACCCGTTTAGGCCTGGAAAAACAAGCTGTACACTTCAATATGATGTTTCGCAGGATGCAACTGTGCAAATTAAAATATTTGATCAAAACAGAAAACTAATTAAAACACTATTTGACGGCAGTGTTAATGCAGGTGTTCAATCTGCTAAGTGGGATGGAACCGATGATAATAATTTGCCAGTAACTTCAGGAACCTATAGTTATGTAATAACAGCATCCAACAATTTGGGGTCAGTCCAAGCTGAAGATACAGTGACTGTTGATTTCTCACCTGTCGAGAGTAAAGGGGTAACCATAACATATACTCTTTCAGAAGCTTCTTATGTATCAATATCTATTTTCGATGGCTCAGGAAAGTTGATAAGAACTCTTCAAGAGAGTCAACTACAACCTGCAGGAGTGAATAAAGCAGTATGGGATGGCAAAGATTCCTCAGGTAGAATTGTTCCTGATGGGGTTTATACCTATAAGATTTCGGCTGTTGATTTAATAGGATTAGCTTCAAATCCGACTTCAGGAAAGATAGTTGTAGAAAGATTGATACCTTCAATAACCAATGTGTCCGACAGCCCTGATCCGTTTTCCCCTAATGGTTCGAATTTTAATACTATTAAATATACAATTTCAGAAAATTGCCTTGTTGAAATAAAAGTTCTTGGTCCGAATTCGGAAGTAATAAAATCTCTTAGGAGTGTACAAGAAGCGGCGGGAGAACATTTTGTCGTATGGGATGGCAAGGATGAATATGGTGGAATCTGCAGCGGCGGAGTTTATACTTATACAATTGATGCAGCTGACAGCTTTAAGAAATCTGCTGTTACATCAACAGGAATAATAAGCCTAGACTTAATTCCACCTGTAATAACCAAGGATATAGCAACTCCTAACCCATTAACCCCTGGCAGTGAAAGTTATGAAACCATCTCATATTATCTCTCGGAAGATGCGCTAATATCTGTTTCAATATACGATAACAATAACCAATTAATTAAAACAGTAATGACTAATGTCCTTAAAAAAGAGGGGGCAAACTCAGCAATCTGGGATGGTAAGAATTCTTCTGGAAGCTATGTTACTGATGGTGCTTATAAATATGTAATAAACGCAACCGATACTGTTGGACAAAAAGCTGTCCCGGCAATGGGTATAATAAATGTAGATGTAAAACCAGTAATAATGAATGTATCTCATACACCTGAACCATTTGATCCAACCATAGCTGATGCTCCAGCAATAATTAAGTATACTATTTCTAAAAATGCAGTAGTTATTATTGATATTTATGATAATTCTTCAAATCTAGTTAAGAATCTAAAAAGAACTAGTGTAAAAGAAGGAGTTAACACCTGTATTTGGGATGGTAAAAACTCCTTAGGTACAATCGTTCCTGATGGCGTATATACTTATTCACTTATAACTCAGAATGCACAAGGACGCTATTCTGATGCGATTACGGGAAATATAACTATTGATACCTCAGTGCCTGAAGTAAGGAGCCTGGCGGTATTACCTAATCCATTTGAACCAAATGGTTCAAATAAAGCAGTTTTTTTCTATAACCTTAGTGAAGAAGCAAAAGTAACTATAACACTGTTCGATTCTACTGGTAAGGTTATTGCTGTGGTTGAAAATACTGACTTGAAACCCCAAGGCAATAATCTATCCTATTGGGGAGGAAGAAATTCTTCAGGTGAAATAGTACCTGAAGGATCCTATACTTATAAACTATCCGCAGCAGATTTGACTGGCCATATCGCAAAACCTTTCACCGGAACGCTGCAAGTTATACATTCAAATCCTATAATTTATGATGTTTCAGACAACCCGGATCCATTTTGCCCTGAAAAAAGTAGTGTTACTATTCAATTTAGCTCAAGCGAAAAAGGTACTGCCCAAGTAAAAGTATTTGACAAAAATGGAGCTTTAGTAAAAACAATATTTAATGACAGTATTGTCGCAGGCATAAACAAGGTTGTATGGGATGGCAAAAATTCTAACAATACTATTGTTGAAAGCGGTATTTATACCTATAAGATTTCTGCTGCCAGCAGTTTTGGTAAAATTGCTGAAACGGTAAGTGATACAGTTTATGTTGACAGCAGTGCACCTATAGTAAGTAAAATCGAGACGAATCCTAATCCTTTTGCTCCTAATGGTTCAAATGCTGTGGCGATTTCCTATAATATTTCTGAAGGTGCACAATGCACAATCGAAATACTAGATGAAAAAGGAACAGTTATTGCTGTTCTTCAAAAAGATATTCCTCAACTTAGTGGTTCAAACTCATCTGCTTGGAACGGAATGATTGAAACCGGGATTGCTCAAGATGGTAACTACACAATCAGGGTAACCGCAAAGGATTATTCAGGGTTAACCGGAACTGGAACAGGAGCATTGAGCGTTGAAGGAGCAAACCCAATAATTTCTGGTGTTTCAGACAACCCTGATCCATTTAACCCTACAGTTGGAAGCATTAATACAATTCAATATAATATTTCCGAAAAAGCGGTTGTTTCTATTAACCTGTATGATCAATCAGGAACCCTTGTAAAACAAGTATTTCAAAATACTGTTTCAAAAGGTTGGCATACAGCCGATTGGAATGGTTCTAACAGCAGTGGAAGCCTTGCTCCAACAGGAATATACACTTACAAGATTGATGCCACAGATAGTTACGGTAAAAAAGCAAACACGGGTATCGGAACCATTACCTCTGATATTGAAAATCCACAAATAACAGAAGTTACAGTCAGCCCAAATCCATTTGAACCCAATGGTACTAACCTTGCAGAATTTAGTTTTAGAATATCTGAGAACGCTGATGTAACAATATCTTTAATTAATAGTAATAATACGGTTGTTAAAACTATTTCAACCATTTCATTAAAAGGCATAAATTCTGCTTTTTGGGATGGTAAAGATAATTTTGGTAATATTGTACCTGATGGCAGTTACGAATTTTTATTAACTGCAAAAGATATAACAGGAAACGCTTCTCAGTCTGCAAAAGGGGCGTTGACAATCGATAGCAAAAGCCCATATGTCTTTAATATCGAAGCATTGCCAAATCCTTATAACCCTCACATTGGTGGCAATGGAGGATGCTTAGTATCATTCTACGTTTCTGAAAACTCAAAAGTAAATGTAACAATTCTTGACGGCAGCAAGCAAGTAGTAAAAGAGCTAGCAAAAGACAAAGTATGTTTTACTAATACTCGGATACAGGTTGGTTGGGATGGTTGTGATAACGCTTCAACAATTATTGATAATGGCATATATACATACCGTATTGAAGCAATAGATAGTTTCGGTAAGAAATCTGATCCTTTTGAAGGAACAATTTCGGTAACGGGTGGAAATCCATTTATACAAATAACCAGTATCCAACCTCAGCTATTTGTACCTGATGGTACAGCAAAAAGTACTTTAGGTTATAAAATTGAATCTGATGGCGATATCAAAATTAGTATCTATGGTGAGAATAATGTGTTCATAAAGGAAATCCTAGCGTCTACAAGGCAACAGGCAGGGGAACATACTATTAGTTGGGACGGAAAGAATTCTTCTAATTCCTTTGTACCAGATGGGACATTTTCTTATGTTATACAGGCTGTAAGTGCTGTGAATAAAAAGGCTTACACCGAGTCAGGTGCCTTTAGACTGGATCGTACACCACCTGATATAATCAATAATTCTGTCAATCCAAATCCGTTTATTCCTGCAATGCATATTGCTACTCGAATGACATTTACCCTTTCAGAGGAATCAGAAACTACAATTGAGATTTATAGCAATAATAACCTTATAAGAACCTTAGAAACGAAAAAAATCAGAAGTCCTGGGACTAATACGGCCGACTGGGATGGAAAAAATTCAAACGGAGAGCTATGCCCGGTTGGTTCCTATACTTATAAGATTTATGCAAAAGACAAAGCTGGACTTGAGGCTGCTCCGATAACCGATACGATTGTAATCGAAAAGCCGGGAGCGCTAATTACTGATTTGAACGATAGTCCTGATCCATATATTTTTGATGGAGTAACGTGGAATATTATAAGCTTTAATATTACAAGGCCTGCAACATTATCTTATACGCTGTATGATCCAAATAAAAGGGTATGCGGAATATCAACAGGAAACTATCCAGAAACAATTGAAAAGCCAAAACTTTATAAAATCATCTGGAGGGTTATGACCATTGCAGAAACTGGTAAAGAAAAAACTATCTTTATTAGCGGGGTTTATAGGTATGTTGTAGAAGCAGTTGATACATTTGGTACTAAAGAAACGGTTGAGGGAACACTTACTATTGAAATACCTACGCCAGAAATTACAGAGCATGGTGCCTCACCAAATCCATTCGTGCCAACAAGAACTAATTAGAAGGGAGGAATAAAAGAATGATAAAAAAATTAATGTTCTTTATGACTATATTGATTTGCATATTTCTGAGTTTCTCCCTTCACGCATTTGCGGTACCTGCAATGACTACTCCCGTTGAATTTTCTCAACCTTCGGGAGAGAAGTTTAAAGCTGCTATACAAGGAGATGAATTCTGCAATTGGGTCTCTACTGAAGACGGTGACGTACTCGTAAAAGATTCCGATAAATATTGGAAATATGCTGAAATAAGTAATGGTAAGCTTAAATCTACTGAAGCAAAATATAAGATTCAAAAACCGAAAAAAGCAAAGCTTAAACATAAAGATGTTGTAAACGCAATCAAACAAGACAAAATTCTAAAATTCAATAATCTAAACAATCCGGATAAGCGTAAAGATGAAAAGCCAAATACTTACAAAGCTGCATCATCAACCGGAAGCGCAACAACACAAACATTTACAAGCTCACAGGATATTTCAAGTACTTTCCAAGCTACACAGCCGGAAAAGCTTCTCATTTTGCTGGTTGAATTTACAGACACAAAACTTAAGTATTCAGAAGCTGATTGGCAGAATAGGTTTTTCGGAATAAGTGGGAGTACAGTAAACAACTATTATCAGGAAGTTTCTAACGGAGCCTTTAAGTTTTTACCGGCATCTGAAACTGCAGGCACTGCTAATAATGGTGTTATTAAAGTTTCACTTAATTATGCACATCCAAATACCGCATCTACTATTGATTCTAGAAACCAGGCAATCGTTTATAACGCATTAAATGCTGCAAATCAATATATTGACTTCGGTAGTTACGATACAGATCACAATGGTATTCTTTCACCTAGAGAACTTCATATTATAACTGTTGTTGCAGGATATGACCGCTCTGCAAGTAGCAATACACCATCAGTTTGGGGGCATTCGTGGTCGCTTTATGGTTCTTATGCGGTAACCCTAGATGGGATATCAATATCAAAATATACTCAAATGGGAGAAAATATCTATACGGGAATGTCAACCATTGGCCTTCCTTGTCATGAACTTGGCCATGATATGGGGTTGCCTGATTTATACGATTATACATATAATTCATATGGCCTTGGCATACACAGCCTCATGGCAGGTGGGAGCTGGAATTCAAGCGGCATTGCCCCTGGGGATTCGCCAGCCCATTTAGATGCCTTCAATAAGATAAAAATTGGATTTTTTGAACCCACAATTGCTAGTTCTGGAGTATTTACCGTCAATAATTTTAGTAATAATCAGTACAATATTCTAAAAGTACTTACTTCTGATCCTAAACAGTATTTCCTAATAGAAAACAGACAGCCTTTTGGCTTTGATAAATCATTACAGAATTATATCAAAAAAGGTGGATTGGCGATTTATCATGTTGATGAATCTATTGCAAATAACAACAATGAAACTAGAAAACTTGTTGATCTTGAGGAAGCCAATGAAGGTATTTTAGGTTATAGTCAGCTTGATAACTGCAGTTCCTATCCTTACGACCATTATTTTTACATGGAAGGGTTCAGTCAAATGACCTCATCGACTACACCAAATACCAGGCTATACAGTGGTACTTCTAGCGAAAATACTTTTAAGGTTACATCACCAAGCGGAGTATCAATGAATGTAGAAATAAATGCAGCAGGATTATCAACATTATCAAAACTTGAGACTCCACAGGCGAACGCTATTATATCCAATAATATTCCAATAACCGGCTGGGTTCTTGATCCTGACGGAGTGCAGGATATTCTTGTATATATGGATGGCAAACTTATTGGTAAAGCAGTATATGGAGACCCAAGGCCAGATATTCTTGCTCAATATCCAGGTTATAAGAACTCAAATTCCGGCTTCCATTACAATCTTGATACAAAAGGCATAACTAATGCAAATCATATTCTTAAACTCAGCGAGATTACTGGAAAAGGGGAGACAAAAGATATTGCAAGTATAAATATTAAAGTCTTAAATGGTGTAACTATTTCTTATAAAATATCTATAGATTCAACCATAACTATTAAAATATTTGATAACCTGAAGAATCTTGTCCGCATCATGGAAAAAGATATCGCTAAAAAGGCAGGAGCAAACTCCATTGTTTGGGATGGAAAAGATGACTCGGGAGTAGTTGTAGATAACGGTACTTACACATATAATATTACTGCAAAAAGTATATACGGAATTCTGTCTACTCCAGCTACAGGGATTATTGTGGTAGGAGATTGTCCCCAAATATCTTCAGTGAGCGATTCTCCAGACCCATTTGATCCAAATACTCAAGATACAAGCGTTATTACCTTCAGATTGTCGGAAAAATCAATAGTGACGCTCCAGATATTTGACTCTTCAGGTAACCTTGTTAAAACACTAATTGATAATGAACTTGAAGCTGGGATTAAAACAGCTTCATGGAATGGAAACGATCAAAACGGTCAGTGCGTGAGCAATGGTGCATATGTCTATTATATAAATGCAGTAAATGCTGAAGGCAAAAAAGCTCAACAGGTTTCTGGAACCATTAACATTGGAGAAGAATTGCCCTCATTATTCTCGTTGGGTTATAATCCTACTACATTGAATCCAAATAACTCTTATCTGCATATAAGCTATGTACTGACAAAATCAGGTAGAATTACAATAGATATATTTGACCCATCCAGCAATTTATTAGAAAGAATTGATGATCGCACTATAAAAGCTGCAGGACAAGATGAATCTACATGGGAGGGAAGGGATTCTTTAGGAGTGCCGGTAAAAAGCGGGACATATAAGTTTGTGATTACTCTGGAAAGCTTATCTGGCCAAAAGATTGATACCAGAACTGTAAATTTTTCAGTAGTTAGCGAAACCGTTTTGCCTCCTACTATAACTAATGCAAAATTTGAACCAAACCCATTTAATCCTTCAACAAGCAGTAATGGTAAATTCACATTTACCCTCCCGAGAATTGCTTATGTAACACTGCAAATATTCAATAGTTCAAATGAACTTGTGAGAACTGTTGCAGATAAAAAACAATCTCCTATAGCAAGTGAAATCTTCTGGGATGGCAGTGATTCTTCTGGAAATATTGTCCCTGCCGGAGCGTACACTTATAAAATTGTTGCGGCTGATGAAACAGGATTATCAACTTCTCCTGTTACTGGCATAATAACAGTTCTAGGGCCAATAATACCTGATGAGAAAAAACCTGTTGTGTCAAATATTAGTGCCAGCCCGAATCCGTTCAATCCTGATACCAATCAGCAAAGCAAGATTCAGTATTCGATTTCGATTGGAGCACCTGTTAAAATTACCATTTTAAATCAAAGTGGAAATTTGGTTGATACATTATTTGATGGCTCAGTAAATGCTGGGATTAATTCGGTAGTATGGGATGGTAAAAACAGTAGTGGGACAATTGTTAGCAGCGGCCAATATACATGTAAGATTCAGGCGTTTGATTCATCAGGCCAGGCCGCAAGCGAGGTTTCGGGAACAATTCTAATTGATAAGGAACCTCCAAGTATAAATATTAATGATGTAGATCCAAATCCTTTTGCTCCAATTGAATAGACACACTTGAGGGTATAATAACTTTAGAGCGTAAATAAGCAAAATTGCAGTTATAATTTTGCTTATTTACGCTTTTTTACACTTTTTTTACACTTCAATCACAAATTTAAACAGATTTGTTGCTAAAATAAACTTATAGACCATAACCTACGAGAAAAGGAGGACCGGAAATGAAAAGAAAGCTATTTCTACTTATACTTTGTTGTTTGTTCATATTTTCATTTAGTTTAGTTTCTTTTGCATCTAATAACAAAAGCGACAAACGGGTAAAAGCCAGAGTTGAAATGCAAGAAGAAAATGTTCAGCCCCAAAGTGTTTGCCAAAGCGTTTATCAAAGTGTTTATGCAAGAGAAGGATTTATACGTTCCATAAGCGCAACTGAGATTGTAGTTGGCAAAAAGAATATGGCTGATGAGACGTTGAAAATTAACACACAAACTGTTTTTAAGAATGTAAAGGCGAAACAAAAAACAGCTGTGCTTGCAGAACTAAAAGTAGGTATGAAGGTTCTTGTTAAATTTGATGAGAACAGAAATGCAACATTGATTAAGATTTTGCCCCAAAAAACAGAAAAAATAAGTAAGGATACAAAGGGCAAAAAAGCCTTAAAACACGAAAAGGCTAAAGTAAAAAACCACGCAAAGAAGAGTGGAAAAAAGAATAAATAATTATATAAAAAGAAAGCAGTGAAATTATATTTCACTGCTTTCTTTTTGGTGGAGGGGGATGGATTTGAACCATCGAAGCTATCGCAACAGATTTACAGTCTGCCCCCTTTGGCCACTCGGGAACCCCTCCATTTTTGGTGGGCCCTTAGGGATTCGAACCCCAGACCAACCGGTTATGAGCCGGCCGCTCTACCAACTGAGCTAAAGGCCCGTTTCGTGACGCAAGTTATAGTATAAGACAAAAGTAAACTACTGTCAAGGGATAAAACCTAAAAAAGTATAGTTAAAATGTTCCGATTCAATGTATAATTGCTTAGCAATTATACATTGAATCGGAAAAGCACAACATCTCCATCTTGGAAAACATATTCCTTACCCTCTGAGCGAACCAATCCTTTTTCTTTTGCTGATGATATTGAACCCTGTTTTACAAGGTCATCAAATGAAATTACTTCAGCTCTGATGAAGCCCTTCTCAAAATCGCTGTGAATCTTTCCGGCTGCTTGAGGAGCTTTAGTTCCTTTTGTAATTGTCCAAGCTCTGACTTCTGGAGTACCTGCAGTAAGGTAGCTTATAAGTCCAAGAAGCTTATATCCTGCTTGAATAAGCTTGTCCAAACCTGATTGAGATAATCCCAAATCTTCTAAAAAAGCTTTGCGGTCATCTTCATCAAGTGAAGCAATTTCTTCTTCTATGTTTGCACATATAGAAATTACTTCTGAGCCTTCTTGCTTAGCAAAATCAAGCAATTTATTATAGTGCTGGTTCTGTTCCGGCTTTGCAACATCATCTTCAGAGATATTGGCAACATATAATACGGGCTTTGAAGTCAGCAAAAATACCGATTCGACAATTTCCTTTTCCTCATCGTTCATTGACATGGTACGAACCGATTTTCCGCTTTCAAGAGTAGTTTTTACTTTTTCGAGAGTTTCAAGTTCTGCCAGAAACTTCTTATCTCCTGATTTCATAGCCTTTTTAGTTCTGTCGATTCTTCTTTCAAGGGTTTCCATGTCTGAGAATATCAGTTCAAGGTTTATTGTTTCAATATCGCGGAGAGGGTCAACACTGCCGTCTACATGGACAATGTTTGAATTCTCAAAACAGCGGACAACGTGCACTATTGCATCAACTTCCCTGATATGTGAAAGAAACTTATTTCCAAGACCTTCGCCTTTGCTGGCACCTTTAACAAGACCTGCAATATCTACAAACTCAACAACTGCAGGGGTTACTTTTTCAGGGTTATACATTTCCGACAGAATATTTAGCCTTTCATCAGGTACGCTAACTATTCCGACGTTTGGTTCTATTGTGCAAAAAGGATAATTGGCGCATTCAGCCCCAGCCTTTGTAATTGCATTAAATAAAGTACTTTTGCCGACATTCGGCAGTCCTACAATTCCTAATTTCATAGTAATTACCTCATATATTCAAAGTGAAATCATTATACATTAATTAGCTGGTTAAAAACAATATTTATTTAAAAGCAAATAAAATATACAGTTATAAAGTATCACATAAAAAAAGACAGTATTTGACAAAAAAATCTAATCAGCGTATAATCAAAGGTAAGGTAATAGTCAACAACGATTCTTGTACTGGCTCAAGTATTTAATTACAAGGGAAAAGACAATTTCATTTTAGCTGATAGAGTTCAGAATTTTGTAATGAGGGGTGAGTATAGTGGAGGAAGCTAAAAGATGTAATAGCGCTGCACCAAAGAAAGAGACTATAAAAGGCCCAGATGGTAAAGTATTATATAATTATATAGGTTATGATCCCCAAAAAGCAGAGAAGGCAGGACTTGTAGGGTCTCCAATTGAAATATTTGAAGTCAAAGGTCCCAATGACTTCAGAGTAAGCGAAGTTAGAGTTGTAAAAGATGGCCAGTCACTATCCCGTTCATCCGGTTATACTAGTTTAAGTGATGGGAATTTAAATATTACTATTAATAGCGATATTCTTAGACAATGTTATGGGATACAAACAGAATATGATACCTTATATGAGGGGAATAAAATTACATTTGGTATGCTGAAATGGGGTACAAGACCTGAGGTCTCCGGGTTATATATAAAAGTTGAGGATGCAGCAGGAAATAAATCGCAAATAGCAACAGCTGATAAAAAAATTGATGAAGAATACCTAAGGGGCTGGGATGATAAAGTCTATACAGAAATATCCGGAGACAAAGCTGAAGAACATATAGAAGTAGTAAGAGCTATGTTAAAAAAATCACAAGGACAGGATGAAAGAATAAATATTCTCAGGGGAGTTTTTAATGTACTAGAAAATAAGGAAATGGACGGAATAGTATTCAACAGAGGGTACGGCAGAAATACAGCTGCTAAAACTACTAATATGCAAAGATGCATTTTGGATAAGCTATCAGGCGATTTTGACAAAATCATTGGACCCACTATGAAGAAATTTAATGGATTGCCTCGTACAAATATAGAAGAGGTGCACGATGAATTAAAGGGTATTAAACAAGCGGCACATAAATTTATTAAGAGTGGCAAACCTGAAAAGGCTCTTACTCTAGTTCCTGGAGCTATAGAAAATTCAGCGGATAAGCCAGTTGTGGAAGTTTCAAGGAATAAGCCGAAGAAGCCGACTGCGTATGGGCTAAAAAGAACGCTTAGAGATACTAGATAGCCTTGAATATAGCAGCGTTTCCCAAATATCAAAGCATCAAGTAAAAATATTTTATTATAAATGCGGTTAACAGGGAAAGGTTTAAACCTTTCCTTTTTTCTATTCCATTAAAAGCAAATAAAAGACTTTTACACAAGTAAGGAAATATATTTTTGTGCAACTTATCAATAGAAGCAGATTGCTAAAGATGATATAATTAAATTATCAATCTCTTTTATTAATAATTGCTTTTATGTCACACTCTTATTTGAGTAGCCAGGTTATGCTTTATGAGGATTATTTCTTCTTGCATGATTTTTGCTGCTCTTTTTGCTGCAATGGTTGTAATCAATTTTATTAAATTGAAAATAAGAAAGGGGAAAAGAAAATGGTTTTTACAGCGACACAATTTGAAGAGGAAGTTCAAAAGAATCCAGTTGTAATTGATGGGTTTACTCCTGCGATTGATGCAGCTCTTCAAGCAGCAGCTAAGAAAAGAGAAAAAGAAACTAAAGTTAAGGTTTGTTTTCCGGATAAAATAATGCATGATATTCTCGAAATAAAGGACAAGTTAAAAAAAGAATATGAGAATGCCGGATATACTGTATCTTGGGAAACTAAGCCTTATTACGACTATCATGATGGCCCTGGGCCGCATTATCCTGAAGTCAACTCGGATGAAGAAGGCTGGTTTGCAACTCTAATATTGCGAGTCAGAAATTGAAGTTAAAACAAATGAACCCCGGTTAAGCCGAGGTTCATTTGTTTTTTAAGCCAAATTAATACTATTGATTATTAAAGTATCTTTATAATATTAACATTTCTAAAATCCTGAGCTCTGCCAATATATAGACATAAATGGGAAAAGATGATATAATAAAAAGAACGACACTCTCGTTTTTATCATGTTTTTATGTCTAGCTCCATAATTGAGCAGTCAGGTTGTGCCTTGTAAAGATTTTCTTTCTGCATAATTGGCTGTTTTTTCATGCAGTGGACTAGGCGCTCATTGAGTGTCAAAATTTCGGAAAAAGGAAAGGGGATTACACAAATGAAGAATTTGGGTTGCAATTGGGAAAAAGGATTTTATGCTCCGGAGGCTGTTGACACAAGCAGTGTCGTATTACCCGATGAACTTCTGCCATTGTGCAATGTGCTTGCGAAAAATTCACACGACATTTGGGCAGCCAAAAGACTGTCAGAGGGTGTGACCTATGGAAATGGAGAGAACCAAAACCCGTATCTGGTTCCTTTTGAACTCCTTGACGATGAGGAAAAGAAGGTTAACCTGATAACCATACAGGAACCCATTAAAATTCTTATGCTGATGGGATTCGATGTAACTCCGCCTGCGCAGCTGCCGGTGGCTGAACTCCAAACCATCGAAGCATTCAAGCCCGAACCCATTGATATTTCCGGCATTGTTATCGATGAAGCGCTGGAAGCGGCTGCTGATGCAATTGCATACAACGCACACGAAGTATGGTCCATTGACCGGCTCCAAGCTGGCTGGATTTGGGCAGAAGTTAGGGATAATGATAAAAAGTTACATCCCTTGCTGAAGCCTTTTGAGGAGCTTACCGAAAACGATAAGTCCTACGATAAAGACTTAGCTTTCGGAAACCTCAAGGCAATTGTTGCTTTGGGAGGCTCGATTGTAAAGAGACAGTAGTAAAAATAAGCAGTAAATAACAAGACCGCCCATAGGGCGGTCTTGTTATTTACAACATAATTCATTTAGCAGTAACAATTCTTCCTTTGCAGTCCCATCAAAACTATTCTGTAGGAAATTTTCAAAATAAGCTGTAATGCTGCTGCCCATTTTTTGAAGGAAACAGCCTCCAACCTCAGCTGGAAAATGCAGCGCATTATATGAGCCTTTTAAAATTTCAAGCAATTCCTCCCAGGTTACTTCATAGGCAAAAGAATGAATATTAGCTTGCTGGTCTGAGAATGTCGCCAGCGGATTCATACGTTCAGGCCTAATTTCGTATCCGATTTCTTCATAAGCCTCGCGAATTACACCATCCATGATTTCTTCATCTGATTCAATATTTCCGCCAATAAAACCAATTTTACCATTGTAACGCATACACATTAATGTCATTGGCAGTACTAAAGATCTATTATCTTCTTCTTTATCAAGATAGTTCTCAAATGGTTTTCCATGCTTTGTGTAAATGCATACAAATCCATGCTGCTTTTTTTCTTTTTCGCGTTTGCCTAGAAAATCTCTTTCCATTTTTACATCCCCTTTCTTAAACTTTCCCGTATTTTAAAGCCATCCTTTGATTTACTGTACATGTTTGGACGTGATTATCACTCCTAGCTTTTCAATAATTACAAACACAATTTAGTGCTGTATTAATTTGTATGTTATATGAAGGTTTATAAAACACTTTGTTATTTTTCATAAGCTGGGACAGAAGGGTTTCTTTGTTCGGTTTTATCTTTAGTGTCTTTTGCTTTTTCAATATATAAAGACTTTGCTACTTCACTCAAACTTGAAAAGCTTTTGCCGCCTTTCTCTTCTACTATAGCTGCTATTTCTTGATAGGAAGTTTTTTGTTCTTCGGTTAGAGGCCTATCGCTTAAATAACAGAAGAGTGTCCGATCGGGTCTTTTACAAGCATCATCTATAACCTCTGCATACGAATAATATCCTTGAGCCTTCTCGGTAACGGCATATAAAACATTACTGCAAACTTCCCGCTGTTTTATTTCTTCTTGCATACATTCTGGTGTCCAATCAGCAACAACAGGATTATAGTATTCAATATTTACACCAAGATACTCGCTGATTTTTCCTAGCATCGGGGTAAAATCTTCTTCTCTCCACATATCATTATTACATGTTCCGCCAAGGAATAATCGGTTCTCTTTTTGAACAGATTTTTGTGCCCTTAGATGCATATCTGTCGGCGGATTTGGATTTTCTAATATGTATTGTTCTTTTTTCTGCTCAGAAGAAAAAGCTTTGCCCCCATTACTTTCAATCATTTTTGCAACTTGTTTTATTGATTTTAATATATGTGGTTCTTTGCCTGCATAGCTTTCTTCATCGAAATAAAATATAGTATTATCAGGGTTTTCATTGCTTGACCTTACTGCATTAACAACCGCCATAATTGCTTCGTGCTCACCCATACTGCTGTTAAGTGAGAAGGTGCTATAGGGCTGAAGGGCCTGCTTACCTATATTGGGCAAATATTCTTTAATCTTTTCGGAAAATATCTCTGGGTGCTTGTCATATAATTTTACAAGTAATTCTTCAGCTGTTCCAAAGTCATATCCTTCCCCAGCTAATATCTCAGATTTATCAGTTGATGCACCTGCAGGGCCGTTCATAAGGCTTATTCCTATATCATTCATATTATGTGCACGTTGAATCATGTCTCTTACAACGCCGCCACCACCGATTGCTACCATTTCGCCATCTCTTTCCTGTACAAAGGATAGAACTGCATCCGGCAAATCATACCAGGTGTTAGCAATACGGCCGTCTAGGGTCAATATTTGCGCATGTGTAATTGTATCTTTTTCAACATCATTTGTTGCATCATTCGCAGCTTCTTGTGTAAAAGTACCTAGAACAACCAATTGATTATTTGAAGATTTATTTCTTTCGTTAGCTGCTTGATGTAATTCTTTCTCAACTCCATGGTTAGTTCCGCCTGTTACAAAGTATGCTTTTTCCGGATTAACCACATCAACCAATACACGCATCAATTCTGTAATTTGCTGTTGATGTTCTGTAGAAATATTGGGCCAGCTGCTTTTTGATGCCCCTGTTATTAAAATCGGTAGTTTATCATGTATTGCTTCTTCAATCTTATATGGTTCTGTAATAGCGTTTGTATGTTCAATTTTCGATGCTAAGTAACGATGCAATTCTTCCAATTCTTTTTTATGCATTTGCTCAACTTCTTGCGTATAAACAGGATTTCCATTTTTATATACTGTAGAACTAAAGACATCTCTTAATGTTTTACCTTGGGAAAGTTCATTTTGTAATGACGCTTCTTTTTCTGAGAATCTTTTGTCTGCAAGCGCAATAATTTCTTGCTCTTTTTTATCAATTGCTCCAAAATCACTAACGCCTGCGGTATTTGCTAATAAGGCTTCAACTTCTCCAGAAGTACCATATATGCCAAATCCGTCTGAGCCTAGTACAACGTCTACTCCTGTTTCCAAATATTTTTGTATAGGAACATCCTGAATATTATTTATATTGTTTAAGCTTAGATTTGAACTCATATTGAATTCAATGACTGCTCCAAGTTCACCGGCTAATGCTAGTGTTTCTTCATCTACTCCGTAAAGGCCATGCCCGATTCGAATACGAGGAATCTTTACTGAATCGTTTGTTTTCTTCTTCTCTTCATAAGCCTGTTTAATGGTTAATAATGTTGTTTTAACATTATCCTGAAATATTGGGTTTTCTCCAGCATGAACTCTGATTACGAAATCTGGGTCATTTTCCATAGCCCATTCAGCTAAACTGGTAATTTCGCCTGCAAAACTTTCTGTTGGATTGGTCTCGTGGCCCATAAAATCACAGCCAACAACATAAGGACTTTGAGCAACAGTTTTTATTCTATCTACTTCATCAGCATTCCATTCCTTGTCTGAATGCCTCCATAAAGCTGCTAAAAAACGTACTTTAACTCCTATTTGAGCTTCAATTTCCGGCATTTTTTTATGAATCGTTTCTAAATAGTCTAAATCACTTATTATTGCAGAATGTGATAGCTCGACGTATTTCGTCCCATTTTCTGCATAAGCCTTTGCAATCTCCATTAAAGAGTCTTCAAACAGTTCTTTATTTTTTGTGAACGGACCTCTTGCCGTATATACCTCTTCCATTTTATTAAATGTTTCTTGTTTACAGGTTGATATTGATAACCTTTCAGTTAATATTCTTTTTGCCTCTTCATCTTCCATTAATTCAGATAAAGGAATCTTTTCATCTCCTGTTTTACTAAATTTACTTATATCAATACCAAACTTCTGTAAATCTCTTGCAGGATAATTGATATTATGTTTTAATCCTAATTCAATTAATTTATCAGTTGGTAATACGCCTGCAAAGTGGGTGTGCAAATCGGTTTGTGGTACAAAAGAAGGCTTTTGGCTGCGGTCAAACGGTACTCCGTTTGTATTTTTCCCTTGGGCAAGTAATCTGGTCTCAAAAGATGTCAACTTATTAACACTTGACCAACTTCTCTCATCTGGAGAAATTCTGGCAAATAGCTGAGAACCAATATAGAAACCATAAAGGCCGGGCTGGTCTAATTTCTCAATATGTATAATCTTTTTTAAGTTAGACTGCAGATTTTCTGCTCTCGCACTTTTTTCTAAAGATTCAAGTACATAACTTATTTGTCCTTCGGAGGAAAAATTAAAATCAAGCATTAAATTTTTTGCATAATCTAAAAAACTGTTTTCATCCATAACTGCGCCTCCAATTAATATGTTTCTTATCATGAACAAATAATTAGTTTAGTATTTATCTAATTGCTTATGTAATTGAGTTATTTTTTATAAATGCTTTTCAATAATAATTATATCATATTTTTGGAGAAACTACTATTTATTGAAAAATACAGGTAGTTTGTTGACAGGCAACTGCTTGTGAAAATTGACAAAATATGATAAAATAATAATAAAGTATGAACCTGTAAATTATAAGGGGGTCGTGACAATGGCAAATGATTTTAAAAAGGTTGATAATATTTTAGGGTATGTTTCTGAAGGCATTAGTAATGGAACATTTACAGTTGATGAAGTCGCAAAATTTGCTAGAATAAGTGCTGTACAAGGTGAGGTAGGGCAGGAAGTTGTCACAAAAATGGCAAATGGGTTAGAAGAAACCAGAAACACGGTAAAACTTGATGAAAAAACAGGACAGCCTGGTTGGATTGTAACCAATCCTGGTGGAGAACAGTATATTGTTGAGGATTCAGTCTTTGCCAAAAAATATGAATTAGACCCCGAAAATAATAGTCAATATAAGCCCAAGGGAGGACCTGCGTTAGCAACACAAATAAACGAGGATATAACTTTTGAGGCTCCTTGGGGTGGAGATATGAATATAGCTGCTGGCGGATACTTAGTTCTTGGGGGAAAAAATGATATTTATGGGATTCAAGAACAGGAATTTAACGATACATATAAGCCAACAGGTAAATCTAATCAGCAGTCATTAGAAGAAGCAAAAAAATTATTGGGAATTGAACAGGATAAAATTAAAGTTGCAGATATTCAAGAAGCAGTAGAGGGCGTTAAGCCAGGTAAGACTATGAGTCAACTGCTTGACAATGCTGAGAAGAAGGAAAAGCAAGCTGGGAAGGATGAAATTGGTGACCGATAGGGGAGGCAGCTTTTATGAATAATGATTACAAGGAAGCTGTTAGTGAAGTTAATCAAATAATTATGCTTATGTCAGAAGAAGACAGAGAAAAGATTCCTCTCAGTTTTAGAGAATTCATTAAATCTGAGGCTAAGCCTTACTATGGCAAAAAAATAGTAGCCAATATTCCTCTAAAAGATCAAAATATTTCTGAGGGAGCAAAGGAAATATTATATTTTATCTCCAAGAAGTTTTTTGGTCAAAATAATAAAAAATAATTATCATCATATATCTTTAAAAAGATTATATTTATAAAGAAGGCTGAAAACAACAAAAATGGTTTTCAGCCTTTTATTCATATAAATAAATATTAAAATATCAAATAAGTTAGAAATAGCTTATGAAATATTTCGATTAATTATTGATGTTATTATAAACTAAACAATAGATTTCATTATCATGATAGGCTTTGCAAGTATATTCAAAAATGATGGTTCAAATTATATGTATTCAACCCCGCTTTTCTGTGGTATACTATTAACTGTTGAGGCAGATATGGATTATAAATCCATATTACGGGTAGAATAATTACTATTGAAACTTGTTCGGAAAACATTAATAGTAATTTAAACAGAGAAAATGAAAAGGCTTTTGTTTTTGTACCTAAAAATAGGCCAAAAAGCTTTATTTGCGTGTTTTTATTTACTTATGCCTTGAAACCCAAAAAATAATATTGGAGGTATAAAAGTGGTTTCAAAGAAAAACAAACTAAAGATAATTCCTATTGGTGGACTAAATGAAATAGGAAAGAATATGACTGTATTTGAGTATGGAAATGACATAATTGTAGTTGATTGCGGGTTAGCTTTCCCCGAAGACGATATGCTTGGAATTGATTTGGTTATTCCTGATACGGCATATCTAGAAAAGAATATTGCTAAAATTCGTGGGATAATTATTACCCATGGACATGAGGATCATATTGGTGCACTTCCTTATATACTGAAAAACCTAAACGTACCTGTTTACGGTACAAGACTTACCATGGGACTAATAGAATATAAGCTGGAAGAGCACGCTATGATATCAACCGTTAAGCTTAATACTATAAAACCAGGAGATATCGTAGACTTAGGGGTATTTAAGGTTGAATTCATTCGCTCGAATCATAGTATTGCAGATGCTGTCGCATTAGCAATTAACACACCTATGGGTGTGGTTATTCATACGGGAGATTTTAAGATTGATTACACCCCGATAGATGGAGATGTAATTGATTTGGCACGTTTTGCTGAACTGGGGAGTGAAGGGGTTCTTGCCATGCTTGCAGATAGTACCAATGTTGAGAGGCCTGGCTATACAATGTCTGAAAGTACTGTGGGTGATTCGTTTGATGAGCTGTTTATAAATTGTGATAAACGAATAATAGTTGCTACCTTTGCGACCAATATTCATAGGGTTCAGCAGATTATAAATTCAGCAGAAAAATTTGATAGGAAGATTGCAATTTGCGGCAGGAGCATGGTAAATGTTGTTAATGTTGCCATGAGGCTGGGATATATGAATATTCCTGAAGGTATGCTTATTGATGTAGATGCTATTGATAGATATAAACCCAACCAGCTTGTCATTATTACAACTGGAAGTCAGGGTGAGCCAATGTCTGCGCTTTCAAGGATTGCGTCTTCAGACCATAAAAAGATTGAGATAATGCCTGGAGATAGAGTAATAATCTCTGCTTCGCCCATACCAGGAAATGAGAAGCTTATCTCAAGAGTAATCAATGAATTGTTCAAAAGGGGAGCAGATGTAATATATCACGGAATTATGGATATCCATGTATCTGGGCACGCATGTCAGGAAGAACTTAAGCTAATACACACACTTGTAAAGCCTAAATATTTTATTCCTGTTCACGGAGAATACAGGCACCTAAGACAGCATGCATTGCTTGCAGAAAAGCTTGGAATGGATTCGGAAAACATCTTCTTAATGAACAATGGGAAAGTTCTTGAATTAGGATTGGATAAAGCCCGCATAAATGGAAGCGTAACGGCGGGAAGGGTTCTTGTAGACGGATTAGGAGTCGGTGATGTTGGGAATATTGTGCTTAGAGACAGAAAGCACCTTGCACAAGATGGACTGATAGTTATTGTTGTAACAATAGATAAAGAAAAAGGTGTAGTTATTGCTGGACCTGATATAATCTCAAGAGGTTTTGTATATGTTAGAGAATCAGAAAACCTTATTGAAGAAATAAGGGTTGTAGTAAAAGCTAAGCTCAGAGAATGTGAAGCTAAAAAGGTTACTGATTGGACTACTATCAAGAATGCAGTTAAAGAGGGGCTTAGAAACTTCCTTTATGAAAAGACTAAGAGGAGTCCGATGATACTACCCATAATAATGGAGATATAGGTCATAGAAATCCGATTTTGATTAATCAAAATCGGATTTTTTGTATGTATAACTCATTATTTTCGGGTTGCGCTAAAGTTATATCTCAAAAGAGGTAACCTAAGGTTCCTCTTTTGGAATCTCCTCCTCTAGCCCCCAAATTCTTATCAAATAGCTTCTATGATTTTGCTACATTCATTCTCGCCGTCGTATCAGGACTCCCATCCATGATCGCTGATACTAGATTTTGCATCGTGCAAAATCTACGGCTTCATTCACTCCGCTAATCAAAAAGCTCTAATGCCAAGAATTTAATCAGGGCTGAAAACCAAAAATCTTCTTGCTCGCTTATGTAACTGTTGTGAAAAATATTCGTGATGCTCTCGATGAAGATAACTGACGACGCGGGAAAATGAACATGGATGTTCATTTTAGGCGCAATGAGTCATGGATGCGAATCTTGTGCCGACCGCCAAAGGAAGTTTTAGAATCGTTAAGAGTATAGAACATTTTTCAGTAAACCGATAACAGCCACCACGGCGAGTGGCGACTTTTCCGCCGGTTTTGGTCGTTCAAAAGCGGTAAATAAGTTTTTTTGTTTAAGAAGAGGAATTTGTTCGAGGCTCATTTTTTGAAAAGTAACTTTAGAGCAACCTAATTGTATTTTGTAAAAATGCACTTTTCACAACGTGTAAAACGTTACACCGATAAAGTCATTCAACTTTTTAAAACTAGTTTAATATAATGATTGCAAGAAAACTTTTATAGGATTATTGTAAATGGCTGAAATAAATAACTCTATCTTTGGGGATAAATGCAAAAACTTAAGTGCACTTGTTGAATTAAATTGGGAAGATGAATGTGGAAGAGTAATCTGCTTTGATTTTCCAATAAGTCTTGATGTCTTTGTAATAGCACTTATTCTTGCTGAAGTTGAGAGGCAGGACAAAGGAGGATAACCCTCAAGTGCCAAATATTGCTCTTTGTTTTTTAGTGTGTTATAATGCATTCCATAAGTTTTGGAATGCATTAACTTTTTTATAATATAAATCAATTTGATGAGAGGTGTTGTTCGCTATGCAATATAATCCACATAGTATTGAAAAAAAGTGGAGGACTTTTTGGGAAGAAAATCACATAAATGAAACCTTAGTAGAAACAAGCAAGCCTAAGTATTACTGCCTGGACATGTTTCCATATCCTTCTGGAGAAGGCCTTCATGTAGGTCACTGGAGAGGTTATGTACTTTCTGATGTGTGGTCAAGATATAAAAGGCTTCAAGGTTTTAATGTACTTCATCCAATGGGATGGGATGCTTTTGGACTTCCAGCAGAGAATGCAGCTATTAAGAAAAACATTCACCCAAAGATAAATACAAAGAGCAATATTGACAACATGAAGAGACAGCTTAAGGAAATTGGTGCAATGTATGATTGGACTAGGGAGATTGATACTACTGACCCTGCTTATTACAAATGGACTCAATGGATTTTTGTCCAGATGTATAAAAGAGGGCTGGCTTATAGAAAAAAGATGCCAATAAATTGGTGCCCAAGCTGTAAGACTGGTTTGGCAAACGAAGAAGTTGTTGATGGTAAATGTGATAGATGTAGTGCAGAAGTTGAAAAAAGAGAAATGCTTCAATGGATGCTTAAAATTACTGCATATGCTGATAGACTTATAGATGACCTTGATAAGCTTAATTGGCCGGAAAAAGTTAAGACCATGCAGAAAAACTGGATAGGCCGTAGTGAGGGAGCTGAAGTAATATTCAAGATAAAAGCTGAGAATGGTAGCGAATATGACCTTCCAGTGTTCACAACCAGACCGGATACACTATTTGGAGCAACATATGTTGTTATGGCACCAGAGCATCAATTAGTAGATAAGATTACATCGAAAGAATGCAAAAAAGCTGTTGAGGAATATGTTAATCAAGCAAAATCTATGTCCGAAATAGAAAGAACCGACACGGCAAAGGATAAGACCGGAGCATTTACAGGTGCTTATGCAGTAAACCCTGTTAATGGCAAAGAGATTCCTGTTTGGATAAGCGATTATGTGCTAGCGCATTATGGGTCTGGGGCAATAATGGCAGTTCCTGCGCATGACCAAAGAGACTTTGATTTTGCGAAGAAGTTTGGATTAAATATTATAGAAGTAATTTTTTCAGAAAACGCAAAGAGAGATGAAAAAGGTCAGCTTACTGAGGCATATACAGAAGATGGCATATTAATTAACTCCTGCGACTTTATGAATGGTAAGAATGTTGCTGATGCTAAAGCAAATGTTGTTGAGTGGCTTGCAGGAAAAGGTCTCGGAAAGAAGACCATAGCTTATAAACTTAGAGATTGGGTCTTCGCAAGACAGAGATACTGGGGAGAGCCAATTCCGATTATCTATTGCGATAAGTGTGGAGAAATGGCAGTTGACGAAAAGGATTTGCCTGTATTACTTCCAGAAGTAGAGAACTACAAACCAAGCGGAACAGGAAAATCGCCTCTTGCTGTAATACCTGAATTTGTTCATACAACCTGCCCAAAATGCGGTGGGCATGCTGAAAGAGAAACTGATACAATGCCGCAGTGGGCGGGTTCATCATGGTACTTCTTAAGATATATCAATCCAGAGCTTGACACAGCAGCTTTTGATAAGAAGGATGCGAATACTTGGCTTCCGGTTGATTGCTATGTAGGAGGGATTGAGCATGCTGTTTTACATTTGCTTTATGCAAGATTTTTTACAAAAGTGTTGTTTGACTGCGGATGTATAGATTTTGATGAGCCTTTTGACAGATTGTTCAATCAGGGCATGGTTTGCAAATTCAGCGAAAAATCAGGCAAGCTTGAGAAAATGTCAAAATCAAAGGGGAATGTAGTAAACCCTGACCCGCTTGTTGAAAAATATGGAACAGATACCGTAAGACTTTATGAACTGTTTATCGGTGCGCCGGAGATGGATTCTGAATGGACTGATACCGGAATAGAAGGGTGTTTCAGATTCCTCAAAAAATCTTGGGATTGGGTTATAGAAAGCAGTAAAAACTATTCTGCAAATGATAGCAGGGAAGTTTTAGCAAAGCTTCACGGCTTAATATTCAAAGTGGTAAGCAGATTGGAGAGCTTTAAGTTCAATACGGCAATAAGTGCATTTATGGAATTTATTAATTTTGTTTCTAAGCCGGAAGTTAAAAAGCTAGGAGTAACTAAAGAGTGTGTTGAGAAATTTATAATAATACTTGCGCCGTTTGCTCCTCACATGTGCGAAGAGCTATGGCAAATTACAGGGCATAAAGGAACAATATTTGAAGCAAAACTTCCAGAGTATGATGAGGCATTAATTGATGAAGAAATTATTGAAATAGCAATTCAGGTTAATGGAAAGCTTAGAGGGACAGTTAAGGTTGAGAAAGATGCAGAAGAAAAGAAGGTTTCGGAAGATGCATTAAAAGAGGTTGAAAGATTGGTTGATCCTGATAAGGTGGTAAAGACCATCTATGTACCGAATAAGATAATTAATTTCATTATTAAAGGGTAGATAAAAAAATAGGGAGTGTGCGTTAGCACACTCCCTATTTTTTTATCTTTATTTCTATACCCACCCTCTTAACTTCATTGCTTCAACTACACGATTTACAGCAACAACATAAGCGGCTTTCCTCATATTAATATGATATTCTTTAGCTGCTTTTAGAACATTGTGATAGGCCAAAGTCATTTTCTTATTTAATTTTTCGTGAACTTCTTCTTCGTCCCAGTAATACATATAGAAATTCTGAACCATTTCAAAGTATGATACTGTTACTCCTCCGGAATTGCAGAGAAAATCAGGTATAATATGTATGCCTTTTTTATCAAGTATTTCATCAGCTTCGGGAGTAGTAGGACCATTTGCAAGTTCAGCAACAATTCTTGCTTTAATATTAGATGCATTTTTAAGTGTTATAACATTTTCTAATGCAGAAGGAATAAGGATATCTACGTCAAGCTCCAGAAGTGCTTCGTTTGAGATATTCTGTGTTCCAGGATATCCAACTACTGAACCTGTTGAAGACTTGTAATCATTTACCTTGTTTGCATCAAGTCCATTTTGGTCGTATATACCGCCTTTACTGTCACTTACTGCAACGACTTTACAACCATATATTGTTGATGCAAGAAGAGCGGCATAGTATCCGGCATTTCCGAAGCCCTGTATTGCAACCTTTGCATTTTTTAGATTAATACCGCATTCTACCGCAGCTTCTCTAATAGCATATAGGCCGCCTCTAGCTGTTGCATCGCCTCTTCCGGCAGAGCCTCCTAATGCTAAAGGCTTACCTGTGATAACGCCAAATTGGTTTTTGCCGCTGAGCTTAGAATACTCATCCATCATCCAAGCCATTATTTGCGGAGTAGTATATACATCTGGGGCAGGAACATCCATTTCGGGACCGATTAACTGCCAAATCTGTTGTATGTAACTACGGCTCAAACGCTCAAGTTCGCCTTGAGACATTTTTTTAGGGTCGCATATTACTCCACCTTTTGCTCCGCCTAGAGGAATGTCTACAACTGAACATTTCCATGTCATCCATGCGGAAAGAGCTCTAACGGTATCAATTGTTTCTTCAGGATGAAAACGTATGCCTCCTTTTGTTGGCCCGCGTGAATCATTGTACTGAACTCTATATCCCTGAAAAACTTTTGTTGTG
Source organism: Ignavibacteriales bacterium (assembly GCA_050260055.1). Taxonomy (GTDB): domain Bacteria; phylum Bacillota; class Clostridia; order Acetivibrionales; family UBA4821; genus JBLMYQ01. The sequence goes on from JBLNBO010000022.1 coordinate 225,720, forward strand.
CCGTCATCCATTTTTACTGGAATATTTAAATGGATTTCTCTTTTTGGTACTCTGAGTATTTGATGTATAGAAGAATCAAGATTAATTATTGCAGCGCATTCGTCAAGCTGTTTCTGTGCATTTAAGAAAGGATTTTGTTTTTGCACTAATTATTCCTCCGTTTTCTATTAAGATTTTTATTAAGAAAAAGCCACTATATTACAGTGGCTAATAAAAATATAGATGTTTTTTGTTAAAAATTCAAGAAGATTTAAGATTTTTTGAGTATTTTTTCAAGAACTTTTCTTCTAAGGTTTTCTATACTTTCAAAATTCATATTCGGAACGTAATAGGTTTCAAGTTTATCGTGAAGTGCTTTTGCCTGACTTATTTTTTCAACTGCTTTACTAAATAAGTTGTCAAATTCAGTTGTATCAAATTCTAATACTTCACTGTATTTATCAAGAATGCTTGTGTTTAGACATTTATCCAAATCGGTTACTCCGATGGAGGATGAAATATCAACAGGGTGATATTTTCTGCTTGTTACAATTGCAGTTTTAAGCTCAGGAATTACGATGTGTTCGACAATATCGGGGTTGAAAGCACAGTGGTAGCATTCAATGTTTAATCCTTTTACTTCAGCCGATTCCATGATTTTAGAGAATATCTTTTTATGGCCTTTACCATATGGACCTTTAACAATATAGACATTTCTCTGAGCTTCGATAAGATTTGATAAGTAATTTTTTGGCCCTTCGGGAGTTATGGCGCTTATAAAGAGATGCCTTTCTTTTGATAGCTTATCTAGAGGTTCGATTTCTTCAAAGATTTTTGACGAAAGTAATTGAGCTTCTTTAACAACCATTCTCATGTTAATTGCTTCATCATAAATTTTTTCAATATCATTGTATATATATTTCCCTGCACCTAGATATTTGTATGCTCTGGCAAAAAGACCGCTTATTTCAGAAGTAATCAGAAGAATATCATCCTTGCTTTTCCTTAGTCCTTCTTCATTCCAAAAATCGCCCAGATGAATGATTTCATCAATTGCTCCAGGATGCTTTGGGTCTACAATATGGGGAGCTGTACCATCAATCATAGCAATTTTTAAATCAGTGATAACAATTCCGTCAAGAGAATTATTATCGCTTGAACAATGCATGAATTCCACATTGTGTCCCATTGAACTCATTTCAAGGCCTATTCTTCTCATAAAGGTTGATTTGCCAACGCCCGGCCCGCCTTTTAGCACGAATATCCTGTTGGCTTCATTTTGAGGTAGTATGTAGTCATAGAAAGAATGAAACCCATTGCAAGTATTTCCACCTGGGAAAGCATGCATGATTTTGCCTTCCTGTTCCATTATTATACTTCCTTTCTTGCACGTTATATTTAACTTATATTATTGAGGAGTTGTCAAATATGTTACAAAAAAAAGAACCCTTGCGATGCAAGGGTTAGATTTCTTTTAACTGCTTTATATCATCTTTAAATGTAATTAACTGCAGTGACTTATCTTTATCACCGTTAATGTAATTACGGTATAATGCAAGATATTCTCTAAGGAGAATGACATTATCTTTATAGTCTTCATCTGACTGCCTTTTAAGTTTTTTCTGACAGTAGACTTTGGATATCAGCCATATGAATTTCAAATCAGGTGTCAAGTCATAAACTTTCAACCGGTCAAGAGATTCATTGGCTTCATCAAGATTCCCGAGTTTGGTCTGTACAAAGCAGTACTGTACCGTAGCACTTACATAAGCTGAGGTGGAGCTGGAATTGCTTTGTAACTGGAGAAGTTTTTCGGTTGCTTCTTCATATTTTCCGCGGCGGGAGTTCTGAACCTGCATCCATACATCTGCATTTTCAACCAGCTCGATAATCCAATCAGGCGACTTTACCCTTTCCCTGGCGCTTTCCACAAGAACCTCAAATTCTTTCAACAATGAGTCGAAAGCGCCTGCATCTTCTTCTTCAGCCAGGCCATACTTATATGTCTGAGCGTATACATACAGCCAATAAGCAAAAACGTACTGATGCTCCCATGGCGGCCTTTCTGGATTGGCTGTGATTTCTTCGGCTTTGTTTATATACGGTCTGAAATACTTCTTAGCTTTATCCTTCTTTTTCATTGCTTTAAGCGTAATGCCATATGGAGCAAGCAAGCTTTGCAGAACTTGTTTCAGGATATTTCTGCTGTGTCTGATGCTGGAGACTGTGCCTTCCAATAAAACAACCTGAGCTTGAAACAGCTGAGTCTTATAAAGCTCTTGTTCTGCAGATATGATTTCAATTTTAAGGTCCTTCTCATTTTTCGTAGGCTTTTTCCCTTTGCGGCTTAAGACAGCCTTATTATGCTTGCTGTTAAGGCCCTTAATAAAGTCTTCCTGACTTTTTGCAGAAGCTTTCAAATATTCTTCGCATGTAAAGAAATTAGAGCTGTCATACAAAACCATTTGCCCTGAAAGTTTTAAAATCCTTGCCTGATCATCTGCCGGTATTCGCGAAAAATACAAGTAATCTGAAATAATTGCAAGAATGTCATTGCTGAATTTTGATAAGCCTAAATGTTTTTCCGCGTCCAATGCCTCTTCTAAAGTTTGCTTATACTTGCGCGGTGTACCCACTTATACGTCCCCCTTTCAAAATTTTGCCGAAAGGAATAAATCTATATTTTACCTGCGTTATTGAACAGGTGTTGAAAGGATATATAATTTTTATAGAACAATAGTGTTTTTATTATAATATAATTTCCAGAAAAATGCACGAAAAAAATAAAAGCTGATTAAGGCTTTTATTAGTATGGTATATTTTTTAATTATCTTTAGGTTAACTGGCTTCTGTATTTTGGTCAGTAGCGCTATTAATATCCGAGCTGGATTGTTGAATTTCCAATGGAAGTTTTACTGTAAAATCAGAACCTTTATTGTGTTCTGATTTTACTTCTATGCATCCATTATGCTTTTGGACGATATTATATGTTATTGCCAAGCCTAACCCTGTGCCTACGCCTACTCCTTTAGTAGTAAAGCCAGGATTGAAAATTTTATTTATATGTTCCGGTTTGATTCCAATTCCAGTATCTTTAATACTTATACATACCCAGTTCTCTTCCACATATGTGGAAATAGAAATTATGCCTGAACCATTTATTGCATCAAGTGCGTTAACCAAAAGGTTCATAATAACCTGATTTATTTGGCTCCCGATACAGCTTACTATTGGAATATCACTGAAATCCCTAATTATTTTAACATTTTCAGTAATTCTGCTGTTAAGGAGGATTAAGGAGTTCTCTATGTCTTTATTTAGATCGGTTTCAGTCAGCCAATCTTCATCATCAAGACGTGCAAAACTTTTTAAGCTTTTTACAATTTTAACAATTCTTTGACATGCCATTATATTAACCTGATTAAGGTCTTCTAGCTTTATGAGAAGATTATATATTTCTGGAAAGTCAGTTTCAGAAATTTGCGATTTTATTTGGCTGATAATATTCTTAGAGATATCAACATTACAAGCAATTGCACCCATCGGAGTATTGATTTCATGCGCTAGGCCTGCCGAAAGCTGGCCTAATGAAGCCATTTTTTCCTGCTGAACAAGCTGTGTTTCTGCCTGTCTTAATTCGTTATAAGCTTTTTCAAGGTTTTGATTTGATTCAGTGAGACCCTGATTAAGGCTTATTATTTCCTTCTGCTTTAAGCTAAGTTCATTGATTGCCCTTCTCATTGCTTCATTTGTTGCCATCAATTCCTGGTTTAATGCTGTCATTTCTTCTTGTTGAAGATTTAATTCTGAATAAGCAGTTTCAAGCTTGGTATTTGAATCTAAAAGGCCTTGGTTTAAAGCAACTATTTCTTGCTGTTTTATAGTAAGTTCATTGAATGCATCCAGCAGAACTTTATTATTATCAATTAACTCATTATTAAGCTTGTCTACTTTTTGTTGTTCGAATTCCAGCTTATCATATGCTGATTGGATTTCCTCGTTTTTTTCTATTAACTTTTGTTCATGTTGTTTCAAAGAGGATACTATGTTTGTAAGTCTGCGTAAATAACCTGTAAGTATGTAAAAGAGAAATAAAAATATAACTAAATAAAAGTAAGTGCTAAAGTTCTGAATTAGTATAATTTTGTTTATAAGAATAAATAAAAGTAATGCTAGTGAATTAATAAAAATTGTAAAATATATGATGGGTATCTGATAGTATAGTATTGCTACCATTATATTTGTTATTATTATCTCTGGAGCCATTGAAGCATGAGAAAGAATTAAGATGGAGTTTAGATTGAAAGTGAAACTAAATATTACTAAATACTTTAATATAGGAAGGGTCTTATTTTTTTTCTTAGCCAAAAAATATAAGAATTCAAGTGCAAGGTTAATAAAAATTGAAATGCAAACAATAACAAAAAGTATTGTATGCGTAAAATTTACCTGCCCATAAACTGCAGATAAATACATAATAAAATAGCCAATAACAATTATTGCCCAACAGCTGTTTATTAGCAATCTATTAGTTTTATGCTCATTATGATTAAAAAAATCATTCATTATAGTAGAACCATCCAAATAAATAGACTTATTAAATATACAAGAATAACATTAAAAAAAGAAAAGCTGAATTTTTAATAGATAAATCAGATTATAAATATTCTATCATTTCTAGCTTACTAGTGCAATATTCGATAAATAGCAATACTTGATGTTAATAGACTAAAGAAAGATTAATGATTCATGCCTAAAAATATTACAAGAATGACGCCAGACATAAATGAAAAAATAGTACTGTGGTTTGATAATTTAAAGCTCGAAGCAGGTATAAGTTCATCAGTACAGATATATATCATGAAACCTGCAGTTGCTGCGATAATAACTCCTAAGAATTGAAAAGGCATATTCTGAAAGAAAAAGTAAGAAACAGCAAACCCTATTAGAGTGGGAAGAGCAGTTAAACTAGAAAATAAAAAAGATTTAAATCTGTTTCCATTACAATGGAATAATGGAGCTGAGGTGGATATTCCTTCAGGTATATCATGAATTGCTATTGCCAAAGCAATACTAAAGCTCATATGAATATCTGATATACTGCCGACCCCCATAGCCATCCCTTCTGGGAAATGATGGATAAACATTCCTAATAAAAGAAATACAGAAGTTTTTTCTAAAGAACAGCCTTGTTCTTGGGAAAAATCCTGATGTATATGAGGTATGAATTTATCAAGGCAATAACAGACTACAAGTCCAATTACAATCCCGATAATACAGCCATTAACAGAAGAAAGTTTTATGCTTTCTGGGATAAGTTCTAAAAATGAAATTGAAAGCATTGCGCCTGCAGCGAAGGAAAGCAGGTTAAATATGAAAGTTTCAGAAGGCTTTTTTAATACCCCTATCAAGGAACCTATAATTGGTCCTATAACAGAAATAATAACTATTATTAGTATTGGATTCATGGTTCTAGGTTCTCCTTAATATTCGAGTATTACTGCTTTAATATTAATCGTGAAAAATTAGCTTGTCAACTTACAGCCTAATAATTTTAATATAGTAACGCACATCTATATTGCATAGTTTTTTTTTGTAAGATATAATCGATTTTTAGAAAGGTAAACTGTGTAACTTAAGAAATTTAACAAAATAATATCCAATATTTAAAATTAAAACTTATAGGAGAATAAAATGGACATGAGCAGCATTAAAGAAAAACTTGTATCGTGGTTATTTGAAACAAAAGCTGTCAGGGTTTGCCCTGAAAACAACCCGTTTTGGTATACCTCCGGAACTATAGGCCCATATTACATTAATACTCATTTCCTTATAGGAAGCGAAGGAAAAGCAAATGAAGTATTAGAATTTATCAATAAAGAAAAAAGTGACAGGCTTTCAATATCCGGAAAACTCCTTGATGTATTTTCAGATATATACTCATCCAACGGTCTTTATAAATCTTTGGTTGATTTAATGTATGATTTCATTAAAGAAAAAGTTGATGTTAATAAGATTGAATATGTTTCAGGAGGGGAAAGACGGGATTGGTTTTTCTCTATTATCATTGCAAAGCTTTTAGACAAACCTCATATTGCAATCTTTAAAGACCTTGATACTGTAGTATTCGATGGTAAAAAATCCGAGAAAAAAACGGATCTAAATAATGCGAAAGTACTGCATGTAGCTGATTTGATTTTAGAGGCATCAAGCTTTGAAAGAGCTTGGATTCCTGCGCTTGATGCGATTAATGCTAAGATTGAAACAAGTATGGTTGTGGTTGATAGAAAACAGGGAGGGACAGAGTTTTTTAACTCCAGAGGAATTAATTCTTACTCAATGATTGATATTGATAAAGGATTTTTTAAAGAAGCATGTGCAAAGAAATATATAAATCAAGAGCAGTATGCTATGATTTCTGACTATGTTGATAATCCAAAGGACTCTATGAGAGCATTTCTTAAAAATAATCCGAATTTTCTTCAAAAAGCACTTTCATCAGATGAAAAAACTATTGAGAGAGCAAAGCTTTGTTTGGACAAAAATATTTACGAGATATAATTATTATGAAATAAAACACCCTCTGGTGAATATACTGCATCAGGGGGTGTTTTGTTGTGAAAAAGGACAAATATAACTTATTTGATCATTTCTATTATTGTACGCTGGTTTTAGTTGTAGTCTTGGTAATGATTTTTATGCAGTGCTTAAGTCATATAAAAGTCTCAGGAGTAAATCAAAATCCGGTAAATACTATGACTAATCAGCTGCCGTAATGAACTAGCTTTGTTTATCTCAACTGCTCAAATCCTCCAAGGTTTGAGCCAGGTCTTGTACTGACTCGATTTTTATGCCCTCTTTTAAGCGGCTTTTTTCCTTTTGGGGGAGATTTTCAACAGATATAGAGGTTACTTCTTTTAAAGATATTCCATTAATTGATTCCTGATAATAAACTGCGATAAAGCCATCTTTTTCTTTTAAAATAAAATGATTCATGCATTTTGTCTGTATTTCTTTTGACAAAATTACTTTTTCGGGAGAAAACAGGCTGACATTCCAATTTTTAAATACTAATTTAAATTGAGATTCATTAAGATTAACCATATCTTCAGGGGCATCAATTTGGGTCGAGCTTACATGTCCGCATTTAGTGTACTTCTTCTCAATAATTATTATTGCACCAGGCCTGATGATGTTATCTTCAGGACGATTGCCTTGTACTTCAGTATTGAAAGATTGTGGCGATACAGTTTTAGGCGTTGTATCTTTCTGTAGGTTTTGAGGCAAGGCTTTTCCTTTATACTGTAATTGATAGTTATTTGATTGATGCTCTTTAGAATATAGTTCAAAAGAAAAATATGCAGCCATTGCAAGCAGAACGACTAGTATGCTGAGCATTCGGTTCGGAGGGTATCTCCTAATCATAATCATCTCTTCCCTTTAAATAGTATTTGGATATATATTTTCCAGGAAGATTAATTTTTATTCATATTATTAAAGGAGAAAGGGGTATATATTATTCCCCAATAATAAAATGAAGAGTCTCAAAATGGTGTATATTGACAATTAATTTTTAATAGTCGGAATTATTGAATAACCTTTATTATATATTTCAATTGTTATACAGCCGCTTTTATCTGTTCTGAATACTTTAATATTATTCTGTTTCAACATTTGCAAAACTGAATCAGCCGGATGGCCAAAATTATTTCTTCCAACACTTATTACTGCTGAAGATGGTGAAACCTTTTTCAAGAAATTTTGCGTGGTAGAATAAGGGGAACCATGGTGGGCAATTTTCAAAATATCGGCATGTATATTTTTATCAGACTCAAGAATTTTGCTTTCAGCTTCAGATTGTATGTCGCCGGTTAGAAGAATGTCGATTTTGTTATAAACCAGCTTTAAAACTAAAGAATTGTTATTTAAAGGTGAATCCTGATATGAAACTGTTTGGTTAGAAGGGTGTATAACCAAAAATTCTGCATTTCCGAAATGTATATGGTCTCCTTGCTTAACCTCAATTATTTTAATATTTTTTTCATGACAGATTTTTAATAGGGTATCTAAATCTTTATTTTTCTCATTCTGTAAGCCAATAACCAGACTTTTTATATTAATATTTTCTGCAGTTTTAATTAATCCTTGTATGTGGTCTCCATGTGGATGGGAGAGAATTGCCATATCAAGAGTTCCTGATTGGTTATCAAGTAAAAAAGGAATTACAGTATCCTCAGGTTTAAAACTGCTGAAACTTCCCGGATAAGTTCCTCCTGCATCAATTAGGCAGGTTTGTCCTGTATTGCTTTTGATAAAGATACTGTCACCTTGTCCAATGTCCAGGAAAAAAACCTTAAATGGCTTGGGGAGCAGCATAAGCAATATACTTATTAAAGCTATTACAGCACAAATCTTAGGTATATAATTAAAATATTTATTAGTTTTATCCCGATTAGGAATATACCATAAAAGAGAAAAGGATATTCCATAAAAAATTATTAAAAAAGCGGTACTGGGAGTTGGAACCAGAATAGATGCATAGGGGATTCCTGCAGAAATTTCAGCGCTCTTAAGAACAAAAGATAAGAGAATATAGTTTAGCCATGCAATAGCCTTTGCAATAAAAAGGTTAAATTGGCCTAACAGCACAGTGACAAATCCAATAAAGGTTATAAGGCCTGTTGCCGGAATGACCAAAACATTTATCAAGAGGGCAATAAGAGAAAGCTTATTGAAATACAATGCTATGATTGGACATACAGTAATCTGTGCCGCTAAAGTTGCGCAGAGGGCTTGGTTAATATATTTAGGCAGAAAATGAAAAATCTCTGATAAGGTTTTATAATATAGAACAATTCCGATTGTGCCCGCAAAAGAGAGTTGAAATCCTATATCGTAAAAGGTGAGAGGATTATATAAAAGTACAATAAGGCAGGCAGTTGAAATACTTGTGTAAATATCGGTTTTCCGTGCAAATACTTCGGCTAGGAGAATCAGGAGTCCCATTATGGATGCCCGAACTACAGAAGGAGAACAGCCAGTTATAAACATAAAAATTAAGACGACAAAAATAGTTATTATATTAGAAAAAGGTTTTTTGACTCCTATTAACCCTAGAATAAAAACACATGAAAAAATTATATATGCAATGTTTGCGCCAGAAACGCAGACAATATGGGTTAGGCCGCTGATGTTAAAATCATTCTTTATTGATTCCGGGAGCCCATTTCTATCTCCAATCAGCATTCCTTTCAAAAGACCAGCCTGATTTGGGGGCAAAGACTTATCTATTATAACCTCAATCCGTTTTTTAATAAACAGACTTGCTTTAATTATTGGGTTAGAATCTGTCTCCCCAGTATCAATAATATTTCCTTGAAAACAGATGATTGAGGAGTATATGCCCTGCGAATTGAGATACTGTTTATAGTCAAACCCGCCTGGATTTCTTGCATGTGAGGGAAGTACAACTTTTCCTTCTCCAACTATAATGCTTCCATAAGGTAAAATTGGGTTTTGGCTATCAGTTTGATACTGTGTTAAAAGGACTTTTGTCTTGTCTGTTTTTACGCAATTAATTTCTAAAAGTGTTATTACATAGTTGATCTTTTTATCTCTAATATCCGGTTCGGAGGAAATCTTAGCTCTGAATTCTATTTGTAAACCGCTTTGTTTTTCAAGATTGGATTTATTAAACTTGTTTATTGTATAAAAAGAGTAGATAGCGCCAAAAAGAATAGCAGCAGCGATGATAGAATACGATAGGTAATTAACTGATTTGCTTGTAGTGAAAACAAGGAACAAAAGTATGAGTGTAAGGGAAAGAGAGGCAAACAGCCAAATATTCATAAAAGGTCCAATTGTAATTCCTAAGGTAAATGCAATAGTAAACACCATTAGCGGCCGAATATTCATTATATCTCCAAAAAAATAGAAACATCGTATCCCGATGTTTCTATATCTCTATATTTTATTCATTGAAATTTTATTTCATAAAGGTTCTTCCTGTTACATAAGCTTTTGAATAAAAATTTTCATTTAGACTGCTTATGGTAACCTTTCTCTTGCTTTTGCCGGAAGATGCATGAATGAATTTGCTATTTCCTATATATATTCCTGCGTGGGTTACTGGCTTTTTGGAATTATCAGTTTTGAAAAATACCAAATCTCCAGGGCGCAGCTTGCTTTTTGAAACATATTTACCTTGTCTTGATTGAGCGGTTGCAGTTCTTTCAATATTGATTCCGAATTTCTTATATACATAGGAAGTGAAACCAGAACAATCAAATCCCCTAGGTGTGCTTCCACCGTAAACATACCTTGTTCCTAAAAATCCTCTTGAAAATAGGATTAACCTATTTCTTAAGCTGGTTGCTTTTCTATCAACTGCAACAAGTTTTGAAGAAGTGCTTCCTCCAGATACAGATACACAATCCTTTGAGATCCAACCGGTTGTATTACCACATGAAATCTTATACCAATCGCCTGAATCAGCAATTATAGAAACCTTCTTTTTTGAGAGTTTTGTTATAATTTTTGCTGATTTTGAAGGTTTTGATCTTATATTTACATTGGTTTTGTTAATTGTACCGCTTAAAGCTTCATCCGCTTCTTCAGCTTTCTTGTTACTTGCTGATGTAGTAGATGTTGATACAAAGTCAGAAGAAACCCAACCAGTTAAACCATCGTATGAAACCTTATACCAAGCTCCAGACTTGGAAAGTATTTTAACCTTCTTGTTGGAAATTTTGCCGACAATCTTAGCGGTTTTAGTTGGTTTGGACCTAAGATTAATATCTTTGCCTTTTATTAAACCACTTGTTGAACTACTGGCTGTATTAGTTTCTGATTGAAGTTGTCTGGAAGAGAGGGTGCTTTCAGTAATAAAGCTCTTTTTTACCCAACCTTCTTTACCATTTACCGAAATCTTATACCATTCTCCGGCTGAAGATATAATCTGTACTTTCTTATTTGATACTGTTGCAATTATCTTAGAATTTGTGTTGCTGCTGCTTCTAATATTTACATTACTCCCTTTAATTACTGCATATTTAACAGTAGAAGTAGTTTTCTTGGAAGCAGTTGGGTTTTGCTTTTTTTGTGCAGATGAAGCTGTTAGATAATCATTCTTAACCCATCCGGTAATTTTTCCAAATGATATTTTAGACCAGTTTCCCTTTTTTTCAGTAACGATAACATTTGAATAAGACAACTTGGCAGTTATTTTTGCTGATGAGGATGGGGCTTCCCGTATGTTTACGCTTGTTCCATTAATACTGCTGTAATAACTTGCCGATACTTCAAAACCTGATGCACAAAATACAAGACCGAAAAATAATAAACTAACTAACTTAACAGCATTTTTTCTTATGCAGTACATCATTACCTCCTATTTTTAGCTTCCGGAGTTAGCTGACGGATTCGGGAAAGTTGGTCTGTACCCTACCACAAACGTGGATTCACCCCAATAATGGTTCCCCCGTACCTTCGATAAGAAGGATTCAGCTTTTAGTGTGGACAAACCACCTTTATTACAATTTTATTACATATATATTACACTTGAATTATAGTGTGAAAAAAATTGAATGTCAAATATTGATTAATGTAGGAAAATAGAATTATAAGGAGTTTTTTTAAGAAAACTCCCTCATTTTGTTGGTTAAGGCGTATATTGTACAAAAATGGATACCTACAGCCCATAAGTAAAGATTATCCATATAAGTTTTCAAAAATACAGTAATATTATATAATATTTTTAAGAATTTATTAAAGGAAGAAAATATATGCGTATTGATTTTAGAAACTTGTTTATTAAACTGATAATTGGGTCTATATTAATTATTCTTGTTGTAAGTGTCGCAGACAACATTCTAAGACAGCATGATTTATATATTAAGTCAAATCAAGGTAATAAAAACAATCAAATTCAAAATAGACATAATGATGTAAATATTAATAAGAAAGGAATAACTATAAGCTTTGTTGGAGATATTTTGCTTGCTTCAAGAATAGGACGCAAAATTGATTCTGAAGGGGCAAATTATCCTTTTGAAAAGGTAAAAGACTATCTCTCGTCAAGTGATTTAGCTGTAGGTAATCTTGAGTCATCAATTGCTGTTACAGGAACACCTGTGCAAGGAAAAGAATATACTTTCAGGGCCGATCCAAAAGTTATAGGGGGATTAAAATACTCAGGGCTTGATATACTTAGTCTCGCAAACAATCATGTTTTAGACTTCGGAAAAGAAGCATTGGTTGAAACATTGGGGCATATTGAAGATGGCGGGCTTAGTTACATTGGAGCAGGAGAAGATATTGATGAAGCTTTTAAACCTGTAATTGTTGAAATAAAAAAGAAAAAAATTGCAGTATTTGGGGCAAGCAGGGTTATACCCGCGGTTTCATGGTATGCAGGCGAAAATGCGCCTGGCGTTGCTGGAGTCTATAATCCGGATAGGCTTATTGAGGAGATAAAAACTGTAAAAAGCAATGTTGATTATATTATAGTATATATGCATTGGGGAACTGAAAAGGAAACAGTCAGCAACAAGATTCAAAGAAGCCTTGCAAGAAAAGTGATAGATAATGGTGCAGATGTTGTTGTTGGAACTCACCCGCATGTTCTTCAAGGATTTGAATTCTACAAAGGTAAAATTATTGCCTACAGCCTTGGAAATTTTATTTTTACCAACTATAATAATCCAACAATGATTTTAAATATTGTTCTTGACCAGAATGTACAATCTGCTGAAGTTGTTCCTTGCATGATACGCAGCTTTACTCCAGAGCCAACATATGATGAAAATGAAAAGCAGGAAATCTTTCAGATGCTTGAAGACAGATCTGTAAATGCTAAGATAGTTGATGGTAATGTATTTGAGTTTAATGCTGAGAATTGACCGATAAGATTATTTTTGTTAACATTTAATTATCATTTCTGATTAATCAACTAAATTAAGCAATTAAAAATAATCAAGAGAAGAAGGTAGAAAGAATGAACGAATTTGCATCTAATCCGGGTAAGAATCTGAATATTGAGGTAGATGGCCTTATGTATTCAAGAAACCCAATTAAAACTCATGTGGTTATGTCATCAGACAAGATTGAAGAAGTTGTTGAAAAGTATGCAAAACCTTATTTACAAGAAGGGGATATGGTTTTTATAAGTGAAAAGATTGTTGCTATATCCCAGGGACGAGCATTCCCGATTAAAGATATAAAGCCTTCACCATTAGCAAAGTTTCTTGTGAAGTTTGTACATAAATCTCCTCATGGAATAGGTCTAGGCAGTCCATGGACCATGGAGCTTGCAATAAGAGATGCAGGTGCTTTAAAGATAATTTTTGCTGCTGGGATTTCTGCAATAACAAAGCTTTTCGGTATAAGAGGAGTCTTTTATATGGTGTGCGGAAAAAGAATTGCAGCTATTGACGGGCCATGTGCATATACGCTTCCACCTTATAACGAGTATGCAAAATTAGGGCCTGAGAATCCTGATAAAGTAGCAAGAATGTTGAAAGATAAATTTGGCTGCGAATTTATAGTTATTGATGCTAATGATTTGGGTGTTGTAATCTTAGGTAAGTCAAGCAAGAGCATTTCGGACAAGTTTTGTAAAGCTATGTTTAGGGACAACCCTCTTGGTCAGACTAAAGAGCAGACTCCTATTGCAATTATAAGGAAAGCAGAAACAGTAGAAAGTGGGCAAGCGCCAGTAGAAAGTGAAAACTTAACCGTGGTAGGTTAACGATAAATAAAAAAGGTTTTCGAAAAACGAAAACCTTTTTTAGATTTTTTAACTATCCCTCATTCAAAAGCTTTTTCTCAACTTTCAGTATTCTTGAAATGAGAGCTTCATCTCTGACTACTTCATATTGTCTTTTACCTGCGCCGTCAATTGTTATTATGCAGCAAAGATTGGCATCCTTTTTATATTCATTTCTGTCGGTTGGATGCATTATACAGCAAATTAAGTCATCAACTTGGAAATCCTTCATCCCAATAAAGAACTCGGGGTTTCCATCTTTATTTATCAACTCAACCTTTTCGGATTCTTTGTAAGCTTCAAAGCCGAGAGCTAGCTCATAGAATTGGTGAGACCACTGCAAAAACAATCTGGAGTAAGCGCCTTCAGAAGGATTTAGATGCTCATTCCAAGCATCTTCAACAAGAAGGAGCTCCTTGTTTTTTAAGGTTGCAAATAGCTCGATATATTTTTCATCACCATTTTCGTAACTTACAAAAAGTATAATCGGTTTATCGCTTTCAGATGAAATATCAACCGGATCTACAACTACAAAGTTCTTTTCGCCGATAGAAGCCTTTGCTTTAATTAGATACTTTCTGTTTAGATACGATATAATTTGGTTGTTATCGAGTATTAATTCCATGAATACCTTTGGTTCGGCCATATTCCGCTTACGTGACATCCTATAACCTCCTTTTTAACTTCTTTTTTATTCTTCAAAGTGTTTTAGACTCCTTATCAAATATTTTGATGAGGACCGATTATAATATACTAATTGTATAAATATGGAATATAAAAATATTATCATAACTAATTTATTAAAGCAATTAATAAAGCATTTTAGAAATTTAGTATAAATGTTCTGCAAATTATTGACGGTTAAATTAATATAAAGTATAATTCAACATAATTAAATAATTAAAAGCTATGAAAGGGAAGAGTAAGCTTGTGCAAAAGCCTAAAGAGAGCCGGGACAGGTGAAAGCCGGCGGCAGAGCGAAGAAGAAAATCACCCTGGAGCTGCTAACTGAAATGAGTAGGTCTAGACGTTAATCGCGTTAAGATTAATCAAGTGAGCAAAGTTTCTTTGCTAATTTGGGTGGTACCGCGCTTAACCTGCGTCCCTATTTGGGACACAGGTTTTTTGTTATCCATTGAAAACGGTGATAAGCGTCGCATAACTGTGTCAGTCTTCACCAGTAAAATGCTCACATATTAAATATATGCTCCGCTTTTACTGGCTTGACTTCCTTGTTTTGCTCGCTTCTGACCATTTTCATTAAATGGAATGATAATTTTCGTGCTGATATGTAAATAAGCTTCGGAGTCTCTATGACTAGTTTTGAAAAAACTCGGAAAAGTTTTTTCTTGTACCATTAAAGCCGCCACGGCAATTGAGTGGCGACTTTTCCGCCGATTTTGGTCGGTCAAAAGCGGCATAAAAGAAAAGCTTCAAAGACACTATAAATACTATCCAGATATTTAATTTAAATAGAAAAAGAGAGGAAGAAAACTATGGACTACAGCAACACTTTAAATCTACCAAAAACCGATTTCCCAATGAGGGCGAATCTGCCGGAGAGAGAGCCGGAGATATTAAAACAATGGCAAGAAAAAGATATTTATAAAATGCAGATGGAAAAGAATAAGGACAAACCAACCTACATTCTGCATGATGGGCCTCCTTATGCAAATGGAGATATCCACATCGGGCATGCATTAAACAAAATTCTTAAAGATATCGTTATTAAATACAAAGCACTCCGCGGATTCCGTACACCGTATGTTCCAGGATGGGACACTCATGGGCTTCCGACTGAATTGAGAGCTATTAAAATGTTGAATATAAACAGGCAGGAAATAAGCCCGGTTGAGCTTAGACGGTTATGCAGGGATTTTGCGCTGGGGTTTGTTGATAAGCAAAGAGAACAGTTTAAGAGACTTGGAATTGTTGGAGATTGGGATCATCCCTATATTACTCTTGACCCGAAATTTGAAGCTAAGCAGATTGAAGTTTTCGGCGAAATGGCTAAAAAAGGTTATATTTATAAAGGCTTAAGGCCTGTTTATTGGTGCGCTGACTGTGAAACTGCTTTGGCTGAAGCTGAAATTGAATACGCAGAAGACAAGAATAAATCTATATTTGTTAAATTTGAAGTCAAAAACGATAAGGGACTTTTTGCAGGAATCAAAGAAAAAATATATTTCGTAATCTGGACCACAACCACCTGGACTTTGCCAGGAAACATGGCTGTTTGCCTTAATGCAGACTTTAACTATGCATTGATAAAAATAGATAATGAAGTATATGTTATGGCTGAAGACCTTGTTGAAAGTGTGATGAAGCAGGCAGGGATTTCCTCCTATGAAATAGTAAAGAAAATTAAGGGAAACCAACTAGAAGGCATTATTTGCAAACATCCATTTTTCGATAGAGATTCGGTAGTTATAAATGGAGATCACGTTACTCTTGAAGCCGGCACCGGATGTGTTCACACTGCACCCGGACATGGGCAGGAAGACTTCCAGGTTTGTCAGAAATACAATATTGAAGTTGTTGTGCCTGTTGATGATAAGGGTTGTATGAATGAATTGGCAGGGCAATTCAAAGGATTATTTTATAAAAAAGCAAATAAGGCTATTTATGAAGAGTTAAAATCAAGTGGACACCTTTTTGCTGAAGCAGAAGTAACCCACCAATATCCGCATTGTTGGAGGTGTAAAGAGCCAATACTATTCAGGGCAACTAAACAGTGGTTTGCTTCAGTTGATGGTTTCAGGGAGGAAGCCCTAAAAGCAATAAAAAGTGTTAAATGGGTTCCGGAATGGGGCGAAGAAAGAATAACCAGCATGGTTAGAGACAGAAACGATTGGTGTATATCCAGACAGAGATACTGGGGTGTGCCGATTCCGATATTCTACTGCAAGGACTGTGATGAAGTTCTTGTAAATGATACAACTATTAATGCTGTAAAAGAGCTTTTTGCTGAAAAAGGCTCGGATGCATGGTATCAGATGGAAGCAAAAGATATTCTTCCTGCAGGAACAAAATGTAAATGCGGGTGCACTAACTTCACAAAAGAAAAAGACATAATGGATGTTTGGTTCGATTCTGGTTCTACACATGAAACCGTTTTGGAAACAAGACCGGACTTGAGTTGGCCTGCAGATATGTATCTTGAAGGGAGCGATCAGCATAGAGGCTGGTTCCAATCGTCGCTTCTTACAGCTGTTGCAACAAGAGGCTTAGCACCTTATAAGACAGTATTGACACATGGATATACTGTTGATGGCGAAGGGAAAAAGATGTCAAAATCGCTGGGAAATGGAATTGACCCGCTGGAAATTATAAAAGAATTTGGAGCAGATGTATTGAGACTTTGGGTTGCATCTGCTGATTATCAAAACGATGTAAGGGTTTCAAAAGAAATCATCAAACAGATGTCCGAAGTTTATAGAAAAATCAGAAATACAGCGAGATTTATACTTGGAAATATCTCTGATTTTGAGCCTGATGCTCACGGTGTGCAGTATTCAGAGCTTCAGGAAATAGACAAATGGGCGCTTATGAAGCTTATGAAGCTTATCAACAGAGTTACCCAAGCCTTTGAAGATTATGAGTATCATGTAGTATATCATTCTATTCATAATTTCTGTGTTGTTGATATGAGCAACTTTTATCTTGATATTATAAAAGATAGGCTTTACACCTCAAAAGCTGATTCTGTAGAAAGAAGATCAGCTCAGACGGCTATGTATGAAATTCTCGATGCACTGGTAAGAATGCTTACGCCTATGCTTGCGTTCACAACCGAAGAAATCTGGCAGTATATGCCTCATAGAAAATCACATGATAAGGAAAGCATATTGCTGAACGAGTGGCCGACAGTTAATGAAAAATATATTGATGAAAAGCTCGAAGAAAAATGGAACAAAATCCTTGATATTAGAAGCGATGTATCAAAAGCATTAGAAGTAGCTAGAACTGAGAAAGTTATCGGACATTCATTGAATGCAAAGGTTACATTATATGCTGACGAAAAGAACCTTGCTTTCTTAAGCGGAATAAAAGATGATTTGGTAACAATCTTCATTGTTTCGGCTGTTGAACTTGCAAAGGGTTCAGCAGGGTTGGCTAAAGGCGAATTGACAGGGCTTGAAATCAAGGTTGAAAGTGCCCATGGAGATAAGTGCGAAAGATGCTGGATGTACAGCGAGTCAGTAGGAAAAGATGCGGAGCATCCGACATTATGTGGACGCTGCAGCAGTGTAGTTAAATAGGTTGCAAAAAGTGACGAAATAAGCTCAGAGGAGATTACTCTAAATAAATAAAGATTACCAGTAGATATTTACTGGTAATTTTTCTTTATTTAGAGTAACTTTTAAAGTATAATATCACTATCAAAACTTAAGGAGTAATTTTATGCCAATAGTTTATGTTCCACTTGGTGAACGTAGTTATAACATACATATATTTGACAGTTTTATCAATCTTGCAGAATCTGCGCTAGCCCCATATAAAAATTGTAAAATATTAATTGTTGTTGACTCTAATGTAGATAAAGTTTTTTCTGCTCAGTGCATTAAAGAAATTGAAAAAATAGGTGCGTTCCCTTTTAAGTATGTTTTTCCTGCAGGAGAGGAAAATAAAAATTTAGGGACTGTAAATAATATATTTAAATACTGTTTAAAAAACAAATTTGAGCGTGGAGATGCAATTATTGCTCTTGGCGGAGGCGTTACAGGAGATGTTGCAGGTTTTGCCGCAGCTACATATATGAGAGGGATTAATTTTATCCAGATTCCAACAAGCGTTTTGGCACAATGCGACAGCAGTATTGGCGGTAAGGTTGGAGTCGATTTTGAAGGCGTGAAAAATGTCATAGGTGCTTTCTATCAGCCGAAAGTGGTATATATTAATGTATCTGCCTTAAAAACCTTGCCGGAAAGAGAATATTTATCTGGTTTTGGCGAAATTGTTAAACATGCAATAATTAAGGATGAATTATTTTTTAAGTACCTTGAAGATAATGTTGATGCACTATATGCAAGAGATACACAGGTCTTATCAACAGTAATTGAAAAAAACTGCAAGATTAAAGCGGAGATAGTTTCAGTTGACGAAAGAGAAGATGGGTTAAGAGAGATTTTAAATTTTGGGCATACAATAGGACATGCTATTGAAAGTGAAGGAGATTTTTCTATGCTTCACGGAGAGTGTGTTTCTGTAGGAATAGTTGCTATATCTAATATTGCAGTAAGGATGGGAATACTCTCAGTAAATGATTTTAATCGAATAGTTAAGCTTCTTCAAAAGCTAAAACTACCTGTTATATGTAAGGGACTTGATGTTGAGGATATATATTCTCTAATGAAGTTGGATAAAAAAGTTAAAAAGGGAAGAATAAACTTCATAGTTCCAGTAAAAATTGGAGAAGTGCGAATAACGTCAAATATTGATGAGAATATTATAAAAGAAGCTATACACGATGTCTTGTAGACATTGACAAAGAAATATTAAAATGATAGTTTTTTTGTACAACTCACCTCTAGCACCTCTCTAGATAGAGAAGCTAGGAGAAGACAATGAGTAAAAAATATAATAAAAAAACGGCAGAAGCGAGGAGAACAAGGAAGATTAGGAAAGAGCAGCGGAGCGTATTTTTATACGTGAGCAGCGAAAGACGAAATCTGACACAGTAATCCGACGCTTATTGCGTTTTTGTTAAGGAGATGATACTAATGGACAAGTTTATATACATGGATCATTCTGCTACAACGCCGGTTAAAAAAGAAGTATTGGATGAAATGCTGCCTTATTTTAGCGAGAAATTTGGCAATCCTTCTTCTATATATTCAATTGGTAGAGAAAGCAAGAAAGCCATTGAGGAAGCTAGGGAAAAAACAGCAAAATCCCTTGGGGCGAATCCAAGCGAAATCTATTTTACTTCCGGGGGAAGTGAATCAGATAACTGGGCAATTAAAGGTGTTGCTTATGCAAATAAATCTAAAGGTAATCATATAATAACTTCCTGCATTGAGCACCATGCTGTTCTAAATACATGTAAGTTCCTTGAAAATGATGGTTTTGAGGTTACTTATTTGCCGGTTGATTCTGAGGGATTGATTTCAATTGAAGATTTAAAGAGGGCAATCAAACCTGAAACCATCCTCGTTTCAATAATGTTTGCGAATAATGAGATAGGTACAATTCAACCTATTAAAGAAATTGGTGAAATCACAAGAGAGAAAGGAATATATTTTCATACTGATGCGGTTCAAGCCATTGGAAATGTAAGAATTGATGTTCAAGATATGAAAATTGACTTACTTTCGCTCTCTGCACATAAATTCTACGGACCTAAAGGAATAGGAGCTTTATATATAAAAAAGAATGTCAAGATTTCTTCATTTATTCAAGGAGGAGGTCAAGAAAGAGGAAGAAGGGCAAGTACTGAAAATGTAGCTGGTATTGTAGGTTTAGGTAAAGCAATTGAGATTGCATCAAACAATGTTGAAAACTATAATGCTAAACTTCTTAAACTTAGAAAAATGCTTATTGATGGTATCATTGGAACAGTACCTTTTGTAAGAATAAATGGACATCCGGAAAAAAGGCTTCCAGGAAACGCAAACTTTTCATTTCAATTTATTGAAGGAGAATCATTACTCTTAATGCTTGATATGAAAGGAATTGCAGGTTCAAGCGGTTCAGCTTGTTCATCCGGTTCACTTGACCCATCACATGTTTTATTAGGAATAGGGTTAACCCATGAAATTGCGCATGGCTCGCTAAGGCTTACTTTAGGAGAGTGCAATACCGAAGAAGATATAAATTATGTTTTACAAACTATACCTCCAATAGTTGAGAGGTTGCGTGAAATGTCCCCATTATATGAAAAAATATTAAGAGGTGAAAAAAATGTATAGTCAAAAAGTAATGGACCATTTTTCAAACCCTAGAAATGTAGGGGAAATTGAAAATGCAGATGGAATAGGTGAAGTTGGGAATGCAAAATGTGGAGATATAATGAAAATGTATCTTAAAATAGAGAATGACATAATCGTTGATGCAAAATTCAAAACCTTTGGATGCGGCGCAGCTGTGGCAACAAGCAGTATGGCTACTGAATTAGTAAAAGGGAAAACTATTGAAGAGGCATTAAAGCTTACAAATCAAGCAGTTGCTGAGGCTTTGGATGGGCTTCCTCCAGTTAAAATGCATTGCTCGAATCTTGCAGAAGAAGCAATTAAGACAGCGATAGATGATTATCTTGTAAAATCAGGGCGCAAGCCGCTTACTTCTGGCTGCCCAGGCTGTTGTAATAAGTGCCATTGTGATGATGAAGGGTGCGAATAACATGGTAAGGGAAGCTCGGTAAACCTCCATAAATTGAAGAAAGGATTTCAATTTTGAATAAATCAGTTATGATTGGGATGAGCGGAGGCGTAGATAGTTCGGTTGCAGCCGCTCTTTTGGTACAAAAAGGGTATAATGTTGTTGGTGTAACAATGAAACTTTGGGACGATGACAAGCAGGTTTCAGATTCCATGTGCTGTTCTCTTGATGCAGTTAATGATGCAAAAAGAGTTGCAGATATGATTGGTATTCCTCATTATGTTCTTAATCTGAAAGATGAGTTTCAAACACATGTAATTAATTATTTTATGGACGAATATGCTTTGGGCCATACTCCAAATCCATGTATTGCATGCAATAAGAAAATAAAATTTGATTTATTTCTTAAGAAAGCAAATGCAATGGGAATTGATTATATAGCAACAGGACATTATGCAAAGGCAGAATATAATGAAAAAATAAAAAGGTGGATTCTAAAAAAGTCTAAGGAAAAATCAAAAGATCAGACATATGTTTTATATGGACTAACTCAAGAGCAATTAGAGCATACTCTTTTTCCGTTAAGTGAATTTGACTCAAAAGAAGAGGTTAGAAAAATTGCAGAGAAACTGGGTCTAAGGGTTGCAAATAAACCTGAGAGCCAAGAAATTTGTTTTGTTGAAGGAAACTACGGAGATTTTATTGAGAGTAAACGCCCGGGAATTTCCAAATCGGGTGATTTTGTAGATGTTACTGGCAGGGTTCTAGGAAGGCATAAAGGATTAATACACTATACTATAGGGCAAAGAAAAGGACTTGGAATAGCTTTGGGAAAACCAATGTTTGTTACTGCAATTGATACTGAAAAAAATCAGGTTATTTTGGGCGACGAAAGCAGAATTTTCTCTGATGAGTTGATTGCTGCAGATATTAATTTAATAGCTGTAGATAAAATTGAGAAAGAGATGGAAGTAAAAGCAAAAGTTAGGTATCTGGCAAAAGAATCTTGCGCTTGTATTAGCCCGTTGGAAAACGGGCAAATCAAAGTTAAATTTGAAGAAAAACAGAGGGCTATTACGCCAGGGCAGGCAGTGGTATTTTATAAGGATGATGTAGTAATCGGCGGCGGCACTATAATATGATAATGTGATAAGCTGCGCATTGCTGTGTTGCTCATCGGTCTCGATGTTCTCACATATCGGATATATGCTCCGAGCATCTCGCCTTGAGCGCCTTGCACTACTAGCTTCTGACATTATCATCAAGTTATTGACGTGATAAGCTTCGCATAACTGTGTTACTCATCGGTCTCGATGTTTTCACGTATAGAATGTATGCTCCGCGCACCAGTTACCTCAAACACTAACGCGTAACGCTTTAGAGGAAAGCATTAGAAGGGGGTGACAGGATGCAAAGCATCCGTCATGTAGGGGGAATGCCCCCTATGAAAGACCAAGTGCCTTGTTCTGCTTGCTTCTAACACTTTCATGGTAATTTCGATTATTATTGCAAGCGTATTATGCTTTAATTTGTAATATGTAAAAAGAGAAGAGGGATTTTATGGGGCTTATTAAAGGGATTAAAGATAGAGATCCTGCTGCCAGGAATGCACTTGAAGTAATTCTCTTGTATCCTGGATTTCATGCAGTAATTTTACATAGACCTGCCCATTTCTTCTATAAAATAAAATGTTTCTTTTTAGCAAGGCTGATTTCTCAATTATCCAGATTCTTAACAGGTATTGAGATTCATCCGGGTGCTAAAATAGGTAAAAATCTTTTTATAGATCATGGATCAGGTGTTGTTATTGGAGAAACTACAGAGATAGGGGATAATGTTACTATTTATCAGGGGGCAACTCTTGGAGGAACCGGAAAAGATAAAGGAAAGAGACATCCTACCATCGGAAATAATGTTCTTATTAGTACCGGTGCTAAAGTTTTAGGGCCGTTCAAGGTTGGAGATAATGCTAAAGTAGGAGCAAATGCGGTTATATTGGCAGAGGTCCCGCCAAATACTACTGTTGTAGGTGTCTGGAAAGGCGAAAATATAAAGAAATCGTTGGATTTTGACTGTTTAAAATGCAAACACTTTGTTGTTTCAACAGATAAATTTGACTTAAATGTAAAAGATAAAAAGATGAATGTATATACAAGTGAAACTGATGAAAAGGTCACAATTAATTTGGTTATTGATAAGGGTGAAGAGCCTGCGAAGGAGATTTGCAAAGAGGTTCTAAGAGATTTGCATATAGACTGTCCACAGGATTGTGATGGATGTCCATCGTGTAAAGAAGGATTGCATTTTAACCCGAATGATTAAAGGAGATAAAATTATGAAATTATATAATACATTTACAAAACAAAAAGAAGAATTCAAACCATTATCCGGTAATCAAGTACGCATGTATTCCTGCGGTCCAACAGTTTATTTATTTGCGCATATAGGTAATCTAAGAGCATTCATTTTTGCTGATATTCTAAGAAGGGTATTGAAGTATAATGGCTATGATATAAAACATGTTATGAATATAACCGATGTTGGTCATCTGCGTTCTGATGCAGACGAAGGCGAAGATAAAATGCTCAAATCTGCTAGGGAGCAAAAAAAGACTCCTTGGGAAATTGCTGAATATTATACTGAGGCTTTCCTGGGAGATACGAAAAAGCTCAATATTGAAAGGCCGGAGGTTGTATGCAAAGCAACCGAGCATATTCCGGAGATGATTGAATTTGTAGAAGGTTTGGTTAAAAAGGGTTATGGATATGAGATAAACGATGGAATATACTATGATATTTCCAAGTTCAAGGAGTATGGAAAAT
Source organism: Ignavibacteriales bacterium (assembly GCA_050260055.1). Classification (GTDB taxonomy): domain Bacteria; phylum Bacillota; class Clostridia; order Acetivibrionales; family UBA4821; genus JBLMYQ01. Next base: position 249,606 of record JBLNBO010000022.1, read on the forward strand.
TATCAGGGGCTTCTCTAGAAGACCAGCTTGCCGGAGCAAGGGTTGAAGTTAATGATGAAAAGAGAAACCCAGCTGATTTTGCATTATGGAAGAAGGCTGAGAAAGAGCATATTATGCAATGGGCAAGTCCTTGGGGACAAGGCTTTCCAGGGTGGCACATAGAATGCTCTGCAATGAGCAGAAAATACCTTGGTGAACAATTTGATATTCATACTGGCGGTGTTGACCATATTCCGATTCATCATGAAAATGAAATTGCTCAATCACAAGGATTAACAGGGAAAAATCCAGCTAATTTCTGGGCACACAACGAGTTCCTTTTAGTTGATGGCGGGAAAATGTCAAAGAGCCTTGGAAATACATATACTATTTCTGAGTTAGAAGAAAAGGGGTTCGACCCTCTTGCTTTCAGGATGCTTAACTTTAATGCACATTACAGAAATAAATTAAATTTTACCTGGGAGAGCTTAAAATCAGCGCAAAATTCTCTTGAAAAAATAAGAGAAGGAATTATTGCTCATCAGAATGGAACTGAAAAGATTAATGAAAAGGAAATAGAGGAGCTTAGGCAGGAGTTCATTAATGAAATAAACGATGACTTGAATATTCCAAATGCTATGGCAGTTGTCTGGAAAATTATAAAGGATTCCAGAAAATCAAAACAATTCAGGGAGCTCCTTGTTGATTTTGATAAAGTTCTTGGGCTCAAGCTGGATGAGGTTAAGGCTAAAGAGGAGGAAGTTCCTCTAGAGGTTTCAAAATTGGTGGAAGAGAGACAACAGGCAAGGAGTCAGAAAAATTGGAAGTTGTCTGATGAATTAAGGGATAAGATAAAAGACCTTGGTTATGTGGTAGAGGATACTGCTCAGGGCGTAAAGGTAAAAAGGAGCTAAAAAGCTCCTTTTTACGTGAGAATTAAGTACTTCTAATCTTTTCGCTTTTCAAAGTTCTTTCCTCTCTCCCAAAATATTAATTCTACATTGACACGAATATTATTATATTATAATATAGTAATATAATAATATTCTCGGAGGTTAATATGAGATCAATCAAAGAAAGTTTTGAAGAAAAAGCAGAAATCTTCAGCTTACTTTCAAACCCAATAAGAATATGTATTGCATTCAGCCTTTTTATGAAGGGGCCTAGTACCGTAAGTGAAATTCAAGGTTGTGCAAATGTTCCTCAATCCAGTGTTTCACAGCATTTAGCAAAACTAAAATCAGGCGGCATTGTGAAAGCTAAAAGACATGGAAATGAAATGCATTATGAATTAGTTAATGAGGATGTTAAAGCATTATTAAAGCTGATTTTTGCTGAACATTTATAATATCAAAAAGAAAGGAAGATAGTGAATGAAAGAATTAACGGTAATGAATGAAAGGTGCCCTCAAAACCATCCTTGCCCTTCAATAAAAGTTTGCCCTGTTGGAGCACTTAAACAAAAAGGCTTTAATGCTCCCACGGTTGATAATGAAGCCTGTATCAAGTGCGGGAAATGTGCTCTATACTGTCCTATGAGGGCATTGCAGATGAAAGAGCAATCATAGATTTGAAACCATTAAGTTAAAATGATAGAATTTTAATTAAATCAAGCTGCAAATAATTTTTTCGGAAAGGATAATTATGAACGAAATAACCATTTCTAATTCTGCAAAGATTAATCTTTACCTTGATGTAGTTGGCAAGAGGCCGGATGGCTATCATGAGCTGCAAATGGTTATGCAAAAGATAAGCCTTTATGATGAAATTTATGTTTCAAAAGTTAAGTCAGGAATTGAAGTAACTTGCGACAAGGAGCATATACCAACAGGTGAAAAAAATATTGCGTATAAAGCAGCAAAAATGTTTAAAGATAAGCTTGATATTAAAGACGGAGTGAAGATTCATATCAATAAGAAGATTCCAGATGGTGCTGGATTAGGAGGTGGAAGCTCGGATGCTTCTGCTGTTTTGATGGCCATGAATGAACTTTTTGAAATGTATCTTCAAAAAGAAGAATTGATTGACATTGGTAAAGCAGTTGGGGCGGATGTTCCATTTGGATTGTTTTACGGGACAGCTCTTGCAGAAGGAATAGGGGAGAAACTTACAAGAATTAAAATGAATGCAAGACCTTATGTTGTTTTAGTTAAGCCTGAGTTTAGTGTTTCAACTGCCAATGTTTACAGCCGATATAAGGTTCATAAAAGGCCGGAGCAGTTTAGTGTTGAAGGTATAATTAAAGCACTGGATACTGGGGATATTAATGATATTGGAAAGAATCTTTACAATTCGCTAGAAACAGTTACTTGTATAGATTTTCCTGAAATAAATGATATAAAGCAAAAACTTATTGAGCAAGGAGCAAAAGGTTCATTAATGTCTGGAAGCGGCTCGGCGGTTTTCGGAATTTTTGATGACCGTCAGTTTGCTGAAATAAGCTGCTCAGTATTTAAAGAAAAAAACAAGCAAGTATTCTTAGTAGAGCTAGTTTAAATTTATTCAAATATTTAATAATAGAAAGTTGATAGTATTATTTAAATCAAATTATTTATAAAAGAAAAAATGATTCGCGAGTATAAATTCACAGCCATAAAAGAATACATCTAAGCTGGATGTTTCGAGTCTTACTATTTAGAAAGGACCTCAGAAATATTCAGCGATGCTGTCTGAATTTATATGAGTAAATTTGTTTTTTCTTTTAATTTTCTTATTAAATCTATTGGAATCCCGCTCTTTTTTGTTGTACTCATAGACTCAATATCCCCAGCATAAAATTAATTATGAACTGGGGGTATGTGAATGATTATATCTGATGCAGTGCAGCTTAGTGAGCGTTTTGGATTTCAAGGTGATGCAAGTGTCGTTAGAGATATGTGTAGAGTTCTGACATCAAAAGGGCAGATATGTATAAAAAAGGTAGGATACGGCATTGATAGGCTGATTTTTATACATAATGCTAAAGAATATCTGGTTAGAAATGGATTCAATCTGATTGATAGATTCTATTCTTCTCCTGATGGCAATCCATATATTGTTTTAAATGAAGAAGTATTTGTTGCTGTCGATTGGATAAATGGAAGAGAATGCGACTTTAAGAAACAGGAAGATGTCAGAATTGCAGCCCAAACACTTGCAAATTTCCATAATGGAGTTGAAGGATATATTCCTGCGACAGGCACTAAATCGCGCGATGAACTGGGATTACTCCCAGCTACTCTTAAAAAGAGAAGCGAAGAATTAATAAGGTTAAAGAAAGTAGCACAAAAAAGCAGAAATAGATTTGATTTTTTATTTATTGATAATGTGGATTTTTTTATTGAAAAGAGTCTTTCATCAATAGAAGTAATGTATTCTCCAGCTTATTCAAGAATTGTTGAAAAAGCAAAAGAAAATAAAGAATACTGCCATAGGGATTATTCATTTCATAATCTCGCGTTCGACAGCAATGAAAATCTTCATTTGCAAAACTTTGATTATTTTTGTGCTGAAGTAAAGATATATGATGTTGCAAGCTTTCTACGAAAAATCATGGGTGAATATAATTGGAATGTTGATGTTGCATTACGGGTTGTAAATTGGTATGATACAATCAGCAAAATTGATAAGGATGAAATAGCTGCACTTGTTGCATTGATGGAGTTTCCACAGAAATTCTGGAGAATTGCAAATCGCTATTATAACAGCAGAAGAACGCGCCCAGAAAACGGTTTTTATAATAAGCTAATGGACGTAATTCGAGAAAAAGAAGTTTACAGGGATTTTACTACAAAGTTTAAGAACCAGTTAGGAATGCATTAAAAAACTAAGGAGTGACTTGAGAGTGGACAATTTATTAAAAACACCTTTATTTGAGCTTTATGAGGAGTACGGAGGAAAGGTTGTAGACTTTGCAGGATGGGCACTTCCAGTTCAGTTTTCTGGAATAATTGAGGAACACAAGGCTGTTAGAACCAATGCAGGATTATTTGATGTTTCTCATATGGGTGAAATCCTGGTTTTTGGTGAAGGGGCAACCGAATTTCTTGATTTTCTTTTGGCGAATGATATCTCTTCGCTAAAAAACGGAAAAATAAGATATGCTCATATGTGCAATAATAATGGCGGTGTAGTTGATGACATTTTAGTATACAAGCTTAGTTTTGATGAGTATTTACTTGTTGTAAATGCTTCTAACATTGAAAAAGATTTTAAATGGATTAAAAGTAAAGCACCTAATGAAGTTTTTATAGAAAATGTATCACAACAATTTGCCCAATTAGCTCTACAAGGTCCTAAAGCTGTGGAAATTCTGTCGAAGCTGACTGATTCTGGCCTATCTTCCATGAAATATTATTCTTTTGAAAGAGATGTATTTGTATCTGGCTTTAAATGTATTATTTCGAGAACAGGTTATACAGGGGAAGACGGTTTCGAGATTTATTGCGCTCCAAAAGATGCTCCAAATTTATGGCGAAAAATTTTAGAAACTGGTAATGATTTCGGGGCTGTTCCTGTAGGGTTAGGAGCAAGAGATACACTAAGGTTTGAAGCATGTATGCCATTATATGGTCATGAACTTGATGAAGATATTACACCTTTGGAAGCAGGACTTGAAAGATATGTAAAACTGGACAAGCCGGATTTCATTGGAAAGAAAGCACTTAAAGAGCAAAGGCAGAATGGTATACCTCGTATACTAATTGGAATAGAAATGATTGAAAGGGGAATACCAAGAGGAGGATATTCAGTAATTCTAAATCAAAAAGCAATTGGAAAAGTTACCACTGGCTCGTATTGCCCAACGGCTAATAAGAATCTTGCGCTAGCTTTTGTTGATGTGAAAAGAGTTTCAGTTGGAGATAATGGCAAGCCGCTTGAAGGACAAGAATTATATATTGAAATACGAGAAAAGAATGTTATGGCCAAAACTGTTATAACACCATTTTACAGGAGGTAGAAAAGTGGTTATAGATGCGCATACTCACATATTCAATCAAGATAGTCTAAATGAGTATCTTGGGAAATACCCATCCGATGTTTTTGTTTGTATAAGATTTATAAAGGATTTTTGTGGAGGAGCATTTGAAGGTAGGGATGAAGAACTTGATCATTTTGTAGAGTCTAATCCTAATGCTTTTCTGGTTGAGAGTATAGATTTTGAAGTTAATATTCTTAGCCAGATTGAAGAGCTAACAGCTAAAATGGAAAGTAGTAATAACATTAAGGGGATAAAGCTTTATCCTGGATATCAACATTTCTTTCCTTATAATGAAAGATTATTACCTGCTTATGTATTTGCACATGAGCAGAATATCCCAGTAATTTTACATTCAGGAGCAGTATATCAATATGAAAACAGCCAAGCACAGCTTCAATATGTAAATCCAATCTATGTTGATGAGGCAGCTACAAGATATCCAGATACAAAATTCATAATTACTCATTTCGGATTTCCATATATTATGGAGACTGCAATGGTTCTAAACAAGAATAATAATGTATATGCCGATATTTCAGGTATGCTGGATGAAGATACATATGAAATATTTAAACAAGATATAAAAAGAGCGTTGAAATATTACCCTGGAATTACAAATCAGATTCTTTTTGGGACAGATTTTATTGGCAATGATACATATCTTAATGAGGTTGAGTTATATGTAAAACTGGTTGAAGAACTTTTTGAAAATGTAGAAGAACGTGAAGCGGTATTTTTTAAAAATGCACAGAAGGTGTTTAATTTAGCTGACAATTCACAAGAGGGTTAATTATCATTTACAACTTGTTACTATTTTATTAGGAGGGTTTTATGGATATTAAATTTGCAAGCACACATGAATGGGCTAAAGTTGAAGAGAGAAAAGCCTATATAGGAATTTCCGACCATGCACAGCATTCAATGGGAGATATTGTTTTTGTTGAAATGCCTGAGAAGGGAAAACTAATAAAAGCAGGTGATTCAATTGGAGTAGTTGAATCTGTTAAGGCAGTATCTGATGTTTATACTCCGCTTAGCGGCAAAGTCTTAGAAATAAATGAAGGACTGTTGGATGAACCTGAAAAGATTAATCAGGCACCATATGAAAGCTGGCTGATTGCAATTGAAATGAGTGAACCAACCGAATTCGAAAAAATGTTGACAAAAGAACAGTATGAAGATTTGTGCAAGGAATAAAATTTCAAAATGGCAAATGGTACTATTTAAAAGGGGTATTTATTTATGAATTCTTATATTCCAATAACAGATAATGATAAAAAAGAAATGCTTAGAGAGATAGGAATAAATGAAGTCGAGGAACTTTTTAAAGATATTCCAGAAGAAATCAAATTAAACAGAAATCTTAAACTTCCGCCTAAAAAATCAGAAATGGATACTAAAAGATATTTTAAAGATCTGAGTGCAAAAAATGCCTCGGACTTTTTATGCTTCAGGGGAGCTGGAGCATATAACCACTTTATACCGGCTGCAGTAAAACATGTTATAACACGTTCCGAATTTTATACTGCATACACGCCATATCAGCCTGAAATTAGTCAGGGGACCCTTCAGACCATATTTGAATACCAAACAATGATTTGTGAGCTTACAGGAATGGATGCTTCAAATGCTTCTGTTTATGATGGCGCAACAGCTGCGGCAGAAGCTGCTTTTATGTGTGCTGATATAACCGGCAGGAGCAAGATTCTTGTTTCTTCAACTGTTAATCCTGAAACTAGAAAGGTACTTGATACTTATTGTAAAGCACACGGCCTTGAAATTGTTAAATTAAATTATAGAGATGGGATAACTGATATTGAGGAATTAAAAGAGAAAGCAAACAATGACACTGCCGGGGTTATTATTCAAAGCCCGAATTTCTTCGGATGTATAGAACCATGCAAAGATATGTTTGAATTTGTTCATAATAGTGGCGGAATATCAGTTATGAGTGTTAATCCTATTTCCATGGGCATACTAAAGACACCTGGCGAGCTAGGTGCGGATATTGCGGTTGGAGATGGTCAGCCTTTGGGAAATCCGCTTTCATTTGGAGGACCATATGTTGGGTTTATGGCAGTAAAAGAGAAGTTTGTAAGAAAACTGCCTGGAAGAATTGTTGGTCAAACTGTTGATTTAGAAGGTAAAAGAGGGTTCGTATTAACCCTGCAGGCAAGAGAACAGCATATAAGGAGAGAAAAAGCAAGCTCGAATATATGCTCAAATCAAGCATTGAATGCACTTGCAGTTGGAGTATATCTAAGTTCGATAGGTAAAAAAGGGTTAAAACAAATTGCAGAAATTTGTGCGCAAAAAGCCAGATACATGGCTGAAAAGATATCAAAACTTAAAGGATTTTCAGTAGTATTTTCTAAATCATACTTTCATGAGTTTGTTATAAAAAGTGAAAAGCCGGTAAATGAGATTAATAAAATACTAGCTGATAAAGGTATTATTGGCGGGTATGAATTGGAAAAGGATTATCCTGAACTCAAAAATTGCGTTTTGTATTGTGTTACTGAGATGAATTCAAAGGAAGACATCGAAAAACTAGTTGACAGTTTAAAGTTGACAGTTGACAGTAAAACTACTTCATTATTTTGAGAGGTGAGTTATGGAGCTTATTTTTGAACTTAGTAAGGAAGGCAAGATTGGAACCAATCTTCCGGAATTTGATATAGAAGCGCAGCAGCTTAATATGCCTCTTTCCTATTGGAGGCAGGAAGAGCCAGCGCTTCCAGAGGTAAGTGAGGTTGATGTCGTAAGGCATTATACTGCGCTTTCATTAAGGAACCATGGCGTTGATAACGGTTTTTATCCTTTGGGTTCTTGTACAATGAAATACAATCCAAAGATTAATGAGGATATCGCGCAGCTGGATGGATTTACAAATATACATCCTTATGCACCAGAGACTCTTTCTCAGGGTGCGCTTGAGGTTATGTATAACATGGATAAAATCCTAAGCGAAATTACAGGTATGGACAGAGTCTCCCTTCAGCCAGCGGCTGGAGCACATGGTGAGCTTACAGGAGTTATGATTATTAAGGCATATCATGAAGCAAGAGGAGATTATAAAAGAAAAAAGATAATAGTACCTGATTCTGCTCATGGAACTAATCCTGCAACGGCTTCGATGGTAGAATATGAAATCATTGAGGTTAAGTCAAATGAAAATGGCGGAGTTGATATAGAAAGCCTAAAGCAGGTTGTTGGTGCGGATACAGCCGGATTAATGCTTACAAATCCAAATACTTTAGGGCTTTTCGATGAAAATATAGTAGAAATCAGCAAAATTATTCATGAAGCTGGCGGACTTGTATATTATGATGGCGCAAACCTGAATGCAGTAATGGGAATAACAAGGCCTGGGGATATGGGATTTGATGTTGTGCATATAAACCTGCATAAAACATTTTCTACGCCACATGGCGGAGGAGGGCCGGGAAGCGGCCCGGTTGGAGTCAAAAAGCATCTTGAGCCGTTTTTGCCTTTGCCTTTAGTTGACAAGAAAGATGATAAATATATTTTTGATTATGATAGACCGCAGTCAATAGGAAAAGTAAAATCCTTTTATGGAAATTTCAATGTTATATTAAAAGCTTATGCGTATATACTTACGATGGGTCCGGATGGCTTGAGAGAAGTAAGCGAAACTGCTGTCTTAAATGCGAATTATCTTATGGCTAAATTAAAAGACAAATATAATCTTCCGTATTCAAGATTTTGCAAGCATGAATTTGTACTAGCAGGGTTAAAAGAGAAAAATGAGGGACTTTCAACTATTGACACTGCAAAAAGGCTTATAGATTATGGAATTCATCCTCCGACAATCTATTTCCCGCTTATTGTTAAAGAGGCAATGATGATTGAGCCAACCGAAACAGAGTCTAAAGAGACATTAGATGAATTCGTTGAGATTATGAATAAAATTGCAGATGAAGCTGTCAATTCTCCGGAGTTACTAAAAGAAGCACCGCACAATACTCCGGTAAGAAGGTTAAATGAAACACAAGCAGCAAGACAGCCTATATTGAGATGGAAAAAAGAAGATTAAAAAAACTGACTTATGTCAGTTTTTTTAATCTTCTTCAATTAACTTCATATCCTGCTTTTCGTATTACTTTTTTTATTTCTTCAGGGTTAGTTCTCTGATTATCATAAGTTACACTTGCATTTCGTGTTTTAAAGTCAAAAGAAACATCTGTTACTCCAACAGTAGTTAAGGCACTTTTTATCTTGCCTGCACATGATTCGCATGTCATTCCCGGGATGTTGAATTCTAAAATATCCATAAAATCCTCCACATCAGCAAATTGAAAATTTATTATTGGTAACTGATAATTATAAGACCAAAAACTTATAGCTTAGGATTTGTAGTTTCTTTTTTTTTATGTACGAATTTTGGTGCTCATTAGAAAGAACTTTAGAAAATAATCAAGTTGCAGTTTTGCATTTAAAAAGCTTATAATTAATTTGACGGAATTAGATGAAGTACAGATTCTGAAATAATTAAATTTATGATTTTAACTGTCAAATTTACACTATTTTTTGGAGGGTTTCTATGTGGTTTGATGAATTTTTAAACAAATATAAAGCCGGAATTTCCCACGAATTCATTTTTCACTTTAATGTCCGCGATTATGTAGATAACACCAGACTTATTGACAAATATCTTTATGATGAATTTATGAAGCAAAGAAATTTTGGAATTATTGCTTTTTATGATATATCTTCCGGGCTTCGATTCCTAGAGCCGGGTATGGCAAGAGAATTTTCGAAAATAGCCGGTATAGACGTTGATGCTGTAACATATTCGCTTCCATCAAAGCTTTTTCCTTTTATAGATATGGCATTAAAAAATACCAAAATGGCTTTTTTCGTTAATCATGCAGAAAAGATTACACCTTCAAGCGATATTGCCTCAATGTCTCTTGAAGAAAGAAATGCTCTTATTTGGTTTGTAGAGTGGTCGGTAAATGGAAAAATTTCAAACGTAGGAAGCTCAATATTTCTTTTGGCAGATAATGTTGCTGACATGAATAAGGAACTGCTTAGGTCTTCCTACAGGATTGAGCCAATAATGGTTGAACTGCCGAATGAAGTTCAACGCAAGGAATATATAGAGAATATTTTGAAGGATAAGCAAATAAAAATGGATTTGAGTGCTGATGAATTTGCAAAGCTTTCTTCAGGCTTATCCAAAAAAGCAATAAAAGATATAACACTAAAGGCAGAAGCAGAAAATCTTGCAGTTAGTTTTGATTTTATTAAGGAAAAGAAGCATTCGGTCTTACAAAAGGAATATGGAGATGTACTGGAATTCATTTATCCAGAGATAGGCTTTGATAACATTGGCGGTATGGAAAAAGCTAAAAGCTATTTGATTAAGAATGTTGTTCAGCCAATTAAGCAGGGAGATTTAAGAAGAGTACCAATGGGAATTCTATTATGCGGTCCATCTGGAACAGGAAAGACTCTTCTTGTTAATGCACTTGCAAGAGAAAGCGGATTTAACTGCGTAAAGATAGACATGTCTAGAATTCTCGGGCAATATGTCGGGGAAAGCGAAAAGAACTTTAAAAAATGCCTGCTTGGAGCACAGTCTCAACAACCTGTAATTGTATTTGTCGATGAGATAGATACTGCTTTCAGAAGAGGTGACGGGAATGACAGCGGTGTTAGTAGAAACATTTTCAGCGAATTTCTTCAATTCACTTCCAATACTAAAAACAGAGGCAAGGTAATTTTCATCGCTGCTACAAACAGGCCTGATTTACTTGATCCTGCATTAAAAAGGGCAGGAAGATTTGATAAAAAAATACCTGTACTTCTTCCAGATAATTCGGAAAGGGCTAATATATTTAAAATAATGATGAAAAGGTATGCTTTTGAGACTGATATTACAGACTTTATGCCATATGCAGATAAAGCAGAAAATTTTACCGGAGCTGAGATTGAGCTTGTTGTAAGAAAAGCATATGAGATTGCAAACGAGGATGATACGCCAGGAGAAATTTTATCCGGAGAAATCCTTGACAGGGCAATTTCAAAATGCAGGCCGAGTACACAACAGGTTGAACTAATGACAATGCTTGCATTGAATGAATGCGACGATAAAGACCTGATTGCAGAAAAATATCATAAATACATTGATGACAGGTCTTTGCTTGAACAGCAGTTAAAATAAAGCATTATATGGATAAAAAAATAATAAGTTGAAAATATAAATAAATTAAAATAAAATAATAGTGTTAGACATTAATCAAGGGGGTAACCGTAATATGGGTTTATTTAGCAGATTGGGAAGTATTATAAGAGGCTTTTTCGGACTTTTCGTGGATAATTTAGAAAAGCAGAATCCGGATGCGTTATTCGCAGATATCAAAAACCAGGTTGATAAGGCGAGAAAACAAGCAGAAGAGCAGATTGTCGAAATTCAAACAAATGCAGAACTGATTAAGATTGAAATGAAAAATGCTGAGAAAACTTTAGAAGCTGTTAAGGCTAGAATCGAAACTGCAAAAAATCAGGGAGATAAAGATATTCTTGTTGAACTTTTGATGCAGGAAGAAGAAGCACAGGCAGCTTACGAATCTAAGAAAGCAACATATGATACTGCAAGCCAGGATGTTGCAAAAATTCGTGAAGATTTCAAAGTGTTTGAATCTGAAATGACACAGAAATTGAATGAAATTAAATCTCTTAAATCTCAGGCTAAAATGGCTCAGCTTAAAGAAAATATCAATTCAATCAATGCCAAGTATGCAGGAGCAGGAAATAGCGTTGGCAAGATTAATGACCAGCTTGATAGGGCACGTGATATGGTTAACCAGAAAACTGCAAGGGCAAATGCGATAGGAAGCTTAAGCGAAAACAATACAGAGCTTAAATTGAAAAAGATAGATTTGGATTCTGCTAGAGAAAGAGCAAAAGCGAGAGCTGAAGCTATGATGAGTGGTTCAGAAGGTTTTGAAGTAAAAGAAAAGACTGAAAATAAGACAAATGCGTAATAATATACTATAATCATTATCCGCCGGCTGAAAAAGCCGGCGTAGGTTTAAGTTTAGGGTGACAAAATGGCTCTTAGAACTATTTTCAAATCATTAACAGATATTAAAAGCCTAGGTGTACTATCTGCGGTTCTCATTGGATATTTTGTTTTTAAATGGGAGCCGCTTATTATTATTGGTCTTTTAGGATATTTGGCGGCATCAAGTATTCTTCTAATTAACCCAAACTATAGGCAGAAATGTTTTGAAGAGGATAAAATAAATAAGCTAAGAAAGATGAACAATAAATCTACCAGTTTATATTTTCGCGTTAAAGCCAAGGTTGGGAAGAGCTTAACAACCAAAATAATCGAAAGGATTTTCGTAATACTAGGAAAAACTACATTTGTTGATTTGGAATCACGCGTTGATGAAATGTTTAAAACAAAGGCTGAAATTGCAAATGCCTTTTTTAATAAAGAATATTCTTCTATCAGGGAGAAGATTGCATTAAAATCACTAGAGTTATCAATTATTTATTTTAAACTTATGGAAATTTATGTTTCAAGGCTTTTTGATGTCAGCAATAGAAATTTAACGGCAATTGAAGAACGGATTAGCATTAACCGCAGAAAGAAGATTACTGCAATTAATCAAGCAAGTATTTATGATTTGGATAGAGCAATTGAAGCCGATGAGAAACTATTGGGGGTACTTAAGGAAGCTAGAAAAGAAGTAGGGAAAATGTCAGCTAAGCTAAACCTTATTGAAAGTACAATGGCGCTTCTTAAACAGCAGATTTATACCGAATTTCATACTGATGATATTTTTGAAAATGTTGAAAATACAATTAATGAAGCTCAGGCATTAGAAAGTGCATTAAGTCAGCATAGCACAATGAAGAAGAAAAATCAGGCATAATACTTAGAGAATTTTTAAAGGGGTGAACGAAAGTGAATTTGGCTTGCGGGGTTGATATCATAGAAATTGAACGGGTAAAAAAGGCAATAGAAAAAGATAATGGCCGATTTCTTGATAAAGTGTTTACTCAAGAAGAAATAAATTATTGTTCAAAAGCGTTTTCCGCTAAATATCAGCATTACGCAGCTCGATTTGCTGCAAAAGAAGCCGTATCAAAGGCTTTAGGCCTTGGACTTGCCGGAGGAGTAAGACTTAACGAAATCGAAGTTATAAAGGATGACATGGGCAAGCCTGGTATTATACTGCATGGTTCGACTAAAAAAATAGCTGATGATATGGGAATTGCTTCATTAAGTTTGAGCCTTTCTCATTGCCAGACTTATGCAGTGGCGAATGTTGTGTGCTTTGTTGATAATACTTAAGGAGAAAAATAATGAATCCAAACGTGATTGCTATAATAATTATTATTGTATGGGGAGCATGGGCTGCAGTAGATAAGAATCTAGTTATGAATATACATCCGATATATGCTGAAATGTATCTGGCAATTGCCGGACTTTTACTTATACCTCTGTATTTTTTCTTGGGCAGGTATTTTGGAATTGAATTGGAGTTTAACAAAGCGGCTGCATTCTGGACTATTATATCAGCTGCGCTTGCGGCAACTGGGGGGTTATTATTTCTATTCCTTCTGATGTCAAAAACATCATCATGGACTGTGGCAGTAACTGCTGCGTATCCAATTGTAACACTCATAATTGGCAGTATATTTCTGAAAGAACGAGTATCTTTAGCAGGATGTATTGGCATTCTGTTAGTAGTTTCCGGATTAATTGTGCTAGGATTTGAATAAAGTATAGACAATCCAAATAAAAAAAAGTAAAATAGTGAAAATTGGATGAAGTATTACTTTATAAATATATAATATTTCCTCTAAAGAATTTAGATTTTAGCGGCGGTAGTCATCGGAATAAACTATTTAAAGGGGTGTCACATATGGAAGAAAGATTGATTTACATTGATGGAAAGTACTATCCAAAGTCTGAAGCAAAGGTATCTGTTTTGGATCATGGATTTTTATATGGAGACGGAGTGTTTGAAGGCATACGTGCTTACAACGGCCGAATTTTCAAATGCAAAGAACATATTGATAGATTATATAATGCAGCAAAAGCAATTGATATGACTATTCCTCTTTCGAAGGAAGAAATGACAACTGCTTTGTTAGATACCTGTGCAAAAAACAACATCAAAGACGGATACATAAGACTAGTAGTTTCAAGAGGAATGGGCGATCTCGGACTTAGTCCTACTAAGTGTCCAAAGCCTTGTGTTGTAATAATTGCTGATACTATTCAGTTATATCCTGAGGAAATGTATGAAAAGGGAATGAGTGTAATAACTGCTTCCACTAGAAGAAATAATCCAGGTTCCCTTGACCCGCAGATAAAATCATTAAATTATCTGAACAACATTCTGGCCAAGATTGAGGCAAACAGAGCTGGAGTACCTGAAGCAATTATGCTTAATCCTATGGGCGTTGTTTGCGAATGTACCGGAGATAATATTTTTGTTATAAAAGACGGAATAATTTATACTCCGCCTGTTTATGTAGGAGCACTTGATGGTATAACCAGAGCTACTGTAATTGAATTGGCAGAAAAAGCAGGCTACAAGGTTATTGAGAGAGAATTCACTATGTTTAATGTTTATTCAGCTGATGAATGCTTCTTTACCGGAACTGCAGCTGAAGTAATAAGCGTAACAAATGTTGATGGCAGAACAATTGGTTCGGGTGTTACCGGGCCTATAACGAAGAAATTGATGGGAATATTTTCAGAATATGCATGCAGTCAAGGCGAGCCAATCTATAGATAGAATTTTGAAAAAGTATATCTAGTAAGTCTGAATGAATAATAATCAATAAAATAAAAACGAATCCTTTGGGTTCGTTTTTTTGTTGTCCTATATAAGGTTTTAAGGCAAGCTTTACATATTGTAATATTTTTAAAATAGTGTCGAAATAGAACGAATATTGTAAATTTTTAATATTAATGATAAAATAATATACATAAAGATAATATGCAGAATCTAGTTTCACTTCTATTCAAAGATTTAATTATTCAAAAGCTTCTTAAAAAGTTATTTCCACACTTTTACTAAAAATCAAGTTATAAATAACTAAAAATTTTTTTGAGGTGAGAAAATGAAAAGCTTAAAACAAATGTTTTTTATTGGATTAGGGAGTTTTTTGCTATTTGTTTGCATCGGAATGTCGATTGCGTCATATTTCGGCGGGAAAAATGCGCTGGATGACACTGTCCATGATAGTATGCTCCATTTAGCTAGAGAGGGGAAAAACACTTTGGAAGCGAGGATTAAGGCCAATTATGAGACCCTTCAGGCTTTAACCTTAAGAATGGATGAAACCAGCAAGAAAGATATAGCCGGAATTTTAAAGGAAGTAACAGAAGAGATGGAATACATCACTATGGGAGTTGTAGACAAAAACGGTGATGGAATACTAGCAAACGGGCAAAAAGTGAATATAGCTGGTAAGGATTATTTCAAGCGAGCATTAAAAGGACAAGAAGTAATAACTGATCCGGAAATTAGCAAAGATAAAAAAACGGCAATCATTACTTTTGCAGTCCCTATAAAAGACGATGACGGCAATATTATAGGAGTATTGGTTGCAACGAAGGATGGTTTATCAATAAGTAAAATTATAGATAGCATAACTTTCGGCAAAAGCGGGAAAGCCTTTTTGATTAACAAACAAGGAGTTATAATTGGGCATTCAGATAGAAATCTTGTTCTTAATAAAAGTAATGACTTTGAAAATATAAAGAATGATTCAAAGCTCAAGAAATTGGTCGAATTAGAAGAAAAGGCTGCAGCAGGAGAAGAAGGATTTGGAGATTATAGCTATAAGGGAGAATTAAGGTATGCAGCATATGCGCCAATTAATGTGAACGGCTGGTCTATAATGTTGGAGGCACCTCACAAAGAAGTAATGGAAAATCTTAGATATATTCAAATATTTACTGCAATTACTGGTCTCACTTTTCTTATCATTGCTTTAATTTTCATATATATTATAGTAAGCAAAATATCTCTAGATATGAATACAATAAGAAAACACCTGATTGATATATCAAACGGGACATTCAAGAACAAGATGCCTATTTCTTTTACTGCACGAAAGGATGAAATGGGAGATATCGCAAAAGCTATAGATATTGTGAATGAATCGATAAGGGCTTTAATAAGCGATATCAAGAATTCTGCTAACAGCGTTGCGGTAGCGTCGGAAGAAACTAGTGCAATATCTGAACAGATAGCATCAAGCAGTCAAAACCAATCAGCATCTACCGAGCAAACATTAAGTTCTATGGAAGAGTTGGATGCTTCTATACAGGATATTGAAAAAAATATACAGGAAGTTACTGAAAATATATCAAGTGTTACAAATCTCATTAAAGAAATGGACACTTCAGTAAAAAATGTTGCTAATAGTATGGAGCATGTAGGACAAGGTGCGGAAACTGTTGCAAGTGCAACCGAGATTGGCAAGGATTCTGTAGAAAAAACAATGAAAGGTATGGAACGTATTAACGAAGCTATGGGCAGTTTGGTATCAGTCATAAAAGGACTAGGGACCTCTGCAGTTGATATAGGTGAAATTGTTGATGTAATTGATGATATTGCTGAACAGACTAATTTGCTCGCATTGAATGCAGCAATAGAGGCAGCAAGAGCGGGAGAACACGGAAAAGGATTTGCTGTTGTAGCAGAAGCCATTAGAAATTTGGCAGAAAAGAGTGCTGATGCAACAAAAGAAATAACAAAGCTTATAAGGCATATACAGGATGAAGTAGGTATAGCAGTCAACACAGTTAAAACCGGTGCTGAAGAAGTTGAAAAGGGAGTTCAGCTTGCAAAAGAAACACAAGTATCTTTAGTCAACATAGAAGAATCAGTAGTTGTAACAGCTAATGAACTGAATAAGTCAGTTATTCTGACGCAAGAGCAGAAAAAAGCTATAAAGATAATAGTTAATGATGCAGAAAGTATCAACAGTCTTGCGCAGACTATGGCAGCAACAGTTGAAGAACAAACAGCAGCAAGCAGTGAAGTTGTAAAAGCCGTAGAGAATATTAGCCAATCGGCAGGTCAAATTGCTGCAGGTAATGGAGAAATTGCAAAATCGACAGATTCTTTAGCAAGAGAAGCTCAGAATTTATCAAATGTAGTAAGTAAGTATACAGTATAAAATGTTATTGTAATTATGAGAATGTCCCGCTAAGGGACATTCTCTTTTTGTTTAATACAATACAATAACTCTTGAAAATTGGGTAAAATATGGGTATAGTATTCTAAATAGTTGACAGTTGATAGTTAAAACCAAAATACAACAAACAGATAGGTTTTTTCTGAATTCTGACTTCTGACTCCTAGATTCTAATTAAATATCCGAAAGGAATGATATTATGACAGAAAGAAAAACATTCTATATTACTACTCCAATTTATTATCCCAGCGACAAGCTGCATATAGGGCATTCGTACTGTTCAGTTGCTTGTGATGCTATGGCTAGATATAAAAGGCTTAGAGGCTATGACGTGATGTTTCTCACTGGCACAGACGAACATGGACAGAAGATAGAAAGAAAATCACATGAAAAAGGTCTAACTCCGCAAGCATATGTTGATGGAATTGTTGCAGGAATAAAAGATTTGTGGAAGCTTATGGATATTACTAATGATGACTTTATACGGACAACGGAGGAGAGGCACAGGAAGGTTGTACAAAAAATATTTAAAAAGCTTTATGAGCAAGGCGATATTTATAAAGGCGAATATGAAGGTTGGTATTGTACACCTTGCGAATCTTTTTGGACAGAAACCCAGCTGGTTGATGGAAAATGTCCTGATTGCAACAGGGATGTAGAGCTGGTCAAAGAAGAAAGTTATTTTTTCAAGATGTCTAAATATGCAGACAGACTTATTAAGCATATAGAAGACAATCCCGAATTTATTCAACCGGTTTCAAGAGCAAATGAGATGATAAATAACTTTTTAAAGCCGGGACTTGAAGACCTTTGCGTCTCAAGGACTTCTTTCAAGTGGGGAATTCCGGTTGATTTTGATGACAAGCACGTTATATATGTTTGGCTTGATGCGCTTTCAAACTACATAACTGCATTGGGGTATATGACAGAGAATGATGAAAAGTTTAAAAAATACTGGCCGGCGGATTTTCACGTTGTGGGCAAGGAAATTACCCGATTTCACACTATTACATGGCCTATTATGCTTATGGCTCTTGGATTGGAACTGCCCAAACAGGTTTTTGGCCATGGATGGCTTGTAATTGATGGTGGCAAGATGTCCAAATCTAAAGGAAATGTTGTTGACCCTGTTGTTCTTATTGAGAGATATGGACTCGATGCAGTAAGGTATTATTTACTTCGTGAAATTCCTTTTGGTTCTGATGCTAATTTTTCTGAAGAATTACTTGTAAATAGAATGAATTCTGATTTAGCAAATGATTTAGGAAATTTAGTTAGTAGAACTACTGCTATGATAGAAAAATATTTCGAAGGTATTCTTCCTGCTGATGGAGTCAGAGGCGATTTTGATGATGAGTTAAAAGCAATGGTATTGGCTACTCCCGAAAAAGTCGAAGGATACATGGAAAAAATGCAGTCATATCTTGCTCTGACTGAAATATGGAAAACTATTTCAAGAATAAACAAGTATATTGATGAGACCACACCATGGACATTGGGAAAAGACCCGGCAAATAAACCAAGATTGGGCACAGTAATGTATAATCTTGCTGAGAGTGTAAGAATAATATCTATATTAATTAGGCCTTTCCTGACAAGGACACCAGCAAAAATTTGGGAGCAGATAGGTATTGAGGAAGGACCACTTACGGATTGGGATTCTTCGAAAAAGTGGGGTATGATAAAAGCTGGTACTAAGGTAAAAAAGGCGGATGCAATATTTCCTCGTATTGAATTTAAGCAGGAAGTGAATGCTCCAGAGCCAAAGGTAGAAGTATCTGTCAAAAAGGAAGATAACTACATTACAATAGATGACTTTGCAAAACTTGATTTGAGAGTAGCAAAGGTTTTAAAGGCAGAAAAAGTAGAGGGAGCAGACAAGCTCTTAAAGCTTACAGTTGATGCCGGAGATGGCGAAAGGACGGTTGTTTCAGGAATAGCAAAGCATTATGCGGCAGAAGATATGATAGGAAAATCAGTAATACTTGTTGCAAATTTGAAGCCTGTAAAACTTCGTGGAATAGAGTCACATGGCATGATACTTGCAGCAAGCAATGAAGATAAGTTAGTATTGGCTTGCACTGACCGTGAGATATCTCACGGTTCAAAGGTAAAGTGAAAACTGTGATAAGCAGCGTCTGGCGTTGTCAGGAACAGATTCCAAAATGCTCACATATATCTAGATATGCTCCGCTTCTGAAATTTGTTCCTTTCTAGCCATACTTGCTTCTGACAGTTTTCAATAAAAGATTTGTTGATAAATAGTTTCCTTCTATCTTGAGAGAAGGGAGAGGGGTGAGTTATGGAACTATTTGATTCACATGCACATTATGATGATAAACGTTTTGCAGAGGATTACGATGAAGTAATCCTTAATGCATTTAACAGCGGAGTAAAATATATACTCAATGCCGGTTCGGATATTGCTACATCAAAAAAAAGCATAATGCTGGCAGAAAAATATGATTTTGTTTATGCTGCTGTTGGAGTTCATCCTCACGAAGCTGAAAAACTTAGCGAGGATGGCTTTAATGAAATAAAAAAAATGGGCAGTCATCAGAAGGTTGTGGCCATTGGAGAGATTGGGCTGGATTATTATTATGACCATTCGCCGAGAGATGTTCAAAGGTATTGGTTTGAAAAACAGATTAATCTTGGCAAAGAGCTTAATCTTCCGTTGATAATCCACAATAGAGATTCTCATGAGGACATGATGGATATAATCCGGAAAAATGCACCATACTCAAATTCGGGTGTGCTTCACTGCTTTACAGGCAGCTGGGAAATGGCAAAGCAGCTTTTGGATTTGGGCTTATATTTATCTTTTGGAGGGCCAATAACCTTTAAAAATGCGAAGAAAGCAATTGATATAATAGGAAAGATGCCTATAGATAGAATCTTAATAGAAACTGATTGCCCTTACCTCACTCCAGAGCCCTTTAGAGGGAAGAGAAACCATTCCGGTTATGTTAATCTTGTTGCCGAAAAAATATCTGAAATTCGAGGAATTTCAATGCAGGAAGCAGCAAATTTGACAACAATGAATACGAAAAGGCTTTTTGGAATAGAATAATAATTAGCAACATTTAACATAATAAGTAATATTATAATATTAGAACAGCAGGCTTTTGGGTGCAGAATTTGACAAAAACTTAAAAAAGTAATAAAATTGACCTGACCCTTAGCAAGAACAGGCTGAAAAAAGCCTTGTTCGAACTTGGGAATTGTGCTTTTAAAAATGAATATATTAAGTTGAGCATAGTTTCCTATTAATATAAAGTAGGAGGTAATGGCAGTAGATGCACTGTAAAAATGGTAATAAGCAGTTTAAAACAAAACAAGTGCTTCTCCTGGCTTTTACACTTTGTTTTGCGATGTTTGCAAGCGTGGCCGTTTATGCAGCTCAGGTTAAGGAAGTTAGAATTGACAACAAAGGTAATGTAATTTGTGTAAAAACCATGGCGAAGTCCGTGAATGAACTGTTGAAAGAAAAAGGAATTAAAGTAGGTTATGCTGATGTAGTACAACCGGGATTGTACGCTAGGCTAGATCCAAAACTTACAATTGTAATTAGAAAGGATACGGTCGTTCAAATTGAAGAAACAAAAGAAGCAAATGAAGCAGTAGTTAAAACAGCAGCTTCTGCAGTTGTGATAAATCCACCCAAACAAAAAGTAGAACCAAAGGAATTAATTAGAAAAGAAAAAGTTATTACGAAAGAAAAAGTAATTACTGTTAAAGGTAAGTTGGCATATAAAACAGAGAGTAAAGAGAATGATAAGCTCCTTAATGGAGAAAAAAGGGTCATAAAACAAGGGAAACCTGGTTTGGTTGTTAAACAATATAAAGTTATTTATAGAAATGGAAAGGAAGTTAGCAGAAAACTCTTGTCTGCAAAAGTTGCGGTAAAACCAGTTAATGAAGTAGTGCAGAAAGGAACCCGCAGGTTCTTGGTCACTTCCAGAGGAGAAACCTTAAGATTCAAAAGGGTAATCGAAATGAAAGCGACAGCATACTACAATAGTTTTTCTGAAACAGGCAAAAAGCCTGGAAGCGCAGGTTTTGGTGTAACTGCTTCGGGTATGAAAACCAAAAAGGGAGTTGTTGCTGTTGATCCCCATGTAATCTCTCTTGGTACAAGACTTTATATTGAAAGTATGCAAAAAGGAGTATCAAATTACGGATATTCAATTGCCGCAGATACTGGAGGGGCTATTAAGGGAAACAAAATCGATTTATTCTTCCCAACAAGGCAAGAAGTTTACAATTGGGGAGTACGTAAGGTCAAGGTATACGTTCTAGAGTAGGATACATAAGATAAAGATTGATGAGTAAAATAAATTAACTGATAGGCCGAAAATTCCTTTAGGAGTTATTCGGCCTTTTAAAATCACAGGAGAAAGCTATGAATGATTTAATTTTAAAAACTAAAGGAATAATGCAAAAGTATAATATAAATGCCAATAAAAGATTTGGACAGAATTTTCTGATAGACCAGCATGTTTTAGATTCTATAATAAAAGCTGGAGAAGTATCAAAGGATGATTTGGTAATAGAAGTTGGGCCCGGTCTAGGCATTTTAACCAGTGAACTATGCAAAAATGCTGATAAAGTTGCAGCAATTGAAATAGATAAGCGGTTTGCACAAATTCTGGATGAAGTACTAAACAGTTTTGGGAACTATAATATAATACAGGATGATATTCTAAAAGTGAATTTAGATGAATTAATAGCCCGCTTCAATCATCCTAAGAAAGCTAAGGTCATCGCAAACCTACCATATTATATTACTACGCCGGTTATAATGAAATTCCTTGAGGAATGTACCCAAATCAGCTCAATTGTTGTAATGGTTCAAAAGGAAGTGGCTGAAAGAATTACAGCAAAGCCTGGGGGAAAGGAATATGGCGCACTAACTGTTTCAACATGTTTCTATGGAACTGCAAAAAAAATGTTTGATGTGCCGCCTCACTGTTTTATGCCAAGGCCAGATGTGACTTCAAGCGTAATCAGAATAGATTTGAATGAGAATCCTCCTGTTGAGGTTAAAAGCAAAGAAAATTTCTTTAAGGTTGTAAAAGCTTCATTTGCTCAAAGAAGGAAGACTTTGCTCAATAGCCTGGCAAATTCGGGGATTTTTGGAGTTCCAAAGGATGCAATTGCTAAGATTCTTGAAGAAATAGGCATAGAAGAGAATAGAAGGCCAGAGACATTAACAATACAGGAGTTTGCAAAGATAGCTGAATACATTAAATAAAAAGTAAAAAGTCGGAGCAGAAATGCTCCGACTTTAACTTTTATTTGCTTAGTCCTAGGTCTTCGGGACCGAAAGGATAAGGGATAAGTTCACCCATGGTGAATACCTGGGCCCTTTCACCAGTTTGCTCGATGCATATTACTTGAGCATCGGGAGTTGCGTGTTCGAATAACCGCTGCCGGCATCGGCCGCAAGGGGTAGTAAATGCGCCTGAAATGGGCTCGCCTTCTATAGAGGCTCCGTACACCACAATTGTTTTAATGCCTTTTCTGCCGCCAAAGACGTAATTTCCAACTGCCATTGTTTCAGCGCAGGTTCCATCGTAGTTGGCTGTTTCGCAATTTACGCCATAATGCAGATTACCCTGTGAATCTATAATACAGGCGGCAACTCCGAATTTGGAGTAGGGGGTATAGGCATTCTTACTTAAGTCTATCAATCCCTTAGCGATGTCCCGTACTCGAAGACCCAATTCTTTAAACTCCTTAATTTCCACTACAATACCTCCTTAATACTTCCGCCAGTTAGCATAATATAAAGTGCGTAGGCAAAGATTACCTAAGAATAAATTAAAAACAAGGTTACGACCTGCCGCACAATTAATGCCTACCGGCAACATTAAAAAAACTTTTTGGGAATATTAGTATTATTGTATCATGTTTCCGGTAAGAATTCAATTATACTTTATTAACATTGTCTAATTAATCAATTATTCCCCAACATTAAACTTCTCAACCAAGTCAGAAAGACTTACAGCTTCCTTGGCCAGAGTTTCTGTTGCTTTGGCTATATCCTGAGATGCATTTGTGATGAAAGTAACGGTCTGGGTCACTTCTTCCATAGCTTTTACAACATTTTTATTTGCATCAACTTGATCGCTGACTGATTTTAAAATACCTTTAGAAAGCGTATTAATATTTTCTGCTGAATTAACAACCATTTTTATGTCCTGCTCCTGCTGTTCAGTAAGGGATGATGCTTTTTTTACTACATCCACAGTACTTTCAACCTCATTGCGTATTGCCTCAAGAGAGGTCTTGGTTTCTATTGATGCATCAACTCCATCCTGCATCTTTTTTGTACCTTCAGCAGCAAGTTCTACAGCGTGGTTAGCTTTTTCCTGGACGCCTTTTATAAGTTTTGCAATAACCTTTGTTGCTTCTGAGCTTTTTTCTGCTAGGCCTTTAACAGATTCGGCTACAACGGCAAACCCTTTTCCATGTTCGCCAGCACTTGCAGCCTCAATAGCAGCATTTAAAGCCAATAGGTTTGTTTGGTCGGCTATATCCTCTATTACATTTACTATTTGACCGATTTGTAATGCTGAAGCTCCCAATTCTTTAATGGCTGAGGTCAATTCTCCAAAAGTACTGCTGATTTTATCAATTTCCTGTTTTGTATTTTCAACAGATAACTTGCCTGCCTGTGCTGCGTCCAGAGACCTTATAGCTTGATTTTCTACAAGGTGTATATCTGCAGTTACATTATCAACTTTTTCTGCAAGCTTTTCAAGAAGATTAGTAACATTAGATATGTTACCTGTTACTTCTCGAACCTGATTGGATATATGTTGCATGCTCTCGTCTATCTCTTCCATGAAGCCTAGAGTTTCCTCACCAGAGGCTGATAATGTTTCAGTGCTGTCTGAAAGCTGTTGGGTTGTTGCATTGATTTCCTGTGATGAGGAGGCAACTGTATGTGATGTTATACGTATCTGAAGAATTGTTGACTTTAATAGTGAAGTAAAATTATTGAATGATTGCGAAAGCAAATTTATTTCGTCCTTTCCTTTTATGGGAAGTTCTCTATTAAGATCTCTAAGGTCAACAACTTTCTTGATGCTTATGAGTTGGACGATAATGTTTTTGTGTACCCAGATAATTAATAAAGATGACATTCCGATTATTACGATAATTGTAAAGAAAGCAATAAGCCGGATTGAGCTCAATGATTGTATACTGGATTTTGAATGCCCTTTTGCAATTATTATGGCAATAAGGTTATTATTCATATCAAGTATCTTGCCTGCAGAAATAAGTATTCTCTCTCCGTTTTTTTCAGAGGTATCCGTAAGGGTTTCTTTAGTTTTTATTTGCTCAAGAAAACTGTCAAACTTAATACTATCTTCTTTTGAAATCGGTGAAATAGAAACCACTTTTTTCTCAGCAGAATAAACAGTGATATTTATATCAACAACATCACTGATTTTTTTTATTAATTCAGAAGAAATATATTCTCCATATATGAAAACTCCGGAGGGGTCTTTACATTTAATATCGTCTGTACGCACGATTTTTGTAACTCCCACAATTGCGAGACCATCAGGAAGCTGTACAAAGCCTGCATAATAATTCTTTTTGTTATTGATACCGCTGAACAAAGAAGAATTTTTAATATTTTTTAATTTATTAAAATAATCACTTTTATTATAAGAACCTATTACATTTCCCTTCATATCGGTAACAACCATGAACTTCTTAAAATTAGTAAGAGTACTGAATGCTTCATCCTGTATAGTATTTATATCTTTCTGCTTAGCGGCTTCATACAGGGTATCCCAGCATCCCCATCCTTCGAATGTACTGGTTTTAAGTTCCTCGATTTTTTGGTTTAATGTTGCCTGAACACTTTTCAGATTCTTTTGATTCTGTTCCTCTTCAAACCGGTAAATACTTTGTTTTATAGTTAAATTAACAAGCATTACGCCAAGTATTGTAGGAATAATCATTATTAAAAAAATTACCAAAATGAATTTCTTTTTCAAAGACATAGAAATCCCCCTAAAAATGTATTATTTAGTTATATATGTTATATATGGGAGTTGATAGAAGAGCTCATAAACTTCATTAATATACTTGTTTTTATTATACATCGAAAATTATGTTTTTTAAATAGTAAAAAATATATACTTTGAGGGTTAAATGTAAAATTATTTAATTTTGGAATTATTTGAGGTATACACATTTACAGTAAAATAAAAATGTACTATAATTAGCGAAGTTACTCATTTTTCATAACTTTTCTTATAACTTCAAAATGAATTTTCGCTAGCTGATTGTTAAGATAAAAAATATTCAATTTTGCTGATTAAATGCATATAATTATCAAAAATCCTTATCAGTTTTAAAATATAATATTCAATTCATTTTTAAGGGGAGTTTAATATGGGAAAAAACACTGCAGTAGAATTATGGGTTCAAGAAATGGCAAAGCTTACGAAGCCGGACAGAATTGTTTGGATTGACGGATCCGAGGAAGAAAGAAAGAGGCTTGCTGATGAAGCTTGCAGTACCGGAGAAATGCGTGAGGCAAATAAAGAAAAGCTTCCGGGATGTTATCTGCATAGAACTGCACAGAATGATGTTGCCAGAGTAGAGCACCTCACATTTATTTGTACAAGAAATAAGGAAGATGCAGGTGTAACAAACAATTGGATGGCTCCTGAGGAAGCATATGAAAAACTAGGGAAGATATTTGACGGGTCAATGATCGGAAGAACAATGTATGTCATTCCATATCTGATGGGCCCTAAAGGTTCGCCATTCAGCAAGGTTGGCATAGAATTAACCGACAGTATTTATGTTGTTTTAAATATGAGGATAATGACAAGAATAGGAAAGCCTGCTATAGAGCATTTGGGAGATTCC
Source organism: Ignavibacteriales bacterium (assembly GCA_050260055.1). Lineage (GTDB taxonomy): Bacteria > Bacillota > Clostridia > Acetivibrionales > UBA4821 > JBLMYQ01. The sequence goes on from JBLNBO010000022.1 coordinate 275,656, forward strand.
TCTGATTTTGTTAAAGGCCTTCATTCAAAAGCAGATTTAAATCCCGAAAGAAGATTTATATGCCATTTCCCGGAAGACAATACTATTTGGAGTGTTGGTTCAGGATATGGCGGAAATGTTCTTCTAGGTAAAAAATGCTTTGCCCTAAGGATTGCAAGCCATATGGGAAGAAGAGAAGGCTGGCTGGCTGAACATATGCTTATACTTGGAGTGGAAAATCCTAAGGGTGAAATTACTTATATAGCAGCGGCATTTCCTAGTGCCTGTGGGAAGACAAATCTTGCGATGCTTATACCTCCGGAAGCATTTAAAGGGTATAAAGTATGGACAGTCGGAGATGATATTGCCTGGATGAGGATTGGTGAAGATGGCCGATTATGGGCTATTAATCCTGAAGCAGGATTCTTTGGCGTTGCACCGGGAACAAACTCGAAATCCAACCCTAATGCTTTGGCAACAGTCCAAAAAAATACTATATTTACTAATGTGGTTGAAGGTTCTGATGGAACTGTTTGGTGGGAGGGACTTGATAAAGAGATTCCGCCAAATCCGATAAATTGGAAGGGCGAACCTTGGAATTCAAATGGTACAGAGGTTGGAGCACATCCAAATTCAAGATTTACAGCGCCGGCAAGTCAGTGTCCTACAATTTCTCCTGAGTGGCAGAGTCCCAAAGGAGTGCCGATTTCTGCGATTGTCTTTGGAGGAAGAAGGGCGAAAGTAGCTCCATTAGTATATCAATCTTTTGATTGGGAGCATGGAGTATTTGTTGGGGCGACTATGGCTTCTGAGACTACAGCAGCAGCAGCAGGGGCGGTTGGAGTTGTAAGGCGTGACCCAATGGCTATGATTCCATTTTGCGGGTACAATATGGCCGACTATTTTAGACACTGGCTGGAAATGGGCAAAAAGATTCCTAATCCACCAAAAATATTTAACGTTAACTGGTTCAGAACAAATGCGGAAGGAAAATTTATTTGGCCAGGCTATGGAGACAATCTGCGTGTATTAAAATGGATAATAGATAGGTGCAAAGGTAATATTGATGCTGTTGAAACTGCGATAGGATATGTTCCTGCTCCCGAGGTGCTAGAACTATCTGGATTAAGCCTTTCTAGAGATGTTATAGATAACCTCTTGTGTGTTGATGCAGATGTTTGGAAGCAGGAACTCAGCGAACTTGATGCTTTTCTGGCCAAGTTCGGTGACAGGTTGCCAAAAGAATTATTAATGCAGAAAGAGGCTTTGAAAAAGAGGCTTGGGTTATAGCAAAATTTCGTTTTCTATCAGCCAATAGCCAAATTCACCGTAAAGTTCGCCGGTGTTATTCTCGGATTTCCAGCAGCAATTTATGAAATATGGTTTCTCATCAATACCATATAGTGCCGGGATACCATATATAAAGGTAGATGATTCATTGCCATTAGTAATCCCTGCAATATAATATCCATAGATATAATACGAATTATTTAGACTCATTCCTGAAGGAATAATACCTGGAACGCTACATTGAAAAAGAATCTTTTTTAGCAGATGGTGGTTGTTAATCTTCCACCATTCTGTATTTCTGTTTTCATAACGAAAAGGTTTGCATTTTGAGAAATAAATTGAAATCATGTGTTCTAGAATCCCTGTGTTTTTTGGGGCATGCTTTGCATTGCAGGGTTCGGTTGAGATTTTCCAAGAAGAGTTGGGTTCAAAGCTTTTTTCATTGCTGGCTTCCATTAAATGTTACCCCCTGGTGTTAATGATTAATATAAAGATATGAATCCAGATTTAAAATCTTACCTGTTTTTTCATTTATTCTAAAATGTATTGGGTAAAATTTTACAAATAAAATAAAAAATAAATCAAATGGCATTTTAATTACTTCAAAAATGTATTATAATATTTCTAGAAGATGCAGGAGTTTGATTCTGGGAGGTTATAATTAATGTTCAAAAAGAAAATCCTTGTGATAGACGATACTGAGCTGACCGTCAATCTAATCAAGGAAATTCTCACAGATGCTGGCTACGAAGTATTAGTCGCAAATGATGGGATAACTGGTTTGCAGATGGTGCGCCAGGAAAAGCCTGAATTGGTAATTCTTGATGTTGTTATGCCTGGTCTGGATGGTTTTGAAGTCTGCAAGACACTCAGAGATGACGAAAGTAACAATCTAATGCCCATATTGATGCTTACCGCTCAAGATAATGAAGACGATAAGCTTACTGGTCTTGAATTAGGCGTTGATGATTATATTATTAAGCCGTTTAATCAAAGAGAGCTTATAAGCAGGGTTAGAAACACCTTGAAAAGAATAGATAGGAACAGATGGGCTAACCCATTGACAGGTTTGCAGGGTAATATCGAAATCCATGCAGAGATTAATAAGAGAATAGCAAAAAATGAACATTTTGCAGTTCTTTATCTTGATTTGGATAACTTTAAAGCATACAATGACGTTTATGGCTTTGCAAGTGGTGATAGGGCTATTAAGCTTACCGCAGACATAATTACTTCAAATGTACATATGGTAGGAAATCCCGGAGATTTTATTGGACATATTGGTGGAGACGACTATGTCGTAATTACTATTCCTGAAAAGATTGATGAGATCTGCAAGGGTATTATTCAAGATTTTGATAACAAGATTGGGGATTTATATCTGCAGGAGGATAGAGATAAAGGCTATATTACTACAGTTAATAGGCTTGGACAGGTTATGGAATTCCCAATTATGACAATATCCATTGCTGTTGTAACAAATGAGAGCCGTACTCTTTACAGTCCTGTTCAAATTGCTGAAATTGCTGCACAGGTTAAGAAAAAGGCGAAAATGATAAGCGGAAGTTCATATGTAAGAGATAGGCGCAAAGATAGAGAAGATTAAATAATTAAATCAAAAAAAGTTTTTACAAAAAAATGCTTCTTACTAAGGGGCATTTTTTAATTTGCTCTGTAATAATTATTAATATAAAGCTTCCTTGGTGAGTGTACAAAATGATTATAGTAATAAGAAAAAAGGTTATATTATCTGTTTCTCTTTTTGTTGTTACTGCATGCCTGGTTTATAATATGACATTGCAGGAAACTATACCAACAATGGTTCTTCCGGTGACAAATAAGGTTATTGTTCTAGATCCAGGACATGGGGGAGTTGATCCGGGAGCAATCGGTAAATCGGGAGTAAGAGAAAAAGATATAACTTTAGATATTGTTTTAAAAGTTCAAGGTCTTTTGGAGCAAAGCGGTTGCATAACTCAACTTACTAGGGCAATTGATGAATCGATACACGATAAGGATTCAATAAGCAGGAAATACTCTGATTTAAAAAATCGGAAGAAGATAGCAGATACCAGCCAGGCAAATGCATTTATTTCGGTTCATTTAAACAGCTTTCCACAATCCCAATATAAAGGAGTTCAATCTTTCTACCCTAAGCAGTTAGAAGAAAGTAAGAAGCTTGCAATAGATATCCAGAAGGAATTGAAAAACACGCTTAATATAAATGATAATAGGGAGGCACTTCCAATTAATAATGTGCTAGTGTTAAAAGATGCAAAGATTCCTTCGGTCATTGTAGAATGTGGATTTTTATCAAATCCAGAGGAAGAGGCTAATCTTGTATCAGAGAAATATAGACAAAAAATTGCTTGGGGAATTTATTTAGGTATCATGCGGTTCTTCGAAGAGGGGAAAAGTACAAATTAAATATAATAATTTACTGTATTAATATTCATTGAACTTTTAGTGCTGATATATTATACTTTCATGAGGACAAATGATTATTGCAGAGTAGGTGAATATATTGAAATCCCTTGAAGGATTGAATCAAATGCAGGTTGAGGCAGTAACTCATACGGAAGGGCCTCTTCTTATTCTTGCCGGGGCAGGAAGCGGGAAAACCAGAGTATTAACCAATAGGATTGCTCATCTTATCATGGATAAGAATGCTGCTCCTTGGAGTATTCTTGCTATTACTTTTACTAATAAGGCTGCAAAGGAAATGAAGGAAAGAGTATGCAGACTTGTAGGACAAGCCGGAGAATCCATGTGGATAAGCACATTCCATTCAATGTGTGTGAGGATGCTAAGACGTGATATTGAAAGGCTTGGGTTCGGGAGTAATTTTGTTATATTTGATTCATCTGACCAACAGGCGCTGGTAAAAGAATGTCTTAAAGAACTAAATCTAAATGATAAGAATTTCCCCCCAAAAAGTGTACTTGACCAGATTAGCAAGGCTAAGGACCAAATGATTGGGCCGGATGCTTTTTCAAATATGTATGCTTCAGATTTTAGACTTGGCAAAATTTCTTTAATATATGAATTATATCAGAAGAAGCTAAGGCAAAATAATGCCCTGGATTTTGATGACCTTATTTTTTATGCCATTAGACTTCTAATTGATTATCCCGAGGTTTTAGAATATTATCATAATAAATTTAAGTATATTCTTGTTGATGAATACCAGGATACAAACAGCTCGCAGTTTACCCTTATAAGCCTCCTTTCGGCCGCATATGGAAATATATGTGTAGTGGGTGATGATGATCAATCCATTTATGGTTGGAGAGGTGCAGATATAAGGAATATCCTTGATTTTGAGAAAGAATTCCCAGGGACTAAGGTTGTAAAACTTGAACAGAATTACCGCTCAACAGAAAATATTTTAGAGGCTGCCAACCAGGTTATAAAAAACAATGCAGGGCGCAAGGCCAAAAAGCTTTGGACAGATAAGGGACAAGGGGAAAGGCTAAGATATTATTGCGCTTCAAACGAATATGAAGAAGCTGATTATATAGTTTATGAAATAAATAAGCTTATAAGGAATAATGAAAGAAAGTATTCGGATTTTGCAGTTTTGTATAGAATGAATGCTCAGTCACGTGCAATTGAAGAAGGATTCATGAGATACGGTATTCCCTACCGCATTGTTGGCGCGCAAAAGTTCTATGACAGAAAAGAAATAAAAGACTTAATTGCTTATTTAAGGCTGATACACAACCCTATGGACTCGCTTGCCCTTAAAAGGATAATAAACGTACCTAAAAGGGGTATAGGAAAGACAACAATAGAAGCCATAGAACAGCAAGCTTCAGAAAAAAATGTTTCGGTCTTTAGTATCGTTCAATCTGCAAAAGAAATTCCCAGCCTTTCGAGGAACTCTTCCACACTTGAAGAGTTTGCAGGGATGATAAGTTCATTTAAAGCTTCCAGCGAAACTATGAGACTGCCGGATTTTATTGAAACCTTACTTAATAAAACGGGATATATTAAAGAACTTGAACAGGATGGAACAGCAGAATCACGAGGCAGGATTGATAATTTAAGAGAATTTATAACTGTAGCGATAGATTTTGAAAGATTTAATGAAGAAGCAAAACTTGGAGAATTCTTGGAAAGCATTTCTCTGGTTGCAGATGTGGATAGTGATGAAGAGCAGAAGGACGAGGTTGTTCTTATGACTCTTCATAGCGCAAAAGGATTAGAGTTTCCAGTAGTATTTTTATCAGGAATGGAAGAGGGAATATTCCCTGGCTATCAGGCTGCTAATGAAGAAAGTGAAATGGAAGAAGAAAGAAGGCTTTGCTACGTAGGCATAACAAGAGCTAGAGAAGTGTTATACCTGACTGGAGCTTACTGTAGAACAATTTATGGAAGTACCACATATAACAGAGCATCAAGGTTTATTACCGAAATTCCGGAAGAACTTGTTGAGGGCCTGGAAAATATTAAAAAGAAGCAGGAAAAGCTCAAATCATGGGATGATTCAACGGATGACAGCTATGGTTACTCAGATTACCGTAAGGCATCAAAAACCTTTGGACAAACTGCTTCAAGCCTAAATACCGGATTTAGAAGTATTGTTACTGTAAGTGAAGATATAGACTTTTCAAATTACAGGGTGGGTGTAAAGGTTGAGCATAGAAAGTTTGGGTTTGGCATAATTACCAAGGTTGAACCTGAGGGGAATGATTTGAAGCTTGATATTTCATTCAAAGGAGCCGGAAATAAGAGATTAATGGCTCAGTATGCAGGACTAAAATTTGTTGATTAGTTTTTTAGTTCAATATGTTATAGAATAAATGAGAAATCTATTTGGAAAGAGTGATTGGTTATGACCTTGTATGATTTGCTGGAGGTTAGTCCAAAAGCTTCAAAAGAAGTAATTGAGAAAGCATACCGTGTTCTTGTGAAAAGGCATCATCCTGACTTTCACAAACCTGAAGACAAGGCGAAAGAAGAAGAGACGTTAAAAAGAATTAATAATGCCTATGAGATTTTAAGCGATGAAAACGAAAGAAAAAAATATGATGCTAAGATTGGGATTTCAAGCCAGCCTGCTGAGAATGAAAATCAAGAGTCAAATACAGATACGGAAGACTTGATAACCCAAGCTTTTATAAGCTGGTTCCGCGGGGGCGCAAAATAGCATTATGCTAAAAGAAATCTTGATGATTCTTACACTAACCAATATAGCATTTCTTGCAATTGCTTTATTTAAGGTGATGCAAGAAGGTTCAAATCCAGGAGATTCTATAGAAGAAGTATATAGGATGTACAGTGAAGCACCATCAAATACTTTCATAATATTTTTAATGATAGGGATATTGCTTGCCTTATACAATTCTGTCTATGTAGTAATTGCTTGTTTGTATATTAAATATTCCGTTTTTATAATAGCATCTTTGATTTTGATTTTCTGGTCATGCGGAAGCGTTATAAATATGGTGAGATATCGAGCTGGAGGGAAAAGCTATTTTCCTAGGAATTTTAAGGTTTTTCTTTTATTCTTTTCTGTTGTTTGCAATTTAGCATATTTATGCTATGTATTGACTTTCCTTTTAACAAATTATTGAGGGTATGGTGAAAAGCATATTTTTACATTTAAAATGCTTTTTAGCGTTTTACGATTAAAAACATTCTTTTTAGACATATAAAACTATGAATTCCAAATATATTGTTAAAATGTGTGTGTTATTTTCACACATTTTTTTGTTTGGGAGAAAAATTATGGCGATTTTTAATGTTGTAATTGCGGATAGTGATGAGGATTTTGTTGAAGCTTTTGAAAGGTTTTTAGGGATATATTATCATGAGAGATTTCAAGCGGTTTGTATTACGTCAGCTAAATATTTGAATGACTATATTAGAAATACATCTAAGAAAATCGATATTTTATTAACTACACCAGAATTTTTTCCAACTTATAGGGGCGAAAACATTAACACAGTAATCTTTATGACGGATGGTAGAATAACATCAGAGTTGGAGAAATATCCGGCAATAGAAAAATACCAGTCAGCTCAAAGGATTGTTAAGACAATAATTGATATTTATGCTGAGAATAATCCTAACGAGGTTCATTCCTGTTTTAGAGATAAAAAAACAAAAGTGGTAGGAGTATTTTCTCCAAATGGCGGTGCAGGAAAAACTACTATTTCAATTGCAATGTCTAAACGCTTAGTGCAGAGAGGGACAAACGTATTTTATTTAAATCTTGAGGATATCTCTTCTTCTCCGCTGTTTTTTGACTGTAATTTAGAAAACAACCTTTCTCATGTCTTATTTTTTCTAAAAGAAAGAAGTAAGAATCTAAGTTTGAAAATTGAAGCCGCTAGTCATGAAGACCTAAACAGTGGAATCCATTATTTCGCGCCTCCTGACAGCGCATTAGAAATTAATGAAATCAATGGAGAAGATATTAAAGAGCTTATTAACCAATTAAAATCATTAAACAGATATGACAGCATTATCATTGATATGTCTTGTGCTGTTGATGAAATAAATATGAAGATATTTAAAACTTGTGACAGTATCATATATATTCTGACTCCAGATGAAACCAGCAGATTAAAGACTGCACAAACAATTAAGATTTTCCAAATGGCAGAAAAGAAAGAACTTAAAGAAATGCATAACAAGATTAGCTTTGTAATGAATAAATATAATGAAAAAAATACAGATTTCCAAGAAGAATTATATTTTGAAGATAAGAAAATAGAAGTTAGAATTCCTGATATGCCAGAGGTTTTTTCAAGGACAGGAGAAAAACAGGATATTGGTCTGGATAGCCAATTCGGAGAGAATGTAAATATATTAGTCAGCAGGATTTTAGGAGTAAAAGAAGATGGAGACTAATGTTCTAGAATTAATTATTAAGGAAATAAAACAAACTGTCAGGGAATTACTGGATTATGCAAAAGAGATTGATAGCGAAGAGGTATTGCAGTCAATAACAAAAGCAGTTTTTGAAAAATCTAAAGTAAGATATATTGGAGCATCAGATAAACACGAAATCATCAAGGCTGTTTATAACTCGATTTGCGGATTGGATGTTATTCAACCTTTAATAGATGATGATGAAATCACAGAAATAATGATAAACGGGCCTGAAACAATATTTATTGAGAAAAGCGGAAGATTAGTCCGATTGGATGCTGCATTTGATTCCAGAGAAAAACTTGAAGATGTAATCCAAGCTATTGTGTCAAGGGTTAATAGGTCGGTTAACGAATCTAGTCCTATTGCTGATGCCAGGCTAAGCGACGGTTCGAGGGTAAGTGTGGTACTTCAGCCGATTGCATTGAATGGTCCGATACTTACCATAAGAAAGTTTCCTAAAAATCCAATGACCATGGAGAATTTAGTTAGAAACAATTCCTTAAATGCAGAAACAGCTGAGGTCTTAGAAAAAATGGTTAAAGCGAGATACAATATATTTATTTGCGGGGGGACCGGCAGCGGAAAAACTACATTTTTGAATGCACTTTCGAATTTTATACCAAAGGATGAAAGAATTATAACTATTGAAGATTCAGCAGAACTTCAGATTCAGGGAATAGAGAATCTTGTAAAACTTGAGGTTAGAAATGCAAATACGGAAGGTAAAGGTGAAATAACCATAAGAGATTTAATACGAACATCTCTTAGAATGAGGCCTGAAAGGATAGTTGTGGGCGAGGTGAGAGGAGCTGAAGCCTTGGATATGCTTCAAGCGATGAATACCGGACATGATGGTTCGCTTTCGACCGGTCATGCCAATTCACCTAAAGATATGCTCAGCAGACTTGAAACAATGGTTCTGTGCGGTGCAGTATTTCCTATAGAGGCTATAAGACAGCAAATTGCTTCTGCCATAGATATAATCATTTACCTGGCAAGGTTGAGGGATAAAACAAGACGGGTTGTGGAAATTGCTGAGGTGGCAGGTTATTTTAATGGCGAAATAAAGCTTAATACGCTTTACTTATTTGAAGAAGAAGGAGAAACAACTGATAGAAAAATAATTGGCTCAATTAAAAGGACGGCAAATCCAATACAGAATATTCTTAAATTCAAAATGGCAGGTGTTTCTGTCAAGGTGTGAGGTGGTTATTTTGAATTCCTTTACTATAATCCTTATAGCGGTTTGGATGACAATTCTCTTGCTTATAGTTTTCTTATTGTCGGGAAAGAGAATAAGACATCCAGCAGCAAAGCCGCATTATGAAGGGCTTATTGATTATGATTCATATGAAATGAATCCGAAAGAAAAGATGATATACATTATAACTGCAGTTTTGTTTATTTCGATTGTATCATATGTTTTTTATAGAAGCATAATTATTTCCCTTTTACTTTTTCCTCTTGCCTTTCTATATCCCAAAATTAAAAATAAACAGATTATTAAAAAAAGAAAGGAAGATTTAAATCTACAGTTTAAGGATGCTTTGTATGCTGTTTCATCATCTCTTTCAGCGGGTAAATCTATTGAACTAGCTTTTAAGGAAGCATTAAAGGATATTGCAATATTATATCCGAGCCAAGATACATTCATAGTCAAAGAGTTTGAATATATATCCAGAAAAATTGACATGAATGAAACTATTGAATCTGCACTTGAGGACTTTGCCCAAAGGTCCCATCTTGATGATGTAAAAAGCTTTGCTGATATTTTCAGGATATGCAAGAGAACAGGAGGAAATATGGTTCAGGTCATTAGAAATACTTCTGAAATAATTAATGATAAAATTGCGACTAAACAGGAGATTTCAACCATTCTTGCACAGAGAAAATTTGAGCAGAAACTGCTCAGCGTTCTTCCTGTAGGTATGATTTATCTGATATATAGTACCTCGCCGGAATTTATGGAGCCAATATATACTCAATCATCTGGAAGAATTGTAATGACTATCGCTGTAATACTTATTGGCACAGCATACCTTATTTCAAAAAAGGTAATGGACATAGAGCTATAAATTAGTTGTGGGATTTAGACAGTACAAAGTTTAAAGTGAAAAAAATAAGGATGCAAGAATTATAGAGGTCATTAAAGGTTTTGTAGGAACAGATAAATCTGTTTCGGGCAAAAATATAGATATAGGAGTGACATAAGATGTTAATAGCTTTCTTAATAATTCTTACTACGATAGTGGTTATCTTATTTATATCTAAACCTAAGTATAAAGATTATCTTTCAAATGTAGATAAAAATATCTATAAGATGAAAGAGTTGATGCCAATTCCGCTATTAATGTTTAATTCGATAAGATACGGCTTCAATACGGGATATGATAACCTGCTCGAGGTTAAGCTTGGTGAAATCTATGGGACAGAAAGTGCTAGATATAACTTAAAACTGTATTGGTCTAATAAGATTGCCCTAATAATAGTTGTGCTGTTAGTTGGTCTTTTCTTCGGTACCCTTATGGAACCAGTTGATTCAGGGTTTACATTTTTTCTTATCACAGCAGTCGTATTATCTTTTTATCTTCCGGACAAGGAACTTAAAGAAAAAATTAAAAGAAGACATCTGCAAATGCAAATTGACTTTCCAGAGTTTCTGAATAAACTTGCTTTACTGGTAAATGCGGGTATGACAGTCTCAGGCGCAATTGAAAAGATAAGTACAGATGCAAGAAATACTGGAGTTTCAGAAAAACGGATTCTCTATTGTGAACTGGAGAAAACCTCGATCGAAATTAGACTAGGAAAATCAGAAGTTAAAGCATATGAAGATTTTGCAAAAAGATGCCGTCTGCCAGAGATAACAAGGTTTACAAGTATTTTAATTCAAAATTTGAAAAAAGGTAATTCTGAATTAGTGGCGATTCTAAGGCTGCAATCTGCTGAATGCTGGTATGCTCGAAAGAATACTGCGCGTATTTTAGGGGAAGAGGCTGAAACCAAATTGCTATTTCCAATGATGCTTATGCTGCTTGCAATATTAATAATTGTAATTGCACCTTCTGCTATGCAGCTTCGGGGGATGTAAGAAAGGGGGTGAAGAGAATGAAAGAGGCATTAAAAAGGTTAATGTTTGAGGAAGATGGACTTGGAACGGTGGAGATAGTTCTCATTATTGCAATACTTGTTGGGCTTGCCCTGCTTTTTAAAAAGCAGATTGTTGGGTTCGTAGCAAGGATTATGGGTGGTGTTGTAAATACAAGTGTGAATCCTGGTGATATAGAAAATACGGCTGTTAAATAAGAGTTTATAAAAGCATAAAAAATGCCGGGTCTCAGGGCAGGCCTGTGTGTCTGCCTTCGTAAAGTGGAGGCGATAACAATTATTAGAAAAAGAATTTCAACAAACGAAGGAAAGCTTGTAGTTGAAACTGCAATAATATTTCCACTGGTTTTTCTGACTGTTATTGCTGTTTTGTATATATGCATGATTCTTTTTGAAAAAGCTTATTTGCAATCCTTGGCTGATTTGGCAGCTCAAAGAGGTTCTGTAATGTGGCGAAACCAAAAAAAAGATATTATGCTTGGCAGTGTAAACAAGGATGATTTGAAAAAAGGCGGCCTTTACTGGCAGTTAATTGATTTAAATAACAAAGAAAAGGAGCAAAAGATAAGAAATTATATTTTAGCAAGGCTGGGTAGGCATAAGCTTCTCATGCCTGCTGAGAAGCCAAACATATCTGTTAAAGGCCGGAGCTTAATTGCTCAAAACAAATTAGAGATTAACATTGAAAGAAAATACAAGATTCCTCCGGGCAGAGTTTTAAAAATTCTTGGCATGACACCGTATTATACAATTTGCGTTAAATCAGAGGCAGTAATTGACCAGCCTACAGAATTTATAAGAAATACTGACCTGGTTTTTGATATTGAGAAGGGCCTTGAAGCTAAATATCCCGAGTATGGAAGGGCTATAAGGAAGATTAGAGAGGAAATGAATGAAATAGAAAATGATATTGCAAGATATTTTGCTGGAGATGAAGGAAAAAGTGATTAAACGCGAATCTGGAGCAATAACAGTTTACTTATGCATAATATTCGTTGCAATGATTATAGTTGCAGGGATTTTAATTGATGCGTCAAGAATAAGGACGGCGGAGGTTCAGATAAAACGCGCTATTGATAGTGCCGTTTCATCAGCATTATCAAGTTATGATAAAAACTTGAAAGAACAGTTCGGTTTATTTGTTCTTAATGATAATGATTCTGAACGGCTTGGTAATATGATTAAAGAGTATATGTCTTTTAACCTTGGCACAGATAAGAGTAATCAAGGTTTTCTTGATTTGTACGGATACAGGGTAGAAAAGATTAAAGTTACTCCTATATATAATCTTACAGAAAATCAAGCGGCCAGGAGGCAGATTGTTGAATACATGAAATTTCGTGCGCCAAAGCAGGTTGTAGAATCTTTTATTGGTAAAGCGAAAGCAATGGCTGATACTGGGAAAAGTGTTGAACTTTCGGAGATGAAGATGCAGATTGATAAAGTGTTTATGGATATTGTCAATGATGTTCAAAATATTAATAAGACTGGCAGCGAGATTAATAAATTCGATTGTATTTATTTTGAGAAATTTGTTAAGGAGTATTCAAAACTAGTCATGGAATACCGAATCTGCAAGAAAAAGGTTGAAGATATTAAAGAAAAGCTGGAGGAGGCAAGAAGCGCAGCAGACAGTGTGGAGAAGGCCAAGAGGATTGCCTCACTGATATCTAAATTATATGATGCAATAAACGCAGAAAATAAAGCAAGAAAAAAGAAAGAACAAACTCTTGCAAAAGTAAATCAATATTTAGAAACTCATAAAAAACTGTGTGCAGAGGTTTTAACTTATTGCAAAAGATTGAATTCCAATGTAATTGATATTAAAAACCGAATTGTTTCCTTAAAACAATATATTGATAATAATATCAACAATGAATCCAGCGAGTATCTAAAAAATTTAGCTAATGAAATTATTAGAGGAACAAATCCTGGAAACAGAAAAACATGTATTAATGGAATTGAGCCAAAGATTCCTGAAAAAAGTATAATAGATGAATTGGAAAGCAAGGCGAATTTTAATATTGGCCTAATTAGCTCAGCTTTACAAGAAGTTGAAATATTTGAAAGCAAATATGGTACGTCCATTAATTATGGCAGTCCTTCAGAAAATCTTGATAATTATATAATTCCCAAGGTATCTATGCTAAAGGATTTTGATAAGGAAATTAATCTACAGACTATTAAAGCTCCATTTAGCGGCTCAACTGGCAGCGACCCTAGGAAAGAAGCTAAGAAAAAAGCGAAAGATAAGTTTAAAGAAGGAAAAAATAAAAAGAAAAATATTATAAAAGAAAATCTCAAGGAGCTTCCATCTTATAGAATCAGAGGGAAATATCCAAACAAAATTATAAGTCCTGATTTTACAAAACAAGATACCGAATATGAGAAAAAATATGAAGGGTTTTTGAATAATAGTATTAACTCAAAATCGATTGTAATTCCAAACAATGAAGATTTAAATTATACCGGTATAGATAAGGAAATTGATTTCGGAAATAATAAGTTCTCTGAGAAATCCTTTGATATAGTTGCTAAAATCGGCGGATGGTTTAATCAGGTTATTACTAATGGAGTAATAACACTTAGAGATGAGCTTTATGTGGATGAATATATAATTGGAATGTTTAGTAATGCTGTACCTGAGCTTAAGAACGGTACAAATACAAGAAAGGATTTAAGAGGAAGACAAAAGCAGAATATTATTGATTGTGAAACTGAATATATACTTGTTGGAAATACCTCAGATAAAATAAATATAAATTTTGTGAAGGGGCAGATTTTGCTTATTAGATTTGCAATTGATACTGTGAATGTTTACAGGGATCCTCAAAAGGTAGAAGCAGCTATTGCAATTGCTTCAGCAGCCAGCGCATGGTCTTTCGGATTATCAGAACCTGTAATTCAGAATCTGGTTTTGTGTGGATGGGGCATGCTGGATGCTGTTAATGATTTGGACAAGCTGATGCAAGGAGAAATGGTCCCTGCATTTAAAAAGTTTGAAGAATCAAAAGCTGACAAAGAACAATTTGGATTTTCATACCATGATTATCTTAGAGTATTCCTACTGCTAGAAAATTCTGATGATAAAATGAACAGAATTCAAGATTTGATTCAACTGAAATCAGGCAAAAAGCTGTCGGGTTATAATTCATATATTCGCGTAGAAGCAGATGTTTCAATAAAGTACCTGTTTTTGACCAAAACCTTCATGCCTGTAGATATGAGGACTAAAGACGGTTCACGGCATAACTTTAAAGTAATTTTGTATCAAGGATATTAATAATAGCGTAAAGCCCCAAGTTGCTTCATGACATAGGGGCAAGGATTTGTCTTCTTGGCTTCATTAATAAAGGAGCAGATAATGGAGGTTACATCCTAATATAATTAATTAATCTACATTGTAGGAGTAAAAGGATGAGAAGAACAAAAAAGATTATATTGTCTCAAGGGTCTGTAACTGTTGAGGCTGCAATTGCACTACCTGCTTTTATTTGTGCTGTTTTGGCAATCGCTTTTATAATGAAGATTATTTATGTTCACGAAATTATTCAACATGCTATTACTGAAACTGCTGATGAGATAGCTTCTTATACATACATTTATTCTGCAGCAGGACTGCAGTCACTTCATGATACAGCAAATGAAGGGCTTGAAGAAGGGAAACAAAAGGTTGGGACTCAAATTAAAACCCTTCTTAACACTTATGATTGTTTTACATCCTTTCCTGAAAATGCAAATGATAATCTCGGTAAAGCAGCTGAAAATATAAATGCAATTAATATTGGTGGTGCTATTGATGACTTTAACGAGATAAATCAATCAGCAGAGAACATAATAAACAGTTTAGAGGATACGCGAAAAATTGCTGATGAAATTGCAGCTAACCCTAAAAAAGAATTGAAGTACATAGCAACCGCACTTGCAAAAGAAGGGTTCGAAGGCGTAAAGGCAGAACTGATACTGAAACCTTTGACCAAGGCTTGCCTTATGAAGTATCTTAGACCAGCTGATGGAGAAGATATTTCTGTAAGATTAAAAAAGCTGAATATTGTTGATGGTTTTAATGGATTAAACTTTAAAGATTCGCATTTGCTTGATGATGGAAAGAATATTGAAATTAGAGTTGAATACAAGATAAAGGCGCCCCTGCCATTTAATATTCTGCCTGATATTCCAATTGTTCAAAGAGTTAAGGTTAAGGCATGGCTTGATGGTGAAATAGAAGATAAGGAAGATATCTGGAGTCTCGGAGATTTAGAAAGAGGAAGAAAAATTCAGAAAATGTATGGAAGGAATCTTCCTGATAATTTTAAAACTATAACTAAATTTGAATATGGAACAGCAACTTTGGTCAGAAGCATAAATCTTAATGCAAATACATATCAGAAGAAACCGCGAAGGGTTTTCTCGGAAGTAAAAAAAGCAATAAAAGATTTGAGGTCTTTTGAGAAGGATCACAAAACAATAGATGAGAATGGAAGAACTATAGAATATTATGTGGAAGCTGATGATATCAAATATCGCAGAGTAATTATAGTAATTCCTAAGGGTTCAAGAAACGCTGAGTTTGATAAGATATTTGAAGAATGTATGAAAAACGCTGAACAGAATGATGTTGAACTTACTATAGATGAACTTTAGGGGGATGGTGCATGCAGAAGCAATTAAATGAAAAAATAATAATATCAAATGAGAAAGACTCAATAGAAAAGCAGATTGTATTAAGTTTAGCTAATGACGTAAAAGTAATTGATTACCAGGAAAAGATGATTCAAAATAATCAATTTGATTTTTTGATTCCGCTTAAAATCAAGAGAAGAAATGATAAAACATCTCTTATTTATGATACTACTTCAACAATTTCGGCAGCCGAGTTTATTGAAAATAATAATATTGGAAGACAAGAAGCTGTCCTGATGCTCAAGAATATAATAAAAGCAGTAAATGGGAGTATTAATTATATGTTTGATGAAAGAAGCTTTATCATTCATGAGGATTATATTTTTATTAATCCTGAAAATCTAAATATCTATTTGCTTTATGTTCCTATAAGGTTGAATATGGATTTTAACCAGAACTTAAAAGCCTTCACCAGAAAGCTTATTAACTGCTTTAGTAATGCAGGAAGGATGCAGGATACATTTATTGATAAAATTAGTGACTACATTGAATCAAATGATTTCAACCTTATAGGGTTCAAATCTGTTTTGGAAGGAATTCAAAAATTGAAAGGGTTTGATAGAAAAGCCTCTATCTGCTTAAATAGCGATGAAGATTTTAAGATATCTATTCCTAAAGTAAAATTCACTGAAAAACAATACAATTTATTTAACAAATTTAATAGTATTACCCAGACAAAAGTTACTTGTAAAAATCAAGAGGTTGATGATAGAAACGTAATATTAACATTTATTTGTGCATTACAGATTCTTATAATCATATCGATTGTCTTAATTCTGCAATTTGTGGGGAATTATGATTTGACAACAATTTTTGGAATTTTATTAATTGCTGTTTCTGCGGATGTTTCAATAACTAAATTTTATCTAAACAAGAAAAAAACTAGCTTGATAAAAATTTTAAATATTAACAGAAATGAAGGTATAAAGTGATGCAGATTATCAAATCTATTCTGCTGATTATATTTCTGATTCTAGTGGCGATAAGTGATATCAAAACCCGAAAAATAAAAAATATAATTGTATATCCATTTATAATAGTTGGGTTAATAGTAAATTTGTATGAAAGTGGAGTTAAAGGAGCTTTTGAATCGTTATATGGAATACTCCTACCAATAATCTTTTTATTTCCTTTGTTCTTATTAAGAATGCTTGGAGCTGGAGATATTAAGTGTTTTAGTGCTATCGGAGCCATGATGGGAGGCAGGTTTGTTATAGCCAGCATAATCTTCTCATTTCTAGCAGGAGGGTTATTCGCATTAATTATAATGATAGTTAATAAAAACGCAGCTCAAAGATTCAAGCATTTAATTGATTATCTAAAATCCTGTTTTCTAACCTTTTCAGTATCACAATATGATAATTTAAAGACCAGCAGCGGTGCATTTAGATTCAGCTTTGCAATAGTGCTAGGGGTGGGTATACAGCTTATAAATTTTATTTCTATGTAAATATTGAAATTTGATAAATTTTATAGGATAATATAAGGAGGAATACTTTATAAAAACAAGCATAATTATACACATTTAGATTTTGGGGGTAAAAAATATTGAGTCTTTCAAAATTTCTTGCAAGGTTCAAAATTGAAAAATATGATCTTATTCCATTGGGACTCTATATAGCTACAATAATAATTACGCTTATGGAGCTAAAGGAGATTACTTACATATATTTTCATCATATAGGGAGCATAGATTATAATGCATATCTAATGACCCTATATCTTTTTATTCCTTGTGCTGCCTTTGCCACTATTCTTTCTTCGAGTTATGTAAAAGGGGTACAGTCAAAGTATACATTTTTGAAGATAGCAGTTATTTGCATGATTATCGTGATATTTGGAGCAATTGCGCAGTACGTAAATATGATTTTATGGGAATTGATTTCTGCTGCTAGGCCAAGAATAGATGCAGTGCCAATTGAAATGCTTAATAATGCTATTAGAGCATCTACTTTTTATCTCCCAATAATTTCAGCATTTTACTTTATTACTTTATATAAAGATTTGTTAAATGAAAGAGACACAGGAACTTTTCTCCCTGCATTGGATTTCGGGCTTCATGGTAAAGAAGTAGCGCCATCGGGTGCTCTAACATGTGAAGTTACAATCTGCTTGGACAAGAAGACAAATAAACCGGTTATTACACCTGAAGCAAAAAGAATGGAAGCAACTCTAATCCAGGGTGCTACTGGTACAGGTAAAACTTCAACTTTACTTTTGCCTATGGGTGCTATAGATATTGAAAGAAAATACTTCTTTAGAGAACTTGCAAAAGAATTAGGTTATAAGGCATTAGAAAAAGGTTATGCATATGTGAACGCACCTTTAAGTAATGAAGAACTTAATAGAAACTTTTCGCTTGAATATCTCAAGCCATTAAGTGGAAAAGAAGAACTATTCTACAAAGAAATTAATGATTTAATTAAGTATAGGAACGATGCTACTGGTGAGATATTATACAGGAATTTAGGTGTTGGAGTTATTGACCCTGATGGTGAATATGCTAGAAATTTCAAAAAAATCGCTAATAATTTTGGGGTAGAGTGTATTGTAGTTGACCCAATGGATGAAAATTCAGTTGGAATCAATCCGTTTATAGGTAAAGAACCTGCAAAGATTGCAAGTATAATATCTAATGTTCTCAAAGGAATGTATGAAAGTGATAATCCTGCTGACAGCAACTTGTTCTTCCAACAGGTTACTCAACAGGCAATTGAAAACCTTTCAATTCTACTTAAAGTAATGTATCCTCAAATGCATGGAGGAGTACTCCCGACACTTGAAGATATGCTTGAATTCCTTCATAACTATGAACTTGTTGAAGAAATGTGCGAAGAGATGAAGAAAGATCCTGTATTATGTCAGGAGTATAAGATTTTAATTGCTTATTTTGAAAAGAATTTTTACAAACCACCTTTGAATGATAGAGGTATGCCGATTGCTGGAAGCGTAGGGAGCGGAAGAAGAGCAACAGAGCAATTCCTATATGGTGCAATTACACAGCTGGATAACCTGCTAAGAAGAAAAGATGTTAAGAGGCTTCTTTGCAGCAGATCAAATAATATAGATTTTGATGACATACTTTCAAGTGGAAAAGCCCTTGCGGTTACTACAAGAAGAGGGCCAATGGGCAGTATCCTTTCTAAAGCATTTGGTATGTTCTTTATACTTGCATTCCAAGATGCTGTATTAAGAAGACCAGGGAGCGAGAATACAAGGATACCTTTCTTTATATATATAGACGAGTTCCCGGACTTTGTTAACAAAGAAACTGAAACATGTTTCACACTCTTTAGAAAATATAGATGCGGTCTTATTGTTGCTATTCAGAACTTATCTCAGCTTGAAAGAACAAAGTCTATGAGATACTACAAACAGGTTGTATTGGCTAATACAAAAACGCAAATAATATTTGGAGATACAAACGTCGAGGATACCGAATATTGGGCAGATGCATTTGGAAAGGATATTATCTGGTCATTAAATAATAGTGGAACTCCAGAGCAGCCGTCTACTGGACAGTCTCTTGTATGGGATCATATACACCCAGGAATAACTATACAATATCAGCCGTTTAAAGCTATAAAATATAAAACAAAAGATAATACAGGCAAAACAATAATAGGAGATGGAAAAACTAATTTTGTTGAGGAAAAATATTACAATGAGCATCCAATAAAAACTTATAATTTTGATAAGTTTAGAATTTATGATAATAATAATGATAATAATAAACCTGAAGAATCTGCGCCTCAATATGATTCCATATCCACTTCTTATAGCACGGTTGCAGGTGAAGAAGCTAATACAACTACACCATTTATGGGAGAAATATATCCGCCTCAGCCAGTAGTATCATATCCTCAGCCTGAGGTGCCAAAGGTTGTTCAGGATGTTAAGGCAGAACCAGATATTTCATTAAGTGAAAACATGCAGGCATCCTTTAAAAGTGATAAATTATCAACAGAAGAAATGGATGCATTAAAAGAAATAATTACAGAGATTCAGACAGATAATAAACAAGCACCTATGGTTGATGATTTCTCAGTTGAAATGGGAACAGCACTTGCAGGAATGCAGCCGATGCCAATAATCGATGTTCAGCCAATAGAAGAAGACCAGGTTGAGAATCCTAACATATTGGATAAAAGCGGAAAAGTAAAAATTGAAGTTAAACAAAGCTAAAAAATAAAAAAATAAAAAAGCTTTTCATTACGAGAAGCTTTTTTATTTTTATTGAAAACGTCATTTGTTATATAAGCGATTCCTAATTTGGTTTTAGCTGTTAATAATGCATTAATATGCTTGTGAAAGCATATATGAAGTTATTACAACTAACTAACCAAACATTGATTTCTATTGAGTAAGAAATCCGATACTTATAAAACTTTTGCAGCCAATAATTAGGAAACTGCAAAAGTACGACGAATGTATTATTATAATTCCAGGTTTTCACCCAAAGATCAGGTACTTTCGTTACCTGTTAACCGCTCTCCACTAGTGGGAAAGCACAAGAGGAAATGGAAAACCATACCTCTATCTAAGAATATTATAACACAAAAAAATAGCAAGTGCAAACTTGCTATTTTTTATGCCATGTTTTGTTTAAAGTGATGGTAATACTTCTCCTGCAAGCAGGTCGACTTCAAGTATATCCATAATATATTTTGCTTTTGACTCATCATATCTAAATGAAATCAATGATTTTTCAAGTGAGTCATCAAGCTGTCTTAAATCTGTAGAATAGTATATTTCAATTCCTTTAAGTACAATTTTGTTTTTAGTAACGATTTTGAATATTTCTATCAGATGAGCATCATCTTCTCCAACCATAATAAGTTGAGGAGGTTTGTCAAAACCACAGTCTTTTGATTGGAAATATTCATAAAACTCTTTGTAAAGAATGAGCTTTTCGTACAATTTTTCAGGCCAACCTGCATTCCTTCTTACTATATCAAACATAAAGTCGGTAACTTTTCCGTCTTTCACAAGACTGATTGCAAGAGAAGGTTTGAATCTACTGTTTTGCTTCTTTGAAATCAAAACAGGTTCAACTCTAAAATCCTTATAAGCTTTAACCTTTCTTAAATAAGCTAAGAGGACTTGATTAGCCGCCAGTTTTCTTTTCAACATATATACTGGTTTAGTGTTATCGGTAGGAACCCAATCGCACTTTATATTTCTTGAAGATAAGAGATGCTTTCCAATCTTCTCAAGGCAATAAACCCTAAATATACCTTTTCCTTCATCACTTGAGAAATAATATCTGGTTATTACCTTACTCTTAATCAAATCTTCAAGTTTGTCATTAACCTTGTCTTGTGATTTAATTTCAATACCTCTAAGAGTCAGTAATTGATATAACTGTCTTGAAGTAATGAATTCTAATTCATTGATTATTTCAAGGATTGTAAAATGTATTTCGTTAATATAGCCCATATCAACTTTGAACACTACTTGGTTTATCGAAGCATAGCCTTCCTTGCCATCGAAGACCTTAACTTCATTTTGTCTCATTGCGAACGGTGACTTTGGCGTTTTTATGTCTTTATCTTCTACCAATTAAATCATCCCCTATCCTACGATTACTAATTTGATTTTCTTCTTTTCAGGAACAATCTTCTTTATAAAAACGCTAACAGTTTGTCCGTATTCGACACCAGGTTTATGTTCGGCAAGACCTACCAAGTTGGGCTTTAATTCAATAAAAATACCATTTTTCTCTCTGGCTCTTACAGTTCCAATTACAGTCGAGCCTTCCCTGAATTCTTTTATGTTATCCTCCCATGTGCCAAGCAGTTCCTTATGGGAGAGAATAATTCGACCGGTTTCCCTGTCAAAACTCTTGACTAGTACTTTGATTTTGTCACTAATTTTGAATCTTTCATTTGGATGCCTGATTCTAGCAACTGAAATGTCTTCGATGTGTAGAAGACCTGTTACACCGCCTCCAACATCAACAAAAACACCGTATTGTTCCATATTTCTAACAATACCGCTTAGAACCATTCCTTCTTTGAGGTTTTCGTACATCCATTTTCTAACTTCAAGTTCAACGTCTTTTCTTGAGAGAACTACTTCGAATTCTCCATTTTCTTTTTCGATAATGTCTTTTACCTTAAATTGAACCACTTTATTTACCTTGGTTATTGATGCAACAGGAAGCGGCAAACCATCGCTGCCTATTACGGCACTAACCTCTGCACGTGGTACTATCCCTTTAACCCCGCCAATCTCAACATGCAGGTTATAATGGGAATCGGCCATTACTACAAGTCCTTCTAAGGTTTGATTTTTTTCTTTTGCTTTTTTTAGCTCAGCAACTTTATGTGCAGAACTTGTGCTTTTTTCTGCCTCAAGAGCTGACCAACCTTCAGGTAAATACTTTTGATCTGACATATTGTTTCCTCCTTACTTTTTTATAACGAGTGAGGGCACTAAATCTACCTAAAATTTAAGTGTTGCCTCGTACATGAGTTTCATACCTCCCAACAAATCTGTTTCAAATTTAGGAGAGTATACATCCAAGTAATGTAATATTTTAACTCCAATTTAGATATCAAACAGATAATTAATATGCTGTTTGCTATACACTATAAAATTATACTATATTTTTACTCAAAAATAAATGATTAATCATATATTTTTTAATTATTTTTCTTATAAAGGTAATAGATGCTAATTTTAAGCACTTTACGGCTTTCAAGAAAATATTAAAGCACAAAACCCATCGCATTGACAAATATTTTGTTAGCTGTATAATTCAATAAGATGCAATAATTATGTCCCGGTGGCCTAATGGATAAGGTAATGGACTCCGGTTCCATTGATGCAGGTTCGATTCCTGTCCGGGATACCAAAATAGTTTATAGTTGAAAGTAAAAAAAGGGAGCAAATAGTATAACTTTTAAAGTAAATATTTTAAAAGGCAATGAGTATAGGTTTTTTGATTTTCTAGTTGCCTCTTTTTAGGAGGAATAGAGAGGTCTTTAAGAGGTTTTGGGGGTGCAATTTTGTACATAATAGTAGGATTAGGTAATCCAGGAAAGACATACGAGAATACTCGTCACAATGTTGGATTCAAAACGGTTGATTTACTTGCAGACCGTTTTAATATTGCAGTTTCTAAAAAGAAATTTAATGCCTTAATAGGAGAAGGAAATCTGGCAGGTGAAAAGATTGTACTAATTAAGCCTCAAACATATATGAATCTTAGTGGTGAGAGTATATTCCAAATATTAAAATGGTATAAAATTGACCTATCTAATCTATTAATAATATATGATGATGTTGACCTTGAAACAGGTTCTATACGAATAAGGGTAAAGGGAAGTGCTGGTACCCATAATGGTATGAGGTCAATAGTTGACTATATTGATTCTGAGGATTTTCCGAGGATTCGTATAGGAATAGGGAAGCCGCCAAACCCTGATTATGAGCTTGCTGATTTTGTTCTTAGCAAGTTTACGCAGAATGAAGAAGAAATTATCAGAAAAGCTGTTAATGACGCAGCTGACGCAGCCATTGCAATTATTGAAAAAGGTATTAGCTATGCAATGAATAATTATAATTAAAAAGGAATGATTGTTTCCGTGAAGGGGATTTTAAAGCCGCTTAATGAACTTCATGAATACAAGCATATATTAGAAAGCATTGAACAAAATAGGTTTCCTCTTGGAATTTCTGGAATCTCAGGACCCCAAAAGGCTTTCGTGGCATATAACTTATATGCTTATTCCGGGAAGCCTTTTATTTTTGTTGCATCTAATGAAATAGAAGCAAAGAGTCTAGCTGAAGATTTGTCTTGCTTTTTGCAGGAAAAGGTCTTGTATTTCCCTCCTAAAGATATAGTTCTGCATGATTTGGATGCAATGAGCAGAGATATTACAGAAAAAAGAATTGATGTATTAGAAAGGTTAATTCATAAAGAAGATGTAATAATAGTAACTACTTTTGACGCATTGATGCAAAAACTGCCTTGTCCTGATGTATTTGAAAATGCAGTTATTTCTCTTTCTATCGGTTCAGACATACCAATGCAAGAATTGATTTTAAAATTTATAGCTGCTGGTTATGAGAGAGCTGATTTGGTTGATGCAAAAGGACAATTTGCAGTAAGGGGAGGAATACTTGATTTCTATCCTTATTCGCAAACATTGGCTGTGCGTATAGAGCTATTTGGAGACACTATTGATTCAATACGGAACTTCGATGTCTCAACACAGCGTTCAATTGAGATGCTTAACGAAATCACGGTATTTCCTGTCAGGGAAGCTATTATTGATGCTAATGATCTTTCAAATATAGTAGAAGGAATTAAGAAAGAATTTCAGGATTATTCAAAGAACATCATCGATCAGCCAGAAAGGATAAAAAGGCTTAAAGAAACAGTATATTCCGATATGGAAAAAATAAAAGAAAATATAAATCTCGAAAATACTGACAGATATTTTGATTATTTCAATAAAAATGGTTCTACCTTATTGGATTATTGCAAAAGCAACAGGTTTATTATTCTAGATGAGCCTCAAAAATCTTATTTAAGAGGTCAAACTTTCTTTAATGAATTCTCAGAGATATATAAAACTATGCTTGAAAAAGGAAGCATACTTCCTAGCAGTATAAATGTCATTATTAATCATGATGATGTTATTCATAGGCTGCATAAAGAAAACTTGTTTTGTTTCGGACTATTTCCCGCAAAGGAAATGATTAATTATAAAGAGCTAATAGACTTTAAAGTAAGAGAGTATCCAATGTTTTCGGTAATTGAAAAGTTATTTGAAGAATTGGATAATTTGAAAAAGGGTGGATATAGAGTAGTTCTTTTTTGCGGCAACAAATCATCAGCACAAAGAATAAACCAGGAACTTCGAAATAGGGAAATAGAAAGCCTTTATTATGAATCGCTTGAGGAAGTCAATCTAAATCATAAAGGAATTTTCGTAACACATGGAGCGCTATCAGGAAGCTTTGAATTTCCAGAGATAAAATTTGCAGTTATAAGTGATAAAAGGCTTTTTGGTGAAGATAAGAAAGTTAAAAGAGCACTATCTAAGAAATCAATAATGGAGTTTTCTGACTTAAATCCTGGCGATTATGTAGTTCATCAAACCCATGGTATTGGGAGATATTTGGGTATAGATAAACTTGAAATCGAAGGGATAACAAGAGATTACCTTAAAATCTCATATCAAAATAATGATATGCTTTATATTCCTACTACACAGTTAGAAGTTTTGCAAAAATATATTGGTTCTGAGGGTAAGGCACCTAAGCTTAATAAGTTTGGCGGCGCTGATTGGGCGAAAACCAAAAAAAGAGTCAAAGAATCACTTATGATGCTTGCTGAAGGGCTAATCGCCTTATATGCTGAGAGACAGGCAAGTAAAGGGCATGCCTTTTCTGAAGATACAATCTGGCAAAAACAATTCGAAGAGAACTTTCCGTATCAGGAGACTGATGACCAGATTACAAGCATAGAAGAAGTAAAGAAGGACATGGAAAGTGATAAAATCATGGATAGGCTTTTATGCGGAGATGTCGGGGTAGGGAAGACAGAGGTTGCAATAAGAGCCGCATTTAAAGCAGCAATTGAAGGCAAGCAAGTTGCATATCTTGTTCCTACAACCATTCTTGCGCAGCAGCAATACAATACATTTACACAGAGAATGAGGGATTTCCCGATTAAGGTTGAGATGCTAAGCAGATTTAAAACACAAACTCAGCAAAAGAAAATAATTAAAGATGTTAAGAATGGAATAATAGATATTATTATAGGAACACATAGAATCATTCAAAAAGATATGCAATTTAAAGATTTAGGACTTTTAATAATTGATGAAGAACAAAGATTCGGGGTAGCTCATAAGGAGAAAATAAAAGCTTTAAAGAGTAATGTTGATGTGCTGACACTAACAGCGACCCCGATTCCAAGAACACTGCATATGGCACTTACCGGTATAAGGGATATGAGTGCTATTTACGAACCTCCTGAAGATAGGCATCCAGTCCAGACTTTTGTTATGGAGTATGACAGTGAAATAATTAAAGAAGCAATTATAAGAGAAATAAATAGAAAAGGGCAGGTTTTTTATTTATCAAATAGGGTTAAATCTATTGATAGAGTAGCGGCAGAAGTTAAGGCTCTGGTTCCTTATGCAGAGGTTGTTATTGCACATGGGCAATTGGATGAAAGACAGCTCGAGGATATAATGATGGGATTTATTGAAGGTAAATGGAATGTACTTGTATGCACCACTATTATAGAATCCGGCCTTGATATTCCCAATGTGAATACAATTATTATTGAAGATGCCGATAAAATGGGGTTGGCACAGCTTTATCAATTACGAGGAAGAGTTGGACGCGCGAGCAGGCTAGCCCACGCATATTTAACCTATCGAAAAGATAAGGTCCTTACAGAAGATGCTGAAAAGAGACTTAAGGCTATTAAGGATTTTACTGAATTTGGTTCAGGGTTTAAGATTGCAATGAGAGATTTAGAAATTAGAGGGGCGGGAAATCTAATTGGACCTGAACAGCATGGACATATAGAGGCCGTTGGATATGACACATATTGCAGATTGCTTGAAACAGCTGTTAGAGAGCTTAAAGGCGAAGAGGAAAAACCGGAGATTAATATTCAAATTGAGCTTAATGTAAGTGCATATATAAGTGATGAATATATTATTAGTGAGAGCCATAAGATTGAAATGTATAAAAAGATTGCATCAGCCCAGACGAAGGAAGATATTAGAGATATTGAAGATGAGTTAATAGATAGATATGGAGATATTCCTTTAGAAGTATATAACCTACTTGAAATTGCTTCTATAAAGATACTTGCAAAAAGTCTAGGAATAGCTTCTGTTTCGGACAGAACAGGTTCAATTATCTTTCAGTTTGGCGAAAAAGGGATAAAGTTTGACGTGATTGCTCAGCTTGTTAATATTTATAAAAAAAGAATACTTTATACTGCGAGTAACCCGCCATATATTACTTACAAATTAGAATCAAAAAATGAAAATAAAGTAAAAAATATTAAGAATATATTACATGACCTTAAAAAATTGCAGGAGCAATAATTATAGTCTATAATTATGCTAGGATTGTTGCGCGAAAGGGGGCTGAAACCTTGACCAATAAAGCATACCGTTACATTGCAATAATTATAACTTCTCTGGTTCTGCTTGCAGGAATATTTGCAGGTGTAAATTATGTTCTGCATTTAAACAGGTATGTAGTTAAGGTAAATGGCCAGGGAGTATCAGTTGACGAGTTTAAGGTTTATATGAAAATTGTGAAGTCACAAAAAGAAAAGCTAGCGGGAATAACAAATACTGATGAGATAAAAAAATTCTGGACCGAACCAGTTGAAGGCTTGGATCCGATGGTTTTTGCCAGACAAGAAGCACTCGATTCGGTAATTAATTTAATTATAATTTCTAAAAAAGCAAAGGAAAAAGGTATACAATCTTCTGAAATGGATGAAGCTTTGTTAAGAGCAAAACTTGAATCGCAGGGATTTATAAAAGAACTTAAGGACATTGGGATAGAAGAAAAATACATTAAGGGTATTATAAAAAATCTTTCTCTAAGACTAAAGTTATATAATAGCCTTACGCAAGGAATTGTTTTGAATGACTCGGAATTTAAGAAAATATTAGAAAGCAATGCTGATTCGACAAAACAATATAATGTAAGACACATTCTGCTTCTTACAATTGACGAAAATCAGAAAGAACTTCCATTAGATAAACAGGAGCAAATTAAGAAACAAGCTGAAAAAATACTCGAAAGAGTTCAAAAAGGTGAGGACTTTTCTAAACTTGCTGCTGAATATTCTCAAGACCCTGGCAGTAAGGATAAAGGCGGAAAATACAGCTTTTTCAAAGGAGAAGCAGATAAGAATTTTCAGGATGCAGTTTTTAAGCTGAAAATTGGTGAAAACAGTGGATTAGTTAAAAGCTTTTACGGATATCATATAATTAAACTGGATTCAATATCAAATCCAAATGCGCAAGATTTGGAAAGAATCAAATTGAGAATCCGTGATAGTTATACAGAACAGAAGAGAAATGCATACTTTGATGAAC
This sequence comes from Ignavibacteriales bacterium, assembly GCA_050260055.1. Lineage (GTDB taxonomy): Bacteria > Bacillota > Clostridia > Acetivibrionales > UBA4821 > JBLMYQ01. The sequence goes on from JBLNBO010000022.1 coordinate 303,699, forward strand.
AAATGGCTAAATGGAAGCAAGAGGCCCATATAGAAAAAAATGAGCAATTAATAAACTCTATAAATGTTATCGATTTAAAATAATTTTAAGTTCCCAAAAAGAGGTCAGATTACAAAAATCTGACCTCTTTTTTTCATGTTTTTTGTTAGGTTTCCTTTTGTATGTATAAAACGTAATTTAAAATACAATACTAAATCCAGAAATATTATCAACATAAGGGAGGAGAACGAATTGAAAGCTACAGGAATTGTCAGAAGAATAGATGACCTTGGAAGAGTGGTAATTCCTAAGGAAATTAGAAAGACACTTAGAATCAGAGAGGGAGATCCTTTAGAAATATTTACAGATAAAGAAGGTGAAGTCATCCTTAAAAAATATTCTCCAATTGGTGAATTAGGAGATTTTGCACTTCAATACGCGGAATCCCTTTATAAAACTAGTGGCCATATTACTTGTATTACTGACAAAGATACTGTCATAGCTGTTTCGGGAGCTTCTAAAAAGGAATTTCTGGAGAAACATCTCAGTAAAGAACTTGAGAAGGTAATGGGAGATAAGAATACCGTTGTTGTAAAATCAGGTGATAGCAGATATATTCCAATAATCGCAGATGAATCAGGGGATAGAAAGTATAATTCCCAGGTAATTTCTCCAATAATTGCAGAAGGAGACCCGATAGGAACAGTAATTTTCCTGTCTAGTGATGCAAACGTACAGATGGGAGATTTGGAATCAAAGTTGGCACAATCAGCTGCAGGATTTTTAGGAAAGCAAATGGAACAATAATAGTTTTTGGGCATAAAACAAGGAAGCTGTTTAATATGACAGCTTCTTTGTTTTATGGAATAAACAATTGTACAATTATCGAATAATGTAAACTAATATGGTAATTAAAGTTGAATTTATGAATCTACTATGATAACATAATCCTGCCAGTTCTAAGGAACAATATTTACCATTACGTACCTTTAATAGGGAGCTTTTATTATGAATTCTAAAAAAATTATTGTTATAATTCCAGCGTATAATGAAGAAAAATCAATAAAAGAAGTAATAGGAAAAATAATGGCAAGTATACCATATGCGGATATACTTGTTGTTAATGATGGCTCAAAAGATCAAACAGCTAAGATGGCTAGAGAGGCAGGAGCTTTTGTAATTGAATTGCCATTTAATCTTGGAATCGGCGGAGCAATGCAGACTGGCTACCTCTATGCAAAACAGAATGGATATGATATTGCGATTCAATGTGACGGCGATGGACAGCATGACCCTATTTATATTGAAGAGTTAATTAAACCAATAATTGAGGGAAATGCAGATATGGTTGTAGGTTCTAGATATCTGCAAAAAACATTATATAAATCAAAACTGATGCGTAGAATAGGGATATTGTTCTTTTCCGGTATTGTTAGTATGCTTATTGGGAAAAAAATTACAGATCCTACATCGGGGTTTAGAGCTGTAAATGAAAAGATTATTGAATATTTTGCACGCAAATATCCTTCAGATTATCCTGAAGTGGATGTGCTTGTAAGGTTGAATAATCATAAATTTAGAATAAGTGAAATACCAGTTGAAATGAAGGCGCGCCAAGGAGGCAAATCATCTATAACCCCTTTGAAATCAATTTATTACATGTCAAAGGTTAGCTTGGCAATAATAGTAAATAGTATTAGGTCATCAAAATATAGTTGATGCGGGAGGATTGAGGATTAAGGGATGAGGATTGATGTTTATTCGTTATCAGTAATTTTTTCTGTGATTTTCATGATTTTTACAATCGAATTGGTAAGGCGGAATCGTTTGCCAGAAAAATACTCATTATTATGGTTGTTCTTTTCTATTGTTCTAATTTTCCTAGCTGCATGGCCAAAATTAGTAGAAGCAATTGCCTTTTTATTGGATATAAAGTATGCACCGTCATTATTGTTTTTAGTAGGACTTGTTTTTCTAATTATGTATTGTCTTAGTATGACCATATCAATTTCAAAACAAGGCGATAGAATAATCAAGCTTACTCAAGAGTTAGCTATACTTAAAGAACGAATTAAAACACTTGAATCTGAAAACGAGAAAAGCAAGCAGCTTAATGATGATACAATTTAGTATTATAAGTATTTTTTTAATTTTGTAGCAACCATAGATAGAATATTACTTTTTATACCGGAGGAATTATATGAAGTTTGACATAATAAAACCAAGATTACCATTGATAATTCTAATAATTATTATAATAACCGGATTCATATTAAGAATGGGACTTGCTCTAGAAATACCTACTAAGAAACTTTCTGGAGACGCAAAAAATTACGATATAATGACTAAACAAATATTGGAAAAAGGTGTTTATGGCTATCTTTCAGATAAGCCTAATTCAAAAGTTACTCCGGGATATCCTATGTTTCTAGCATTAATATATAAAATATTTGGATACACAAATGGCAGCCCTTTTACTGTAATTAGAATCATACAAGCAATATTGGGTACTGCAAGTATTTTTTTAATATTTCTGATTGGTTCATATACTGTTAATAGAAGAGTTGGTATTCTATCTGCACTGTTTTATGCTTTCTATCCACCATATATTCAGAGCGTATCTTTTATATTAACGGAAGTAATTTATACATTTCTATTTCTTTTATATTTTTGGATTCAGTTAAAAGCATTAGAGACAAAGAATAAATGGGTTAGTATAACAGCAGGAGCAGCTTTTGCTTTGACAGTATTGACCCGTCCTGTGATATTCCCGTTAATCATAGTTCCATTCATATATCAATGGTTTGTAACCAAAGATAAAAAAATAGTTCAAAGCTTTATTTATACTTTGATTGGAATGATAGTATTAATGATTCCATGGTGGGTAAGGAATATTCTTGTATTCGGAAAGATAATTTTACTCTCCAGCGGGAGCGGTAATCCAATGTATGCAGGGGTTTTCCCACATATGGTAGGATGGACTCCTGTGCCGGAAGATAAGCAGTTCGAATCGGCTGTAAAGGCAGTAATCAATGGATTTCTAACTCAGCCAATTACTTATCTTAGATGGTTTACAATTGAAAAAATATATATTATGTTTAAAAAGCCTTGGTATGATCATGCAACCATGCGTACCATCCTAAATATGCATTATTTTATTGCAATCATCGGTTCAATTGGCATACCGCTTGCAATTGTTGAAAAAAGGATAAGATATATATCTTTATATATCGTTTTGTTAATCGGGCTTCAGCTCATGTTTATTCCAGAACCTCGATATATTTATCCGATAATGCCATTCTTTATGATTCTGACTGCATATATTATTGATTATCTCTTTATAGAATCTAGAAAAAAAGAAATAGAAAAAAGCTGCTGAGTTTTTCAGCAGCTTTTTATTTATTTCAGTAATCAATATTTGTAATTTTACTTATTATATTTTTGGCCTTTTGCAGCTTAATCTTATTAACTACGTCTTTACCTGTCATTCCATGCTGTATGCTGATTCTATTTATGTTAGACATATCTGAATATCTTGAAGCCGTACCATTTAGTGAAGTCATTTGCATATCAAAGCCTAATTGTTTGATAACTTTTCTTGTGAAATCATTGAACCTTCCTCCTGGATAGGCAAAAACTTTTACCTGCCTTTCACCAAGTTTGTCATCTATCATTTTTTGGGCATTCATAACACTTTCAACCAAGTCATTATAGTTCATCGTATCATGCCTTCCATGATATCTGCTGTGATTTTGAATCTCTATTATGCCGCTGTCTTCCATTTCTTTTGCCTGTTCCCAAGTAAAATGAGGATTCATACCCGGATGTTGTCCCATAAATGAAGTTGATATAAAAATTGTTCCAGGTGTATTATACTTTTTTAGTATTGGATATGCAGATGAATAATTAGTATAGTAACCATCGTCCATTGTAATGATGAAAGGCTTGGCAGGAAGCTTTTCGCGGCCTTGAATATAATTGTACAAGTCAGAAAAAGTGATGCCTGTATAGCCATTTGAAGTAAGGTATTTTATATGCTGCTCAAATTCGTCAGGAGTTATTGTTGTAGAAAGCAAGTCAGGGGTAATATTATAATCAAAGTTATGATACATTAGGATTGGAATCTGCACATCATGGTTTTCATTAAAAAACTGAATTATGGTATCAAGAGACTTCTTTTCTGTAACTGTATTAAAAATTGTCGAACTATCGCTTATAAAAATAAGTCCTTTATAATAGAATAATTTCTTGCCAAAGGCAGGGGTTATTGATTTTAATGGCACATAAACTCTTTTATGAATAATACAAGCTGGAAAATCCATTGAGGATTTTTTACCGTTAATTTCAATTTTAGATTCATTAACACGTATTTTTATTTTTGTACTGCCAGAAGAAACGAATATGTTTCCCGAAGTTTTATCAAATATTAGTGAGGCTTTTAAACTATCACACATAAACCGCAAAGGAATCAAGGTTCTTCCACCAATTATTTCTGGGGCTGCATTCTTGTCATTGGGGTCAATTAATACTTCACAGTTATTAACATATGCATGCGGGCTATCTTTATATAATACAATGGTATTTGAAAGCCTATTCTGAATATGGGCAGGGAAGAAAGGCTCTGCATAGGCTACAGATGAAAAAAGCTGTGCGATTAAAATAATTGTCAAAACCATAAGAACTCCTAGTGTGTCTTTACTAAAATGTTTCATAAAATCTCCCTCCAAACGCCTTATATTTTACCACAAAACCATAGTTTGGGGAAGGTTTATAAATAATATTATTACTTATTAATTAAATATTATTAGAAATTTATTAGTATTCTTTGTATGGACATAATAAAATTATTCCTGCTATAATATTCTTTGCATAGGAATAAAATAGCAATGTATTAAATGATTTAGAATAATAATCAAAAGGAGTGCTTACGTGACCAAGAAACAGACCTTCATAGGCGGGGTGCTAATACTACTATTATCTCAAATAATTATAAAAATTCTTGGATTTTTATATAGAGTAATAATTACAAACATTAATGGATTTGGGGATGCTGGCAACAGCCTTTATAGTACGGGTTATAAAGTCTATCTTGTTTTACTTGCAATTTCGACAACAGGAATTCCTGCTGCCCTTGCCAAACTTGTTTCTGAAAAGGCAGCGATTGGAGATTTCAAGGGAGCACATCGAATGTTCAAAGTTGCATTCTATTTATTCTCTGGTATAGGAATTGCAGGAACTTTATTATTATTGCTAACGGCAAAACCTATTGCGATGCTAGTTGGAAATCCAGATTCAGAGCTTGTAATGTATGTGCTTGCACCGTCGGTACTGTTTGTAGCTATTGCAGCCGTTTTCAGAGGATATTTTCAAGGACTTTACGATATGAAAGCTCAGGGAAGCTCTCAAGTCATTGATCAGCTTGCTAAGGCAATATTCACTATACTATTTGTTTATATGTTTATGCTGATGGGACAAGATACAAGAATCATGGCGGCTGGAGCAACCCTTGGAACCACCTTGGGAACAGTTGCGAGTGTTGCGTATTTATGGTCTTATTACAATAAAAGGAAAAGAGGCCTGTGGGAAGAAATTAGAAATCAAGAACTCATAAAGAAAAAGGATCCTTCTAAGGACATTATCCAAAGACTCATTAAGTTGGCAATTCCTATTTCGTTAGGTTCAATAATACTTACAATTGCAGGGCTGGTAGATTTGGCAACAGTAATGAATAGACTCCAGCAAAGCGGTGTAGATTATGAAAAGGCAAAGGCTCTTTTTGGAATACTAACGGGAAAAGGAGATGTTCTTGTTAACTTTCCGCTTGCGATGAATATTGCGTTTGCTACTGCATTGGTTCCTGCTGTTGCAAGCTCAATGGCTGTTAATGATACAAAAACTGCAGCAAGCAGGATTGGATTTTCTCTAAAGATAACTATTTTGATTGGACTTCCTGCGTCTATAGGTCTTTACGTTCTCGCTGACCCAATTATCCAAACCCTATTTCCAAATGCGAGAGAGGGTGGGTATTTGGTTGCGCTAAGTGCTTTATCGATTATATTTATTGCTTTATCCCAAACGCTGGCAGGTGCATTGCAGGGACTAGGGAGAGTAGTTGTTCCAGCTGTTGCGCTGATGATTGGTGCGTTAGTTAAATTGTATCTAAACTATACTTTGATTCCAATGCCGCAGTTTGGTATAAAGGGTGCTGCAATCAGTTCTATTGTATGCTACTTCATTGCAGCTTCCATAAGCATAATAGCGCTAATTAGAAAAATAAAAATTGATATAAGGATATCAGAATATATTATCAAACCAATTCTATGCAGTGCGGGTATGGGATTGGCAGCATTTTATTCATATAAAGCATTTATTGCTTTTATCCACTCTATAACACTATCAACTCTTGCTGCTATTGCTGTTGCGGGAGTGGTTTATGTTTTGCTGCTGCTTGCATTAAGAGCGTTGAAGATAGAAGAGTATAAAATGCTTCCTTATGGAGATAAGATAAGTGAGTTTTTAATAAAATATAAATTTATTTAAAAAGTGACAAAAATTGAATATATTGTTTAAAGTTTGTTTAACGAGTATAATTAAAATATGCTCGTTATTTTTATAAAGATGATGAAAGTGGTAAAACAATTCTACAATAAAGTATTATAATGTATAGGATTTATGCTAATATTAAGAGAGTAGGTTTCTACTCTCTTTTTATGCTAAAGTTAGAAGGATTGAAACATTCATTAGGAGGAACAAAATAATGAAAAAAGATAGTTATAAGTTTTATGATCTTGTCGAAATAATGGAGGTCCTTAGAAGCGAAAATGGGTGTCCATGGGATAGAGAGCAGACACATGAATCAATAAAGAGATATCTTATTGAAGAAACCTATGAAGTTCTTGAGGCAATTGATAAAAAGGACAAGTCTCTTCTTTGCGAGGAGCTCGGAGACCTAATGCTGCAAGTAGTTTTCCATGCACGAATAGCTGAAGAAAATAAAGATTTTAATATTGATGATGTTATTACAGGGATAAGCAAAAAGATGTATTCTCGTCATACTCATGTTTTTGGAGAGGATATAGCAAAAACAGCGGATGACGTTCTCCAAAATTGGGATAAGATAAAACGGAATGAAAAACAGATTAATTCTTATACAGAAGAAATGAAAAGTATTGCCAAAAACCTTCCTGCGCTTATGAGAAGTTACAAGGTGCAGAATAAGGCAGCCAAGGTAGGCTTTGATTGGGATAATGTTGAGGATGCAATGGCAAAAATCTATGAAGAGCTTGATGAACTAAAAATTGCGGCAAAGAATGGTAATAAAGATGAAATGCATGAAGAATTAGGGGATTTACTTTTTGCAGTTGTAAATGTATCTCGATTTTTGGAAATTCATCCCGAGCTTGCACTATCTGATACAGTTGAAAAATTCATAAGGAGGTTTGAATATATAGAAAAAAGCGCGGCCCAAATGAGTAAAAAAATGGAAGAAATGACATTAAAAGAGATGGATAACCTCTGGAACCAGTCAAAATCACAAAAAATTTAAAAAAAACATGAAAATAAAGGGTTTGGAAGAAGGAATTTCTAAAATTATATAGAATTAGCTATATGTAAAATTTTATTAGGAGGTATGGTTGATGAACAAAGCAGATCTCGTAACCAAAATATCAGAAAAGAGCAAAATGTCCAAAAAGGATTCAGAAAAAGTTTTAAACGCTTTCATGGACAGTATAGAAGAAGCTCTTAAGAAAGGTGACAAAGTTCAACTCGTTGGCTTTGGTTCTTTCGAAGTTAGACAAAGAGCAGCTAGAAAAGGCCGCAACCCACAAACAAAAGCTGAAATCACAATTCCTGCTTCAAAAGCTCCAGTATTCAAAGTTGGAAAAGCTTTGAAGGATGCTGTTAGCAAGAAATAATTTAATTTATTAATAATAAAAAAAATCAGGATTTCTCCTGATTTTTTTTATTATTTTATTATATAATCAGACTAATGATAAAAGTGTTTTAGGAAGAGGTAAAAATATGAGATTGGATAAATTTTTAAAGGTTTCTAGGATTGTCAAAAGAAGAACAGTAGCTAATGAGATGTGTGATGCAGGAAAGGTTAGTATAAATGATAGAATAGCTAAGGCATCTACCGAGGTTAAGGTTGGCGATATCATTGAAATGAAATTTGGTGCAAGTATAACCAAGTTTGAAGTGCTAGGAATAAAAGAGCATGTCAGAAAGGAAGAAACTTCAGAGATGTTTAGAATGATATAATCTTATATTTATTATTCATGAAAAATATTCATAAGCAATTTTGTTTTTAAGTTAAAATCTATCATCAATTATATATGATATAATATGCTTAAAATCGATTGAATGAGGTAAAAAATGCCGGATTTCGTACATCTGCATGTGCATACGGAATACAGTCTTTTAGATGGGGCTAATAGAGTCCATGACCTGGTTTCGAGGACAAAGGAACTGGGTATGAATAGTATTGCCATTACAGACCATGGGGTAATGTATGGAGTAATTGACTTCTATAAGGAATGTACTAAACAAGGAATCAAGCCTATTATCGGCTGCGAGGTTTATACTGCTGCGCGTACAAGGCATGACAAGCAGGCGGGAGTTGATGCTTCTCAAGGACACCTTATTCTGCTTGCAAAAAATAACCAAGGTTATAAGAATTTGATGCAGATTGTATCTCTTGGGTTTACTGAGGGCTTTTATTATAAACCTAGAGTTGATATGGAAGTTCTTGAACGTTATTCAGAAGGTTTAATCTGTTTGAGCGCCTGCCTTTCGGGAGATATACCAAAGGCAATTCTAAATGGCAACTATAACAAAGCTAAAGAGCTTGCTATTAAACTAAATAAAACATTTGGAGAAGGAAATTTTTATCTAGAAATCCAGGATAACGGAATTCAAGACCAAAAGATAGTAAATCAAAACCTAATAAAGCTTTCAAATGAGTCTGGTATTCCGCTTGTAGCAACTAATGATGCACATTATTTAAAAAGAGAAGACAGCGAAATCCATGAGATTCTTTTATGCATACAGACAGGCAAGAATATGGATGATGAAGATAGAATGAGATTTGGAACTCCCGAGTTTTATGTAAAATCGCCAGAGGAAATGATTCAACGGTTTGGTGAGATTAATGGAGCTATTGAAAATACAGCAAAAATTGCAGAGATGTGCAATGTTGAAATTGAGTTTGGTAAGATTAAACTTCCGGAGTATAAGATTTCAAGTGAAAATGATAATTTTACCTATTTAAAGGGGCTTTGCTTTGAAGGTTTGAATAAAAGATTTGGCGGAAAAGCAGGGGAAAACGAAAAAGAGAGACTTGAATATGAACTTAAAACCATACATGATATGGGTTATATAGATTATTTTTTAATTGTTTGGGATTTCATCAAATATGCAAAGGATAATGGCATAATGGTTGGGCCTGGAAGGGGTTCTGCGGCAGGAAGCCTGGTTTCTTACTGTTTAGAGATTACGGATATTAATCCTTTGCGGTATGGATTATTATTTGAAAGATTTCTCAATCCTGAAAGAATAAGCATGCCTGATATTGATATTGATTTCTGCTTTGAAAGAAGGCAGGAGGTTATAGATTATGTTGTACGCAAATATGGAAGTGATAGGGTAGCACAAATAATAACATTTGGAACCATGGCAGCAAGGGCGGCCATAAGGGACGTTGGAAGGGCTCTAAATATGTCATATGGCGAAGTTGATATTGTTGCTAAGCAAATACCTATGGAATTAGGAATGACCATAAATCGGGCGTTAGAAGTCAATGTAGAGCTTAAAAAAAATTATGATTCCGATATACGCGTACAGAAACTTATAGATACTGCTAAAGCCTTAGAGGGGCTTACAAGACATGCATCAATTCATGCAGCTGGCGTAGTAATAACAGATATTCCAGCAGTTGAATATGTGCCTTTGCAAAAAAATGAAGATGGAAGCGTTACAACCCAGTTTACAATGGGGCTGCTGGAGGAACTTGGCCTTTTAAAAATGGACTTTCTGGGTTTAAGGACCTTAACTGTAATAAGGGACGCTGTAAATTTTATCAAACAAACAAAAGGGCTAGATATTGATATTTCTTCAATAAATTATGAAGATGAAAAACCTTTAAAGCTTATTAGCGAGGGTAAAACTGAAGGTGTGTTCCAAGTTGAAAGCCCAGGGATGAAGCAGTTTATGAAAGAATTAAAACCAGCTTCGCTTGAAGACATAATAGCAGGGAATTCTCTTTACAGACCAGGTCCCATGGATCAAATCCCAAGATATATTAGAAATAAAAATCATCCTGATGCAATTGAATACACGCATGTTAAGCTTGAACCAATACTGAAAGTAACTTATGGATGCATGGTTTATCAGGAACAGGTAATGCAAATTGTTAGGGATTTGGCAGGATATTCTCTTGGCAGATCAGATTTGGTTCGAAGGGCTATGTCCAAGAAAAAAACTGAAGTAATGAAGCAGGAAAGGCAAAACTTTATTCATGGAATAATTGATGATAACGGAAATGTTGTTGTTCCGGGGGCCATTAGAAATGGGCTTGATGAAAATTCAGCCAATCAAATATTTGATGAGATGATGGAGTTTGCAAAATATGCTTTTAACAAATCTCATGCGGCTGCATATGCTGTAATAACATATCAGACAGCCTGGTTAAAAACATATTATCCGGTTGAGTTCATGGCAGCTTTATTGAACAGCTTTTTAGGAAGTATTGAAAAGGTTACCCAATATATTCGTGAATGTAGGAATATGGGTATAAAAGTTCTGCCTCCGGATGTTAATGAAAGTTCAATAGGATTTACTATTTCAGGGAGTAATATTCGATTTGGTCTTGCAGCAGTTAAGAATGTTGGTGAAGGAGCAGTTGCCAGTATTATTGAAACAAGAACAAACTCAGGAGCATTTACTGATTTTATAGATTTTTGTACTAAAATGGATGGTAAAGAAGTAAATAAAAGATGTGTAGAGAGCCTAATAAAATGTGGCGCTTTCGATTCACTTGGGGCAGGAAGAGCACAGTTGATGGCAGGTTTCGAAAGAATAATTGATGGGATTCAGAATACCCGTAAAAAGAATATACAAGGACAAGTTTCATTGTTTGACAGCGGAGAAAAGGCATCAGAAATTGTCCTTACGCTTCCTGATTTAAAAGAATATCCGCAAAAGCTTCTTTTATCAATGGAAAAAGAAATGATTGGTCTTTATATCAGCGGCCATCCGTTAGAGGGTTATGAAGAGGAATTAAAGAAGCAGGGAACAGTTTCAATATTGGATATTTTAAATATGAATCAAAATTCAGAGTCCAGAGTACAGAATTCAGAATTCGGCTT
>JBLNBO010000023.1:0-32652 GCA_050260055.1 Ignavibacteriales bacterium
TGAGCTTAACCAGCTTGTTAAATCTCAGACTGGAAATAAACAGGTAATAAATAGTTATAACGGAGAAGGAACAAGGGTTGCTAAAGAAGTAAATGGGGATATTACAAGATTTCTATATGAAGGCATCAATGTTATACTTGAAACAAATGGAACAGGCAGTGAGAAGGCTCATAACGTTCATGGGACCAATCTGCTTTCAAGAACAGCAGCAGGACAAACTGCGGATTATTTCTACAACGGTCACGGCGATGTGACACTGTTATTGAGTGAAGATGGACAGCAGTTAGCCAGCTACTATTATGATGCGTTTGGTAATCCTGAGTCCGTGCAAGAAAGTGTTTACAACCCCTACAGATATGCAGGGTATATGTGGGATGATGAAACAGGCAAGTACTACTTGATGGCAAGGATGTATGACCCGATAATTGCAAGGTTCATGCAGGAGGATAGCTATAGAGGGGATAAAAATGATCCGCTGAGCTTGAATCTATATACTTATTGTCATAATGAACCGATGATGTATAGTGACCCAGATGGGCATGATAATGTATATGCACAAATAAACAATAAGAAGATAGAAAACGCTGATAGCTATAAGACAGGAGTTTATGGCAATCTCCGAGATATGGTAACAGGACTAGGCGGAAGTATCACATGGAATTCAAAAACGAGTACTGCTACTGTAAAGATGTGGAATAAAGAAGAGAATAAAAATTATGTAATAAAATATGACGCAAAAGATAAGAAAAACGGAGAATATGGAGTAGCAAAAAGGTATGAAGTAGATGCAAAAGGGAAATTGACATATGTAGATTCTTCGAATTTCTTTATGAAAGATGGTAATATTCAAGCAGGTATGTGGAATGTAACAAACTTTGCAGGATATGCAGATAAAATAGAGTTTGGAAAAAATAAAGGGACAACGAATGTTTTATTGAATACTAAGACACCATACTCTGTAAAAACAATGGGGGCAGAAGATAGTCGTGTGTATGGTGTTAAAGGGAATATTGGAGGAAGCTATGGAATAGCCAGTGGTGAAGCTAACGCCTATATAGGAACTGCTAAAGGTGAGGCAAAATTAATTACAGGTTATGAGGAAAATCATAATGGTACAAAGGTTAAAGGAGGAAAAATTGGATTAATTCCAGGGGTGGATGTACGTGCTTCAGCTAAAGCTTCAGTAGTTGAAGGTGATGCAAGTGGTGGTTTGGGTAATAAAAATGCAGGACTATTTACAAAAGGAGAAGGTTCTGCCTTATCAGGAGAAGCATATGGAGCTTTTGTTACGAGGGTTAATGTTAATGATCTTGAGGTTGGATTTAGAACTGGAGCAGAAGCCTCAGTAGTTTCAGGAGGTATTTCAGGAGAGGTTTCACTATTCGGATGGAGTGTAGAAGTTGGTGTTGAAGGTTCTGCATTATCTGCAGGAGCAAGAGCGGAGCTAGGTGTGTTTGATGGACGATTTAAAGGAAGAGCAAAAGTAGCCTTGGGACTTGGAGGAGGATTTAATTTTTCAATAGGTCCTAAAAAATAGTATTGTATTAAGTTTATAGAGTGCTAATATCATAAGGAAGGTGAAAGAAATGATTTTTGAATCACAGGAATATAAAAAAATATTAAAAAAGTTTGTAATAATATTAATTAGTTTTATATGTGTATTGTTTACGGCAATTGCAATTACAATATATTTTATGATACCTGATAGACAAGTGTTTTGGGTATTCATGATAGTTGCTTCTGTTTTTGATATAACGTGGGCACTTGTGTATAAATTCTATGTATCAAAAATATAGGAAGGGGTAGAATTAATGGCATCATACGGAATAGAACTAGAATTTAACGAACTAATTTACTTTCTATTCAAACGTAAAAAGTGTCCAATGTGTAAACAGAAATTGAAACGGATAAAAAGTGTTGAACAAATAGGGGAAGGTCTTGATAGTGTAAAACTTGGACAGTTTTATTATGGGAAAAAATATGAAGTAACAATATTGTATCAATGTGATAATTGCAAAACGGTTTGCCCCATAGCTGAATTAGCTAAATAAAGTTATTATAGGACGAGATGTTTTCTGAATTAAACAGACTACATCTCTTTTTATGTCCAAAAATCATCCATTTGAATGGACGAGCTTAGAGATTCTATTCCGAAGGCGCGGACTGAAGCGTGAAACTTTGCACGATGCAAAGTTTAATGTCCTTGAGCATAGATGCGAATCAGGACATGATGGTGGAAAGTCAAAGCAAGGAATTAGAAGCTCTTGCTAGGAAGTGGGGGATGCAAGAGGAGGAGATTACAAAAGAGGAACTTTAAGTTCCTCTTTTGAGAAATAACTTTAGAGCGACCAAAAAATAAGTTTTATAAAAACCAAAACCTTATATGCCGCTTTTCACCGACGAAAATCGGCGGAAAAGTCGCCACTTGCCGCGTGCTGTTATTATCCTCGGAAAGCGGCTTTCCTGCGGTAATAACTTTAAAGGATATGTTTGGCATTCCGCTTTTAATGAGCGAAATGGCTGCTATGGTACAAGAAAAAACTTTCCTGTGTTTTTTCTAAACAGTTACATAAGCAGCTGCCAGGGTACAAGAAAACTTTGTTTTCTAAACTAATCATAGAGACCATGAAGAAAAGGTTTTAGCCCCGTTAAAATACTCGGCAATAGAGATTCTAGATTGGCGCAGTGAATGAAGCCGAGAATTTTATAGATAAAAGAATCAGCTTTCGATGCCAGGAATGGCGTAAGAAAGCGGCGGCGTGAATGAAAGAAGCAAAATCGTAGAAGCTCTTTGATGAGTATTGTGGGGCAAGAGGAAAGGATTACAAAAGGAAGACCTTAGGTTTTCCTTTTGAAGAGTAACTTTAGAGCGACCCAAATAGACCTTGAAAAGCAATAACCTAATTGCGCTATTGCAATAAAATGTTATTTAATGTAAAATACTTTAGAACATAATTTTATAAATTTGTTGTATCTTTCGTAAGTAAGATAGTCGTAAATTGCAAGTAAAAATATTTTATACAGAAGGAATTTATAAAGGAGGTTGATTAGGATGTCAAAAAGGGTAGAGTATAACGGTATAACATATGTTATCATGAATAATGGAACTCTTAATGATTTTGAATATGTCGTTCTTATGGATCAAACGCGGCAGAGCCTGGCAAAGGTATATCTCAAGGTAATCAAAGATGAAAACGGGGAAGGCTATCAGCCAATCACCGATCAGGATGAGCTCAAACAGCTTAAGGAACGTCACGAAACACCGGAATCATTTAGAAATATTTTTCCTTAATTTTAAAAACTCCATCAATTGGAGTTTTTTCTTTATATTAATCAGATTTAATGATAGAATATAAGTAGAGTCAAATTTTGGAAAGGGCATTATTTTATGAAAAGCAGTTCATCATTCGATGTTCAAAAAATGAATAATGTTCCTGATAGATTGAAGGGTGCCCTGCTATCTGTATTTAACGATTTCGTTAAAGTCTATAGTGATTTTATAGATGTTGATCAATTAATTGAAATTATTCATAAAACAGACTTTGTAATGGTAGACCCCAAGCAGGATCAGTTCATTATAGATAATCCCAATATTTATGGGTATTGGAATGCAAAGATGCCTATTCTAGATATGAAAGATTTCCAAGGGTTTTTAGCTATTAGAGATGATTTATCCCATGCAGATATTTATGCAACATTTGCGCATGAGTTTGCTCACCTTATATCTCAAAGGGCTAAGTCATCTTATGATTTTAGCAAATTAGAGTGGACAAGCTATACAGGTTTCTCGGTAAATCAATATGATGCAGGTGGAATTTATATTGGCGATTTTGGCAAAGGGCTCAATGAAGGGGTTACTGAATATACTGCTTCTCAAATAAGAGGAGAAAACAGATTCTACATATTTGAAACAAAAATGGCAAAACTACTGCATCACAGTATGGGAGACAATTTAATAAAATCGTTTTTTGTAGAAGGAGAAGAGAAAGCTGCTGAAAATGATTTTGAAAGCATTATGGGAGCTGGTTCATGGAATGAATTGAATGGCCCGCTTGATGCTATTACTGAAGATGGATATAAGAGGCCGCCGCAGCAAAAAATGCCCAGAGATGAGCTTGATAAAAAAATGAACACCTGTCAGGATTTAATAATTGATTATTTTTGTAAAAAAGAACTAAAAAAAATACTGGAAGGCACACACCAGTCAAAAGAAGATACTGATGAATTTATTAAAAGGGTTGCTAAGCTTGAAACGCTAATTGATATATATAGCCCAAAATGGGAAGAAGCAAGACGCCTGTTGAATCAGGAATTCATTGAGAACAAGCTTGGAAATAATTATTCTGAGGCAGAAAAGAAAGAACATATGGGAGCACTTATGATAGCACAAGAAGATTGTATTTTAGCATATAGAAATAAAAAAGAACCTAAAGATAATTCACAAATACAGCTGCAGCAGATACCCTGTCTTACCAATAAGAGGGACAGTATGATAGTTCTTCGAAATGGTAATGAGATGGGAATATATGAAGTCTCAGAACCGGTAGATAACTATTTTTATACACAGATAGTCCTGAACGCTAACCTAAATTCAAAAAACGAAGTTGATTTGAATGATGATGAAAAGCAGATAAAAAAGAAAATTAATGAATTGACTGGAAAATCGAGAACGGGTCCACAAAAAATAATGGATTTTTTTAAAAAACCTAGTAATATTGAAATTATGACAAGTCCAACCTTAACAGATTATGTTTTTGTAAATGATAAAGAATCTAAAAAAACAAGGGTATTTGAGATAAACAGAGATAATAAAGAAATAAAGCTTTCAGAAGTCAGCTTAGGACAAGAACAAAGTATTGCTCAAAATGATAGGGTTAGAAGCTTTTGCAGCAAGACATCCGGAAAAAATATTAAAAATAAAGATAATCCAGACCAGAGTCATCCGGCTATTTTGCCGAGACCGCCAAGAAAAGGGTATCCGGACAAACCATCAGAAACATTTCAACGTTAATCAATAAAAATAAGGCAGACATTATGTCTGCCTTATTTTTATGTTACTTATAAATTTTGAAAAATTTTCAATAAATATTGACCTCGAGTTAGAAAGATAATAATATATATGGGCAAAACACGTCGCTAAGTTCATATTTTTAAAAATCATAAATAAAATTGGAAATAAGAGCTAAAAGAGAAAAAAATGACAGCTTTTGCTAATATTTTCTTTACATTTAAAGAAATATTTATTAAAATGTAACCATGGAATGTTCCGCCCCTCAGCAGGTTTACTTAATATGTTTAAATAATTATGTATAGTTTTTACGAAGTATCAGCTCAATTTATATCTGTAAAATATTCAGAAATTACAAAGTTATTTGAATAGATATTAATATTCTAAGCGAGCAAAGGAATACTAAAAGTTTAGCAAAGAATAGTTTGTTGCACGAAAGATATACAGAATGAATATATAAGAATAATATTTAGAAAAATGTAATAAATTTATTATTTTAAATTTAAAATATTTACTTAATCGAGAGGAGATTACCAATGAAAATTCTAATGCTGTCTTGGGAGTATCCCCCAAGGATAGTCGGCGGCATTTCGAGGGTTGTTCACGACTTAGCGCAGACTATGGCAAGACAAGGGAATGAAGTACATGTTGTAACCTGTTGGGAACATGGAACAATGGAAGAAGAGAAAGATAAGGATGTCTATGTTCACAGGGTTCACCCATATGATATTGGTACCGATTATTTCGTGACCTGGATTATGCAGTTAAATTTCGCTATTTTAGAAAGAGCAGTAGAATTATGTAACCAAGTTGATTTTGATGTTATACATGCGCATGACTGGTTAGTTGCTTATGCTGCAAAAACTTTAAAAAATTCGCACAAAGTACCTCTTATTGCTACTATTCATGCGACCGAACATGGAAGAAACCATGGTCTTCATAATGATATGCAAAGATATATAAGCAGCGTTGAATGGCTTCTTGCATATGAATCGTGGAAAGTAATCTGCAATAGTCAATATATGAAGAATGAAGTCAGACATGTTTTTCAAGTACCAGAAGATAAGCTGGCTGTTATTAACAATGGTGTTGAAGTAAATAAATTTGAAGGAATTGAAAGAGATTATAATTTTAGAAGAAATTATGCTTATGATAATGAAAAGATCCTTCTATTTGTCGGAAGACTTGTACAAGAAAAAGGAGTACAGGTTTTTATAGATGCTATACCTAAAATTATGTCTTATTATAATGATGTTAAAATTGTAATTGTAGGAAAAGGGCCTCAGATGGATTACTTGAAGCATAAGGCATATGAAATGGGAATTGCTCATAAGGTATTTTTCACTGGCTATATAAATGATGATGACCTTAAAAAGCTGTATAAATGTGCAGATGTTGCGGTATTCCCAAGTTTATACGAACCGTTTGGAATTGTTGCACTTGAGGGAATGGTTGCAAATGTACCGGTTGTAGTAACTGATACATGCGGATTAGGTGAAATTGTTGACCATGGAATAGATGGAATGAAAGCATATACAGGAAATGCAAATTCTCTGGCTGATTGCATTGTAGAGATTCTTTACAATCCCGAATTGGCAGATAAAATGAGAGAAAATGCATTAAGGAAGGTTCAGACTAATTATAATTGGGAAAAGATATCGAATGAAACATTAGATGTTTATAGACAGATAATACAGGAAACAAATAAAGAAGATTCAGGAAATAGAAAGAATGCGGTAAAACAAAAATTATCTAGTAGTAAAAAAACAGTAACTAAAAAAATAGCTAAGAGCAAGGACGAAGATATTAAAAATGAGACTTCCGAAGTATCTTCCACATTAAAGAATCAAGTTACCCTGGAAGAAATGGTAATAAGAAATAGAAAATCTAAAAGCGATTTTATAGAATTACACTAAAAAAATATTCGTAAGAATATCGGGATACGAATATATGATAAAGGAGTGAAAGCCTTGAAAGCAGTTATAATGGCTGGCGGCTCCGGTACACGTTTAAGACCTTTAACTTGCGGCAGACCCAAGCCTATTGTGCCGGTAATGAATAAACCAGTAATGCAGTATACAATAGAATTATTAAAAAAATATAAGATAAACGATATAGCAGTTACATTGCAATATCTTCCTGAGATGATTAAAAATACTTTTGGAGATGGAAGAGAACTTGGAGTTAAACTTGAGTATTTTATTGAGGATGTTCCACTTGGTACTGCAGGAAGCGTAAAAAATGCCGATGAGTTTTTGGATGATACATTTATTGTTATTAGCGGAGATGTTCTTACAGATATTGACCTTGAGCCTGTAATTAAGTTTCATAAACAAAAGAAATCTATAGCGACTCTTGTTTTAAAAGAGGTTAATGTTCCTTTAGAATATGGTGTTGTTGTTACAGAAGAAGACGGAAGAATAAGAAGGTTCCTTGAAAAGCCAAGCTGGAGTGAAGTCTTTAGTAATACGGTTAATACAGGAATATATATTTTAGAACCCAAGGTACTTTCATATTTTAACAAAGGTGAAGTGTTCGATTTTAGCAAAGATTTATTTCCTGCAATTATGAAAGATGGAATTAATCTTTACGGATACGAAACAAAAAATTATTGGTGTGATATTGGAGATATTCA
Organism: Ignavibacteriales bacterium; assembly: GCA_050260055.1. Classification (GTDB taxonomy): domain Bacteria; phylum Bacillota; class Clostridia; order Acetivibrionales; family UBA4821; genus JBLMYQ01. Next base: position 7,644 of record JBLNBO010000023.1, read on the forward strand.
ATCATACATACAAGCGCATGCAGATATTCTTAATCATAAAGTTAAAGTGGGTTTCCAGCATAAAGAAAAGACAGAAGGCATTTACATAGGAGAAGGCTGCGATATACATCAGGATGCTATTATAAGTTCTCCTGTTGTAATTGGTGATAACTGCAAGATTGGTAAAGGAGTAAAATTAGAACCCTATACTGTAATTGGGGATAATGTTATTGTTAATAGTTATTCTTCAATTAAAAGAAGTATTTTGTGGGACAGTTCAATAGTAGGCTCAAAATCAAGTTTAAGCGGTTCTATTCTTTGTTATAGAGCAAATCTAAAATCAAATGTAACAGTTCTTGAACAGGCTGTTATTGGTGATGATACCCAGCTTAGAGATGGAGCAATCATTAAACCAAGCATAAAGATTTGGCCTCACAAGATAATCGAAAATGGTACAATTATTAGTGATAATATTATCTGGGGTACAAAGTTTTCCAAGACGTTGTTCGGCAAGACAGGAATAACTGGAGATGTGAATATTGAAGTAACTCCTGAGTTTGCATCTAAAATAGGGAGTGCTTTTGCAAGTATCTTAAAGATTGATTCAAAGATATGTGTATCTTCGGATGAAAGTTCTTATGCAAATATGGTTAAGTATTCAATTATTTCCGGTGCAGTTTCTGCGGGTATAGAGGTATTTGACCTTGGCCAAACTGTTATGCCTATTGCCAGAAATTTGGTTTCATTCTTAAATCTCGATGGAGGAATTCACCTAAGAGCTCATCCTGAGTCACATTCGAAGATTATTATAGAATTTGTTGATAAGAATGGAATCGGAATTAGCCGTGCAACAGAAAAGAAAATTGAAAACATGTTTGTAACCGGTGAATTTAGAAGGACTGAAGTTTCAAGAATCAAGCAAATAAATATACTTACAGATTATAACTATTACTATCTACAAAATCTTGTAAATACTGTTAATGCAGATAAGATTAAAAAAAGTAGGTTTAAAATAATTGTTGGTGAGACAACTAGATTTGTTAGATATATGATATCTCAGATTTGTGAAGAACTAAGATGCGAAATGCTTTATAGGTCTGAGTATAATGAATCAACACTTGAAGATATGGTAGAAGAAGTAGTAAAGATGAATGCTGATTTCGGGATTGTTATGGATGGTTCTGCGGAAAAGATGTTAGTTATAGATGATAAAGGCAGAATAATTAAAAATGATCTTTATAATGCATTAATACAAATTATATCTCTTAAGACTTCTATGACAAATTCCGTTGTTGTGCCGATTACCTCATCAAATGTTATGGAAACCTTAGCTGTAAAATATAATGCAAAACTAGTCAGGACAAAAACATCGCATCAAGAAATTATGGATTCTACAATTAGAGAGAGAAATACTAAATCAAGCTCGGGATTTTATTTGCTTAACTATGATGCATATGCTTCTCTTGCTAAAATTCTTGATTTTATTACTGGAGAAGGAATAAAACTTTCTTCAATAATTGAAACTATACCTGATTTCTATATTACTCAAAAGGAGATTGAATGTCCTTGGGATGCAAAAGGCAAGGTCATGAGAAGCCTTATTCAGGAAAAGAATGATGCACAGATTGAGCTTTATGAAGGGGTTAAAATTTTTCATGACAGAGGATGGGTTCTTGTACTTCCAGATTCTGATGAACCAGTTTGTACAATTTACAGTGAGGGTATATCACCTGAATTTGCAGAGTCTCTCAGTGATATGTATGTTGACAAGATAAGGAATATCATAATAAACTAAATAAGGTAAAAGAGCCTACAATGGCTCTTTATTTTTTTGAAAGGGGAACTACGATGAAGAAGACATTGGCTTTAATTGTATTATGTTTTTTTGTTAGTTCACAAACATTGGCTGCTAATCTACCAGCAACCGCAAATGTAAAACCGAATATTGCAGTACCTAAGTTAGAAAGTAATAGCTCTGATAATATAACAAATGGCGGAATTGCTTACCGGTACGGCCATTGGCTTTTTTACAGAAATCCTGCAGATGGAAATAAGCTTTATAAAATAATGGTGGATGGAACTGCAAAAACAAAGATATGCAGTTTATCGTGCAGCTATATCAATGCTTCAAACGGATGGGTGTATTTTGTTAATTGTACTGAAGGAAGTAGGTCTGAAGTTTTATATAAAATTAAAACTGATGGCTCAAAACTTACTAAAATAATTACTACTAAAGAAGATTCAATTACATATGTTACTGTTAAAGGAAATTGGATATATTACTGTTTGTATAGTGATTTATATAGGATTGGTATTGATGGCAAAGGGAAAAAGCTTGTTAAGAAATTTGATGAAAGCTATCCAATAAACAGTATTAATATTACAGAAAAGGATATATTTTTAACTATTGATTTGGACGGCGGCGCAGCGGCTTACAATTTAAGTCTTGATGGTAAAAAAGCTAATCCTGTTTTAGGGCATGAGGAATATCAAGGGGATTTGCGCACTATTCGTGGTACGAAACCTGGTATATCGCCAATGATTGCAGGTGTAAATGAAGGATGGATGTATTATATTGATACTGATAGCAATGATAATTTATTTAGAATAAAAGCTAATGGAAGTGGAGATGCATATAAGTTAACCGATAGTAAGTATTCAATTAAATCAATGGCTGTTCTAAATGGTTGGATATACTATTTGGCTAGTATTCCTAATGAAGAAAATTGTTATTTATTTAAGATAAGGGTGGATGGCAAGGATTGTACGAAAATTTATGAGAGTAAGAATTATATTGAAGATTTCAATGTAATTGACGATTTTATTTATCTAATTGAGGGTAGAGATAGCAATGTACTTTTAAAAATAAAGAACGACGGTTCCATAATAAAAGAGATTAAGTAAAAGAGATTAATTATATTGTATATACTTATTAAAAAGAAACAGCTGTTTAATTAGCTGTTTCTTTTTATGGAAAAATTCTTCAATATAACCAATTATTGAATAAATAATATAATTAAAATATAATAAAAAAGAAGATGAAATTTTACTAATATTCAAAAGGATAATGGAATTATGAAAGAAAATAAAGGTTTTACATTAATAGAATTAACGATAGCCATTGCAATTATTGCTATATTAGCAGTTCTAATTATACCGAGAGCCGGAGGAATTAAAGATCAGGCCCGGATATCGGGTATATACACTAACTTGAGAACTGCATCGGCAAAAGCAGAGATTATTATATCTAACTACAGTCAAAGCAATATAAATGAAGTTGAGGATGCACTTTCTAAACAATTATTTACCAATGATGCAAATAAAGATATGAAAAACCCAATTACGAAGGCAATTGGATGTATTGATTTGAGTAAAACTGCTTTAGATAATAATGCAGCTTTTGCATACTTTTCTGATGCTGACGAAACTGGTTATTCTAGGTATGAAGATATGGGACAGAATGAGGATTTTGCAGGTATTATAATGTTTGATGTATATTTAAACTCTAATAATAAAATGGGGATAAAGCTTGTTCCATTAGATGATTTAGGAAATCCGATTAACAATCTGATTATTGATGTTGTACAGTAATTATTTATGTACTAATAATTAAAAATTGAGAAATACCATTTTTTGTAGTATAATATAAATATATGGAAAACACGAAAAATTACCTTTTGTTCTGCCAATTTCAATAATAAAAGTTAATAGTGGAGAAGAACATGAAACAGATTATGATAAAAAAATTTACATTGATATCGGTTTTATTTTTACTGGTGATTATGTTCACTTTTTTTTCTTATGCGGCGACTACAATAACATTAACCAAAATTGTGATTAGCCCTGCCAGCTTGACAATTGTGGGGCTGAATCAAGAATCAAGAACACTAGTGACTACTGCATATTATTCTAATGGTTCTACTGTTGATATCACCAATAATGCATCTTATTCCAGCACTAACAGTACTGTTGCTTTTATTAATCAGGACATTAATGGAAATAAATATTTTATGAGCGGAACTAAAACTGGGACTGCTTATATTACTGCATCATTTAATGGGAAGACTTCAAGAGCTACTGTTGTTGTAAATCCAAAACTAATTGGAATAACAATTACACCAACAGCATCAACAATTACTGGAAATAATAAGCTTGGTAATTATGTAGCAGTAATGGCAAATTACGATGGACGTACGCCTGTAACAGTAACCAGTTCAACTACCTTTTCCAGCAGCGACTCAAGCATTGTTACAGTAGCTAGCAACCGTTTAATGAGTGGTGCCAAATCCGGAACAGCTTTTATAACAGCTTCGTATAAAAGCTTTACAGCAACATGTAAAGTAACCGTAGTACCCACATTGACTAAAATTACGTTTGAGCCTGCAGTAGCGACTATCGTAAATCAGAATGTTAAAGGTGAAAAAGTCAAAATAACGGCACTGTACTCAGATAATACAACTGTTGACGTTTCAGAGAATGCCGCATATAAATCAAATAATTCAGCCATTGCATTTGTTGAAGGCGGGTTTATTACTAGTGGTGCAAAGAGTGGTAAAGCAGTTATCACAGCAACTTATGGCGCAAAAACTGCAACATGTACGGTTACGGTAATTCCCGTCTTGCAAAAAATTACTGTAACACCTACTGCCACAACAATATCAGGACCGAATATTATTGGCTCATCAATTAAAGTGGTAGGTACATATTCTGATGCTATTGCGAGAGATGTAACCTCTGGAAGTGTATTTACAAGCAATGACGTTAACATTGCATATGTTGCGAACAAAAAGATTGTAAGCGGTGCAAAAAGCGGAACAACTACAATTAATGTTGTTTATAATGATAAGACTGCATCGGTTATTGTTACTGCAAAAATGGGGTTGTTATCTATTAGTTTATCTCCTAACTCTTCAAGGATTGTTGGACAAAATAAATCAGGCCAAGCGCTAACAGTAACAGGTTATTACTCTGATGGGACGTCAAAGAAAATTACTTCCTCAATAACTTATACCAGCAGTGATAGTAATGTCGCTATTGTTAAAAGTAACATTCTTGTAAGTGCGTCAAATCCCGGAAAAGCAGTAATTACTGCAAAATATTCTACTAAAACAGCAACTTGTGAGGTAGATGTAAAACCGTCTGTATTAAATTTAAGAGTTTCACCTTCTGTCTATACAATAATTGGAAAGAATTCCACAGGAAAAGAGTTGATGGTTCAAGCAGTGTATACTGATGGAAGAACTGAAGATGTAACTGAGTGGGCTGTGTTTAATAGTAATAATACTAATGTAGCAATTGTGAAAGGGAATGTCTTATCTAGTAGTAATAGTTATGGTTCTGCGAAAATTATTGCATTGTATGGAGGAAAGACGGCGGAATGTCTTGTAAGCATACCTGCACCACCAACTGAAAAGAAGGAAGTTAACATTGTTCCAAGGGAAGTTGAGAAAAAACACGGTAAAGTAACAAACCTAAGTGTTTCACATTCATCATCAAACATATATAGTAAATATTCTGCTGGGGGGTATATAAGTGTTGTATCATCTTTCTCAGATGGATTTTCATTGGATATTTCCCCAAAAGTTATGTTTAATACTAGTGATGGAGAAATAGCATACGTGACTAAAGATTCAAATGGAAATAGAATAATAATGAGCGGCAGTAAGACAGGAACAGCAGTTATTACAGCTATGTATGGAGGGAAAATATACTCGTTTACAGTAACAGTAACTGATTATTAATTTAAGGGCTAATTTATTAGTGCCAGTAAAAATTAAAGAGTCAATAAAGACTCTTTAATTTTTACTGGCATATTTTGTTGACGTATTCAATATATTAATATTGATATTTTGTACAAACACGCAAGGGAGGCATAGATATTGATAATGTCTTAGACCAGAAGGTTTTTATATATAAAGCAAATTTACAAAAAGGAGGTAAAGTATGTGGATAAGATAAACATATACCAGGATATTGCTGAAAGAACTAATGGAGATATTTACCTGGGTGTAGTAGGACCAGTAAGAACAGGCAAATCAACTTTTATTAAAAAGTTTATGGATTTGCTTGTAATTCCAAACATTCAAAATCCTTATTCAAAAGAAAGAGCTAAAGATGAGATGCCCCAGAGTGCTGCAGGAAAAACGATTATGACTACTGAACCAAAATTTATTCCAAATGAAGCTGTTGAAATTGTTGTTGATGAAAACATACAACTAAAAGTGAGGCTTGTTGATTGCGTGGGTTATTTAGTTAGCGGCGCTCTGGGATATCTTGAGAATAATAGTCCCAGAATGGTTTCTACTCCTTGGTTTGAACAGCAGATACCATTTGGTGAAGCTGCAGAAATAGGGACAAAAAAAGTAATTAATGACCATTCAACAATTGGATTGGTAATAACAACAGATGGCAGTATTACTGATATTTCAAGGGAAGAGTATATGGAAGCAGAGGAACGAGTTATATCAGAGCTTAAAGCAATAAAAAAACCGTTCGTAATTATTCTTAACTCAGCTAAACCAAATGCTCAAAGTACGCTAGAGTTAAAAGAAGAATTAGAAAGGAAACACGGTACGCCAGTAGCGATTGCAGATTGCTTAAACTTAGATATGGATAATATTAATGAAATACTTGAAAAAGTACTATTAGAGTTTACAGTCATTCAGGTTGAAGTTAATATTCCTAGATGGGTTGAAACTCTGGAAAACGAACATTGGCTAAAATCTTCAATATTTAATAGTGTTAAAAATGTATTTTCAGGTGTAAGCAAATTAAGAGAGATAAGAAAATCGACCGAGTCTTTTGCAGATAATGAATACATAACAAAGATAAATATTAACAGAATTGCGCCAGGTAATGGTACTGTTGAGGTTAACATTGATGTTGATTATGGATTGTTTTATAGAGTCCTTGGTGAGGCATCCGGATTTGAGATAGAAGGAGAGCATGAGCTTATAGGTCTGCTAAAAGAGCTTGGAAAGATAAAAGTTGATTATGATAAAGTAGCTGAAGCACTAAGGGATGTAAGAGAAACAGGATATGGTATTGTGAGCCCGCTGCTTGACGAACTGAAGCTAGAAGAGCCAGAAATGATTAAACAGGGCTCAAGATTCGGAGTAAGGCTTCGTGCAAGCGCACCATCCATACATATGATAAGAGCAGATATTGAAACCGAGGTTTCACCGATTGTAGGCACAGAAAGGCAATCAGAGGAGCTTGTGAACTACCTTCTAAGAGAATTTGAAGGTGATACCAGCAAAATATGGGAGTCAAATATTTTCGGGAAATCGCTTAATGAATTGGTGAACGAAGGATTGCACAATAAGCTTTACAGAATGCCGGAAGATGCACAAAAGAAGCTTCAAGAGACTCTGCAAAAGATAATTAACGAGGGTAGCGGAGGATTAATATGTATAATTCTATAGCATATAAAAGCACATAAAAAAGTGGCTCCAGCCACTTTTTTATGTGCTTTTCATTATTTCGGTTACGATATCAGGCCTGTTCATAGTGTAAATATGAAAGCCATTGACATTACTTGCTTTAAGGCCGTGAATTTGTTCTATTGCATAGTGAATGCCTGCTTTTTTAATATCTTCAGGGTTGTTCTCATATTTGTTGAGGATTCTCAATAATTTTCTAGGTATGCTTGCACCGCACATTATGGTCATTTTTTTAATTTGGTTAGAGTTTAATATAGGCATTATCCCTGCAGAAATAGGGCAGTTTATCCCTGCCTTTCGAATTTCATTCAGATAATTAATAAATATATTATTGTCGAAGAATAGCTGAGAAATAATAAATGAAGCACCAGCGTCAACTTTCAGCTTTAAGTAATTAATATCATCCTGATGGGAAAGACACTCAATATGTGTTTCAGGATAACAGGCGGCACCAATGCAGAATTTATTTCTCTTAGAAATATGTGAGATTAAGCTGCTTGCATGCTTAAATTCCTGCTTTGAAAAATCAAAATCAGGAATATCTTTTGGCGCGTCTCCCCGTAATGCAAGAATGTTTTCAATATTCTCTTTTTCGAGATTGTCTAAGATTGAATCAATATCATTCCTTGAAGATGAAACGCAAGTTAAATGCGATAACGCCTCAATACCTGTATTATTTTTAATATATGACGAAATTTCTATAGTCCGCGAACGATTACTGCCTCCTGCCCCATATGTTACACTGATGAATGAGGGATTAAGATGTTTTATTTCATCAATTGTATTATACACAGTATCAATTGGCATTTCCGTCTTTGGTGGAAAAACCTCAAAAGAATACAATATTTTATTGGAATTATATAAGTCAATAATTTTCAAATTATTTCCTCCATATGAGAAATCAGTTTATAAATATTTTCAATTTATTTTACTATTTTTGATACACAAAGGCAACTTGATGATGTAAAATATATATGGTTATACTATTATAGTAAGTTCCAGTTCATTTTTATATGCATACTTTATCCTAGAATCATAAGGAAAAAACTATGGAAGAGGGAAGAGTAAATATGAATAAAAATGTTAGAATACTTGTTGTTGATGATTCACTTTTAATTCACAAATTAATAACAAAAGCAGTGGAAAGCGAAGGTTATGAAGTTTGTGCAACTGCAATAAATGGAAAACAAGCTATTGAACTTTATGAATTACATAGGCCTGATATTGTAACAATGGACATAACAATGCCTGTTATGGGCGGAATAGAAGCTACAAAAAGAATTAGAGAGATTAATCCGGATGCCAATATAGTATTTTTTGGCTCAGCAATTGACAGAAATGTTCTAGAACAAGCCTCAGAGCTAGGGATTAAATATTACATGGATAAACCTTTTGAAAAGGAAAAGATGCTGGATATTCTTCGCTGTGCATTAAATGGTGAAAAATATGAAGATATACCAAGGCAAACTGAAAAGACTGAAATTAATAGCATAATTACGGCATTCTTCCGTGCCCTTGAAGAAGTTATGGATTATATGGTAAATATACAAGGTAAAGTTGAATTGCAGGAAGGCAGCAAAGAAAATCCTATTGATGGCGGATATTCCATAGTAACCGGATTCATTGGTAAGATTAATGGCTGGGTTGTATTATACATGTCAAAAGATACTGCATGTGTAATTGCAGAAAGAGTGAATCGTGAAACCTATGAAGATAAGGATGATTCATTCATTGGTTATTCGATACAAGAATTAGGCAATATTATATGCGGCGGAGCTGTCAAAAAAATAAATAATACTGAAAAGAATCTGAATCTTAGACTTACACCACCTGGGCTTTTTAAAGGCCAATCTGTATCATTGCTGGGTGGTTATGCAAATGAAAGATATAACGGTGGGTTTAAAACAGAATTTGGAGAGGTTAAAATCAGTATAATATTTGAGTAACTAGAATGAAATGCGGCAGAGGCGCCTGTCTCTCGTCGCATTTTTATTTATTTTTTTAGGAGAATTATATGAACAGAAATAGCTTTGGAATTGATTCAAAATTATGGAATATATCTGATGAAATTGAAAACAAGCTAAGAAGCAATAGTTTTGTTGGGATAGAAAAAACTGCTGAATACAACCAGCTTAAGGTTATCCAAGCTATGCAGGATAAAAAAGTCAGTGAAGCTTGCTTTTATGGGACAACAGGATATGGTTATGATGATTTAGGAAGAGAAGTAATTGATTCGATTTATTCTCAGGTATTCAATGCAGAGGATGCAATCGTAAGAAGTCAGTTTGTTTCAGGTACGCATGCTTTAAATACGGCTCTTTGGGCGGCATTAAGACCGGGAGACACATTACTGTCAGTAACAGGAAAACCTTACGACACACTGGAAAAGGCAATTGGAATTAAAGGAAACTATGGTGGATCTCTTTCAGAGTTCGGAGTTCAATTCAATAGAATTGATTTGCAAGATGATGGAAAAATAGATTTTACAGTTTTGAAAGATACTATTAGCAAGAATAAAATAAAAATGGTTTATATACAGCGTTCAAAAGGTTATGGATGGCGGCCTTCACTTAGTGTTTCCGATATTAAGGAAATTGTTGAATTTGTAAAAAATTTGGACCAAAAAGTTGTTTGCCTTATTGATAATTGTTATGGCGAATTTGTTGAAAGGACAGAGCCAAGCGATATCGGAGCAGATTTAGTTGTAGGTTCTCTAATAAAGAATCCAGGGGGAGGTATTGCACGTACAGGTGCATATATAGCAGGAAAAGAGAAATATGTAGAGTTAGCAGCATCAAGGCTTACAGCTCCCGGGATTGGTAAGGAATGCGGTGCTACACTTGGAATGAACAGAGAAATAATAATGGGATTATTTTTTGCTCCGCATGTTGTAGCTGAAAGCCTTAAAGGGGCAGTATTTTGTTCCGAACTATTGAATAAGTTTGAGCTTGAAGTTTCACCAACTGCTGACGAAAAAAGATCAGATATTATCCAAGCAGTAAAATTTAATAATAAAGATGCACTTATTGCATTCTGTCAGGGAATACAAAAAGGTGCGGCGGTTGATTCGCATGTTACGCCTCAACCTTGGGATATGCCTGGATACAATGATCAGGTTATAATGGCTGCAGGGACATTTGTACAAGGGGCATCAATAGAAATGAGTGCAGATGCGCCAATACGTCCGCCATATATAGCATATATGCAGGGAGGGTTAACCTATGTCCATGCAAAGTTTTCGATACTAAAAGCAGTGCAGGAGTTGCTAGAACGAAAACTACTAAAAATATAGCAGTAATACATTAAAATTATAAGGTTTTAATTATCAACGAAAAAATTTCAATTGTACATTTTTAAAGGGGGATATTTATGTCTCAGAAAGAAGATCTAGAAATTAGAGCAGTAATTGAACTAGAAAACAATCCGGAACTATATAGGCTAGTAGATTTTCTGAATAAGAATCTAAAAGAAAAAGGGCTGATATTTGGCTTGTCAAAAGATTATGAAAAAATGAAAGTAACAATTTATAATACATGATTGAATAATAAGGAGTTTCCCCGCAAATGAAGAATGTTATTATTGCAGGTGGCGGACCAGCTGGGTTGTTTGCAGGAATATTTGCAGCCGAAAGTGGAGCCAGGGTTACAATCCTAGAGAAAATGGACAGACCAGCAAGAAAATTAATGATAACAGGTAAAGGACGATGTAACCTAACAAATACCGCCGAACTACAAGAGTTTATTGAAAGCATCCCTGGTAATGGGGTATTTCTATATAGTGCATTCCATAAGTTTGATAATCAAAAGCTGGTTAAGTTCTTAAATGAGCTTGGTATTGCGACTAAGGTTGAACGGGGAGGAAGGATTTTTCCCGAATCTGACAGCGCTGTTGATGTTGCCAAACTGTTAATTGGGTATACTAAAAATAAAAATGTAGAAATCATCTGTAATGCAGAATGTGAAAAACTTATTATTGAGAATAACAGTATTAAATCGGTAAAACTTAAAGATGGCAGAGTACTTGAATGTGATTCGTTTATTCTGGCGACGGGTGGTATTAGTTACCCTAAGACAGGTTCAACAGGGGACGGATATAGAATTGCTAAGGAAGCCGGGCATACGGTTGTAGAACCAAAGCCATCACTTGTACCTTTAACAACCAGAGAAAAATGGGTTGCAGAATTGATGGGCTTATCATTAAAAAATGTTTCAATAAGAATTCTTTATAAGAATAAAAAGGTCTTGTATGAAGATTTTGGGGAAATGTTATTTACCCATTTTGGAGTTTCAGGGCCAATAATTATAAGTTCAAGCAGACATCTGCTGGATGTGTTATATTCTAAAGGTAAGAAGCAGGAAGTAGGGGATGCTATAAAGCTTTTTATAGATTTTAAGCCTGCATTATCTCAAGAGAAGCTTGATGAAAGAACTCAAAGGGATTTCTTGAAATATTCAAATAAGCAATTTAAAAATTCATTGGATGATTTATTACCTCAAAAGCTTATACCTATAGTTGTAAAACTTTGCAATATCAATCCTGAAAAAATGGTTAACCAGATTTCAAAGGTTGAGAGAGCTAGGCTAGTAAATTTGCTAAAAAACTTCGAAATAACTATAACCGGATTCCGTCCGATTGATGAAGCAATAATTACTGCCGGAGGAGTTTCTATAAATGAAATTAATCCTTCTACTATGGAATCCAAGATAATAAAAGGTTTATATTTTGCAGGAGAAATCATTGATGTTGATGGATATACTGGTGGATTTAATCTGCAGATTGCATTCTCAACTGGATATGTTGCGGGAATAAGCAGTGTTTAAACAGTTTTCAATTTAAACGGAGTGACCATAAATGAAAGGACCGATTGATTTGCATGTGCATACAACTGCATCAGATGGTACACTTACTCCATATCAGCTTGTAAAACATGCAAGCGAGAAGGGGCTTTCTGCTGTTGCAATTACTGACCATGATACTATTGCTGGAATTAAAGAAGCAATAAGCGCTGGACAAGAATTTGGAGTAGAAATTATACCTGGACTTGAAATAAGTGTTGACCATGAATCAGAAATGCATATATTAGGATATTTTCTAAAACCAAGTGTTGAACTTGAAAATAGACTTAAAGACCTTAGGGTAAGAAGAAATAAGAGAAATGTTAAGATTATCAATAAATTAAATGAATTTGGATTTGATATTTCTATTGATGAAATTCAGAATAAAGCACGCCATGAATCGGTTGGCAGACCGCACATTGCTTCGGTTTTGCTTTCTAAGGGGTATGTCAAAAGTATAAGCGAGGCTTTTGATGTATACCTAGCAGAAGGCAGAAAGGCTTATTTTGAAAGAGAAAGGATATCTCCTAAAGAAGGAATAGACCTAATAAAAAATGCAGGTGGAATTTCTGTACTAGCTCATCCTAAGTATTTAAGGCAGGATGGTGTCGAGGATGTTATTGCCTCGCTTAAAGAGGTTGGTTTGCAAGGAATTGAGGTATACTACAGTATGAATAAAAAAGAAGAAATAATAAGATATAAAAGAATAGCTAAGAGATTATGCCTTATTGCGACAGGCGGCTCGGATTTTCATGGCACAAATAAAGAAAACATAGAAATTGGATGCGGTTTAGGAGATTTACGAATCAAATATGAAATTATCGAAAATATGAGGAAGATTCTAACATAAAAATTTACATTAAAAGAATATTAATATATAATAAAATAAACTTATATACAATTTGAAGGGGTGAAAAAGATTGAATGTTAATTATCTCAACCCGTTTATTGAAGCAAGTATGAATGTTGTAAAAGATATTGCAGGGGTTGATTCTGAACTTCAAAAGGTTTGCTTAAGAGGTAATACTTTTAGCGGCAAAGATGTAATAATTATTATTGGTGTTACTGGTGCATTGGTTGGACAAGTAATACTTACGCTTAATCATAACTCAATGGATACTCTTGTTAGGCATATGTTTGCAGGTGATTCAGATAATCTTGATATCGACTTAAAGAAGAGTGCAATGGCAGAATTGGCTAATATGATTGTTGGTAACGCAACTTCCCTTTTTTATACAAAAGGTTTGAAGGTTCTTATAACAACTCCTACAATTTTGACAGGTAAGGATATTTTAATATCAAATAAGTATCCGATTATTTGTATTCCAATTAAGTTTACAGATGATGATTCTGGACTTGATTTGAATATTTCTGCACTTGAAAATAATAATCCAGAAAACTTAGTTAAATAACTAACGAAAGCGAGTGTAGGTATTGGGTTTCTTTGACAGATTAAAAGAAGGACTGAATAAGACTAGAAAGTCAATCAGTGATAGAATGGATCAGATGTTGTCGGTATTTGTGAAGATTGACGAAGAGTTATTCGAAGAAATCGAAGAGATTCTAATAACATCTGATATAGGAATGGAAACAGTCTCAAAGATAATATCAGACATTAAGGAAAAAATTAAACTTCGTAGAATAACAAATCCTACTGAAATAAAAAATCTTCTTCAAGAAGAAATAACAGAGATTCTATCAGATGCGTCTGAGGGGTTGAAGCTTAATACAGTGCCATCAGTAATAGTTATAGTTGGTGTTAATGGCACAGGTAAAACAACCTCGATTGGAAAGATTACTGCTAATCTAAGACAAAAAGGAAAGAAAGTAATAATTGCTGCGGCTGATACTTTCAGGGCGGCAGCAATTGAACAGATTGAAGTCTGGGCCCAGAGGGCTGGAGCCGAAGTTGTAAAACAGCAGCAGGGTGCTGATGCTGCTTCAGTTGTTTTTGATGCAATACAAGCAGCAAAATCGAGGAAAGCTGATGTATTAATATGTGATACAGCAGGTAGGCTTCATAATAAGAAAAATCTTATGGAAGAATTAAGTAAGATTTTAAGAATTATTAAGAGAGAGCTTCCAGACTCAGATTGTGAAGTTCTACTTGTTATTGATGCTGCAACCGGACAGAATGGGGTTAGTCAAGCAAAAGAGTTTACACATGCTTCGAATGTTACTGGAATAGTACTTACTAAGCTTGACGGAACAGCTAAAGGAGGCATAATAGTTTCTATAAAAAATGAACTGGGTATTCCTGTGAAGTTTATAGGTATAGGCGAAAAAATAGATGATTTACAGGAATTTAATCCATCTGATTTCTCTAAAGCTCTATTTGAACAATGATTTCATAATAATTTACAGTGTTGGGTGAGGTATAAAAATGAACCAAGAAGGAAAAAAAAGAAAAGCAAATTCGGCAAAACTGAAAGTTAGTTTATCAATTTTGCTGGTATTAATATTAATTATATTAGCTGGAGTAATTGAATTTAATTTTGAATTAAAGCAATATCAGGAGATAGGCAATCAATATACGGATATTTTTTGGATTAACGTAGTTGCAAGCTCTATTTCAATGATTATATGTTTTCTTTTTATATTTATTTGTTTTTTTATCACAAACTTCATAATTATTAGACGAATTAAAAGATTTTTTATAGAAGAAAACCTTCAACCAACAAAATTGCCGAATTTTTGGCTGGCATTTGGAATTGCACTTGTTGGATCATTTTTCACAAAAGATTATCTTGCCCATAATGCACTGATATATTTTAATGCTGAGATGTTTAATTCCAGTCTATATAGAGATCCGATTTTCTTGAAAAATCTTGGATACTATCTATTTCAAAGGCCATTCATTATTGCAGTAAGCGATTTCGTATCAGGTACAATTCTAGCAGCAATAATCTATACGCTAGGTTATTATGTTTTGGCTTTTGGTTCAATATTCAACGCGATTGAAATAACGTCCTTAAGAAAGAATGGAGTTATACTACATAATTTAATAAATTTTGCAATATTTTTTATTTTAAAAGTATTCTCATATAGTTTTAATACTGAGAATATTCTTTATTCAAACAATGGCAACTTTTTTGGTGCAGATTTCACTCAAGTGAATATCTGGCTAAAGATTTATACAATTGCACCATTTATCTTATTTATTGTTATAGTTACTGCCTTTATATTATTAATAAGGGAAAAATATAAGCATGCTGCGTATACTGTTCTTATGTTTCCTGCCTATTTTGTACTTGGAGCAATAATTGCAGGTATTGTTCAATTAACCTGGGTTCTGCCATATGAAACTACCAGGCAAAAACCTTATATAAGAAACAATATTGATCTTACCAAAATGGCATATAATATTTCTAATAAGGTAGATATAAGGGATTATGAAATAAGTGATGCATTGACACAGCCATTAATTGATAATAATTCTGAAGCCATTGATAACTTTAGGCTTATCGATCCTACATTGATACTTGATACTTCAAATCAATTACAAAGCTTAAGAAGCTATTATAAATTTAAAGACATAGATACAATTAGCTATAATTTAAATGGTAAAAATACTCCGGTATATATTTCTGCCAGAGAGATTAATCAAAAGGGACTCGATGAAAAGACTTATGAGAATCTCAAACTAAAGTATACTCATGGATATGGCTTTGTAATGACTCCTGTAAATACTTTGAAAAGCGGTGGCATTCTTGATTATATATATAAGGATATGCCTTTAAAGACTGTAGGTAATACTATTAAGGTTACAAAGCCGGAAATATATTATGGAGAACTTACTAAAAACCATGTTGTTGTAAATGTTAGAAATGAAAAAGAAATTGATTATCCTGATAGGGATATTAATAAAGAAATAATATATAACGGAAACGCCGGAATTAAGCTTACATTAATGAACAGACTTATTATGGCAGTAAAACTTGCAGACCCGATGCTGATTTTTTCAAGTAAAATATCAAACGAAAGTAAAGTTCTTATCAATAGAGATATAATCGCAAGAATAAAACTGGTTACCCCATTTTTAGATGTAGATAATGAAGATGCATATATGATTGTAAATAAAGATGGCAGACTTCTTTGGATAATTGATGCATATACAATCTCGAACCAATTTCCTTATTCACAGAGGATTCCGCTTGACCAAAAAAGAAAAATCAACTACATAAGAAACTCGGTCAAAGTTATTATAGATGCTTATGATGGTACTATGCAATATTATATAGTTGATACGCAAGACCCTATAGCTATGACATATAAACGAATTTATCCGAACTTGTTCGAAAAAGGACAGATTCCTGCTGAAATATCAAGATACATAAAGTATCCAAAAAGATTAATAAAGATTCAAGCAGAAATACTAAAAAGATATAATATAAATGATGAGGCAGCGTTCTTTACAAGTAAGGATTCTTGGGAAATACCTGCTGCTAGTGAGCAGAATGGTAAGACAACTGATATGGAACCATATTATACGATGATTAAGCTTCCTGAAGCAAAGAGTGCAGAACTGGTATTGATGATGCCGTTTACTTCTGATGATGGAACAAAGATTACCGGATTATTAGCGGCAAGGCCTGATATTTATAGTAAAATGATTTTATATAAATTTCCAAGCAACAGAAATGTTTTTGGCCCGAAACAGCTTGAAATAAATATGGATAAAGAAATAGAAATATCAAAAGTATTTAATTTCTGGCAGCAGGGAGGAGACAGAATTTTAAAGAGCGATGTTCTGGCTCTTCCGATTCAATATGATAAGGATAAGGCTTTGTTATTGGTTAAACCAATATTTGTTCAAAAGGATGAATCTCAGCTGCCTGAATTAAGGAAAGTTGTTGTTGGATATCAGGGAAGAATAGTAATGGAAGACAACATTCAAAAGGCATTACAGAGACTTCTGATGCTGGGACCGTATCAGGAAACACTTCCCCCGGAACTTAGCGGAAATAAGGCATTAATAGAAAATCTAACTAAGGTTTATGATGAGCTTAAAGCATATTCATCATCTAATGATTGGGAAAACTTTGGCAAGAAAATGACTGAACTTGATAAGATTATTAATGAGATAAATAAGAGAAAAGACGAAATGTAACTTACCTCTAACCCCCTCTCTTTTTAATAGAGGGGGAATTTATTTATTAGAGTATAAATTATGAGCGAATCCTTCCCTCTATTTTAAGAGAGGGAAGCTAGAAGGGTGAGTTTTATTGCCCTTTATCTTTTCTTTATGTCTTATGAAAAGCGGCACTGATAAAATAAATATAAAGATTATTGCACATGTAACTGAGGAGTTTAACAGGTTATAAGATATGGAGTAGGTTGAAGGGTATTCATTCCATGCAAATACGGGTAATCCTTGTATATCCAGTTGGCCGGAGAATTTTAGTAGTATTGCTGTATAAATTGCAGAGAAGATTCCTTGCAGAAATTTTCCTAATAAATATGGCTTTACACTGATTCCATATTTTGAAACTATACCTGCAACCTGAGCATGTACTGACAAACCGCCCCATCCTAATATAAGAGAAGCAATAATAATCTTTTGAGCCAGAGGTGCGAAACAAAGCTTAACAAGATTGATACCACTGGTTATCTCAAAGATTCCGGATGAAATAGGCAGTGATAGGCTAAAAGCAAAATCAATAAAGAATAATACTGACTTAATAATAGAAGAAATAATTAAAATTATACTCATCTTGCTTAATATCGTAACTAGTACGCTGAATATTACAATGTATCCGCCAATCATTAAAAGTGTATTGATTGAGTTTATAATTGCTTCAGACAGCTTTATTCCGATATTAGAAAATGTAACAGTGACTGGTTCATTAAAGCGGTTAAAAGAAAGTTGTAAGCAATGTTTAAGATTCTTATTAGACTTTAATCTTGAATGCAAACCCAGAATTATTCCTACTGTAATACATCCGAGATAATGTGCAGCAAGTAAGAGTAAGCCCAATTCGGGTTTGTTGAATATTCCTACTGCAACTGCACCAGTAATAAAAAGAGGGCTTGAATTGTTTGAAAAAGCAATTAGCCTTTCTGCCTGATTCTTTGTGCACAACCCCTGATCATATAGTTCAGCACCTATTTTTGCACCTACAGGATAGCCGCTAAAAAGCCCCATTAGAAAAGCAAAAGAACCGGCACCTGGAACATTGAAAATCGGGCGCATAATTGGTTCGAAGATTTTCCCAAACTGTTTTATAAGGCTGGTTCCTTTTAAAAGCTCAGCAGAGACAAAGAAAGGAAACAAGGAGGGTAATACCACAGTCCACCACAAATTAAAGCCATATTGGGCAGATTTGAAGCAATCCTTAGAATATATTACAAGACAAAAAGTAAAGCAAAAAAAAACCAGGGGAAAAAGCAATGATGTACGGTTGGATTTATTATTCCCGGGTTTGATATAAACAGTTATGAACAAAAGCATAAACAGAGCCAACCAGAAATTCATAAAGGTTCCCCCTGGCTTTTAGAGCACCATTGCAGATGCTTATTAAAGTATATTAGGAAGATATAAAAAAAGACCAGATAAATTATTATCTGATCTTTTTTTATTGATATGATTCATTGTTTAGTTTGGGTCGGGGATTGCCCCAGGACCGTTAGTCGGTGCTGTAATTGAAGTGGCGTACGGGTAAGGGATTTCTCCCGGGCCCGGATTTGCCGGATCTGTTACGACTGGCGGCGGATCAGGAATGGTTCCTGGTCCATTGGTTCCCGGGGTTGAGCCCGTACCAGGAGCTGGAATATCCCCTGCTCCGGGAGTACCAGGATCGATTATTGGCGGCGGATCAGGTATTGCACCTGGCCCTGGAGTACCTGGATCTACAACAGAACCAGGTGTTGGAATTGAACCAGGGCCATTGTTGCTGCCGGGATCTGTCACCGGAGGCGGTGCCGGTATTGAACCGGGACCATTGGTTCCAGGGTCTGTCACCGGAGGCGGTGCGGGTATTGAACCGGGGCCATTAGTTCCAGGGTCCGTCACCGGAGGCGGTGCAGGAATGGCCGGAGCATCAGGATTTACCGGGTCGGCAACCGGAGGCGGATCAGGGATTGGGCATGGGGCATTAATTTTGCCCTGGTCAATCAACAGCCGCCACTTGGAAACGATGGTTGCCGCTTCGGCAATTGTGATCCATCTTTCCGCACGGAAGGTCGTGTCGGGATATCCGACAATCAGGCCAACATTAGCGGCTTTGAACACACCATCACGGCACCAGGTTGGTATTACGTCACGAAATACCACCGGAGTTACTGGAGATAATGAATTCTTATTCCCCAGCATGGTGGCCACTTCACCGCGTGTGATTGCGGTGTTTGGCTTGAAGGTTCCATCCGGATAACCAGCCAAATCAAGGACTGAGGCAACAGTCAAGATGCTGGTTGAGTTGGTGTCTGAAAATGATTTGGTTATGGCAACCTGAGGGTTACCAAGTTCCGCTTTAATCATTTCGCAGACTAATTTCCTGCTGGCTTGGTCATCGGGATTGTAAGAACCAGGGGTTAATACACCCAGTGATTCAAAGTGCTGCAGAGGAACATTTGCCCAATGATTAGGCGCTGCAAAAACAGGAGCAACCAACGTCAGGGTCATCATGACTGCCAAAACAATGGCTAAAACCTTTTTCTTAATTTTCATTTCTTTTCTCCTTTCTACGTGGCAGACACAGTCTGCGAATCAACAACCTGCTCTTTTGCCGTTTAGCGGCGTCCTTACAATAAAGTGCATATATATGAAACCAGAAAAATTTCCCAGTGTTATAAAGTTAAACGACAATCCGGAAAATTATTTCCTGGAAAGAAAGATGAAAATACCTCTATGTTAATATTATCTATATTATACTGCGAATCAGTATTAATTTCAATATTTTCCATATAATTAATATAAATGTAACAATATTATGTTTATTGGGAGTTAGAAGATGAAATGTTTACCAGACCATTCTTAAGGGAGAGTTAGATTTAAAATATTATAAATATTTTTTTACAATATATTGTATTTTTTTGTAAAAAGGTATAGAATGATAGTAGAAAGATAACTAAATATTGAATGCAACCAGAGGAGTCTTCAACGACAAAGGCAAACGTACCGAAAGGTACGGGCGCAAAATCTAGGAGCCTAAAGCGAAAGCCATGGCAGTCCGATTACCGAAAGGAGATGTTTTTTATGTCAAAAAACATGAAATTCTTTGGAATCGCATCTCTGATCGTAATAATCTTCCTACTCAGTGCAGGAATGGTTAATGCGAATGGTAGTCAGAATTCAAGCAGTTACAACGGCATTACAATTTCAGTAGCTGCTGACGTGGCAGAGGGGCAATTAACTCTCAGCGGAATTAATGAAACGGATAAAGATGTAAAGATTAAAGTTAGAAAAGACCAAGCCGGAAGCGTAGACAAATGGTATGATGTAACCGGAAAATATCAAATTACTTCAAATATAATATTTGAAGATGGAGAAGGACAATACTTCATATATGCTATGATCAAGGAAGATTCAAGTGAATATTCTTATGGTCCAACATTATATGTAAGGAATATAGGGCAAACACAACAAGAATACGCTGGCGGAAATACAACTGATGAATTATATTCTGAGAACAATGCTTTTATAGAAAATATAAATACAGAAGATATATCTATTGATGAAACATATACAGAAAATACTTATAACGAAAATACATACACAGAAAATTCATATTCCGATTCAATTAAAGAAGTAGAGGAAGAAGTAAAAGAAGAAAGCAATAAATCAAGAGTAAACAGTGACGGAAGCTTTCTAAATCCTAGTAAAGATATTGACAGTGATGACAGCAAAATAATCAGTCTCAGCAATTCATTAACAAGTGGGAAAAAGACCGACAGCCAAAAGATTTCAGCAATATATACATGGGTAGCTGAGAATATCACATACGATTTTGATAAATACAATCATATGCTTGCAGGAGACTACAGTGACAAATTTGGTTCATTGAGTGCCCTGGAATTGAGAAAGGGAGTCTGCTATGATATGTCGACACTGCTGGCTGCACTTTGCAGAGCAGCAGGGATCGAGGCAAAGGTTGCAAAGGGTTATTCAACTAACATAATAGGATATCATGGATGGAATGAAGTTTATGATGCTGATAAGGGAGAATGGTTAATACTGGACGTAACAATCGAATCATTAAACCACAGCAAGACTGGAGCAAGTATAGAATTTACAGTTAGACCTTCAGCAGAATATTCAAAGACTTCTGAAATGTAAATATAAACAATAATAAAGGACCGGCACAAAAGTGCCGGCCTTTTATTATTGTTTGATTGTGAAACTATATGGCAGCCAACCCTGCGTATTATAGTTTGAGGAATTATCTCTTACGTATAATTGCACGGTGTGTGTACCAGCAGATAACGGAGCTATAATCTCAAAAGTAGCGGAACCCATAGTTTCAAGTTGTTTTGTAGTGGGAGAGTTCTTGTCCCACCTGTGGCTTACATCATATACTCCTGATCCATCCTCAATATGGATTATAATTTTAGAACCTGGAGCAATTGTAGAACCAGAAGCAGGAGAAACAGTAACGGTTGGAGGAGTCGTATCCTTAGGTCTACAATCGATAGAATATGTCTTCCATCCTTCCGTGTTGAACCTCTTCGATGCATCCCGAACATATAACTGAAGGGTATGCTTCTTAGATTCAGCAGGTACTTTCAGAGGTAATACGGCTTTTACGGTATTGAAAGTAACGGTTTCCATAGGTTCATTGTTCCACCTATAGGATATATCGTATACTTTTGAAGGATCCTCTGCACTAACGGAGAAGATAGAACCCGGCATAAGAGGAGTCGTGGAAACTGGTACAATTTTGAGTGTAGGGGGCGTTGTATCCTCGACATCATGCTTTTGCGAATCACTGCTTGGAAAATACATACAGCCCGACAATGTCACCAGAACTAAAACCATCAATACCATAAACAACCTTTTCATTTTCATACTAATTTCTCTCCTTTCAACTTTGCGGTTTCCCGCGCATAAACGTCACTAAAGTTATGTAAACCGAAAAAATTCCGCAGACAGCGTAGTTAAACTTCAATCCAGCAGAATTATCCTCCGGAAAAATAAAGATATTAAAAAACATTATTATTATAATTATATCACCAATTGGCAAAAATATCAATTAACAAGCAGTATAAAAAGAATCACCGATGCACTGCATCGGTGATTCTTAATTTATATAGATTAGTTAGAAACTGTTTCATTTCCTATTACGTCTCTGTAGTAAGCGTGATTTCGTGCAGCTTCTTCAATTTCCTTGTGTGCCCAGTGGTTAATGCTTACATCTTTAAAGCTTGATGTTGATGTATTTAAGCTTCCTCTGAAGTTGTATCTGTTAAGCAATGTAACCGCTTCTGATCTTGAAATCTGTCTATCTGGCTTAGCAGAACCGTCTGTGTAACCTTGTATTATCTTCAAACGGATGAGCTGTTCCATTTCATTCATAGCCCAGTGATTTTTCAAATCATTTGCATGTATCCATATTGTCTTAACCCCACCGAGGTTCAATTTTCTTGCAAGTACAGTTGTGAATTCTGCTCTTGTTACAACGCTTTCCGGTCTAAATGTTCCGTCTGGATAACCAGTGAATAATCCTTCTCTTGTGCAGGCAACTATTGCATCATATGCCCAATGGCTCTTATTACTGTGAATATCATGATAAGGATTAACTCCAACTGATGTTCCAGTGCTAACATTGAATATTCTAACAAGCATTGCTGCAAATTCTGCTCTTGTTACGCCTCTTTCAGGTTTGAATACTACTCCTGGGTAACCAATTATATATTTTTGGTGATATCCCTTAATGTTGCTTGTGAATATAAGGTTTCTCAACATTGATGTATCAATAAGGGTTCCACCTTGTCTCATTTCGGCTGTAACTAGTACAATTCTTTCAAATGTATTAGCTGTTGTGCATTTAACTTTTACATAAAGTCTGCCTGATTGCAATGATGCAAGTTTGCCAATACTCCAAACAACTGTGTTGCTTACTTTGGTGCCTTTATTATAATCTGTTACTTCAAATCCATCCGGAATATTGAATACTACTTGGAGATTGTTTTGCTCACTGCCTGATGCATTGTAGTAGTCAATATAGTATTGGATTTCTTCGTTTACGCTGTATTTAACTCTATCCATAGCATTTCTTATTTCAAGTTTTAATGCTTTTAATCCAGGATTAATTGTTCCATCAGTAGGTCCACCTGGGTAAATGATGTCGTCAAAGTTGCCAACTGTGTAAGTAAATGCTTTCCATCCTGTAGAGTTACTGTTTGACGAATCATCAATAGCTTTTGCGTAAAGTATATGTACACCATTTGTACTTGGGGCAGTTACTGTTACTGTATCGTCATCAACAGTTTTGCTTGAGTTGTTATCCCAGTAGTAGCTAATGCTGTCAATATCACTATCATCATAAGCATATATCTTTAATGTTGAGCTTGGTTGAATGCTTGAGCCTGAAGGTGGAGTAACTGTTATTGTTGGGTCTTCATCGTCATCGTCATCTTCATCCTCATCATCAACAATCCTATAGGTATGAGAGCTCCAACCGCTGTTGTTATGATTTGAGGAATTGTCTACAGCCATAACATAAAGGTCGCGCGTTCCAGTTTTATTTGGAGCGTATAATACTATTTCATCAGAGTAAACTGTATAGGTTGTTCCATCATCCCATTTATAGCACATATACTGGATTCCAGATGCGTCAGTTGCTGTAAGTGTTATTTTTTTGCCTTTTTGAATCCTTCTAGTGTCTGGGCTATGTTTGGTTGTTGGAGGAGTAACATCACCATTGCCATCAACAACATTGTATATATATGTTCTCCAACCTGTATCATTCTTGTTGCTTGAATTATCTTTAGCTGATGCATAAAGGTAATGTGTTCCAACTGTAGATGGTACTGTTGTTATTGTGCTGTCAGTATAAACAGTTTTGCTTGAGTTATTATCCCAGTAGTAGCTGAGTGAATATATTCCTGAATCATCAGTAGCTTCGATTGTTACATTAGCTCCAGCATTAATATCTCCTTGAATAGGTGATACACAAATTACTGGGGCAGTATAGTCATCTGAGCTGCTGCCAATTGTATAGTAATAAGTTTTCCAACCTTCAGTATTGTAATTTGAAGAATTATCTCTTACATAAAGCTGTAATCCATGAGTACCATTAGTAGAAGGAGCTGTTACTGTAAGAGTAGCAGTTGAAGTTTTGTACAATACGGTTTTGTAAGTTTGATTATCCCAACGATAGCTTATGTCATAAATTCCAGAAGCGTCAGTAGCATATATTGTTACACTTGAACCTGCTGAAATGGTGCTTCCTGCAGAAGGAGAAAGTGTAACTGTAGGAGGAGTTGTGTCTCCGCTGCCGCTTCCTATTGTATATGTATATGGAACCCAACCAGCAGTATTGTAGTTTGAAGAATTATCTCTTACGTAAAGTTGAAGTATGTTGGTACCATTGGTAGAAGGAGCTGTTACTGTAAGAGTAGCACTTGAAGTTTTGTACAATACAGTTTTGTAAGATTCATTGTTCCAACGGTAGCTAATATCATAAATTCCAGAGGCATCAGTAGCATTAATTGTTACAGTCGAACCAGCTGAAATGGTGCTTCCAGATACAGGTGAAACTGTAACTGTAGGAGGAGTTGTGTCTCCGCTGCCGCTTCCAATTATATATATATATG
>JBLNBO010000024.1:0-8928 GCA_050260055.1 Ignavibacteriales bacterium
CCAAGAGCATAGGCAGCATTAGACCTGATAATACTGTCTTCATCATTAGTCAGTCTATGTAATTCATTCCATGCCTGTTGTTTATCTGGCACTTGAGAAAAAGCTGAACCAAGAGCATAGGCAGCCCTATCCCTCACATAACTGTCTTCATTATTAGTCAGTCTAATTAATTCATTCCATGCCTGTTGCTTATCTGGCACTTGAGAAAAAGCAGAACCAAGAGCATAGGCAGCACCAAACCTCACACTACTGTCTTCATCATTAGTCAGTCTATGTAAATCATTCCATGCCTGTTGTTTATCTGGGAAGAATGAGAAGAAATTCTTTAATTTCTCTAATGCATGTATACGCTCTGTTGGATCATCTCTTAGACATTGATTGTGAATTTTCTCTTGGTCGACCAACTGCCAACACCACAAATAAAATAAAAACTAATGCTTAAAAGTTTTCCTTTTTTTTCCCTAATTAGAAAGCAGCCAGTATATCAAAAGTTATGTAAAGTCGGAATTACTCAGCATTTTTTTCCACAAAAAAACAGATTTATCATCTTTATAACTGCAAGGTTTTACCTTAAAACCTGATGGTATATCGCTTTTTATAATGCAAGTTGCATCAGAATTCGAACGTTACTATGTCTCTGTCTTGTCGTTGCAAACTCACTGACGTGCGTCTAGCTAACTATAATGATATAGAGGGATTTTTTGCAACGGAACCGTTTTGAGAGTCCCCCGCTAACAGTTTAAGTATTTAAGGTACACCTGCAACGTTTATTATATACCATCGTTGATAAAAATAAACTGGGCTGAACGATTCAGGAAAAGCCGGAACTTCCCGAGGTCCCGGAATAGCAAGGGGGAGAACATGGAGGTCGTGGTTAAACGGGTTCCACGCAACCCTATCTTTAAAGAGAGCAACTTTGAGGAAAATATATATTCCGAGTTCGCATGGTACCGCTGTCATTCAGTTACGGAACTGGATGTAAGAATACGAATCCGGGTACGGGAGGATAAGGAATGAGGCTAGTTGAATTATTCGGGTTTGACGAGCTCAACGAAGCCACGCAGTTACGGCTGATCAACAATTACCAGCCAGGCAAGCAGGCTAAAAGAGAGAGAAAGGATCTTTTGAGCTGTAGATGAGAGCTGTCTGCAGCCCGTTGTATTTGTCTAGAGGTGCCAGTGTTCGATTGAACAGAGAAAGAGGTTACTTTTCTAGATGAACCCATTTTAGGATTTTTTTTTCTGTGAATTCACAAAAAGCAAGGTTTTACGTTAAAACCTGACTGTTTTGCCGCTGTAACTTTTACTCCAATTGAGTCAGCGAAAGCAAAAAGGTATCAACAGATGTTGCAAAGTACAAGCCAAAGGAACCAAGTTAGATAAGTTTCTACAAAGCCAGAAAAACAAAAATAGCTGATTTTCCTTAAAACTATGTGAGGTTTGGGGGAGTAATTCGCTGTTTTTCTCTAATTAGAGGTAATATTTTCCTGAATCGCTGCTATACCGACCAATAATTCTCCAGAATTCCATATATAAAATATATATAGAGTGGTAAGTAATTCTTAATATTATCTTTTGTTATTATTTTGTTCCCATTCCTAGTTTTCAATTGTTCTCTTTTGTTCCCAAAAACATCAAAATTATTCCTCTTATTACCTATTATTCCCGGTTGTTCTGATAATATTCTCTTATATTTCCGTTTATTACACAGAAAATTTATATTCAAAGTGTCTCATAATACTTTATTACAGAGTAATTTTCGAGGTTCACTTATGCCTGGGCAAAAACCCAATCCTGGAAATGACGTTGAAGTGCGTCCTGTTTACTGTATGACCTGTAGTCGAGTATATCTCAGCAGAGCTAGACGACCTGTTTGTTCAAAATGCAGGTCTAAAAAAGTTATTGAGTATGCCAAAATGGGGGACAAATCAGAGGTTAATAGCCTCCGCACTGTTATAGGCAACATCTGTGAAGCTTTAAAAATTTTTGAGCAAAGACAGGATGAACTTTATAAGAGTCAAAAAATGATTTCATTAAGTTATCAATCAATTAAAGAGAACCGAGAAAGCATACCGCAATTAAAAAGTAATAAAAAACCTGAAAAATCGAAACCTCATCCCAAGTCCACATTTGATAGTAGGAAACCCAGCGTACAAACAGGATTTAGCTCTTCTATTGCTAAAAAAATACGTAGGGAAAGAAAATAAATTTTCAAGCAATTCAGATGCATCAAACACTGCCTTAATTGAACTATTCTATAGAATTGAGATTCTGGAGAAAGTTGATTCCAAGGAAGAAGAAAAAGAAGGATAACACATGGATTTAGACTTCAAGCCTCCTAAGACCACATACTACAATCTGTATCCGAGAGCAGATAATTTTTTGACAGCACCTGCCAGTTTAGCATTCAAGAAAATTGGGGCAAAGAAGTTTACCCGGAGTGTAAACTGCAAAGCAACAGCTCATCTGGGATTTGACAGGAAGGGGAGAATTTATTTTTATATCACAGGGAATACCCATAGGGATAATTTTCGCATAATTGTCTCAAAGTGGAGCCTTTTACAGATGCTGAAATTCCATCTTACACTGAGACCTATTAGAAAACAAACTGGTCATAAGGTATGGCTCAACGAAAGACAACTAAGTAAGGCTGAAATTGAAAAAGTCAATATGGAGTCCATAACTTTCAAAGAGCTCTCAGAAGAGTATAAAGAGATAAAGGATAAACTGGAGCGACGCATCCAGACAGCATCTCCTGAAAATAAAAGAAAAGCAGAGTGGCAACTTCAGGAGATGATCGAGCTCCAGTGTAAAATTGATGTTTTGGCAGGTATAGAAAAGTCCAAGAAATTTTTAGATTTAAAGGCGGGAAGCAGCCAGAAAAAACATAACAAAAACATAAAGTTCTATCTGCCATAGCTTCCAAAGCTGCCTGAGTACCCTGAATTAATGGAAATCACAGGTAAATGGAAACCTCGATAAAAGAAAAGGTTCGGTTGCAAAAATAATTTTTGTGTACTTTGAGGCTATTATTCTTTCCTTTATGCTTTATTGTGAAGATTTTCAACGATTTTATAAAATATTCTAATTTTTTGCAACGGAACCGTATATTATAAATTGAAAATTACAGAACTTTTTGTACATTGCCCACCTATTTGAAAATTAAAACGTTTTTCGATATTTTATTAAGTAAATGTCAATATAAAAGCCTATTTTTTTGAATCTCCCGTAAAAAATCTTTAATTTCATTAAAAAAACTTTTTTAAGTTATATTTGTCAAAAGGAGATATATAATGCCTGTAAAGATATAATGAAAAACAAGGAAGAAAAAAATAAAAAGGTTCCACGCAAAGAGATTGATAAGACTATACAAAAGTCGCAATTACAGATCTTTATAAACGTTTTTAATGCAACCTTTGTATAAAATTTAATTGTTTGTACTTCTTTATATAATTTCCGTATTATGCAAGTGTGAGAACATTTAGCCGCTTTATCTTTGTATCCCAACATATCCCCAATACATCCCCGACGTATCCCCAATGTATCCCCAAATGTCCTGTAAGATCCCCATCACATCCCTAGGGATACAAAGGGATACAATCAAAATTGTTATATCCCCTTAAGATCCCTTTAGTGATATGCCCCCTGAAGACCACAAGAAACAGAAAAAAATTCAGTGTTGGATCCCTTTAGAGACATGGGATAAAATTGTATCCAGTGGGTATACAAGCCCCACTATCGCAGTTAATAAGGCATTTGAAAAACTACTAGAAGATCCCCGCGAAAATCCCCACACATCCCCAACGGGTCCCCAACAGATCCCCGAAACATCCAACGGTATCCCCAATGGATTCCCAAAGATCCCCGATGTATCCCAAGAGATCCCCGGATTAAAAGCGTTATCAGAAGCGCAAAATGACAGAATTGAAGAATATAAAGCACAAGTCCAGAATCTTAACGCTGAAATATCCAGACTTAAAAACATAATAATGGAAGCTCCTGATCCTTTTGAAATGGTTAAACTTCAGGAGCGAAACGAAGGCCTTAATCTTCTACTAGGAGAGAAGGAAAAACGAATAATTGAATTGACACAATACAAAGAGGATATAGGAGCCTTTGCTAACTACTTCAAAAGCAAGGCACCTGAAATGATAGAAGCTCCTGCAACTACAGAAACGAAGAGACCTTGGTATAAGTTTTGGTAATATCCGTAAGGCATTTTATCATTAATAGGTTGTTTACACTGAAATTCTTAATATGCATAGACACGTCATTCTTAATATGGTCACATGGTATGATAAATAGCCATGCACTGAAGCTGCCCAAGCTGTCTAAAATCCCATGACAACACTCGGTTGGTGAAAGGTTTTCAGCATTACCTTTCACCAATCTACATACTCATTTTTCGGTTCCGTTGCAAAAATAATTTTTGTGTACTTTGAGGCTATTATTCTTTCCTTCAAATGTTATTTTAACCCAACTTTGATTACTCAAATTGCTTTATTGTGAGAGTTTTCAACGATTTTATAAAATACTCTAATTTTTTGCAACGGAACCAAAAAAGTAGTCCGAAATATACAGGTACTCTTTACGTAACCATCCACTCAGACCTAGGAATCCAGGCAAGTTTATTGCATAAATTGGAATTAAGAGGACTTTTAAAAAAGGAATATTTTGTCCCTTTAAGGGACATGAATTTTAACTTACTTCTTTTCGAGCTCATTTTTAGATTTAACGATATGTTCCTGTTCCGGATTTGACTATTTTGTCCCATGCGATCGAATGACTTACATTATCGACTGTAAAGGTAAAAGTCAATGTACCTCTTTTGTATGTTACTTCATTGGATTTCACTGTCACAATTCCGTTATCACTGGTTACTGCCGAATCTGTGTCAACTGTAGCTCCACTCCAGTGACCTGAAACAGTCGCCCCTTTTACCGGCTGACTGGCATTATCTAGAATCTTCACAACTGCAGTAGCAGAGACTAAAGTACTTCTTCCTACTCGTCTGCTATTCGTTGTTACCTTTATTGTATCTATATGAATATAGTTTGAAGCTGGAGCACTTATGGTGATAGTTTGTGAAGTAGTATTAGTTATTCCGGCAGAATTATTCACTGTTAATGCTACATTAAATGTTCCCGCTGATTTAAAAGTATATGACGGGTTCTGTAAATTTGAAGTACCCCCATCACCAAAAGTCCATGACCAAGATATTGGAGAACCAGTGCTTTTATCAGTAAATGTGATAAAGGCTGGTGCCACGCCTGTTGTACTAGATGCGTTAAAAGTTGCTACAGGAGGTGTTAGGGATGGGGTTGACATCTCAATTACAAATGTGTGAGTTCCTCCACCAATGGTCTGTGTGATATATGAACTACCTGTCAGTGAGTCCTGTTTAACAGAAACTGATGCACCATCACATGTTGCAGAGGAGAATTGATCAGTTGCAACCTTTATTGTGAAATCAGTTATCGGGTTTGTTGTTATTACGGTGACTATAGTCGTGTTACCGGAAGTCAATGCTGTGATCCTTGCATTCTTCACATTGGTCATATATGTTGACAGCGTGCTGAAGGTTGCATACGATGTACCTGTGTCTTGTACTGAAGTAAGAATTTGTTTTATTCCATTCATCAGGTCTACATTTGTCATAGCTCCTTGATAGTGAGCACCAACAACAAAGTTTGCCGGGAAATTCACATTCTTGAGATATGGGTAGTTCTCAAGTTGCTTCTGATAAAAATCATTCCCATTAATTGAATCCAAGTCATAGATTGAAGTTGCCTCTAATTCAACAACATTCGTTTTTTCACTGTTGAGAAGCATCTGTTTCGGGAAAAGCAAATTGTTATTCCCTATATCTCCAATATATACACCACCTGTCCATCTTCCATTTGAAGAATCAATCAAGTAACCGCTGGAGGCAACAGCTTTTTGCGAGTTGGAACAGTATGATGTGTATGGGAACCTCCATGATGTAAAGCCATAGTTACCTACACTCATTGCATTGTTTACGTATGCTTCTGCAGCAGCGATATTTGTTTTATATTGAGATACACTCTGAGAATTATCAGTCCAAATAAAACTATGCGAGTGCATCGAATGAGTATCTCCATTTGAGGCATAGTTCTGAAGACTTATACTCTCAATCGCTGAACTTGGCATCAAGAAGAAAGTGTTTACGCTTGCTGGACTGACACCAACACTATTTTCCATAGCAAAGAAAGGCGCTGTAAGTGCAGGCTCGCCACTGGCAGCTTTTACGTCGTCAATTGTAAGTGTAAACTGCTTATCACTGTTTGGATAAGTAATTTGTATACGTGGCTCATTAATACCAAGCTTCAATATCCATGCCTTTGTCAACAAGAATAATTTTGTTGCTGTTGGGGTATTAAAGTAGCTACATTCGCCACCAGAAATAAACATATTTACATTTGAATATATTGCACGAGCGCCAGTGGTTGGATTCTCAAATTTTACCAGCATCGCACAGTCACCAGTAGACATAAGGACTCTGTAATTAAACCCTGAAATTGTACCAGATCCAGTCAATGATCTAAAAAAAGACCATTTTTTTGTAGTACCCATTGGATTAAATTGACTAGGTAGGCTATTTGTGATATCGTCAGTATTGTCTACATTGATTGTACTTGCAGAACCAATTAAATTATAGCCTGAATCTGCTGTCCCACCGAGAATATTTATCCTATCTTGCGCTACGGCATCAGTTTCTGTTAAGCTTGGGTCATTTAAGAACCAAACACAACCACCATTTGAGAGATAATTATTTATAGCATTTGCAGCAGTATTAGACATTTCCATCTTAGGGACAATAAGCAAATCGTAGTTTGCTTTTGTTAGTTTGCTCGCAATTATTGAGTTATTCAAATAGTCTGGATTATACTCAAAAAACATTGCAGTACAATACGGATCATATATTGCATCTGTAGTGCCTTGAACTAGTTGACTGGTCATCGTTGGCATATAAATCGCGATTTTCTTTGAGTTGTCAACACAATTTCCAGTAGTTGGAATTGATGTAAAACTCAAAGTATTACTCAAAGTATTCGCCACAATTGATTTAGTTGCTCTTACTCCATTTGGAGCGTGTTTCATCAGTTCTACAGTCTCCATAGAATTGGCATGCTTCTTTCCATCTGAGCTCAAAGTCGTTGTGTCTCCGTCTGAGCTCAAGTTTGTTGTGTTTCCGTCTGAGCTCAAGTTTGTTGTGTTTCCGTCTGAGCCCATATTTTGAATGTTTTCTGCATTTGCTGCAGCACAAACCTCACCTACGAGGCAAAGCATTAGTATTACTGATATTAATATGTTATATGATTTCATTAATTAGTCTCCCTTGACTATTTGGTTACATCGCCACTTTTTGGGCATATACAAAGAGATTCTTTTACTTATGGGCAGCCATAATACAACTTAGATATATTTTTTAAAATGTTTCTTTTTAATTAGATACCAAGATAATGAAAATCAAGGTATCCAATCGAAACCAGAAAAAGAAGCATATAAGCGGATGGAAATACTTGATTTTTAATAACCATTATAACCAGAGCGCCAGCGCAACTTTGATTGCATATTTGTTTGCCTTCTTTACTTATCGGTCATATTTGTGCATGTACTCTGACAAAAACCCTTTATCAGCCTCATCTCTGTATATACCCCAGGCATTATTAGGAAATAATTTTTAGAGAAATTTAACTATAAATTATATAAGATCCGTAGAATAAATTTTCCTTATATTAGATAGTTTCAGAAAATCTGGATGAATCTCAGAGTAATAAAGGGATTTACTCTCAGGTTTAATTTATATGCTATAATTTTTTGGGTTCCGTTGCAAAAATCCTTTCTGCTGATACAATAGAATAAAAAGAAAACCAAAGATGTAATATGCTATCAAATTCCTTTAAATGGAAACATTCTGAAGGAGAAATTATCTTATTGAGTGTAAGATGGTACTTAAAATACCCATTGAGCTATAGAAATTTAAAGGAAATGATGATAGAAAGAGGAATTCAAGTTGATTACAGTACCATAATGAGATGGGTGCATCAATATTCTCCTGAAATATAAAAGAAGGTAAGAAGGCATTTAAGACCAACTAATAACTCATGGAGAGTTGATAAGACTTACATAAAAGTGAAAGACGAATGGAAATATTTTTATCGTGCAGTTGACTCAAATGGAGATACAATTGATTTCATGTTAAGTGCAAAAAGAAATAGAAAAGCTGCATAAGAGATTCCTTAAGAAAGCTTTGAGTTCTAATCATAATCAAATTCCAAGAGTAATAACAATTGATAAAAATCCAGCTTATCCAGCTGCTGTGAATGAACTTAAAAATGATAAAATACTGCCTAAAAACGTAGGAATTCGGCAAATCAAGTATTTAAATAACATTATAGAACAAGATCATAGATCTATAAAGCGAATCGTTAATCTAATGTTGGATTTCAGTCGTTTCGATCTGCTAATAAAACTTTAAAAGGAATTGAAGCTATGAATATGATTAAAAAAAGACAAATCAAGAATCTAAATTACTCTGCTCTTAATGAGGCTAAATATATTAATCAATTATTTGAAATAGCTCTATAATATTGATAAATCTTCTTGAATATTTTAACTTTTGTTCATTCTCCATAGACTTACATGCTTATTCTGAGATTTTTTGCAATGGAGCTTCATTAAATTCTTCTAATAATTTTGCAACGGAACCGTTTTGTGTATTATCTGAAGTATCTATTTTATTACAACGGGAGCGCAGAGGGTCACGAATACCCCTTCCTTTAGAGGCTGTCCGACAATTACCTGTGTTATTAGAGTATCTGTTTTAAACATATTGATTATTATATAATTTTATTAAGAATATTTATGGCATTTATCAAATCTTTGAAGAATCAAGTTTGGATTT
>JBLNBO010000025.1:0-3869 GCA_050260055.1 Ignavibacteriales bacterium
AGCTAAAAGCAACTTTCATGCTATAGGAGGAAAATTTGTGAAATGATACCTTTTGATACCCTGGTGTCAGGTTTTAGCAGTAAAAAAGACTGACACGAGAACTGACAGAAGGTGTCAAAAGGTATCAACTGTATCACGTACTGTCATAATGACATTAAATGAAAAGAGTTTTGAGACTATTTATAAGGACGCACGCCTTACGTCCCTACATTGTGTTTCTATCTTTCTCAGCAGATGGCAAAGAAGAAAGTTGATATTGATTGTAATTATCAATTTATATCGTTTAGTAGAAAATGCAATTTGTGTTAATTGCTTCAAGATATCTTACGTTTGAATTTGTCAAGTTTTCGTCTTTACTACCGAAGAAAATAACTTAATTCCAAAAGTCTTTATTCAAATTCTTATACTTATTCCAAATGTCGTCATTCTATGGTTCTTGTCTGTGTGTTGTTATAGCCTTTATTAGGTGCTGATCTTTAATCTATCCAAATATTGAAGGGTTCGTCAAGATAGTCGAAAGTTATATTGTATCTATTTGGTTTGCAAATTATGGTAGTAAAAATGTGGGAGTATCACTTAAATGTTAGATAATATTACTGAGATTTATAAATAATTATGCAATAGAATTCACAATATTAAAAAATATGCTAGTTTTGTATACTAACTAAATCTAATAATTATGTAAAAGTAACGTAAACTGCTATGAATCGACATTTAATATATAAAGATCGATTCACGATGATTAGCCTTTACATCGAAAGCGCAAAGGCATAATTCTAACAATCAAAAAATCAAATACAAAACCATGAAAAATTTATTTATTTATTCAGTATTATTATCAAGTCTCTTTTTATTTTCATGCAATAATGATAAAATTGAATCTAATCCAGAAGATGGTTGCACAGAATGTAAAAAGGAAAAGAATTTAGCTACAGTTTCACTAGCAGGGCTCTTGAAAGAATATGACGCGTCTTTATATGATGCATGGATTGCATCGGCTGGATTTGCAGAATATAAAGAATCAACATTTGGAATTTTAGATCTTGAAAATACAGAAGTGTACAAGGTTATTGATAGGGACGAAAAGGGAGTGATAACTCCTATTATTACGAATGATCCAAATGTTACTAAGCAACTAATCGGTATGTATAGAGATGGTTTTAAAGTATTTATTCATGAAGTAATTCGTGGTGCTCATAATGTTACTATCAATGAATATACTTCTAATGGTGATCTTTTCTTATCGTGGGTAGTTGATTATAATGGAAATATTATAGATGTACCAGTTAAGACTGCTTGGGGAGATTGGAAAAAATGTGTAACTGAAACTATTGATTGGTGTTTTGATAATCAGCCTTGTGGAGTGGCTTGCATAGTTTGGGGTGTTCCATGTGGTATGTCACTTGCTATCAATTGTGCTATAACTGCTCATCCTTCCGGTTCGTGGTAGGGTTTTTATTGACTGGGGGGCAACTGCTCCCCCTTTTTTAATTCTTTTTTAATGTTTTGGAAAGGGAAATGTCTAAATTTGCTACCTAATAAACCTCTTAATATATGGAAAATATTTCTCAGAAAAAGGACTTGATAGTTTCTAAATTGTCCGAATATGATTATAAATATAATATTAATGGAACAAAATTGAATATCATTTTACCTATGTTATGTTATTTATCAATTAATTTTTTGCCTCAAAAAACTAAAATGTCTTCACATTTAACGATAGGTATTCGCTTTTTATCAATAGAATATAATTACTTAATTTACGGTATTTTTTTCTATTTCTTAATGACAATAGTTAGTCAACAGATAATTTTATATTACCTTATATTTTTATACTATTTGTATCTAATCATATGTGTTGTTAAATTAGAAAGCATGAAAGTGATCATCCATAAATGGTTAGATGAAAATTTGATAGAAAATAGTTAAATTAATTGAAATTTTTTTGCTTTTATGATACCGATCCATTAAAAGCAACCCCCACCAAACAGGCAAACTATCATCGATATCATCCGGATTGTTTATAATTGCGTTAATATCCATAGTTAACAGCTTTTATTGCCAATAATTGTTGAAATTGACACAATACAAAGATAGTGATTAATTGAAGGATTTACCTACAATACCCAAGCAATAGTTTTAGAACTTATTGTCAGTAAACCACTTCAAAAGAATGAATTATTTTTAAGGACGCACACCGTGCGTCCCTACGATGTGATTCAAATTGAGGTCAGTGAACACTTCAAAAAGATCTCTCCGCTTCGCTACGAGATGACGGTTCTGTCTTATGATTGGGGGGGAAAGTGAGGGCGCCTGGCTGGTTAGTAATAATGTCAAAATCTATTTAACAGGCGCCCTCACTTTCCCAAATCCACTTGACGGTAATCGTCATTCTGAGCGAAGCGAAGAATCTCATTATCATTCCGACGAAGGAGGAATCAGATTAAAGGTCCTGCCAAGATGAACTACATATCCACAAAACGAGTTGTTAGGCCCGGCATTGTTTTCGCCGCTGAGGTAATATATTTGAATGAAATGAACTGCGGATGAGGCGTAAAAAAATCTCCGTGTTTGAGCCTACTGAAGTAAAATAGACTTAGGATTCTGCACAAATGCATTTGTTAAAATCTAATAGATTTGATGAGCCTGCTGCAGTTTAATAGTGAGATGAAGCCAAATTGCCCAATAGACCTCTTGGCGAGTTAGATTTTTTAGCCTCATAAGCCCAACAACAGCGAAAGCGAAAACACAGCCTTGACTTTTCTTGCTTACTTCTTTGTGTCCAAGACAAAGAAGTAAGAAAAAAGAAGTATCGGTTGCAAACTGATAGTATTCATTCTAAGCGTATAGGCTTAGAACTGATATGTTTTTTCTAACAAAGAACCATTAGGGAACGATTATAGATCCATTGAGGTCAGGTTTCACTCAGCTGCGATGCAGCTATAATCATCTTCTGAGTAAGCTGATCAATGCTGCAACGAATACCAAATACAGCTGCAACGGAGTTGAGTCAAAGGCAGTCACAATGGATCCAAAAGGGTTCTTAATCTAATCTTCATTGTGTTCGAAGCCCATCGTAAAGGATATTTTACAAAACCCATGGAGTGGGTGTAAGTTTTGTAGGAAAATTGTCATGAATTACACACACCAGCGCCGTTAGCATCATGATATTTTATGTAATTAATTACCTAACGGCGCAGGGCTGTGTGTTGATCCTCTACACAGGGCTTTGCCCTGTGCTGACATATTGCGCGCCTTCAGCGCTGTTAGGCGTTGATTGTTATGCGTTTAGAAGGTTTGATGAGGTGTATGGGGTTGTAGAGACTCGATTTATCGCGTCTGAAAGAACAAAAAACTGTAACAAACTTTAGGACGGTTCCAATGCCAAACTAGGGTCCCAAATGTCCCAAGTGTCACTAATGTCCCTTTAGTTTACCAATAATTATTGATATAACCTAAAGGCGAGGGAGCCATCTTCGTCAGAGTGGTAAGGGTTTTAGGATTTAAGTCAGTAAACCACTTCAAAAAGATCTCTTTGCTTCGCTACGAGATGACGGTTCTGTCATTGGATTAGGGGGAAAAGTGAGGGCGCCAGAAAAGTTAGTGACAATACTAAATCTATTTGACAGGCGCCCTCACTTTCCCAAATGCCAGCGATAAAGGGACATAAGGGACACTTGGGACACTTGGGACACTTGATTGAAATGAAACACGGGAACACTGGAACTCTGGAACAAACACCAAACCCCAAACTCCAAGCACTAAACTCCAAACTCTAAACTCCAAACACCAAACACCAAACTGTTAAGGAACGATTATAGATCCATTGAGGTCAGGTTTCACTCAGCTGCGATGCAGCTATAATCATC
>JBLNBO010000026.1:0-3855 GCA_050260055.1 Ignavibacteriales bacterium
ATGTTGACGCTATAAAAATTCCTATAGACAGGAACAAACGTACAATTACAGCAGAAGCTGTCGCACAGCATATTGATGAGAACACCATCTGTGTAGGTTGCGT
Organism: Ignavibacteriales bacterium; assembly: GCA_050260055.1. Classification (GTDB taxonomy): domain Bacteria; phylum Bacillota; class Clostridia; order Acetivibrionales; family UBA4821; genus JBLMYQ01. Next base: position 104 of record JBLNBO010000026.1, read on the forward strand.
TTTGGGTACGACTTTTACGGGAGAAATAGATCCAATAAAATATATTAATGATTTACTTATAAATATTAAAAACGAAAAAGGTTGGGATATTCCTATCCATGTAGATGCTGCCAGTGGCGGCTTCATATTGCCCTTTACGGAACCTGACTTTGAGTGGGACTTTAGACTGGATAGGGTAAGATCAATCAACGTTTCTGGGCATAAGTACGGGTTAACTTATCCAGGCCTTGGCTGGCTGATTTTCAGTGATGAGAAAGATCTCCCAAAAAATCTAGTTTTCACTGTAAACTACCTTGGGGAAGAGGAAGATACGTACACTCTAAACTTTTCAGGAGGCGCTGCAATGGTTGTGGCTCAATATTACAATATATTAAGGTTCGGAAGGGCTGGCTACACCGAAATAATGGAGAATATTCTAGATGTTTCCCGGGATCTTGCAGAAAAAATCGAAAAATCAGGCAGGTTTGAACTTTTAAACAAAGGAGAAAGTCTCCCTATAATCGCCTTCAAGCAAAAAAGGAAGACTGGGTATTCCTTGGAGCAACTCTCTCATAAGCTGAGAGAAAATGGCTGGATAGTTCCAGCCTACTATCTGCCAAAAAATGCGGAAGACACCGAGATAATGCGCATCGTTGTAAGAGAGAATTTTACTTCGGATATGGCATCAATTCTCGTAGGTGATATCGAAAGAGCATGCCAGTTCCTTGAAAAAGGAGCAAAATTTGGAGAGAAAGAAATTTGCTCACATGGAAAGGGATCATGTCACATCTGTTAAGATTTGAATAAGATAGGACTTACGCGGTTGAACTGAGAAATCAATAGCATGGAACCATCAACTGTATAAACTGTAATTTGAACTACAGTGTTTCGTTTGATTTTGCATCTTGGGTGCGTAAGATATGAAAATATTACACTGGGCTGCAAACACATAAATTATGGCAGTGTCACGAATTTGCTGTAAATTATAAATCAAATTTATATTTACTGTAAGCAGTTTGGTTCTTCTGATATTGATCTCTACCAGATTACTTAACAAGATTTTCGATTTTACAGAAAAATTGGCACACTACCTAAATTATTGATTGATCTGAGTAAACATTATTTTATTACAATCAAGCAATATAGCTTATGCAATTACAAATTAACAAAAAGGCTCTGAATAAGGTAAGTTACTGCTTTATATAATTGTTCTACTGTGGCTGTCTTGAGACTTTCTCCTCCAGTGTGGGGATTCATTATAGTAGGTCCTATGGAGATACAGTCTATTTCATTATTATATTTTTGTACGACATAGCTGCATTCAAGACCTGCGTGAATTACGGTTGCTTTGAACTCATTACCATAGATTTTTTTGTACACGTCTTTTGCTTTATTAAGTAAGACAGAATTATCGTTTGGTTCCCAGGATGGAAAAGGATTACTTGTTTCTACAGTATATCTATAGAGTTCACCTATCGTCTTTTGGACATTGATAAGGGCTTTCATGGACTCAAAATCAGAGCTACGATTTGTGATATTTATTTCTACTGTGCCCTCTGTCAAGCTACCTTCTTTTGGCTTAATGTTAATATTAGCTAAGTTGCTTGAGGTCTCAACCAGAGTGGGTAATGTCGGGATCATGCGGATAACGCCATGTGGTATCTGTCGAAGCAAGCAAAGAAGCGTATCTGTTGATGCTTCATCAAGAGAGTTCTGAATGAAGTTAGCTTTTTCAACATTAAAAACAAACTCACTCTTCTCGACTTGATATTGTACTCTTAAAGCTTCACAGTAGGCTTTAAAATTGCTTTCAAATTCTACATCATCGTTACCTGAAAGAGCAATTATGGCGCTGGCACAGCCTGGTATTTTGTATAGATTAGGTTCTTCATCCCTTTTCATTGAAATTAGACGTAGATTATAGCTTTTAATACCTTTAAACATTGAGTCAAGCTTTGTCAGCCGGTTATTGAGCCGGATAATAGCTTCACTGAGGATTTTAATGGGATTAAGCTTTCCATTGTTGATGTTAACTCCGGAATGTCCACCAGGTAGCCCTGAAATTGACAATTTAAGTGCAATAAAATCAGAGGGAATAGGCAGAAGATTAACATTTCCTTTATACTTGGTACGGCACCCTCCAGCACTGCCGTAAATAATAGTTTTCGCATTTTCTGCATCAAGATTTATGTACGTTCTTCCTTTCAGGAGATTTTTGTTAAAACCTGCAGCCCCAATCATTTCGGCTTCTTCCTGGACAGTAAATAAACATTCAATCGGATAGTCTTTGAGTTTATTATCCTCCAGAATGGCAAGTATGGTAGCTAAGCCAATTCCGTCATCTGCTCCCAATGTAGTACCTTTTTCTGGATAAAAGATACTTTCCTTATCTCCAGCTTTTATCCACTTTACACCGTTTTCATCAGTATAACCAAAGACGTTTAAAGGGAAAATTTTCTTGTGCGGAGAACAGACCATATCCATATGTGCTTGCAAAGTAATATAAGGAGAACTGAGATATCTCCCTGATCCCTTTCTGCGAAGAACAATCACTCTTTTCCCAGGGTTTTTAGCATCTGGATCATAATAAGTGACTTCAACCCCTTCCATTTTTTTGGCAAATTGCATAATATATTCCCGAATACTGTCCTCCTCGCCAGAGGGATGATATAGTTTTGTTAGTTCTATAAAATGGTAATGAACGGCTTCTGGCTTAAAATAATCGTCCAATATTTTTGACATGTATCTCATATCCCTAAGTATTCCTGTGATTATAAGCATTGTATGGTTTCTTTGTTAGTCCTGGGAAGTAGATTCAAGAAACTCTTTTTCCTGATATCAAGTATAGATACAGTACTTAAAATTCTATTAATTGAGAAAGTGTAATATTATGTTTGAAGCGAGAGTTGTGATTCGAAAGCACGAACAGGATAGGCTCTACACCTATCGCCTTTAACCTGGCCAGGCAACTTTCGCATGTTGAAGATAGTTTTCCGTATTTCTATTCTTTACTTAAATGATTTTTCTGTTAATTTTTTCTTTTAATCTTCTGCATACATTTAGTCCTGTTTATTATATTTAAAATCTGATCAAGAAAGTATTTGTGGGTTCGAATTTCAATCCTGGTACTATTTTTAACAGTTTACCTGTAAATTTACATCTTGCTGTTGAAATGTAAAAAGTAAATTATTGATAAATTAACATACTTTACCTTTATATTGAAACTAATTTTTTTCATTTATTCACTCTTTTCAGAAAATGAGACTAAATGAATTCAAATGCTATCCAATCTTTTTTGCAATATGAAATATCAGTAATGCATTGGGCATTATATAAAAAATAGAAGGAGTGTTATTTCATGAAAATCTTAGTTATAATGGGAAGTCCACGAAAAGGCAATACTTATCGAGCGACAAAGAAAATAGAAGAGTTTATGCAATCTCTGGGGAACGTTGAATTCGAGTACATCATGCTTAGAGACGCGGGTTTATCGCAGTGTTCTGGTTGTCTTGCTTGTTTTGGAAAAGGAGAAGATCATTGCCCCCATAAAGATAGTGCCCATATTATCGAACAGAAAATGCATGATGCTGATGGAGTGATTTTTGCAACACCTGTTTATGGTATTAGTGTCTCTGCACTCATGAAAACTTTCATAGACCGCTTTTCTTATATATTCCATCGCCCCCGTTTTTTCGATAAAAAAGCTCTTCTCCTTTCTACAGCAGGCGCACTGGGTAACAAAGAAGTTCTCGATTACCTCAAATTAGTAACTG